>CAXXBX010000034.1:0-1542959 GCA_964274945.1 Dehalococcoidia bacterium | reverse complement strand
CAAGATGCACTAGCTGTAACAGTGCGTGATATTAACATTATTCAATTAACCCGTAAAACCGTTCAAGATCTCATAGAATGGATTAAAGAAGGTAGCAATAATATATCAGTACGAGAGTACTCTATTGCACAACAGATACTAAACGAAATAGAATCACGACTTAGTTTCTTGCAAAAAGTCGGTTTGAATTATATAAGCCTTGATAGAAGTGCAGGTACGCTCTCTGGTGGTGAAGGGCAACGTATACGTCTTGCCACTCAGATAGGCTCTGGCTTAACGGGCGTCTTGTATGTATGTGACGAGCCATCTGTAGGGCTACATCCAGCTGATAACTTTAGGTTAATAGAGACTCTAAAAAGCCTTAGAGATGTCGGTAACACTGTGCTGATAGTTGAGCATGATGAAACTGTTATGCGTGCCTCAGATCATATAGTAGATCTAGGCCCCGGTGCTGGCATATACGGTGGTCAAATAGTAGCACAAGGTACAGTTGCAGAAGTGTCTGCCTCAACAAACTCAGTTACAGGTGCTTACTTGGATAAACGCAAAATCATTTCTGTAAGAAACGATCGCAGGTGCGGTGATAAAGGTTCAATAACAGTTGTAGGTGCTAATGCAAATAACCTCAAAAATATAGATGTATCTTTCCCTTTAGGATGTTTAATATGTGTAACTGGTGTATCTGGGTCTGGTAAGAGCACGCTGGTTAATCAAGTACTCAGTAATGCTTTAGTAAAACATTTTTATAAATCTATGAAAAATGTAAAGAACTATAAAAAAATAGAAGGGCTAGAGGGTATAGATAAATTCATAAATATAAACCAAACTCCTATTGGTCGCACGCCTCGTTCTAACCCTGCCACGTATACAGGTACATTTACCCCTATCAGAGAGTTATTTGCTTCTACAGAAGAGGCAAAGGCGCGCGGTTACGTACCCGGCAGGTTCTCGTTTAACGTCAAAGGTGGTCGTTGCGAAAGTTGCACAGGTGCAGGGTATGTGCAAATAGAAATGCAGTTTTTACCCGACATAACTGTGCCTTGTGAATCTTGTAAAGGCGCAAGATACAACAGAGAAGCACTAGAAATTACTTTCAAAGGTTACTCTATTGCCGAAGTGCTAAACATAACCATTACTGAGGCACTTGTGCTTTTTGAAAATATACCATATATAAGTCGCAAATTATCTACTCTTAATGATGTCGGGCTAGGGTATCTACGTTTAGGTCAACCGTCTACTACACTCTCAGGCGGTGAAGCACAACGTATTAAATTGGCTGCTGAGTTATCACGCCGTTCAACAGGTAGAACTCTATATACACTTGACGAACCGACTACAGGGCTCTCTTTTGATGACTGTGAAAAACTGATTCAAGTACTCCATAGGCTTGTTGACGCAGGTAACACAGTTATCCTTATAGAACACCACTTGGATTTCATAAAGAATGCCGACTGGATAATTGACCTAGGCCCAGAAGCAGGTGATAAAGGTGGAGAAATTATAGCCACAGGCACTCCAGAGCAAATTGCACTTATAAAAGAGTCTGCTACAGGAAGATATCTTAATAATTTAACCGATATAAACTCACGATAATCGTTTATAGTCAACAGTTATTTTAGTATAATTAAATATAAAGATTTACCAGTACAACAAAATAGATGGGAGATAAAATGGCATTTATAGTAAACCATATACATATAAAATCATCAGATCCTGAATCAACTGCTCATTGGTTTGTAAAGGCATTTAATGTAAAAATTATCAGTGATACAGTGAGATCTTTTGGAGATAGGTTCATAGTGACACATACCGAAGGCGGCTTAGCCATAAATATATCTAGCGAGCGAACTGGAGAAACACTAGGACCATCAGATGATAACGCACACTACGGTTTGGAACATTTCGGGTTTGATACCGAAGATATAGAAGCAGACTTTAAGCGACTAGAGTCCTTAGGAGCTACTATAAAGGAAGGACCTATCAAACTTGAAGATGGACGAAGCATTGGGTTTATAGGCGTGCCGGGTGGAGTAAGAATAGAACTTATACAACACCCATCAAAAGGTTAGTAAAAATATGTACTTAGGAACACAGGTCGGAGCAAGGGATAATACCGATTTTCAAGTCTGGGCACAACTCGGTGTATACAATATATGCGCAGACCCGCCGGGTAATCCACACGATTGGACTTTAGATATATTATCTAAACATAAAGATAAAGTCAACTCATTTGGAATTCAATTGGATATGATACAACTACCTATGTCATCGCGCCCAATTGAAGAATCACAAAGTCCAAATATAATGCTTGGTAAAAGCCCCGAGCGCGATAAAGAAATAGAGTCAATTCAAAATCTAATAAGATTATCTGCTGCGGTAGGTATACCTGCTGTAAAGTATAACTTGAACATTATTGGTATACCAAGGAGCCAAAAAGAGTCAGGTAGAGGTGGATCTTTAAACTCCTCTTTTAGATGGCACAGTATTGACCAGAAAGAACCACCAGGGATTGCTGGAGTGTTAGACGAAGAGACAATTTGGGAACGTATAGACTACTTCCTTGAACGCGTAGTACCCGTTGCAGAAGAATACAAAGTCAGGCTTGCTTGTCATCCTCATGATCCGTACACTTTGCCCGGTTACAAAGGCGTGACAAGAGTACTAGGCACGGTTGACGGGCTGAAGAAATTTGTAAAAATGCATGAATCCGACTATCACGGTCTTAACTTTTGCCAAGGAACAGTATGCGAAATGCTTGACGACCCTGCTGAAGAAATATTTGACATTATCAGGTGGTTTGGTAAAAGAAATAAGATATTCAACGTTCACTTCCGTAATATAACAGGAAAGAAACTGGACTTTATGGAGGTATTTCCAGATGAAGGCTCTGTAGATATGTTAAAGGCAATAAAGACGTATCACGAGGTTGGCTACAAGTATATGTTGATGCCCGATCATGTGCCACATATTTCTGGTCCAAATGCCTCTGGAGTTGCCTTTGCATTCTGTTATGGCTATATAACCGCAGCACTGCAATCTATAAATTAACCCCTCAAATCATACACTTAACGTCATAATAATAAACCTATGACTTACTGTTGATTATTAAAATACTATACTTATCATGTTAAAAAAGAAACTCTCATCACACAGCACTGCGGAATATACAGCAAAAGATATTTCTATCCTAGAAGGACTTGAAGCCGTTCGTAAGCGACCGGGCATGTATATAGGCTCTACTGGAATTGAAGGTGTTCAACACTTGATATTTGAGATTGTTGATAACAGCGTAGACGAGTCAATAGCTGGTTTTGCATCACGAATTGAACTGACAATACATCAAGACGGCTCTGTGTCTGTTATGGATGATGGTAGAGGTATACCTATTGATACTCATGAAAAAACTGGTAGATCAGCATTGGAAACTGTCTTAACCACATTGCATGCAGGTGGAAAATTTGGCAATAAAGGTTACCAAGTTTCTGGAGGGCTACACGGTGTCGGTGCTTCTGTTGTAAATGCATTATCAAAAAAATTACGTGTAGTAGTACGACGTAATGGTAGGGTTTACTCTATAGATTTTGCATACGGTAAGCCCAAGTCTGAAGTTTATAGCACCGAACAAACTGATGAATACCCCGCAGGTAACGGTACTTTAATTTGGTGGCAGCCAGATCCACAGATATTTTTGGAAATAGACTATCGGTTTGAAAACATAGCACGCCGACTAAAGGAAATGGCATATCTAAACCCCGGCTTACATATAAAATTTATCAGCGAGTGGCATAAAGAAATGCAACCGCATAATCAGGTTTCATACATGTTTGACGGTGGAATACGTTCTTTTGTTAGAAATATAAACCGACGCATCGGCGCTTCCCACAGTAACATAGTACATACACAAGACACAGTAGACGATATTGTAGTTGAAGTATCTATGCAATATAGCAAGTCGTTTGTGGAGAACTGTCTGTCTTTTGCAAACTGTATAAAAACTAACGATGGAGGCTCACACGTTACAGGTTTTCGATCTGCATTGACACGAGTCGTAAACGATTGGGCAAAAAGAAACAACATGCTAAAAGATGAAATAAGCACTCTATCAGGAGAAGACGTTAGAGAAGGAATAACCGCCATTATTTCTGTGAAATTACGTCAGCCTCAGTTTGAAGGGCAAACAAAAGGTCGGCTAGGTAACCCAGAAGTTAAAAGCGTAGTAGAGCATGTATTCAGTAAACGTCTTAATCAATTTTTAGAAGATAATCCTGAAGATACCACGATCATACTTAATAAAGCGATAACTGCTGCACGTGCACGCAATGCTGCCCGCAAAGCACGTGAACTAATTATTAGGAAAAACGCAATGCAAGGCGGGTCACTACCCGGCAAGTTAGCAGACTGTACCGAAAAAGACCCCCGCAAGAGTGAACTCTTCATTGTAGAAGGCTCATCTGCAGGAGGCTCTGCAAAACAGGGGCGTGATAGATACTTTCAAGCTATACTACCTCTGAGGGGCAAGATACTCAACGTAGAAAAAGCAAGAACTGAAAAAATGATCGCACATAAAGAAATAGCAGCACTAGTCACAGCTACAGGCTCAGGTCTAGGCGAAGATTACGATCCTACTAAGCTACGTTATCATAGCATAATTATAATGACCGATGCTGACGTTGATGGCGCGCATATACGAACATTACTATTAACCTTCTTCTACCGTAACATGCAAAGTCTAATCAAAGATGGTCACCTTTATATAGCACAACCTCCGCTTTACAAGGTATCCAAATCACGACAGTCACAGTGGTTATACTCCGATAGCGAGCTCAATGATTGGATGACCACTACACTCTACAAAGATATAGCAATACACTTTCAAAACGGTTCTATATACAATAAAATCCTGTCCGACAAAGAAGCAAAGAATATAGCAGAATATATAAAAACCTTTTATGAAAATATACTGATCGTAGCAAGATATACAAGTGTAACCCAAGAGGATATTATAGATAGTCTGTTAAAAACTTCACAATACGAAAATAGCCATGGATACCAGCAACTACTTGACACTACAAATAGTGATATTGAGTACCAAACGCATCCTGCCTTTGAAAAAGCAAAATCGCTTATACCCTACATCAAACAATTCATATCCCAAGATACTAATATAACCATTAAAAAAGGTACTAAAACTCTAGCACAAGATCTAAAATTAGACGAAATACCTGATAAATTAGACGAATTATTGGACTCATCTGGTATAACTATTCAGCGATATAAAGGGTTAGGTGAAATGAATCCCGAACAGCTTTGGGAAACAACCATGGATCCAAGTAGACGTCAAATGTTACAAGTCACTATTGATGACTCTATAATCGCCGATGATATCTTTAGAACTTTGATGGGCGAAGATGTAGAACCCAGAAGAAACTTCATACGCGCTAATGCGTTAGAAGTCAGTAACTTAGATATATAGTAAATATATAACATATAGAACAGGGAACTCAAGTTTACAACGTACAAATAGCTAATTTACCAATCATTCGCAAATTCCTACTGTATACTTTTATAGGCTTCTTAGTTTTGACAGCCATCATTGCGATTGTATCCTTATTTATCGGTGATTTGGGTGAATTACAGGTAAAAATTATAGCAACTAGCTTTACAATATCGGCTGCAAGCATTACTTCAATGTCTTGTGCTGCTTTTATTGAAAAATATAAACTAACAACATTGGGACTTTTTGGCATTTTTTTGTCTGTTGTCAGTGCCATTTTTATCATTACGGCTCTATGGGCTACTACACTATTTGAGAACTCATTATATTGGAAAACTACAATTTCACTGACTGTATTGGCAGTTGCGTTTGCACACGCTTTCTTACTTTTTTACCCTAACCTTAGTGATAAATACAGGTGGATAAAGACATCTTCGGCAATTGCTATTAGTATACTCTCTATTCAAATAATTGTTGCTGCAATATTTGAGATTGGTAATGAGTACTACTACAGATTTCTAGCTGTAACCGCTATTATTGTAGGGCTTCATACACTTATTATTCCAATACTAATTAGATTAAATAGAGCAGCTGAGCAAGCAACAGAGTTACTAATACTAGAAAATGTTGACGGTACCGTATACAAGGACTCTAGTGGAAAAATGTACAGTGTAGAAGAGATTAGTTCGCCAGATGAAGAACCTACGTCAGAAGAGTAACCTTTAGCAAATAGTATCTTTTATTTCGTGTAGTACTTGGAGTTGAGTTTTACTTCGGTACAATCTTCAGGCTATGTGTATCTAAAGTATGGGTAGCTTTAGTTTTATTGGAGTTTTTTAATGCAACGTTATGGATACCCTGGTGTCCACCTATGCCAAGCCTATAAATCGTTCCAAGTGCCACGAATAATATATCAGCTGCTTCGTCACACATGTTTGTATAATCTTTATTAGATATCGCCTCTTCTAACTCCTTTACCTCTTCAGTAAACAGTGGTATACGCATCCGAACCATCTCAAAAGAGAGATGGTTGTCAATTGCATCTTGTTGCCAATATTTATGAAATTTACTTACGATTATAGCTAATCTACGGACACTTTCAACGAAGCTACTATCTGGTTGATTTAAGTCTAATCTATCGTCATTATTCATGTGTGATAACCTTTTTGTACAAACCTTCCTTTTTGATGTATTCTGCAACACCCGGTGCAACTAAAGATTCAAATTCCTGTTCTTTATAAACTCTATGCCGTACCATATTGGCACTGATATTTTTCATAGGTCCTTTAAAGTATTGTGCTGTATATGCTGGATGTTCTTTAGGTATACATTTGATTTGCGTATCAGATACTTCATTAGGGCGTTCTATAACAATGAGGTTAGCAAGTGATAGGACAATATACGGATTTACCCAATTATCCATTCTTTTAGCAGCATCAGAGCCTAATATCAGTAGCCAATGGTTTTTACTACCCCAAATAGTGCGTAAGCGTTGTAAAAGATTTGCCGTTGTAGAGATACCCGTATGAATAATATCATCTACAGATATATGAATTCTACTATCTTCACACTTGAGTGCAATTTTGATCATTTCAAGCCTTTGTAGAGCAGAGGCTTGTAGAGCTTGTGTTCTCAAACGGGGGTTGCCCGCCGGGACGACAAAAACTGTATCTGCAATATTACTATCTAATACAAAGCGAATAACTGCTAGGTGAGCATTATGAAAAGGATCGAAAGACCCTCCGAAAACTCCTATTCTATTTACAGAATCAGCGAGCTGTCTCATTGCCAAGTAAACTCAAAACCTCCTACTATAACAGTATCTCCTTTGCTTATACCCGCGTTATATAAAGACTTAACAATACCGCTATTATCTAATAACAACCTAAACTGTAAAAGTGCATTCCAATCATACAAATTAGAGGCATTAGCTATTTTCACACTCCTCTGATGCGTAATTTCATAGGTACTATTATCAACTATTTTAACAAGGTTTTCTTCTTGCTGATTATGTTCATATCTAGCTTTTACAATAGGGGGATTTTCAAGCATGATAGCATCTAATTTAATTTTGATACCTTTATCAACCGACTTGACTATACTCATAAACTTGTTAGTAAAATTACGATCTTTTAAAGACACTAACATCATCCCTAAGAAGTTTGTAAAAGTAGATTCTGCAATACTGGTAAGGCTTGATTTTATAGAATCTATGTGCAAGTTTAGTTTGACTTTATCAATTTTAGAAATAAGTAAAAGTGAAGGCTTTAAAAATAGTGCGTTATTATAATGAGAAATTTCATTTAACAATTCCCGAAAAACTTCAATAGGTTGTTCCGTTATATCAAGCACGTATACAATGAGGTTTGTGTATAAAGCGTGTCGGAGGAATGATATCCCCAATCCTTTACCTAAGCACGATCCAGAAATTATTGCAGGTGTATCTACTAACACAAACGATGAAATTTGGTCTGTAAAGGTTTTTACACTTATTGCAGTTGTTGTAAACGGGTATGCTGCTACAGGGACATTAGCGTTTGTAATTGAATTTACTAACTGCGACTTGCCCGCGTTAGGGTAGCCTACAATAAAAGCCTCAGAGAATATCAGCATTTCAACTATAATAGTTTTGTCTTCGCCGTATCCGCCTGATTGTGCCAGTAATGGACTTCTATTTTTAGATGTCAAAAAACGTCGGTTACCAAGCCCTCCAATACCTCCGTTAGCAATTTTTAGAGCGTGCATGTCTTTGTGAACATAGCCTATTATATTTTTTATATCACCTACTATCTCGTAAATTGCACAGTTGAACGGCACTTTTATAAATATATTTTTACCGTTTTTACCGACAGATCTATTAGACGCGCCTCTGGCTCCATGCTGTGCTTTAAAAACGGATTTACTTTTAAAGTAATTTAAATCTTTAGTGGAATCATCTCCTATAATAAAAACACTCCCACCTTTACCACCATCACCGCCGTCAGGTCCACCCGTCGGTGTAAAAGGTGCAGTGAGAAATGAAACTACTCCACTGCCACCATTGCCTCCACAAACACGGATCCTTGTTGTATCAATCATAGAAAAGGTTACTAACTACCTAGTCAGCATGATGTTAATTTCATCCATTTTATTACGCCATTTTTCATTTGAATCTATAAGATGCTGAAACTTTTTCTGCCCATAAACTACCGTTTGGTAGTTTCTATCACCTATAAGTTCGCCTATTTGATTAAGAGATAAATTGCATACTTTATTTAGTAGGTGTATTGTCATCCATCTTGTATGGATTATTGATGTTTTCCTACTATTGCTTAAAATATCTTGTTTAGACAATCCCGTAAATGAAGATACCAAATTTATCAGCCTGTCTGGTGTTATTTCCTCTTTTTGAATACCTGTGTTTTCTATATTAGGAATAAACGGTTGTATAGATTGCAATGTGACAGGTATATTTTTAATTTGATGAATTGCTTGCAATTTCTTCAATAAGCCGATCAATTCGTTAAAGCTTGAAAGCGGTATACCTGCTATTGCATCTACTACGTTACTTGGGGTGCTGATTTTATGTTCACTGAGGTACTGATATATAATTTGTTTTTTCGCAGTAGTATCTTGAATCAACGATTCTATCTCAATAGCGATACCAGCAGAAAGGCGAGTGGTTAACCTACTACATAAACTTAAGTTATTTAAAGGAACTTCACCAGATACAATAACCTGTTTCTTTTGTAATATTAATTCGTCAATTATGTTTACAATCAGGCTTTGAGTTTTTACCTTACCAGCGACAAAACCTATATCGTCTATAAAGAGTATATCTATGTTTAAGTATTTTGCCCTCATGTTTTGTAACATGTTGTTTTGAGTGGCTTTAACAAAGGCAGTAACAAATTGTTCACTTGTATTATACACTGCCCTGATATTTTCACAAGAGAGCTGATTGCCGATTGCATTTATCAAGTGTGTCTTCCCCGTACCAGATACACCATATAGGTAGAATGGATTATAGGCATGTCCGAGGTTTTTAATAATGCTTTGTGTTAGTTTATACGCCGTTATATTGCAATTACTAATTACAAAATTACTAAAGGTCATATTTTTACGGAATATATTATTTTCACGCTTAGGTTTTTGGGTAATTATAGAATCTTTTGAACCTTCTACAGTGTACGATATAGTCATAGGTTGTCCATATATTTTCTCCAAAGCCGATAGAATAGAAGAGGATAGCCTCTGTTGTAAAAACGCCATGTAGAATGTATTAGGTACTACTACGAATAAACATCTTTGATCAATATGAGAAGCTTTAGTTTTGGATAAGTATGTTTGAAATGTTGTCTTTGGTACCTGTGTCTGCAGTCGTCCAATTACTGCTATCCATAGTTTTTGTGCTTCTTGTTTATTCAGAAATTGCTCCTTTGCTATTATTGTCAGTTAATTTATTTATATCATATTAGGTAGGGGATTAATTTAATGGTTCGCGTTATATTTTGGGGTTCGCCATACTACTCTATTTACGCACTGCATAACATTTATAGTGCAGGTTTTAACATTGTTGGTGTATACAGTAGAGAGGATAATTTTTCCGGACGCAATGCTCGTAATAAACAGCCAACGCCTGTTGCATATGAAGCAGAACGCATGGCTATACCCGTTTATAAACCTAAGAATTTTATTGGCGAGAGCGAATTTAATCGTTTGATAACACTCAAAGCTGACTGTTTTGTTGTGGCTGCATACGGTAAAATTCTCCCAAAGAAAATTCTAGATATACCTAAATTAGGATGTGTTAATATACACCCTTCACTGTTGCCTATGTATAGGGGGGCTACTCCTGTGGCTTCGGCAATATTAGATGGCGTAACATACACAGGCGTAACACTATCTCTAATGGATACAGGTATAGATTCAGGACCAATCCTCGCTCAATCTATACCAATTAATATAGAACAGAGTTTCAAACAGGATGTTTTATTAGACAAACTGATGAAAATCGGCGCAGCAATGCTACCAGATGTTATAAGGGGGCTATTTAATAGAAACATAAAACCTATTGAACAGGATCACAGCCTGAAGAGCATGACGAGACGCTTTACTAAAAGTGATGGTAAAATAAACTGGAACTCGTCTGCAATGTATATTGAACGTATGGTAAGAGCTTTTGATCCTTGGCCTAGTACTTGGACTCTGCTCAAAGGAGACGTACTAAAGCTACTCAACGTTTCTATTTACAGTCGTGAGTGCTTGGCAAGTCAAAAAGAGGTCGGGAGTGTATTTTTGCAAAATGGTAAAATGCTTGTACAGTGCGGTAGAGGAATCCTTGAGATCAAAAGTCTTCAATCAGCAGGACGCAAACCAACAACAGCAAAGGATTTTCTAAACGGCAACCCTTACGTATTAAATGCAAAGCTAGGTGATTGAAAAAGTTTACCTTACTACCTAAACATAGATGTCAGCTGACGCAAACCTCTTTTGTCATTTTTGAAGCGTTTGAACATTTTTCTCATCTGGAGGTGCTGGTTTAACACTTGGTTGACCTGTGAAGGCGTAGTGCCAGAACCTATTGCTATACGTTTACGCCTAGAACCTTTAATTATTTCTGGTCGTGCTCTTTCTTGAAGTGTCATTGAAGATACTATTGCTTGTGCGATTTTTATCTGTTTTTCTGCGGCATCGTCGGAGAATTTGTGCTTACCCACCGACTTACCTAGTCCGGGTATACTACGTATAATATCGTTTATAGAGCCCATTTTTTGTGCGGCACTTAGCTGCTTTACGTAATCGTTCATATCAAAATTACCCTTTATCAGACGGGCTGCTTCTTCTTTTGATTCTTTTCGGTCAAATTCTTCTTGTGCTCTTTGTACGAGAGTTTCAACATCTCCCATATTGAGTATGCGTGAAGCCAAGCTTGCTGGTTTATACTCTTCTATTTGGTGTGGTCTTTCGCCTGTTGTTATAAATTTTACGGGTATGCCCAGCTCGGATCGTATTGATAGCACTGCCCCGCCTCTTGCATCGCCGTCCATTTTTGTAAGTACTATGCCTGTCAGATGTAGATTTTCGTGGAATACCTTAGCAGACTTAATTGCATCCTGCCCCATCATGGCGTCAAGAATAAAAAACGTTTCGGTAGGTTTTATTGTGTGGCTTAGTTTACTAATTTCACTGATTAATTTCTCGTTAGTCGCCTGCCGACCTGCAGTGTCTATAATTAAGTAGTGAGCGCCTAATTTTTGTGCCCATTTTTGTGCTGATTTCGCAACACTTATTGCTGATGTTGCCCCAATTTCCGAATAAACGGGCGTATTTGTCGCTTTACCAAGTTGTTGTATTTGCTCTACGGCAGCTAACCGCTGTAGATCGCAAGCTGCTATTGTTACAGTTCTACCGTTTTTCTTAAGTATGTGTGCAATTTTTGCAACTGCTGTGGTTTTACCAGAACCTTGAAGACCAACTAACATTATAGTAGTTGGCGAAGCAACAGGCGGAGCCATAGGCTTGTGTTCACCACCTAGAATATCTACCAGCTCCTCATGCACTATTTTGATTACAGTATCGCCAGGTGAAAGGGACCCAAAAACTTTTTCAGTAGATGACTTTTCTTTAACTCTATTTGTAAATGAACGCACTACATTGTAGTTCACATCAGCTTCTAAAAGATAAAGACGAACCTCCCTCAATGCAGAGTTTATATCACTTTGGGATATAGTCCCACGCGATTTGAGTTTACCTAACGCACCAAGTAGCTTTTGTGAGAGCGATTCTAACATTATATTTTGTAATTAACTGCTACCATATAGCATATACTGTATCATTAGTTATCATAATTTTGGTAAACTAATCACTTGCATTAACCATAATTAACGCAATCTTTATGATATTAAAAGTGTTAGTATTTTAGAGTATGTTATTCAGATATATAAGTTGTTAGCGTGTTGCAATTCTTAATATATAAAACTTTACTGCTACTTATACTATCATTTATCTCTGTTTTTACTCTAGGTTTAGCTAGTAACTTATGGCAGGAAGACCGCCCTGTTCCGGGCGATTCTGGACCTTATGAGCGTGTACTGCAAGTCAATCGTGGTCCTTACTCTATTGTCATATGGCAATCACCAGAGCGTGCTATAGTCGGTACTGTCCGTTTTATTGTTGAACTGCACGATATTAGTGGCAACCCTATTGATAGTGCATTAGTAACTCTTTACGGTTCGCATTTAAGTAATGGTAGTCGTCCGCAAAGCGCACATGCCATAAACACACCAATGCATCCTTACTTTTACTACTCTTTTCTTGAGTTAGAACATGCAGGGCAATGGAATGTACGCTTTGAAATAGAAGGTCCTGATGGTAAGCTACCTTTAGATATGTTAGTGGACGTAAGTAGTAGAAGCAGATCTGGTAGTTTTGTTCAGCCTGCAACTTGGCTGTTTATAGGTTTACAAGGTGCATTAATAGGTGGCGTTTTACTAATATGGTATCAAGGTAAAAAACGACGACAGAATAATCAACAAAGTAGCTGACTGGTTCTTATGGACAAGAATTTTATTAGAATCTAGCTAACTGCTCCGCAAATGTGAATACACCGGGAATGCCACCTGTGTGTAGTACTATTATGGTTTCTCGGTTGTTAAAATCGCCTATATTTACTCTATCTACTAATGCCTCTATAACACGCCCTGTATAGTTTGGGTCACATATAAGGGCTTCAGTTTGTGCAGCGAGGCGGATAGCTTGTGCTCGCGTGGCGTTCATAATACTATAGCCCTCACCTACGTAATCCGTTAATATTCTTATATTGTCGGTGTTAAATGTAAGAGGGAGGTCTAATGCATCCTGCAGATCTTTTGCATGTTGAAATATGTAGTCGTGTATCGTTGGTTCGTAAGTTACCTGTACTCCTGAGAATTTCCAATCTAGTCCAAGGTTTATAGCGGCGGCAGCAAGCCCACATAGAGATCTCCCCGCAACACCAATAATATGCAATTTAGTTAAGTTGTTACTTTTGACCTGCTCAAGTAATTCTAACGCACAGCCAACATATGCAATCATACCCGCTATTTTTGGGAAGAGGTATTTTTGAATCAAGTAAGGCTTTCTACCTTTTGACTCTAGTTGTTTTGCAATTGATATTGCGTAGTCCATTGCGTTTATAGATTCAAACCGATCTAATAGATGTATTTCTTTGCACAAGAGCTTATCTACAAGTAGATTGCCCTGTTTTATTGCTTCCACGCCGTCAGTTACAACTAATACGTAATCCAATCCTGCCTTATTGCTAGCTGCTGCCGTCATACGGGCATTGTTAGAGTGGTAGTTCATAATGTTTATTAACGTATCATAACCCTGTAGCTGAATATGTGGTATCTGATACTCGTAGTGACGAGCTTTATTACCGCCATACGCTAAACCTGTCAGATCTTCGCGTTTTACAAAAATACGCCTACCTAAGTGTGCCGATAAATTTGGTAATTCCTCTAGTGGAGTTGGTAAGTGCCCAATTTGCATATGTGGAAGTTTTGACAAACGATTTTGTAACTGTTGCGGTGTAAGAGTGGCTTTTAAGTTCAAATCTACTCCTATGTATACTTTTGTTGTCTATATATACGCGTACTACCACCTTGCCATTCCCATATATTTTTATCAAACGCAAAAACTTGTGGTGTTCCTCCTGAGTGAATAAACACAACAGTGCTATTTTTGCTAAACCGCCCTTTACTGATCTCGCCTAGCAAACCTGCCATAGATCTGCCTGTATAAATTGGATCCAGTATAATACTCTCGGTTTTTGCAAGAGTATCTATTGCTTCAAAAACTTCATGATACGGCGGAGTGCCGTAATCCTTACCTTGGTATCCCTTCAGTAATTCTATATCACCACTGTTTAGGTATATGGGTAATTTAAGAGATTTAGCAGCGCTATTAGTAGATGACAAAAGAGTGTCTAAAGCGTTTTGATCTGTTGGATAATAAGCTACGGCGACTCCATTCCACGATAGATTACGCATACGCGCGTAGAGTATCAGCCCAGTGAGTGAATATCCGTAGAGCCCCCAAATTGTAACATCGCCACTGATACCTTTATCAAGTAACTGACTTTCAATTTCCATACCAACATTTAGAAAAGCCACTGAACCTATCCATTCTGCAAATTTATCTGCTGATAACACGTAAGGATTACGCCCTTGCTGACACAGTTCTGCTAGTACTTTATTTACAGTTTTATCGGCATATTCGTATGGCACTCTATGTATCTTGGCGCCCATCAGCTTGGCTAGCAAGAGGTTACCTGTCAGTGGACTTGTTAAATTATCTGTAGATATTAGCTCACACTTTAAACCGAATTTAGCACACGAGGCGGCTACAAACCTTGCTCTATTTGAATGGTAGTGGTTGACGTTTATAACAGTATCGTAGCCTTGCTTTAGCACTTTGCCCATTATGTATTCAAGGTGCCTTGCTTTGTTGCCACCCATTGCAAGCCCTGTTGTATCCTCTCGCTTAATCAGTATCCTTGGAGTATTAGAGAATTTTTTAGATAAAAAGTATTGCAAACGGTTCATATCTTCTAAAGGTGTAGGCACATTCGCCAGCTTTACCTTAGGTAAACTGTTTAGAGCTGCATATATAGAGGCTTTTGATATAATAGGGCTATATTTCATAGTACTTTAAAGTAGAATTTATATTAACAATTAACATTATATAAGTACTAAAGTATATAGATTACCGATCTTATACTACGTATAGCTATATAATTTCTATATGTTACATGTGTTTGAAAACAAGCAAATTCAAGGAATGAAACAAGTATGGATACCAATATAGAAACTGCTCAAGATGAACCTACGTCTACTGATGATCATAGGTTGCAAAAGAAACGTGTAAACGATATAGATGAGCTACGTAAAATGTCAGTGGATCCGTTTCCCTCACAATGGCAGATAACACACACACTATCACAAGCAAGGCAACTCCTTGAGAGTGTCCAAAGATCTAACGGTAACCAGCACGCTTATACGGAGGTCGTTAGAGTAGCAGGGCGTATAACAGCACGGAGAAACATGGGACGTATGGTTTTTATTGACTTGAAGTCAAATGGCACTCGTCTGCAGGTTCAGCTACGCTTTGATATACTAGGCGAATCTATAAATCTGGAAAAATTCTTGGATATAGGAGATTTCTTAGGTGTTGAAGGTCCGTTATTCAGGACGCGTAGAGGTGAGCCCACTGTAGAAGTCCGCTCGCTGACTATACTCACGAAAGCAATAAGGTCTCTACCAGATAAATGGTCTGGGCTAAAGGACCCAGAAGTACGCCGTAGACAGCGATATCTAGACCTCATCGCTAATGATAAAGCTATGCAAAACGCCAAAATAAGATCTGCTATCTTACGGGCTACAAGAGAGTTCATGGAATCAAGCGGTTTTATAGAAGTGGAAACACCCATACTTGTGCCAGTTGCAGCAGGTGCAACCGCTAGACCGTTTATAACCAGACACAACGCACTTGGAAAAGACTTATACTTACGTATCGCTACCGAACTGCCATTAAAAAAGTTAATAATAGGCGGCATGGAAAAAGTTTTTGAAATCGGCAGAGTCTTTAGAAATGAAGGAATAGATCACAACCACAATCCCGAATTTACCACTATAGAAGCATATCAAGCATACACCTCTTATAACGAAATGATGGAACTTGTAGAATCTCTTGTTTATAACGTAGCGCTTAAAGTTATCAGTACTCCGGTTATACAAAACCCAGTTACACAAGATACAGTTGACTTAACTCCTCCTTGGAAAAGAATTAGTCTTATAGATGAGGTAATTAAACAAACAGGCATTAATCTACTAAACTACACTTCAGCAACTGACCTAGCTAGAAAAATGCAATCTGTAGGTATATATACAAGCAAAGATGCCTCACTACAAAGCCTAATGGATAAAGTAATTTCAGCAAGTATAGAGCCACACTTAATAGAGCCTTGCTTCTTAGTGGATTACCCTGTTGCAATGTCGCCTCTTGCCAAAAAATGCGAAACTATACCAAGCCTTGCACAACGCTTTGAAGGATTTCTATTCGGCACTGAGATAGCTAACTCTTTTACAGAGCTAAACGACCCTATAGACCAACGAGAGCGGATGGAAGAACAAGAAAAGCGACGTCTTGAATATACTGAAGATGATACCGATAGACTAGACGAAGACTTCCTAAATGCACTTGAGTACGGAATGCCTCCTACAGGCGGATTCGGGCTTGGTATAGATAGATTGTCAAGAATTATAGCAGGTGAAACTACTATACGCGAAATCGTAATCTTCCCTACAATGCGTTAGTCGCTTTATAGTGTATTAGTAACCGTGATAGATATAAACTTTATCCGCCACTCACCTGAAGCAGTGGCAAACAACCTCAATCGGCGGAATGAAGATCCCAGCATAGTAGACTCTATTCTACAAGTAGATTCTAATGTAAGAGAGATAACCACACGTGCAGATAATATAAGAGCACGCCGTAACAGTGTCAGCCGTCAAATAGGTATAGAAAAAAGGAAACCCACACAATCCGAAGTAGCAAATATGCATGCACTAAGCCAAGAACTTCAAGATTTGAGTAAACAACTAAATACACTGACAAATAAACGAAGAGATCTACTTCTGCAAATGCCCAACATGCTAGCGGAAGATGTCCCATACGGCATAGATGAATCCTGCAATGTGGTAATAGATCAGCCTGCTAAACTACCGACACAAACTTCACAACCTCACTGGGATCTTGCCAAGCGGATGGGGCTCATAGACTTAGAATCGGCAGCTAAAATGTCTGGTGCTAGGTTTTATATTCTAAAAGGGCTAGGCGCAAAACTTAATAGAGCATTATCCTCTTGGATGCTTGATGTACATACGAATCGCTTTGGTTACCAAGAGGTAGAAGCTCCTGTTCTTGTACGCAGAGAAACTATGATCGGGTCGGGCAACCTTCCTAAGTTTTTTAACAACCTATACAACGATGCTGAAACCGACCTGTGGCTAGTACCCACAGGCGAAGTTATGCTGAACGCTCTACATAGTAACACGATTGTAAAAGAAGATGATCTGCCTTTTAAGTACGTTACTCTATCGCCCTGCTTTAGAAAAGAGCATACCGCTGCAGGTAGAGATGTGAGAGGCATAAAGCGAGTGCGTCAATTCCAAAAAGTAGAACTCTTTCGCTTTGAAAACCCCAGCAATTCAACACACGCACAAGAGGAAATGCTCCAACAGGTACGATCGTTATGTGATGAACTAGGGTTGATTAGTCGCGTGGTAAAATTATGCACAGGTGATACAGGTTTTCAGTCAGCTAGAACGTTTGACGTTGAAGTCTGGGCACCCGGCTCACAAGATTGGTTAGAAGTTAGCTCAATTTCGGTATGTAGTGATTTTCAAGCACGACGCACTAATACCCGCTTTAGATCCAACCAAAGTAATAAACCCGATTATCTACATACGCTAAACGCTTCTGGGCTTGCACTACCAAGGATATGGATAGCAGTGTTAGAATGCGGACTTCAAGAAGATGGTAGCGTGCTACTTCCAAAACCTATACAACCATATATAGGTACAGATAAGCTGTATCCACCAAGTGAATAGAATTTTAAGCAATACTATTGTAGTAAGAATAGCCGATATTGTATCTTCGGGGCTTGGGATAGGGTTCTTACCTGTGCCAGCACGCGCTACTCTTGCATCTGCTGTTGCTTGTGCTGCGTTTTGGTTTATGCCTTTTGAGGGAACATCACTTTGGATGCTACTTTTAGTTGGTAGTGCGTCTGTGTTTGGCGTTTGGTCTTCAGGGCGTACCTTAAGGCTAGGTGAAAGCGACCCAAAGCGTGTAGTGATTGATGAATGGGCAGGTATGTGGCTCTCGCTAGCATTCTTACCAAAAGCATGGTTTTTAGTAGTCAGTGCGTTTGTTTTATTCAGAGCTTTTGACGTCTTAAAACCTATCGGTATATCCAAGTTAGAAAACCTCAGAGGTGGCTGGGGTATCGTAGGCGACGATCTAGGTGCAGGTGCTCTAGCCTGTGCTATACTAAACCTATGTTGGTGGAGTTACGTGCTGGTATTTACTTAAGTGATACCTCTAACTCATCTCTTGGATTAGCGTATCTGCAATAAGATTGGGCTTATCAGCTATAACCGCCCCTGCTTTACGTAATGCATCTTCTTTTGAGGATGCCAAACCATCTTTACCGACTATCACCGCACCTGCATGTCCCATCCGCTTGCCTTTAGGTGCTGTTCTTCCTGCTATAAACGCAACTACTGGTTTTGTTACACTGCTTTTTATATACTCTGCGGCTCTCTGTTCTTCTTGACCACCTATTTCACCGATCAAGACAATAGCGTCAGTGTCAGGATCGTTCTGAAACATTCTAAGAATATCTACAAATTGTAAGCCTTTTATAGAGTCACCTCCAATACCGACACAGGTTGTTTGCCCGATGCCTTTACTAGCGAGCTGTGATATGGCTTCATACGTAAGCGTACCAGAGCGTGATACTACACCTACATTGCCCGCTTTTACTATTTCATGCGGGATTATACCTACTTTAGTATGAGTAGATGGCGTTATTGCCCCTGGACAGTTAGGTCCGAGAAGCATACTGTTAGTAGAACCTAAATATGCTCTGACTTTTGCCATATCGTGGATGGGGATGCCCTCTGTTATACACACAATGAGTTCTATGCCCGCATCGGCTTGCTCTATTATTGTATCTGGTGCATAAGGTGCAGGTACAAATATAATGCCTACGTTTGCACGCGTCTTGAGTACAGCGTCAGTAACTGCGTTGAAATATGGAATATTAGAATCAAATTTACCACCGCCTCGCCCGGGGTGAACGGCTGCAACTACATTAGAGCCGTAAGAAAGCATGCGTCTAGCTTGAAACGAGCCGTCTTTACCCAAACCTTGTACTAGTATTCTACTTTGTGCACCGATTAGTATCGCCATTTTTACTCCTAGTTTGTAGTTAGTAGAATTTTCTGCAAAGCCTGCGAAGCCTCGGTTAAGTTTTCTGTATACTTAACTGGCAAGCCTGAAGACTCAAGCAATATTTTACCTTTTTGAGCATTAGTGCCCCGCATAGTTATAACAATAGGCACGGTTTTTGACATCTGCTTTGATGCACTTAAAATACCTTCTGCAACAAGGTCAGCACGGGCGATTCCAGCGAAAAGGTTTATGAATATAACCTCAACTGATGAATCTTCAACAATGATTTTGTAAGCTTCTGCTATTTTCTGCTTATCTGTAGAACCGCCAACATCAAGGAAATTAGCAGGCTCAGCACCGACAGACTTAATAATGTCCATAGTTGCCATTGCCAACCCTGCACCGTTTACCATGCAACCAATTCGTCCTTTGGGTAATTTTACATAAGATAGATTAGCTAACGATGCCTTTAGCTCTAATTCGTTCATTTGAGTAGTATCTCTTAGTTTTACTAGCTGAGGATGGCGAAACAGGGCGTCGTCATCAATTACGACCTTTGCATCAGCCGCTAAGACACGTTTATCTGACGTTACCGCAAGAGGGTTTATCTCTACCAGAGTACAGTCTTTTTCTTTAAACATCTTACATACGCTACTGATAAGTGATTGAATACCTCGCTGAATTGCAATATCACTGTTTAAAAATGTGGATAAAATACGTGCTTTATAAGGCGGTATGCCTATAAGTGGGTGTCCTTGAACTTTACTTATCATTTCTGGTGTATTTTGTGCAACTTGTTCAATATCTACGCCGCCTGCACTAGATGCAACTACCAATGGTGCACATGTATCTACGTCTATGGTAACCGCTAGATAGTACTCGGACTCTATATTTAGCACTTCTTCTATAAGTAGAGCGCTGACTGGTATACCCTCTGAGTCGGTTTGCGCTGTTATAAGGCGTTTACCAATGAGCGACTTGGCATACTGCTCTACTTCATCTAGAGTATTTGCTATGCGTATTCCGCCAGCCTTACCTCTACCGCCAGAGTGTACTTGTGCTTTTACTACAACGCTACTACCCATCTCTTTGGCAGCTGCTACTGCCTCCTGAGGTGTATGCGCTGTTATTCCATAAGGCACAGACACACCATATTGACGTAGTAGTGCTTTAGCCTGATATTCATGAATATTCATTTCAAACTTCTACTTTCAACATTTTATTTTAGCTAACTCTTTCAAAGATATATCCACTCGCTTGCTTTTTATACCTAATACCGCGCTGAATTTCCAGCAAATGATCCTTTGTTACCCTTATGTCAGTTTTCGGAGTAAAGTACTCATCTAGTCGGTCATTACTAATTGTATATTCAGAATCGGATTTTGTGTTATAAACACCAACTAACTGATAATCTTTATCAATATAAGCCATACTTGCATCGCCGTGACTATCGTTTGCTACCATAATGCTACCTATCTTTAAATAAGGCTTACCCCATAAAGAAACAAAACCAGCGTATTGTGATATTAGTAAGTCAAAAGATGCATTCTGTTCCTGTGCAATACCTGTAGTGTAATCTACACTATAAAATATTATACTGCTACTACCTTCATATATCTTATGTTTATTGACAAATTCAATAACCTTTGGGGCTGAAAAGAACCGCTTTGCCCTTTTGTCAGTATCAACGTACACTACACTTGGAAAAACTATAGACGGCGCTATGTGCACAAAACATCCCATATAAAGCACATTGAGGATTTTATACTTTTTAGATAACTCTATAAATAGACCAATGCGTTCGTCGTTACGTTGAATATGGTACTTTTTATAGAGTTCTAACGGATCTCTCTGATTAATTACTTTACGGGCTGACATTGTACATAGTAGTTTACACTATCAGTATATCGGTGATACACAAAAGCAGGTGTATATATTGATTATGTCATTAGTACTATAATGGTAATAGTTAATCCCGTCAGTGCTAAACCGAGCGCACCTATACCTATGCCAACCATCCATTTTATAGTACGAGTCTCTGATTTTACGGAATTTATCTGTTCTTCTAGACGCTTCTCAACATTATCTATCTTGTTGCTGACGCCATCTATTTTTTGGTCTAGACGTTTATCAACATTATCTATCTTGCTGCTGACGCCATCTATTTTTTGGTCTAGACGCTTCTCAACATTATCTATCTTGTTGCTGACGTCATCTATTTTTTGAGTTAGACGTTTATCAAGGCTATCTATTTTTTGGTCTAGACGCTTCTCAACATTATCTATCTTGTTGCTGACGCCATCTATTTTTTGAGTTAGACGTTTATCAAATCCATCTATTTTTTGGTCTAGATGCTTCTCAACATTATCTATCTTTTGGTCTAGACGTTTATCAAGGCTACCTATTTTTTGGTCTAGATTTCTATCAACGTTATCTATCTTGCCGCTGACACTATCTATCTTTATGTTGACGCCATTTATCTTTTCTTCTAGCAGATCTCTTAGTAGACCTGATTGTGTAGCGGTAAACCCAGCATCATCAAAACGCTCTGACTGTATCACCATATTTACTTACTCCTTAGTACAATACAAATAAAACATATACTGTAATTATAATTTATCTGATTAATCACTTTACAGGCTGACATTGTACATAGTAGTTTACATTATCAGTATATCGGTGATATACAAAAGCAGGTGTATATATTGATTACGTCATTAGTACTATAATGGTAATAGTTAATCCCGTCAGTGCTAAGCCGAGCGCACCTATACCTATGCCAACCATCCATTTTATAGTACGAGTCTCAGCTTCTACACGTTTATCAAGGCTATCTATCCTTGTGTTGACACCATTTATCTGTTCTTCTACACGTTTATCAAGTCCATCTATTTTTTGGTCTAGACGATTTTCAACGCCATCTATTTTTTGGTCTAGACGTTTATCAACATTATCTATCTTGTTGCTGACGGCATCTATTTTTTGAGTTAGACGTTTATCAACATTATCTATCTTATTGCTGACACCATCTATTTTTTGGTCTAGACGTTTATCAACATTATCTATCTTGCTGCTGACGCCATCTATTTTTTGGTTTAGATTTCTATCAACATTGTCTATCTTGCCGCTGACACCATCTATTTTTTGGTTTAGATTTCTATCAACGTTATCTATCTTGCCGCCGACACTATCTATCTTTATGTTGACGCCATTTATCTTTTCTTCTAGCAGATCTCTTAGTAGACTTGATTGTATAGCGGTAAACCCAGCATCCTCAAAACGCTCTGACTGTATCACCATATTTACTTACTCCTTGGTACAATACAAATAAAACATTAAAACATATATTGTAATTATAATCTATCTGACTAATCACTTTACAGGCTGACATTGTACATAGTAGTTTATATTATCAGTATATCGGTGATACACAAAAGCAGGTATATATTGATTACGTCATTAGTACTATAATGGTAATAGTTAATCCCGTCAGTGCTAAGCCGAGCGCACCTATACCTATGCCAACCATCCATTTTATAGTACGAGTCTCAGCTTCTACACGTTTATCAAGGCTATCTATCCTTGTGTTCACACTATCTATCCTTGTGTTGACGCCATTTATCTTTTCTTCTAGCAGATCTCTTAGTAGACTTGATTGTATAGCGGTAAACCCAGCATCCTCAAAACGCTCTGACTGTATCACCATATTTACTTACTCCTTGGTACAATACAAATAAAACATATAGTGTAATTATAATCTATCTGACTAATTACTTTACAGACTGACATTGTACATAGTAGTTTACATTATCAGTATATCGGTGATACACAAAAGCAGGTATATATTGATTACGTCATTAGTACTATAATTGTAATAGTTAATCCAGTCAGTGCTAAGCCGAGCGCACCTATACCTATGCCAACCATCCATTTTATAGTACGAGTCTCAGCTTCTACACGTTTATCAAGGCTATCTATCCTTGTATTGACGCCATTTATCTGTTCTTCTACACGTTTATCAAGTCCATCTATTTTTTGGTCTAGACGATTTTCAACGCCATCTATTTTTTGGTCTAGACGATTTTCAACGCCATCTATTTTTTGGTCTAGACGCTTCTCAACATTATCTATCTTGTTGCTGACGCCATCTATTTTTTGAGTTAGACGTTTATCAACATTATCTATCTTGTTGCTGACACCATCTATTTTTTGAGTTAGACGTTTATCAAGTCCATCTATTTTTTGGTCTAGACGTTTATCAACATTATCTATCTTGCTGCTGACGCCATCTATTTTTTGAGTTAGACGTTTATCAAGTCCATCTATTTTTTGGTTTAGATTTCTATCAACATTATCTATCTTGCCGCTGACACCATCTATTTTTTGGTTTAGATTTCTATCAACGTTATCTATCTTGCCGCCGACACTATCTATCTTTATGTTGACGCCATTTATCTTTTCTTCTAGCAGATCTCTTAGTAGACTTGATTGTATAGCGGTAAACCCAGCATCATCAAAACGCTCTGACTGTATCACCATATTTACTTACTCCTTGGTACAATACAAATAAAACATTAAAACATATATTGTAATTATAATCTATCTGACTAATCACTTTACAGACTGACATTGTACATAGTAGTTTACATTATCAGTATATCGGTGATACACAAAAGCAGGTGTATATATTGATTACGTCATTAGTACTATAATGGTAATAGTTAATCCTGTCAGTGCTAAGCCGAGCGCACCTATACCTATGCCAACCATCCATTTTATAGTACGAGTCTCTGACTTTAAGGAATTTATCTGTTCTCCTAGGCGTTGCTGACACCATCTATTTTTTGGTTTAGATTTCTATCAACATTATCTATCTTGCCGCCGACACTATCTATCTTTATGTTGACGCCATTTATCTTTTCTTCTAGCAGATCTCTTAGTAGACTTGATTGTATAGCGGTAAACCCAGCATCATCAAAACGCTCTGACTGTATCACCATATTTACTTACTACTTAGTACAATACAAATAAAACATATATTGTAATTATAATCTATTGATATACAATTCCTACTGACTAATTACTCTTTTACATACTGACACTATACACGCTACTAGACAGTTTACATGTAGAATTCAATTATGTTTATAAATATTAGAATATATCATGCACGAACAAGCCATCAAACAGTACTGTAAAGACTTACAAAGTGAGTTGCAATCTGATAGAGCAACAGAACACAGTTACAGATCAACGCTACAAAACTTGCTGAAACAGATGATTCCAAGGCACGGAGTTATCAATGAGCCAAAACGTAAAGCAGAAATCGGCGCACCAGACTTTGAAATCTACAAAGATTCAATCCCCATAGGATACATAGAAACTAAAAACCTAGGTGCAAACTTACACGATAAAAAGTATAAAGAACAGTTTGATAGGTATATCGCAGGGCTAGGTAATATCATCTTTACCAATTACATAGACTTTATTGTATATGTTGACGGTGAGAATATAGATCAGGTTTCCATCGCCACAGCTGAAAACAAAAATATTATCTTCAAAGCAGGTAGCGAACGAAAATTCACACAACTCATAACCGAATTCGCTGACGCTGATTTAGCAGGTAAAGGTATAAACTCCACAGAAGACTTAGGCAAAGCACTCGCATCAAAGGCACGCTTCCTAAAAGACGGCTTTACAAAACTCCTGCCAATTAAAACATCAGGGCTTGAAATGCAGATGCAAGTCTTCCGAAAGATACTAATCAAAGACCTACAAGACGATGACTTCGCAGACATGTACGCCCAAACTATCTGTTATGGAATTCTAAGCGCGTATATTCACAAACCCATGACCGAAAAGCTCACAACAGAAAGTATAAGCAAGCACATCCCCGAAAATTATAAGTTTATACGCTGGTTCGTGAACGCTATTCAAAACACAGATACAGACAAAAACATTAAGTGGTTAATCAACAACTTAGTATATGTATTTAATAACATCAGTATAGAGTTACAAGAAAAACTGATACAAGGGCAAGACCCGCTCCTATATTTTTATGAACCTTTCCTAGAGCATTACGATACAAAAACCCGCAAAGAGAGAGGCGTCTACTACACACCAAAAGAAGTTGTAAGCTTTATTGTGCGAAGCGTAGACGAAGTATTAAAGCAAGATTTTGCATTATCCGATGGTTTAAACAACTCAGACACGCAGATTATGCAAGGTAAAGAAGACCACATCGTGCAGATATTAGACCCCGCCTGCGGCACAGGCACGTTTTTGAGCGAAATTATTCAGCATATACATAACAACAGCAGACATAAAGGAATGTGGAACAACTACGTAGTAAAGCATCTAATACCACGCTTACACGGCTTTGAACTACTCATGGCACCTTACGTAATGGCTTATCTCAATATAGAACACTACTTACTCAAAACTGGCTTCCAAAGCACTCAACACAGCTTTAAAGTCATCCTTACTAATGCTTTAGAAACGTCCAGCGTGGATCGATACGAACAGATAGAACTAGGGTTTGTATTACCGCTTGTAGAAGAAGCCAAAAGAGGCAACGCAATCAAAATCCAAACGCCCATAATGGTAGTACTTGGCAACCCACCCTACAGCGGTGAAAGTGTAAACAAAGGCGATTGGATAATGGAACTTATGCAAGACTATAAACAAGAACCCGGAGGCAACTCCAAACTCAAAGAACGTCAGGCTAAGTTTTTAAATGACGACTACGTCAAGTTTTTACGCTACGGGCAACACTTTATAGAAAAGAACACAAAAGGTATAGTTGCTTTTATTAACCCACACAGCTTTTTAGATAACCCCACCTTTAGAGGCATGCGGTGGAATCTACTTAAAACTTACGATAAAATCTACATCCTTGACCTACACGGTAACGCTAGAAAAAAAGAAAAAGCACCAGATGGTTCAAAAGATGCAAACGTCTTTAACATAATGCAAGGTGTATCTATTAACATATTCGTTAAAACAGGTGAGAAAAAGCACAACCAATTAGCGCAAGTCTTTCACTACGATATTTATGGCAGTCGTATAGAAAAGTACGACTTCCTGACCAAGAACTCTGTAAAAACGGTGCCGTTTAAGAAAATACCAAACAGAGCACCAATGTACTTTATGCAACCAAAGGATTTCGCCCTAGAAGACGAGTACCTAAAAGGCTTTTCTGTAAAAGAGCTTTTTACTCTTAACAGTGTAGGCGTATTTACTCAAAGAGATAGATTTACCATAAAACACACAAAAGAAGAGTTGCAAAGTAATATAGAAGAGTTTTTAAGGATTGATGATGATGAAACTGCTAGAATAAAGTTTAACTTAGGTGAAGATGTGAGAGACTGGAAAGTTAGCAGTGCTAAAAGCGACCTAAAGCTTCACTATCCTAATAAAGGTATTTTTACTAAAATACACTACCGCCCTCTTGATGTTAGGTATACCTACTATACTGGAAAATCAAGAGGATTTTACTCTAATCCTATGAGAAACGTTATGCAACACTTCATACGTGGTAAAAATATCGGGCTGGTTAGTATAAGGCGCTCAAGAAATAGTAGTGATTGGCGAGAGATATTTACAACCAAATCCATTTCTACGATCTCAACTACAATAACGTCTTTAGATGGAAATTACTTATTTCCTCTCTACGTGTATACTGACAGTGTACAGCAGTCTATGGAGTCTGCTGTGCGTAAATCAAATCTTGATGCTACTATAGTAAATAAAATAGGTGAGTGTTTGGGTGTGCGTTTTGTGTATAACGAGAATTCAATGCCGTTTGATAATCTCTTTGTTAGCGAGTCTTCTGAGGAGTTTGCCCCTGTTGATGTACTAGATTATATATACGGAGTTTTGCATTTTACTAAGTATCGTATAAAATACAAGGAGTTTTTAAAGACGGACTTCCCGCGTGTGCCTTATCCGCGAGATAAGCGCACCTTTTACCGATTTGTAAAGTATGGTGGCTTACTGCGTCGGCTTCATCTGTTAGAGCAAGTGCCTACAACTCTTGCGGTAGAGTATCCAATACCAGGGGAAGACTTTGTGGCAAAAGTCAGTTATGAGTCTAGCGTTCAGCGAGTGTATATTAACGCAGAGCAACACTTTACTAACGTCCCGCAGGTTGTTTGGGATTTTCATATAGGTGGCTATCAACCTGCACAAAAGTGGCTTAAAGATAGAAAAAACAGAGTACTGACGTATGTAGACATTGATCACTACAGTAAAATAGTAAATGTACTATATGAAACTCACAAACTGATGCAAAAACTGGAAGCCGACAGCGATGTATAAAACCTTAACGCCTCTATGGGAGCCTTCACAAAGCAATATCCAAGCTGCTAATATAAGCGAA
Source organism: Dehalococcoidia bacterium (assembly GCA_964274945.1). Lineage (GTDB taxonomy): Bacteria > Chloroflexota > Dehalococcoidia > Lucifugimonadales > Lucifugimonadaceae > CAXXBX01. The sequence continues at coordinate 1,515,105 of CAXXBX010000034.1, read as the reverse complement.
TTCGTAAACATAGTCAGTAGGCGTGTTGGAGTTAATTTTAACTCTTATGCTCAGTTGCACGAGTTTAGTATCAGTGAACCTAGTAAATTCTGGGCAGAAGTTGCTGAGTATACTAAAATAATCTTTAGTAAACCTTCTTATGCTGTGTTTGCAAAAGGAGAGCGGGCTTTTAGGAGTAGATGGTTTGTGGGGTCTGCTCTGAATTTCGCACGTAATCTATTGAGGCACTCTTTGACGGCAGAGAGCGATATGCCCGCGATTGTATTTGTAAACGAAACGGATACAAGAGTAGAACTCTCTTATAAAGAGTTGTATTTACAAACGGCTCGGCTTGCAGAGTTTTTAAGGGGAATCGGAGTGCAAAAGGGCGACCGCGTAGTGGGTTATCTGCCTAATCAGCCTGAAGCCGTTATAGCAATGTTAGCAACGGCAAGCATTGGTGCTATATGGTCGTGCTGTTCGCAGGACTTCGGCATTGAGAGCCTCAAAGATAGGTTTACGCAGATACAGCCGAAGGTTCTATTCGCAACTACAGGGTATATATACAAAGGTAAGTTTATAGACGTTGCACAGCGTACTCAGGAACTCTATGAGAGTTTACCTTGCTTGCACAAAACGGTGCTGGTGGCTTATCCGGGTGTGGCGTTATCGGCGTCGGTGGTTGCTAAAACGAGTAGTAACAAGGTGTGTAAGTGGGCAGATGCTACTGCATCAAACGCTACTGATATAGACTTTTGTGAACTGCCTTTTAACCATCCGCTTTATATTCTTTATTCTTCTGGAACAACGGGAATACCGAAGTGTATTGTGCACGGCGCTGGTGGGACTCTCCTCCAACACTTAAAGGAGCTTACACTGCATACTGACGTTAAAAAAGGCGATACTGTGTTTTTCTACACAACTACAGGCTGGATGATGTGGCACTGGCTGGTGAGTAGTTTATCACTCGGTGCAAAGGTTGTGCTATATGACGGCTCTCCGTTTTATCCTGCCACCTCGCGATTGTGGGATATAGTAGATCAAGAGGGCATATCGGCGTTTGGTGCAAGTGCAAGGTACTTTGCTGAATTACAACGTCAGAAGCAAACCCTCAAAGAGACTCATTGCCTTAAAAGTCTGCGGACTATAATGTCTACAGGCTCGCCCTTACTAAACGAACAGTTTAAATACTTGTATAGTAGTGTAAAGACCGATATGTGTGTTTCATCAATATCTGGGGGTACTGACATTATTTCGTGCTTCATACTTGGCAACCCGACACTACCAGTATACGAAGGGCAACTACAGTGTTACGGGCTTGGTATGGACGTTGCCTTTGTTGATGATAAATGTAAGCGTTTAGTGGATGAAAAAGGTGAACTGGTTTGTTACAACGCCTTTCCTTCTATGCCGATATATTTTTGGAACGATCCTGATTATCGTATATACGAAAACGCTTATTTTAAGCGATGGCACAACGTTTGGCTACATGGTGATTACGGTATTCAAACGTCTACAGGAGGCTCTATTATTTTAGGCAGATCCGACGCTACACTTAACCCTAGTGGTGTACGCATAGGACCCGCTGAGATATACCGACTACTTGAGCAGAATCCCAACATATTAGACTCAGTTGTAATAGATACACAGCACGGTAACGATATTCGTATAGTTCTATTTGTTGTAACAGATATAGGTGAAGTTACAGACGAGTTAGCGTATACAATACGGAATGAAATAAAAAGGAATCTCTCGCCCAGACATGTGCCGTATTTGATATTTGCAGTAAAGGACGTTCCCCGTACTCTTAACGGCAAAGTCTCTGAGGTGGCGGTAAAGAATGCTTTTCATGGGCTTAAAGTTGAGAATATATCTGCTTTTGCAAATCCAGAGTGTATTGATGATTACGTTAAATTGGGTAAAGGTTTAGGTGTAGCTCTATGAGTAACCTTGATGTGCATATAGTTGGTGCTAAGCGTACTCCTATAGGTGCTTTTATGGGTTCGTTTAAGTTTGTATCTCCTCAGTCTTTAGCGACTGTCGCTGCCTCTAGTGCGGTAGAACAAGCGGGTATTGAACCCATCAGTGTAGAGTCAGTTACGTTAGGCTGTGTGCTTCCTGCTGGTTTGGGTATGGCGCCTGCGCGTCAGGTGGCTATTGGGGCGGGTTTTGGTATAAACACCCCTGCTACGACGGTTAACAAAGTCTGCGCCTCAGGAATGGAATCAGTAATAATCGTAGCTAATGCTATATATAGTGGGAGTGTGAAAGTAGGTGTTGCGGGTGGTATGGAGAATATGAGCATGGCGCCTCATATTTTACCTGCTTCGCGTGCTGGATACAGGTTTGGGCATAGGCAGGTTATTGATCATATGCAGTACGACGGGTTACAAGATGCCTACAATGGTCAGTCTATGGGCGAGCTGGCGCAACAAGTCGCCGATATAGAAGGCATTACTCGTAACGAATTGGATGATTTCGCAACTCGTTCACTGAAACTAGCTAGAATTGCTACTAAAAACGGGAAGTTCAAACAAGAAATAGCACCTGTTACTGTAGAGGTTAAAAATCTGAGTACACTGATTGAACAAGATGAGCTGCCTAATAAAAGAAGTATAGAAAAAATACCGACATTGCGCCCTGCTTTCAGTAAAGAGGGTAGTATAACGCCTGCATCGTCTAGCGCAATTGCAGATGGGGCGGCGGCTCTGGTATTAGCGTCGGGTAAAGAGGTTAGAGAGAAAAACTTACAGTCTCTTGCCAAGATTGTGGGTTATGCAAATTATGCGTGTGACTCTAAGGATTTTACTAAAGCGCCTATACCTGCAATAGCGAAACTGATATCTGCACACAAAGCGGATTACATTAACGCACCGCCGATACTATACGAAATAAACGAGGCGTTTGCAAGTGTGCCTATTATGGCGATAAAGCAACTGGGCTTGGATTCGGCGATGGTGAACGTGCAAGGCGGGGCGTGTGCACTTGGGCATCCTATAGGGTGTTCGGGTGCGAGGATTATAGTAACTCTTATTTACGCTATGCACCAAATGGGTATCCCTTACGGTATAGCGTCTGTGTGTGTTGGTGGCGGTGAAGGCGTTGCTGTCAGCTTGGCTATTGACTAAACCGTAATCACTGACACTTTTTACTGTTTACTTGTGCATCATCGGCTAATGATGTACTATTTCACCGCTTTTATAGTGTATTCAAAGCCCTCTTATTCCACGAAAAGCCACTACTAAGGTAAGTAACCCAATAACTGACACACAGGCTATAGTTACGTTTATATTGTTGTATGAAAATACAATAAATATAAGGAATGCCATAATTGCTATTACAAAGAACAGAGCCATAAGTTGCCCTATTCTTGCTAAGAGTAAAGCTTTATTTTGAATTTTATGGGCGTGGTTTTGTTCTTTTTCTGCCATATCAAATATTCTTTGAGCAAAACCGCTTTGTATATTTTCGTATTTACGTATCTCTGATGCAGGTGGCAATATTCCACTTTGCTCCATCTTATCTGTATTTGGAAGAGCTGGCGATTCTTTAATTTCTACTTTCGTTGATTGAACGGGATTCTGAGCTGACTGTTTTCTTGGTGTAGTAGATTCAACTTCTCTATTCCGACTACTTGGCTGTTTAGATTGCACTCTCTGCGTACGAGTTGTAGTGCTGCGTTGCGTCCTAGTAGCAGAGTCAGCTTGCCTTGTTGTGTTACTTGGCTGTTTTTGCGTGCGAGTTGTAGTGCTGCGTTGCGTCCTAGTAGATGGTTGTTTTTCTTTACTTTGTTGTGTGGTTTTCCGTGGTGTTACCATATTTCCCCATTGATTGATAAAGGTAAACGCCTACATTACTATAGTGTTTACCGATGTTACTGTTTATATTATCAGAATTTGGCGTAATAACCAGTCCTTTAATATCAAATGCGCTTAGTACGCCTTTCAAAAAAAACGTTCTAAGATGTGATTTTTTTACAAACTTACCTTGCAATATTGCTATCCTTTGTCAGTATATTTTTGTGATTATTTAAAATATCATTTGTTAATCCAAACATAAGTTCCGACTCTTCTGGCTCTTCATGATCATATCCGAGTAAATGTAGTATACCGTGTACTGTCAGCATTGCCACTTCGTCAGTAGTATTTTTGTTGTTCTGTTGTGCTTGACGCTTTATTTGAGGTAGACAAATTGCCACATCACCAAGTCTATTGTAGCTGCCTCTTGATGCAAATGTACTTTTTAATTTAGGTGGTGTGCCTTGATACCACCCTTCATCTTCATTAAAGGATAAAACGTCTGTTGTAGTATCTTTTCCCATAAAGGCGAGGTTCAGTTCTCTCATATGTGTATCATCAGTTATGAGGATTGTTATCCCAAGATGTTTGGAATTTTCAAAGTAATCCAGAGTTGTTCGTACTATTGATTCTACTATACCTGTAATAGTAGCAAGTTCTGTAGTGTGGTTTATATTGTAAACTATATTGATTTTTGACATTTAAATATTGCGTGGATACATTGTAATTCTTTGGATTTCTTCTTCTATGCACTTTGTGGCTGAGAGTAGAGGTATAATCTCGGGGTAGTGTTCTGATATATTCATTATTATACTTAGAGTTTTGCGAAGTATTAAAATAAGTTCGCTAGAGTATATTAGATCGGAATCTACGTATGTCCTGACTTCAAAGAGGCTAGGTAAAACACTGTTTGACAATTTAATAGTGAAGTCAGTATCAGAATTTGGTGGTAGTAGAATCATATCTTCGCATATTTGCAAAGCCCTCTGTAAATATTCGTTTAATAAATTAGTGTTACTATCCATTGCTTACTGCTCTTTTTATTTTACTAGCCAGTAAAAACGTAGCAAAGCACAAGATACCGCCTAGCGAGTCGGCTAAAACGTCAATAGCAGATGCATTACGCCCATCTACAAAAGACTGATGGAATTCATCAATAAATCCGTATAAGCTAGTGACCAATATACATACTACTCCTGTTTGTGCGTTATTTAATTTCCAGCCAACCTTAGTTGCGAATATGAGAGTGCAACCTAAAACAAAAAATAGCGCTACATGTACTAACGAAAACCTGATTACAATATCAAGCCAGAAATTATAAGCAGGAGGTACACTTTCTATTTCACTATTAACGGTTTGTCCTTCTAAGTCAGAGAGCCAATATATAAAACTAATCCATACTAAAGCAGGCAGAGCTGTTAATACTGTTTTTAATTTAATGTTAATACTTTAATCTATATTTTTGCTTGGTTATACTTAAAGGTGTATTGCTATTCCGTCTATAGCTCCTGCGGCTTCGCGTATAACTTCCGAGAGAGTTGGGTGTGCGTGTGTTAGTTGCTGTATTTCATAGTGAGTTCCTTCAAGGTAACGTAACATGCCCAGCTCTGCTATCATTTCGGTTGCGCCTGCTCCAATTATATGTGCACCTAGTAGCTCTCCTGTAACTTCATCTACAATTAGTTTCGCAAAGCCTAGTGGTTCTCTAATTGCGATAGATTTACCAGCTACTTGATAAGGGACTTTACCGACTTTAAATTTTAAACTGCGTGAGTTGCACTCTTCTTCAGTTAGTCCTATGCTTGCAATTTCTGGCTGACAGTATGTACAGCGTGGCATTTCGGAATAGTCAATTATGGGTTTTGGGTTATATCTTGCAATGTCTTCTGCGGCGATGCGACCTTGCTCAAAAGCTACGTGTGCAAGTGGCAATTTGCCAGTAACGTCGCCAACTGCATAGATGCCGTTTACGTTAGTTCTCATAAAACCATCTACATTGATAAACCCATTTTGTGTTTGGACACCAACTTGCTCCAAGCCTATACTATCAGTATTCGGTTGAATGCCTACACCTAGTAGTACTTTATCACATGCGAATTTATACTGTTTTCCACCTTTTTGGTAAACAAGTTGGAGGCTTTCCTCGGTTGAATCTAATCTTTTAACTTGTGCGCCAACCTCAACAGATATACCTAGCTCTTTAAATCTTTTTGTAAGCTCGGCTGATACTTCATGATCTTCTTTAGGGACAATGCGGTCTAGTGCTTCTATCAGTAAAACTTGTGCACCATATGCCTTGAAGTAGTAAGCAAATTCACAGCCGATAGCAGAAGCACCTACAATAGCTATTGCCTTTGGGCACTCTTTCATCTCTAATGCTTCTCGTGAGGATATTATGTTTTTGCCATCTAACGGCATACCATGTAGGCTTTTAGGTCTTGCACCAGTAGCAATAACGATATTTTGTGTTGTTAATGTGCCGTTGCCTTCAACTTGTATTTGTGAAGAAGATAATAGCGAAGCATTTCCGCGTAATAGAGTGATTTTATTCTTTTTAATTAGGTAAGATATACCTTTAGTGAGGCGATCTGATATTTTACGACTTTGTTCCACAGCTTTACTAATATCTGCGGAGAAATTATCAAAGGTAAAGCCCCAATCGTCAGCGTGTTTTATGTGGTTAATGAGTTCTGCATTCTTAAGTAGTGCCTTAGAAGGAATACAGCCCCAGTTTAGACAAACTCCACCTAAGCCGCCAATACCACTTCCATCATCCTTTTCTATTAGCACTGTATTTAAGCCCAGCTGAGCTGCCCGAATAGCTGCGTGGTAACCACCAGGTCCTGCACCTATTACTGCTATATCAAAAATCTTATCTAACATTGTATATATTCCTTACTTATTACACTTATTAGTCTACACTTAAACATTTATAAATACGATACATTATCCAAAACACAGATGCAGTAAATAGGATAAATATCATCCAACCTATAGCAGAGGTGATTGCAAAGGACTCCCATCTTTGCGGGCAATTCACATTGCCTTGACAAAGAGAGTAAGAAATTGCACCGTATGCAATAAAAAACACACTGCCAAGTAATACCCCTAGAAACGCACCGATAAATATAGCTTTATGTTGGTTCACGCTATAATTTTCTGTGTATTGCTCTGTAATACCACTATACTTTAAATTTAATTATATTCTTAATTTCTATTAGTTTGATTTTGGTATTTCTATAAGTGTTTCGTAAATTCTACGTACGCCTTCTAGCCAAGAAAACTGCACTTCTTCAGACCATGATGTGTCAAATTCTGGATACTTACTAAGTATCATCTCTGCCAATGCAAAGCGTGATGATTCATCTTTAGTAACTTTGAATACTGAGTTTGTTGCATTTTCTTTTACGTTATTTGTATTTGTATCGGTATCGGTTCTATGAATGTTGTTGTGTAATGTAGTAGTGTCTGTAGTATCTGTATCTAGCAGTATGTTATTAGAGTTGTTTAGTAGAGATTCGTTTGTTTTTGTTGCAATTTCCGTATCGGTAGAGTTTTTGATACTAGATCTACGCTTTAAGTTATGCCTGCGTCTTGTTATAAATTGTGAAAGTTGAATGCCTGTGTCCTGCGCTGCGTGTATAAAAAACGCTTCGCACTTTGTAGTAACTGCATCTTTTAGTCCATAAGATTTAAAAGCTTCTCTGAACTGTCCGCTTGTCGCCTTAGAAATTTCTAGGTCAAATATAGGCTGATAAAATTTTTCTATGGTTGCTCTGAAAATTTTACGTCTTTCCTGTTTAGTGCCTAGTACCATTCTTTCAAAATTTTTAGAGGTTACACTAGCTTCGTCTACCAATTCAAGTACACGGAGTGCGTGCATTATCTGAGCACCGCTAGAACCTGCAAACCTACCCTGCCATACGCTACTATCTATTCGGTATGGAACTCCACCGTTATTTTGCAAAAATTCTATGAAATTTTGAAAAGTACGATACGGAACATATGGAGGTGTATTGTTTTTCTTACTTGGCATTACAGTAAACTAAATTTTTAAGGTAGTATTCTAAAAACATTTTGGAACTCGTAAAACTCAATTCAGTACTATATTTAAAAGAATAACATTATACGATGTAGATTTATCTATAAATAAATTGATAACTTACTATTTAATTACACTTACAATTAAACTGATACAACTTATAGAATAGATATATAGCGCAAAAAGGAGATGACAATGCTTAAAAGATTTCACGTATCTAAAGATGAAGAAGTGCGGGTCCCGGAGCCCAAAATTAGACGTATAACAGAGTTAATATTCAGAAAACAGGGTTTATCTCATGAGAACGCTCGTATTTCTGCTGATGTACTTATGTATGCGGACATCCGAGGTGTGGATACACACGGCGTTTCAAATATGTTACGGGCATATGTACACGGATATCAGAATAAACATATAAACCCAAACCCGAATATGCAAGTTGTAAGAGATAGTAAAGCCATTATTACTCTTGACGGTGATAATGGACTCGGATTGCATACTGCGCCAAAAGTTATGAATATCGTTATAGAACGCGCAAAACAGTACGGTGTAGCTGCAGGTAACTTGATGAACGCAGGGCACTTAGGTGCTGCAGGATACCACGCAATGATGGCTGTAGAACACGATATGATAGGAGTATGCTTTACAGGAGGCGGTGCTCATCATATGCTTCCAACATTTGGTGCAGAACCCCGCTTTGGTACAAATCCACTCGCTTGGACGGCACCAGCACGTACACAACCACCATTCCTTTTTGACGCAGCAACAACACAGGTAGCAGGTAATAAAATACGCTTGTTACAAAGAATGGAAAGAAATATTGCACCCGGATGGATCGCAGATGATCAAGGCGTACCTATAATGGATGAACAACCCGTGCCAGAAATAGATATAAGAGGTAAAAATCGCAACTGGTACATGCTACCAATGGGAGGCGTTAGAGAAAATGGCTCCCATAAAGGCTACGGAATTGCATGTATTGTAGATATAATGTGTTGCACACTCGCAGGATTTGGTCCAGGGTTTATATCTAAACGGTCAGGACATTTCTTTATGGCATTTGATATACAAGCCTTCACTGACAAAGAAAAGTTTAAAGACGATATGGATGCCTTCCTTAGTGGGCTTGCAGAAACTAAGCCCGCACCAGGTTATGACCGAGTTTTGTTTCCGGGTTTATCAGAGGCGGAAGAAATGAAGGACAGACTTGAAAATGGTATCCCTTATCATCCCGAAGTCATTGAATGGTTTAATTCAATTAGCGCAGAACTAGAACTAGGAATACACCTACCAGCATAATATCATAATCATATTACGCTAGTACGCTAATAAAAACACGAGGAATTACTTAAAAATCCTACATACTGAATACAGTAAATCAAAAAGAATTGTTTCTCGTGTTTTGTTGTGTTCACTACTCTTTATACTGACTTATAACTTCCTTTTAATAAAAATATAGCTTGGAATCAAAATGATTCCAAGCTATACTGTGATCGTTGTTTATGTTATCTAAGCGAGAGCTTAGTAGTCCATTCCCATTCCACCTGCTCCAGGAGGTGGTCCTGCGGGAGTTTTATCTGTTTCAGGTAGATCAGTAATAAGTGCTTCTGTAGTAAGTATCATACCAGCAACGGATACAGCGTTTTCTACGGCTGCGCGAGTAACTTTTGCAGGGTCAACAATGCCTTTGGCAACCATATCGCCGTATTCACCCTTACCTGCATCAAAGCCGTAGAGGGCGTCAGAATTAGATATTACTTTTTCCAATACAACAGCACCTTCAAACCCCGAGTTACTTGCTATAATTTTCACAGGTGCTTCCATAGCCTTTTTAAGTATATCTACACCAGTCTGCTCTCCTGGATCACTTATCTCTAGATCTGAGAGAGATTTAGCAGCACGTAACAGTACAGAACCGCCGCCGGGGACTATACCCTCTTCAACGGCTGCTCGCGTTGCTGATAGAGCATCTTCAACACGTTGCTTTTTCTCTTTCATCTCAATTTCAGTAGCAGCACCGACACGAATTATAGCTACACCACCTTGTAACTTTGCGAGTCTTTCTTGTAGTTTCTCCCTATCGTAGTCTGAAGTAGTTTCTTCTATTTGGTTTTGTATTTCACCAATACGTCCTTGTATATCACTTTCTGATCCTCTGCCTTCAACAAAGGTTGTTTCTTCTTTTTTAATAACAACCTTTGCACATTGTCCGAGATCATCCAGCCCTGCAGATTCCAGTTTTCTACCTACTTCGCTAGATATAACTGTACCTCCTGTTAGAATAGCAATATCGGTCAGCATTGCTTTTCTTCTATCTCCAAACCCGGGTGCTTTGACGGCAGCAACGTTTAATGATCCACGTAGCTTATTAACAACAAGTGTAGCAAGTGCTTCGCTTTCTACATCCTCTGCAATTACCAAGATAGAGCGCTTAGCAGATAACACTTTTTCAAGTACAGGTACTAAGTCAGCCATTGATGATATCTTACTATCAGTTATGAGAATATAGGGATTTTCTAAAACCGTTTCCTGTGTATCTGGATTAGTTATGAAGTAAGGTGATATATAACCACGATCTATTTGCATTCCTTCAACATAGTCAGTTTCGTAAGAGAGTGATTTAGATTCATCTACTGTTATCACACCATCTTTACCGACTTTGTCCATAACGTCAGCGATTAGTGCACCCATTTCCTCATCATGTGATGAGAGAATAGCTACGTTGGCTATCTGATCCTTACCTGAAACAGGTATTGCTTGAGATTTTATCGAACTCCTAATACTGACCATGGCTTTTTGTAGCCCACGTTTGATTGCCATAGGATCTGCTCCAGCAGCTACATTCTTAAAACCTTCTGCAGTTATTGCTTGCGCCAAAACGGTAGACGTGGTTGTGCCATCTCCAGCATCATCATTTGTTTTCTTGGATGCTTCTTTTAACAGTTGTGCACCCATGTTTTCAAATGCGTTTGCTAATTCTATCTCTTTGGCAATAGATACACCATCAGAGTTGACCTGCGGTGGACCAAATTTTTTGTCAATTATTACGTTTCGCCCGCGAGGACCTAAAGTGACCTTTAAAGTATCAGCGAGCACGTCAATACCTTTTTTAAGATACGATCTCGCTTCAGAATTAAATATCAAATCTTTTGCAGACATATATTACTATTATCCTTTCCTTATATCTAAAAGTAAACTCAATTTCAATTTTGTGAACATTTTTAATCTACCACCGCTATAATATCACTCTCTTTAACGATCAGGTACTCATTGCCTTTGTATTTGTATTCAGTACCAGCGTATTTAGAGTATATAACTTCATCACCAACTTTAACTGATAATTCTACTACCGTGCCTTCATCTGTAGATCGACCTGGACCGACTGCAACGATTTTGCCTTGCTGAGGTTTTTCTTTTGCGGTGTCGGGAATGATGATTCCTCCAGGGCTCTTCTGTTCCGTTACATCATCCACAGGTGCAATAACAACACGATCTCCGAGAGGTTTTAGGTTTATTGACATATTTTCTCCTTTCTTTAAAATAACAGTTCGCCAATCAATAAATATAGCTATGTTTACTATTCAACGAATATATATTCCTTTTTTGCATCTCTAAAAATTATTTTATAAAACCTTATAAAACAAAGTCAAATTAAGGTTTACTCACAGAAATTGTATTCGTGAGGTAGGTTAGGAAGAATAGGATTAACAAGTGGAAATAGTGAAGATTATTATTTATTATATCAGAAGTGTTGTTTTGCTTGAGATATAAAATGGCGACCCCGAGCAGATTTGAACTGCCGATCTCCGCCTTGACAGGGCGGCATGTTGGACCGCTACACCACGGGGCCTAAGTGAATTACTATTAACCATTACGAAGAATATCTTTACAAAATTATAAAAGCAACCCATACTCATATTTAATTTAAAAGTAGGGCTGCTTTCTTTTATTGAATTACTAAAATAACTTTAGTCTTGTGGATCTTTGTCTACTAAAACGATACCACCTACAGCAGTGCGAGAATTACTCTTGGCATATACAGTAAACCATGCACTCGCTTCTGATGATGCAAGATCTGCAACCGATGGCAGCTCCTGATCATTGCATCCAAATGACTGCGTAGAACCAACACTGCCTGAGCATATTGTGACCTCTCTACCGTCTTTACCAACAATAGTGATAGTTACACGTTCCCCGGAAGGAAATCCATAAGCAGCTACGTCAATTCGCGTACTTGGCTCTTGTGCTCTATATTCAACTACGCCTTCTTGATATTCATTACCATCTGCAGTAGTGTCCCATATTTTTAGAGCACTAGAAGATCCAGGAGGCCCTAGAGGTCCTGTTGATCCTGCTGGTCCTGCCGGTCCTGGCGGTCCTGCTGGCCCTGCTTCACCTTGTCCTCCTGCTGGTCCTGCTGGTCCTTGTGGTCCTGCCGGTCCTGCTACAGGCTCTGGTGTATTATGATTACATGCAGCAACTGTAAAAGCTGCCAGCAAGCAAACTAACATTACCAATGTATATACCCTTTTAGGGAGTATAGCGGTCATATTCCCTAGTCCTCCATCTGTTCGCTAAAAGTATTTTATCCATTTTTATAGTGTACAATATTTAGTATTGTACTACCTGTTTTATTATAACACACAATTTAAAAACGTTATATCGTAACAGGTAACACTTTGTAATGGTAGAGTAAAATGTATATACATGTCAAGAGTTATAACAACATAAATTGAATATATTATATGGTTTGATAAAAAAACCTATAGTGGATTTCAACTGCTAATAGTCTATAATCCCCTATAAGTACACTACTTTAGAGTATCGGAATTTTAGTTTTTACCGATACTACACCAAAATTAAATTTTACAATAATCTAGTCAGGGAGGATTAATTTTGATACAGAATGGAATTAACGGTAACAATTCTGATGTTTTGAGTTTAGGCACTCTATTAGATTTCTTTAGTGGTTTTAATAAAGCCGTGGAGGCTAATAAAAATCAGATGAACAATATAAATGTCTTTCCGGTACCCGATGCTGATACTGGCACAAATATATATCTTACTTTAAGTAGCACAGCGAGTGTGATTGAAAATTTCTCAAACAAGCACAGTCAAAACCGTTCTATTTCGGAGTTTTTACAGAATATCTACCGTGAAACGCTTATGAATGCCCGCGGTAACAGCGGGTTAATAATGGCACAATTCTTGGGTGGATTTGCTAAAGCATTTCAAGAAGGTGTACCAAATTGCGAAACCTTTGCAACAGGTATGTCCGTCGGTGCCCAAATGGCAAAGGGTGCTGTCTCAAACCCACAGGAAGGTACAATTTTAACAGTCATGGCTAAGTCAGCACAAGCTTGTAGAGACTATTTATCTATGGATACAATTGCCGATCGCACATTACAAGATATGCTAAGCCATTCAATAGAACGCGCGAAGGAAGCACTAGAAGAAACGAAAGAACAACATCAAACTCTGAAAAACTACGGTGTTGTAGACTCAGGTGGGTTAGGGTTTACTATTGCAATGATAGGCGGGCTAACAGTATTAGAAAACAAAGATCCCTCACTAGTTAGAATATCTGTAAATGAGTTAGATAATGTTCAAAAAGATACCCCAAATACACAAGAATGGGGCTACTGTATCTCATTTGGTATTAGCGACTTATACGTAGACACTGATACTATTAAACACAAGATGGAATCGGTCGGCAGCTCTGTTGTAGTTTCAGGAGATCTGTCAAACGCACGTATACATGTGCACTGTGAAAACGCTGGGAAAATTGTAAATATCGGTCTATCTTACGGTAATAATATCAGTAATATAGAAATATCTAATATGAACGCACAGGTAGAAAAACGGTTTACTAAGCAGATAGAAGCACCTGCGCAGGATATAGAAAGCAAAAAGTCTACAACAGCTATTGTTGCGGTAGCTACAGGTCAAGGCATGAAAGACATATTCACAAGTGTCGGTCTTGGTGTCGCTGTAACTGTGGATGGTACACATACAAATAATATTGGTGTAGATGAACTATTAAAAGCAATTGATGTAGCTCCTTCTGATAGCATAGTATTGCTACCTAATAGCACTCAGATGTTTGATATATGTAAATTATCCGCTCGCCATGCAAAGAAAGAGGTTGCAGTTTTAGAAACATCATCTATGCAGGAAGGTATCGCGGCGGTACTAACATTTTCACCCGATGAAAACATTGAAAATAACATAAAAGCAATGGAAACTGTTTTTAATCACCTGATATGCTTTGAAGTCTCTCGTGCTACAGAAGATATAACCTTACGTGAATACAATATAAAAAAGGGATTATTTTATGTGCTGTACAATAAACAAGTTATTGTAGCGGGGAGAGATGCACCAAAAGTTGCGTTTGAAGCTATACGCAAGATAGTACAAGATCATGAACTGGTAACTGTGTATTATGGCGACAGCATTGACTCCGAAGAGGCAAACACACTTGTAAATTGGATTAAGAGCTCTATAGTAGATATAGAAACAGAACTCATCTATGGAGGGCAACCTGATTATCCGTTCTTAGTTTCAATTGAATAACCCGATCGTGTAAACTTAAAAGCAAAATTAGTCAGTAAAATAGTAGAAAAGTGAGATAAGTAGTATGGCAATTGCAATAGTAACTGATAGCACCAGCGATTTACCTATAGATATAGTAAACGAAAAAGGTATAACAGTTGTACCTCTCAGTATTCAGTTTGGCGAAAAAACATTAGAATACAACCCTGAAACTTTTTCAGATGACGAGTTTTTTGATATGATAACCGCTCAGAATATTCTACCTACAACATCACAGCCACCTATAGGAAAATTCATACAAGTCTATGAAGAGCTGGCAAAAGAATACTCTCATATAGTATCGCTTCATATTGCTAGTACTATAAGCGGGACTTATAACTCTGCGTATCAAGCTGCGACAGAGGTGATGAGTAAAACCACAACTAAAATAGCGGTTATAGATACTTATCAGGCATCTATGGCGCTGGGTTTAACAGTGATTGCTGCCGCTGATGCAAGCAAGCAAGGTGCTTCATTCAATGAAGTTATAGATACTGGCAAACAAGTTGCTTCTCGTTCTCGGTTTCTTGGATTACTAGATACCTTAACCTACTTACACAAAGGAGGACGGATTGGAAAAAGTCGTCTTTTGTTGGGCTCTATGTTACGGATAAAACCTGTGTTAGAGCTCTCAAACGGTGTTGCTTCGCCTATAGATAGAGCACACACTTATAGTAAAGGTATTGTAAAGCTTATAGCAAATGCAGCGAAAAGCGCACCGCTTAGTAGTGCATACGCTCTTTATACTACTGCTTCTACTGATGATATAGTTGAGCAACTTCGTATGGGAATTGCAAAATTTGTACCAGAAGGAGAAGTCAGAGTATCAAGAATCGGTCCCGTAGTTGGAACATACCTAGGTCCTCATGCACTAGGCTTAGCTATTTCTTCTTATAAATAGTATGAGTTCAATACTACTTGACCGCTCTGCGTTAAGTGAAGTAACAACTGAACGTGCTATAAAAGTTTTCAAAGCAGAGCAAGACAGCAATTATACAAATATCAGCGTAATAGGTGGGTTAGACGCTTTTATACATAAAGTAGCTGAGAGTCATCCGAAGTTGAAACCACCCAAGGGCTGGCACTATAAAACGTTATCTCTACCAAAACGTAAAGAGTGGCTACTGGCTGCTATAAAAATGTTACAGTTTATGCACCATACTCATAGGCGGGGACACTCCCATAAAAAGGATGTGAAAAATATTATTCACCCTAGTGAACCGATAAACAAGATTAGGTACTTCCCAAATAGGTTTAAGAACCAACTAGATAAGGTCGGAATAAAGGTTATAAAAGATGCACTACTATATATGCCGAATAGATACGAAAATTACACTACAGTATCTCCTATTCGTAAACTGTATTCTTCGTCAGAAAGTCTCGTTACAGTAGTAGGATATATAACATCTGTTAGTGTTTCACAAATACGATCATCGGCTGCACAAACCAGAGTTACGGTTAGCGATGATACCAGTGCATTAGAGATAGTATGGTTTAACCAACACTATCTTGCTAAGCGTTTGCAATCAAATATAGGGCGGTTTATTACCGTGAGTGGCAGTTGTATCAAATTCAGAGGTTATTTAAGAATGATCAATCCTGAGTACCAACTTTATTCATTTTTAAAAGCACCGCAAGAGCGTACAAACGCGGGTGGCATTATACCGACTTATCCATCTACTGAAGGGCTACCACAGCGAACACTGCGCAATATAGTGCGTCAGACTGTAAACAGCAGTGCGGGTCTAGTTGAGGATATACTGCCAAAGGATATACAAAAAACCAACAATTTGTTGCCTGTTGCTGAAGCCATAAAGCAGGTACACTTTCCAGACACACTTCAAAAAGCTGACAAAGCACGCGAACGGCTAGCATTTGATGAGCTTATCATAATGCAGTTAGCAGTGCAGAAACGGAGAATGAATTGGAAAAATTTAAAAGGCATATCTTTAAAACGAGGATGTTCAACTGCTCAACAGTATGTTCGTTCGCTTGACTTTGCGCTTACCACTGATCAGCAAGAAGCTTTATCTGCGATAATCCATGATATTTCTACAGACGAGCCGATGATTCGTTTACTACAAGGCGAGGTTGGCTCTGGTAAAACGGTTATAGCTATATCGGCTATAGTAGCAGCTGCAGCTTCTGGCTGTGTTGGTGCTCTACTTGTGCCTACAGAAGTATTAGCAGAACAGCACTTTATCAGTGCCACATCGCAACTTAAAGCTGAATCTATAGGTATTACTGACGTTTTAATGAACGCTGTGCTACCTGAATCTGAAACTCAAATTGGTATAGGTTTGCTCACGGGCAGTTTATCTAGTCAGAAAAAGCGGTGGATGCATAACGCAATCAGTCAAGGTAAAGTACAAATGCTGATAGGTACTCACGCACTTTTTCAAGAATCGGTAGATATTCCTAATCTTGCACTTGTGGTGGTGGATGAACAACATCGCTTTGGAGTGGAACAACGCAACGCTTTAACTAAACGTCAACCCTGCCCTCATATGCTCACAATGTCAGCGACACCCATACCACAGACACTAGAAATGAGTGTGTTTGGTTACCTAGACGTCTCTGTTCTAAAACAGATGCCTCACAGTAGAAAAAACGTAATAACTAGGTGGGTAAACAGCCAACAAGGACGTGAAGAAGCTTATGCACTCATTAGAAAACAAGTAAGCATAGGTAAACAATCTTTTGTTGTTTGTCCTTTTATAGAAGAATCCGAAAATGTATCAGAAGTACGTTCGGCACTTGCTGAGTACAACAGACTTAAAGTAGATGTCTTCCCAAATATGCAAGTAGCACTACTACACAGTAAGATGTCTATACAGGAGAAGCAGAGTGTTATGTCCAATTTTAGAAAAGGTAAAATAAGCGTTCTTGTATCAACATCTGTAGTTGAAGTAGGTGTAGATGTGCATAATGCATCTGTTATAATTATTGAAAGTGCTGACAGATTTGGGCTTGCACAGCTACATCAGCTCCGCGGTAGGGTGGGTAGAGATGGACAGCAGAGCTGGTGCATGTTAATTACCGAGAATGAACATCCGAACCCAAGGATCAGTGCATTGGTGGAAAATAACAGCGGTTTTGACCTTTCCGAAGTAGATCTTAAGATAAGAGGACCGGGAGACTATTTAGGTACACGGCAATCAGGCTGGCCAGATATGAAAATAGCGAAGGCAACTGACATCAAAATAATCAGACGGGCTAGTGAAACAGCTAAACAACTGATAAAACAAGATCCTCAGCTGAAATTGGCAGAACATAAGCTAATAGAAATAAATTTAAAAGATTTTGAAAACACTTTTAAATAAAGTATGCAAGTGAACGTTATCTACTACTTTTCTTGTAGAATTTCTATAGATTATTAAAAGTATTATTACATTATGCAAGCTAAAAAGAAAATACTAACAGGGGTACGCCCTACTGGTCCTTTGCATCTTGGGCACTATGTAGGTGCGTTAGAACAGTGGCGTGAACTACAACATAATTATGACTGTAACTTCTTAATAGCTGACTATCAAGCCCTATCGGATCATTTTGATAACATAGATCTTATCCGTAAGTCTGTTTTAGATGTTGCTTTGGACTGGCTATCTGTTGGGTTGGATCCTAATAAATGTGCATTTGTAATCCAGTCGCATATACCAGAACACGCTGAACTGATGGTTTTACTCTCGTTCATTTCGCCTCTGGGGATGCTAGAGCGTAACCCGACTCTTAAATCGGAATTAGCGAGTTTACAACCAAGTCAGCGTAGTGTTGGCTTCTTTAACTACCCTATAAGCCAAGTGGCTGACATTTTACTCCCGCGTGCCAACTTGGTACCCGTAGGCGAAGATCAGACGCCTCATATAGAAATGACAAGAGAAATAGCCCGTAGGTTTAATAATATGTTCGGAACAGTCTTTGATGAACCAGCTCAGCTGATAGGTAGAGTTGGTAGACTCGTAGGAACAGATGGCAATCATAAAATGTCTAAGTCACGCGGTAATGTCATACTACTATCTGATAACGAAGATACTGTTAATCGGAAAGTACGTTCAATGTACACAGATCCAAACCGTGTGCATGCTACAGACCCGGGCACAGTAGAAGGTAACCCTGTATTTGAGTATCATACCGCATTTAACGATGATTTGGAAGAAGTGGCTAACTTAAAAGAACTTTACAAAGTCGGTAGAGTGGGCGATATAGCAGTTAAAGTTGCTCTTGCAAAGGCTATTAACAGATTCCTTGATCCTATAAGAGAGAGACGCTTATACTATAAACAGCATATAGACGATGTACATTCCGCACTTATGCAAGGTACACTAAAGGCAAAAAAGCAGGCTGAAGAAACTATGCGCTGTGTTAGAGATGCTATGCATATTTCGTCGTACACTACTTCTATAAACCACCAGATACATTAACAGTTTAGTTTATGGTTATACAAAGTGCATATATTACTCCTTCTTTTGAAGAGTTTAGGCATCTATCACAAACCTACAATCTTATACCTGTGTATTGTCGCTTTATGGCAGATTTGGAAACTCCCGTATCATCTTACCTGAAGATTAAAAGAGGCGCATACTCGTATTTATTAGAATCTGTAGAGGGTGGCAAAAATATCTCAAGGTATTCCTTTATAGGAACTGAACCTAGCGAGGTGATTAAATTTTCATATAGTACTAACTCAGGTAATGCGGAAACAGATATATTAGAACAACTCAAGACACGTTTTTCTAATATAAAACCAGCTAAATTGTCAGGTTTACCATCGTTTATTGGTGGTGCAATTGGGTATTTATCTTATGAGATGGTACATAGATTTGAACCAACCGTTCCGCAATCTTTGACCGACGGAATGGGAGAGAATGTCCCTGATGCAATGTTCATGCTTACAGATACTCTCGTTATTTTTGACCATTTAAAGCATGAGATGAATATACTAGCACATGTTAATACCTCTAAAGGAGGCTCTTTGCACAGTTTATATGAACAAGCAAAGCAAAAAATTACCGAAATAGCAAATAGGTTAAAAACTCCGTTACGACGCCAAAGTGAAATACTAGCTATGGGTAACACTACAAGAAACCCGTCTAAACACCAAATACTAGGTGAATACTATCAAAATGTGCGGTTGGGTTCACCATTGCCACAACACCCAAAAGGTGCGTATCTTGCCAATATAACAAAGAACGAATTTTGTGATATAGTGAATAAATGCATTGAAAATATAACTAACGGTGAGTTAATACAAGTGGTTATCTCACAAAGATTACTACGTAAAACTTGTGCTCATCCGTTTGATATATACCGTTCGTTGCGGAATGTTAACCCCTCGCCATATATGTTTTTTCTGGATATGGGTAACTTCCAAATAGTTGGTGCATCACCTGAGCGTCTGGTATCTGTACAGAACGGTGAAATTACTGTCCATCCAATAGCAGGTACTAAACCACGAGGCAAAAGCGTAGAGGAAGATTTGGAACAAGAACGTATGTTAATGAATAGCGAAAAAGAAAAAGCTGAGCATGTAATGTTGCTTGACTTGGGACGCAATGATGTTGGACGTGTTGCAATTCCCGGTACAGTTCACGTAACGCGTAACATGGAAGTTGAACATTACTCACATGTCATGCACATAGTTTCACATGTTCGCGGTAGACTTACCAAGTGTACTGATTCATTTGACGCAATGCGCGCGTGCTTTCCTGCTGGTACAATATCTGGTGCACCAAAGGTAAGGGCTATGCAATTAATATCACAGCTTGAACCTAACAAACGTGGAGTATACTCGGGTACTGTTGGATATATATCGTATTCTGGTGATATGGATTCTTGTATAGCAATACGGACTATGCTGACACAAAACGGCATTGCATATCTGCAAGCAGGTGCGGGTATAGTCTACGATTCGCAACCCGAGGTAGAATATCAGGAGACAATTGATAAAATGAGTTCTCTAATGAACGCTATAGAAAATGCCGAAACTGCTAAATCATGCTTAAACTAACTATTAGCGGTACTGACCTCAATATCTAAATGTCCACTATTGCACTGATTCCAGCTAGAGGCAATTCTAGAGGTTTACCACGCAAAAACATACGTATAATGAACAGAAAACCACTGATTGCATGGACGATACTCGCAGCACAGAACTCAAGTTGTATTGATAAGGTATACGTAAATACCGAAGATGCGGAAATATCTAGTGTCAGCTATCAGTACAATGCGGAAGTTATCCCACGCCCTATAGAATTAGCTAAACATAATAGCCTCACAGAAGAAGTCGTACTCCAGACGATTCACTATTTGGAAGGTAAGAGCGATTTTGAAAATATAATACTGTTACAGGCTACATCGCCTCTGAGAACCGAAAAGCATATTGATGAAGCTTGGTTACAGTATACTAGCTACAGTGATGTTAATTTATTAGTCAGTGTTTATCAACCCTCATTAGAGTTGGCTAAAGCGTATAAAACAGCAGAAGATGGCACTATAATCAGTATATTATCACCACAATCGCCTTACATACCAAGGCAAGAAATGCCAGATATTTATCTCCCTAACGGTGCTATATACATTTTTTCAAAATTTTCATTCCTAAAATTCAAACGCTTTCCTACCAGCAATGTATATCCTTACTTAATGCAACCAGAAGTTTCTTATGATATAAATACAATAAAAGACTTTAAATTAGTAGAAAAATTAATGAGGGAAAAATATGAATCCATTTATTGAAATAGGCAATCGTAGAATAGGTTATGACTATGATCCACTTGTTATAGCCGAGATAGGTATAAACCACAGCGGGGACATAGACGTGGCAATAGCAATGGCAGATGCCGCCATTGATGCAGGTGCAGAAGCTATAAAACACCAAACTCACATTATTGAAGATGAAATGAGCCATCATGCTAAACAAGTTATTCCGGGCAACGCAGATAGATCTATTTACGAGATAATGGCAGAGTGTGCATTGAGTAAAGAAGATGAACTACTTCTAAAAGAGCACACTCAAAAAAGAGGATGTATATTCTTAAGCACTCCTTTTTCACGTGCTGCTGCAAATAGATTAGAAGCAATGGAGGTTCTAGCGTACAAAATCGGCTCGGGTGAATGTAACAACTACCCACTCATTGAACACATAGCAAGATTCCGAAAACCGATTATTCTTAGCACAGGCATGAACGATATAAATTCTGTCGGTATTGCTGTTGATATTTTGAGGCAGTATGAAGTACCTTATTGCTTATTACACTGTACAAATCTCTATCCTACACCTGATCATCTCATACGTCTAGGTGGTGTTACTGAACTACAACAAGCGTTTCCTGATGCTGTTGTAGGACTTTCGGATCACTCTGCAGATTCAACTGCATGCTTGGGTGCCTTAGCACTTGGTGCAAGTGTTTTAGAACGACATTTTACTGATAAAAGGGACCGCCCCGGCCCAGATATACAGTGCTCTATGGATGCTGACGAGTTGGGGTATCTTATACAACAGTCAAAACGCCTAAAAGCCATGCGTGGTGGTAAAAAAGGTCTATTACCAGAGGAACAAGTCACAGCCGATTTCGCATACGCAAGCGTAGTATCAATAGAAGATATTGAAGCAGGTAGTACACTAAGTGAACAAAACATATGGGTAAAACGCCCGGGTAACGGCGAGTTCTTAGCAGTTCAATATAAAAAACTACTTGGCACAAAAGTCAAATGTAACATACCCCGAGATTCTCAGATAAAGAGCGAGTGGCTGGACCTATAAACACCAAGAAGGTACTATTTCTAACTGCAACGCGTGCAGATTTTGGTAAACTCAAGTCACTGATATCTGTAACACAACAAAATCCAGATATCAGTACAGAAATATTCGTAACAGGCATGCATATGTTAAGGCAGTACGGATATACCGTTAATGAAGTAGAAGAAACCTTTAAAAATATCTTTATATACAAATTTATGAATCAAAGAACTAGCGATTCTATGGATATGATTTTATCTAAAACTATAAACGGTCTATCTACATACGTAAGCCAACGCACTCCAGATCTCATAGTAGTACACGGAGACAGAGTAGAAACACTTGCAGGTGCTATAACAGGGAGCTTAAATAATATACTCGTAGCACATATAGAAGGTGGTGAATTATCAGGCACAATAGATGAATCTATAAGACACTGCGTAACAAAACTTTCACATATACATATGACAAGTAATTTATCCTCATATAATAGACTAAAACAACTTGGAGAAGATCCAAATTCAATATATATTATTGGATCGCCTGATCTTGATGTTATGTTAGGTGAAAATATTCCTCCAATTGAACAAGTAAAATCACGCTACAGTATAGACTTTGATAAATTTGCAATTTTTATGTACCATCCTGTTACTACAGAACTAGAAATTTTAGAAAAAAATATAGATACTGTAATCGATTCACTGTTAGAAGATAAACATAATTATGTCATTGTGTACCCAAATAATGATTCAGGTTCACATATTATCCTAAGAGCCATTAGGCGTTTGCATAATAACAGTAGATTTTGTATTTTTCCTAGCATTCGCTTTGAGTATTTTCTTTCTATGATCAAAAACTGCGAATTTATGATAGGCAACTCAAGTGCAGGTGTCAGGGAAGCACCGTTTTATGGTGTTCCAACTATTAATATTGGGACACGTCAAAGATCACGCGCAAAAGCAAGTTCTATATTTAATGTCACAGAATCGCAAATAGAAATAAAAAGGGCAATTTTCAATGTCCAGGGTAGAAAATTTACAGCAACACAAGAATTCGGAAATGGAAATAGCGATCAACTCTTTGCCGATATTATCAGTAATCATAAATTGTGGAATATACCTCTACAAAAGCGCTTTTTTGAGTCTTAGACTACGTTATGGCATCGTTATTTTTACCTGTAACACCATCTCAAACGCATTTAATCAAGAATACAATAACTCCTCAATTAAACATAGCGTCGTATTTTCTTGTATATATTGCTCGCGACAGTACTATCTCTATAATTAGAAAAGACGATTTGCAAACTACTGCAACTCTAAGTATACGTCCGAACCCTTTTTTATTTGAATACTGGAAATTAAAGCCTATTATAGATTTCTTAAAGCATAACAAAATACACGACAATATAAATGAGGTGTATCTATTTAATGATAGATTGTTGCATGTACAGTTTATTGCTAATTATTTCAAGATAAATAGAAGATCTAGGGTACTTATTGTAGAAGAAGGGCTAGGACACTACCAATACAGAAACTCAAAATTTAAAAAATTGAGATATATCAAGGTTTTATATTACTATTCATTGGGTATGTACTATAATAATCCTAGTGTTATACAAGGTAATTTTTCTGGAATAGATACATTTGTTACGTTTACACCATACGCTTTTCCTGACGCAGATACTAAAAAAAAGATGCGTATCGGTTTCAGTAATAGCGTGGTAAAAAGGCAATATTCAGGTGATTCAGTAGTGTATATTTCACAACCATTTATATTTGAAGGTATTCTCAATGAAAGTAGATATAAAAAATTACTTACTAGTATGTTGGTATCTAGCCATTTTAAAGAAAGAGTTGGTATAGAAAAACCTATATATATTCTTCATCCTCTTGAGGCTATGAATGCGTATAGCACAAATTTTAGTAGTTTTTTATGGGACAATTTCCAAGTCATCAGACTAAGTTATAGAATTGAGGATGCTATTGAATACGGTGAGATCAGCCCGAAGTGCGTTTATGGTATATATACTTCAGCTCTACTGTATATAAAAGTTTTTTATGGTATTGATACATATATTATTAAGAATGAAAATATACTACGGCGTTATGATCAAGTAATTTTGAGTAAATTAGGCATAGAGTTAGTATCTGTAGGTGAGCCACCAAATTAGGGGACTAGGCGGCTTTCCAAGCAGCCCACAATCTCCAAATTGCGCTGATAGGTGTTCCTATGGCGAGTATCCACAAGCCTACGATAGGGTATCCTGTAATCAGTGCTACTACCATAATAACAGCACGTTCAGGACGCGTAAGCAACCCTGCTGTTGTATCAGATACCCCTAGTCCTTCTGCTCTGGCTCTTACGTAGCTAACCATTACAGAACCGAAAAAGGCAATAAACACTAATATTGTTCCAATAGGCTGTGGGTCTTGTAAATCGTAGTATAACAGTAGTCCTATAAGTATAACTCCTTCTTGTATCCTATCGATAACTGAATCTAATAGCGCTCCTTTTTTAGAGACTGAGCCGGACATACGTGCAACTGCACCATCTAGCAGATCGTATACCGAGCTGAACGCTGCAATGATACCAGCAGCCCAGAATATACCTAAATATGCAAAGTATGCAGCTACACCAGCAAATACTAGACCAGACACAGTTATAGCTGACGCTGGGATACCAATGCGACATAACATTCTCGCTGTAGGTTCTTCAAACCATGTTTTCACTACAGCTCGTAATTTATAACGAATAGATTGTAAGTTGTTCAAATTGTCAGATTTACATTTGAAGCAGATGAATTTGCGTAAGCCATTGAGTAAACATGTTTGTAGAAATTGGCAATTTGTAACCCTATATTATTCCATTTAAATGTCTGTACGCGTGCTTTACCTGTTTCAATTAGGCTTTGTCTTAGTGTTGGATTATCTATAAGCGTTGTTATAGCATCAGCTATTGCTTTTGAATCCTTTGGTGGCACAAGAATAGCACTTTCTCTGTTTTTAACGACGCTCCGAAATCCGGGTATATCCGATGCTAT
Source organism: Dehalococcoidia bacterium (assembly GCA_964274945.1). GTDB lineage: Bacteria > Chloroflexota > Dehalococcoidia > Lucifugimonadales > Lucifugimonadaceae > CAXXBX01. The sequence continues at coordinate 1,489,918 of CAXXBX010000034.1, read as the reverse complement.
TACAGGCACTCCTGATGCGAGTGCCTCACCTATTACTAAGCCAAAACTTTCCTTGCCTAGGTTTGGTGCACAGAAAATATCAGCATGCTGGTAAAAGCTTGTTAATTCATAATTCATCAGTTTACCAGTAAATACAACGTCGTCAATACCGCGTTCGCTCATTATACGGTAGGATTGCATGTCTGGTAAACCCGGCCCTGCGACTATCAGGCGAATGCGTCGTTCATTCATTTTAAGCAACGAATAGGCTTCTAATAGGTATCGTAGCCCCTTCCTCGGCTCAGATAGACGCCCTACAAAGAGTATATTAGTATAGTGCTTCCTAAATACACTCGGGCGTTCGGTAGGTACTGAAAACCGTTCTACATCTATACCGTTTGGTATTATCGTGTACTTACCCGGAAAATATCTTGAAGCGTACTGGGATGCTGGTTCCGATACGGCTAACCTTGCTGTCAGTTTTTTAGCTACTCTTCCTAATATAGGACGCCACATTATGTAGCCCTTACCTGGTCCTTCGTTATAAGCGTGAAATGTACCCACCGTAGGAACGGTAGAAAAGTAAGAACACATAAGTGCAAAAAAAGGCATCAAGGGCTCGTGTATGTGGACAATATCAAAATTCTCAGGTGTGAGTAGGTTTTTTAGTTTACGCTCGTACCATATACTAAAGGATATACGGGCTGTTGACCCTCCGCCTGGCCAAGGAACAGATCGACCAAATTTTATAACTTCAACACTAGGTACTTCATCAATTGGTCTACTTCTAGCACAAGGTGCTAATACTGTAACCTGATAGCCGATTTTCACCAGTTCGCGTGCTAAGCACGATATGTGTGTTTGTACGCCTCCTGGGTATGAGTAATCGTACGGACATGCAAGAGCTATTCTCATAAGTAAAAAATACTCCTTCTTAATAACTGTCGTGCTACCATCCTAGTGCACAACCATCTTTACGTGGTTCTGATGCCGCGATAAGTAAACCGTTTTGCAGGTTTTTAGATATTATCTGCCCTCCACCGAATACACTTCTATTGTAACCATATACTACTTCAACGGTGTAGCCTCTTCTACGAAGTTCTGTAATAACGCCATCATCTATGCCTTCTTCTACTCTTAGTACTATGTTATCAGAAACGTCCAAAGAAAACCGTAAAGCATCCAAAGATTCTTGCGGTGTCATGCCAAAGTCCTCTATATTAGACACAACTTGTAAATGCCCTTGTGGTTGTTGAAATCCGCCCATTACACCAAAAGATATATTGAACTCACCATTCTTTGTAACTATGCACGGTATGATTGTGTGGTAAGGGCGTTTATCTCCTGCAAGACAGTTAGGGTGTTCGTAGTCTAAAGAAAACAGTGCACCTCTATTTTGCAGTGCAATACCTGTATCTGGCACTACGAGTCCGCTGCCAAAGCCTTGATAAAGGGAGTTGATAAGTGAGCAAGCATTACCATAAGAATCTACTGCAGTAACGTATACAGTATCTGAATTCTTTAAAAGACTACCTTCAATAACTGACGAAGTTAGCTGTTTGTTTATATCTGCACTACGTTTTTTTGCGTACTCTTTTGAAAGTAGTGTATCTATTGGAATTTCTACAAGGTTTGGATCAGCAACATGAGATAAAGCTTCTTGAAACCCGAACTGCATTGATTTTGCTAAAATGTGGTATCGGTCTGCTGACTGACTGCCCATTGTACTGATATCAAAGTTATTAGCGATATTGAGTGCAATGAGTGCTGCTATTCCTTGAGAATTAGGTGGGCATTCCCAAACAGTAGCATCACGGTAGGTTGTATTTATGGGTTCTACCCATTCAGATTTATGTTTAGATAGGTCTAGAGGAGTAAGCCATCCGCCCTCTTGTTGAATAAAAGCACAAATTGAGTTAGCGATATCTCCTTGGTAAAAAGCGTCAGTGCCTCCTTCTGCGATTAGTTGTAGTGTTTTTCCAAGTTCGGGTAGTGTTACAATTTCGCCTAACTTTGGGGCTCTACCGTTTAGTAGTAGTTGCGAACCGCTGGGCAAATACTTTAGTTTGTCTTCTGAATCTTGCCATGCATGTGCTATTAGCTCAGATACACCAAAACCTTTGATTGCATAATGTATTGCAGGGCGTAGTACATCTTTGAGAGTCATTGTTCCGAATTTGCTCAGTAGAGTGTGCCAGCCATCTACAGTACCAGGGACGCTAACGGACATAGCCGAGCCCTCTCTGTCAGTTGGGATAGTAGTATAATTTCTACGTAACACATCTTCAATATTTGCTTTAGATGCCGATCGCCCTGAAGCGTTTAGAGCAAAAACTTTATGCTGATCAGCAGACCATACAAGGCTGAATAGATCGCCCCCTATGCCTGTAGACATAGGTTCTACAACTGATAGCGTAGCCGCTGCGCATACGGCTGCATCTATGGCATTACCGCCGTCCATTAACGCTTGTAGCCCCGCTTGAGCAGCAAGTGGCTGACTAGTAGCAACCGCACCGTTACGTGCAACCACATTTGACCTGCGTGATTTAAAAAACATCTTATATATTACCCTCTTTGCTAGTTGATTGTAGACTGCATTCTAGATGCACGCTTAAGGAATTCATCTATACCGCCATCTAATACTTTTTGTGTGTCCGTAGTTTGCATGCCTGTCGTATGGTCTTTTATCATCTGGTATGGGTGTATGAAGTAAGAGCGTACTTGTCTACCGAATTCGGCTGATACGTGTTTACCTTTAAGTTTTTGTTGTTCCTGCTCTTTGCGTTGTATATTTAAGTCTACGAGGCGTGCTTGTAGTATTTTCAGTGCAATTGCACGGTTTTGTGCCTGTGAACGCTCGTTTTGCACAGAAACTACTATACCAGTTGGGTAATGAGTAATTCTTACAGCAGTAGAGTTTTTTTGAACGTTTTGCCCGCCGTGCCCGCTTGCTCTGAAAAAATCAAAACGCACGTCATCCAAATTTACAGATACTTCTTCATCTTCTTCTATATCGGGGAGAACTTCAACTAGTGCGAAGCTCGTATGCCTTCTATGTGCTGAATCAAAAGGAGAGAGTCTGATAAGTCTATGTACACCTCGTTCAGTTTTAAGAAACCCGTAAGCATTAGCCCCATTTATACGTAATGTAGCAGACTTTATTCCTGCTTCCTCACCGACTGTTTGATCCATAAACTCTATATGAAATTTTTTGTTTTCTGCCCAGCGGGCATACATCCTAACAAGCATTTGTGCCCAGTCTTGGCTATCAATTCCACCTGCCCCAGATTTCACCGAGAGTATTGCAGAATAATTATCATACTCACCTTTTAGCTCCATTGCCATACACATATCCTGAAACTTTCGCGAGAGCTTGAGTAAATCTTCGGATAATATTTGTATACCATTTTTACTATCTGCATCTTCTTCAAAAAGTTGCACTAGTTCCTTTAATTCGGTAGATTGCTTTATTAGGTCTTGCCAATCGTTTAGCCGAGTTTTAAGTTTTGCAAGTTCACTCATCGTCTGTTTTGCTGTACGCGTATTTGACCAAATGTCAGTCGTTGATATTTTATATTCTAATAGCTCTATGCGTTTTTTGATTGCATTTAAGTCAAAGACTCCCCGCGGCTTTAGTTATTTCGTTGTGCAGCCGCGAGGTCTCTGATATTACATCTGACATATTCTTTATTGCCTCTAAAACAGTTTTTACTCTGATAAAATTATATATGTAATTTTACTATAACGGGGCATGGCGTAGTTTGGTCAGCGCGTCCGGCTGGGGGCCGGGAGGTCACAGGTTCGAATCCTGTTGCCCCGACCAAATAGAAATTATATTAGAATAGAGAGACGTTATGAAGCAAAAAATTACAAAAAGTTATCTAACTATTGCCTTGCTCAATATATTACTACTATCAATCTTATTTTTTGTAGGGTGTTCTCATGGTGTAGTTGGCTCTGGTAACATAATAGAAGAAGATCGTTCTATAAGCAACTTTGACAGTATAGATATTTCCACTATCGGTACGCTTATCATTACTCAAGATCAAAAAGAATCACTGACAATTACCGCTGATGATAACATTATACCGCTCATAAGGAGTAAAGTAGAGAGAGGTGAACTTAAAATATCATCTCAAGATACTCTTTTGACAGACAATATCGTTTACAAGCTAAGTATAAAGGATATATCATCTCTGGATATATCTGGCTCTGCAAATGTAAAATCCGAAAGCATTATCTCAGATAACTTGAGTATTGAAATATCAGGATCCGGAGAAGTTAGTGTTGAACAGCTTATGGTTAATAGTGATTTTAACGTTAAGATCGTAGGTTCTGGTTCTGTATATTTTGATAATGTATCAACTACTAACATTAAATCCGAAATTACCGGCTCTGGTGAAATTAATGTTTCTGGATTTACTGATTCGCAAACCTTAGAAATTGCTGGATCAGGAAATTATAACGCCTTAGACTTAAAAAGCAATGATGCAGAAATCCAAATAATTGGTTCTGGGGATGCTTTTATAGACGTAATTGAAATACTAGATACCGAAATATCAGGTAGCGGATCGATATTCTATAAAGGAAGACCTTTTTTAACGTCTAAAATTACCGGCTCTGGTGAAATCAAACCTTATACAGAATAAGTATCTCTCTAAATAGGGTGCTGTTTAGTTAAACAGAACACTTTCAGTAGAGATATCAGCATCTCTGTTTTTATCCCCACCGAAGTACTTATGACGATGCTTGCCTTTAGATTGGCAATGCTCACCATCACCATAGTCCAACGCTTCTAGTAGGTTTTTACGATCTTCTTCGTCAAGCTCCTGTATAAGGTCATACATTCGTGTGCGGATTTCTTTAAATTCACTGTAATATTTGCTGTACCTAAGTCTAGCACTATCATCTGCGTCTGACTCTGCTTTGGCTTTATCAATCAGTGCTAGGCTATCATCAAATATATCCTCTAGTTCAGCGATTACATCAGAATCTAAACCTTCCACATTTAGTGCTTCACTTCTTTTATCTTCAACTTCAGCTCTTATAGCATCTAGATCCATATGTTTATCATCGTATAGTTCTGTATCTGCAAAATGAGGGTGTATTTCCGTTAAGGCATTCTTAAGGTCTGATAGTGCCTCTTCATTGCCCTCGTCCTCCAATTTTCGGTAAATGTCTTTCATCTCAAGATACATATTTTCTAAGTCAGGTAAGTATTTCATTTCCATTAGATTTGTTGGGTTTGCAATAACGTCATCACCAGCCTGTTGTACTAAGCTCTTGCCATCATCTAGCAAAGCAACTATAGATTCCTTATCGGCTTCTGATAAAGAATCAGAGTCTTTTATTTTCTCTTGAGCGTTTTCTATATTTTCTACAACCGCATTTACACACTTTTTAACAGCATCAGCATCTACTTCTAATACTTTATCGCTATCGTATTTCCATGTGTGGTTCATTGTTCTACACGCCGTATCCGACTTTGTGGACGTAGGCCAATATGCTCCTAGAAATATTAGCGATGTAACTATACTAACTACACTGATGATTAATATTCGTTTTTTCAATTTATTCTCCTAATCATAATAAGAAGTTGTGAAATTTTAGGGTTTGACTACACTGCCGTCGGCACGACGTACTGTATCCCAAGCACCACCATATACCCTTGGTACAAATTGTAACTTATTTGCAGCCTTTTCGTCAATATCAATTCCAAGCCCGGGTTTACCGTTAGGGTGCATCATGCCGTCTCTTACTTCTGGGCATCCTGGGAAGACCTCTTTAGTATTTTCCCCAAAGATAGCATACTCTTGGATGCCAAAGTTTGGTGTGTTTAAGTCTAAAGCCAAATTCGCAGCATGCCCTACTGGAGATGTATCACCTGGTCCGTGCCAAGCGGTTCTGACGTTAAATAGCTCGCCCATGGCAGCTATTTTCTTACACGGCGTAATACCGCCCATCTGTGATATGTGTATTCTTATGAAGTCTATTAGCCTATCTTTGATCATAGGAATGACTTCATGCGGGCTGTTCCAGAGTTCGCCCATTGCTATTGGTGTAGAACACTGTTGCCTGACCATTCTGAAGTATTCGTTATCTTCTGGGCTAAACAGGTCTTCAAGGAAGAAGAGTTGGTACTTTTCTACCTCTTTGGCAAGCCAGACGCCAAGTATAGGAGGTATACGTTCATGAACATCATGAAGTATTTCGGGTTCATAGCCAAACCTGTTTCTTATGTATTCAAACAGCCCAAGTGCAGAACGTATATAAGGTTTTGGTTCAAATATGCCACCCGGATGTGCAACAATTAGGTCTTCTTCATGACTTCGCAGCCAAGTAGTGATTGGTATCGGTGCCTTTGATGCATCTTTATTATGTAAAGTTTCTGAACCTTTAGCACTGCCACGGTTGCCGTAAGTTAAGTATCCCGGAGTTTCTACTTGTACACGGATATGATGGAAACCTTGTTCCATTAACGCCTGCATTTTATCACCAACTTCTTCTGGCTCGCTACCCGAAGAGTGGACATAAACGGCTGCTGCTTCGCGTGCTCTGCCCCCTAGTAGATCGTATACGGGCATATTTGCCATCTTGCCTTTTATATCCCATAGTGCCTGATCCACGCCTGAGATGGCATTGTTAAGCACAGGACCATTACGCCAGTAAGATGATACATACATAGCTTGCCATATATCCTCAATATCGTTTACAAGGCGACCTATTAAGAACGGTTTCAGATAGTCGTTAACTGCCGTACAGACAGCGGTCGGTCTTTGTGTAAATGTTGCACAACCTACGCCGTGCAAACCAGGCTCTGACGTTTCTACCTTAACTATAACAAGCCGTATGCCATCAGGTTCTGTTAGTATAACTCTTACATCTCTAATAGTTACTTTATCCATTGTTTAACTCCTAAACGTTACACCTACTTAGCACCCTGCCGAGTAGGCAAGGTTTCTAAACTCTTTAGCGCCAGATTGAATCCAAGGGTTGACAACTGCAAACAGAAACTTTGCCCCTGCTTCTGCAAACTCGGCTACATTTTGGTTATTGACCATTGTGCCACCTATTCGCCCCGCATCAGATATCTTCGCTAACGCATTTTTTATTATCTGCTTCGTTTCTGCCCCATTACCAGCATCTAACCTACCCATTGAAGCAGATAAATCAGACGGCGCTACAAAGAAGACATCTATGTTATCAACAGTTAATATCTCATCTAAATTGTTTATAGCGATAATATCTTCAATCAAGATAACCAGTAGTGTTTCGCTATTTGCCTTTTCAAAATAGTTACTGACATTGTACCCTTGTCGGCTGACGAACATACCCCGCTGACCGATAGGGGTAAACTTACCACCTTGAACAACGTTTACTGCCTCAGCCTTTGAGTTAACATGCGGAACGATAATACCTTGTGCACCTCTATCTAGCGTTCTGTATATAAGCGGTTGAGAGTTAGCATTGATTCTAACAACCGAAGTTAACCCGCATATATCACAAGCCCGCGTGATATTACCCAGTTCCGAAGGACTCACCCAGCCGTGTTCGCCTTCTATCCATATACCATGAAAACCTTCGCTTTTCAGACTATGCCCGAATAACTCTACATCGTCAGGGTGTGTAAATCCACCCGCTACAAGCGCAATATCACCTTGAGCAAGTGTCTCTTTTACAAAATTCTTCCTAATCTCCATTGCATCTTCCTTTCGTTATTAGTTTAAATAAAAATAGGCAAATTATTTATTAGCGGAACTTCCCATGTAGACAGGGTAATCCCACCGATTCCAAGTGTGTTGACGTGCGACTTCCTCATTGAGGTTAAGACCCCAGCCCGCACGAGTTGGTATACTCATCTCACCGTTAGTAATTTTAGGCACGCCATCGGTAAGGTGATCTTTCCAATCTACGTCATCAATATCGGTTTCCATTATGCGGACGTTTGGGCAAACGGCACACAGATTCAACGATATCATAGTTGCAAGATGCGAGTAGTAGTTGTGCGGTGCTATGTTCAGCTCATAAGATTCTGCAAGTAGTGCAACATCGCGTGAACGGGCAAAACCATTCCAAGGAACATCTATTTTAACCACATCCATGGCTTGCGATGAGAAAAATGGTCGGTAGCCACGTAGTCCAAATAAATTCTCGCCAGATGTAATTGTACAAGTAGTAGACTGACGTATATCTGCAAGTGCATCCCAGTCGTACATATCTATCTCTACCCAAAGAGGATTGAACTGTTCCATAACTTTGCATATCTTCTTAGCAGCGTCGGGTTTAAAGTTGAAGTTAAGGTCTAGCGCTATAGATACATCTTTACCAGCGCCTCTTTGCAGTGCACTTATATACTCTTCAATGTGGTGTAGAATGCTTTGAGAGACGCCCTGATCTGTGGTGCCGGGTCCGCCTCCGAAGCCCGCAAAATGCACAGATGCAAAGTCGCCCGGAAACACAATATTTGTTTTTAACGCTTTGAAACCGCGATCACTGACTTCTTTACCGAGTTTTTCTATATCCTGAAAATTACGCAACGCAGAGGCACCTCGTATTAAGTCGTAACTCCTTGCACGCGACGTGCCACAATGAGACCAATATACTTCCTGCTTTTCACGCAGAGGTCCACCGAAGAGTGCATACACTGGCAGATCTACCGACTTTGCCCTTATATCCCAGAGTGCAAGCTCAATGCCAGCAATAGCCTTAGCAGCTATGCCCCCAGATGATTGCCGAGCCATTCTGTACATATCCCAGTAGCGGGCTTCAACTGCGCAAGCATCCTTACCAGTCAGTAGAGGCGTGAAATCCCTGACACAACCAACGACGCCCAGCGGGTTACGCCCGTCCGACATCTCACCGTAACCAGTGATACCGCTCTCTGTTCTTATAGCAACAAACTGCCAAGGACGCCAACCTGCGTCTACAATAAAGGTTTCTATTTCTTCAATCGTATGCACTTTTACACTCCTTTTAAATATCTATAAGTAATTATAATTACAGTAATAGATGTTTTATCTCTACTAATATACACTCTTATCAAAATTTTGGATTCAAAAAAACTTAATAATACAATCTTCAAAGAGACGTTAACCGCATACCGACTGCTTTACAGTTCGCTTGGGGCGTTACTGGTTGGTGGTGGTCTTGGGCTATCTACGGGCTTTGCCGTTATACATATACTGAGCAGAAGGGACTTCAATTCACCCATAGATATACTTATTTACGCTGCAGGTATCCTTACAGCACTTATTGGATACACTCTGTTTAACAGAGGCAAGTTAGATACTACTATAGATAGCAACGGTATAACAGTAGAAATGGGATTGGCAAAAAGACGTATTGCATGGTCGCAAGTGCACTACGTAAAGGTATCAGAAACAGGGATAAGACTCTTCTCTTTTAATAGGATTCTTTCATACTTATGGATTCATAGCGTTTGGAGTGTGCCAAGTGTTAATAGCGGTGTAGAGCTACTTATTGGTAACAAAACAAAGGCACGGACAATGTACCTCTCTACACTACGTGCCCAAGAACTTGCCAAAGCTATACGTAAACATAAGAGTAGTAACATTTAAATTTACCCGCTTAAAAGACGTTAATTTATTGGTAAAATTATTTTATTAAAAACTATGTTATCTAAAAGAAGGAGTTATAAAAATGAGCGAAAAGCAGAAAAAACAGATCTTTGTAATAATGCCATTCACTAAGACACCATCTAGGAAGCAAAATGCCCTTGATGAATTCTTTCGCACGTACCTGAAAAGGAGAATAGAATCAGATGATAGTTTAAAGTATCAGTATAGAGTAACAAGATCTGCTGATTCTTTTGATATAACTCAGCAAATTATTAGAGATATTTATGAAGCTGATATTGTTTTATGTGATTTATCAGGGCATCATGCAAACCCAAATGTAATGTATGAACTCGGTGTAAGACTATCAGTAACCAACAAGCCAGTGATTCTATTTCGTGAAGAGCATAAAGATAATAAATCTATTTTTGATATAACTGGTTTCTATACTTATGCGTATGATCCAGCTCCAGACAAATACCGTAAGTTAGAAGATTATATTATTAGTAAAATAAGAAAATTTGAATCTGGAGATGAAGAATACAAGTCTCCAGTTTTGCAGATTTTAAACAAAGCACCCTCTGTAATAGAGAAGATCAATAGAACTCGCACAGCAAAGATTTTGACGAGTTTGCTCATGCAGACTAATGGATTACTTAGCGGTTTTATTGGTGCATTATTACACCATTTAGATAGCAACGGAATCCAGTGCTCATTTACCACTCCAGAAAAAACCTTAGATTATTTCAACAAAAACATAGAAAGTTTAAAACAATTGAGTTGGGAACAGCTTAGTTTCTCTCCACACATGATGCCAGCTCTTAATGCATATCTTATAGAACTACCACTTACAGGTTTGATTAATGAAAAACTTGAACGCCATGTTAATACGTTTATATCTCAGTTTTATAGTTGTTTTTTTTCAAACCAATATCCTTGGAGTTCACCAGTATTTAACTTAATTTATGCGTTTTTAAGTGAAGGAGTGCTCTTAAGTATCATTATTGATAGATGTATGCTCTTGATCCGTGAACATACAAGGGAAGAAGCCGATGAAGCTATACAAACAATTGAGAAAATTCTCGAACAGTCATATATATACAGCGAATACCGAGTATACCTAAATGCTTCAGCATACAATCAAAAATAGAACTGTATTCTGCAGAGATAACATAGATATACTGCAAAACATAAACAGTAACACTATTGACCTTATATACTTAGACCCTCCTTTTAACAAAAAGAGAACCTTTCATGCACCTATAGGGAGTAAAGCAGAGGGTGCAAAATTCAAAGATATATGGCAAGATGCAGATACCAAAGAGGGCTATGTAGGTTATATAGCAGATTTGTATCCAAAGTTATATCAATACCTTAGAGGCATAGAAGCAGTGGCTATAAAAAGCGATAGAAACTATCTTGTTTACATGGCACAGCGTCTTATTGAGCTTCACAGGATCCTAAAGGATACAGGCAGTATATACTTCCATTGCGACCCTACCATGAGCCACTACATAAAGTTACTGATGGATGTTATCTTTGGACAAAGTAACTTTAGAAACGAGATTGTGTGGCAACGCAACGACGGGCGAGGTAAAGGCAGTCAGCATGAAAGTAAAAAATATGGTTCAAATACGGATTCCATTTTGTTTTACACAAAAACAAATAAACATAGATTAAAACCTGTTTTACCACTTACCGAAGAAGAAATATCGGAAAAATTCAATAAGACTGATGAACAAGGCTGGAAATATTACAGCGGAATACCCGTTTTTAGCTCCAAAAGTATGGGCGACAGACCTAATTTATGTTTTACTTGGAAAGGGTTTACAAATCCATACCCATCTGGCTGGCGTCTCTCTAAAGCAAGATTGGATGAAGAGTATAGACTGGGCAACATTGTCATTACAGAAAAGGGCACATTGGAAAGGAGAAAATATCTCCGTGATTATGCAGGTAAACCACTAGATAACAACTGGACAGATATACCAAGGGTGCTTGGAGAAGCACGCACTGACTATCCGACACAAAAACCGCTTGCTCTACTAGAACGTATAATCAAAGCAAGCAGTAACGAAGGCGATGTAGTGCTTGATCCATTCTGTGGTTGTGCCACCACTTGCATAGCAGCTGAGAGATTAAAGCGTCAGTGGGTCGGTATTGATGTATCTAAAAAAGCTTTTGATCTGGTCAAAATAAGGCTTATGGAAGAAGTAATCGGTATAGATGCAGTAGGTAATCAGGACATGCTTAAGCGTCAGAATGAGGTTATATTGAGAGAGGATATACCTCAAAGAACTGATGTAGATGACATAGACTTATCATATAGAAGCAACAAAGTAGAAACTAAGCATACTCTATACGATAGGCAAGAAGGTGTTTGTAGTGGTTGTAAACTAAAGTTTGAATATAGACACTTTGAAATAGACCACATAGTGCCTGTATCAAAAGGTGGTGGGGATAACATAGAAAACCTACAGTTGCTTTGTAACCACTGCAACAGGATAAAAAGCAGTAATGCTATGTCTTATTTAGTTAACTATCTAAAGATAAATAGGATTGGTGGTTATAGGTAAGTGCTCCAGCACACAATCAAGAATAGAACTGTATTCTGCAGAGATAACATAGATATACTGCAAAACATAAACAGTAACACTATTGACCTTATATACTTAGACCCTCCTTTTAACAAAAAGAGAACCTTTCATGCACCTATAGGGAGTAAAGCAGAGGGTGCAAAGTTCAAAGATATATGGCAAGATGCAGATACCAAAGAGGGCTATGTAGGTTATATAGCAGATTTGTATCCAAAGTTATATCAATATCTTAGAGGCATAGAAGCTGTGGCTATAAAAAGTGATAGAAACTATCTTGTTTACATGGCACAGCGTCTTATTGAGCTTCACAGGATATTAAAAGATACAGGCAGTATATACTTCCATTGCGACCCTACTATGAGTCACTACATAAAGTTACTCATGGATGTTATCTTTGGACAAAGTAACTTTAGAAACGAGATTGTGTGGCAACGCAACGACGGGCGAGGTAAAGGCAGTCAGTATGAAAGTAAAAAATATGGTTCAAATACGGATTCCATTTTGTTCTACACAAAGACAAATAAACATAGATTAAAACCTGTTTTACCACTTACCGAAGAAGAAATATCGGAAAAATTCAATAAGACTGATGAACAAGGCTGGAAATATTACAGCGGAATACCTGTTTTTAGATCCAGAAATATGGGCGATAGACCTAATTTATGTTTTACTTGGAAAGGGTTCAAAAATCCATACCCATCTGGATGGCGTCTTTCTAAAGCAAGATTGGATGAAGAGTATAAGATGGGCAATATTGTCATTACAGAAAAGGGCACATTGGAAAGGAGAAAATATCTCCGTGATTACGCAGGTAAACCACTAGATAACAACTGGACAGATATACCAAGGGTGCTTGGAGAAGCACGCACTGACTATCCGACACAAAAACCTCTTGCTCTGCTAGAACGTATAATCAAGGCAAGCAGTAACGAAGGCGATGTAGTGCTTGATCCATTCTGTGGTTGTGCCACCACTTGCATAGCAGCTGAGAGACTAAAGCGTCAGTGGGTCGGTATTGATGTATCTAAAAAAGCTTTTGATCTGGTTCAGGAGAGGCTTATAGAAGAAGTAATCGGTATAGATGCAGTAGGTAATCAAGACATGCTTAAACGTGATAACGCCGTTATATTGAGAGAGGATATACCTCAAAGAACTGACATAACTGACATAGACTTATCCTATAGAAGCAACAAAGTAGAAACTAAGCATACTCTATACGATAGGCAAGAAGGTGTTTGTAGTGGTTGTAAACTAAAGTTTGAATATAGACACTTTGAAATAGACCACATAGTGCCTGTATCAAAAGGTGGTGGGGATAACATAGAAAACCTACAGTTGCTTTGTAACCACTGCAACAGGATAAAAAGCAGTAATGCTATGTCTTACTTAGTTAACTATCTAAAGATAAATAGGATTGGTGGTTATAGGTAAGTGCTTCAGCACACGATCAAGAATAGAACTGTATTCTGCAGAGATAATATAGATATACTGCAAAACATAAACAGTAACACTATTGACCTTATATACTTAGACCCTCCCTTTAACAAAAAGAGAACCTTTCATGCACCTATAGGGAGTAAAGCAGAGGGTGCAAAGTTCAAAGATATATGGCAAGATGAAGATACCAAAGAGGGCTATGTAGGTTATATAGCGGATTTGTATCCAAAGTTATATCAATATCTTAGAGGCATAGAAGCTGTGGCTATAAAAAGTGATAGAAACTATCTTGTTTACATGGCACAGCGTCTTATTGAGCTTCACAGGATCCTAAAGGATACAGGCAGTATATACTTCCATTGCGACCCTACCATGAGCCACTACATAAAATTACTGATGGATGTTATCTTTGGACAAAGTAACTTTAGAAACGAGATTGTGTGGGGTTATAATAAGTGGACAAACCTTGCAAAGATGTGGCAAAAAAACCACGATATACTATTATTCTATTCAAAAAGTAGCAATTTCAACTACAATAAAACCTATAGAATGACTGCTCATAAAATTAGAGTATTGGCAAGAGGTTGGGATACTAACACCGTTGGAAAGATGAGACAGCTGCTAGTCTACGACTGGAATAAAGCAAAAGACGAGGCTGTCAAGAGTAAATACAACAAAGTAGTAGATCGTTCTAATAGCAATATTGGCACAGCTATACCTGACAACTGGAATGATATAAAATTTCTAAGTTCAAATGCAAAGGAACGTGTAGGTTACCCGACACAAAAGCCTCTTGCTCTGCTAGAACGTATAATCAAAGCAAGCAGTAACGAAGGCGATGTAGTGCTTGATCCATTCTGTGGTTGCGCCACCACTTGCATAGCAGCTGAGAGACTAAAGCGTCAGTGGGTCGGTATTGATGTATCTAAAAAAGCTTTTGATCTGGTTCAGGAGAGGCTTATAGAAGAAGTAATCGGTATAGATGAAGCAGGTAATCAGGACATGCTTAAGCGTCAGAATGAGGTTATATTGAGAGAGGATATACCTCAAAGAACTGACATAACTGACATAGACTTATCCTATAGAAGCAACAAAGTAGAAACTAAGCATACTCTATACGATAGGCAAGAAGGTGTTTGTAATGGTTGTAAACTAAAGTTTGAATATAGACACTTTGAAATAGACCACATAGTGCCTGTATCAAAAGGTGGTGGGGATAACATAGAAAACCTACAGTTGCTTTGTAACCACTGCAACAGAATAAAGAGTAGTAATGCTATGTCTTACTTAGTTAACTATCTAAAGATAAATAGGATTGGTGGTTATAGGTAAGTTCTTCAGCACACGATCAAGAATAGAACTGTATTCTGCAGAGATAATATAGATATACTGCAAAACATAAACAGTAACACTATTGACCTTATATACTTAGACCCTCCCTTTAACAAAAAGAGAACCTTTCATGCACCTATAGGGAGTAAAGCAGAGGGTGCAAAGTTCAAAGATATATGGCAAGATGCAGATACCAAAGAGGGCTATGTAGGTTATATAGCAGATTTGTATCCAAAGTTATATCAATATCTTAGAGGCATAGAAGCTGTGGCTATAAAAAGCGATAGAAACTATCTTGTTTACATGGCACAGCGTCTTATTGAGCTTCACAGGATCCTAAAGGATACAGGCAGTATATACTTCCATTGCGATCCTACTATGAGCCACTACATAAAGTTACTGATGGACATTATATTTGGTAAGAAGAATTTTAGAAACGAGATTGTATGGAACTATAGAACGTATAGCCAAAGAACAACAAGGCGGCACTTTGAAATGTGTTACGATAGTATTTTTTGCTATGTAAAAAGTATCCATACTCAATATAATCCTATCTACATTGAAGAATCTATACCTATTGCAAACATGAAAAAATATGGGTTTAGTAGAGATGCAAGAGGATACTATAAAACTGCACCAAGAGGTGGATATTCAGAAAAAACTATTAGAAAAATGGATGCAGAGGGATTAATATATTGGACTAAAAACAAAATTCCCCGAAAGAAATATTACCGTAACCACGATAGTAAATTTATCTATGATTCAAAGATGTTAGGTAACTGTTGGAGAGACATTGCTGACATGATGCACAAACGGAACGAAAAATTAAGCTACCCCACACAAAAACCGCTTGCTCTGCTAGAACGTATAGTCAAGGCAAGCAGTAACGAAGGCGATGTAGTGCTTGATCCATTCTGTGGTTGTGCTACCACTTGCATAGCAGCTGAGAGACTAAAGCGTCAGTGGGTCGGTATTGATGTATCTAAAAAAGCTTTTGATCTGGTTCAGGAGAGGCTTATAGAAGAAGTAATCGGTATAGATGAAGCAGGTAATCAGGACATGCTTAAGCGTCAGAATGAGGTTATATTGAGAGAGGATATACCTCAAAGAACTGACATAACTGACATAGACTTATCCTATAGAAGCAACAAAGTAGAAACTAAGCATACTCTATACGATAGGCAAGAAGGTGTTTGTAATGGTTGTAAACTAAAGTTTGAATATAGACACTTTGAAATAGACCACATAGTGCCTGTATCAAAAGGTGGTGGGGATAACATAGAAAACCTACAGTTGCTCTGTAACCACTGCAACAGAATAAAGAGTAGTAATGCTATGTCTTACTTAGTTAGGTATCTAAAGATAAATAGGATTGGTGGTTATAGGTAAATGCTTCAGCACACAATCAAGAATAGAACTGTATTCTGCAGAGATAACATAGATATACTGCAAAACATAAACAGTAACACGATTGACCTTATATACTTAGACCCTCCTTTTAACAAAAAGAGAACCTTTCATGCACCTATAGGGAGTAAAGCAGAGGGTGCAAAGTTCAAAGATATATGGCAAGATGAAGATGCCAAGGAGGGCTATGTAGGTTATATAGCAGATTTGTATCCAAAGTTATATCAATATCTTAGAGGTATAGAAGCTGTGGCTATAAAGAGCGATAGAAACTATCTTGTTTACATGGCACAGCGTCTTATTGAGCTTCACAGGATCCTAAAGGATACAGGCAGTATATACTTCCATTGCGACCCTACTATGAGTCACTACATAAAGTTACTGATGGACATTATATTTGGTAGGAAGAACTTTAGAAACGAGATTGTATGGAAAAGACATAGCAGTGGTCAAAAGGGAAGCCAATTCCAACCTAAAAGGTGGGGTGCAAATATTGATTACATACTGTTTTATGTAAAAAGCAACAATACCACACTCTCGCCTTTTATTCCTTTTACACAAGAAGAAATCAAAGAAAAATACAGATATAAGGATGAAAAAGGTGAGTTGTATCAAATAGTACCGATTACTAGAGGTAAGAATAAGGGTGAGCGCCCCAACTTGCATTATGAGTTTAAGGGTATAAGCCCGCCTCCGTATCCAAATGCTTGGAGTCTCTCTATAGAAAGAATGTCAGAAGAGTATGCAAAAGGTAACATTGTAATAAAAAACAATAAGTTAGAAAGAAGAAAATATCTAAAAGATTCTATATCTATAGGTAAAGCAATAGGTACTGATTGGAATGACATAAAACCAAGTGCTGGTAAAGAACGCACTGACTATCCGACACAAAAACCGCTTGCTCTACTAGAACGTATAATCAAGGCAAGTAGTAACGAAGGCGATGTAGTGCTTGATCCATTCTGTGGTTGTGCCACCACTTGCATAGCAGCTGAGAGACTAAAGCGTCAGTGGGTCGGTATTGATGTATCTAAAAAAGCTTTTGATCTGGTCAAAATAAGGCTTATGGAAGAAGTAATCGGTATAGATGAAGCAGGTAATCAGGACATGCTTAAGCGTCAGAATGAGGTTATATTGAGAGAGGATATACCTCAAAGAACTGATGTAGATGACATAGATTTATCATATAGAAGCAACAAAGTAGAAACTAAGCATACTCTATACGATAGGCAAGAAGGTGTTTGTAGTGGTTGTAAACTAAAGTTTGAATATAGACACTTTGAAATAGACCACATAATGCCTGTATCAAAAGGTGGTGGAGATAACATAGAAAACCTACAGTTGCTCTGTAACCACTGCAACAGAATAAAGAGTAGTAATGCTATGTCTTACTTAGTTAGGTATCTAAAGATAAATAGGATTGGTGGTTATAGGTAACTCTCTAATTGAGGTTATGTAAAGTATTTGTTTAAAACGTATCTACTGATGCATCTACCATTATCACTGTAAATAACAGGAACATATATAAAAGAGAGTATCTGTATAACGTCCATGCGGATGTTCGGCTTTTGGACCTTAAAAGCCGTATTGCGTACCACAACAAGCCTATCCCTAGTATGCTTGAGCCTATCATATAGAAAATTCCAAGCGGTTGTACTGTTAGTTGCCTTAGCTGGAACGCTCCAAGCCCAGCGGTAATTGTGAATAGTAATATGGAGTATAGGAATATTTGAGTTCTTGTAGCATCTTCGCCTTCTACTACGGGTAGCATTGGGATATTTGCTCTTGCGTAGTCGTTTTTAATCATAATTGCGAGTGCCCAGAAGTGTGGGGGCGTCCAAAAGAATATAATAGCGGCTAGCCAATACGCTTCTAATGTCAGTGTTGAGGTGGCAGCGGCATAACCTACTAAAGGAGGTAATGCACCTGCTGCACCGCCGATGACTATATTCTGTGTAGTTGTACGTTTCAGTATTAGAGTGTATACAATAACGTATAACAGAGTACCTGATATAGCAAGTACTGCGGCGAGCCAGTTTGTTAAAAGTAAGAATGTGGCAAACGCAAGCACATTTAATAAAATACCAAACGCCATGGCGTTCCATTTGCCGATTTTGCCTTGTGCAACTGGTCTGCCTTTTGTACGTCCCATAAGTCTGTCTAGGTTGCTTTCTATTGCCATGTTTAGAGATGCAGCTCCACCAGATGCTAACGCACCACCTAATAAAACTGCCACCAGTACGGAAATATTCGGGGCGCCTCTACTACCGAGGAAGGCACCACCAACTGCCGTAAAAAGAAGCAGACTCATTACACGCGGTTTTGTGATGGCTATATAACTCGCAAGACCTGCAAGAATCAAAGATAATCGGCTTTGTGTTGCATTATTTACTGCCATTGCTGTCAATCCTTATGTTGTAGTTTTTCCATTCAATGAACCACATAAGACACAGGAACACCCATACAACTGTAGCAAGGCTTAAATGTGCCGCTCTTGCCCATGCATCAAATGAAGTCCATGGATTCGCTGCGCCGATAAACACCTGTGCAAATATAAATATTAGAGTTGAATAGCCGATTAACTTCCACTGTAAACTTTGTTCGGGTAGACGAAGAGATTTAATAACAGCGTACATACCAACAATTACCGATGTACCCGATATAACTCTGTGAAATATATGAATTAATTCTATTGTAGATCTTGGGAATTCAAAGCCTGTACAAAGAGGCCAAGAATCGCAGGCAGTTCCTGCACTTCTTAAAACGGTATAAGAGCCCGAAAGCAAAGCAATTAAAGTTATTACACTTGCCTGCATCAGTAATTTGCCTGTAGGTCCTAGTTTATTACTTGATATAACAGGTAAGCCGTTGTGAGATGATGCAACAAAAGCCCAAACAGTTACTAATACTGTTATTTCAGCAAGCATAAGATGTAGTGTCCTCAGTATAGGGCTGAGTTCGGTCAGGACTACGCCACCGCCCAACCCGCCTACAATTGCTACTAGTATCAGTATAGACGTAGTAAGCCAAGCAAGACGTTTATTACTACGTGCAAGCCATACAAGAACAGCACATAATACAGTAATTGCACCTAATACCGTGCCACTTGCTCTGTGTGTCCATTCAAGTATAACGTTAACGTTGTTCAAAGGTGGAATAATTCTTCCGAAACAGAGAGGCCAGTCGGGGCATGCATCTCCAGAACCTGTTACTCTTACAATACCACCTAACGATATTTGTAGAACTTCAAGGATCAGTGCTGCGAAAAGTAGCGAACGAAGTAACCGACTGCCACTCTCTAATGTAGAAGACGCAGTAAGTGTGATTGCATTACCTGCCATAAAATACGAATATTTTTGTCAATGTTCCTGCTTATTGAGTTGCAGATAAACCAATGTTGTTATGATACTTTACAGCAATCATACTAGCGCTTACCAAAACGCGTTCAGTGTATATCTTGGGTGGCCAGCAGGTAACAAGTGTTATTGAGTTATCATTGGCATTTTGTTTTAGAGATAACTCTTTTGCTGACATTTGTAGCGTTTGTTCAACTCGGTAAATATATTCAGCCTCTTCAGTTGTGAGTATAATATCCACAGGATCGTGTTTTATAAGTTCGGATACTTTAGGTAAGTTGCGAAATACACTACCTTCATTGTGTCCATAACTTTCTAAATGCCCGAAGTACCAACCAGCGCCTTCCTGCCCTGGCAAGCTGGTCTCTGGTATAAACCCTACTGTGTTATCGGGCGTTTCGTACTGCTGTGAATTCCCAATATCTAACAGCTTTAACGCTGAGACGGACGAATCTAGGTATATTGCGGGTATTTGAATTCTGGTTACTTCTGATTCTGAAATCAAACTGCTGTTTAGGCTATCCTTTTCAGTAAGCAGGGTAAAACCATCGGGTATACCTATAGGTGCTAACGGTGCATCTTCCGATTCTTGGTGTTTGCTCCAGTACTTTGGTAAGGTAACATTCAAAGGATACAAAGAAGCCAGAGATGGTGCAGGATGGTCAACACTTGCACCTGTTATATTGACTACGTCGTTGAATTGCGGTGCGGTAACCTCAAATTCACTCTTATCTGACCCAGCCAAGATAAACCCAATCGCGTAAAAGCCAGAATAAGAAAGCAAACCAATACCCACAACAATCGCCACTATTCCTAAGATTAAGTTACGATGCCGTTTAATACTTAAACCTATGCTTATCGCATGCCTCCTAAAATGTTATATCAACGCTATTACTGATAATGCTCTATGTTTATGGTAAAAATAAATAAATAGATTTAGCACAGAGTATGCTAAATGCTAAATTTTTCCTTACCTTCTGGCAACACCTTCTAGTATAGGTTCGTTGACGTGTATTTCACCATTTCTGATCTTTAAGTTAAAACCACACTTTTGATTAGTACACGCCCATGCCTTATAGTGCACAGATGCTCCTTGCCCCCCAAAGTCTGATAAAGGTACTAGTACACCTCTATCACAGTTGTTGCAATCCGGTAGTGTTTCTGCCATTATATTTCCTCCAATCAATAACCATTTTACTACTCTCAATACAAGCATATAGTAAAACCGTACTACATAATTAATATTATACAGTAAATATTTATATTGCTAAGGAGTATTTATGGCGATTTTAGGAATAGAAACATCTTGTGATGAAACAGGAGTTGCTATAGTAAGTATGAGCGGGAAACTACTCTCTAATGTGCTACATTCACAGATAGATATACATGCCAAATACGGAGGCATTGTGCCAGAGATAGCATCCCGACAACATATTTTAAACATAAATGCAGTTACACAATCAGCAATTCAAAAATCTAACTTGGGTTGGAAAGATATAAAAGCAGTGGCTGTTACTTATGGTCCGGGGCTTTCGGGTTCTCTTGTAATTGGTCTTAATTTTGCAAAGGGTTTAGCAACAAGTCTTGGCGTACCGTTAGTAGGTGTAAACCATCTACATGGGCACATAGCAGCCGTTTGGTTAGACTATTCCGATGCAGTCAACGAGTGCCTGCAAAGAGCTCCCATAATGTGCCTTGTAGCCTCAGGAGGACATACCGATCTTGCTTTAAAGCGTTCATACACCGAGTTTTCCAGCGTAGGACGCACCCGCGATGATGCAGCAGGTGAAGCCTTTGACAAAATCGCAAGATTACTCGGACTAGGATACCCCGGAGGACCCCATATTCAGCGAATGGCAAACTTAGCCACCAATTCAAATGACACTTTCTATAAACCACTACCCAAAGCATGGCTAAAAGGAACACATGACTTCTCATTTAGTGGGCTGAAAACAGCTGTATTAAACAGAGTTAAAAACATGCAAGATGGCATAGAAAAGCAGGAGTCATTACCGTTTTTAGCTAAAGCCGCACAAGAGTCTATCGTCCGTGTACTAGTTGATAAGACACTACTAGCAGCTGAAAAATATAAATGTTCAGCAATAGTGGTATCAGGTGGTGTAGCAGCTAATACACTAATGAAAGACTATTTCAAAGCTGACTCATCTCTACCTGTATACATCCCACCTGCAGATTTATGCACCGATAACGCTGGTATGATAGCAATTAGGGGCTTAATGTTGTACAAGATGGGAATTTTCCACACTATTGAAATTGATATAAAGCCTAACCTATCTATAGAAGTCTAACGCAACACTGATAAGTGCTACCATTTGTAGGCTGTAAGTTTATCGCTCTCGTGGTCTGTGTCGGAGTTTTGGAGTTGCCTCTTTCTTTCAGTAACATCCATTAAAAATTTATTTACACTTGTAATATTAGACTTTTTTATATTGCACGAGAGTAAACCACCGCTATATCTGAATTCCATAGATATCGGACGTGGCACAAAGAAATAACCAGCTAATAAAATAATAACCGCAGAGCTCAAAACTACAGATACAATAAGAACACCTGTTTGGTTTTCAATAACCTGTAGAGAGCCCAGAAGAGCAATAATACCCAATATACTCCAAATAAGGTTATTGATTGGTCTTTTGCAATACTTAATACTAAACGAGGTTAGATCTTCTAAGCTTACGTAACCGAATATGTCCTTGCTAGAACTTCCACCGTAAAAAATAATTCTCAAATTCGTAAGAATAAAAGTGCTACCTTTATCGTTACGTATGCTTTTCAGAGTAGTTTCGCCTTTTAGTAGATAACCATCTGTTTGAGTATTGTTGTTTTTGTTAAGCATAGGAGTTACAGGTTTTCGGCTACTGCTTTTATTATGTAGTTTATTGTGTTTTAGCCGATTTTTTATGCATTGATACAAACTCTCTTGCAGTACCCATCATGAGTTCAGATATACCTAAGGTGATAGACGTATCACTACCTGCTGTTTTACCTGCTGCACGTGCACGTGTATCAACATCCAGAGTAGCCGCTACTCTTTCGGGGTGTTCGGGTTGACCTGGGTAACCTAATGATGCTGAGAAATCGTGAGGACCGCCTGTAACGCCTGTCAAACCTTTCACTGTGAGAATACTATCTAAGTTATCCCATGCTTTTTTAGATTCAATCTGTGCCACGACTAGCATGTTACTGTTAGACCATTTTGCAAAGCCAAGTTTGCCTCCGTATTTCTCTTCAAGGAGAAGCGAGTCGTTAAACTCTGTGCCTCTACCTCCGCCCCAAGAGCGTGCTCCATCTGGTGGGAAAAGACATGCATCTGCAAGGGACTGTGCATCGCTGTAAGTTTCTATATGTGGTCCAACGATACCTTGTATGCCTCTATCCAGATACAGGTTTATATGAAAAGATGCTATGTTAGGCACGCGTGCTGTAACGGACATACCTAGTCCGTTAGCGAGTCTGCATATGTCGTCTACTGCGTTGGGGTCAAAGCAGCCGTGCTCGCCGTCTAGGTTTATAGCATCAAATCCAACATGTGCAGCAAGTTCCACCATATGCAGAGATGGAAAATCTAACGAAAAGACAACTGCTTTACGTCCTTTTTTATTTGCTTCAATTATTGTGTTATTTATCATAACTTCCCCCTATCTTGTTTATATATTTACTACTAAAATCACTGACGTCTTTAGCTTGCCCTTAAAACTTAAAGTATGAAGTAAATTTTCTACTTTTACAACAAACATGCCAATGGACCGCCTTTTACTGTCAGTACAGAGGTTCTTTAAAAATATATTATTCGTAAAGATTCTATAATTTGTCACTTTATTATATTTTAATAAGAATTATTTATCACAATGGCACTATAAACACAGTGATTATTTGAGTTTACTGGTCAACCACGGAGCCATCTACGTGTAGGCGTGTTTCTATTTCGCGAGGTACTTTGGGGCATGTTTGTAGTATATCTTCTTTGAGTTCTATACCGATGCCGGGAGTATCGGGGATTATTAGGTAACCTGCATCGTCGTGTTTAGGAGTTGTGGTTACCATGTTAGATTTAGGAGGGATTTCTTCGCCTATTGGGTATTCTTGTAGTGCGAAATTAGGTGCGGTTGCTGCTATCTGTAGGCATGCAACTGTGCTGACGGGCGAGAGCGGATTGTGTGGCACAACGCCAACATGGCGGGCTTCAGCAAGCGCCGCTATTTTGTGAGCCCCTGTAATACCTCCTACAAGACACACATCAGGTCGCACGTATTGCACTGAACTTTTAGATAGTGCCATTTCAAACTCCCACAGGCTTGTAAACCGCTCGCCTGTAGCTATGGGTATAGAAATCTTATCTGCGACATAAGCCATCTCATCAAAATTATCTGGTGTAACGGGATCCTCATAAAAGAACGGCAGATATGGCTCTATGCCTCTGCCAAGTTGTACCGCCTCTGTCGGTGTCAACCTGCGGTGAATTTCTATACACAGATCTACCTGATTACCAACTGCATCACGGTATTTTTGGACAGTCTCAATAGCGTTTGCAATTTTATCGGCGTGTGTTTTAAAGTAAGGTTTAGTTCGTTCTTCGTCTAAGAATGGTGTTAAGTGTCCTACCGCAGTAAAACCTTGCTTTTTTGCCTGCTTAATACCCTGTATCAGTTTTTCCGTAGTAGAACCAAAGACGTGATAGTATACTCTCGCTTTGTCGCGGACTTTACCTCCAAGTAATTGATGAACTGGTAACCCGCAGTGTTTACCGAAAATATCCCATAAAGCGATGTCAATAGCGCTTAATCCACCCATTATTGCAGCGCCTCTAAAGTGAGAAAACCGATACATATACTGCCAATGATGTTCAATAAGCAATGGGTTTTTGCCTATAAGGTAACGCCCGAATTTCTCAATTACTGCTGCTGAAGCCTCTAAAAACCCCCAAGCACCAGATTCACCAACACCACTTATGCCCGCATCTGTATCCACCTTAACAAGCAGATAGCGATCTACTAAAAGAGGTGTTACTTTAGTTATCTTCATTTTTTAACCTCCGTGTTTATTTTCGGATAATTTGTGCAATTCTTATAAGAACTATATATATATAATATTATGTAAAAAAGTAAACTTATATTTGTAATCGGCGTAATTTTAGAGTAAGGAGTATAGAAATGTTTGCAGATCTTAGAGGTAAAGTAGCTGTTGTTACAGGCGGAGGGCAGGGTTTAGGGCTTGGTATCGTAAGAAAAATGTGCGGTCAAGGTGCTGATATAGTTATACCAGATATTAACCACGAAGGAGCTAAAGCAGCCGCTGAAGAAGTTATACAGTCAGGGCAACGTGCTTGGCACTTCTTTTTGGATGTTACAAATAAAACTGCCGTCAATAACGTAGTAACTGAAATCTTACAGACAGTTAAACGCGTTGACATATTAGTAAATAACGCAGGCGTAGCTAGCGCTCCCGGGTTCACAGGGGCGATCTCAAGAGATGAGGACTGGGAATTGGCTTGGCGAGTTAACGTAAAAGGTCTTGTAGATATCACAGAGGCTTTCTTGCCAAGTATGAAGAGCAACCGATACGGCAAAATAATAAATATATCCTCTGTTGCTGCAAAGGCTACAAGGTATCAAACTGTCCATTACGGCACTACTAAGATGGCGGTTATCTCTTATACTCAAGCACTTGCGAGGGAATTTGCACAGTACAATATAAACGTAAACGCTATAGCACCCGGCAGAATATGGACGGCGTTCCACCAGACGCTACTGAAAAACAGGGAACAATCGGGCAACCTACAAACCGCAGGTAAGGATCACTACGCCCTCTTTGAAGAGTTTGCACAAGAGGTTGCACCACTACGGCGTCCACAAACACCAGAAGATATAGGCGCACTTGCTACTTTCCTTGCATCTGATGAAGCACGCAACATAACAGGGCAGGTAATACAGTGCGACGGCGGTCAGGTAATGGCTTAAAGTGGAAGATTATACACTCAAAATAGAGCAAGCACTTGAAATACTCAAGCGTTACACAAAAAAGGAACACCTAATAAAACACGGTCTAGCTGTAGGCTACGCTATGCAGAGATTCGCTTACGTATTCAATGAAGATATAGATAAATGGGGCTCTATAGGGCTACTCCACGATGTAGATTACGAAATGTACCCAGATGCTCATTGTGTAAAATCACGAGAAATACTGACTAAAGAAGGCTTGCCCGAAGATTGGATTTACTCTATTTGTAGCCACGGCTGGAACATTATGCCCGGAGTTACAGAACAGCCCGTACACCGTATGGAGTGGGCACTCTATACTGTTGATCAGCTAACTGGCTTAATAGGTGCAACTGCACGTATGCGTCCTAATGGTATACAGGATTTACAAACTCGCTCTGTGCGTAAAAAGTGGAAAGATAAAACCTTCGCCGCAGGTGTAGATAGAAACGTCATAACCGTAGGTGCACAAGGGCTTAAGATGGATATAAACCAAGTCATTACTGAAACGATAGCGGGCATGCGTCCACACGCCGAACAACTGGGTTTGTAGTGCAACTAATCAGGAAGTATTGGTAATGTAGGTATCCCACAAGAAGCATTTGATTAGTTACCAATGCAACAGAGTAACTAAAGAAAATAACAGTATGTTAAAATCACTAAGTATGGAAAATGCAATTGGCAATATCCTTTAATCAAGATGTTGAGTTGGAAGCAGACTCTTTAACAGAGTATAAGAATAAAATACAGAATAAAGATGTAATCTATTTTTTAAAATCTATGAAAAAAGATAGATTTTTCGATTTAGTAATCATAGATCCTCCCTACAATATTGGCAAAGATTTTGGCAATAATTCTGATAAACAATCGTTAGACAATTATATTAGCTGGAGTAAAGAATATTTATTTGAATGTATGAGATTGGCTAAACATAATGCACCAATTTATTTGTATGGTTTCCCCGAAATCTTATCGCATATTGCCGTGAATTATCCAATACAAAGTCAAAGATGGTTAGTATGGCATTATACTAATAAAACAGTCCCTACTAGTAAATTCTGGCAAAGAAGTTATGAAAGTATTTTGTGCATTTGGCAAGAAAATAAACCTATGTTAAATATTGATGATATTAGAGAGGAATATACTGAAACTTTTTTAAGAAACTCAGCAGGGAAAACAAGGCAGAGTAAATATTGTAGATACAGTAATGGCGACTCAACAACCACATATAATGCACATGACAAAGGAGCACTACCTAGAGATGTGATAAAAATCCCAGCATTAGCGGGTGGTTCTGGTTCAAAAGAGCGTATTGCCTACTGCAAAAATTGTAATAAATTAGTTGTAGGTAAAGATAAACATAATCATAATGCTACTAATTTAATCTCACACCCAACTCAAAAACCAATAGAGTTAACTAAAAAACTAATAAATGCTAGCAATCCAAAAAACATATTAATACCCTTTGCAGGCTCTGGATCAGAGTGCTATATTGCTAAAATAATGGGGGTAAATTTTTATGCTACAGAATTAAATAAAAATTATGTAAAACTAGCTAATATGTGGTTAAATACAATAAAATGAATGATTTAGAAAGATCCCAGCATGTCATATTTCCATAAGTCAGAAAAATCAGTTTTGTTATATGGAGATAGTTTATCATTACTTGACGAATTACATCTCAGTAATAGACGTTTTGATTTGATCTTTGCTGACCCGCCTTATTTTCTCTCTAATGGTGGTATGAGTGTGCACGCTGGCAAGCGGGTTAAAGTAGATAAGGGCAAATGGGATAAATCTAACGGCTTTGATACTGATTATGAATTTACCTGTGCGTGGATTCAAAAATGTAGAGAATTGTTAACGGATAATGGAACGATTTGGGTTAGCGGTACACTACATAATATTTATCTTGTTGGCTTTGTATTGCAAAAATTAGGTTTTACTATTTTAAATGATATTGAATGGTTCAAGCCGAATGCACCACCTCACTTAGCGTGTCGCTACTTTGCACATGCCCATGAAACACTACTGTGGGCAAAAAAATCCAAACAAGCCAAACATACATTTAACTACGAACAAATGAAAGAATGGCAAAATGGTAGCGACTTTATAAAGAATCATAATAAGCAAATGCGTAGTGTATGGGTAATACCACTAACCCCACAAAAAGAGAAAAAAATTGGCAAACATCCAACTCAAAAACCAGAAGAACTGCTAAAAAGAGTTATTCTATCATCTAGTAATAAAGGTGATGCAGTTTTAGACCCCTTTTGTGGCAGTGGCACAACTGGTGTTGTATCAGTGGAACACGGTAGAAATTTTGTTGGTATAGATAATAACAGCGAATTTTTGGAAATTGCTAAACAAAGAATACAAGAAAAAACTAGCACCCCAGATTTATTTTTTGCTAACAAAATATCAGAGTTACAAGTTACCATGGGAACTAGAAAATGAAAGTAAACATCGGCGAACTGTTCAAAGACTATAACTTAGAGAAAATCAGAATTAATATGCCGTTTTTGCAAGCAGAAATATCCTTTGAAACGGATGATCAGGATGGAGCTTGGGAACTCTACATTGAGATGCTGACAAGAATCGTTACTCAACCACTACCCTCTGAACACGGTGATGAAAAAACTGCTTTAGATAGCGTCTATTCACTCTTTCCTATAACTCGTGAAATTCTAAGACGACGAGGTAGAAAAACCATATCCTTCAGCAAAATCGCAATACCAGTACTCAATCAGGTAGTACGCCCATTTACAGCAAAGTGGCATCGTGAGTCACTGACAGGAGCGTTCAATGACAATGAAAAGAGAATGGAGTTTCGTAAAGACTTAAAAAACCTACAGCAAGATCTGCGAAATTACAACCGTATGCTAGCAGAAATCGCTGGCGTTGAAGACTTAACCGATATTGAAACTATTGAGAATAAGGAGAAAATAACATGAGTACACCTATACATAAAGTTTTTATTAGCTGCCACGAGGAAGATCTGGAGTACAAAAAATCATTCGCCAAAATGATGGAAAGTAACGTTGTAGGTAAGTCAGTGCACGAGGATGATATAGACGACGAAAACCTCCCTGTAGATGAGATTCGCCGAAGAATTCGCGACAATTTTATTGCAGATGCAACAGTAACTGTTGTACTGATAGGTCCTTGCACTTGGCAGCGCAAGCACGTTGATTGGGAAATAAGTTCTAGCTTGAGAGCTACTAAGAATAACAGTCGGTGTGGGTTGTTGGGTATCTTATTGCCGAATCATATCAACCATAATACAGGTATATATTTACCTAAACTTATACCACCGCGACTAGTAGATAATACTACAGGTGAAGAACCTTACGTATATATTTATAATTGGAATGACGCTTTTCTTACTAATGAAGATGGAATTTATAACGTTGTTACTTGGATTCACCAAGCTTTTCTTATACGTGATAAAGTTAGACCAAAGATACACCGTAAACCTCCTTTTAAAAACAACAGAAGCGGTGATTGTTCAAAAGGTTGGTGGCAGTGGTAATCGTTAAAAAAGTTGGCAGGACTGATATAAGGTAAAATTGTGTTTATGCAATCTAATAATATAAGAGAAAGCATGCGTCTTGCTATTGAACAGGATGCACTGCATGTAGGTACAAGTATTACCCTATCTGCTGGTAAGGACTCCACTTTTTATTTTGATTGTAAGCGAGTTATGCTAAACGGTAGGTTTCTATCTATGTTTACTGACTACGTATTTCAGCACGTTATGCCAAAGATAAACCCTATGCCAGACGTTATCGGCGGACTGACTATGGGCGCCGACTTTATGACAGCAGCACTCGTTATGAAGTCAGCACAGATAAACATGCCTATCATACACGGAAGCATAGTCCGTAAAGAACCTAAAGCTCACGGCATGTCTAAAATGATAGAAAACGCACCTCCAAAAGGCAAACGCGTGCTCGCTGTAGATGACGTTATTACTAGCGGTAAGTCCGTAATCAAAGCCTGCATAGAGTTCCAAAACGAAGGACTAACTATCGTTGGAATACTCTGCCTGATTGATAGAAAACAAGGTGGCAGAGAAAATATACAAAAAGCAATCGGTAAAGTGCCTATATACTCTATATTTAGCATAAATGATTTTTCAAGTCTACAACAGAACGTTATCTGATTGCTCACCTATTTACAAGTTAACACTATTATCCTACGAGGGAGGTAAGTAAATGAAAGAAAGCAAAAAGACTATATCACCTTGTGGTACTTGGCACTCACCGATAAAGGCAAGTGATGTGGCTAACGTCAGTACGATGATTAGCGATTTACAAGTTAACGAATCTGAAGCCTATTGGGTAGAAAACCGCCCTGCCGAAGGAAGAAGCATTGTCGTTAAGTATTGTGAAGAATGCAATATCAAAGAGATTACACCAGAGGGTTTTAACGTCAAAACCAGCGTACATGAGTATGGCGGTGGCACAATCGCAGTTCACAATAGCACTGTATTTTTCTGTAATGAAAGCAAAGACAAAAGTGATAAACGCATATACAGGCACGCAAGAGGTGAACATCCTATTCCGATTACACTTCATGACCCAAATAGCCAATACGCAGACTTACACGTATCTCCTGACGGTAAAATTCTGTACTGCGTTAGAGAAACTATTCCACCTGAGAACAGCGCCTCACAGTCCCCTGTCAGTGAAATTGTGGCTATAAACACATATAACGATACACTACTCCAACAGCCTACTGTTATAGCAAGTAATATGGACTTCTTTGCTTCCCCTTGCGTATCTAATAGCGGTCGCTATATAGCTTGGATTAGTTGGAATCATCCAAATATGCCATGGAATTCTACCGAACTCTGGGTTGCTGAACTAAACGGGCTAAACGTATATAACAAACGAAGAGTAGCAGGTGGAGTTGACGGTATATCTGAGAGTATAGTACAGCCTGAATGGTCTTTATCTGATGTGTTACACTTTATATCCGACAGATCAGGCTGGTGGAACCTATACAAGCTAGTCGGTGATAGGGTTGTTCACGCTGTAGAAATGGATGCCGAGTGGGCAGCACCCTCTTGGAAATTTGGCAGTTCTCGCTACGGGTTTACCAACACAGGCAAGATAGTTGCCGCACCGATAAATATGTATGAAGGCGGTACAAGGCTGGGCTTTGTCAATGAGGGTAAGTTTAAATATTTGCAGAATAGTGAGTTCTCTTACTCATCTGTTGCTTACTTACGTTGTAAAGGCAAATACGTCTGGTTTGTTGGTGCTACGCCAACTTCATTACCGCATATCGTCAGGCTGAACGTTGAAACCTTACAGGCAGACAAAATAAAAAGTAATACTACTGACGGATTAGATGAGTCTTATATATCAGTGCCAGAACACATCTCGTTTGATACTACACAAGGGCAAAAAGCACATGCTTGGCTTTACATGCCACATAGTCGGCAGTATCAGTGCTCATTAGAGGAACGTCCGCCACTGATAGTAATAGCACATGGCGGACCAACTAGCGCCTCGTATTCAGAGCTAGATGTTGCAAAGCAGTTTTGGACAACGCGGGGATTTGCTGTTATAGATGTGAACTACCGAGGCTCTTCAGGTTACGGTACAGAGTATCGGGACGCATTAAATGGTCAGTGGGGAATACACGACGTTGCTGACTGTGAAGCCGCCGCCCAGCACCTCGTCAATGCAGGTAAAGTAGATAGTAAAAGAATTGCTATAAGAGGCAAAAGTGCCGGAGGATATCTCGTTTTATCTGCCTTGACCTGTTCAAAAACCTTCTCTGCTGGAGTTTCATACTACGGCGTGTCGGACTTAGAGACTTTAGTGAAAGATACACACAAATTTGAGTCAAGGTATCTTGATAATTTGGTAGCCCCTTACTCTGAACATCAACAAGAGTATAAAAATCGTTCTCCTATACACCGTGTGCATAGAATTTCCTGCCCTGTTCTGCTTTTACAAGGTGAAGAAGACCGCATAGTACCCGTAGAGCAAGCTCAAAGAATAGCAGATGCACTTGAAGCATCAGGTAATCTCTACCGTTATATACTATTTCCAGAAGAGGGGCACGGTTTTGTTAATAAAGATAACATAATACAATCACTTGAAACTGAGTTAGAATTTTATGGTAGTGTATTTCAATTCAAACTTCTTGAGTAGACTACGAGGTACAATGTCGGATTAGGGTTTTTTGAATGCGATGCAGTATGCATTTTTTCGCATAATTATTCCAACTCTATCACCGACTTGATAAGGCACAGCCGAGCGTTGCCTTATAGTAATACTAGCTCCCGAAGCGAATTTCACACCGAACTCAGTGAACTCGCCCATAAACTCTCTAAATACGATTTGCCCATTGCAGTTTTGTGCATACTGTGTTAATTCCAGTTCGGAAGCACGCATAAGCAAGGTAACTCTGTTACCAGTTGATAAGTTATTGTATTTAAGTATAGGAAACACTCCCATCTCTGTTACCACTCCACCCTCTGACACAACGCCGTCCACCAGTTTACAAGTGCCAACCATGCGAGCGACCTCAGGAGAAACGGGAGAATTGTAGACTTCTTCAGGTTTACCTATTTGTTCCACGTATCCTTTTCTATTCATTACGGCGATTTTATCACACAATGAGAGTGCTTCTTCACTGTTATGCGTTACGAGTATCACGGTAACTCTAGCCGCTTTGATAATACGCTTTACCTCCCGCCTTACAAATTCGGAGAGTTCCCTATCTAAATTAGAAAACGGTTCATCAAGTAGTACGATCTTCGGATAAGGTGCTATTGAACGTGCGAGAGAGACACGTTGCTGTTGCCCTCCTGAGAGTTGATTCGGGTAACTTTTTTCAAGCCCAGAGAGACCTGTAATAACTATCATTTCACGTAGCCTCTGACGTCGTTGTTCTTTATACATGTCTCTTAGCCCAAAAGCGACATTCTGTTCTATAGTCAAGTGCGGAAACAGCGCATAATCCTGAAAAACCAGTCCGACACGGCGAACATTTGGTTCTACGTGTATAAACGATGACGACATAAGTAGCCCACCTATACGAATATATCCTTTATGTATACGTTCGTGTCCCGCTATGGCACGGAGCATGGTTGTCTTACCGCAACCGCTGTAACCTAAAACAGATAGCACTTCACCTGCTTCTACATTCAGAGAAAAATTACTAATTACAGGTGTAGATTTAGAATTGTAAGTTACAGATACATCCTCCATATTCAATGAGGCAGGGGCACGATTTGTGTTTTTCGCACCTGTTTTTATGTATGAACGAACGTACCTTTTAAACATTTTTGGTCAGCGTGTCAGGCTTGTACGCGTTCCTAAAAACAGCATTACTGAAGCGGGTACTCCGCAGGCTATAATCAATAACAGAGAAGCCAATCCTGTTCTTGTAAAAAATGCCTCTGTTGCGTTACTCCATATATTTGTCGCTATAGTACCAAATCCGGGAGGGCTCAAAAGTAAGGTTGCTGGGAGTTCTCGCATAGTGAGTAAAAAGACTATAATCGCACCTGAAGCTATACCCGGCATAACCGTTGGTAATGTTATATAAGTAAATATCCTTACTCTTTTCGCTCCTAGGCTTTTAGCTGCTTCTTCAATATTCGGATTCATATTCATAAAGGAAGACTTTACCGAACCTACAGCACCAGAAACAAAAAGCATGCCGTATGCTGCAATGAGTAACCATAGAGATTGATACAGGAAGGGTAACCAGTTAACGCTTATGAACACTATTCCCAATGCCACCACGATACCGGGCATTCCAAAGCTAACATATGCCATATTCTCCGCAAGCTTTCCAATTAAACTCTCCCTTTTTACAATTAGAATAACTCCGGCAACTGTAGCAAGTGCCGTGATTGTAGACACATATACTGAGTTAAAAAACGGTTCAGCTAGTGCTATTAAGTCCGATTCTACAGATAAAGATCCTTGAATTGACCACCAAACAAGTACTGACACCGGGAGTATTAGCCCTAACATTGCGGGAATTAAGGCAATAGCACCGACTAACCATTTCCAAAATTTAAGGTCTCTTTTTTTGTGCGATCTACTAACGCCTGTGCCTGTTCTAAAGTACTTTCTCTCCTTTAGAGATAACTGTTGTACCATAAGTATAACAAGTGCTATTGCTATTAGTGGCATAGTCAATCCTGCGGCAAGTGCACGATTCGCGTTAGACTCGTACTGTATAAAGATGTAAGATGTCATAGTGTCATATCGCATTAGGGAGACTGCTCCAAAGTCGCTCAGAGTGTACAATGCGCTCAGCATTGCACCAGAAATCAGTGCAGGTCGTAGCCAAGGTAGAGTTAAAGTTAAGAAAACCCGTATCTTGCCTAAACCCATACTGAGTGCCGACTCTACCAATACAGGGTCTCGCCTGAGCAACGCTGATCGCACCGTTAAGAACACATACGGAAAAGTAGATAAAGTGAGTGCCAAATACGCACCCACAAATCCATATATGTCAGGCAATCTCGTAACACCAATAGGTTCAATCAATTGCTGTAGTAAGCCTTTTGGGCTATATAAATATATAAGTGTCGTCGCTAATATAAAACTTGGTATTGATACGGGAAGCACCGATGCCACTGTTATTAACCTACGTATAGGTATGTTTGTGCTTGTAGTTACCCAAGCAAGCAAAGTGCCCACAGCCGTTACAGTAATAGATACTGACACTATTAGAATTATCGTATTGATAAATACTCGTAACGTTTGTGTTCTAAAGAGTATTTGTGTTACATCTTCCCAAGCACCTGTAGAACGTATAACAAGATATACAATAGGTAAAACCAGCAGAAATACTATTAAAAAGTTAAGTATATGTAATAGAGTAAGTTTTTCTCTTAAATTTGTTGGTATACGGCTTTTTACCTGTCTCAACGATAATATTTTGTGTGTTTATTATTGCACGTCTAGGGGCAGAGCCTTAACGCCTATGGTATAACGCCTAATTCACGTAAGATTGCTTGTGTAGGTTGAACATAAGTTAACCGACTAGGGGGCACTGAGGTAATCTCTAAGTTATTAGCGTTACTGCCAACAATTACAGGGAATTCAAAAGTCTCATTTGTAAAGTATTCTTGTGCTTGTTTGGATATTAGAAACTCTATAAACTTAGTTGCTTCATCTTTATTTTCTGAAGATTCAAATATACCAACACCAGCCACAAGTATCAGTGCGCCTGGATCTCCCGCATCTAAAAAGTGGTTGGCAGCAGGAAAACCTTCGCCTTGCTCGTCAATAACTCTATTTAGATAGTAGTGGTTGACAAATCCAACATCAATTTCACCTGAACCTGTTGCTACTACTATAGGTGTGTTTTTGGGGTACACATGCGGGTCGTTATCTATAATACCTTTTATCCATTCTTTTGTGCGATCTTCCCCCCACAGTGTCAGCATACCTGTAATCATAGACTGAAAAGAGGCGTTAGTTGGAGCCCATCCTATCCTGCCTTTCCACTCTGGTTTTGTAAAATCCCATATTGTGCTGGGCAGATCTTCGTTACTCAAAGATTCGGTATTATAAACTACAACTCTCTGTCTACCTGTTACACCTACCCATAGATTTTGATCAGATACCGCCCAGTCGGGGAGATCGTTTGTTACGCTACTCGGTAGTGTAGATAGCAGGTTTTCAACAGTGCCGAGTCCACCTGGATCCTGTGCAAAAAATACATCAGCAGGCGAACGATCCCCTTCTTCTAAAAGAGTTGCGCCTAGTTGCCCAGTTGAAGCATACTTTACTCTAACTTCTATACCGCTTGTAGATGCAAATTGTTCAATTATAGGCGCCACAAGCGACTCGGAGCGCCCTGAGTAAATTATCAGTTCTTGTGTTTGTGAATGAGAACAACCAAGTACCATTATAGTAACCGTAGATACGAAAAATATACTAACTGCGCTAATGTCCCTAAGATTTTTATAACTCCAGTTTGGTTTTTTCATTGTATAACTCCAGAGTACCGATAAAGTGCTCTTTCGCTTATGTTCTTTGCACGATCTGCTATGCGTTCTATGTTATGCGCAACAGAGAGTATATGTATACCGTTATCAGCCATATGAGGTGATTCCTTTATAATGCTGATTATGTCTTTACGAACCTCAGCATAAAGGCTATTGACTTGTTGATCTGCTTCAGAAACGAATGAAGAGGTTTTTTTGACATTTTCTATATTTGGGCTGTTGAAGAAGATAGATATACTAAGCTTTAGCAGATCTGTGGCTATTGATGCCATTTTGGGTATATCTATAAGCTTCTTAATAAGGGGTGTATCTCCTATTGCAACGCTAATGGTGGAGATACCTTCGGCATAGTCGCCTATCCTTTCTAATTCACCTGTTATCAATAGAATTGATATAATTGTGCGAAGGTCGCTCGCCAGAGGTGCTTCTCTACGTATTATGTTAATACACAGCTGTTCTATTAGCTGTCTTTTGTTGTCTATCAAGTCGTCATCTTGGATTATCTGAAGAGAGTGTTCTATATTTCTACTTGCAAGGGCTTCAAGCGAGTTGAATATAGCGCTTTTTACAAGTAAGTTCATTTCACTTATCTCGTCCGATAACCTGTCCATGTGTTTATCAAAACTTGTTTTTATCAATGGTGTTAACCGATTCTTCCTGTCACGTAGGCTTCTGTGCGTGGGTCTAACGGGTTTCCAAATACCTGCTCATTTGTACCGAATTCTATTAGTTGCCCTATACGGCTTTGACCTGCCATCATAACTGCTACGTTATCTGAAATACGATTGGCTTGTTGCATGTTATGAGTAACTATTACTATAGTTATGTGTTTACTTAGGTCCATTATGAGCTCTTCTATTTTTTGTGTAGATATAGGATCTAAAGCGGATGCGGGTTCATCCATCAGTATAACTTTTGGTTCTACAGCAAGCGCCCGGGCGATACACAAACGTTGTTGCTGACCACCAGATAGACTCAGTGCGTTATCTTTTAGCCGATCTTTTACTTCATCCCAGAGTGCTGACTGTTTAAGAGATTTTTCTACAGCTTCTGGAATATCTTTACTACGTTTGAGGTTATTCATACGTATACCAAAAGCTACGTTATCGTATATGCTCTTTGGAAACGGGTTCGGTTTTTGAAAGACCATGCCTATTTGTAGTCGGATATCTGTAGGTTCTAGCGACATTGAGTATATATTAGAACCGTTGAAGAATACTTTGCCTATAGTTTTAGTATTTGGTATCAGCTCATTCATGCGGTTGAAACAACGTAGAAGTGTACTCTTACCGCATCCAGAAGGACCAATAACAGAAGTTACTTGCTTTGGATAAATTTTTAAACAAATTTTATCTAACGCTTTTGTATTACCATATAGAATTGAAAGATCTACTGTTTCTAATACAGTCTTTGATGTGCCGTTACTATACAATTAGTTTTAGTTACTCTTTTCTAGGGTGCATATGATAGCTACTTATATAATACTACTATAATTTAATTTAATCATATTGTTTATATATACCGCTAATCATTGTAGGATAGATTAGATTATATTTATTGTCAGGTAGCATAAGGTGATGATTTCAGTACTCGCGTTTACATCAGAAGAGCTAAAAAACGAAATTATACGTATTGGTGAAAAAGGTTTTCGCTCCAATCAGATATATCAAGACATTTACCGTAAGTTAGTATTATCTTTTGATAAAATGGCACTTTTACCTACTACACTACGTAGAAAACTGACTGAAAATTACACTATTATGTCTATAAATGAGGTGTATCGTATAAAGTCAAAGGATGGTTCAACAGATAAGGTAGTATTTTCCTTGCTAGATGGTAAACTTATAGAAAGTGTGCTGATAAGATACAAAAATTCTGCTTATAACACAGTACGCAAGACAGTTTGCATTTCAACACAGGCTGGTTGTGCATTTGGATGTAAATTTTGTGCTACAGGGCAACAGGGGTTTGAAAGACATCTAAGACCAGATGAAATTGTAGCACAGGTTATACATATGGAACAAATTGCAAGGCATGAGGACTGCTCTACAGAATTTGCAAACTCAAAAAACAGTATATCAAACGTGGTATTTATGGGTATGGGTGAACCTCTTCATAATTACCATAACACTTTAAAGGCAATAAAAATACTGAATAATCCCTTAGGGTTTGGTATTGGTGGTAGACATATTACAGTGTCTACAGTTGGGATTGTGCCCGGTATACTTCGTCTAGCGCTTGAGGATATACGCGTAAATCTTGCAGTTTCTTTACACACCGCAGACAATAAAAAACGTTCCGACTTGCTACCCGTAAATAAGAAATGGAATATAAAACAGCTAATTGATGCCTGTCATACTTATTGTAAAAAAACAGGTAGACGTGTTTTTTTTGAATACGTTCTTTTAATGGGTGTAAACGATTCAGCCGAGGATGCACGCGAACTAGGGAAACTATTGCAAGGAATGGATTCGCATGTCAATTTGATACCTGTAAATCCAATTGACAAAAACGAATGGCATAAACCCTCAAGAGAAGTTGAACAGGTTTTTAAAGCCGAGCTGAGTAAGTTCAACATTCCTGCCACAGTTAGAACGGGCAAAGGTATTGATATTGCCGCAGGTTGCGGGCAACTCAAGAGTATATATAAACAAACTGACACGTAGATACGAATGCTTAAATATGCTATTATAGGAATGAGGTAATGTTGAAGTATCGTCACGGAAAGAGCTGGAATAAAGCAAAAGTAGTATTCAGGATAACAAAATGAATTTGAAAGAATTAACAGATGCACAATTGGATCATCTTTATAAAGAAACAGATAAATATATGACGGCACGTAGCAACTGGGTACGTGCACAGGGCATTAGCTCAATTAATGATGACGATTATAATAAGGCGGGCAGCCTTTTTGTAGCACTCATTACCGAACGAAAGCGTCGTGAAAACCCGCAGGAGCCTGTTCGCCCTGATTTCCTTGATGAATGGGTTGAAAATAGCTAATGCTAAAGTATATCTATCGCTATATTTAGTAATTTGCTCAATCTATAATGTGATTGTAGTGTATAATTATTGACGTAGATATATATATATTCTAAAATTCTATTTTGTGTGGTTAACTCACATTACATAAGTATTTGTATTTTATTAAGACATGCCGACAACTAATCAACTAGTACGTAACCCTAGGAAAAGCAAGGCTGAAAAGCCTGCTAGTCCTGCTTTGCGCTATATATATAACTCACTTTCTAACGTTACCGTTAATAGAAAAAGCGGTAATCCACAAAAGCGTGGCGTTTGCCTACAAGTACGAACAATTACCCCAAAAAAACCTAACTCAGCCCTACGGAAAGTAGCAAGAGTAAGGCTAACTAACGGTATAGAAGTAACTGCCTACATTCCCGGCGAAGGACACAATTTACAAGAGCACTCGGTAGTGCTGGTAAGAGGTGGACGTGTACCCGATCTGCCCGGCGTACGCTACCATATAATACGTGGCGCACAGGACACCGCAGGTGTAAAAGGACGCAAACGTGGTAGAAGCAAGTACGGTACCCCTCTTGAAAAGTAGCCGTATTTAAAAACATCCTCTGAACTGACAAAATTACCCATGAGAAGAAGACAAGCAAAAATATTACCCACTACACCAGAACCTCGCTTTGGTAGTGAAGACCTAGCACGGTTTATAAACCGTTTAATGGTAAAAGGTAAAAAATCTATAGCGAGGCGCGCTGTCTATGACGCATTAGATAAACTTAAAGACGAAACTAACGATGAACCACTTGAAGCATTCAGAAAAGCTATACGTAACGTGATGCCCACTGTAGAAGTACGTCCCCGTAGAGTGGGTGGGGCCACTTATCAGGTTCCTATTGAAGTCAGAGCAAAACGCCGAGAAGCAATTTCACAAAGATGGATTGTTACAGCTATACGTGCACGCAGTGGTACGCCTCTCGCTGATAAAGTACTAGCCGAACTACTAGATGCCCATAAAGGTATCGGAACGGCTGCAAAACGCAAAGAAGATGCTCACAAAATGGCAGAAGCCAACCGTGCCTTTGCTCATTATAGGTGGTAGTTAAATTCAAAAACGAATATGAATGCCAAAGAAAAAATAGATACGCCCAAAATACGCAATATTGGTTTCATTGCACATATTGACGCAGGTAAAACCACAGTTACTGAAAGAGTACTCTTTTTCACTGGCGAAACTTACAAAATAGGCGACATTGACGAAGGCACTACAGTGATGGACTTCATGAGTTTGGAGAGAGAACGTGGAATTACAATCGGCTCTGCTGCTACAAACGCTACTTGGCAAGGTCACCAAGTCAATATAATTGACACTCCGGGTCACGTTGATTTTACCGCAGAAGTAGAACGATCTCTAAGAGTGTTAGA
The DNA here is from genome assembly GCA_964274945.1 of Dehalococcoidia bacterium. GTDB lineage: Bacteria > Chloroflexota > Dehalococcoidia > Lucifugimonadales > Lucifugimonadaceae > CAXXBX01. Next base: position 1,449,841 of record CAXXBX010000034.1, on the reverse strand, counting down.
TGGTGGCGTAGTAGTACTAGAATCAGTTTCAGGCGTACAACCTCAATCTGAAACAGTATGGCGCCAAGCAGATAAATACCGCGTTCCAAGACTGGTATTTGTAAACAAGATGGATAGAGCAGGTGCGAATTTTATCAAGTCGGTTCAAACATTGCATACTAAACTCGGTGCAAACGCCGTACCAATTCAAATACCTATGGGAGCAGAGAAAGAATTTGAAGGCATGATAGATCTAGTAGCAATGAAAGCCTATATCTATAACTCACAAGATGCTATAGCGCACTCAGTTGTTGATATACCCGAGAAATACATATTAGAAGCACAAGAAGCACGAGAAAATCTCATTGAAACATTAGCAGATCTGGACGATTCCATAATGGAAAACTTCTTAGAAGGAAAAGATATCGCCCAAAAAGATATGGAAATAGCTATACGTAACGCTGTGATCAATATGAAAATCTTTCCAGTGCTCTGTGGATCTGCACTCAGGCATAGAGGTGTGCATCCACTACTTGACGCAGTTGTAGACTATCTGCCAGCACCAACAGACCTGCCAGCAGTAGAAGGGCACAGTCTATCAGGTAATAACGTTAACCTAAAACCCAATATAACAGAACCTTTTTCGGCATTAGTATTTAAAGTTAGTGTTGATCAACACGTCGGTAAGTTAGTGTATGTACGGATATATTCAGGCAACATTAAAGCAGGTACCGCCGTATATAACTCTACTACTAGAAATAAAGAACGTGTGGGTAGAATAGTAAAAATGCACGCTGATGACCGCGAAGATGTAAAACAAGCAAGCGCAGGTGAAATAGTCGCCCTAATAGGACCCAAACAGGTACGCACAGGCGATACTTTATGTGAACAGAATAATCAGGTAATTTTAGAGTCAATATCATTCCCTGACCCTGTAATCTCGGTTGCAGTAGAACCTAGATCACGTAGTGAACAGGAGAGAATGTCAGAAGCACTAGTGCGTCTCTCAGATGAAGACCCTACTTTAAGGTTATCTGTTGACCATGAGAGCGGTCAAACAGTTCTATCTGGTATGGGGGAGCTGCATTTGGATGTGGTAGTAGAGCGTATAAAACGCGAATTTAAAGTGGCTATGAATGTCGGAGCTCCTAAGGTTGCTTATCGCGAAACCATAACTCGCAAAAGCGAAGCAAAAGGTAAATTTATACGCCAAACAGGTGGGCACGGACAGTACGGTGACTGTACATTACGCATTGAACCACTTGAACGTAACTCAGGTTTACAGTTTGAATCGGCAATTACAGGTTCTACGTTACCAACCGAGTGGTACGGTCCTATAGAGCAAGGTTTCCGCGAATCTGCACAAAGCGGTACTATTTCAGGATATCCAGTAGTAGATGTAAAAGCTGTACTGATAAATGGTTCGCACCATGAGGTTGATTCGTCGGAGGTAGCCTTTAAAATAGCTGCATCCCTAGCTTTTAAATCTGCTATGAACAAAGCAAAACCCGTTATACTTGAGCCGATTATGAAGATGGAAATATTAACACCGTCCGACTTTTTAGGTGATGTACTAGGCGATCTTAACTCCCGCAGAGCCGAAATACTTTCTATTGACGAAGGGCAAAGTAACGCTAGTACAATCAACGCTTATATACCGTTATCAGAGACCTTTCAGTACGCTACTCATTTACGATCAATGACTACAGGGCGAGCAGTTTTTGCTATGCAGATGGACCATTACGATAAAGTTCCGCCCAATATCGTGGAAAGTATAACGTCAGTTGCGAATGAAAAAGTAGGGAGTGCATAAATTGGCTGGAGAAAGTGTAAGAATACTACTGAAATCGTTTGATCACCGAGTTTTAGAGCTTTCTGCAACGCATATACGCGAAACTGTAGAATCCACAGGTGCTAAAGTCGCAGGACCCGTCCCGTTACCTACATCTAAGCGAATGTTTACTGTAATTAGAGGACCGCATATTGATAAACGCTCTAGAGAACACTTTCGGCTGTATATCCATAAAAGATTAATGGATATTTATGAAGCTTCTCCTAACACTGTAGATGCCCTCACTAGGCTTGTATTACCTGCTGGCGTAGATGTAGTAGTTAAGTCTTAGAAGGGAGATAGAAGTGTCTATTTCAGGTTTAATAGGTAAAAAACAGTGTATGACTACATACTTTACAAAAGAAGGGCTGCTTATTGGCGTGACTTTAGTATTGGTTGGCCCCTGCACAGTTACTCAAATAAAAACTAAACTAAATGACGGTTATGAATCTATACAGGTAGGCTTTGAACCGACTGAGAAAAGAAATAAACCCATAAAGAAACACCTTGAACCATCAAAAGGTTGTTTTAAACACTTAGCAGAATTTAAAAAATTACCTTTATCTGAACTGGCTGTAGGCAATCAAATAAGTTGTGATATATTTGAACCTAATGAAAAAATAAAAGTAACGAGTTATTCAAAAGGTAGAGGTTTCGCAGGTGGTGTTAAGCGGTATGGATTTAAAGGTGGTCCTAAAACCCACGGGCAATCTGACCGACACCGTGCACCTGGTTCTATAGGTGCTAGTGCCTATCCTGCAAGAGTTATCAAAGGTACCCGCATGGCTGGGCACTACGGATGCGAAAGAAAGACAGTAACAGGCTTGACTGTAGTGGGCGTTAATACCGATAGAAACCTACTTTTAATCAAAGGTGCTATACCAGGTTTTTTAAACTCACTAGTGTACGTAGAAAAGCAAGAGATTAGTAAAAATAATGCAAATTGAGATAAAAAACGGAGATAACCAAGTGTGTGGCACTACAGAGATATCCGACAGAATCTGGACTGCTCAATTTAACTCTGCATTACTGCACCAAGTCTTAGTTGCTCAACAGGCGAATAAGCGGCTTGGAACTCATAAAACACTGCGTAAATCTGAAGTCAGCTACTCCAACCGTAAAATAAGAATGCAAAAAGGTAGTGGTAACTCCAGACAAGGCAGTCGCAAGGCACCTCATGCGAGAAGTGGTGCAGTTGCACACGGACCTACTCCGCAGGATTTCAGGCAACGTTTGCCTAAAAAAATGCGTAGACAAGCACTTTGTATAGTTCTCTCGGAAAAACTACGCCAAGGCAATGTGTCAGTTTTAGAAAGTATTGATATAACACAACCTAGTACGAAATCCATAGTATCTATACTAGAGGCTTTTGAAGTACGCGGTTCAACTCTAATACTGACAGAGAGTGTCTTTAAAGTAGTATGTAAATCGGCTGCTAATTTGTCGGATGTCCGCGTAATTGAAGTAGTTAAATTAAGTGCCTTAGAAGCTGCCAAGCACAATAATCTGTTTATAACTGTAACAGCGTTAAAAAAGCTTGATAATCTTTTTGAAAACGAAGTAGCAGTGGAAGCGCAAGAAGATACAGAAATGGCGGTAAATTAGTATGCACATTGCAGATGTGCTTATAACACCGCTTGTTACTGAAAAAAGTACAATACTAAACGAAAATAGAAAGTATGTCTTTAAAGTTAACTTAAAATCTACGAAAATAGAGATAGCAAGAGCAATTGAGTGGGCATTTAATGTACACGTTATTGACGTGAACACTATTATAGTAAAAGGTAAAAACAAAGCGTATAGACAAAAATTCTCTAAACGTCCCAACTGGAAAAAGGCGATAGTTAGTCTAAGATACGGCGAATCTATACAATTATTTGAAGGGGCATAAATAAAGTTATGGGAATTAAAATTTACCGCCCTACATCTCCAGGTCGCCGTAACTCAATGGTAGATGACTATAAGGATATTACTAAATCTAAACCAGAGAAAAAACTGACTAAAGGCTTAAAGAAACATGGCGGACGTAACTCATCTGGTAAAATAACAGTGAGGCACAGAGGCGGAGGTCATAAAAGACGTTATAGAACTATGGATTTTGTAAAAGGTGTAAGTGGAAGCTCTTTTGTAATGTCCATAGAATACGATCCAAACCGAACTGCTAGAATTGCTCTTTTAAGAGACGATAGCGGTAAAAAACGCTACATTTTAGCGACCAACACAATGAAAGTAGGTGATAAGATTTTTACAGGTGAGAGTGCACCAGTTGTATCAGGTAACTCTAAACCTATAGGACTTTTACCTTTAGGGACTCTTGTCCACGGAATTGAACTGCAACCTGGCAAGGGGGCTAAGCTAGTTAGGTCTGCTGGGACGTCTGCACAGATAATGGCTCATGAGACTAAGAATACTCTTGTACGTATGCCATCTAGAGAGATGCGATACGTATACAGTGGATGTAGTGCCACTGTTGGGGTAGTTTCAAACCTTGATCACAAAAACCTAAAATTTGGTAAGGCAGGGCGTTCTAGGCACATAGGACGCCGTCCTTCTGTAAGAGGTTCTGCAATGGCACCAAGTGCTCACCCGCATGGCGGTGGCGAAGGACACTCACCAATAGGGCTAAAAGCACCCAAGACACCTTGGGGTAAACCCGCCTTAGGGGCTAGAACTAGAACAAATAAAGTAACTGATAATTATATACTACGTAGAAGGAACGATAAATAAAATGTCTCGTTCAACTAAAAAAGGTCCTTTTATAGAACCCAAACTTATGAAAAAAGTTTTAGAAGCACAAAAACAGCGATCACGTAAACCTATAAACACATGGTCACGTGCATCTACCATAGTGCCAGAAATGGTTAACCTTACTATGGGAATTCACAACGGCAGGTACTTTATACCCATATTAGTAACCGAAAATATGGTTGGGCACAAACTAGGAGAATTCGCACCTACACGTACGTTTAGAGGACACGCAGGTAGCAGAAATACAGGCAGAGGGAGATAGATTACTGTATGGGAATAGCTAGAGCCAAAGGTGTAGGTATATCTTCTTGGAAACTACGCCGTATGATCAATCTGGTAAAAGGTATGAATACGGAAGATGCGGAGAAAACTCTTAGACATTTTACTTCACCTGTTGCAAAAATACTCCTACGCACTATACACGCAGCTGCTGCAAATACACAGAACAACGAAGCTCAATCTTCAAGTTACGATTTTAAAATAACACAAATAACCGCTGACAACGGTACTAAAGCTCGCAGGTATCGTGCAAAGGCTAGAGGCAGACCTGGGTCGTTTAATAGACCCACATCTCACATCACTGTAAAGGTAGAGGCACAATAATGGGACAAAAAATACACCCTATTGGTTTTAGATTAGGTATAAGCATGGATTGGCAAGCTCACTGGTTTCCTAAGTATACTTGGCAGTACTCTTTCTATGCTATACAAGACCAAAAAATCAGGAATTTAGTACGTAAAGTATGCGGGCAAGACGGTGGCGTATCACGAATCCTAGTGGAACGTAGCTCTTCAGAAGCTATAATAACAGTGAATACTTCAAGACCCGGTATCATTATAGGGCGTGGTGGTAAAAGAGTAGACGAAATGCGTACAGCTATTGAGAAGCTTATAGGTTCAAAAGTAAAGATAAATATACAAGAAATACATCAACCTGATCTAGATGCTACTGTAGTTGGTAACAGTATAGCAGAGCAGATTGAACGCCGTGTTCCATATAGACGTGCCGTTAATGCAACTATGCAACGGACAATGCAAGCAGGAGCAGAAGGTATAAAAGTAACAGTCAGCGGACGCTTAGGAGGCGCAGATATAGCACGCTCCGAAAAACACCTAGAAGGTCGGGTACCTCTTCATACTTTAAGGGCACGTATAGACTTTGCAGTCTGTGAAGCTCGGACAAGTTACGGTGTAGTCGGCGTCAAAGTCTGGATACATACAGGCAGAGCTGAATTGATCGCAGATGAAGATCTCTTACAACAAGCGGTAACACGCCCTGCTTTTGATTCAAATAACTAGTAGTTGAACCTTAATACAGACACATAACCAAAATTATATTATGCTTCAACCTAAAAAGACTAAATTTCGTAAAGCACATAGAGGAACTATGAGAGGGCTGAGTTCACGTAGCTCTGAAGTCTCATTCGGAGAATTTGGGCTAAAGGCACTCGGTAGCGGGTGGATTACCGCAAGGCAAATAGAAGCCGCAAGACGTGCAATAACAGGACACGTAAAAAGAGGTGGTAAAATATGGATACGTGTTTTTCCCGATAAGCCTGTTTCTGCAAGACCTGCAGAAACCCGCATGGGTGGTGGCAAAGGCGCTACAGACCACTGGGTAGCTGTAGTAAAACGCGGCAGAGTAATGTATGAAATATCTTCCGTTCCAGAGGATATTGCACGCGAAGCACTGAGACGAGCATCGCATAAACTAAATATACCCACACGTATAGTAACCCGAGACGAAATGCAATAAGGTAACCACATGGACATTAGAGCAATACGCGAATTGAGTAACAAAGAAATAGCACAGACGCTAGAAGATCAAAAAAGATCTCTGATGAATCTGCGTTTTAGGCTAGCCGCACGTAATTTGTCAGATACTAATCAGTTATCTAAAACACGCAAAATAGTAGCACGCATTTTAACTGTCCAAAGTGAGCGCAGGATCGTACAAAAAACACACCAAAATAGTTCAAATCAGGAGACAATATAAAACTTTGTTAAATCAAAACAGAAAACGCCTGAGCGGTAAAATAGTAAGCAATAATAATCCAAAAACTGTTAGAGTTGAAGTCCTTTGGTCTCAGCGGGACCGTATATACAAAAAGTCTAAAGTGAAAATTAAGCGGATTGTAGCACATGATGAAAATAGTAAATCTGTCCCTGGTGATACAGTAATCGTAGAATCTTCTAGACCATTATCAGCTACAAAACGTTGGAAAATTGTAAAGATTGTAAACAGATAATGATAAAATATAAAATTACTGAAAGGGTAAATTCTATATGATTCAACGGGAGACACGACTGAACGTTGCAGATAATTCTGGAGCGAAAGAGGTACTGTGTATAAATATTATAGGTGGTGGACAGCGCCGTTACGCTGGTTTAGGAGATTTAATAACCTGTACTGTAAAAAACGCTCAACCCGGCGGGAATGTCAAAAACCACTCTGTAGTTAGAGCTGTAGTTGTGAGGACTAAACGAGAATATAAGCGACCTGACGGCTCATATATACGATTTGACGATAACGCATGTGTGATACTAGAAGGCAAAGAAGGAGAAAATATATCTGGCACGCGTGTGTTCGGTCCAGTCGCACGCGAACTACGTGAAAAGAAATTCACAAGGATTATTTCCTTAGCACCAGAGGTTCTTTAAAATGGCTAATCGTATAAAAACTAAAGACATAGTAGAAGTTATCTCAGGTAAGGATAAAGGTAAACAAGGGGAAGTTCTACGTGTGCTAAGAAAGAGAGGGCTAGTAGTAGTAAGCGGTGTTAATGTTATGTCGCATCATATCAAGCAACGACAAGGAACACGCCAAACAGGTATAGTACTCAATGAAGAACCTATACATCTCTGTAAAGTGCTTCTTGTTGACCAAGCAACGAAAACAGCAGGTAGGGTTGGTTGGAAAATACTAGAAGATAAATCCAAGGAACGCTACATTAAAAAAGCTGACAGAAAACAAGTTTAACATCATGGAAACAGCAAGGCTACAAAAATTGTTTATTGAAAAAGCAGTACCGACTTTATCTGTAGAGTTTGGTTATACGAATTTGCTACAAGTACCAACTGTTGAAAAGGTTGTTGTAAACATAGGGCTTGGCGAGGCTACACGCAGTGCCAATGCTCTTCAGGCTGCTGTAGCGGATATGCAACTCATAACAGGGCAAAAACCGATCTATAGAAAAGCAAAACGCTCAGTTTCTAACTTCGGGCTTAGAGAAGGGCAAGTTATTGGTGTTTCTGTTACATTAAGAGGTAGAAGAATGTGGGAGTTTTTAGATAGATTCTTGAATATCGCATTACCAAGGGTGAGGGATTTCCGAGGTATATCCCCGCGTTCCTTTGATGGTAGAGGTAATTGCTCTATTGGCATAAGTGATCAAGTAGTTTTTCCAGAAATAGACTATAATAAAATAGATAAAATCAGAGGTTTACAAGTTGTAGTAGTTACTACTAGTGAAACTAACACTGTAGGTAAAAGGCTATTAGACATTTTAGGTTTCCCCTTTTCAGATATGAATAGAAAGAATTAAACAGTATATGGCAAAGGTATCTGCAATAGTAAAAAACAATAAGCGCAAATCGCTTGTACTAAAGTACTCTAATAAAAGGAAGGAGTTAAAGAAAATAGCATCTAGTGCAACCGCTTCTCCCAGAGAACGGCTGAATGCACGGAGAGAGTTGGCTATTCTACCACGTAATTCATCGCCACATCGTATTAGAAATCGTTGCGCAATTACTGGACGCCCTAGAGGTTATATTAGGTTCTTTGACATGTCCCGCATAGTTTTTAGAGAACTTGCCCACAAAGGTGAGCTCCCAGGTGTTTGGAAAGGTAACTACTAAGGAAAGGTTTACTCATGTTACTGACAGATCCTATAGCAGATATGCTTACCCGAATACGCAATGCAATTATGGTTAGTGCTGAATCCGCGGTAGTGCCTTATTCAAAAATTAAGAATCAACTACTAGAACTCATGCTAAAAGAAGGCTTTATTTCTAATTTTAATATTGTTAAAGATGTAGATTTCCCTTTGTTGAAAATAGACTGCAGGTACTACAATGATAAAGAACCTGCTATACACGGTCTTAAGAGAGTATCTAGACCAGGGCTTAGAGTATACGTCAAACGTTCCAATATACCATACTACTACAATGGTATGGGGGTATCATTTCTTTCTACTTCACAGGGTATACTGACTGATAAAGCTGCGAGGCGCCAAGGAGTAGGCGGAGAATTACTCTTTTACGTTTGGTAGATAACCTTGAAAACTACGTTTAAATAAGATATGTCACGAGTAGGAAAAGTTCCAATACCTGTACCAAGTAATGTGGTTATATCACAAGATGGTAACCGTATTACTGTAAAAGGTCCTAGAGCAGAGTTACGCAATTATTTACCAGAGTGTATCACTATAACAGTTGAACCTTCACAAATCAAAGTTATACGTAGTTCGGATAGCTCAAGTGATAAGGCTTTCCACGGTCTGTGGCGTACACTGTTAAATAACATGATTATCGGGGTTACAGAGGGCTTTGAGAAAAAACTAGAGCTTAGAGGCACAGGTTATAGAGTTCAAAAAAAAGGTAACGGATTACAACTATCTATAGGATTTTCCCACAGCGTATTTATTGAACCTATAGGTTTAAATAATCTAACTGCTGAGAGTAGCTCTATCTTATCTATATCTGGTCCCGATAAACAACATGTTGGCGAACAAGCGGCAAGTATCCGTAAACTCCGTAAACCCAACCCATTTACAGGTAACGGTATTAAATATATAGACGAGACTATACGGCGAAAAGCAGGTAAGTCTGGCTCCGCGCGATAATGCAAGGAAAACTCTTTGGCTAGTAGAAAATTTGATAAACGCATGAGGTACGTTCGCAAACGTAGAATTAGAAAATCTATTTACGGTACAGCAGAGCGACCACGTCTTTCAGTATTCCGCTCTGCAAAGCATATCTATGCACAAGTAATAGATGATACGAATTTCCATACATTAGTATCAGCTTCATCGTTGAGTAAAGATATAAACACAACAGAGTATAATTCAAAGATTGAAATATGCCGTAAGGTTGGCGCTGCTATAGCTAATAAAGCAAAGAATTTAGGAATACAGACTATTGTTTTTGATCGCAGTGGTTACCTCTACCACGGTAGAGTGAAAGCACTCGCAGAAGCTGCTAGAGAGAATGGACTAGCGTTTTAAATAAAAATATGAACACCCAAAACGAAAATGATAATCTAAAGAACGTAGCTGACGTTGTACTTAATGACGACAGTGAAAAGTCACAACGAAGCAGTGTGCCAGATCAAATTGAGGGATCGGATTCTGCTATAAAGCCGACTAGATCTCAGTCCAAAACACCTAATACTAGTGATAAAACAGCATCTAACTTAGAAGCAACACAAAAAGATACATCACGTAGGCATGCACCTGCCAACACTATGATAGAGCGTGTAGTATCAATTAGAAGAGTGAATAAAGTAGTAAAAGGCGGTAGAAATCTTACATTTACAGCTCTTGTCGTGGTAGGTGATGGTAAAGGTAGAGTAGGTTCAGCTATTGGGCGTGGTGCTTCGGTTCCAGATGCAGTTCGTAGAGGTAATACTGAAGCACGTAGCAACATGCAAAATATAATTATAAAAGAAACAACCATTCCACATGAAATCGTGGTTAAGTACTCCGGAGCCAAAATTTTTATGAAACCTGCAGCACCCGGTACAGGGGTCATAGCAGGAGGTGGCATACGCACAGTTATGGAAGCAGTGGGTATAACGGATGTGCTCTCAAAGTCGTTTGGCTCACCTAACCCTATCAATATGGTGCGAGCTGCAATTAAGGGGCTATCAATAATGAGAGATCCTGTAGAAGAAGTGCAAAAGAGAAGGCAAAAAGCAAGCACTGCGTCAACGCTGAACAAAAATCAGTATAACGGTGAACCTAAAATAGAACAACCTGAAAGTAAAGAATCTGTTGTCTAAAATTACAGTTATACAAGTTAAAAGTTCAATAGGAACTGCAAGCCTACAGAGAGCTACATTGAAGAGCTTGGGCTTCCGTAGGAGCAGAAGAAGAGTCGTGCATAACGATACGCGTCAGATACGTGGTATGGTCCATAAAGTCAAACACCTTGTTGTGTTGAAAGAAGATATATAGTACTGTGTTGCATCAGATAAAACCAGCAGTAGGCTCTCGTAAAGCCTCTAAACGTGTAGGGCGTGGTAACGGTTCGGGGCGTGGCACATACTCAGGAAGAGGTTCCAAAGGACAAAAATCTAGAAGTAAAGTACCACTAGGTTTTGAAGGTGGACAACTGCCTCTCACTAAACGCATGCCTGCATTAAGAGGCTTTACTAATAAATTCAGGATTGAATACTTACCTGTGAATTTAAAGTCGCTTGTAAGACTATCGTCAAATACTGAAATAACTCCTGAATTAATATACCAAAGTGGATTGGTACGCAGTAAAAGAAAACGGATAAAGATATTAGGAGCGGGTAACGTAACAAAGCCGATACGAATTACTGCTCATGCTTTTAGTGCTACAGCGAAGAACAAGATTGAAAATTCCGGAGGTAGCATAACTCTGATACCCGATAAACCACATAAAGACAGAGCAAAAGACTAATGGCTGCGACAAAAGCGCAACAATCTTCTATATTTGTACTTCCAGCACTATTTAGAGCATTTTCGGATGCGTTCAGAGTGCCTGATCTGCGTAATCGTATTATCTTTACAATGTTTATACTGGTGATATTCCGCTTTGTAGCGCATGTGCCTGTGCCCGGCGTTGATAGGGAAGCGTTAGCAGCTATACTGGAAAATAACGCTTTTTTTGGCATATTTGATATATTTTCTGGCGGCGCCTTGCGCAACCTTAGTATCGCGGCTGTAGGTGTATATCCTTACATAACAGCGTCTATTATTTTGCAGGTGCTGACACCTTTTGTGCCTCATCTGCGAAACCTATCACAAGAAGGTGAATCAGGGCGTAAAACAATAAGTCGTTATACGCATTACTTAACTGTACCTTTAGCAGTACTACAGGCGTACGGACAGCTGAATTTGTTTGCAGGCGCTGCGGCTGGAAGTATAATATCCAACTTTGGGTTTGGCTCTGGTGATACACTATCCACTATAACTGTACTTATATCAATGGCAGCGGGTACTATGCTTCTTGTTTGGATGGGCGAGCTCATTACTGAAAGAGGTATAGGTAACGGAATATCACTGATAATATTTGCTGGCATAGTTTCAACTCTGCCCCAAGTCTCAGGTGAGCTGTGGGGTCTACGCGATGACGTTTTTGGCGTCTCAACGCTATTAGTTATCGGCTTGATACTTGTTTACTTAGTAGTGCTATTCAACGAAGCACAGCGGCGGATACCTGTTCACTATGGGCGTAATATATTTAGAGGCGGCCGCATGTATAGGCAGTCAGGATCTAGTTATATACCCTTACGCGTAAACTCAGCGGGGATGATTCCACTAATATTTGCCTTTGCTTTACTTACATTGCCAAGCGTATTTGCGAGCTACTTTCAAAACCCTGCATCGGAGGGCTTCTTTTCAAATGCTGCATTCTGGGTTACAAATAACTTCGGACCCGCTAGCCTAATAGGTGGGTGGTTTTCTCCGTACTGGATTGCTGTATTGCTATTAGTGATTGTCTTCACCTTCTTTTATACTATCATCGTACATAATCAACAGAATTTAGCTGAGAATTTACAACGCAACGGTGGATTTATACCCGGTATACGGCCGGGTCAATCCACAAGCAATTATCTAATGCGTATTATAGTAAGAGTAACTTTAGGAGGAGCACTGTTTTTGGGCTTTGTAGCAATTATTCCATGGATAGCACAAATTATTACTAACTTACCTAATGCAACGAGTATCGTACAAAGTACAAGCCTACTAATAGTAGTTGGTGTAGTTATAGATACACTAAGACAGCTAGAAGCTCAGCTACTTATGAGAAACTATGACGGATTTATAAATTAATTGAAATTAAACAAGCAACATTTAAATATTATCTTGTTGGGTCCGCCGGGCTCTGGTAAAGGCACTCAGGCAGAATATCTTAAGAATCTACAAAATCTGACTCATATATCAACAGGAGATATACTTAGAAACGAAATTAAAAATACCACTCTGCTTGGTAATATGGCAAAAGATTACATGAATAAAGGGCTCTTAGTACCTGATGAATTAGTGACAAATATGGTGTATTCGCGAATTGATAACCAAATAAGGTTACTTTTTGACGGATTCCCCAGAACAATATCACAAGCAGAGTCGTTAGAAAAAAAACTGTCAAGTTCAAATCAGCATGTCAAATTTGTAATATATATTGACGTACCAGAAGATGAAATTATAAAACGGCTATCAATCAGAGCGATATGTTCAAGTTGTCAGCGTTCTTATGTTATTACTCCTAAAACACAAGGAACTGATAAACCATGTGTTAATTGCGGAGGCAATATAGAAGTTAGACAAGATGATGATAAAGAAACGTTAATAAAACGTCTTACAGTTTATAAACACCAAACAGAACCCCTGTTACAGTACTACAAAGAAAAAGGTATACTAAAGCATGTTTCTGGAGTTGGTTCTAAAGAAACCGTGAGGGATTCAATACAATATATACTCAATGATAGTTACATATAAATAGTAAATAGAGTTATAATTAAAATTCATGTTGACAGTTAAAAACATTAGTACGCGTAATAGCACTATAAAAACACCAAGCCAATTAGATGCAATGAGAGAAGCAGGTTATATTGTTGCTGTTGCATTAGATAAGGTTTTCAAGATAATTGAACCGGGTATAACTACTCAAGAGCTGGATTCTATAGCCCGATGCGAAATTGAATTACATAACGCACGTCCGGCATTTTTAGGACTTTATGGATTTCCTGCTACCGCATGTATATCTTTAAATGAGGAGATAGTTCACGGAATACCGGGTAAACGGGTAATTAAAGCAGGCGATTTAGTGTCTATAGATTGCGGTGCAGTAGTAGATTCTATGTACAGTGATATGGCACGTTCAATAGTGGTTAGTCCATCTAAAGCAGCAACACCAACGGCTGAAAAGTTAAAGATATGTCAAGTAACCCGAGAATCGTTGAAAATAGGAATAGAGCAAGTTAGATCAGGAAAACGTACAGGAGATATAGGTCATGCAGTTGAAAAGTATGCACAATCACACGGCTACGACGTAGTACGCGAGTACGTAGGGCATGGAATAGGGGAAAAACTACACGAATTACCACAAATACCCAATTTCGGTAAACCGAATACAGGCAGTCTGTTAAGTATCGGCATGACTATTGCAATAGAACCTATGCTTGTTGAAGGTGATTATAGAACAAGTTTACTTGAAGATACTTGGACTGTTGTAACTAGAGACGGGAAACTTTCCGCACACTTTGAAGATACAGTTGCCGTGACCGAAAGAGGATTTGAAATTTTAACAACTGTGAATAAAAAGGCTAAATAATGTCAAAGAAAGACTCTATAGAAGTTGAAGGACAAGTAAAAGAGGCAATGCCAAATGCAATTTTCAGAGTTGACCTGCCCAACGGTCACTCTGTGTTAGCTTATGCTTCTGGCAAGATGCGTAAAAACTTTATAAAAATAATACCCGGCGATAGAGTAATGGTTGAGCTTTCACCTTACGATCTCACGCGAGGCAGAGTAACCTATCGGTTTAAGTAGGTATCATTAAAAAGGAGCATTGGTAATTTGAAAGTAAAAGCATCAGTAAAGCGGCGTTGTCCTAAGTGTAGAATAATCAAACGGCAAGGTGTTGTTCGTGTTATTTGTGAAAACCCAAATGACAAACAGTGCCAAGGTTAGTAGTAAGGTAGAAATTGGCAAATATAGCAGGTATACAGATAGACGATAGAGCAATTGTAGACGTAGGTTTAACAAAAATATACGGAATAGGGCTGACTACATCTAAGAATCTGTTAAAGTCAGCCAATATTGATCTGCAAAGGCGAATTGGCTCTTTATCAGATACAGAGATAACTGATATACGTACTGCTATAGATAAATCTGAGGTACTGTTAGAGGGCGAGCTTAGGCGTCAGGTATATCTAAACACCCGAAGGCTTATAGATATAAAAAGTTACCGAGGTTTAAGGCATCGTAAAAAATTACCTGTAAGGGGGCAACGAACAAAAACTAACGCTAGACAAAAACGGGGACGTTCTCACGCTATAGCAGGTAAGAAGAAGGTAACACGCCATTAAGGTAATCATTTTTAGGTAAAACTATATTGTATAAGAAACTGGATAAATACTATGGCAAAACGTAGAAGACTGCGTAAGAAAGAGCGTAGATTTGTGCCTCAAGGGATGGCATATATTAATGCTACTTTTAATAATACTATTGTATCTATAACTGATACAGAAGGTAACGTCTTAACACAAAAAAGTGCAGGGGCTGTTGGCTTTAAAGGATCTAGGAAATCTACATCTTTCGCTGCACAGCAAGCGGCGAGTGCAGCTGCTACAGAGGCTATTGAAAATGGAATGCGTACTGTGGACGTTTTTGTTAAAGGTCCGGGCAGTGGCAGGGATGCTGCTGTTAGGTCTATACAGTCGGCTGGAGTAAATGTAGTCAGTATCAAAGATGTAACCCCTATGCCTCATAATGGCTGTCGTCCTCGTAAGAAACCACGTAATTAACTTTGTAATCAAATAATATATTTTAATGTCTAGATATACAGGTCCTAAAGAAAAAAACTGCCGTCGTTACGGCTTTAGTATGTGTCACAAGCCTAAAGGTAAGTGTGGGTTTGACAGGAGAAAATCGTCTCCTGGTGAAAAAGCTGTACGTACAAGGCGGCGTTTATCTGAGTATGGTATGCAACTACGTGAAAAACAAAAGACAATGGCAATATACGGCGTGAAAGAGAAGCAATTCCGTAGATATTACGATATAGCCTCAAGGAAAGAAGAAATAACCGGGGATGTACTGGTTAAAATGCTTGAGCGACGTTTAGATAACGTAGTGTTTAGACTGGGATTTGCTCAAACTCGCCAACAAGCGCGTCAGTCGGTTAACCACGGGCATATATTAGTAAATGAGAGTAAGGTAGATATACCCTCTTACACAGTCAATACAGGTGATATCATATCATGGAAGGAATCCTCTACTAAAAAAGGAGTCTACGGTATTGCTAAATCGCAAATTTCCCGAGGATATAGAGTACCTACTTGGTTAAATCTTAATAAACACTCTATGGTTGGTAAAGTTTTAACAGAACCTGTATTTTCTCAGAAGGATTTGGGAATATCTACAAGGCTTATTGTTGAGTATTACTCTAGGAGGTAATTGTTAGTGTTAATAGAAAAATCGTATACGTCTTACGAGAAACTAAAAAATGTTGTTCCATCTATTATAGTGGATCAAGAAGATGAGAGTTATACGCGTTTGACTGTACAGCCTTTAATGCCTGGTTGGGGTATAAGTTTGGGCAATTTAATTCGTAGAGTGCTATTGAGTTCTCTTGAGGGAGCAGCTATCACTTGGGTGCGTATCGAATCGGTGCATCATGAATTTTCCACTGTACCTCATATGAAAGAGGATGTGCTGGAATTCCTTTTAAATGTTAAGGGTATACGAATACGCCCTAACTCACAACGTAATGGGCGGTTACGGTTGGATGTGTCAGGTACAGGTGAGGTAAAAGCAGGTGATATTATGGCATCTGCTGACTTTGAAATTGTCAACCCTGAACACTACCTTGCATCTCTAGATTCTCCACAAGCGGCGTTAACTGCAGAATTCAACGTTGAAATTGGTATCGGCTACCAAAAAGTTGACCAAGATGATACCGTAGATATTATAGGCACAATACCTATAGATGCAGTATTTACACCTATACTACAAGCTACCTATAGCGTTACTAAAGTACGCGTTGAAGATCGTGCCGATTACGATAAGTTAACTATTGAAGTTTGGACAGATAGAACTATTTCACCTGTTGATGCTGTTAAAAAAGCAGCTAAAATCGCTACTGACCAAATGACTATGTTTATACGAATTGGTGAAGAACCCCAAAGTTCATCTAGTATCTTAAGCCCAGATATAGCAAATAAGAAACTGGAAGACATGGACTTATCTGCTAGAACGCAAAACAGTTTAAGCCGTGCAAAAATATTAACCGTTGGAGAAGTACTCGCACTTAAACCGTCCGAGCTTATGAAGGTACACAACTTTGGTAAAAAATCCTATGATGAACTCATACAAGTTATGACTGAACTCGGATATATGAAGCCTACTGATTCTATGTCAGAGCAGGAGTATATAAATGAGACATCGTAAATCATACAGCAGTATGGGGCGTAACTCTAGCCAAAGAAAAACACTCTACCGATGTATGGCAACAGACTTACTAAAGCATGAATCTATTAAGACAACTCTGCCTAAGGCTAAAGCACTACGCCCTATAGTTGAAAAAATCGTAACACTCGGTAGACATGGCGACTTAAGCTCACGCCGCCAAGCAGCAGCATACCTAACGGATAAAGGCACTCTAAGAAAGCTGTTTGATGAAATTGCAGAACGGTTCAAAGACCGTAATGGTGGTTATACACGCATTACAAAATTACCTCCGCGTTTAGGTGATAACGCCGCGCTTGCAGTAATTGAATTGATGCCCAAGTTATAAAAACAAAGATGCGATTTGGACTTGTACTAGAATACAATGGTGGAAAGTTCCATGGTTCTCAATTGCAACCTAACGTTAGAACTGTACAAGGTGAGCTTGAGTTGGCTCTATCTAAGTTGTTTAAACAGCCCATTAGAGCTCGCTTTGCTAGCCGCACAGATGTAGGTACTCATGCATTCGGGCAAACATCCTCTATAGACGTAGCAACCCAAAGAAATACATTTCAAATCACAAAAGCACTGAATTTTATGCTACCCGATGATCTAAAAGTGAGACTTATACGTAAAATGCCCACACAATTTGAACCAAGGAGAGATGCACTCAAACGCACATACGTGTACAGAATAGTTAACTCTAATTTGCTCTCGCCTTTCTTACGGAATACTCACTTACAGGTAAAGGATACGCTAAACCATATAAATATGAATCGTGCAGCGTCTATGCTGGTTGGTACTCACAATTTTCAGATATTTACACTTAGTTCTTTATACAATAAATCAACCACACGCAAGGTATTCGCAGCATCTGTAACTCGTCAACGTGATATTGTGAAATTTACCGTAAGTGCTAACGCATTCTTATATAAACAGATACGGATAACTGCTGCATATCTCGTTGCCATAGGATTAGGTGAAATAACCATTAATCAGTTTCAAGAAATGCTCAATACAGGTAAACAAATATCTATTAAGCCTTTACCTGCTAACGGGCTCTGTCTGATATCTGTAACTTATGATGAAAACTTAGGGTTTACGCTACCTCAATCTACGGTTGATTACATATTTTAGATGCTTATAATTTGACAAGGAGTGATATTAGAAAATGCAGAAAAAAAATGTAAATGTACAGGAATCATTACAACCAACATGGAGTGTTGTAGACGTTAAGGATCAAGTACTTGGTAGAGTTTCTACCAATATTGCGCAAATTCTTACTGGTAAGAGTAAACCTAGCTATACTCCTCACCTACTATCAGGCGATTTTGTAATAGTAATAAACTCCAGACACGTCAAGCTGACAGGCAAAAAGACTGACCAGAAAGTTTATATAAAACATACAGGACGCCCGGGTAGACGGAAAGAGATATCGTTTTCACAGATGTTAACGAAAAATCCGAATATGATAATTTACAATTCCGTCAGGGGTATGCTACCTAAAAACAAGTTAAGAAAATATATGTTGAAGCGTCTTAGGATATATTCAGACGGCGAACATCCACATCAAGCACAGTTACGCTGATAAAATCTAACAAAATGGGCGTTAACACATGATATTTTAGTAAGGAACACTCTAATGGCACAGGATAAAGAACAAAAACCAATTTTTTATTACGGAACAGGACGTAGAAAAACCTCTGTAGCCCGCGTAAGAGTATATAAAAATAAAGGAAACACATTAGTAAATCAACAGCCCTTAGATAAATTTTTCTGTGTTGATGAGTGGATCGTAGAGGCTACAAGACCGTTAGAAGTTACAGGTCTAAAAGACCAGATCCACGTTAAGGCAAGTACGCACGGTGGAGGTATACACGGGCAAGCAGGTGCTTTCTCGCATGGACTTGCACGCGCACTACTAGAAATGGATCCGAGTTTGAGACCTGTTCTCAAAAATTCAGGTTTGCTAAAGCGAGATCCGCGAATGAGTGAAAGTAAAAAGTACGGACTTCATAGGGCACGTAAAGGGCAACAGTACACAAAGCGTTAAGCATCTTAACAACAACTATTTATATATAGCGTTACCTTTACACCGTATGCAGTTCAGCTAAATTTAGGAGGAAAATATTGCAGATAAGTAAAATATGGGTACGCAGTGTCACAGGAGTGTTGGAAACAAAAGCACCACTTTGGGAAGAGCGCCTTGTTATGCCAACCGATATATATCCCGAATTTCGCAACCAACCGCGTAACTATCCTGTCAGTGAACAGGTAGATGATTTTCACTACCGTGTCAATGCTAATTTTCTTTATATAGAATCAACAAGCGGGGACACCGGTATATCCGGACCTCTTGACGACTTGACGTCATACATAATTGTTAAAGCAATTGCACCTTTAATTATTAACAAAAATGCACTTGCTACAGAGTATATTTGGGATATAATGCACCGTTCATTAGTACATGGCAGGCAAGGCATAACGATGTTTGGCATATCAGCTGTTGACTGTGCTTTGTGGGATCTAAAAGGCAAGTATCTAGGCGTACCAGTTTATATTCTACTAGGTGGCGCAACGCGAGATAAAGTACCAGCCTATGCCTCTATGCTTGGATACAATGTTGAGGATATGGGACTTGTAAAAGAAAGAGCTCTGGAAGCGAAAAAAGATGGCTTTAAAGCACAAAAATGGTTCTTTAGACACGGACCAATGTCTGGGCATGAAGGTCTATGCCTCAACATTGAAATGGTAAAAACTCTTAGAAAAACATTAGGCGACTCTTACGATATAATGCTAGATTGCTGGCAATCTATGAATCTTACATATGCAACTACTCTCGCCAATGCAATTAGTGAGTACAATCCAAGATGGTTAGAAGAAGCTGCACTGCCAGATCGTATCGATACATACCAACAACTACGAAAACGCACAAATATACCCATAGCAGGAGGGGAACATGAGTATACCCGCTGGGGATTACGTCGGTTTATAGAAGCACAAGCATTGGATATTTTACAACCAGATACCTACTGGTGTGGCGGACTATCCGAACTTATCAAAATTGCTACATTAGGTACAACTTACGATCTGATAACTATACCACATGGGCACTCTACACCCGCTAATATACAGTTCTCTTTATCACAATCACCCATACATACCCCATATCAGGAATACTTAGTAAAACATAACCGTTTACATCAGTTCTTTTTAAAGTATCCTATACACCCTATAGATGGTTTTATAAATGTACCATCTGCTATAGGAATGAGTATGGATCTAGATGAAGATAAAATTGAGTCTTCAAAAGAGTTTACACCGTAGAGTGTTATAACCTATAAACTGATTGTAAATTACGAACGCCTTGTTCGCCAAGCAAGTGCCCAAAGCGAAAAAGGTATAGTAACACCGCTAAATGCAGATATTGCAATTACTGCGTAAAGTAATTCTCTTATTGACCAACCGTCAATAAGAGAGCGCAAACCTTCTAATAAGTAGGTAACAGGGTTATATGCTACAACAGTCTGCAACCAGCCAGTCATAAATTCTCTGGGTATCCACAGAGGTGATAGAAATATCACAGGGAAGAATATAATAAACGACGTATTAACAACAGTCGGATTACCGGTTTTTAAAGCAATAGCGTAAGGAATAGCGTTGTATCCAGTAGCCCAGAGTAAGTTAAAGAGAATAAAGATAATCCATCCTGCGAAACCCGTTGCAAAAGTTACTCCAATTACAGTACCTATGATTATAACTAACACTGTCAGTACAAATGCTAATGCCAAATCTGAAACCATTAAGCCGAGCAATAGTGCGAGTCTATTGGAAGGAGTAAGTGCTAGTCTATCAAAGTAGCCTCTTTGTATATCTAAAACGAGTACATTCGCACGGCTTAGACCAGTTACAGCAAACAAAGTTGCCGTCGGTAGTTGAAACGCTTTGTAATCTAGCCCACCGGGTGCTCGTTCTACGAAGTCCTGTAGTGCCCCCAGAGTTACCAAGTAAAAAAATGCGGGTATAAATAGAGCGGGTAACAGCGATTCCATATCTCTTGTAAGTGATTTTATAGCACGCACTCCTAAAGCGTACACATCACCAATAAAACCCGCACGTTTGGGCAACGGTATAGTGGGTTGTTCTGCTGCGTTAGACACGCTCTTCTGCTCCTGTAACATGATTGCCCGTATGTGATAAGAATACATCATCAAGTGTGGGGGTACGTAATGTTATTGCATCTACTGCTACTCCAGCAAGGTTAAGAGAAGTAGCTACTTCACTGATAAAAGCAGCTGCGTTTTGAGTAGTTATAGAAAGTTCATTACCGTATATATTTGCTGAAATGACTTTATCTAACCTCTCTACTGACTTTTTAGCTGTCTGTATGTTAGAGGATACTTTAACAATTATCAAGTCTTCCCCTATAGAACGCTTTAGTTGCTCTGGTGTACCGCTATCTACAATCTTTCCCTTATATATGATGTATATCATATCTGCTAACAGGTCTGCTTCTTCAAGGTAGTGAGTTGTCAGAAATACGGTTACTTTCTGTTCTCGGTTTATTTTTCGTACTTGTTCCCAAACTTTAGCCCGAGATGCAGGGTCAAGTCCTGTTGTTGGTTCATCTAAGAACAGGACTTTAGGCGAGTGTAGTAGTGCAGCAGCAAGATCTAACCTACGCTTCATACCTCCTGAATACGTCTCTATAAGCTTATCCATAGCAGCGCCAATATCTATTATAGGTTCTAGTTCTCTAATGCGTGCCTTGATGTAAGAGGAAGATAAGCCGTAGAGTCTACCTTGTAGTGTTAGTAGTTCTCTACCTGTCTGCTTAGGGTCTAGCCCTGCTTCTTGTAGAGCAACTCCTATTGATAGACGCACCTGTAGCGGGTTTTTAACTATATCCCAGCCTGATACTTCAGCGTACCCTGATGTCGGTAGTAGCAGTGTAACCAACATACGCACTGTTGTAGACTTACCCGCTCCGTTAGGACCCAAAAAGCCGTATATACCGCCTTCAGGAATATATAAATCTATGCCTTTGACAGCTTCTACGCCATCAAAGGAACGAGTAAGTTTATCAGCGAGTATTGCGGGTTGTGTCATATGTATGTTTTTACAGGTTATACTATAGTAGGAAATTTCTCCTCTTTTATATTTTATAGAATTACAAAGTCGTTGTATTATCAGGTGTTACACAAATATTGAGATATTGAACCTCACAACTTGAGTATTTTGTATAACGTTTGCCACTGACTATTTAAAACACTGAGGCATTATTGAGCAATTAAGGCTAAGTCCTAAGCCATAGTCAGGACAATATAGAGTTTTGAAGCCTAAAATTTTCTGAATTATGATTAATTTGAATATTTGCTCCAAAATTTACTTTTCTTTTAAATGAAATATTATTTCTGCATATGCAGATTTATCTTTTTCTGTTCTGTTTAGTACGGGTCTTTTGAACTGATTGATTATTTGCATACCCGTTTTTTGAGCAATCATAGGATATATATTGTATTTATCATTAGCGACGAGAAATATATCGTAATCATCTTGTAAATATTGGTTTGTGTTTTTTAAAACTTGAACGATAGATTCAATATAAGAACTTCTTGCTTCTTTACCTTGCCCTCGGAAGAGAGAGCCTATTTCCAATTCATCATTGCGTTTGAAACCAAATAAATCATATGAATATGCGTGTTGTTCGTGATAGTCTATTAAGCCTATATATGGAGGGCTTGAGAAGATTCCTCTAATTTTCTGTTTTTTAACTAACTGTGCTAAGTGAGGGTTTTCGTCTTCTAATTTTGATAAAATATTTATATCTCTGGCATCGCCTTGTAGACATATTTGGAAGGTATCTGTACGTAATTTGTCAAATTCATAAAGTCTTGCTATAGTATCCTTACTGTACCTTTGCCACCAAGATAATATTGAGAACAATGGTTTGCATACTTTCCCATGCTTTTTGCAGTAATAAGTTTGAGCAACAGGCTGTTTTAAAGTTGTTAAATCAGCGTGTGTAGTTGCTCTACAAGACCTAATCGTTCTACTTAGTATAATCGTTATAATTTTTCTCGTATTTGTATTTTTGACTTTTTTAAGTTGATAAAAAATAAAATTAATTTCTTTTTTTACTGGTTCTAAATACCATTTTGTAAGAAAGTTGTTTCCGCTCTCTTGCTTGATTTTAAGTTTATATTTTTCTTGTAATTGATTAAAAATTTGAATAAATTCCTTCTCGCGATTAATAGAGTATTCCTTCTCGTTAATTTGTTTTTGGATTACTTCTATTTTATATTCTGGCAATGGAAAGTATTTTTTATTAAAAGTCGCCAATTCTTTGAGTAATTCAGTTTCAAATCGTAAATTAGTATTTTTTGAAATAAATTCTTTTAGTGAAAGAGTTATATTTTTTAATTCGTTTCTTAAATCTACAAAATCAACTTTATCTACTTTAACATTGGAAATTAATGAATTAAAAGCTGAAATATCAATTCCTATTGCATGCATTCCCAGTTCATTTGCCTGTACCATAGTTGTACCACTACCTGAAAATGGATCTAAAACAATATCTCCTTCTTTAAAATATGCTTCCTTTTTAAAATTATCAGTATGATTATCTAAGAAATATTCTACGAGTTGTGGAATAAATTTCCCTTTGTACGGGTGCAATCTATGGACATGCTTTGTAGTTTCTGCTTCTTTTAGGTTATCAAAGGATAAATCCCAATTTAAATCTTTTCCAAGCTGTTCTCTCCAATTAGTTTCTCTTTGTTGATTAAAGTTTTTGTAATAAGAAATTAAATCGTATTTATTCACGGCAGTATTACTGTTTTCTCCGTATTTTTTAACTTTGCCATATTGGATTAAATAAGAAATATTTGAAACTGTAATATTCTTATGCAAATATCTACTTGCCCATTGACTTGCTTCTTTTATTGTCAATAACTCAATCATTAGTGTATTTTATTAAAAGTTATATATACTTAGATACTACCGTTTAAATTTTAATGTTGCAAAACGTACTCAAAACTGTTATGGCTTTATCACAATCTACATTCTTTACTAGAAAATAGTCAGTGTTGAATGTGGAAATTACAAAAATGCTTATTTTTGCTGCTGCCAACGGATTAGATAACGAAGCAATAACTCCTATTAATGAAAAATCCAGAGTCCCTTCTACTTTAAATGCTCGCCATTCCTTATCAGATTTTACTCCATCAGGAACGCTACTTGCAGAACAAACAACTGAGAGTTCATCATCGGTTTTAACAATAGCAAAAAACGAATCGCTTGTTGCCCATGAAGGAATAATAGCATCTTTATCCATTTGGCAAATTGCTATTTTATCTGGCATTACCAAGAGTGAAAGCTGTGAGTTACTCATATAACAAATAAAAGATGCTTTTTTATTCTATCATTAGTAAGTTGGTTTACTGACTCCAAAAAGCCCAGTTGTCAATGTCTATGCCTGCGGTATCTATCAAAAAAATCTCAGTGCAACATTTTGTGCGAACTAAAATCAGTCAGTAAAGGCGTTGAGGAGTTGTTCCTTTACTATGCTTGATCTATGCCTTTACGGAACAACTGGCGGAGAGGACAGGATTCGAACCTGCGGTACACTTGCGTGCACACACGCTTTCCAGGCGTGCCCGTTAAGCCGCTCTGGCACCTCTCCTATAGTTATCAGGATAATATAGTATAACATTTAGAAAATGACGGGCTTATCTACTCATTGCTTCTTAGTGAAAATGTTTTTTATCGTTTATCACTAAATTCACTGACTATAAAGCTACAGCCACATTTTAGCTGAATTTAGACTGTAACCTAACTTTTGGCAACCGTCCTTGGATGAGGTGAGCCGTTTTCAACAAAATACTTTAGCTCTTCTAACATTTCATTATAATATTTTTTAATTCTTAGCCTTATAAGTAGATATAATATCTTACCCAGCATTTTTAATTCAACATCTGCATCAAAGGTAACAGAGGATTTATTTCCATTAATACTGTTCAAATATATTATAAGGTTGGTCTTCACAATAGGAATCGTGCCGTTAGTAGGAACTACTTCTACATGCATTTTATAATTTTTATCATCATAGAAAGTAATTTTCTCAGTTACACTTAGTCCGTTAGGATCTTTTGTACGTTGACATACTCTACCAACCATAGTAGCACCTTCAACAGGCGTGCCTGCATTAATTTGTTGTGACTTAGGCACAGAAGACATCCAATCTGATATTTTGTGGAAATCAAGTGCTACCACCTTCCATACATCAGATGCGGGTTTGTCAATTACAATTTTTTCTACTATTTGCATTTTTTATCTCCAATCTATAGATAATTCTATTATATAACACAATCACTGACATTTAAAATAATAAGTCACAGATACAAGCAATTACACTGATAACACACTACAAAGTGATAGGGATAATTAGTTTTCTGTTTCAAATAGTTCTGCAGGATTAATTTTAAATTGTAGCATTCTAGCAGTTTTTCGCCCTCCATTGCCACCTTTTCTTTGTACGGTTATTCGCCCAATTTTTAGATTCCCTCATTATCTTCATTTCTAAAACCATTCGTAGCTGTTCGGGAGCCTAATCTAATCAAGTCCATAATAAACTATTTACTGCTCCTTAAAGCATTCTTTGATTCTGCGATTAGCAATATCAACATACTCTTTAGATATTTCAGAACCTAACCAATTTCTATTTAATAATTTTGCGATTTTGGCTGTAGTACCACTTCCCATAAATGGATCGTAAACCAAATCGTTTTCATTTGTCCAAGTACTAATTTGATCTATTACTAATTTTTCAGGGAAAATAGCGGGATGACTATACGCAATTTTATCCTTAGTAGAAATTCCACCTCCAACAGAATAGAAAAAGACATTGCCTACTTTTCTTTCTTTTGTTCTTTCTATCTTTTCGTAGTTTAAAGAGCCATTTTGACCTCTATTTTTCATATTAGCCAAGCCTCTATATTTTGTAGGTTGTGTAATAGCATTAAATGTTTTTGGACTTCCTTTTGAGAACGCAAACATATATTCAAAATGTTGATGATACCTATTACCTGTTTGTGGCATTGGATTATTTTTATAGTAAATCATGGTGTCATGGACTCGTAATCCAATTTTTTTAAAGAATAAGGCTTGTTTAAATGAAGTAAGACTCTCACTACCATTTTCAGTTTTGTCTGCCACGACCCAAATCATAATGCTTCCCTTTTTCAAAACTCTTTTTAATTCTATAGCGATTTTTTCAAACTCAAAACTATAGCCATTGTAATTTCTAATATTATCATAAGGCGGTGATGTGATAATAAAATCAATAAATTCGCTTGGTATTTTTTCCATTGTCTTGAGGCAGTCTTCGTTATATATTCGGTTAATTTGTATTTCTTCCATAAGTTGTTACTATCTCTACTTAACCTTTTGTAATATAAATATGTTGTCGCCATAAAAGTGATTAAAATTACCTTTTAACATTCTGTAGTATTGGATATTATAATTTTTTTGACCTCCTTTGGTTTCTCCATAATCTTTTATGATATGGCTTTTCAGTATAAATCCTTGCTTTCTTATAATATCTTTACACCAAACTCCTAAAGTATGTTCTTCTGAATTTTGATAAATATTGCCGCAAACTAAAATTAAAAATCTATTTTTATCCAAATATTGAACACAATTATTAACTACTTTTTCAAACCAAACTAAAAAATCGTTTATACTACTAAAATTACTGCCGCATTCTTTTTTGTCTGAATATTTTACGACATTATGATAAGGAGGATGCATAAATAAAAGTTGTACATTAGCTTTAGGGTTAAAACTTATTGAATCTCCTTGTTGAATAAATAACTCTTGAGGAGTCAAGTCGTTGATAATACACTTTCTTTCTAAATATTTGGCAACTTTATAAGTAGTGCCACTGCCTCCAAAACAATCCCATACTATCTCATTTTTTTTAGTGAATCTGATAATGAATTGGTATGGTATCTCTGGAATGAATAATCCATGGAATTCTGATGAATTCTTTGGCAAAAAATTTCTTTTAGGGATAATAAATTTTCCGTCATTTTTAGCTTTTTGTTCAATCCATAGAGCATCAGTAGTTATATCGTCTAAATAATTTCTCCAATTAGACAAATTCAAATCATTCACGGTGTTACTATATTTCATTATTTACTTTCGTTTAAAATTGGTAATAACTCCAGACCTCAAATTCAGTGAATATTGTATAAAGCAGATAATATATTGTAAATTTGGCGGAGAGAGCGGGATTCGAACCCGCGATACACAGTAGTGTACTCCGGTTTTCGAGACCGGTGCCTTCAACCGCTCAGCCATCTCTCCGACTATTATTTTAGGTAATACTGTGATAAACTTAAAATAGCAACTTTTTTACAAGGATATTTCTCATTAAAGCTTGTCTACTTTCCAAAAATATAAAGTATAAATTATATATATAGTTTAACATCTTGAGCAAATGATAAAAATTATCTACCATTCTATTGTACCTGTAATTGTATATTTAGCGGTGCTACCATGAACCAATGGGCAGGTGTGGTACTGGCAGCAGGCCGCGGTACCCGCATGAATTCTAAACTACCAAAGCCTTTTCATACTATAGCTGATATACCTATGTTAGGACATGTTGTTAAGTGTTTAGAGCAATCTGGTATCTCTAAAATTGTGGTAGTAGTTTCTAAAGATATTATAAATTTCCATAAAGACAAATTAAAAAATGCAGCGCCAAGAGCCACTTTCACGGTTCAAGAGTCGGATAAGGGTAGCGGAGCCGCTATAACATTTGCAAAATCGGCGTGTTACACTGCTGATAACATTGTAGTAGCTTACTGTGATGTGCCATTCGTAAGTACAGCAACACTATCAAGTATGATGAAACTGCATACACAATCAGTGGCTTTGATGACTATACTAACAGGTGAACCAAAGAACGTAATCCAACTAGGCAGAGTCATAAGAAACAGTAATCAGGAGCTTTTGAAAATCGTTGAGTCAAAAGACTTAAATGAACATCAAAGTAAGATAAAAGAAGCAAATATAGGGTGGTACTGTTTTAAGGCAAATTGGTTATTTAGTGCATTAAAACGCCTTAAACCTGCCGCCAATTCGGAAATAAGGCTAACAGACTTACTACAACACGCAGTAACTGAACATAGAGCTAAATCTGTAAAGGCATCCGAGCCATTAGAGAATCTAAGCGTAAATAGCAGAGTAGAGCTTGCAGAAGCAGAGACCGCTTTTAACACATCTATATGCCGAAAATTTATGCTAAACGGCGTTACTATAGAAGATCCAAACACAACAAAGATATCGCCTCTTGCAACTATTGGGCAAGATACAATTATACGATCTTGTACATATATCTTGGGTAATACACACGTCGGTAAAGAATGTAGAATCGGACCAAACACTTTAATAAAAAACTCGGTAGTAGATGACTTTGTAGAAATAACTATGGCACACTTAGAAGGTTCCAGAGTAGAATCACATGCTTTTATAGGACCTTTTTGCCGAATAAGACACAAATCTACTATAGGTAAAAACGCTTTTATAGGCAATTGTGCTGAAATTAAAAATAGTACAATTGGTAGTAATTCCCATGTGGGGCATTTTTCATATGTAGGAGATACCCATATGGGTGCAAACGCTAACTTTGGTGCTGGAGCAGTTACTTGTAATTTTGATGGTAAGTCAAAATCACACACAACTATCGGAGATAACGCTTTTATAGGCTCTGGATCAATGCTTATTGCACCTGTAAACATAGGTAGTAATGCTAAGATAGGCGCTGGTTCTGTTGTAAATAAGGATGTAAACCCTTACAGCAGTGTTGTAGGTGTGCCAGCACGCCCATTAAAACTGCGAAGTAAAACTTCTCATAGTGGAGGTAAAGAAGTTGAAGGAATCTGATGATTCGTCCGACGGAAGTAATAAATCAGACTTAACGTTAAATAAGAAAAGTGGAACATTCTTTAAAGTAAAAGAGTTGTATACATGCAATCATTAATTATTGAACAACTGCTTGCATGGCTCTGCTTGGGTATCTCTTTGTCAATATACGTTGTTTTAAGTGCAACGCGGGCGGTCTTTGTTAGAGGACTTCTGGTTTCTCCTGATAAGATTACCATAGATAATAAAACGGCAAGCACAAATACACAAGATACACAAAATAACCGAGATAATTCCCAAACACTTTACAACCGACTAGATTCCCGAGCTCGTTCTCTAGTTTATTTGTTGCAAGCAATTGCTATTGTAGCCTACTCTCTATCTGTTGCATACCTACTAAAAGATAGCAACCCTATTTTAGCTATGCTTTACGTCACCGGCATTATAATTATTATCAGTATATTAGTTGCACAGTTTGCAACCTCTGTTTTAGCAAACCGCTATCGGGATAAGTTACGCAAATACTTCTATCCACTTGTAATGATGCTCACTAAATTTACTGAATTTATACTCTCTGTTCCATTAATTCATACTCTGCTAGGTAGTGCAATAAACAAACAAGAAGAAACAACAGCAACTATAGTAGCAGCCTTAGAACTACTTGAAGAAACTAATGTAATACCTGAACACCGTGATCGTACCGAACTCATTACAATAAGAAAGATACTAAGGATGGATAGTATAAAAGTTCGCGAAATAATGCGTCCGCGCCCAGATGTTGTAGCAACCTCAATTGATACACCTCTTGAAGATGTCGCAAGAATTATGAATAAAGGCGGACACAGCAAAATACCTGTATATGAAAACGATAACCTAGACCATATACAAGGCGTTGTATACTCTCGTGATGTGTTTGCAGCGATATTTGACTCCAACAATTCCGATAAAACATTAAAGAGTTTAGTTAAACCAATTATACATGTACCCGAAGTACAGGATCTAATCCTCCTACAGAAAACGTTCCGTGAAGACCGCAAAAGTATAGCTGCCGTAATTGATGAACACGGAGGATTTGCGGGCTTAGTAACTTTTAAAGATCTCGTAGAAGAAATTCTCGGTGAAATGATAGATGAATTTGATAAAGAACCGCCCGAAATTGAGTGGATAGGCAACAATGATGACGAAATACAAGCCCAAGCAACAATAAGTATTGACCAGCTAAATCAAACACTAGGTGTAAACCTTGAACACTATGGTGTTGATACAGTTGCAGGCATGATCTACGAAAAACTCGGTAAAATGCCAAGTGTTGGCGATGTTATAGATGTTATAAATGAAAAAAACGTAAAGATAACAATTGAGGCAATATCTGGTAGACGAATTAAACGCGTACGAATTAAACGCGAACCCGCCCATGAAATTAGAGACGAAGCAAACTCTTAAACAAATACTTCCTTAATTTTTACTCTAATATATCCGTCTGCTAGTCTAATATTTAACGTATCACCTACTGACACTTGTTTAGAGTTTGTTAGTTTACTACCATTGTCAGTAGTAGTTATTGAATATCCTCTATTTAGCGTACCTATAGCACTAAGCTTTAAATGAGATAATACTATGTTTAAATCGCTCTTTTTGAGTTTGATAGTGTGATCTGTGAGAATTGTGATCTGTTGTAAAAGTTTATCAATAAGAGCTATCTTTGGGGATAATTTAGGCACGCTGGTTTGCAGTCTGTCAATTGATATATATAAATTGGTTGTGTGGCGGTCTATATTTTTCTTCATAGCAACATTCACCGCTTTGCATAGGTTATTTACAGCGTTGGATAATTGTGCAATATCCGGTGTAGCGATCTCCGCAGCAGCAGACGGTGTAGGAGCGTGAATATCGGCAGTTAGATCAGCAATGGTAGTATCTATTTCGTGCCCAATACCACTTACAACAGGTACTTTACACGACATTACAGCTCTAGCCACCGATTCATTATTGAACGCCATAAGGTCTTGTAACGAACCACCTCCGCGCGCTAATATACATAAGTCAGTGTTTTGTATTTGGTCAAGAGTATTAAACGCTCTAACAATAGATTCAGGTGCTTGTGCACCCTGCATCAAGGCTGGAACTATAACAACACTACAAATTGGATATCGGCGTTTGAGTATATTAAGAATATCTTGTAGGGCTGCACCTTCCTTAGAAGTAATAATTGCAATACATTCTGGAAATTTGGGTACGCTACGTTTCCTTGAATCGTCAAAAAAACCTGAATCTTTTAGCTTGTGCTTTAGGTTTAAAACTTCTTGCTGTAAATCTCCTTCTCCATAAGATAGAGCGGCGGTAGTAAATAATTGAATATCGCCTCTTGCTGAGTATAAAGCGACGTTACATTTCGCGATTATCTGTACACCATTCCAAAGATGAACCTGCGATTTTCTAGCATACCCTTTGAACATAACACACCGTATACTAGATAAACTATCGCGTAGTGTGAAGTAGCAGTGCCCTTGTGATGATTGCCTATAGTCAGCTACTTCACCACATACTGATGTATTTTGAAATATAGGGTTATTATCTAACGATAATTTTATATGTTCGCATAACTCGCTTACAGTTAGTAGGTCTTGGGACAAATCACTCAGCCCTGCCTAGATACTCTCCTGTTTGAGTACTGACGTTTATACGCTGACCCTGTTTTATAAATAGAGGTACCTGAAGTGTTAAACCTGTATTTGTAATTGCTGGTTTTGTTGCACCGCTTTGTGTATCTCCACGAAGACCGGGCTCAGTTTGTTCAATAGTAAGAGTTACACTAGGGGGTAATTCAACCATAATAGGGCTATCTTTGTAAAACTTGAAGGTAATAGAGTCATTTTCAACAATATACGGTATGACATCGTTTATTAACGACTTCTCAACTTCAAACTGATCAAAAGTATAGTTATCCATGAAGTACCAGAATCTATCGTCTTTATACAAATACTGTGCATTTCTATCTTGAGTTGGTGCCAGAGTTATTTTTTGGTTACCTTGTGTCTTTTTTTCTAGTACGTTACCTGTGCTAAGGTGTTTAACTCTCAAGGTTAATGTAGGCGGTGCTTTTGGAGCTTGACGATGTTGCCAATCAAGTATCTGATAGACTTCACCGTCCAACATTATAGTCATATTTCTTTTTATTTCACTAGATGATATTGTCAATGTTCTTATTCCTCTACTTTTTAAAGTTTAATCAATCTTATTTACTATGCTTGAGTTACTTAAAATTTTGCATACCCCATTCTCAATTATCACTACATCCTCTATGCGAACTCCGCCCCAGCCGGGTATATATATGCCCGGTTCTACTGTAAAGACCATTCCTTCGGCTATTTGATCTGTGCTGTTTGGTCCTATATGAGGGGATTCGTGTACCTCTAGCCCGAGTCCGTGCCCTAGGCTGTGTCCAAAGTTATTGCCGTATCCTGCTTTTTCAATCACTGTTCTAGCTATACCGTCAGCCTGATGACCTGTAATACCTGCAGTAATGCCATTTATTGCAGCAGACTGTGCCTCATATACCGTATTATACACGTTACGTAACTTTTCACCATAGCTCCCTAAGATCAGCGTACGCGTAAGATCTGAGCAGTATCCATTTACTTTGACACCACAATCTATTACGACTGTTTCACCTTCTCTGATTATGCGTTCGCTGGGGCTATGATGTGGTCGCGCTGCATTTGGTCCAGAGGCAACAATTGTTTCAAAAGAGACTCCCTCTGTATTTGCGTTTAGTGCCGCTCTTTTAAACATATTGGCTATTTCTCTTTCAGTTTGCCCTGCTTTAAGTTGCGAAGATACATAATCAAAGCAATGATCGCCAGCTTTAATTGCTTTCAGTAAATTCGTTAAATCGTAGGTACCCTTTATAGATCTAAGGTCTTTAGTAAGATCGCTTACATCAATTAAATCTACCGCAATTCCTTTATCTGTAAGAGTTTTTTTAATACGTTTATATGTAGCAAATGTCAGATCACTTCCTTCAAAGCCGAGCCGTTTGGTGTCAGTTTTAATGGTGATACTACATAGCCACTGATTATTGTAGCTAGACTTAGCAATTTCCCAAGCATCCGTTTCTGCCTCTGCTTGCTCAGTGTATCTAAAGTCGGTTGCAAGTAGAGATACATTCTGGTTAATAAACAGATAACCTGCCGAACCTGTAAAGCCCGATATGTACCTCCGTGTAAACGGGTTAGAAACTAAAATTGCATCTATTCCAAAACTACTTATTTTACTGCGGACTTGTTGCAATCTATTTGCAAATTCAGACGTATAGTTCAACTTTTATAATCCCTCGTGTATAAATTTGCTATATATTCTAAGGCGAATATGTAGCCTTGATGTCCTAATCCTGCTATCTGACCTACTGCATAAGGGGCAAATACCGAACGTTTTCTAAACTCTTCTCTGGCGTGTATATTCGAGAGGTGTACTTCAATAAAAGGTATTTTCGTATCAAGTAAAGCGTCTAGTAGTGAATAGCCTAACTGTGTGAGTGCGCCTGCATTTAGAATTACGCCTCTTGACGAGTAGCCATTCTGTTGAATGAACTCAACAAGTGCACCTTCATAATTGGACTGTTTACATATAACTCTTACATTTAACTCTGATGCTTTTTCTTGAAGCATTGTTTCTATTTCAACAAGAGTAATATTGCCGTAGAGTCTTTTATCTCTTTTGCCCAACATATTTAAGTTTGGACCGTTTATAACAAGTATCATAACGATTCTTTATTTGCCCGTGGGTGTGTTTTTTCGTATACTTTTCGCGTATCTACAAGTGATATGTGTGTGTATATCTGTGTAGTAACGGGTGTAGAGTGACCAAGTAGGTCTTGCACTACGCGAAGGTTTGCACCACCTGCGAGCATGTGTGTTGCATATGAGTGCCGTAAAGTATGTGTATGCATGTCATCCCTAAGACCCGCTAGACGTGAGTAGTGTTTAACTATTTTTTGTACGCTTCTAACTGATAACCTACTCCCATAACGATTGAGAAATAACGCTTGAGATGCAAGTGTTTTAACTAAATCAGTGCGAACGTTATTTATATAATTTTGAATCCATTCTATTGCTGTGCGTCCTATAATAACTACTCTCTGCTTATTCCCTTTACCAATCACCCTTATCTCACGGTCTATTAGTTTTATATCATCTACATTTATACCGATTACTTCTGATACACGTAACCCTGTAGAATAGATAGTTTCTAATAGTGCTTTATCTCTTATACCGAGTGGCGTACTTGTATTTGGTGCATTTATTAGCCGTTCTATCTCATTTACTGATGCGACATATGGTAAATTAGAGTACTTTTTAATTGGTAAAACGTCAACGGTGTGGTTGTGTTTTACTTTGCCGATATCAACTAGAAAACTGAAAAATGAGCGAAGAGTGTAAAGTTTTCTCGCAATACTTGCTCTGTTGTAACCTAATTCGTGTAACTGTGCAAGATACTGCCTAATGCTTGTTCTATTTACTGCATTTAGGTCCGATACTTTATTTATATTCATATAGTCAAAAAACGGAGCAATATCGGTTAGGTAGTTTCTAATTGTCAATATACTAAACTGCTTGCCTTTTAGGAACTGCAGATATTTTTGCACTATTTCGTACCATTGCGGTGAGTTTTTTAGCAATTGCTCAAGCATTTTAGGCAGTTTATAAACCGATTGATTTACCAAGTAATTTGACATCATTTGTTAAGTTGTAGTTTCTACTTTACTCAATTCACCTTCCCACTTACATTCTTTATTAATACAGGTAGCTATGCTGACTTTAGTTGACTCAATCAAGAGACTTCCACATACAGAGCAAGGAGTTTCCAGAGGTGCACGTGGAATTGTAAATTTGCATTTAGGGTAAGCATTGCATCCATAGAATACCCCGCGTTTGCTTGCTTTTAGAGTGAAATTCCCTTTTTTGCACTTAGGACATTTAACATTAGTAGTAACCTGTTGCACAGAACTTGTATTTGATACTATATTTCTACACTTAGGAAAACTACTACATCCAAGGAATTTACCTAACGGTCCATTCCTCGCTACCATATCACTACCGCATTTTTCACATTTAACCTGTGAAGGTAATTCCACAGTATCTTTAGTATCTTTTTCCTGTTCCTGTTCATTTTTTGGTTCAATAGGTCTTGTATGTTTACAAGTTGGGAACTGAGAACAGCCTAAGAATCGCCCATTTCTGGAGTAACGGATTACCATAGCAGATTCAC
The DNA here is from genome assembly GCA_964274945.1 of Dehalococcoidia bacterium. GTDB lineage: Bacteria > Chloroflexota > Dehalococcoidia > Lucifugimonadales > Lucifugimonadaceae > CAXXBX01. Next base: position 1,414,727 of record CAXXBX010000034.1, on the reverse strand, counting down.
ATTCTTTACACTTCTCATCAGATTCAACCTCTAATGTCTTTCGTTTTACACGAGGTGCTTCTAATGCTTTTGTAACTATACTTTCAAATGGAGTGTTAAACTCCTGTAACATAGGGACAAAGTCTATTTTGCCACTTGCTACAGTATCTAGCTTTTCTTCCATTTCTGAAGTAAACTTAATATCCATAATATTGGAGAAATTTTCTATAAGAAAAGTACAAACTACCTTACCCAGTGGAGTAGGTATAAATCGGTTTTTTTCTCTAGTTACATAGTTCCTTACCTCAATTGTGTCTACTATTGAGGCGTATGTGCTTGGTCTGCCTACACCTTCTTTTTCTAGCGTTTTTATAAGCGTTGCCTCAGAGTACCGCGGTGGTGGTTGTGTGAATTTTTGTTCCGCTTTTACGTCATCAGCTTTACTGAGCTGTAGAGGCTGTTTAGGCGATAGTTTAGGTAGCAGTGAAATTTGGACTTCTTGTCCATTCTCTTCAGCATCCGAAACGGGTGAATAGATTCTTTGGAATCCATCAAATTTCACAACAGAGCCTTGTACACGTAGCAAGTAGACTTCGTTATTCGGTTCGCAGTTTGCTGATATTTCGGCAACTGTTGAATCCAGCAATGCGTTAGCCATTTGGCTTGCTACCATACGTTTCCAGATCAGGTTATAGAGTTTCCATTGTTCATCTGATAGTTGGTTGTTAAGTTTGGTGGGGGTATTGTTTATTCGTACCGGGCGTATTGCTTCGTGTGCCTCTTGTGCGTTAGGTGACTTTGTTTTATATAGACGTGGTTTAGGATGAGCATACTCTTTACCGTACTCTGCTTTAATAAATTCCATAGTTTCTTTAATTGAATCGCGGGATACAGATGTTGAGTCGGTGCGCATGTAAGTTATCAGCCCTGTAGTTTGTCCATCATCAAGTTTAATGCCCTCGTAGAGCTGTTGTGCAATTCTCATAGTGCGCTTCGCAGTAAAACGGAATCTTCTTGCCGCTTCTTGCTGCATTGTACTGGTTATAAAAGGCGGACGAGGCTTCTGACTAACGGTTTTAGTAGATACCGAGTTTACTACATAACTTGAATTTTGAAGTGCCGATACCACTTTTTCGGCTGTACTTTTGTTTGCAATTACCGCCTTTTTCTTACTACCGGGTAACATGTGCAGATGTGCCACAAACTGCTTACCTGATGTCGCAAGGAGTACGGATATATTCCAGTATTCCTTCGGTTTAAAGTTATCTATTTCGGTTTCTCTATCTACTATAAGCCTTAGTGCTATAGACTGTACTCTACCTGCCGATAATCCTCTTTGAATTTTTGACCAAAGTATAGGGCTGATTTTGTACCCTACTATGCGATCAAGAATTCTACGAGCTTGTTGAGCGTTAACAAGACTCATATTTATATTTCTCGGGTTTTTAAGCGATTCTTCAATTGCTTGTTTTGTTATTTCATGAAATACAATGCGTTTTAGATTATGGGCTACCTTGTTTAGCTTTGCAGCTTCCATCAGATGCCAAGATATAGCCTCGCCTTCTCTATCAGGGTCGGTAGCGAGGTATACGTCTGTAGCTTGCTTGGCGGCTTCACTTATTTCCTTGATAGTTTTTTTCTTTTGCGGGTCAATGATGTAATCTGCCTTGAAATTATCTAATATGTTAATACCAAGTTCACTTTTTGGCAGATCTCTAACATGCCCAACAGAAGCTTTGATTTCATAATTAACGTCTAGAAAAGTCTTTACCGTCCGTGCTTTCGCAGGTGATTCAACTATGATCAGCGTCTTTTTTTCTTTTCTCATGCTTTTTTAAATACCATAGGTGCAGTTTGAATTACTGTACCTTCCAGTTCCATTATTGTTAACATAGCGCTTACTTGAGATGCGTTCATATTACATGCTTTACCGATTTCATCAATGTGAACAGGCTTGGCAGATTGCGATAGGAAATCTATAGCTGGGTTACCCGTCTTCTCACAATTTTCAACTTTATCCTTGAGTGGCTGTGCTAGGTCGGGTAATTGCTTTGCAGTTTTGGTCTCGTGAATTGGTTTTTTAACGATACTCTCACCTAACCATTCAAGAATTTCATCTACAGAGCATACTAATTTTGCACCTTGACCAATTAATAGGTTAACACTTTTGTTAACCTCTGCTGTAATTTTACCTAATACAACGAATACAGGTCTATTCTGTTTTATAGCTGCTTCTGCAGTTATCATGGCGCCGCTTTTTATACCTGTATCAACTATTATAACAACAGCTTTTGAAAGTCCACTTATCAATTCATTACGTCTATGGAATAGTGGTGAGGAGTGGTTACTTGTCGGATATTCGGTTATTAAAGTGCTTCCTTGTTGTTGAATTTTACGTGCAAGGAAGGTATTTGCATATAGATATCTATCATCTAACCCTCCTGCCAAGACCGCTATTGTAGTGCCCTTTGCATCCATTGTAGCTCGGTGAGCGTGGCTATCAATACCCCTTGCTAATCCACTTACTACCGTAAAACCTGAACGTACTATTTGAGTAGTTAAGCTTTTCGTTATAATGCATGCATGATCGGTAGGCTTTCTAGTGCCTACTATAGCCAAGTTGTTTTCTTGACTATTTAGAGGCTTACCTTTTACATATATTACACTTGGCGGTGTTTGTATTGCTCTTAAACGTTTTGGGTATCCTATAGAACGTATATGAATAGGCGTTATCTGAGCATTTTTTAAAGCTTCCATCTCGGCATCTGGGTCAATAGATGCACGATGTTTTAAAAGAGTGTAAACAGAGCGTTTATCTAAACCACATAATAACAGTTGGTCATCTGAGGCATTCCATGCTTGCTTAGCGCTACCAAAGTAGTTCTCTAGGCTAATTAGTCTTGTCGGACCTATGCCGGGAATTTTATTAAGAGCTACCCAGTATTTTATCTGGTCAGATTCAGTATATTCTTCTATTGATTGACTCATTACTTTAATACAAAATTGACTATACGATTTTCTACGTATATCTCTTTAATTATCTTACTATTATTGATGTGCCTGACAATTTTCTGCATAGACTTGGCAGATGATATTATACTACTCTTTGGCGTTCCAGCAGGCACGGATATTCGGTCTCTCACTTTTCCATTTACCTGTATAACAATATGGTGCACTTGTTCTTCAAGGAGTGCTTCGTCCCAAGTTGGTGTAGTTTGTAAGTGTATAGACTCTAAGTTTCCAAGCATATGCCATAGTTCTTCGGCTATATATGGAGCAAGTGGCGCTATATGTTTTAGTAACCGATGTACTGATAACTTCCACGCTTCATACGATATACCATCTTCTTTTAATTTAATAATTTGGTTTGTCATATTCATTAATGACGCTATAGATGTATTGAATTTAAACGCCCTCATATCTGCTACTACTGCCTTTGTGGTAGAGTGGCACAACCGTGTTAGCGTTTTTTCGGCATGGACACCTTTTTCTGTCGGCGTTGCATGTTTATCAGGTGGATCTGCGACTAAAGCCCACACTCTTTTAATCCAGCGTTCAATGCCTTTTATACCTCTATCCGACCAATTTCCTCCTTGTTCCCAAGGGCTTAGAAACATTAGATAACAGCGAACTGTATCTACACCGTACTCTTCAATTATAGTTTGAGGTGTTAGCGGATTAGAACGTTTTGATATTTTGGCACCTTCCCTTATCAGTATCCCTTGGTTAAATAGGCGTGTATAAGGTTCATCAAATTGTAAGTAACCTAAGTCTCTCAGCGCTTTGTTGAAGAATCTAGCGTATAGCAGATGCATGACAGCATGTTCAGCGCCTCCCATATACTGATCAACGGGCATCCAAGCTTTGAGCCCGTCATTTGTAAATGGCTCACTATCTCTTTTAGTGTTTGTATACCAAAGGTGGTACCACGACGAATCCACAAATGTATCCATCGTATCCGTTTCTCGGCGAGCAGGGCGTTTACAAGTCGGACATATCGTATTAACAAAATCAGAATGATATCTTAGAGGCGACTCACCAGTAGGTTTAAAACTTGCATCATCGGGTAATAGCACGGGTATATTCTCTTTTGGCACAGGGACTACTCCGCACTGCTCGCAATAGACGATAGGTATAGGTGTACCCCAGTATCTTTGCCTTGATATTAACCAGTCGCGTATTTTGTACGTAACTGCTGACTTGCCCCAACCGAGCGACTGAGCTTTTTTAGTAATTATCTGTCTAAATTTTTGAGAGGTAAGACCGTTAAATTCACCAGAGTTTACTATTATGCCTTCCCCTGCGTATGCTTGTTGAAGTTCATAGTTGGTATCACTGTTATGTGGCACAACTACAACAGGTATGTTCAGATGATACTTTTTTGCAAACTCAAAGTCGCGTTGATCATGAGCGGGGACGCCCATTACTGCCCCAGAACCGTAAGTAGATAGAACGTAGTCAGCAATGAATATAGGTATAGATTCGCCATTTGCTGGGTTAATTGCGTAACTACCTGTAAATATACCGCTCTTTTCTTTATTGTTTGCGCCTCTTTCTATTTCGCTCTTTTTAAGAACTTGTTGAATATACTCTTCTACCTTGGTACGATACTCTTCGGTGGTTACCTCACTAACGAGTTTGTTTTCTGGTGCGAGGACAATAAAATTAGCACCGTATATAGTATCTATTCTCGTGGTAAATGTAGTAATAGGAGGTAAATTTTTAAGAGATTTAATGCGGAATTCTACAGATGCACCTTCAGAACGACCTATCCAGTTACGTTGCATGGATTTTATATTTTCAGGCCATTCTATGCTGTCCATATTTAGCAATTCATCGGCGTATTTTGTGATTTTAAAGAACCATTGAGGCATACGTCTTTTTGTTACTTCTGAATCACACCGTTCGCATAAGCCTTCTTTGACCTGTTCGTTAGCTAGTGTAGTTTGGCATGATGGGCACCAGTTTGCCAATGCATCTGCTCTGTACGCCAGCCCTGTACGTAGAAAGTCAAGGAAAAAGAGTTGATTCCATCTGTAGTATTGAGGCGTACATGTAACTACTTCTCTTGTCCAGTCGTAGGCGTTACCCATAGATTTGAACTGTTGACGCATATTATCTATGTTGTCAAATGTCCACTTTTGTGGGTGTATATTGTTTTGTATAGCGGCGTTTTCGGCGGGTAAGCCAAATGCATCAAACCCCTGCGGTTGCATCACGTTAAACCCTTCCATACGCATAAACCTTGCATGTGCATCTGCAGGGGCAAAAGCATACCAGTGCCCTATATGCACATCCCCAGAAGGATATGGAAACATTGTAAGTGCAAACCAGTTTTTTCTACCTGACACATTGTCTTTGGTATTGTAAATTCCCGACTCATCCCAACGGTCTTGCCATTTTTTTTCAATTGCGCTTGGATTAAAAGCTTTATTCAATTTTACTAATCAATTCTATAAAATACTTTTTATTTAATTTTAACGTCTAGGTTCTGCACGCCACTGCTGATAATGGCATTTAATATCTGGATTCTCTTTAATATAGTCTACAAGATCCATCACTATATTTTCCTGTAGCTGTATACTTAAACCGCCATCTACAGGGAGAGTAACACCTGTAATAAAGCTTGAGTCGGGTGAACACAAAAAGGCAACTGCGTTTGCTATATCGGCTGGTAACCCCGTTCTCCTGACAGGATACTGAATTTCAAAAAGACGAAAAGCTTCTTCATTACCGTGTTGTTCCCATACCTTCTTACCCGATTCTGTTACTATATGCCCAGGAGCAATAGCATTTGAAGTTATACCTAAAGGTCCAAAGTCTATAGCCATTTGTCTAGTAAGCCCAATTACAGCTGCTTTACCCGTTTCATAGATGAGGGCTTTAGGTGATTGTAGTAACCCGTGTACTGACGATATGTTAATAATTCTGCCGACATTTTGTAAATTGTCAGTAGCATAAGTTACTTTAAATCCATCTTTATTAGAAACAGATTCACCAGCAGGCATAGGACCTGAATCTACCATTGCAGGAACAGCAAATTTACCTCCTAAATAGAGCGATTTAACGAGTAAACTAATACCCAAGTCAAAAGAGGGTTCGGATACATCGGTTGCCTTGCCGTCTACTACAACTGGTCCATATGCGTTTTGAACCAAGATATCTAATCTACCCCATTTACTGACAGCGTATTCTACCATTTGCTTGGTAACAGAGGGCTGAGCAACATCTCCCTCCATAAAGTCAGCTGTTAAACCAGCATCGGATATGCTTTTTAAGTTTTCTTTTGCCGCCTCGGCGTTTATGTCAACTATTAATACATTAGCGCCCCGAGCCGCTAGTTCTCTGGTGATACCGCCACCTATACCTAATGCTCCACCTGTAACTAGTGCCACACAACCTTCCAACTGATTCATATTTTAGGTCTCTCCTGTGCTATAAATATTTTTTGTAATACACTGTTCCCGACTAAGTAACAAATTGAAGGTAAACTTATAGTTTATTCTCCCCATACTTTTTGTGCTCCAATAAACTCTTTATCAGTAATGAATATAGATAAAATTATAACTGTTAACAATAATTATCTAACATTTAATTCTTTATCGTTTTAGTATTCTTTGGAACAACAGTCAATTCATACTTACTCTACAGAGAGCGAGCGTCTTTTCCGGCAATCAGGCGTTACCGATACACTCAATTATCTATATAAACTATCCCCCAGAGATATGTCGGATACTATTCTAATTATAAATGAATCTGTAAAATCAGTAGTTTTACATTCAATGAACGTTGAAGGTTTAGTGTCTATTCTTAATAATTTACCCGTAGATGAACTTATAAGCATAGTAGATTATATTCCATTAGAAAAGCTTGCAGCTGCCTTAGATGCTGTACAACCCAATGTTGCAGCCGACGTACTCAGATCCATGGACTGGGGGAAATCGGGTAAAATACTCTCTTTTATGACATCCCGTAAAACACTAGGGGACATACTACTTTATCCTGACGATAAAGCAGGGGGGCTGATGAACATAAACCTAGGCATACTGAAAGATAAATGGAGTACCACATATGCTGTAAATGTAATGCGGATGTCAGGTATAACAGATAAAAACTTGAGACAACTATTCGTATTAGACGAAAATGGGCGTCTTGTCGGCACTTTAGAGTTATCAAAACTTGTTTTTGCAGCGCCTGGATCTAAAGTCGCAGATGTAATGGATACAGATGTACACTACGTTTTAACTGATACTGATCAAGAAGATGCCGCTCGCATATCACAACGATACAATCTATTAAGCTTACCCGTTGTAGATGCACAAGGGCATCTACAGGGAGCAATATCTACAGAAGATATTCAAAAAATTGCACAAGAAGAAGCAACTGAAGATATGTACCATATGGCAGGTGTCGGCAAATTTGATAGTCCTGTAGGATCTATCAGACGTTCTATTAAAAGCCGATTACCTTGGTTAATAGGTAATATAGTAGCCGTATTGATAGTTGCGTCAGTAATTGGGTTATTTGAATCTACTATCAAAACCTTTACTGCCCTTGCTATTTATCTACCAATGATTATGAATCAATCTGGTGTAGTAGGCACACAGATCTCTACTGTAATAGTTAGATCACTTGCCATAAATAACCTTGCTGGTACAAAAACTAAGAGCATATTTTTGCATGAGTACGTGGTTGCTATTGTTAATGCCAGCGTTGTATCTGTGTTATTGGCTTGTATTGTTGGAATTTGGAGACAAGACGTATATTTTGGGGGTATAATTCTATTTGCAATGCTGATATCTTACTTTGCGGCTACGTCAGCGGGAATAGTAGTACCTATTTTTATGCGCCAACTCAAAATAGACCCTGCAACCGCATCTGGTGTAATACTCACGACCCTCACCGACCTGATAAGTAGCTTATCTTACTTAGGATTTGCTACATTCTTTATTAAATTCTTGCAAATAGCGTAAAACTAAATAGAATACTGATACTTTATGCACGGCTCAAAAAGTGTGAAGCTATCAAACGTCGTTGTATTTTGCCAGTGGCTGTCTTTGGTAAAAATTCTGCTTTGTATATTACGTTTGGGACTTTGAATTCTGCTATTCTTTCCAAGCAAAAGTTACGTACATCTTGCACATCTACATCACGGTTTAGAACAACAACCGCCTGTACACATTCTCCATAGTGTTTATCTGGAGCAGCAAATGTTACAGCCTCAATAACGGCAGGATGCGATAGGAGTACTTCATCCACCTCAATGGGAGATACTTTCTCACCGCCACGATTGATTAACTCTTTTATGCGACCTGTTAGTTTTAGGTAACCATTCTCTAACACCATGCCCTGATCACCTGTTTTAAACCAGCCTTCAACAGTTGCTTCGTCCGTTGCAGATTGATTATTCAAGTATTGCCACATGACACTCTTACCTTTTATTGTTACCTCACCTGTTTTGCATTTTGGCAATATTTTACTGTAGTCATTAGTGTCACGAATACAAATTTCTGTACCTGTAGGTGCTCCAACTGTACCGGGTACTCTCATTTTAGGTGGCAGTGGGTTTGTAGATATTTGGTGCGCTGCTTCTGTCATACCGTAGGCTTCTACTACTGGTGCTGAAAATCGGGACTCCATTTCCGCTAAAGTAGCAGGTGCAAGAGCGGATGAACAAGAACGTATAAACCTAAAGCTCTTACTGGGTGCATTGTCTGAATCTGCTCTTGCTAGTAGTATCTGGTGAATTGTCGGCACTGCTGAGTACCACGTCGGTTTTGTTAGTTTATATAAATTCCAGAATCTACTCGCAGAAAAACGCGATGGTAAAACAACGCTACCCTTTGCAAAAATGGATGACAAGGTTGCACCTATTAAACCATGCACATGGAAAAGAGGCATAACTACCAGAGACCTATCGGCTTCACTTAGAGCATACGAATCAACAATACCTTTTAGAGAATTAACTATATTTACATGCCTGAGAGGTACGCACTTCGGCGCAGATGTAGTACCAGAAGTATGTAGTACAAGAGCTATATCGTTTTCTTCTGGTGGCTCGGGCTCTTTTGCCTCTTTAATTACTTTGTTATCTATACTTAGTAAAATTGAACTATTATCTCTCGCTATATCGGCTTCAATAACCTTAATGTTTAGTAGTTTTGCCGCTTCCTTACAAGGATGTAGCCCAGTTGGTGCTATAACAAGTCTGCTATTAGATTCCTTTATAAAAGAGTAAAACTCGTTCGCTGTATATGAAGGGTTCAAGGGTGATATCGCAAGCCCTGCACGCATAGCAGCAAAGAATATGGTAATAAATGGTATACCGTTACCAAATACAACTGATACAGTACTCTTAGGCGGCACACCGCTTGCACATATAGCAGATGCTAACCGCTCAGATTCACAGCGGATATAAGAGTAGGTTAATTGATTGCCTTCGCCATCTATTACCGCTAAGGCAGTCGGATTTGCTAGATATAGTATATCGCTAACAGTTAACTTCACCGATTTTTCACCTCACTTACTGAATAAAAAACTCTACATTGCACAATTGACATAGTATACATTACATAATTATAATAGTATTGTACCGGGCTGGAGACAGTGGGTTTTAAGTGTTATATATTATACTTATATAATTCCCCACTATAGGCATTACAGCAAAGGCTGTTTTTAATAAGGAAATATATGTAAATGTTACCTGTCGCACCATTTGTGTTATTGCTTATTTCTCCTCCTATAATAAAAAGTTGTTTATTTATATAGAAATATTGGATACATTCATATGCCTACAGAGCGCAGTTTAGCGATAGTTGCAGAGCTGACCGATCTATTTAATCAGTCTTCATTAATTTTGGCTACTGACTACCGTGGAATGAACGTCTCTGCTCTACAGGAATTTAGAAAGTCACTACGAGAGTCAGGTGCTCAGTTTAAAGTTGCAAAAGGTACACTGGCTAAAATATCAGCAGAAAATGCAGGTATTGCAGGGCTAAATAGTATCGTAGAAGGTCCTATTGGTTTCATAACTATTTCATCAGATCACGATCCAAGTCAGGTTACAAAAACGCTATTTAACTATATTCAGACTAACAGGATCGAATCCCTTAAGGTAAAGGGTGGTATGTTATCACACCAGCCACTGACAGAGGCACAAGTTATCCAACTTTCTAAATTACCACCTAAAGAAGAACTTTTAGCAAAACTTATGGGTTTACTTAATGCACCTGCCTATCGTTTGGTTAGTGTGCTACAAGCACCTTCTAGGTATATGCTTGCTGTAATTAGCGCTTATAAAGAAAAATTAGAAAATCCAGCGTAGTATCGCTGTAATAGTAAAATTTAGGAGAATAAAAATGGTAGTTAGCAAAGAAGAACTCGTCGCAAGTATAAAAGATATGTCAGTTATAGAGTTGGCAGATCTTGTTAAAATGCTTGAAGATGAACTAGGCGTAAGTGCAGCCGCTATGGCAGCACCAGTAGCATCAGCGCCAGTAGAAGCAAGCACAGAAGTCGTAGAAGAAGAAGAACAAACAGAGTTTACTGTAACTCTAAAAGAGTTTAGCGGTAACAAAATAGCCGTTATCAAAGCGGTTAGAGAACTAACATCACTCGGGTTAAAAGAATCCAAAGAAGCTGTTGAAAACACTCCAAGAATAATTAAAGACAGTGTTTCTAAAGAAGAAGCCGAAGCTGCTAAGCAGAAACTAGAAGCAGTAGGCGGAGTTATAGAAATATCTTAATTACCGACTAGAAAATACTGATTATGGACCTTCAAATCAAAGGTAAAAATGCTTTTATAACAGGCGGTAGTCGTGGATTGGGCTACGCTTGTGCAATTGCACTTGCATCAGAAGGCGTTAACGTAGCTTTTTGCGCTCGCGGAGATAGCGACATAGATTATGCCAAAGAACAAATTCAGTCTAAAGGTGTTGCTTGTTACGGATTTAAGAGTGACTTATCAGACCTTGATAGTGCAGTGTCAGTTTTTGGTAAAGCAAGACAAAATTTAGGCACAATTGATATACTTGTTAACAACGTAGGCGGCAGCTTGGGCACTAAGGCTATTCATAACACACCCTCAAAAGACTTTCATAAAGTGGTAGACCTTAATTTTTGGGTGAGTGTTACACTTATGAAGTCTGCTATACCGTATATGATAGAACAAAAGTGGGGGCGAGTAATAAATATATCATCCATATATGGACGTGAATATGGTGGCAGTGCTGCCTATATGGCTAGTAAATCGGCTTTAATAGCGGTTACTAAGCACACCGCTATAGACTTAGCAAAGAGCGGTGTAACAGTAAATTCAATAGCACCTGGCTCAATCCTTATACCTAGAGGCAGTTGGGAAAGATTTGTAAACAGTAAAACCCCAGAGGAAGTTGAACAGTTTATTCAGAATAATTTGCCTATGGGGCGCTTCGGTTGGGCAAAACCTGTTGGGCTCGCGTGTGCCTTCCTTGCAGGAAAAGATGCATCATATATCACTGGTGTTTGTCTAAACGTAGACGGTGGGCAATCCCACAGCCTTATTTAGCAAATCTTATAAAATTATCTTTCTTTAAGAAGAAGGCTTAGGCCCGTGCCAAGAAGAGTACTCATAAGAGTTACGAAACTCTTTTTCCATACCGCATATTTTACAAACGCCCATACTGCTAGCACCGTTTGGAGATTCTATTATCCAATGATGGATGCATGAAGTACTGCTTACTTTTTCTAATTTTTGCCCAATACTGTCTTGGGAGTTATCTTGCTCGTTATTAACAATTTCGCTCATTGTACATTTATTACCTATCTTATTCTTGTAAAGTAACTTCTAAACATAATTATATCACATAAACTTACGGTTGGTACTGACTATTTACTGCTATACCGCTTTTAAGTATACACGGTAATAGTAATCACACCCGCCACAATAGCAACTGTAGAAGCGAACTTTAAAGCAATAGACTTCTTAGATTTACTCTCTTTTATAGTTTTACTGGCAAAAAAGGAAATTATTAAACTTATTATCAGAACTAAAACGGGTCTAGATCCTAACAGAGCGCTTACTAAAGACACAGGTCCATTTGTCAGTGCCATAAGTAGAAATATATTCCCTAAAAAAGGTCCTATTCCTTCGGTTGCAAAGAGTGCATACATATACCAAGTGTGTGTGTTGCTGACAAAACGCTTTAAAACCTTAAAGTTTCTCTTTCGTGCTCCAACAATTAACATACCTGCTGAAAGCCCTATTCCTCTTGCCCAGAAATTCTCCCATATACTTAGATTTTCCGAACCTATTTTAAGTAAATTTTGTGCAACGCCTATCATTACAGCGCCTAATACCACGTAACTCATTGTCCATTTAAATATCAGTACGTTATTAATACGGTCTATTGAAAGTACTACGGCGCCAGAAGTTATAAGTGCAATTGCAACCCAGCCAGATACTGAAATGTGTTCATTTAAGAATATTAGTGCAAATATGCTTGCAAATAGCGGTGACGTCTGCCATACGGGAGTAACGCGAGATACTTCCTCGTTTTGGAGCACATAGAACATAAGCATTAAGGCTATGCTCCATATTACTCCGCCGGCTATTGATGCAAACAGATTGTAAGTTAACCCGCTATCTACACCAACAAGTGCCATCACAATAACCGATATAACTCCTTGCACTAAACCGATAAACAGTAAAAATGTGCGAAGCCCCAGTGCAGTATTAGATAGGATAATTTTATCTGCGATAGTTATTCCTGCGTATACGGTGGCGCTTAACAGTGCGGGTATTACCCAAAATAAATAATCTTGATTCATTATTTTATAGTTTATAGATTAGTAATGTTATTATTGATATTATATTAACACTTTTAAAATAAAAGCTTATCGCAGTTGTATAGATACAGTTTATTGTTGTAAAATATTGTTAAGAGCAGCCGAGGTAGCTCAGTCGGTAGAGCAGTGGATTGAAGATCCATGTGTCGTCGGTTCAAGTCCGACCCTCGGCACCATCTCTACAATTCATAAGTCTTATAGTTTTATGCGGAAGTGGCTCAGTGGTAGAGCATCTCCTTGCCAAGGAGAGGGTCGCGGGTTCAAATCCCGTCTTCCGCTCCAGCTTATTTTTCTTTATTTACTACTAAATATACTGACAATAAAGCTATACTATCTTTTAACCTAGAATATTTAGTTACAAGTTAAAGTTCAGTCTGTGAGGTGTAGTCCGCACTCTTTCGCACTAGGGTCCGACTCCCACCACCATCGTCCTGCTCTAATATCTTCACCGTTATGCACTGCCCTTGTACAAGGTGCACAACCTATAGACGGATAGTTTTTATCATGGAGCTCGTTGTATATAACACGGTTTTCTTTCGCATAATTCCAGACATCTTGAATTGCCCAGTTTGCTAATGGACTTATTTTATACGTTTTCCTGTGTGATTCAAACTCTACTATATTAATTGTACTTCTTGCCATGCCTTGATCTCTGCGTAATCCTGTTATCCAAGCGTCTAGCCCGTTGAGTGCGCGGTTCAGCGGTTCTACTTTGCGAATTCCACAGCACATTTTACGATTCTCCACACCTCTGTAAAACAAGTTAAAGCCGTGTTGTTTAATCATAGGTCCAACCGATTCTATATCAGGATAGAAAACTTCAATATCAACTTTGTACTTATACTTTACTCTATCCATAAGCGTGTAAGTCTCTGTGGGTAGTCTCAGTGTATCTAAGGTCATTATTCTGGCTTTATTGTTAATTCTCCACATAATATCCCAGATAACCATGTCTTCAACACCAAAAGACGACATCAAAGCAACTTGATTCCCAAAAATTGTGTTAGCCCAATCTATTATTTCGGTAGGTTGGGCTTCTTCAAAACGCTTATTAATATTTTCTATGTCTATGGTATTCGTTAACATCTATTTCTCTCCTTTTAGTAGGATTGTAATTAAATATTCTCTTTAAAGTGTACCTGACATATAGTAATATGTACATTACTTATAATAGTAACTTCATAAGTATGTAAGTGATTTTACGATATTTATAGGAAATCAAAAAAGCCAGAGAGGTAATCAGTGACAATTTATAGTGGTGATACGATAGAGTCCTTGCAAGATATAGCAGGTCAGCACCTTTTTATACACGGTGCACAAGTTAAAGATTGGCGAGGTAAACTTAACATATTTGTCAAAGGGAAAGGCGTATGGGTGGAAGATATACAAGGTAACCGACTCTTGGACATTATGGCTGGACTATGGTATAAAGCAGTGGGTTACGGTCGCACTGAGATAGCTGACGCTGTTTATAAACAGATGCTACAAATAGAAACACCACCGGCGAATTCAGCTCTTATACCGCAGATAGAACTCTCGCAAAGAATAGCGAGCATGTACCAAGATAAAAATGCGCGTATATTTTTTACGTCTGGTGGTTCTGAATCTGTTGAAACCGCTGTAAAAATGGCAAAAAAGTGGCAGGCGTTAAATGGCAAACCAAATGCTTATAAAGTCATTTCAAGGATGTACTCCTATCATGGCTCTACGGCTATGGCTGTCAGCCTAGGGCGAGCAAATACAGCCGATCCGATGGGAATAGAAATGCCGGGCGTAGTTTACATTCCCAACTGGGATTCATACCGTCTCAGATATAAAGGCTCCGTTGTAGATAATGCCGTACAGCTAACACAAATATTAGAGGATACAATAATTCACGCTGACCCCAAAACTGTTGCTGCTATAATTGCAGAACCTATTTCGGCAGCGGCTGGGATACACCCACCCCCGATTGAGTACTGGCAAGGTCTACGCCAAATTGCCGATAAATACGATATACTACTCATCGCTGATGAGGTAATAACAGGCTTCGGACGCACAGGTGAATACTTTGCTTCATCAAACTTTAACGTTACCCCCGATATAACTACTGTAGCAAAGGCTATAACCAGCGGATACGCCCCACTAGGTGCTACAATAGCATCTAAAAAAGTTGCAGATTCCTTTATAGGCGGACAAGAAGAAACTTTTATACACTTGATAACATTCGGAGGGCATCCTGTATCTTGCGCCGCCGCACTTGCAAACTTAGATATATTTAAAAACGAAAAACTGCTAGAAAACACTAAACTTATGGGAAAATATCTAGGTCAGGAACTCCAAAAAATAGAACAGAAGCACCGTATTGTAGGAAACGTAAGAGGTATTGGGCTCTTATGGTGTGTTGAACTAGTTAAAGATAAAAAAACTAAACAGCCTTTTTCTTCAAAGGAGTCTACATATCTATCTAGTAATGTGCCAGAGTATCTTTATAAAAGAGGTGTTACCAGTTTCAGGGCAGGGCGGCTTATCTCCATATGCCCTCCACTTACCATAACAAAAGATGAAATAGACTACTTTATAGACGCATTGCATCACACACTCATAGAGTTAGAAGCAGAAATGCCTTAAAAGTCAGTTATATTTTTAAATTACCTAAATTACTGATACCAAACCTAAAACTTAGGAATTAAGAATAAATAATGCCATCTAAAAATAGAAAAAGTGAGATAGTAGAATTTAACGCAGGAACACTTAGGTTTTATCTGAATTTCTTTGACAAGACAATTGATTGGTTGGTTAATGAAATAACTACAGAAAAGACTAAGCCTGAAAAGAAACGCGCAATAGCGGAAAACCTCTCACGTGGAAAAATAGACTTTAGAGACCTTAAAAAAGCAGCAGATAAACTTAAAATCAATGTATACACTCTATACTTTGAAAATTTTAAAGAACCTAAACTCCCCGTTGCATATAAAAGAAAAAACCCAAATACTCCTTTATCTATTGATACTTACAGCACTATACAAAAGTATCAAGAGCTGCGAGAAGATATTGCTTGCCTAGAAGATGATGAAGATAAGGAAAATAGCACTCCACGAGTAACCACTGACAATGACCCCAGAGAAATAGCATTAAAATATCGCAATCAATTTGATTACGGTGCCTTTATATCAGAGAGAAGCAGACAGCCTGAAGAGATATTTAAGTTTTTGAGGGAAAAGATAGAAGATACGGGCGTTTACGTCTTTAAAACTCACAAAGGTAGTCAAGGAGGAGAAATTTTAGAAACACTAGATGGTGAACGTACTTTTATCGCTGGATGTACTTTTATCAATGATGATTTACCTCCTCTAATACTGATTAACTCAAGTTATACTCCTATATCTCAAATTGCAACCCTACTACATGAATTTGCACACTATATTTTAGGTGTTCCAGAGATAGAAGTTGAAGCAAATTTTCCAAGAGACGAAGTAGAAAAATGGTGTCATCGCTTTGCTTATGGTTTTCTAATACCCTCACACATAGAAGTGCAAAAACAATTCACTAAAGCAAATAAAAACGTATTAATGGAAGAAAATTTAAACGATTTATCAGAAGAGTACTTTGTCAGTAAAATGAGTTTGATGATTAGACTTAAAGAACTAGATATTGTAAGTGAAGAAGAATTTTACAACTTTGTAAATAGGTATAATCCCACAAGAAATAAACCGACAAACGAAAGTAGTGGGGGTTCATATCATACTACTAAAAAAGAGCGATACAGTAAGAAGTTTGTAGATGCAGTAGCTGAAAACTTTTACTCCAGTAAGATAAGCCGATCCGAAGCTGCTAAGTATCTGGGCATCAGTTATCACAGTGTAAGCGAGTACATATAAGTTGGTAAGGTTTGTATTGGATTCGTCTTACTTTTCACACATGATTGATTTTTATCCGCCCGATATACGCCGATTTAAATTCGTTTGGGAAGCCTTGACGCATAAAATCAGAAATAAAGAAGTCATTGTTATAGATAAAGTTGTGCGTGAGTTAAAGAAGCATAAATCTCAAAAGCAATTTGTGGACGATTTTCTATCTAATATCAATGACTATCTAGAAAAATCATCAGCACAGAGCAATGCCGAAATAATACGCATCTACGAACAAAACCGAGATACACTTAAAGGAAATTTTAACAATTTTTCTAAAGATTCTTCTGCTGATCTATCTTTAATCGGGGTAGTTTACTCTTTAAACAATCAACCTAAAAACCAATCTGGTCAGCCTCCTCTAATGAAACCAGAGGAGAATCAAGTTTTTATATTAACGGACGAAATAATGCCTAATACACCCGATAAGCAAGGAAGGAAAAAATTGAATATCCCATCCTTCGCTGAATTAGTCGGTATAGAATGTTTAGAACTAAAAGATAGTATTAATAGGATACTACGCTAAGGAGGTAGCAAGTGCGAAATTCTCCACCACTTAATGAACTTTAGGAGTTTAACATAACGTTAAATATAGTGTAAAATGTTTGTATAGCTCATAACTATTTTTCACAATGCGCTTTTACTAAAGCAAAAGAGAGGCTGAATACGTTAATATTGATAAAACGAGGTAGGATAAAATGACAACCACAACTCCAGTTCAACCTATAACAGAGGATACTGACGCTTTTGGCCCCAGCACGGTTGGGCAAGAGGTAATTTTACAGGTTAAGGATTTACACACTCACTTTGTTACAAAGTGGGGTACCGTAAAGGCTGTGGATGGCGTAAGCTACGAACTTAGACAAGGCGAAACGTTGGGTGTAGTCGGTGAGTCAGGTTCGGGTAAGTCTGTGACAGCGCTATCTATTATGCGTCTTGTGCCAGATCCACCCGGTAAAATAGTCGGTGGTGAGGTAATTCTAAATGGTAGAAACCTATTAGATCTTGCCGAGTCTGAAATGACGCGTGTCAGAGGAGGCGAAATATCTATGATACTACAAGATCCACTGACCGCACTCAACCCTGTTTTTAATATTAAAAACCAAGTCGGTGAAGCGATTACAATACATCAGAGTGTAAGAGGAAGAACTCTTTGGAATAAGATAGTAGATTCATTGAAGAAAGTTCGTATATCGGCGCCAGAGCAGCGTGCAAAAGACTATCCGCATCAGCTATCAGGTGGCATGCGTCAGCGGGTGGTCGGTGCTATTGGTATATCTTCGGCTCCTTCGGTTATTATCGCCGATGAACCAACAACATCACTAGATGTAACCATTCAGGCGGCGTATTTGAGGTTACTCAAGCAGATACAGGCAGAAGAAAAAGTTGGTATAATATTTATAACTCACGACTTCGGTATAGTAGCCAAAATGTGCGATAGAGTAGCAGTGATGTACGCCGGTAAGATTGTAGAAACAGGTAGTGTAAGGCAGATATTCAATCAACCACGTCATCCTTATACAAAGGCTCTTATAGATTCAGTACCGAAATTAGAAGAAAAAACAGGAAGGCTACCGCAAATAGATGGACAGCCACCTCTACTTTATAATTTACCTAACGGTTGTCCTTTTGCACCACGTTGCACAAGAGTTCAAGAACAGTGTAAACAGGAGTATCCCTCTCTTACTGATAGCGAAGATGGGCAACAGTACAGATGTTGGAATCCACATTAGTAACGAAAGGCATAAATTAGTATGACTACTCAAACGCAAACTCTACAACACAATGAAGGTTTACCAACACCAATTGGCGAACCTATAATAAGCGTACGGAACTTATCTAAACGCTTCCCCGTAGGTAAAAAATTGTTACCTATCGGAAAACAGGATTACCTAGTAGCAGTAGATAATGTCAGTTTTGATATATGCGATAACGAAACGTTTGGTTTAGTTGGTGAATCGGGTTGTGGAAAAACTACTTTAGCAAAAATCCTACTTGGGCTTGAGCAACCCAGCAGTGGCACAGTACTGTTTGAAGGCGAAGACTTAGCAAGAGCTAACTCCAAAACACGGAAAAGGTACCGCAGCGCTGTTCAGGCTGTATTTCAGGATCCTTGGGCATCACTAAATCCACGTATGAGAGTGCAAGCTATAATCGCCGAACCGTTAGAGATATCGTCTAACAAGACAACTAAGCAACGATCTGCTAGGGTTTCTGAATTGATGGAACAAGTTGGGCTAAATCCATATCAACGCAACTTATACCCGCACGAATTTTCAGGAGGACAGCGTCAAAGGATCGGTATTGCACGTGCTCTAGCACTTAACCCGAAACTGATAGTACTAGATGAACCAGTTTCAGCCCTAGACGTATCTATACGTGCACAAATACTCAACTTGCTAGTTGACCTACAAAACGAGTATGGTGTTTCATATATGATGATAGCCCATAATCTGGCAACCGTACGGTATATGTGCCACACTACAGCAGTTATGTACCTCGGTAAAATACGCGAAATTGGGCGCACTGAAGATATATTTATAGATACTCTTCACCCATACTCCAAAGCACTGATATCTGCAACACTGCCCTCGCACCCAGACATTAAACGCGATGAGATAATCCTACAAGGTGAAGTCCCCTCGCCCGTTGACCTGCCGTCAGGTTGCACATTTAACCCCAGATGCTTCTTAAAGATAGGCGACATATGTGAGCAAAAAGTGCCTTCACTAATACAGCCTAAACGTAAAGATCACTTCGTCTCTTGCCATCTTTATGAAACTAATTCTGCTTAAACGCTTTTAAATATGTTAATATATCAATATAGGTAAGTAAATGCATTTGTACATGTTTGGAGGTTTATAAATGGATAAGAACGGAATTGTATCTGTAGGTTTCTCAGAATTAGCTCAAGAGAAGATCAAGGAATTTATGAAAGAGCAAAATGCTGAAGAATTCTATCTACGTATAACGGTTATGGAAAAGCCCGAAGGTGGTGCCGCTTACGAATTCGGTATTGAAGAAGCAGTCGCAGAAGATGACGAAATAGTTAATCAAGATGTACCCACCATTGCCTCGTTTGACTCTGCTCGCCTGCTGGACGGTGCAAATATCGACTACGTTGATTCCCTACAACGCTCGGGGTTTGTTATATCTAACCCCAATTTTGCTGGAAAATGTGCTTGTGGCGGCGGCGGTTGCTGTGGCGGTGGTAACTAAATTAAAGACTACCCATTAAGGAGCAAGAGTGACTTACATTATTTCTAAAGATTGCATAGACATTATGGACGGTGCTTGTGTAGATGTATGCCCCGTTGATTGCATATACTCAAAGCCCGGCGATAGACAACTCTTTATCAACCCCGAAGAGTGCATTGACTGCGCCGCATGTGAACCCGTCTGCCCTGTAGACGCCATATTCCCTGAAGATCAAGTGCCCGATGATGAACAGGAGTTTATAAAACTTAACTACGAGTACGACTACGACTCTTCGGAGCCGGGTAACAATACCGGCTAGCTAGATAATTCAAAGTTTCTCAGCACTGCCTTTATAGTCAGTGGTTAAAGTAGTTATATCATCATCCCAAAAGCAGATTCTAATGTCTCTTTTACACTCATCTTTAAGGTGGTAAATATGGGTGTCTCTGATTGCGTATAGCTAGAGGCTTGCGTTTCCCGCAGTTCCATAACGAGTGCAACAAAGTCTTCAGGGTAGTCAACCTCAAAACCGACAACAAACTCCGGGTCATCAAGCCCAAACGAGTAGGTGGTGTGTATTCTGATATTCGGATACTTATGACCTATTATAAAGTGTTCGTTCATCATCTTTTGACGTTCCTGTAAAGGCAGTGAGTACCAAGTTCTATTTTTCACCATTGGGTATAAAATAAAGTATTTGCCTTCTATGTTGGGCGGTCTGCCTCCACCGTGTTTATAGTTTGTTTTACGCCTCATGGCAAGGTAAGAGTACGCTTGATGCATAAGCCCAGATATTGGCATCTTGTTAATCTGAGCTTGGAATTTGTTGAATGTATCTATACTCTCTGCCGTATGTACAAGAAGAAAGTCGGTATCAGCTCTAGTGCCAACTGTGCTGTAAGAGTATATTCTACCGCCAAACTCTCCGCTTTCAAGAAATCGGTACAAATCGCGTAAATAACCAATGGGGGATTCAACATTTCTCGGTACTAGACGCATCCATTTATCACTTACCTTATAGAAAGAGTACCTTACAAATTCTCCGTAGTTTATCTCTAACAAGTAAATCCTCCTATATTATATATAGCTTTGCTGATTCAAAGCAGTTTCAACCTGTGATGTCATATCTTTCGGTAAGTTATTGTGCGCTCTTGTAAGAGTAATATTAGCTTTAGCAATATCAGCGAGTGTTTCTACCATAAGCACACGTTCACGCACAAGCCCACTACTGCGGATAAAGTTTGTTAACTCTGTGGTTTTTTTAGCTTGCCAAAGATGCTTTATGTTACTATCGCGGATACTAAATCGGCAAAACGACACTACAGGACCTAAGTCTACATCTTTTGTAGTTATATGGATCATAACGCCCGACTCGCTTGCATATGTATCAGCAAGTTCATTCACTACCTGCTTCCAAGTGCCTTTTGGACCATCAGGTAAAGCAGGATGCAGGTTTAACATTAGAAGCTTTTCGCAAAGCAAAGGTGCTATAAGCATATAGCCCGCACCGACTGTAAACGAGTTATCTGTAGAAAAAGGTTTTAGCATGCCCCATACCTGTAAGTCGTATTCTTTGCGTAGGTTTCCCCAGTCGGTATTAGAGTGTTGTTTTTTGAAACGCTTAGAAGACAGAGTAATAACAGGAACACCTAACCCGTTAGCGAAGTGTATAAACCTATCTGAGCCTGCTGCTTCACCCAATTCCCGATTACAGAATATAAACTGTATTTTGCCGTTTATCTTACCTACTTGAATTGCGTCTACAACGGCTTTGAGCAACCCGTAAGAGCCCTCGCCACGTCCACTAGAAAGCCAGCCTATTTTAATTGCAGACAACAATTAATCAGGTTCTTCCGAGTTATCAACAGGCGTAGAGAGTTCAGAATAGTCTGCGTTAACGGTTTGTATCTTCATCTCTGCAGACGCTATAATTTCTTTGCACTTTGCACCCAGTTTTACGCTTTGTTCGTATATCTCTGTTGCTTCTTCAAGAGGCAGGTTACCACTTTCTAACAGACGCACATACTCTTCTAGCTGTGTAAAGCACTCTTCAAATGTTGTTGGTTCTTCTGTTTTCATTATGAATTTATTACTACCTCTTTAACTGACTATTAGGGCTACTAAGTCAAAGTGTATATACCCAAAATTATAAACTTTTCCTTATTAACAACTCATACATTATAGCAGATTTACCTTTTACATATAATAAGTACCGTAGAACATTGCCTTATAAATCTAAAACTGAGTGAATTATACAAACGTTATAGTAATATAATTCAAAAGTGTTAAAGTTAAATCTACTTACAAAAAGGTTTGCGGGCAACCTCGCTGTTGATGGAGTTTCTTTTGAGGTAAAGGAAGGCTCTATAACGGCGCTGATAGGTCCTAATGGTGCGGGTAAAACCACGTGTTTTAACTGTATAGCAGGCGCTATAAAACCCAACGCAGGCAGTGTAGAGTTTGATAGCAAGGTGATAACAGGAATGCCGCCTCACAGGGTTTTTAAGCTTGGTTTACATCGTACATTTCAAATACCGCGACTCTTTGGCAGTATGACAGTTATTGAAAACATGCTAATACCACCATCTAAACAGCTAGGCGAGAGTATTTGGGCGCCGCTGTTGTTTTACAGAAGAGTTCAAAAGCAGGAAGATGAACTAATTGCACAAGCTCGCTACTGGTTAGAGTTAGTGGGTTTAGAGTCTATGGTAAATCATCCTGCAAGTGCACTCTCAGGTGGGCAAAGTAAACTGTTAGAAGTCGCCCGCTCTATGATAAACGCCCCTAAAGTAGTCCTATTAGACGAACCAACAGCAGGTGTAAACCCAGTGTTAGTTGTGAATATATGCAAGTTTATAAAAGAAGTTCGCGAGCGCGATAATGTAACATTTGTAATGGTTAGCCACGATATGCGAACAGTGCAAAACATCTGTGATACGGCAATAGTTATGGCAAACGGTAAAATATTAGCTACAGGTACCCCCTCAGATGTTCTAAACAACCAAGAAGTTAAGGACGCATACTTAGGTAATACTTAAATTGAATTTACAAAACACAAACCAATCTTCAGAAACACCGCCAGCTTTAGCGTCAGTGAACAGTAGTAACACAACTGAAAACACAGCATTAGAAGTAAAGCAACTCTCTGCTGGTTACAAGGACGTCATTATAGTAAAGAACTTCTCTATAAAGGTGAGCAACGCCCAAATCGTTACGATAATTGGTCCAAACGGAGCAGGTAAGTCTACACTGTTAAAGGCTATCTTTGGAGCAATTCCTGTTATATCTGGTAGAGTGTTTCTTAACGGGCAGGATGTTACTGGCTGGTCTTCTTCTAGGTTGGTTTACAGCGGTGCGGGGTTTGTGCCACAAACTAACAATATATTTGAATCTTTATCTATAAAAGAAAACTTACAGATGGGCGGGTATATCTATAAAGGCGATATAAACGCCCGCGTGGATGAGATTATGTTTCTATTCCCTGAATTAAAGCGATTGAATACTACACAGGCTGCGAACTTATCAGGCGGGCAGAGACAAATCCTTGCTATGGCTAGGGCACTTATAGTTAACCCAAGTGTATTACTACTAGATGAACCGACTGCAGCTCTCTCGCCGATCGCACGCCAAGAGGTTTTTGAAAAAATAAAGCGAATAAGAGATTCACAAGTGTCAGTAGTAATGGTAGAGCAAAACGCACTAGAAGCACTTGAAATTTCAGATATAGGTTGCGTTATGGTCTCTGGTGAAAAAGTAGTAGAAGAACCAAGTAAATTCTTCTTTGATAACAAAGACATCGGCAGGCTTTTTGTAACAGGTAATGTAAAAGAGTTATGATTGCAGATATACTACAGCTTGTAGTTATCGGGTTGGTTGTGGGCTCTGTTATAGCGATAGGCGCTATGGGCTTGACGCTGACTTATGGCATTACTAAGTTTGCTAATATCGCACACGGCGACTACATGACGCTGGGTATGTTTGTAACATACACTTTTGTTAACCAGATAGGGCTCTCTGCAGAACCTCTTACTCCATTCTCGTTTGGATGGACACTTATAGTTGGCATGCTGTTAAGTGGGGTAATTGTCGGTGCTGTAGCAGCAATAATAGACTTCTTGGTGTTCCATAGATTACTGAAACGTGGCGGGGTAGAGTTTATCGCCTTAGTTGCGTCTGTAGGCGTGGCGTTGATAATTCGCTCTATCATTCAAGTTCAGTGGGGCGTGCTACCTATTAGCTACTACTCTACTATCAACAGAGCGATTGAACTCCCGCTTGAGATAAAGATCAAGCCAGATCAGCTATTTAATATCGGTTTGATGATAGTAGCAACGGTCAGCCTATATTTGCTGTTATACAAAACGAAAGTAGGTAAGGCAATGCGTGCAACTTCAGATAATCCCGTTTTGGCAGAAATATCAGGTATAAATACCGTCAGTATAAGGAGGTTAATGTGGTTTATAGGTGGTTTTCTTGCGTCAGTTGCGGGGGTTATGCTTGCTGTCCAGAGCCAACTCCAGCACAACCTTGGCTTTGAGTTCTTATTGCCTCTCTTTTCGGCTGTGATACTCGGCGGAATCGGTAACCCATGGGGTGCATTAGTCGGTGCGTTAGTAGTGGGCGTTACACAAGAAGTTAGTACGTATTGGATACCGTCAGGGTTAAAGCCCGCAGTGCCGTTTGTAGTACTAACTGTAGTTTTACTCTTACGCCCTCGTGGAATATTTGGGTCTAAAATATGAAATATGCAAAAGGTAAGAAAGAGTTAATAGGTAAATAATGTTTATAGAAACTTTTGTAATCTTGGCTATCAATCTACCGGGAGTACTGAATTGGGGCTTGGGCTTTATCACCGACTTGGCGATATTTGCTATTCTTGCGTTGGCACTGAATTTTCAGTGGGGTTATACGGGGCTTTTCAACGTCGGTGTAGTTGCTTTCTTTATGTTAGGTGCATATATCAGCGCGCTGTTAACTATCAGCCCTCCCGGTGAATTTGAAAAGTATATCGGAGGTTATTCACTACCCGTTGGCGTAGGTTGGGTAGGTGCTGCTCTAGGGGCGGGCTTGCTGGGCATTATAGTCGCAGTGCCAGGCTTGCGGCTTCGTAGAGACTTCCTTGCAATCGTTACTATTGGCTTGGCAACTATTTTCAGAAGTGTCGCTTCCACGTTAGACGGGCTTGTTAACCGTACAGCAGGTTTGCATGCCATTCCACGTATATTTTCCGACGTAGTTGAGGGCAGTAATTACAGATGGCTTTTACTGGGTATATCGTTACTATCGTTAGCCGCTGTATACGTTTTAGTGCGTGGAATAACCGCTTCACCTTATGGACGCACTCTAAGGTCCGTTAGAGATAACGAGACCGCCTCTGCGGCTTATGGTAAAAACGTCTTTCTGTTCCGTATGTCTGCTTTTGCAATAGGCGGCATGATAATGGGGTTTGCAGGGGCGTTATGGTCTCACAATATCAGAGCAATCTCACCCGCAGGCTTCACCGACCTATTAGGAACATTTCTCATTTGGGTAATGGTAATGGTAGGCGGTAGTGGCAACAATAGAGGCGTGATATTGGGTGCTTTCGTCGTTGGATTCCTATGGTTTGGAATGTCGCTATTCCAGACTTCACTACCCGAATTCTTGCAGGATAACGTGTTCCAGATACGGCAGTTTATGACAGGCTTGTTAATAGTCCTTTTTCTACTGTTTAGACCTAAAGGGCTGATACCAGAATCGGCAAGGGTATCAAGGTTTATACCTAAGCTACTGATTGCAAATAAAAAAGGGACCGAATCACTCTAGGTTTCAGTTTATCAGTCTCTGTTGCTTAAGGGGTTATTTTAGTTCAACAACCTGACTTTTAAGCTACAGGGCAAACTTGCTTTGTTGTTTATGAAATCTTAATTATTTACTACTGTTATCCCTGATACTGTACTCAAGCCTGCCAAACGGTAACATTATGTAATACTACTCAAACTCAACTACAACAGGGCTTGAGTACGTACTGCCATCTGTCATATAACGCCACTTTAGTGTGCCTGCATCTGCATCCAACGCGTAAACGTAGTTGTCATTAGAGCCTACATAAACAGTGCCGTTATACACTGCAGGGCTTGACCAAATCCTGTTACCTGTCTCATAATTCCACTTTAGTGTGCCTGTATCTGCATCCAATGCGTAAAGATGGGTGTCATCAGAGCCTACATACACAGTGCTGTTATACACAGTAGGACTTGACCAAATCCTGTTACCTGTCTCATAACGCCACTTTAATGAGCCTGTATCTGCATCCAAGGCGTGAAGGTAGTTGTCTTCAGATCCTACATAAACAGTGCTGTTATACACTCCAGGGCTTGAGCTAATCAAGGAACTTGTCTCATAACGCCACTTTGGTGTGCCTGTATATACATCCAAGGCATAGAGGTATTTATCCTCAGAACCTACATACACAGTGCCGTTATACACAGCAGGGCTTGAGTAAACATCATCACCTGTTTCATAACGCCATTTTAGTGTGCCTGTGGCAGCATCCAAGGCATAGAGGTATTTATCCTCAGAACCTACATACACAGTGCCGTTATACACTGCAGGGCTTGAGTAAACATCATTACCTGTCTCATAACGCCACTTTAGTGCACCTGTATCTGCATCCAACGCGTAAAGGTAGTAGTCATCAGAGCCTACATACACAGTGCGGTTATACACTGCAGGACTTGAGAAAAAAATGCCTAGAACTGTGAAAATCTCTTCACTTATCTCATAACGCCATTTTAGTGTGCCTGTATCTGCATCCAACGCGTAAAGGTGGCCATCCCTAGAGCCTACATAAACAGTGCCGTTATAAACTGCAGGGCTTGAGTCAACACTATCATCTGTCTCATAACGCCACTTTAGTGTGCCTGTATCTGCATCCAACGCGTAAAGGTAGTTATCCCTAGAGCCTACATATACTGTTGCGATTGTTATATCTGGATCTAATTCCCTTGCTTGGCTGTAATCACTTCTAGCATTATCATATTCACCTTGTTTGAAGTATGCATCACCACGACCTTTGTGTGCTTTAGCGTAGTTCTGGATCTAATTCCCTTGCTTGGCTGTAATCACTTCTAGCATTATCATATTCACCTTGTTTGAAGTATGCATCACCACGACCTTTGTGTGCTTTAGCGTAGTTTGGTAGTTCTATAAATGGGTCTAGCTTCCTTGCTTCACGATAGTCCCTTATAGCGTCATTATATTCACTTTGTTCATAGTGTGAATCACCACGTGCTTTATATGCATTAGCATAGTTAGGTAGTGGTATACTTCGATCTAAACTCCTTGCTTTACTATAGTCGTTTATGGCATCGTTATATTTACCTTGTTTATAGTATGCATTCCCGCGGTTGGAGTATGTAACTGCGTAATTACGGTCAAATTCTATAGCCGTAGTGTAGTCTTCTATTGCTCTGGCATAGTTACCTTGTTCATAGTGTGAATCACCACGCGTTTTATATGCATCGGCATCGTTAGGTAATTGAATATCAATAAGAAAGACGATTCCTAATATGCCTAATATGCCTAAGATTACTAAACCAATTGCGTATTTATTTTTTATATAACGTTGAGGCTCCGCCTTTACACGTCTTAAGGTTGCTAAACCAATTGCGAATTTATTTTTTATACAACGTTGAGGCTCCTTCTCTGGAGGTATTTTTATATCTGGATCTAATGTTTTTGCTTGATTGTAATCGCTACGGGCTTTATCATAGTTACCTTGTTTACGATACGCATCCCCACGTGCTTTATATGCACCAGCATGTTTAGGGTCAAGTTCTATTGCCTTAGTGTAATCACTGATAGCATCGCTATATTTACCTTGTTTGTAGTATGCATCCCCACGTGCTTTATATGCATTAGCATGTTTAGGGTCAAATTCTATTGCTTTAGTGTAATCACTGATAGCATCGCTATATTTACGTTGTTTATAGTATGCATCACCGCGTGCTTTATATGCATTAGCATAGTTAGGTAGTTGTATACTTTGCTCTAAACTCCTTGCTTTGCTATAATCGTTTATGGCATCGCTATATTGCCCTTGTTTATAGTATGCATCACCGCGTGCTTTATATGCCTTAGCATAGTTAGGTAGTTGTATACTTTGCTCTAAACTCCTTGCTTTACTATAATCGTTTATGGCATCGCTATATTTACCTTGTTTATAGTATGCATCACCGCGTGCTTTATATGCCTCAGCATATTTAGGTAGTTGTATACTTTGCTCTAAACTCCTTGCTTTACTATAATCGTTTATGGCATCGCTATATTTACCTTGTTGATAGTATGCATCACCGCGTGATTTATATGCCTCAGCATATTTAGGTAGTTGTATACTTTGCTCTAAACTCCTTGCTTTACTATAATCGTTTATGGCATCGCTATATTTACCTTGTTGATAGTATGCATCACCGCGTGCTTTATATGCATTAGCATGTTTAGGTAGTTGTATACTTTGCTCTAAACTCCTTGCTTTACTATAATCGTTTATGGCATCGCTATATTTACCTTGTTGATAGTATGCATCACCGCGTGCTTTATATGCATTAGCATGTTTAGGCTCAAGTTCTATAGCTTTAGTGTAATCACTGAGAGCTTTATCATGATTACCTTGTTGATAGTATGCATCACCATTTGCTTTATATGCATTGGCATAGTTAGGTATGGCTATATTTGGCTCTAACTCCTTTGCTTTGCTATAATCGTTTATGGCAAAGCTATATTTACCTTGTTGATAATATGCATCACCATGTGCTTTATATGCATTGGCATAGTTAGGTATGGCTATACTTGGCTCTAACTCCTTTGCTTTGCTATAATCGTTTATGGCATCGCTATATTTGCTTAGTTGATAATACGCATCACCACGTGCTGTATATGTAGTTGCATCGTTAGAATCTAGGTCTATTGCTTTATTGTAATCACTAATGGCATCATTATATTCACCTTGTTCATCATATACATCACCACGTGCTTTATATGTAGCTGCATTGTTAGAGTCTAGTTCTATTGCTTTATTGTAATCACGGATAGCATCGCTATATTTACCTTGTTCATAGTGTGAATCACCGCGTGCTTTATGTGCATCGGCATAGTTAGGTAGTAGTATGCTTTGATCTAAACTCCTTGCTTTGCTATAATCATTTATAGCGTTACTATATTCACTTTGTTTGTAGTATGCATCACCGCGTGCTTTATGTGCATCGGGATAGTTAGGTAGTGGTATATTTGGATCTAAACTCCTTGCTTGGACATAATCATTTATGGCATCGCTATATTTGCCTTGTTGATAGTATGCATCACCACGTGCTTTATACGCATCGGCATAGTTAGGTATTGGTATATTTGGATCTAAACTCTTTGCTTTGCTATAATCGTTTATGGCATCGCTATATTTGCCTTGTTGATAGTATGCATCACCACGTGCTTTATACACATCAGCATAAAGCGGTAGTTCTATAAATGGGTCTAGCTTCCTTGCTTTGCTATAATCGTTTATGGCATCGCTATATTTACCTTGTTGATAATATGCATCCCCACGTGCTTTATGTGCATCAGCATGTTTAGGCTCAAGTTCTATAGATTTATTGTAATCACTGATAGCATCACTATATTTGCCTTGTTGATAGTATACATCACCACGTGCTTTATATGCATTAGCATGTTTAGAGTCTAGGTTTATTGCTTTAGTGTAATCACTAATGGCATTATCATATTCACCTTGTTGATAGTAGGTATCACCTCGCCTTTTATACGCATTAGCATAATTAGGTATGGCTATATTTGGCTCTAAACTCCTTGCTTTGCTATAATCATTTATGGCATCGCTATACTTACCTTGTTTGTAGTATGCATCACCACGTGCTTTATGTGCATTAGCATAGTTAGGTAGTTGTATACTTTGCTCTAAACTCCTTGCTTTGCTATAATCGTTTATGGCATCGCTATATTTACCTTGTTGATAATATGCATCACCACGTGCTTTATGTGCATTAGCATAGTTAGGTAGTTGTATACTTTGCTCTAAACTCCTTGCTTTGCTATAATCACTGATAGCTTTATCGTATTCACCTTGTTTGTAGTATGCATCACCACGTGCTTTATATGCATCGGGATAGTTAGGTAGTTGTATACTTTGATCTAAACTCTTTGCTTCACTATAATCACTGACAGCTTTGTCATAGTTACCTTGTTGATAGTATGTATCACCACGTGCTTTATACGCATTGGCATGTTTAGGCTCAAGTTCTATAGCTTTATTGTAATCACTGATAGCATCGCTATATTGCCCTTGTTTGTAGTATGCATCGCCGCGTGCTTCATGTGCATTAGCATAATCTGGTAATTCTATAGATGGCTCTATATTTATTGCTTGATTATAGTCACTGATAGCGTTACTATATTCACCTTGTTTATAGTATGCATCACCACGTGCTTTATACGCAGCTGTATATTTAGGGTATCGTGTTATCGCCTCATTATAATCTAAAATAGCGGTTGGATAATTACCATGCTTACAGTATTCATCGCCGCGAGATTTATACGCTTCTACATGGTTTGGGTTTAGACGTATCTGCTCTGTCAATTTACGAATCTTTTGATCTACAGGTTCTTCAACTACGGTAACCTCAATTTTACCTATCCTAGCTTGTATCTCTGCTATTTTCTCTGCGTATTCGGCCTCTGTCAGTGTCTTTTGTAGTTGTATCTTACGCTTTAGACCATTTAACTCCTCTATTTCCAATTCTGCACGTTCTATTCGCTTACGTGCATCAATCTCAGCTAATTTCTTATCTGTATTGGTATAAATCTCATTAATCTCTCTTTGTGTTGTTGCCTTACGGTATTCGTAATCAGCTGACTTTTTAGCAGTATCTGCACGGATACGCTCAAGTTCTTGCTTTAGTTTAAGAAGTTTTCTTTCTTGTTCTTTCCTATCCGCTTCTCTTACAAGTAGTTCTTCATCCCTTGATGTGCTGTATATGTGTAGACTCACATAATGCAACAATATACCCCAATCAGCAAGTAGGTCTTTCACTGATAACCTTATATCACGCTTGATCTGTTCTTGTCTAGGGATATCGTATCTTATTGACTGCTGGTTATCGTCATTACCATAACCAGCAACATATATCTTACTTGATATATTTACGTTGTTACTCAATACGCTTGCAATGTCTTTCACTGTGATTTTATCAATATGTTGAGTTGGAATCTCCAAAAGACGATGTAAGTTGTGCTTATCATCCCTATTCACTGCAAATGTTATGTTTACCAATGCAGACTGAATTACCTCTCCTGTTACGGTTGTGATAGTTGGATACTCAATATCAGGAGGTGAGGTTACGTATTCACTCTTTTTACCAAACACAATAGAGAGTTTATACTCCCGTAAAGATGCAACTATTACTTCTGTATCAGGTGGTACTTCTTTACCTCTGCCACTGAATTGTTCTATGACTGTGCCGTTTCTACGGAATATAGCCTTTTCGTTACGAGTGACGGTAAAAACACGTCCTTTGTGTATCTTCTCTTTAGGTATGGTTATACAGACAGTTTGGAAGTCCAGTGCGTTGATGTATTCTGGTATTGCGGGGTAATTATCCATACTAATAGCCTTTTAGTTGTAGCTTGTATAAATTACAATGTAGTATCATATTTAAGATAATTATACAACATTGATCATGTTTTAGTGATGTTGTAATCTAATAAAATTGTGAGTCAATGTAGAGATACTATGATGGCTTTTGAGAAGATTTTGTGGGCAGCGTATATTGTCAGTGAAGAGGTGGATAAATAACGATATCCGAATCGGCAAGGGTATCAAGGTTTATGATTGGAAATAAAAAAGGGACCGAATCACTGTGGGGTTCAGCTCATCAGTCCCTTTTAGTTTTGGTGACCGTATTTATAGATAGGTTATTTTAGTTCAACAACCTTCTTTTCAATATCTTTGATTTCACCACCTTCATAAGACCATATACTCACAACACCTTTGCTAATATCACCTACTGAGTTCCAGTCCAGTGAAGTGGCAGCACCTTCGTAGTTAATGTCTGTGCCTGCTCTAACGAGTTCTATACCTCTTTTTACGCCTGCACTACCTGCGGTTACTACTTCTCCTGCTGGCGAAGAAACTTTACGTAGAGCATCTCTGATGTCACTTCCTTCAACTGACTTTGCACTCTCAGCAGCTAGAGCAATAGCGATAGTAGCGTCATAAGCTTCGCGTATATAAGGTCTTGAAGGAGCAGCGCCGTGCTTCTTTATAAACTCTTCATTGAATTTTTTGAACGAGTCAGTAGTATCATCGCTAGAGGAGACAGTTCCCTTGTATCCTTCAAGATTTTCAGCACCTAGTGCTGTTATCAGATCTTCGGACCTAGTGCCGTCTACGAAGTAAAACTTTTCAAATATACCGTTTTCTATAGATTCTCTTAAGTATACCCGTGCCTGCCCCACGTAACTCATTGCTATAAGATATTCTGCTTCATTATCTTTTACACCGTTTAGTTCAGTCAAGTATGAGGGTTGTTCATCTTCATGAGAGTCAGCGGATATAGTGCCATCAAAGGATTCCTCAAAGCGGTTGTACAAGCCTTGCCCGTAAGCATTGTTAATGTAGAGAACAGCAATATTTGATATGCCATCTTCCTTAACTAGCTCTGCGAGTATTTGTCCTTGTGCAGCGTCTGATAGAGTAGAACGGAATAGATAGTCGTTATCATCTGCTTCACTTATCTGTGGGGATGTTGCAGATGGTGAAATTACTGGAATCTCCTCTTCAGCTGCAAGACTTTCTACAACAGATAGAGTAATACCGCTTGCTAACGGACCTACTATTGCTGCTACCCTTCTATATTTATTAGCCTGCGTGCTTCTTGAATAGCTTGGGCTTCTTGAAGTGCTGTATCACCGCTTACAACTACAACAGGTTTACCAAATACACCTCCAGATGCGTTTATGTGTTCTACTGCGAGTTCTACACCTTTTTGTATTTCAGGACCAAATTCAGCGAGTGGACCAGAAAAGTCTGCTAGGTATCCTATCTTCAAAGGTTCACTTGGGGCGGTATCTGCTGAATCTGTAGTAGTATCTTCATCTTCGTCGTCGGTTGCAAACCACTTTTCGTGTATTTCGCTACCTGTGCCGTCTATTTCTATATCAAGCAAAGCCCAGTTAACTGCATCTACCAGCGGGCTACCTTTTCTAAATATAAAGCCTAGTTCTTCACTTTCTACTGCGGTTGCGAGGGTTTTTACTTTATCGCTGTTCTGCCCTGTGTACCCTGCCCCTGCGACGCTATCTATCATAACTGCATCTACATCGCCTGCTATCAAAGCCTGCACGGCAAGCCCGAACTGTTCAAACGCTACGATACGATCTTCACCGACAAGTTTCTCCGATGCTTCATAGTTTGTGGTACCTATTTGCGTTCCTATTTTTAAGTCTGGGTCGCGGGCAAACTGTTCGTTGTCAGTAAACCTGTTTTCGCCCAATTGCACTAATAGCACCTGTGAGGAAGTTATGTATGGGAGTGAGAAGTCTACAAACTGAGCCCTTTCGTTAGTTATTGTAATACCATTAGCACCGACATCAAACACGCTTGAGTCGCCTTGCCCCGACATTACTGCAACCATTGCCTCCCAAGAAGTTTCCACGAATTTAGGCTCGCAGTTAATACGATCACATATATCGTTAAAAATATCGTAATCGTAGCCAACAGCTGCATTTATACTTCCATACTCGCCTTCAGTATCTATAAAGTTGAATGGTTTGTATGCGTTTTCAACCCCTACATTAAGAGTGCAACCCTTAAGATCAGGAACTTCGTTTGTTAATTCAACACTATCAAGTGAACCGCAGCTTTTTCCAACAGCGCTATTTTCAACAGCGCTATTTTCAACAACGTTATGCGAACACCCTACCGCAATTAACCCAAATATAATCAAACTTGCAAACAGTAAAAGATTTTTCATGTTCATCATGTTCATATTTCTCCTTAAAAAATTAATAATTCTTATTTCTAAAAACAGTGAGTTGTACAACCATATAACAAGTTTTAATTATAATATAGATTTTTTAAACAATGCATACTTTACAGTAAATATATTATAAAACTTAAAAAAGGTACGTAACAGAAATTAAAAACCCAGACTATTCCAATGGACGTTCTAGGCTCATAGGCGGTCTAGACAAAGTATCAGATATTCCTATATGGCTACTGATGGTTATACTTATTGCAATTTACATTGCATTTCAAGTGATAACTAATCAAGGCACCCGCGAAACCTTTTGGTTTATAACTGGGATCTCTCCCAGTGGAATAGTTTTCAAAGGTTTATTGACAACCGTAACGGTGTCGGTTATAGGTTACTTTTCTTCGCTTATCATTGGGCTGATATTGGGTTTAATGCGCTCTTCATCCAACATAATTGCCTACAATATAGCATCGTTTTATGTAGAGATTGTGAGAGGCGTTCCATTAATAGTTTTACTGTTATTCTTTGCATTTGCCATAACACCGTTGATAATTGAAGCACTGAATGTCTTAGGAATTCCACTACAAACCAGAGACGTTCCATTAGTGATGCGGGCTGTTATAGCCTTGGCTATTGCCTACGGTGCGTTTACAGCCGAGATATTCCGAGGAGGGATTCAGTCAATTCAAAAAGGGCAACACGAAGCCTCTAAGGCTTTAGGTTTGGGTAGACTTAACACTATGCTTTACGTAATTATGCCTCAAACCATAAGACGTATTCTACCTGCACTCGGTAACGAATTCGTAGCAATTGTAAAAGACTCCTCTTTAGTAGCCGTTGTTGGTGTTCAAGATCTCACACAACTTACCCGTCTATACTACAATGCAAACTTTAAATACTTAGAGTCTCTTCTTATTCTCTCATACATATACTTAATTATAGTAATATTACTTGCTCGTTTAGTTCAGGCACTTGAAAGAAAGCTAAAGGAAGCACCTATTTAACGTTTATGTTATAAAGATGCATAGCACTTGATATTTATTTAAAATAACTCAAAAACTGACAAGATACTCGCTTGACTCACACTGTTTAATTACTTACTATTATCTTATAAAGCTCTTCTAAGAGCTTGTTAAATTTGTACTTTGATAATCTAATAGTGGATGGAAACAGCAACAAAAGTCAATTTAAACTTAATTGAGAGTTTGATCCTGGCTCAGGACGAACGCTAGCGGTGCGCATAATGCATGCAAGTCGAACGAGATCTATCCTTACGGAGAAAGTTTCGTGGCAAACGGCTGAGTAACGCGTAAGTAATCTGCCCGAGAGATGTGGATAACCCAGAGAAATCTGGGATAATACAGAATAACCTGTAAGTTTGAAATAACATACAGCAAATGGTATTGGGTAACCAATTTCTGCTCTCGGATGAGCTTGCGTCCTATCAGGTAGTTGGTAAGGTAATGGCTTACCAAGCCGAAGACGGGTAGCTGATGTGCGAGCATGATCAGCCAGAGGGGGACTGAGACACGGCCCCCACTCCTACGGGAGGCAGCAGCAGGGAATCTTTCACAATGGGCGAAAGCCTGATGGAGCGACACCGCGTGAGGGATGACGGTCTTAGGATTGTAAACCTCTTTTCTCAGGGAAGACAAACGACGGTACCTGAGGAATAAGTCACGGCTAACTACGTGCCAGCAGCCGCGGTAATACGTAGGTGGCAAGCGTTGTCCGGAATTACTGGGCGTAAAGGGTCCGTAGGCGGTACAATAAGTCTCTTGTGAAATCTTCCAGCTCAACTGGAATAGGTCGGGAGAAACTGTTGAACTAGAGACTGGCAGAGGCGAGTGGAATTCCCGGTGTAGTGGTGAAATACGTAGATATCGGGAGGAACTCCAGTGGCGAAAGCGGCTCGCTGGGTCAGTTCTGACGCTGAGGGACGAAAGCGTGGGTAGCGAACCGGATTAGATACCCGGGTAGTCCATGCCCTAAACGATGGATGCTAGGTCTTTGGATAATCAACTGTCCATGGGCCGAAGCTAACGCGATAAGCATCCCGCCTGAGGACTACGGCCGCAAGGCTAAAACTCAAAGGAATTGACGGGGGCCCGCACAAGCAGCGGAGCGTGTGGTTTAATTCGATGATAAGCGAAGAACCTTACCCAGGCTTGACATACTGGTACTATTGATCCGAAAGGTGATAGACCCGCAAGGGAAGCCAGTACAGGTGTTGCATGGCTGTCGTCAGCTCGTGCCGTGAGGTGTTGGGTTAAGTCCCGCAACGAGCGCAACCCCTATTGCCAGTTGCCAGCGAGTAACGTCGGGGACTCTGGCTAGACTGCCTTTGTGGAGGAAGGTGGGGACGACGTCAAGTCATCATGACTCTTACGTTTGGGGCTACACACACGCTACAATGGCCGGTACAATAGGCTGCAAAATCGAGAGATGGAGCTAATCCAATAAAGCCGGTCTCAATCGGGATTGTAGGCTGAAACTCGCCTACATGAACCTGGAGTTGCTAGTAACCGCAGGTCAGCATACTGCGGTGAATACGTTCCCGGGTCTTGTACACACCGCCCGTCACGTCATGGAAGTTGGTAACATTTGAAGTCGCCGAGCTAACCGTAAGGCAGCAAGCGCCGAGGATGGGACTGATGACTGGGACGAAGTCGTAACAAGGTAGCTGTACCGGAAGGTGCGGCTGGATCACCTCCTTTCTAAAGGAAACACAAAGATAAAGCAGTAACAACTGCTAATGTCTAGGTTGATGCTACAATGGTGTGATTCACGAACAACTAGAGCAGGACTCTTGCTTTATGATACAACAATCTAAAAGTATTGAAGGAGCTCGTTGATATTACGGATAAACATCAGATATTTTGTAGTAAAAAGCCAAAACCAAAGGCTATAAAAATAGGTAATGGTTTCCATTCATTATTAGGTTATCAAATCTCCAGACTTGAGCCTCTATTCAAAGTGCGAGTGTTACCTTCTAGAGATTGGCTTATTTTATCGGTATAACCGTAGTATATAATTACTATAGTAAGGTAAACAGTCAGGAATCAAATAGTGAATAGTAAGTTATATACAGCATCAACATTAATCATCCTAATTGTATTTATAGTAACACTTGGTGCGTGTTCGCATAACACTACCAATACATCTGCGCCCAATGTGCTACCCACGCATACAACAGTTCCTGCAACACCTACAGCAACCCCAGCTCCGATTTCAACACCAGAACCATCTCCTACATTAGTACCTACACCAAAGGCAGAAGCAACTGATACGCCTGTACCTACTTCTACTCCGACACTGAGCCCTACTCCTACCCCTACAGCAGTGCCAACTCCTACGTTTACCCCTACCCCTACGCCGGTGCCAATGCGTACATTGTCAGATGAAGAGGTGCAAGAAAACATAAAAGAAGTTATAAAATACTCAGTTATGATTGAGTCAGATTCAGGTAGATGCTCTGGAATAGTGGTAGATAAGGATGAACCTGACACTTACTGGGTATTGACTGCAAGCCACTGCGTCTGGGGGCACAGAGGGTTTATAAATTATCGTATACCGAACGCACAGGAGTATGGCACAAAAGGAGAAGTATGGGCGTTAGACATATCAAGCGACCTTGCACTTATCAAAATATCTGATGAGAGTGATTGGCATATAACACCACTTGAAACCGCCGATTCTATTTTACCAGATACAAAGGTATTCCTTGTAGGGCATCCACAAGGTGAAAGGCTACCGTCAGTGAAGGAAGGTGCGTATGAAGGGTCTTACTATTTGGATAGATTGGATACTAATATTGGCATCAGTATAGGGTGTGTCTACGGAGGCAGTAGCGGAAGCGGAATAGTAACAGAGTACGGCAATTTAATTGGTATTGCTCTAGCAGGTACGGATTCTTTCCCCTGCATTGATCGCTCCGTGTGGATGGTTTCATACCATACTATAAGAGATGTACTTCCTTTCCTAAAGGCTGGTAAGTCTAAACTTATTGAATCTAATAAGAAGATAGCATCTGGCGAGTCGCATTCGTGTGCAATTCTCCCTAGGGATGATGTGCTTTGCTGGGGTTCAGATCAATATAAACAGAGCTCTGCACCAACAGGTAAGTTCATAACCCTATCGGCAGGAGATAATCACACCTGTGGCATTAAAACAGATAACACACTAAGGTGTTGGGGCAACAATAACAAAGGGCAAACAAATTCTACTACAAGTAGTTTTATCTGGATAAGTGCATACAAAGACAAAACATGCGGTATTGACACTAACAATGAGATTGTATGCTGGGGTAACACAGGGCAAGGACAAGCAGACATCCCAGAAGAGAAGTTTACAAAAATCGCTGTAGGTGCAAACCACATGTGTGGTATTAAGTTAGAAGATAAGAGGCTAGAGTGCTGGGGCAGCGATTCTAAAGGGCAAGCCTCACCACCCAGAAGAGAAACGTTCATTTCAATTACTTCTGGCGATGAGCATTCCTGCGGTATACAGAGCAACTTAAAAACAGTCTGTTGGGGCGATATTGGTCCTCCTCTAAATATTGGATATAAGTCTGTGTTGGCAGATCAAACCTCAAATAAGGAGTATGCATGTGGCGTTGTTCCCGAGAGCGTGCTGTTTTTCACTGCCAACTACTACATCAACTGCTGGGGCATTCCCGACACTGAAATAAGAAAAAATATCCCAAATAAAGAACAGTTTTTAAGTTTATCTGCTGGGAGTAAACACGTCTGTGGCATACTTGATTCCGCAAAGTATCAGGTGCTGTGTTGGGGTGATAACAGTGCGGGGCAATCACTACCCCCTGCAGCCATAAGGAAGAATATCCCTTAACTAACAGTTAAGCAGACTGCTGTTAATTGTCAGTGTTTGAAGTAGATGCTTAGGCTATGTGTTACTGTGATGTAGTATCTCTATAGTGTAAATTTACTAGTATCTCATAATTGTATAACTCTAATTACTGACATCATAGGCTATCCGCTTATATATAATAATCAGTATAAAGTTATAGTATACGTCCAGTAAGGGAAACTCAAAATAAAGTCTATAGTTACATCTATCTACAGATACCTGTATGATCATATTGTTTTAGCAATCTTAACATTAGTTATCTCAGTAGTTCTAGTAGCAGGTGGTATCTTCTTTCTTGTTGACGTTGGATTACGGGATAGTAGGGTGTTGTGTAATATATCTAATGATAGGTTCACTATCTGTGCAGGGTTATACACCAAGCAGGGAGATTACTACTATGATGAAGGTAACTATAGCCGTGCAATAACAGAATACACTAAAGCAATAGAAATTGACTCTAATAACGTAAACGCATACAAAGGTCGTGGAGATGCATACTATCAACAAGGTAAATATATTAACGCTATAAGCAACTACAGTGAAGCAAGGAACTTAGATAGCAATATAACGATACCTAACTACGCTAATGCATACAAAGGTCGTGGTGATGCATACTACAAACAAGGTGAATATGATAAGGCTAGAAGTGATTACCGCCAAGCAAGGGGATTAGATCTATCTATAGAACTACCGCATACATTATATGTAGGCTCTCGGGATAACTACCTCTATGCGTTGGATGCAGATACAGGTTCACTAAAGTGGCGTTATGATACAGGTGGTAGTGTTGACTCAAGCCCTACTGTATATAACCGCATTGTGTATGTAGGGTCTTACACATACCTCTATGCGTTGGATGCAGATACAGGTTCACTAAAGTGGCGTTATAAGGCAGGTGACGGGGTTTGGGCAAGCCCTGCAGTGTATAACCGCACTGTGTATGTAGGCTCTGATGACAACTACGTTTACGCCTTGGATGCAGATACAGGCACACTAAAGTGGCGTTATGAAACAGATAGTTATGTTTTCTCAAGCCCTGCAGTGTATAACGGCACTGTGTATGTAGGCTCGTATGATGATTACCTTGCCTACATATACGCCTTGGATGCGGATACAGGCACACTAAAGTGGCGTTATGAAACAGGTGACGGGATTTACTCAAGCCCTGCAGTGTATAACGGGACTGTTTATGTAGGCTCTGATGATTACTACCTTTACGCCTTGGATGCGGATACAGGCACACTAAAGTGGCGTTATGAAACAGGTAGCCAGATTTGGTCAAGCCCTGCAGTGTATAACGGCACTGTGTATGTAGGATCCGACTACCTTTATGCCTTGGATGTAGATACAGGCACACTAAAGTGGCGTTATGAGACAAGTAGTAATGTTAACTCAAGCCCTGCAGTGTATAACGGCACTGTGTATGTAGGCTCTCATGATAACTATCTTTATGCCCTAGATGCAGATACAGGCACACTAAAGTGGAGTTATGAGACAGATGGCAGTATCAGCTCAAGCCCTGCAGTGTATAACGGCACTGTTTATGTAGGCTCTTATGACAACTATCTCTATGCATTGGATGCAGCTACAGGCACACTAAAGTGGCGTTATGAAACAGGTGGCAGAATTTACTCAAGCCCTGTTGTAGTTGAGTTTGAGTAGTATTACATAATGTTAACGTCTGGCGGGCTGAGTACATTATCAGTGATAGTGGTAGTAAAGAATAAAACACCTAACCACTAAAAGCAGTTTGCACTGGAGCTTAAAAGTCAGTTTTTAAGGTAGTATAAGATACTACAATACTGACAATATACGCTGCCCACCGGAACCCTCTCAAAAGCATCATAATATATAAGATTGACTCACAATTTTATTAGATTACAGTATCTCTAAAACATAATCAGTGTTGTATAATTACTGTAATATGATACTGCTTTGCAACTTATACAAGCTACAACTAAAAGGATATAAGTATGAATAATAAATCTATAACTATAAGAGAACATATAAGAGTACTGGACTTTCAGACTGTCTGTATAACCATACCCAAAGATGAGACACCTGCTGGACGTATGTTTAACGTCACTAGTAACGAGAAGGCTCTGTTTCGTAGAAACGGCACAATCATAGAACAATTCAGTGGCAGAGGTAAAGAAGTACCACCTGATACAGAAGTAATAGTTTCATCTTTACGTGAATACACACTCTCTATTGCGTTCGGTGTAAAGAGTGAATACATAAAGTCGCCTCCTGATATTGAGTATCCAACTATCACAACCATAACAGGCGAGGTTATTCAGTCTGCATTGGTAAACATAACATTTGCAGTAAATAGGGATGATCAACACAACTTACATCGTCTTTTGGAGATTCCAACTCTACATATTGATAAAACGACAGTAAAAGACATAGCAAGAGCATTGAGTAACAACGTAAATATATCAGGTAAGATATATGTTTCAGGTTATGGTAATAACGATAACCATAAGTCAATAAGATACGATATCCCTAGACAAGAGCAGATACACAGGGATATAAGGGTATCAGTGAAAGACCTACTTGCTGATTGGGGTATATTGTTGCGTTCTGTGAGTCTACACATATACAGCACATCAAGGGATGAAGAGCTACTTGTAAGAGAATCGGATAGGCAGGAACAAGAAAGAATACTTCTTGAACTAGAGCAAGAACTTGAGCGTATCCATGCAGATACTGCTACAAAGTCAGCTGATTACGAAGCCCATAAGGCATCAACACAAAGAGCGATAGATGAAATTTATACGAATAAAGATAAGAAGTTAGCAGAGATTGATGCACGTAAACAAATAACAAGTGCAGAAGTGGACATAGAGAAGTTAGATGGTCTAAAGCGTAAGATCCAACTAGAACAGACACTGACAGAGGCTGAATATGCAGAGAGAATAGCGGAGATACAAGCTAGGATAAGTA
This sequence comes from Dehalococcoidia bacterium, assembly GCA_964274945.1. Lineage (GTDB taxonomy): Bacteria > Chloroflexota > Dehalococcoidia > Lucifugimonadales > Lucifugimonadaceae > CAXXBX01. Next base: position 1,372,996 of record CAXXBX010000034.1, on the reverse strand, counting down.
AATTTCAGGTTAAACCACCACTGCCACCCTCACCTCCTGATTCAGTAAATAATACTAGGTTTACCGTAGGTCAGGGTACTGTTACCACATCTTCTTTAGATCAACGGATTAGTGATTATACAGAGCGGCTAAATCTAAACCCAAATGATGTAGAAGCGTATAAATCTCTTGGGGATGCATACTGTGAGAAGAGTAATTACAGAAATGCTATTGTATATTATCGCAAAGCATTAGAGCTAGACTCTGAATATCCTGATGGATATAAAGCACGCGGTGATGTATACTACAAACAAGGTAACTATGATAAAGCTATTAGTGATTATATTAAAGCAAGACGTTTAGAGCAAAGTATACAACTACCTAACTATGCTAATGCGTATAAAGCACATGGTGACGCATACTATCAACAAGGCAAATATAGCGATGCCATAAACAATTATATTAAAGCAAGAAGTTTGGATCAAAGTATACAACTACCTAACTATGCTGATGCATATAAAGGGCGTGGTGATACATACTATCAACAAAGTGAATACAGTGAAGCCATAAGTGATTACAGCAAAGCAAGGAGTTTGGATCAAAGTATACAACTACCTAACCATGCTGATGCATATAAAGCACGTGGAGATACATACTACAAACAAAATGAATATAGCGATGCCATAAACGATTATATCAAAGCAAGGAGTATAGCGCAAAGTATACAACTATCTAACCATGCTGACGCATATAAAGCACGTGGAGATGTATACTACAAACAAGGTGAATATAGCGATGCCATAAATGATTACAATCAAGCAAGAACATTAGATCCATATATAACGATAGCAACAGTATATGTAGGATCTAGGGATAGTTACATTTATGCGTTGGATATTGATACAGGTGCACTAAAGTGGAGTTATAAGACAGGTGGCAGTATTATATCAAGCCCTGAAGTGTATAACCGCACTGTGTATCTAGGCTCTGATGACAACTACCTTTACGCGTTGGATGCAGATACAGGCACACTAAAGTGGCGTTATAAGACGGGTTTCTGGATTAGATCAAGCCCTGGAGTGTATAATGGCACTCTGTATGTAGGGTCTATGGATAGCTACCTCTATGCCTTGGATGTTGATACAGGTGCACTAAAATGGTGTTATGAGACAGGTAGCAGTATTATATCAAGCCCTGCAGTGTATAACGGCACTGTATATATAGGGTCTATGGATAACTATCTCTATGCCTTGGATGTTGATACAGGTTCACTAAAGTGGCGTTATGAGACAGGTAGCAGTATTATATCAAGCCCTACAGTGTATAACGGCACTCTGTATATAGGGTCTGCGGATAATTACATTTATGCTTTGGATGCAGATACAAGCTCACTAAAGTGGCGTTACAAGACAGATGACTGGATTAGATCAAGCCCTACAGTGTATAACGGCACTGTGTGTGTAGGGTCTGGAGATAACTATCTCTATGCACTGGATGTAGTTAAATTTAACCGAAAATGGCGTTATAAGACAGGTTCACTAAAGTGGCGTTACGAGACAGGTAACGGGATTATCTCAAACCCTGCTGTGTATAACGGCACTATGTATGTAGGGTCTATTGACTCACAACTCTATGCTTTGGATGCAGATACAGGTTCACTAAAGTGGCATTACAAGACAGGTAATGGTATTAGTTCAAGCCCTGTAGTGTATAACGGCACTGTGTATGTAGGCTCTGATGACAACTACCTTTACGCGTTGGATGCAGATATAGGCACACTAAAGTGGCGTTATGAGACAGGTGACAGGGTTTATTCAAGCCCTGCTGTAGCTGAATTTGAGTAGTATTACATAATGTTATCGTCTGGCGGGCTGAGTACATTATCAGTGATAGTGGTAGTAAAGAATAAGACTCCTAACTACTAAAGCAGTTTGCACTGTAGCTTAAAAGTCAGTTTTTAAAGTAGTATAAGATACTACAATTACTGACAATATACGCTGCCCGCCGAACCTTCTCAAAAGCCATCATAGTATCGCTACATTGATTCACTCACAATTTTATTAGATTACAATATCACTAAAACATAATCAATGTTGTATAATTATTATAAATATGATACTGCATTGCAACTTATACAAGCTACAACTAAAAGGTTATTAGTATGGATAATAAATCTATAACTATAAGAGAACATATAAGAATACTGGACTTCCAAACTGTCTGTATAACCATACCGCAAGATGAGACACCTGCTGGACGTATGTTTAACGTTACTAGTAACGAAAAGGCTCTGTTTCGTAGAAACGGCACAGTCATAGAACAATTCAGTGGCAGAGGTAAAGAAGTACCACCTGATACAGAAGTAATAGTTGCATCTTTACGTGAGTATAAACTCTCTATTGCGTTCGGTGTAAAGAGTGAATACATAAAGTCGCCTCCTGATATTGAGTATCCAAGTGTTACAACCATAACAGGAGAGGTTATAGAGTCTGCATTGGTAAACATTACCTTTGCAGTAGATAGGGATGATAAACACAACTTACATCGTCTTCTGGAGATTCCAACTCTACATATTGATAAAACTACAGTACAGGACATAGCAAGAGCATTGAGTAACAATGTAAATATATCAAGCAAGATATATGTTGCAGGTTATGGTAATAACGATAGCCATAAGTCAATAAGATACGATATACCTAGACAAGAACATATAAAGCGTGATATCAGGTCATCAGTGAAGGATCTACTTGCTAGCTGGGGCATATTGTTGCGTTCTGTGAGTCTACACATATACAGTACATCAAGGGATGAAGAGCTACTTGTAAGAGAATCGGATAGGCAAGAACAAGAAAGAATACTTATTGAACTAAAGCAAGACCTTGAGCGTATCCGTGCAGATACTGCTAAAAAGTCAGCTGCTTACGAAGCCCGTAAAGCATCAACACAAAGAGCGATAGATGAGATTTATAGCAATAAGGATAAGAAGTTAGCAGAGATTGAAGCCCGTAATCAAATAACACGTGCAGAAGTGGACATAGAGAAGTTAGATGGTCTAAAGCGTAAGATCCAACTAGAACAGACACTGACAGAGGCTGAATATGCAGAGAGAATAGCAGAGATACAAGCTAGGATAAGTAAAATTGAAGTTAAACCACTGCCACCCTCACCTCCTGATTCAGTAAATAATACTAGGTTTACCGTAGGTCAAGGTACTGTTACCACATCTTCTTTAGATCAACGGATTAGTGATTATACAGAGCGGCTAAATCTAAACCCAAATGATGTAGAAGCGTATAAATCTCGCGGAGATGCATACTGTGAGAAGGGTAATTACAGGACTGCTATTGCCGATTATCGTAAAGCATTATCAATAGACTCTGAATATTCTGATGTATATAAAGGGCGAGGTGATGTATACCACAAACAAGGTAAATATAGCGATGCTATAAACGATTATATTAAAGCAAAGAGTATAGATCAAAGTATAGAACTACCTAACTATGCTGATGCACATAAAGCACGTGGTGATGCATACTATCAACAAGGTAAATATAGCGATGCTATAAACGATTATATTAAAGCAAAGAGTATAGATCAAAGTATAGAACTACCTAACTATGCTTTAGCATATAAAGCACGTGGTGATACATACTATCAACAAGGCAAATATAGCGATGCCATAAACGATTATATTAGAGCAAGGAGTATAGATCAAAGTATAGAACTACCTAACTATGCTTTAGCATATGCATCTCGTGGTGATACATACTATGAACAAGGCAAATATAGTGATGCTATAAACGACTATATCAAAGCAAGGAGTGTAGCTCAAAATATAGAACTACCTAACTATTCTAATGCATATACAGGGCGTGGTGATGCATACTACAAACAAAGTGAATATGATAATGCCATTAGTGATTACACTAAAGCAATAAATCTAGACCCTAACCAGGCTGATGCATATAAAAGGCGTGGTGATGTATACCACAAACAAAGTGAATATAATGACGCCATTAGTGATTACACTAAAGCAATAAACCTAGACCCTAAACATGCTGATGCGTATAAAGGGCGTGGAGATGCATACTATCAACAAGGCAAATATAGTGATGCCATAAACGACTATATTAGATCAAGGAATATAGATCAAAATATACAACTACCTAATTATGCTAATGCGTATAAACGGCGTGGTGATGTATACTACAAACAAAGTGAATATAATGACGCCATTAGTGATTACACTAAAGCAATAAATCTAGACCCTAACCAGGCTGATGTGTATAAAGCACGTGGAGATGCATACTGCAAACAAGGTGAATATAATGACGCCATTAGTGATTACACTAAAGCAATAAATCTAGACCCTAAACATGCTAATGCGTATAAACGGCGTGGTGATGCACTTTACCAACAAAGTAAATATAGTAAAGCGGTTAGTGATTACAGTACAGCAAAGAATTTAGATCCATATATCCAAATACCCAACTACGCTAAAGCAAGACTCCGTGTAAATGCACATAAAGCACGCATATTTGTTGTATCAATCTTCACGGTATCTTTACTACTAGGTATCGTCTTTCTTATTGACTTTGGATTACTAGATAGCAGAATGTTCTGTAATATATCTAATGATAGGTTCACTATTTGTGCAGGGTTATACATTAAACAGGGAGACTATTACTATAATGAAGGTAACTATGCCGGAGCAATAACAGACTACACTAAAGCACTAGAAATTGACACTAACCTTGCAGAAGAACTTAACCCTCAATTAGCACTAACATACTCTAAGGAAGGGAATTTATACTATGAACGAGGTGAATATAGCGTTGCCATAAACTATTACAGTCAAGCAAAGAAGCTAGATAGCAATATAACGATATCTAACTATGCTAATGCTCATAAAGCACGTGGAGATGCATACTATCAACAAGGCGAATATAATCAAGCCATTAGTGATTACAGTCAAGCAATAGAACTAGATCCTAGATATGTGGGTGCATACAAAGGTCGTGGTGACGCATACTATCAACAAGGTCAATATAATCAAGCCATTAGTGATTACAGTCAAGCAATAGAACTAGATCCTAGATATGTGGGTGCATACAAAGGTCGTGGTGACGCATACTATCAACAAGGTCAATATAATCAAACCATTAGTGATTACACTAAGGCAATAGAACTAGATCCAAGACATGCTAGTGCATACAAAGGTCGTGGTGACGCATACTATCAACAAGGTCAATATAATCAAGCCATTAGTGATTACAATAAAGCAGTAGAACTAGATCCTAGGCGTGTGGGTGCATACAAAGGTCGTGGAGATATATACTATCAACAAGGTCAATATGATAATGCTAGAAGCAATTATAGTAAAGCAAGGGGATTAGATCCATCTATAGAACTACCGCATACAGTATATGTAAGCTCTGGTGATAGCTACATTTATGCTTTGGATGCTGATACAGGTAAACTAAAGTGGCGTTATGAGACAGGTTTAGGTGTTTTCTCAAGCCCTACTGTGTATAACGGCACTGTTTATGTAGGCTCTGATGATTACTACATTTACGCATTGGATGCAGATACAGGCACACTAAAGTGGCGTTATAAGACAGGTGATAATGTTTTCTCAAGCCCTACTGTGTATAACGGCACTCTGTATGTAGGCTCTTATGATAGCGACGTTTATGCCTTAGATGCAGATACAGGCTCACTAAAGTGGCGTTTTGAGACAGGTGGCAGGATTTTATCAAGCCCTGCAGTGTATAACAGCACTGTGTATGTAGGCTCTAATGATGACTACGTTTACGCGTTGGATGCAGATACAGGTTCACGAAAGTGGCGTTTTGAGACAAGTAGTAATGTTTTCTCAAACCCTGCAGTGTATAATGGCACTGTTTATGTAGGCTTTCAGAACAACTACGTTTACGCGTTGGATGCAGATAAAGGTACAATAAAGCGGACTTATAAGACAGGGGGTAATGTTGTTTCAAGCCCTGCAGTGTATAACGCCACTGTGTATGTAGGTTCTTGGGATAATTACATATATGCGTGGGATGTAGATACAGCCTCACCAAGAGGCACACTAAAGTGGCGTTATGAAACAGGTGATGAGGTTACCTCAAGCCCTGCAGTGTATAACGGCACTCTGTATGTAGGCTCTGATGATAACTACATTTACGCGTTGGATGCAGATACAGGCTCACTGAAGTGGCGTTATGAAACAGGTGGGAGTGTTTACTCAAGCCCTGCAGTGTATAACGCCACTGTGTATGTAGGTTCTTATGATAACTACCTTTATGCGTTGGATGCAGATACAGGTGAACTAAAGTGGCGTTATGAGACAGGTTGGGCTGTTCACTCAAGCCCTGTTGTAGTTGAGTTTGAGTAGTATTACATAATGTTAACGTCTGGCGGGCTTGAGTACATTATCAGTGATAATAGTAGTAAAGAATAAAACACCTAACCACTAAAAGCAGTTTGTACTGGAGCTTAAAAGTCAGTTTTTAAGGTAGTATAAGATACTACAATTACTGACAATATACGCTGCCCGCCGAACCCTCTCAAAAGCATCATAATATATAAGATTGACTCACAATTTTATTAGATTACAATATCTCTAAAACATGATCAATGTTGTATAATTATCTTAAATATGATACTGCATTGCAACTTATACACGCTACAACTAAAAGGCTATTAGTGAGTATGGATAATAAATCTATAACTATAAGAGAACATATAAGAGTACTGGACTTCCAGACAGTCTGTATAACCATACCCAAAGATGAGACACCTGCTGGACGTATGTTTAACGTTACTCGTAACGAAAAGGCTCTGTTTCGTAGAAACGGCACAATCATAGAACAATTCAGTGGCAGAGGTAAAGAAGTACCACCTGATACAGAAGTAATAGTTGCATCTTTACGTGAATACACACTCTCTATTGCGTTCGGTGTAAAGAGTGAATACATAAAGTCGCCTCCTGATATTGAGTATCCAACTATAACAACCATAACAGGCGAAGTTATTCAGTCTGCATTGGTAAACATAACATTTGCAGTAGATAGGGATGATCAACACAACTTACATCGTCTTCTGGAAATTCCAACTCTATATATTGATAAAACTACAGTGGAGGATGTTGCAAGAGCATTGAGCAACAACGTAAATATATCAAGCAAGATATATGTTGCAGGTTATGGTAATAACGATAGCCATAAGTCAATAAGATACGATATACCTAGACAAGAACATATAAAGAGTGATATAAGGTCATCCGTGAAAGAGCTACTTGCTAGCTGGGGTATATTGTTACGTTCTGTGAGTCTACACATATACAGCACATCAAGGGATGAAGAGCTACTTGTAAGAGAAGCAGAGCGTGAGGAACAAGAAAGAATGCTTATTGAACTAAAGCAAGACCTTGAGCGTGTGCGTGCGGATACTGCTAAAAAGTCAGCTGTTTACGAAGCCCGTAAAACATCAACACAAAGAGCGATAGATGAGATTTATACGAATAAGGATAAGAAGTTAGCAGAGATTGAAGCCCGTAATCAAATAACACGTGCAGAAGTGGACATAGAGAAGTTAGATGGTCTAAAGCGTAAGATACAACTAGAACAAACACTTACAGAGGCTGAATATGCAGAGAGAATAGCAGAGATACAAGCTAGGATAAGTAGAATTGAAGTTAAATCACCATTGCCATCCTCACCTCTTGATTCAGTAAATAATACTAGGGTTACCATAGGTCAAGGTACTGTTACCACATCTTCTTTAGATCAACGGATTAGTGATTATACAGAGCGGATAAATCTAAACCCAAATGATGTAGAAGCGTATAAATCTCGCGGAGATGCATATTGTGAGAAGGGTAATTACAGGACTGCTATTGCCGATTATCGTAAAGCATTATCAATAGACTCTGAATATTCTGATGTATATAAAGGTCGTGGTGATGTATACCACAAACAAGGTAAATATAGCGATGCTATAAACGATTATATCAAAGCGAGGAGTATAGATCAAAGTATAGAACTACCTAACTATGCTTTAGCATATCAATCTCGTGGTGATGCATACTATCAACAAAGTAAATATATTGATGCCATAAACGATTATATCAAAGCAAAGAGTATAGATCAAAGTATAGAACTACCTAACTATGCTTTAGCATATAAAGGTCGTGGTGATACATACTATCAACAAGGCAAATATAGTGATGCTATAAACGATTATATCAAAGCAAGGAGTATAGATCAAAGTATACAATTATCTAACTATGCCTATGTATATGAATCTCGTGGTGATGCATACTATCAACAAGGCAAATATAGTGATGCTATAAACGACTATATCAAAGCAAGGAGTATAGATCAAAGTATAGAACTACCTAACTATGCTTTAGCATATAAAGGTCGTGGTGATACATACTATCAACAAGGCAAATATAGCGATGCTATAAACGATTATATTAGAGCAAGAAGTGTAGATCAAAGTATACAACTACCTAACTACGCTAAAGCATATAAAGCACGTGGTGATGCATACTATCGACAAAGTGAATATGATAATGCGATTAGTGATTACACTAAAGCAATAGAAGTTGACCCTAAACATGCTAATGCATATAAAGGGCGTGGTGATGTATACGACAAACAAAGTGAATATAATAATGCCATTAGTGATTACACTAAAGCAATAAACCTAGACCCTAACCATGCCGATGCGTATAAAACGCGTGGTGATGTATACTACAAACAAAGTGAATATAATGATGCCATTAGTGATTACACTAAAGCAATAAACCTAGGCACTAAACATGTTGATGCATATAAAACGCGTGGTGATGCACTTTACCAACAAAGTAAATATAGTAAAGCGGTTAGTGATTACAGTACAGCAAAGAATTTAGATCCATATATACAAATACCCAATAACACTAAAGCAATACTCCGTGTAAATGTACATAAAGCACGTATATTTGGTTTAGCAATCTTCGTAGTATCTCTACTACTAGGTATCGTCTTTCTTATTGACTTTGGATTACTAGATAGTAGGGTGTTCTGTAATATATCTAATGATAGGTTCACTATTTGTGCAGGGTTATACATTAAACAGGGAGACTATTACTATGATGAAGGTAACTATGCCGGAGCAATAGAAGACTATACTAAAGCAATAGAAATAGATCCTATACAGGTGGGTGCATATAAAGCACGCGGTGATTCACACTATGAACAAGGTGAATATAGTGACACTGTAAGTGACTATAGTGAAGCAAAAGAGTTAGAGCCAAATATATCTATACCAAACTACTCTAATGCATACAAAGGTCGTGGAGATGCATACTATGAACAAGGTGTGTATTATAAAGCAATATCAGACTATAATAAAGCAGTAGAAATAGATAGCAATATAACGATATCTAACTATGCTAATGCTCATAAAGCACGTGGAGATGCATATTACAATATAGGTAACTATATCAGAGCAATAACAGACTACAATAAAGCAGTAGAACTAGATCCTAAACATGCCAATGCACATAAAGCACGTGGAGATGCATACTATCAACAAGGTGAATATAATCAAGCCATTAGTGATTACAGTCAAGCAATAGAACTAGATCCTAGATATGTGGGTGCATACAAAGGGCGTGGTGACGCATACTATCAACAAGATGAATATAATCAAGCCATTAGTGATTACAATAAAGCAATAAACCTAGATCCTAGATATGTGGGTGCATACAAAGGTCGTGGAGATGTATACTATCAACAAGGGGAATATGATAATGCTAGAAGCGATTACAATAAAGCAAGGGAATTAGAGCCATCTATAGAACTACAACTACCGCATACAGTATATGTAGGTTCTCTGGATAATTACCTCTATGCCTTGGATGCAGATACAGGCACACTAAAGTGGCGTTATAAGACAGGTGGCGTGGTTTGGTCAAGCCCTGCAGTGTATAATGGCACTGTGTATGTAGGCTCTATTGATTACTACATTTATGCGTTGAATGCAGATACAGGTTCACTAAAATGGCGTTATGAGACAGGTAATACTGTTTTCTCAAGCCCTGCAGTATATAACGGCACTGTCTATGTAGGCTCTTGGGATGACTACCTCTATGCCTTGGATGCAGAGACAGGTTCACTAAAGTGGCGTTATGAGACAGGTAATATTGTTGACTCAAGCCCTACTTTGTATAACGGCACTGTGTATGTAGGCTCTGATGACAACTACCTCTATGCCTTGGATGCTGATACAGGCACACTAAAGTGGCGTTATGAGACAAGTGGTGATGTTGACTCAAGCCCTGCAGTGTATAACGGCACTGTGTATCTAGGGTCTTACATATACTTGTATGCCTTGGATGCTGATACAGGCACACTAAAGTGGCGTTATGAGACAGGTGAAGAGATTTTCTCAAGCCCTGCAGTGTATAACGGCACTGTGTATGTAGGCTCTAGTGATAGCTACCTCTATGCTTTGGATGCAGATACAGGCACACTAAAGTGGCGTTATGAGACAGGTGATAATGTTGACTCAAGACCTGCAGTGTATAACGGCATTGTGTATGTAGGCTCTTGGGATAACTACCTCTATGCTTTGGATGCAGATACAAGCACACTAAAGTGGCGTTATAAAACAGGTAACAGGATTTGGTCAAGCCCTGCGGTATATAACAGCACTGTTTATGTAGGTTCTGATGACAACTACCTCTATGCCTTGGATACAGATACAGGTTCACTAAAGTGGCGTTATGAGACAGGTAACTGGATTACATCAAGCCCTGTTGTAGTTGAGTTTGAGTAGTATTACATAATGTTAACGTCTGGCGGGCTTGAGTACATTATCAGTTATAGCAGTAGTAAAGAATAAAACACCTAACCACTAAAGCAGTTTGCACTGGAGCTTAAAAGTCAGTTTTTAAGGTAGTATAAGATACTAAAATACTGACAATATACGCTGCCCGCCGAACCTTCTCAAAAGCCATCATAGTATATAAGATTGACTCACAATTTTATTAGATTACAATATCTCTAAAACATAATCAGTGTTGTATAATTATCTTAAATATGATACTGCATTGCAACTTATACAAGCTACAACTAAAAGGCTATTAGTGAGTATGGATAATAAATCTATAACTATAAGAGAACATATAAGAGTACTGGACTTCCAGACAGTCTGTATAACCATACCCAAAGATGAGACACCTGCTGGACGTATGTTTAACGTTACTCGTAACGAAAAGGCTCTGTTTCGTAGAGACGGTACAGTCATAGAACAATTCAGTGGCAGAGGTAAAGAAGTCAAACCTGATACAGAAGTAATAGTTGCATCTTTACGTGAGTATAAACTCTCTATTGCGTTCGGTGTAAAGAGTGAATACATAAAGTCGCCTCCTGATATTGAGTATCCAACTATCACAACCCTAACAGGCGAGGTTATTCAGTCTGCATTGGTAAACATAACATTTGCAGTAGATAGGGATGATCAACACAACTTACATCGTCTTCTGGAGATTCCAACTCTATATATTGATAAAACTACAGTGGAGGATGTTGCAAGAGCATTGAGCAACAACGTAAATATATCAAGCAAGATATATGTTGCAGGTTATGGTAATAACGATAGCCATAAGTCAATAAGATACGATATCCCTAGGCAAGAACATATAAAGGGTGATATAAGGTCATCAGTGAAAGAGCTACTTGCTAGTTGGGGTATATTGTTACGTTCTGTGAGTCTACACATATACAGTACATCAAGGGATGAAGAGCTACTTGTAAGAGAAGCGGATAGGCAAGAGCAAGAAAGAATACTTCTTGAACTAAAGCGAGACCTTGAGCGTGTGCGTGCGGATAATGCTAAAAAGTCAGCTGATTACGAATACCGTAAGGCATCAACACAAAGAGAGATTAATGAGATTTATACCAATACAGATAAGAAGTTAGCAGAGATTGATGCACGTAAGCGAATAAAACGTGCGGAGACAGAGATAGAGAATTTAGATAATCTAAAGCGTGAAAGACAACTACAACAGACACTGACAGAGGCTGAATACGCAGAGAAGATAGCAGAGACGCAAGCTAGAATAAGTAAAATTGAGGTTACTCTAACATCAGGATCCTCATCCACTAATAATGAATTTACTGGTACCATATCTTCTGTAGATCAAGAGATTCGTAAGTATCTAGATAGGCTACGTCTAGACCCCAATGATGTAGAAGCTTGTAAATCTCTTGGGGATGCATATTGTAAGAATAGTAATTACAGAAATGCTCTTGTATATTATCGTAAAGCATTAGAGCTAGACCCTGAATATACCGATGCATATAAAGGTCGTGGAGATACTCACTATCAACAAGGTCAATATAGCGATGCCATAAACGATTATATCAAAGCAAGGAGTTTAGAGCGAAGTATACCACTACCTAACTATGCTGATGCACATAAAGCACGTGGGGATGCATACTATAAACAAAGTGAATATAGCGATGCTATCAGTGATTACACTAAAGCAATAAACCTAGACTCTAAACATGCCGATGCATATAAAGGGCGTGGTAATACTCACTATCAACAAAGTGAATATAGTAACGCCATAAACGATTATAGTGAAGCAAGGAAGCTAAATAGCAATATACAACTACCTAACTATGCTGATGCATATAAAGCACGTGGTGATGTATACTACCAACAAAGTGAATATGCCCAAGCAATAAGTGACTATATTGACGCTAGTAATCTAGAACCATCTATAGAACTACCTAACTATGCTAATACACATAAAGCACAAGGTGATGTATACCACAAACAAGGTAAATATGCCCAAGCCATCAGTGATTATATTGACGCTAGTAATCTAGAACCATCTATAAAACTACCACTTTATGCTGATGCATATAAAGCAAGTGGTGATACATATTACAAACAAGATAAACATACCCAAGCCATCAGTGATTACACTAAAGCAATAGAACTTGACCCTAAGTATACTACTGCATATAAAGGACGAGGCGATAGCTACTATCAACAAGGCAAATATAGCGATGCCATAAACGATTACGTCCAAGCAAGGAAGCTAAATAGCAATATACAACTACCTGATTATGCTAATGCGTATAAAAGGCGTGGAGATACTTACTACCAGCAAGGTAAATATGATAATGCCATTATTGATTACACTAAAGCAATAAACCTAGACTCTAAACATGCTAATGCATATAAAGCACGCGGTGATGCACACTACCAACAAGGTAAATATAATCAAGCCATCAGTGATTATAGTGAAGCAAAGAGATTAAATTCATCTATAAAACTACCGCTTTATGCTGATGCATATAAAGCACGTGGTGATGCATACTACCAACAAGGTAAATATAATCAAGTCATCAGTGATTATAGTGAAGCAAAGAGATTAAATCCATCTATAAAACTACCGCTTTATGCTGATGCGTATAAAGCACGCGGTGATGCATACTATCAACAACGTGCATATGGTAAAGCTATAATTGAATATAGTGAAGCAAAGAGATTAAATCCATCCATAAAACTACCGCTTTATGCTAATGCATATAAAGCAAGTGGTGATATCCACTGTAAACAAGGTAACTATTATAAAGCTATTAGTGATTATAGCAAAGCAAAGGAGTTAGATCCAAATATAGCCATACCTAACTATGCTGATGCACATAAAGCACACGGTGATATACACCATCAACAAGGTGAATATAATCAAGCTATCAGTGATTATGGTAAAGCAATATCCCTAGACTCTGAATATGCTAATGCATATAAAGGGCGTGGTAATGCATACTATCAACAAGGTAAATATAATCAAGCCATCAAAGATTATAGTGAAGCAAGGAAGCTCAATAGCAATATACAACTACCTAACTACGCTAATGCACACAAAGCACGTGGTGATGCATACTATAAACAAAGCAAATATAGTAAAGCCATTAGTGATTACGCTAAAACAATAGAACTTGACCCTTACAATGCAACTGTATATAAAGCACGTGGTGATGCATACTATAAACAAAGTGAATATAATAACGCCATTAGTGATTACACTAAAGCAATAGAACTAGACCCTAAACATGCTAATACGTATAAAGCACGTGGTGATGCATACTACAAACAAGGTGAATATAGTAACGCTATAAGTGATTATGTTAATGCAACAACATTAGAGCCATCCATAAAACTACCTAACTATGCCAATGCACATAAAGCACGCGGTGATGCATACTACAAACAAGGTGAATATGATAACGCTATAAGTGATTATGGTAGTGCAACAACATTAGAGCCATCCATCAAACTAACTAACTATGCTAATGTATACAAAGCACGCGGTGATGCACACTACAAACAAAGCAACTATAGTAACGCTATAAGTGATTATGGTAGTGCAACAACATTAGAGCCATCCATAAAACTACCTAACTATGCCGATGCATATAAAGCACGCGGTGATGCATACTACAAACAAGGTGAATATAGTAACGCTATTAGTGATTATGTTAATGCAACAACGTTAGAGCCATTCATAAAATTACCTAACTATGCCGATGCATATAAAGCACTAGGCAATGTATTCTATAGACAAGGTGAATATAGTAAAGCCATTCGTGCTTACGGTAACGCAAAGAAGTTAGATCCATATATACCAATACCCAACTACGCTAACGCAAGATTCCGTGTATATATACATAGAGCACGTATATCTGTTGTATCAATCTTCACAGTATCTCTATTACTAGGTATCGTCTTTCTTATTGACTTTGGATTACGGGATAGTAGAGCATTGTGTAATATATCTAATGATGGCTTCACTATGTGTGCAAGGTTATACACCAATGATGCATACGCACACAAAGCAAGCGGTGATTCACACTATCAACAAGGTGAATATAATCAAGCCATTAGTGATTACAATAAAGCAATAGAACTTGACCCTAATGCTGTAACATATATAAACCGCGGGAATGCATATTACAATATAGGTAACTATGCCAGAGCAATAATAGACTATAATAAGGCTATAGAATTTGACCGTAATTACGCAGTTACATACTCCAACCGAGGGAATGCATACTATAAACAAGGTAAATATAACGATGCCATAAACGACTATAGTAAAGCAAGGAGTTTAGATCGAAGTATACAACTACCAAACTACGCTAATGCATATAAAGCACGTGGTGATTCACACTATGAACAAAGTGAATATAATGACGCTATAAGGGACTATCGTGAAGCAAGGAAGCTAGACCCATTTATAGAACTACCAAACTACGCTAAAGCATACAAAGCACGTGGTGATTCACATTATGAACAAGGTGAATATAGTCAAGCCATTAGTGATTACAATAAAGCAATAAACCTAGATCCAAGACATGCCAATGCCTACAAAGCACGTGGTGATTCACATTATGAACAAGGTGAATATAGTCAAGCCATTAGTGATTACAATAAAGCAATAAACCTAGATCCAAGACATGCCAATGCCTACAAAGCACGTGGTGATTCACATTATGAACAAGGTGAATATAGTAACGCTATAAGTAACTACATTGAAGCAAGGAGTTTAGATCAAAGTATACCACTACCTAACTATGCTGATGCACACAAAGCCCGCGGTGATTTACACTATGAACAAGGTGAATATAGTCAAGCCATTAGTGATTACGATAAAGCAATAAACCTAGATCCAAAACATGCTGATGCATACAAAGCCCGCGGGGATGCATACTATAAACAAAGTGAATATAACGATGCTATCAGTGATTATAATAAAGCTATAGAACTTGACCCTAAACATGCCGATGCACACAAAGCACGCGGGGATGCATACTATAAACAAGGTGAATATAGTCAAGCCATTAGTGATTACGATAAAGCAATAAACCTAGATCCAAGACATGTTAATGCATACAAAGGTCGTGGAGATATATACTATCAACAAGGTCAATATGATAATGCTAGAATCGATTACAATAAAGCAAGGGGATTAGATCCATCTATAGAACTACCGCATACAGTATATGTAGGCTCTCGGGATAACTACATTTACGCCTTAGATGCAGATACAGGCACACTAAAGTGGCGTTATAAGACAGGTCAATCGATTTACTCAAGCCCTGAAGTGTATAACCGTACTGTGTATGTAGGCTCTTATGATGACTACTTTTACGCCTTGGATGCAGCTACAGGTTCACTAAAGTGGCGTTATGCGACAGGTAACTGGATTCGGTCAAGCCCTGAAGTGTATAACGGCACTGTGTATGTAGGATCTCATGATAACTATATTTACGCATTGGATGCTGATATAGGCACACTAAAGTGGCGTTATGCGACAGGTGGCTGGATTAACTCAAGCCCTATAGTGTATAACGGTACTGTGTATGTAGGCTCTGGGGATCAATACCTCTATGCTTTGGATGCAGATACAGGCACACTAAAGTGGCGTTATGAGACAGATGATCGTGTTTTCTCAAGCCCTGCAGTGTATAACGCCACTCTGTATGTAGGCTCTGGTGATAACTACGTTTACGCGTTGGATGCAGATACAGGCACACTAAAGTGGCGTTATGAGACAGATGATCGTGTTTTCTCAAGCCCTGCAGTGTATAACGGCACTCTGTATGTAGGCTCTGTTGACAACTACTTTTACGCGTTGGATGCAGATACAGGTTCACTAAAGTGGCGTTATGAAACAGGTGACTGGGTTAGCTCAAGCCCTGCAGTTTATAACGGCACTGTGTATGTAGGCTCTGATGACGACTACCTCTATGCCTTGGATGCAGATACAGGCAGACTAAAGTGGCGTTATGAGACAGGTGATGATGTTACCTCAAGCCCTGCAGTTTATAACGGCACTGTTTATGTAGGGTCTTGGGATGACTACCTTTACGCGTTGGATGCAGATACAGGCACACTAAAGTGGCATTATGTGACAGGTTGGGTTGTTAACTCAAGCCCTGTTGTAGTTGAGTTTGAGTAGGGTAGATAATACAACAGAGTAAAGTAATTGGTAACCTATCCTATGAAATGGCGTATTACCATACATTGCAGGATAAACTGAGTTTGGCTCTTTGGAGCCCTGGGAGGGATTTGAACCCACGACCTACCGATTACAAGTCGGTTGCGCTAGCCACTGCGCCACCAGGGCAGTATCAGTTACTCTAGTAGTATTATAACATAAAACCTAGTTTGAATACTACAAAGTTACATCAAGGAGAAGACTTAACTGTCTCTTCTTCAGTGTTAACAAGCGTTCTTAAGAAGTTAACAAGATGCCATATTTCATCATCAGATAGAATATCGCCATGTGCGGGCATACCCGACTCAACTATACCATCGTGTATAAAGGTATAGAGGTCGCTATCTTTATGCAGTGGTATATGTACGGTGAGGTCGGCGGGTGGCACAACCAGCGTGTCAGATATAGCCCCATCGCCCTTACCTATTGCACCATGGCATCTGCTACAGTAAGAGGCATAAGAACCCCCGCCTTCCATAACAGACTGTGAGGTTATAGGAATCGGGTTGCTAAAGTCATCGGGCAAGCCTGCTCTTACTGTAAAGTTGTTTGAGATTAGCAATACGCCTAAGAGTAAAAGTGCACCTGTTGCAGCTTTGTATCTAAAGCGGTTGGCAACGTTTGGGTAAGCCAAGCCGATAGTTACTATCGCAACGCCTATAACTGCTATCTGTGCGCCGAGCAGTATCCAAGCTATATCGCCGTCTGGCGTTATGATATCTCTGTACACTTGAGTAGAGAGTGCGTTGAACCTAAACGCAAAGAAGGAGTCAAAAGACCTCTGCCGTAGCACTGTAATTTCAAGCTGGTGTTCGCCTGCAAGAGGTATAAAGTAGTCGCTACTTGCCCACACGCCGGGCGAAACCTGCTTTAGAGAAAACGTAGGCTCGCCCAGCTCCTGCTCTAAGTACTTTACCTTTGCTCTTATATCAAGTATGTTAGCAGAAGGGTTGCCACTGTCATCTACGGGTGTTGCGGTTACGGTATTTAGCCCTGTTCTTCCTGGGGTCACTTCTAAACTGACATTTAACCCTCGGTCTTCTGCCGTGTATGTAGCGGAGTCGGGCACGCCTATGCCGTTTCTACCTGCGTACTGCCTTGCGGGTTCAAGACCAGCTAGCCAACCCACTGCCACAATAACGAAGAACGCTACTACTGTTTCTGCAACCGCAAT
Source organism: Dehalococcoidia bacterium (assembly GCA_964274945.1). Classification (GTDB taxonomy): domain Bacteria; phylum Chloroflexota; class Dehalococcoidia; order Lucifugimonadales; family Lucifugimonadaceae; genus CAXXBX01. The sequence continues at coordinate 1,354,766 of CAXXBX010000034.1, read as the reverse complement.
ACGCAAAACCCAATTCCCCGACTTCGGTAACCTCTTTTTAACCACAAAAGAGTTGATAAAGCCAAAACCTACGAGAGCACAAACTAAAACAATCTTCGCAATCAGAACCCCGCCGTATGGAGTTCCAAAAGCGGGTATTACTGTAACTTGTATCCATGAAGAAACCGTTCCACTGATAACGAGCGTTATAGCACACAGCATTGCGAACGGCGTGAACTTGGACACTATCGGAGTCAAGACTTCACTCATCTGCTTTATACCGCTTTTACGCACCGCAACCGTTGCACCTAGCAACAGAGACACTATTCCACCAACCCAACCTGACGCTCCGATAAGGTGTATAAAGTCGGTTATAGTTGCTGGCGTTCGCACGTCTTCGGGCGAGGCGGCGTTGTGGCTAGTAAGCGCACTTACAAACAGCAAGCCTATCCCCGTAACCAAGCCGAGCGTGCCGAGTAAGGTGTCAGTAGGGAAGGTAAACTCCTCATACTGTCTAGCGCTTCGGTATCCAAGTATAAGAAGCAGTGGTGCAATCACTATAGCCGCTAATCTAACAGCCCACAGACGCCCCCAAGATGTATCGCTTACTAACGTCCACGCCGACTGTATCATACTAACGAAGCCTCTACTCTCCTGCAATGAGAGCTCTGTCAGGTAAACTTGTTGCACTAATGTAAGGATGTGTGCCGCTGTTGCTACAACAAAACCACTGATAGCCAAATACACTACGCCAATAAGAAATTTTTCCCATATAAGCAAGCGACTTTGCTGTAAAGGTGAACGAGACTGCACTTGCCTAAAAGCAGGTAGCATAACGAAGAACTCAAAGAATATAGCACCTACTCCTGTGATGATACCCATGAATAAAATACTTCTTATCCATGGATCTGCCCAGTATTGCAATAAAGGTTGCGATGGTAGCGTTATATCCGTGAGGTTAACCTCTTCACCGACGGCAAATGCAAACGAGCCGTAAACCTTGTGCCCATCTACCTCAGATAAGTTGTTCCAAACCGCAACGTAAGTGCCATCGTTTAACTCAGGTAGTGGGAGAATTAACGCCGTGTTTTCGGTTGGGTCAAGTCTTGCGGTTGCGGTATTAACCTGTTTACCACTTGCATCAAGCAGGTTTATAGCACTAAAGTTCTCTGATATGGGTTCGGAAAACCATATTACAATACGCTCTGGTGAAGACTCTAGCCTTGCACCAGACTCTGGGCTAGAGGCTACTTGGTTTGCATGAGCACTAACTCTGTTAGTTGGAGTTAAGCTCCAAAGAGCTAACAGGTTTATAACGAGAAATATTACGGCAAGATGCCAAAACTTCACAAATGTTTCTTTCGTTTTTGTTTTTTATCTCGTTTTCGCCCTTCAAGCCACGAAAATACCAGTAACGCAATTACAATACCACCTATGCCGCCAAACAGAAATAACTCGTCCCAGTAGCCACTGCCACCTAAAGTGTGTAGCAGTATATTAGTCAGTAATATATTTAGCATAAGCATAATTACTACAATTATAAACTATATAATCGTAAAACGAGCTATTCTAGGTTGATAATTGTTTGGCATAAAAAAGCGATTCTTACTTTTTAGATGTTCTACGTAACAGAATTCCGACTATAAACGCCCCGCTGATAACCAGACTAAACAAGCCGAAAGTCATTGCTATCCATATTAGAGTGCGGTTGCTGGCGGCGATTCCCTGTGAGCTGTAGACTAGATCGTATGCACCTTTAGCAGCGTCGTCTATCTCTCGCTGACTTGCAAGTTGCACAGGAAACTGAATATCCTTTTGAGAAATCACATCGTCAAAAGTTCCAGAACCGCCAGTAAACGTTTCGTCTACTTGAGTGCCGTCTACACTGCCAAATATACGAAATGAGTATGTTCCCGGTGCTGTCGGTATAAATTCCGCTAGATACTCGCCTTGCGTGGCTGTAGGCTCTAGTTGTAAAACTTTTGTTGAACCTGTAGCAACGTAAGCGACTTCTGCCTGTAGTGCAACTGACTTAGGAACGTCAGAAGCAACTTGATGACTCATACTATGGTCAACGGTATCGCCTACTGAAGCATCGTTCATGAGTAAAATGTTTGTATCTGTAGCGTTTTGGAAGATAATCAACGAACCAGCTGATATTTTTAAGTCGTTCGGTGAAAATCCATTAACACCAATGGCAACCGTTACGCTTTTAATGTCAGTAGTATCGTGATCTAAAAATTGAAGCAAACCTTTAGGTTCAGGAGTGATTCCGTGTGCATGGTAAGGAATACTCACCCCTATTGCTTTATTAGGCACGATATACCTGACGCTTTGGTTTGGCATAATCGGCTGGTTGAGTATCTCGCCATGGGTGAAGCTAGCACTACTACTTTGATGACCATGTTGGGCTGTGTTAACGGTGTCTTTGCTTTTTATAGCAACGTATACAGCGTTTAGCCTATTTTCGTAGGCGGGCTCGTCTCTAAAGCCGATAGTGAATTCAAGTTTTTCCGTTTCTCTAGTTTCGTGAGAGTACACGTTATTCATGGGCAATACCGCCCAAAAAAGAAGCAGCAGTAATGGAACTACTGCGAAAATAATTACCACTTTTCTCATTGGTAAACTACCTTTCTGTAAGTCTATATTTTTACCGTGTTGGTTAGTTTTTCTAAAAAGAAAAATTAGTAGACTTTGGTGGTGGTAATTGTGGTAATAATTTCAGCGACTTTGGAGGTAACATCTTACTATTTATGTTACAAAAGAAGTAAGTTATAAAAACCATAAAGGTCAATGCCAATAATAGAAACACCGAAAAACCCAAAAAATCTTTTGATGTTATATTAGCACTGTTGTGCCCTAGGTTTTCGTCGTGTGTATGTAGATAAGACAAATGGCTGTGTTCAAGAATAGGCGAGCCATCTAACGATACATGCGAGTGCCATGGTAATTTGTCAGCGAAATGGTGATCCCATATTGGACCGAGAACTGTTAACATAATAGCGGGTATCATCAGCAATATAGTAATATACTTCTGAAAAACTGACAATTTCCACCTGCCGGCGTTAATGATATTCAAAACTAAAAGATTATCCTTTATACAATGCACTTTATTTATAGTATATGTTAAAATAGAGTCTTATTCAAGTTGTAAATTGGCGGTAGCATGGTTACGAATGTTCATAATACTTTTAAAAAAAAGTATATCTGTTTTATTGATATATACAGGTTATATTTGGTAAAATTTCAATTGTGTGCAGGGGTGGGTGAGTGGTTAATACCAGCAGACTGTAAATTTGCCGCCAGACGGCTTCGCGGGTTCGAATCCTGCCCCCTGCACCAGTATTATAATGTATTTGGTATAAGGGCAATATGCCCAGATAGCTCAGGGGTAGAGCACGTTCTTGGTAAGGACGAGGTCCCGAGTTCAATCCTCGGTCTGGGCTCCAAGGTTAAGGTATAATCTATAAGTAATTAGGAGTGATAAATAAATGGCAAAAGATATTTTTGATAGATCAAAACCACACATAAATATAGGCACAATAGGGCACGTTGACCACGGGAAGACAACCCTTACAGCTGCAATTACACAGGTTTTACACGCAGATAATAGCTCGATTAAGCCTCTTGAATTTGATCAAATTGACGCAGCACCTGAAGAAAAAGCACGTGGCGTGACTATAGCAATCACACACGTGGAATACGAAACAGCACAAAAGCATTACGCTCACGTAGATTGCCCTGGGCACGCTGACTACATTAAAAATATGATTACAGGCGCAGCACAAATGGACGGTGCTATACTCGTAGTTGCAGCACCAGATGGTGCAATGCCTCAGACAAAAGAACATATTCTATTAGCAAGGCAGGTTAACGTTCCGAGAATAGTAGTAGCACTTAACAAGTGCGACATGATGGAAGACGAAGAACTACTTGAACTAGTTGAACTTGAACTTAGAGAACTGCTCTCAAACTACGGTTTTCCGGGCGATGATATACCTATAGTACGAGTTAGCGCCTTAAATGCGCTAGAAAACGCATCACAAAGCGATAATACTTGGGTAAAAGCAATACGAGAGCTTATGGACAACGTTGATGAATATATACCTATACCCGATAGACCAGTTGATCGTCCGTTTCTTATGCCAATAGAGGATGTCTTCGGAATAAAAGGTCGTGGCACAGTTGCTACAGGTAGAATACAGCGAGGTAAAGTACTAATAGGCGATAAAATACATATAGTTGGTTTCGGTAAAACTATAGAATCCGTCGTTACAGGTGTGGAAATGTTCCACAAAACATTAAACGAAGGCATACCCGGCGATGCAGTCGGAGTCTTACTTAGAGGTATTGATAGAGATGAAATACAGCGAGGAGCGGTGTTAGCAGCCCCTGCCTCCATTACACCCAGTACAAAAGCAAAGGCACAGGTTTACGTACTCACTCAAGAAGAAGGCGGGCGCCATAGTCCGTTCTTCTCTGGCTATAGACCGCAGTTTTACATAAGAACCACAGACGTTACAGGCGAAGTTACTGCTCTGCCCGATGGTGTTGAAATGGTTATGCCCGGCGATAATACTGAAATAGATATTCAACTTATGTACCCTGTTGCCCTTGAAGAAAACTTACGTTTTGCAATCAGAGAAGGTGGTAAAACTGTCGGCTCTGGTGTTATAACTAAAGTAGATTAACCTCTTACACTGACACTATTATGGCACGCAAAGGCAATGTTCGTACACTCATAACACTGATATGTGATGAGTGCCGCGCTTATAACTACCACTCAGAGAAAAATAAACGTAACGATTCTAACCGTCTGAAACTGACGAAGTTCTGTCCGCGTTGCCGTATGAGACAAAGCTTTACAGAGAAGAGATAAAAGGAATTTATAATATGAATCGTAATCGTAATAAAATAGATACAACTAAAAGGCAAAGATCGGTTTTTACCTTCTTTTCCGAAGCGTTATCGGAACTACGTAAAGTGACTTGGCCAACACGCCAAGATACACTTCGTTTAAGCCTCCTTGTGCTACTATTTGCAACTGCCATAGGTTTAATACTTGGTTTCATTGATATTGGCTTCGCACGGCTTATGCGGCTACTAGGTGCATAAGGTATGGATGTTACTATCAAGCATAAAGGCATTATAGAAGGAGAGGGTTATACTCTGTACAACAAGTCTTGTATTAAAATGCCACAACTTGCAGATAATTCTATACCTTTAACTATTACATCACCACCATATTGGAATGCCATAGATTACGATATCCATGCGAAGGACAAAAAAGCATGGCATAGAGAAAGGCAATATATAGCATTTGGCAACACCTATGAAGAATACCTTAAGAATATCCAAAGGGTATTCAAAGAAGTACTGCGAGCAACAACAGAGGGCGGATTTTGCGCTATTGTTATAGGAACGATACTTTATAACGGCAAGCACTATCCCACCCCTATGGCAATAACAGAACGCATGCAAACAATAGGATGGGATTTCCATCAAGATATAATATGGAATAAGGTAACAGGCGGAGTAAGGAGAGCCGGGAGTTATATACAACACCCATACGCAGGCTACTATTACCCAAACATAATGACCGAGTACATATTGATATTTAGAAAGCAAGGCAAGGTGCGTAGAGGAAATACTACCGCTATAGCGGTAGATGAAGTCTTTACCAGAGATATCGCCAATAATATATGGCATATAGCCCCAGTGCCACCAAATACCATTGAGCATCCATGTCCGTACCCAGAAGAGATTGCAAGACGATTAATATTACTTTATTCTCAACAAGGAGATACAATTCTAGATCCGTTTATCGGAAGCGGGCAAACTGCTATATCTGCAATACGATATAATAGAGAATGTATCGGGTACGATATAGAACTGCGATACTTAGAATATGCGCAACGAAGGATAGAGAACCCGCCCTCCTTTCGTAAACATCAACTAATTAATAAACTTATACCAGAATTTAGTAGGGTATCTCTGTAATGGGCTATATACGAGAAATAAATTTTGTGGTATCTGAGGTGGGTTTAGTATATGGAACACCTGAAATGATTGATGTAAAATATATATGGGAGACTGAGGATCAACTACAATTAAAAAACGCAAAATAAATTCTTACTTTAAATATGACTGACAAATTCACAACACATTATGAACAAACACCTAACTGGTACTTGGTAAATACCTACTCAGGGCGAGAGAAAAGTGTATGCAAAAGTATAGAACAGCGGATTAAATCCATGGAGATGTCCGATAAAATACTGGAAGTTATACTCCCGACCGAAGAAGAGATTGAGTATAAAAACGGCGAAAGACGTAAAGTTACACGCAAAATGTATCCCGGTTATCTAATGATCAAAATGATAATGGATGAAGAATCATGGATGGCAGTACGTAACATTACAGGAGTTATAGGCTTCATATCTGCAGAGGGTAACGAAAGCCGTAGATACACAGTACCAGTGCCACTGGATGACGACGAAGTAGAACGCATCATGGCAAGAATGAACTCAGACACCCCGCGAGTACGCCTAGGTTATAGTAAAGGCGAGGTAGTCCGCATCAAAAACGGCCCATTCTCAGACCTCATGGGTAGCGTAACTGAAGTGGATGAAGATAGAGGAAAAGTAAGAATGTATGTGTCTCTGTTTGGACGCGAAACACCTGTAGAAATAGACTTCCTTCAGTTAGAAAAAGTTTAGTTTATAAAGATTAAGTTAAAATGGCAAAGAAAGTTGTAAAAGTTTTCAGATTAGAGTTACAGGCTGGTAGTGCTACTCCCGCACCGCCTGTTGGACCTGTGTTAGGGCAACACATGCTAAATATTATGCAGTTTGTCAAAGAATACAACGCTAAAACGGCTAACTTAAGCGGCGTCGCACCCGCTGAGGTTACCGTTTATACTGATAATTCTTTCTCGTTTGTCATTAAAAGTAGCCCTGCGGCACACTTAATACGCCAAGCAGCAGGCATTGAAAAAGGTGCATCTAAGGCTGGCGGAGAGACAGTCGGTAGTATAAAACAGCAAGACTTAAAGCGTATAGCTCAGGAAAAACTAGAAGACTTAAACGCCCTTTCCCTTGAAGGTGCAATGAAAATAATCGCAGGTACAGCCCAAAGCATGGGTATATCTATTGAAAAAGAGTAGAATATGTTGTTAGATCGTAGTAAACGTTATAGAGAGTCCGCTAAGCAAGTTGAACAAAAAGAATATCCACCAGCTGAAGCGGTCAAGCTAGTAAAGAGTACAGCATCAGCGAAATTTGTAGAACGAGTTGAATTACACATTAAAACAGGTGCAGATACTCGTCATGCAAACCAACAGTTACGCACAGTTTTATCGCTACCTAACGGCACTGGTAAATCCATACGCGTATTTGCATTTGTGGAAGGTGATGATGCTCTCGTTGCTCAACAAGCAGGTGCGGACTACGTCATGAACGATGTGCTGATTAAGGACATAGAAAAAGGCTGGGCGGATTTTGACGCTTCTATAGCTACTCACAATATTATGCCGAAAATAGCGAAATTAGGTCGGCATCTAGGTAGAAAAAACCTAATGCCAAGCCCTAGAACAGGCGGAGTTGTTCAATCAAAAGATATTCCCGATTCCATATCTGCAGCTAAAAAAGGTAGAGTAGAAATACGCATAGATAGAACGGGCGTTATACATGTGCCTTTAGGTAAAGTATCGTTTGAGGATGAGCAACTTATAGAAAACCTTACTGCTATTTACCGTACTATAGTCAATGCCAAACCAGAGGGTGTAAAGGGAGAGTTTATACTCTCAGCAACTCTTTGCTCTACTATGGGTCCGGGTATAAAACTTAACTTATCTGCTATACAGCAACTGTTATAACTTATACTACAAGTTAACTGACAATTTACCTAGCGAGTCAGTATAGTAACTTATCCGTCAGTAGTATTTGTGTTAATTACTAAATAAATCCCTTGGCAGTGACTTATTTTCCCACACCCTCGCGAGTGCAGTATCGTCAGCGCTACAGTTCTTCACTTCCGAGTTCGGAATGGTATCGGGTGGTTCCACTGCGCTCTAACCACCAAGGGAATTATTAAAGTATATATTCACATATATATTCACATTGGGTGCGGGGATGGGATTTGAACCCATGACCTTCGGGTTATGAGCCCGATGAGCTACCACTGCTCCACCCCGCGCTGAATAATTTTATCTCCTAATAATATTCTAAAATAAATTTATGTTATATGCAACAATTTTTAAAGAATACAGAACGAATTATGAAAAGTAAACTCTAAACTCTATATTTATAGTCTTCTGAGTTGGTACTGTTTTGTTGACTCTTTAGTTTCTGAAATTCTCTTTCTTCCATACTTCTTGCTATTCCTGAGTCTTGACCAAATGTTCCTATACCATGTATAAGCAACCCTATGCCCCAACCTAGTAAAGGCCAGTAAAACCATAAGATCCCCGGAGATGTAAGCAGATCTACTGTTACTATACCCGCGTTTACTAAGACGTAACCCATAGCATGTATGTAAAAAGAAATCTTGTCTTGCGCTCTGCGCATTGCCTGCTGTCGCAACTCAAAGTCACTATTATTCATAAAAATCTACTTTCCTTGTTGTCTTTTTAGTTTTTGGTATTCTCTTTCTTCCATACCTCTTAGATGGGCAAATGTTCCTACGCCATGCCCCAATAAACCTCCGGCCCAACCGAGCAAAGGCCAGTAAAACCATAAATCGCCCGGAAATGCAAGCAGATTTAGTGTTATCATTCCCGCGTTTGCTACGACATAAATTATAGAATGTATATAAAAAGCAGCTTTTGCTTGCGCTTGTGTTCCGCCCCCTAGGTAACCTCGCAACTGAAATGTTACTAGACCATGTATAAGCAACCCTATGCCCCAAACCAGTAAAGGCCAATAAAACCATAAGTTACCCGGAGTTGTAAGCAGATTTACCGTTGCCATACCCGTGTTTACCAAGACGTAAGCGATAGCATGTATGTAAAAAGCAATCTTGCTTTGCGATCTGCTTATTGCCTGATGCCGCAACTGTGAATCACTATTATTCATAAGAATCTACCTTTCTTGTTGACTTTTTAGTTTTTGCAATTCTTTTTCTTCCATATCTCTGAATGTTAACATTCCAATAGCAAATGTTACTAGACCATGTATAAATAACCCTATACCCCAACCCAGTAAAGGCCAGTAAAACCATAAGTTACCCGGAGATGTAAGCAAGTTTATAGCTAATAAACCTGCGTTTACTAGGATATAAACTACAACGTGTATATAAAAAATAAATCTTGCTATCAATCTGATTCTTGCCTGCATTCTCAGTTGAGAATCATTATTATCCATCAAAGTCTATCGACCCTGTTTTCTCTTTAGTTTTTGGTATTCTCTTTCTTCCATACCTTTTAGTATTCGTAAATTCTGGGCAAATGTTCCTACACCATGCCCCAATAAACCTGCGCCCCAAGCGAGCAAAGGCCAGTAAAACCATAAATTGCCCGGAGATATAAGCAGATTTAGTGTTACTATTCCCGCGTTTACTAAGACATAAATTATAAAATGCGTATAAAAAGCTGCTTTTTCTTGAGTTCTGTCCCTTGCATAACGTCGCAACTCAAAGTCATTATTATTCATAAAAATCTACCTGCCCTGTTTTCTCTTTATTTTTTGGTATTCTCTTTCTTCCATACCTCTTATCATTGATGTGCCTTTAGCAAGTGTTATTACACCATGCATAGTCAACCCTATACCCCAGCCTAGTAAAGGCCAGTAAAACCATAAGTTACCCGGAGATACAAGCAGGTTTATGGTTACTAAACCCGCGTTTACTATAACATAACTGACAAAGTGTGTATAAAAGGCAATTTTTTCTTGCGATCTGTTTCTTGCCTGCTCTCGCAACTGTGCATCATTATTATCCATAAAAATCTACTTTCCTTGATTTTCTTGTTTTTTCTTTAGGTTCTGGTATTCATCTTCTTCCATTCTCATAGCCATTGCTTTATCTGGAGGAAAGGTTCCTACAAAGTGTAGAATGAGTAAGGTACCCCAAATAATTAAGACCCAAGGGAACCAGAAAATATCGTTTTCTAAAAACAAATTGACTATTAAATTAGCTAAAATAGAAACCAAGTTTATTAGAGTGAAACCTACAAAGTGCCCATAGAGTTGAAATTTCTTTTCAGCTCTTCCCTTTGCCCGTTCACGAAGTTTGGTATCTGATAGTTCTTCTGGATTCATCAAAACACTCCTTTTTGTTAAAATATTTATAATTCCTAATATATACAAATACTATATTAAATTTAATGATGCAACTATAATTTTTTATTAGTATTAATATTATTATAGTATAAATTACAACTGTACTTTAAAAATACTTTGTATTTACACAAATATACTTTTCAAAAATTTAGTAGGTAAATAAACAGAAATGATAAAACAAAAAACTGGAGAACCGTTTAGCAGAATCTCTTCTAAGGAAGCCTCGCATATGTTAAAAGAATATAAACAGTCTTGTACCGTTATTGATGTTCGTGATAAGTCTGAGTATGAATCGGGGCATGTTACCGGTGCTTTATGGGTACCTGTAGAAGATATTATAACTCGCTATGATGAATTGCCTTCACAAAATAATCTACTGTTTATATGTCAGATGGGTGTGCGTTCGGCACTCGCAGCAGAATACGCAGCAGCAATGGGAGCTGATACCGCCCGATTATTTAGCATTGATGATGGAACACCAGGTTGGATTGAAAACGGTTTGCCCGTATCTTACGGTCAAGAGTTATAAACCCCAACAACATTGTTAACATACACAGAGTAAAATGTCAGTTCTAGTAGTAGGCTCTATAGCATATGACGATGTGCAAACACCTTTCGGTAAGAGAACTTCACTGCTTGGTGGTTCTGCTACTTACTTTTCTATAGCAGCTAGCTACTTTACAAAAGTTAAGGTAGTTGGCACTGTAGGTAGAGACTTTTTAGATAACGATAGAGATATACTCATTTCGCATGATGTGGATGTTAGTGGTTTGTACACCGCAAATGCTGACACCTTTCGCTGGGTCGGACACTACATGAACGATATAAATCAAGCGGTAACCATTGAAACTCATAGTAATATATTCAATTCGTTTGAACTTAAACTAACAGAACAACACAAAAATTCCGACTATGTTTTCCTCGCGAACATAGATCCGAGTATTCAAACTGCGGTCGCTAAAAGTGTAAAGTCACCGAAAGTAATTGCTTGTGATACTATGAATTTTTGGATATCTCAGCGGAGCGCCGAAGTAGTAGAATTAATCAGTATGTGTGATATTGTAATGATGAATGAATCGGAAGCAAAACAGCTAACAGGAGAAAAACAACTCTACAACTCAGCGTACGCTTTGCTTGAACTCGGTGCGAGTGTTGCTGTCATAAAACGCGGTGAATACGGTGCTGCTCTCTTTTTATCCAACGCGTGTTTTGCAATTCCCGCTTATCCTGTTAACCCAGTAGTTGACCCAACAGGTGCAGGCGACTCATTTGCAGGCGGATTTATCGGATGGCTAAACTATGCAGGCAACCTAAATAAAGAAACACTAAAACGCGCTATGGTCTTCGGCTCTACAATGGCATCATTTACAGTATCTGGCTTTGGTATAGAGCATATCAAAAAACTTAACAGACAGTCTATATATTCACGGGCTAAACAATTTGAAGATCTAACTAAATTTTCACTACCTCAAGATATTAACTGGATATAATTCACAGCGAAGCAGTGTACAAATATAACCAATAACAGATTTATAAGAGTAAACAAAAAACGGAGATGGTAATTTATGCAATTTAATATAAAAGATATATCACTGGCATCTGCTGGGCGGAATAGGGCTGAATGGGCAGAACGTGAAATGGGCGTACTGCGTTCTATATATCAGCGGTTTAGTAAAGAAAAACCACTCAAAGGCATAAGTATAGCGGCGTGTCTACATGTAACTGCTGAAACTGCCAATTTGGCAAAAACTCTGCTGATAGGAGGCGCTAAAGTATCCTTGTGTGCTTCTAACGTACTCTCTACGCAGGATGATGTTGCCGCACATCTTGTAGAAAGCGGTGTTTCTGTATTTGCAATACAAGGCGAAGATACTGAATTATACTATAAACATATGAATACAGTAATTGATACAGCAAAACCCAATATCACTATAGATGATGGTGCGGACTTAGTGGCAATACTCCATAAGCATAAGCGACATTTTATACCCGACGTTATAGGCGGAATGGAAGAAACCACTACTGGAGTAATACGTCTAAACGCACTGCACAGAGAAGGTAAACTGATGTACCCCATCATAGCAGTAAACAGCTCTATGACCAAGCATATGTTTGATAATCGCTACGGCACAGGGCAAAGCACACTTGACGGAATAATAAGAGCTACAAATATCCTTATAACAGGTAAAACCGTAGTGGTTATTGGTTACGGCTGGTGCGGCAGAGGTCTAGCTGCAAGCGCAAAAGGAATGGGAGCACACACAGTTGTTTGTGAAGTTAACCCAGTAAGAGCCCTTGAAGCAGTTATGGATGGACACCGCGTAATGCCTATAATGCAAGCAGCATCTATCGGAGATATCTTTGTAACAGTAACAGGTGGCATAAAGGCTATTGACAAAAAGCATTTTGAACTCATGAAAGATGGTGCAGTCGTAGCGAATTCAGGTCATTTTGACGTTGAAATCAATCTACCTAGTCTGCGCTCTATGACTGAAACCTCCCGAGATATTAGAGAAAACGTAAAGGAACACCGACTTGAAAACGGTAAAAAAGTTTACGTTTTAGCAGAAGGTCGGCTGGTAAACCTCTCTGCCGCCGAAGGGCACCCTGCAAGCGTAATGGATATGAGCTTTGCAAATCAGGCACTCGCAGGTGAATACATTATCAAAAACAGAAATCAACTGAATAAAGGCGTACACACTCTACCAAAAGATATTGATAACCAAATAGCTCAGCTGAAGCTTGAATCTATGAATATGTTTACTGATACCCTGACAGAAGAACAGACACGCTACCTTAATAGCTGGGAAATGGGAACTTAAAGTTACCGTTAATAAAGAATAAATGATTACACAAAATTACTTTTTTACATCCGAATCTGTCTCTGAAGGACATCCAGACAAGTTATGTGATCAGATATCTGACGCTGTATTAGATAGTATTCTCGCCAAAGATAATAAAGCACGCGTAGCCTGTGAAGCCGCATGTGCTAACAATTTGGTGATAGTATTTGGCGAAATTACAACAACAGCACACGATATTAACTATGAAGAAATAGTCCGCGATGTTTTCACTAACGCAGGTTACACAAGCCCCGAATATGGTGTATGTGCCGATTCACTAAGAATAATAAAAGAAATCAGTCAGCAATCTGTTGATATAAAGCAAGGAGTGGATAACTCTTTAGAATCTAGAGAACAGAGTAGCGAATTTGAAACAGGTGCAGGTGATCAAGGTATGATGTTCGGGTATGCTACCAATGAAACTGATTCAATGATGCCACTGCCAATCGTGCTCGCACATCAGATAATGCATAATCTTGCAAAATTACGGAAGAACGGCACTATATCTTACCTCCGACCTGATTCTAAAAGTCAGGTAACCGTAGAATACTCACCTGACGGTAAACCTCTGAGGGTTGATACTGTAATTGTCAGTACACAGCATGATGCAGAAGTAGCAAGGCATACCATAGAGCAAGATATTGTTGAACTTCTAATAAAACCTATACTTGTAGACTTTAATATGCTAAGTGAAAGCACCAGATACATAGTAAATCCTTCTGGGCGTTTTGTAGTAGGAGGCCCCGTCGGTGATGCTGGTTTAACAGGTCGTAAGATAATTGTTGATACATACGGTGGATATGCTCGTCACGGAGGTGGTGCTTTTTCGGGCAAGGATCCAACAAAAGTAGACCGCTCTGGTGCGTATGCGGCGCGATACGTTGCAAAAAATATAGTCGCATCTGGTATTGCATCTAAGGCAGAAATACAGATATCTTATGCTATCGGTGTAGCCCGCCCTATCTCAATAATGGTAAATACATACAATACAGGAATAGTGCCAGACTATAAAATTGCAGAAATAGTTAAACAAGTATTTGACTTACGTCCGCAATCTATAATCAATCATCTTCAACTCTGCAAACCGATATATAGACAAATTGCAGCTTATGGACACTTCGGTAGGAATGATCTTAATTTACCTTGGGAAGACACCGATAGGGCTGACAAAATAGCTGAATGTGCTAAACGTGTTTAATCCGACTTTTTTGGAAGCACACAACCGAATTTATATAAACTATACAAATATTGCTGTATGAGTAAAAGCAGTTTACCCATGTTCGGGACAGATGGTTGGCGTGCCATAGTCGGAGATGAGTTTACGTATAACAACGTTGCAATTTGTGCCCGTGCACTAGGTTTGATGTTAAAAGAAGATACGTCAGTAAACAGTGTATGTATAGGTTACGATACGCGTTTTTGCTCGGATAAATTTGCTTACACTGCCGCAGAAGCGTTAGCTAAGATGGGCATCTCTGTTTGGCTATTTTCACAACCTGCTCCTACACCTGCTTGCTCATTTAGTGTTGTAAATGGTAGCCATTCTGCGGGTATTATGATAACCGCAAGCCACAACTCATACGAGTGGAACGGCTTTAAACTACGTACTAATATGGGTTCTTCAGCGCCCGTGGCGACCGTTGAACGTATTCAACTACTTATGAACCTTGTGATAGAAGAAAAAAGCAATTCCTCAGAGAATGCTAATATTGTAAGATTCAATCCGTTACCTGCTTATATCAATTCTGTAACTAGTCTGCTCCAAATGGAAACGATAAAGGACTCTAACCTAAACCTGATAGTTGACTCTATGCACGGAGCAGGGAGTGGTATACTTAAAAAAATACTATCTACGGGTAAGATATCAGTTAAAGAGGTACGCTCGGAGGTTAATCCATCTTTTCCGTGCATGAAACAGCCCGAACCTATAGCCGTTAACCTGAAACCGTTGATCACAGCGGTGAAGGAAAGTAATGCAGACTTGGGCTTAGCGCTTGATGGCGATGCAGACCGACTTGGAGTAGTAGACAAAGATGGCACGTACATATCTACTTTACACGTATTTCCTATATTGTTGTATCATCTTGTAAAAAATAAAGGCATGCGAGGGGCAGTTGCCTGTACGCTTACTATGAGCGTTATGGTAGATAGAATATGTGAAAAATTCGGGCTGACTGTTTACCGCACTCCAGTTGGCTTTAAGCATATTGCACCTCTTATGATTTCTGAAAATTGTATTATAGGCGGAGAAGAAAGTGGTGGTTACGCATTTAAAACCCACATACCCGAAAGAGATGGAATACTGAGCGCACTGACTCTAATTGAAGCAGTCGTAATGTCAGGTAAAAACGTCAGTGGACTGTTAGAAGAAGTAGAAGAGATAACAGGTAAATACTACTTTCACCGAGAAGATTTAACTCTGCCTGCTTCTCAAAGTAGTATTGTAAGAAATGCATTATCTACTATAATGCCCACAAATATAAGTGGTATTAATGTAATCCATATAGATAGAATAGATGGCGTACGCTTTGATATGGGTAAATATGGTTGGGTTGCTGCACGTATATCTGCAACTGAACCCCTACTGCGCATATATACTGAAACAGTCAGTAGAGAAGTTGCAAAAACAGTAGTAGCACATCTGAAACAACTGATTTTCAAAGAGTCCAATATGCTCGGTAAATAAATGAATTTTGATAAAGTATAAAACTGACATTATTATGGCTAAAGCTTACATTTTTATAGAAACATCCATCGGTAAAGCGTTTGAAGTATCTAAAGCACTTACGAATATTCCAAAAGTAATCTACGCAGATACTGTAACAGGTCATTTTGATGTTGTAGTTGTAGTGGAGTCTAACAACCTATATGAAGTTAAAGACACTATTGCAAAGTACGTTCATCCGATAGACGGAATTATAAAAACAGTAACTTGTGTATCTATAGAGTAAGGAGTTAATGAAATTAATAATTGTATATTTTGTAGCATTATTGCGGGTGAGATACCTTCTACTAGCTTATATGAAGATGACGATGTTTTAGCAATTAAGGATATAAATCCTGTTGCACCAATTCATATTCTTATTATTCCTAAAAAGCATATTCAACCTCTTGCTAGCGTCGCAGAGGAGGATAAGTCTATTCTTGGGAGTATGCTGTTGGCATCGGCAAAGTATGCAACAGATAATTTGCTCTACGGGTTTAGACTTGTTATTAATCAAGGTGCTATAGCAGGGCAACAAGTGCCTCATTTACATATGCACTTAATAGCAGGTAAACAATTAAGGGCACTTGGCTAGTAACATATATCAGAATAATTTTTATATATATATATGGTTTTTAATAGTTGTATTATACGTTAGGTTTTATATAATTGATTTTAGATTGATCTGTTGTATACAGCAGTGTTTTAATAACCTTTTTACTGAAAGGAGTAATTGTGCATCCATTTAAGTATATTTCTCCAACCAATATATATGATGCAGTTAATGCGTTGCAGAAATACGGTAAAAGTGCTAAACCGCTAGCAGGCGGTACGGATCTTCTTGTACAAACGCGTACAGGAAGGCTAAACCTAGACGCAGTAATAGATATAAAAAACATACCCGAATTGAATATTATCCGTAAGAATGGGGGGCTATCTTTCGGTGCTGCTGTGCCATGCTGTAGGCTATATGAAGATACAGATATTGCGAGCAACTGGGCTGGCATAATAGATGCTGCTTCTCTTATCGGTGGTATACAGATACAATCACGTGCTGGTTTTGCTGGTAACTTGTGTAATTCTTCACCTTCTGCAGATGGTATAGGACCATTGATAGTTCATGATGCCAAAGTGATTATCGCATGTCCTAGCCCTACTTTGAGGCGGATTGTACCTGTAGAGGAGTTCTGCACTGCACCAGGGCAAAACGTTCTTAAAGAAGGTGAAATGGTTATAAGAATTGACATGCCACAACCGAGTACAGGGTTTGGTGCATCATACGAAAGGTTTATTCCAAGGAACGAAATGGATATCGCCGTTGTAGGTGTAGCTGCTTCTGTCTGTTTAGAAGGTAACAAAATTCGTAAAGCAAAAATAGCTCTTGCTGCAGTTGCTCCTACTCCAATAGTTGCTGTAGATGCCAGCGAATATTTAATAGATAAAGAAATATCAGTAAAAAATATTGAAAAAGCTGCTAAACTAGCACGTAATGCCATCAGACCAATATCGGATATGAGAGGTACAAAAGAACAGAGAGAGCATCTTACAGAAGTTCTAACTGTTAGAATGCTTAACAAATCAATAGAACGAGCAATGCAAGATTGATGAACTAATTTAATTGGACTATCTATTATAAAAATTAACAGTAAAGTAGAAAGTGAGTATATAGTATGACTACAGTATCCATTCCTCCGAAAATACACGTTAAAACTACAATTAACCGTGAACCTTATGAGTTCCTTGTAGATCAGTATATGAGCCTTTTAGATACTCTTAGAGAAGTTGTAGGGCTTACTGGTACAAAGGAAGGCTGCCTTGATGGGAATTGTGGTGCTTGTACGGTACTGATGGATGGGCGAATTGTGGACTCTTGTCTTGTACTTGGTGCAGAAGCGAACGGCAAAACAATAGAAACTGTAGAAGGCATCGCTTTACCAGATGGACTACATCCCTTACAGCAAGCTTTTCTTGAAGAAGCAGCGTTACAGTGTGGTATATGCACGCCCGGATTCTTGGTTGCCGCTAAGGCACTACTAGAAAACGAACCAAACCCCAGTGAACAACGCATTAGGCACTGGCTAGCGGGTAACCTATGTCGGTGCACAGGTTACGATAAAATAGTGCTCGCTGTAAAAAAGGCTTCTAGCGTCTAAAAAATTAATGTTCTGATATTTAAAAAAATAAGGAGGTAACACAATGGTAACAACGTTTGATCATTCAAACAAAAAATACACCGTTATTGGCACACGCCCTGTACGTCATGATGGATTAGATAAAGTTACAGGTAGGGCAATCTATGGTGCTGACATAAAACTACCCGGCATGTTGTGGGGTGCTGTTCTCCGTAGCCCATACGCACACGCAAAAATTAAGAGTATTGATTGCTCAAAAGCAAGCCAAATCCCAGGAGTATTAGCAATTGTTACAGCAGAAGATCTACCTGCAGTACAAGACGAAATGCTAGATCTAGGCGAAGGAATAGCTAATATAAAGTGGGAATCTGAAAATATAATGGTATCCAAAGGTAGAAAAGCACTTTATAAAGGTCATGCTATTGCTGGTGTTGCTGCTACAGATAGGTATATCGCAGAAGAAGCAGTCAAAAGCATCGTTGTAGAATATGAAGAACTCAATTGCGCTACTAACGTTGAGGAAGCTATTGCACCCGATGCACCGATACTACTCCACGATCTAGCCGGCACAGACTTAGGCGAAAGTGTTTCAAACACTAACGTCGCCAACCACTTTAGACATGAGTTTGGCGATCCCGACGGTGCTATGTCAGAAGCCGCGTACACAGTAGAGCACGAGTATAAACTTCAAATGGTACATCAAGGTTATATTGAACCCCACAATGCTACTGCTATATGGGATGAAGAAGGGCGTATAAGGCTCTGGACATCTACACAAGGTGCGTTTCCAGTCCGTAGTCAGATGGCAGGTATTCTAAAGATAGACGACTCTATGATAAAAGTTACACCATTAGAAATAGGTGGCGGGTTTGGTGGTAAAATACCCGTATATCTAGAACCTATCGCCGCTATACTATCTCGTAAAGCAGGGCATAGACCTGTAAAAATGATTATGAGCCGCACAAATGTATTTGAATCTAGCGGTCCCGCTCCTGGTGGCACTGTAAAAGTAAAGATTGGTTCCGATAAAGATGGTAAACTCACTTCAGCAATAGCAGACATTAAATTGGAAGCAGGTGCTTACCCCGGCTCTGCTGTAGCCGCCGCTGCGATGTGCATATTTTCACCATATACTATTCCAAATACACGTATTGACGGTTGGGATATAGTAGTTAACAAACCTAAATCGGCTGCTTACCGTGCTCCGGGCTCACCGCAAGCAGCGTTTGCAATGGAAACCGCTGTTGATGAACTGTGCAAATTAGGTAACTGGAATCCCGTTGAGTTCCGCCTGAACAACGCTTCTAAAAAAGGCACACGACGAGGCGATGGTGTTATTTTCCCAAGGATTGGAAACGAAGAAGTCTTACAAGCTGCTCAAAACACATCACACTGGCAATCATCAAAAGGCACACCAGCACCAGGGAGGAAACGCGGACGAGGAATAGCATCAGGGTACTGGTTCAACGTAGGGCTGAAATCCTCAGTTATGATATCCGTTAATAAGGACGGCACTGTAAAACTCGTAGAAGGTTCTACCGATATAGGAGGCACAAGAGCATCTATAGCAATGCAAGCAGCGGAAGTTTTGGGAATAACCGCAGAGAGCGTACGCCCATCGGTTGTGGACACAGATTCAGTCGGTTACACAGACGTTACAGGGGGCTCTAGAGTTACCTATGCAACTGGTTATGCAGCTTACAACGCCGCTAACGAAATAGTATCCGAAATGAAAAAGCGAGCCGCTATGCTCTGGGATAAATCCGAGGATGAAATAGAACATATTAACGGCGATTTTACATTCGGCGCGGAACTGAATATGAGCTTTAAAGAACTCGCTGGTAAACTTGATCAAACTGGCGGACCTGTTTCTGCAGTTGGTAATGTAGACCTTGAAGATGCCGGCGGGGCATTTGGGGTACATATAGTAGATTTAGATATAGACCCCGATACAGGTAAAACCGATGTTGTCAGGTACACAGTAGTACAAGATGCAGGTAAGGCTATTCACCCTGCCTACGTTGAAGGGCAAATGCAAGGCGGAGCCGCACAAGGTATTGGCTGGGCACTCAACGAAGAATACTTTATGAACAACAAAGGACAAATGACAAATTCTTCTTATCTAGACTACCGCATGCCCACCTCTTTGGATCTGCCAAATATAGAAACTGTGATTGTTGAAGTCCCAAACCCAATACATCCTTTTGGAGTACGCGGAGTAGGTGAAGTACCCATATGTCCACCTGTACCCGCTATTGCAAACGCTATATATGACGCACTCGGTGTAAGGATGTACTCAACACCCATGAACCCCGGCAAGATCATTCAAATCCTTGCAGATAAATCCTCACAATAGAGAACGCATCTGTTTTATTAAGAAACATTATATAGAAAATTTGAGCGGTTAAATAAATTGAGTAAATATAAGGTTATAGGCACTAGACCAATACGACACGATGGCACTGATAAAGTAACGGGACGCGCCGTATACGGCGCTGACGTTAAAGTCCAAGGCTGTATATGGGGCGACGTGTTACGAAGCCCCTATGTACACGCCGATATCCTATCAATAGATACTACCGACGCCGAAAAAATGCAAGGTGTATTTGCAGTGTGTACCGCTGAGGATATTCCTAAATCACAAAGTCAGCCTATTGACATGACAAAAGGTGCGGACAATATTCACATGAGAGCTATGACCATATTAGCACACAAAAAGGTACTATATAAAGGACACATAGTCGCCGCTGTAGCTGCCGTAGATCGTAACACTGCACAGGAAGCATGTAAACGCATTAAGGTTGTCTATAAACCCCTACCGTCAGTTAAAAACGTTAAAGAAGCAATAAGCGAAGATGCTCCTATTCTCAACCCACAACTGATAGGAGATCACCTCGGTAAACCAGTCAGTAACACGAATATCGCACAACAATTTAGATACGAATTCGGCGAGCCTGAGTCTGCACTACAGAAATGTGATCTTGTAGTGAGCAAAGAATTTGCTCTGAGTACCGTCCATCAAGGTTACATAGAACCACATAACGCTACAGCACTTTGGGACGTAGACGGTAAATTAAAGTTGTGGTCTAGCACACAAGGTATGTTCGGCGTGCAACTACAAACGTCAGCAATACTAGGTATTCCAAAGTCTGACGTTACAGTCAACCCTGTAGAAATAGGCGGTGGATTCGGTGGAAAAACTGTAATATATTTACCACCAATCGCTGCTATTCTTTCTCGTAAATCTGGTAGACCGGTAAAGATAGTTATGGATAGAAGTTCCATATTTGAAGCGACAGGACCCGCACCGGGCGGGCTGGTAAAAGTAACTATGGGCGTAGATAAAAGTGGCAAGATACAGGCAGCAACCGTTGACATTATGTTTGAAGCAGGTGGTTTTCCGGGCTCTTCGGTAAGTGCCGCTGCCGTTTGCGCTCTTGCTGCATACAATATACCCAACACCCGCATAGACGGCTACGATATTTTAGTCAATAAACCAAAGTCTGCGGCTTATAGAGCACCGGGTTCACCTCAAGCAGCCTTTGCTGTAGAACAGGTCGTTGATGAAATATGCGAAAAATTAAATTTTGATACACTCCAATTCCGACTAGATAACGCATCTCAAGAAGGTACTCGTAGAGGTGATGGCGTCAAGTTCAACAGAATTGGTCTTATTGAAACGCTTAACTCTATAAAAAACTCTGATCACTGGAATACCAAACTAACCCAATCTACAGACCACTCAAAGCTCAGAGGCAGAGGTATTGCTACAGGCTTTTGGCGGAACGGCGGTAATAAGTCGTGTGTTGCACTAGCACTTGACTCTAATGGTAAAGTTTTTCTAAATGAAGGTTCTCAAGATATAGGAGGTACAAGGGCTTCTATCGCTATGCAAGTAGCTGAATTCTTAGGCATTCCTGCGATTGATGTACATCCCTCAATACCCAGCACTGACAATATAGGCTTTACTGCAACCACAGGTGGCTCTAGAGTAACTTACGCTACAGGTTACGCAGCGTGGTTGGCAGCAAAGGAAATGGTAGAAATCCTAAAATCACGCGTAGCCAAACTTTGGCAAATACCTCCCCAACAGATAGAATTCCATGACTCTGTGTTTTACTCAAAGTCAGACCCCGAGTTAAAGATAAGCTTAAAAACCCTTGCTCCTCTAATAGATGAAACAGGCGGACCAGTGCAGTCGTCAGCATCTGTAAATTTGCCAGATGCTGGTAATGCGTTCGGCGTCCACGTGTGCGATATAGAAATAGACAAACAAACAGGTAAAACTACAGTATTAAGATATACTGCTGCACAAGACGTTGGATGTGCTATTCACCCTGCTTATGTAGAAGGGCAAATCACAGGGGGAGTTGCACAGGGTATTGGCTGGGTACTAAATGAAGAGTACTTTATGGATCAAGAAGGTAAGATGCTTAATTCTTCTTTTCTTGACTATAGGATGCCGACTTCATTAGATCTGCCCAATGTAGAAACTCTACTTGTAGAAATACCCAATCCACTACATCCTTATGGCGTCCGCGGTGTGGGCGAAGTGCCTATAGTACCGCCCTTACCTGCTGTTGCTAATGCAATAAAAAAGGCAACTGGTATCAGGTTTTTCGAAACGCCTATAAAACCGGGTAAAATTCTATCCAACCTGAACGGTGCACATAATGGTAGTATCAAATAGTAAGAGCGGTTTATAGTGCCTGTGGTATTCGTACCTTACGCTTTACGTAACCTCGCTGAAGGTAAACATCAATTGAACGTTGAAGGGGCTACACTCGGGCAAGTTATAGATAACTTAGAGTCTATGTATCCGGGTTTCAAGTCAGAGCTTGTTCAAGATGGTAGAATGAAACCCGGCATCGCCGCTGTTTGTGGTGTTGTCCCTACACGTAGAGGCTTATTACAAACAGTTGAAAAAGATACTGAAATACACTTTATACCCGCTATATCAGGAGGCAACGGTTAACACTGACTGTGTAAGCTGTAAACCGCCAATTAAAAACTGATGGAAATTAAAAACGTTTTAAGTGAAGAAACTAGGAATTTATTGCTAAGAGCTGTTGGCTCTATTATAAACGACGTCCATGAAGATAGATACTCAAAAGGCGTACTAGATACACCAGAGCGTGTTGCCAGAATGTATAATGAACTCCTTTGTGGATATAAGATGGAAGTCCATGACGTTGTCAACAACGCTCTCTTTGATGTAACCTACAACGAAATGGTTGTAGTCAATAATATAGATTTTTACAGTTTGTGTGAA
The DNA here is from genome assembly GCA_964274945.1 of Dehalococcoidia bacterium. Classification (GTDB taxonomy): domain Bacteria; phylum Chloroflexota; class Dehalococcoidia; order Lucifugimonadales; family Lucifugimonadaceae; genus CAXXBX01. Next base: position 1,331,559 of record CAXXBX010000034.1, on the reverse strand, counting down.
CATCATTTAATCCCTTTCTACGGTAAAGCGCACGTGGGCTATTTGCCCAGAGATAAAGTAATAGGGCTTTCTAAGATACCTCGTTTAGTTGATATGTTTGCAAGGCGGCTACAAGTTCAAGAACGGCTTACAGAACAAATAGCCGATACCATTATGAATGTTATATCTCCACATGGTGTAGGTATTGTTATCAAAGCACATCACCTTTGTGCTTCTATGAGAGGTGTTAAAAAACCTAATGTACAAATGATAACTAGCTCCATGCGAGGTAAATTTGAATCTTCACAGGCTACAAGAGACGAATTTATGTCCCATGTAAGTCAAAATTCAGGCTAATAGTATTTGAAGATAGAAGGATCTGTAGCACTGGTTACGGGTGCAGCCCGTAGGATTGGCAGAGCCATATCGTACGCTCTAGCCGAAAATGGGGCTAGTGTAGCAGTGCATTACTTCACCTCTGAAGAAGATGCTAAAGTAACTGTAGAAGGTGTGCATAACTTAGGCGCAAATGCCGATATGTTTAGTGCAAACTTGGAAAATCCACAAGAAACAAAAGCACTAATAGATAACGTTACCAAACGGTTCGGATATGTAAATATATTGATAAATAATGCATCTATTTTTGAAATTAGCAGGTTACGTAACCTAAAGATAGATGATTGGGATCGGCATATGAACATTAACGCACGTGCCCCGTTTATCCTTGCACAGTCTATGTGGCAGAGTCTAAGCCTAAAAGACGAAGCACAAGGCAAAATAATCAATATCGGCGACTGGAGAGGCATACGACCTAACAGAGTTTTCTATGGCATTAGCAAACAGACACTCTCGGCATTAACGCGATCTCTTGCACTTTATATGGCACCCAACGTCCAAGTCAACGAAGTAGCACTAGGTGCTATACTCCCGCCAGTAAAACCATCTAATAAAGCAAACGCAGCCAACTCACCCGGACCCGCTAAACGTAAGGGCACGCTTAATGAAGTTACATCTGCTGTGCTCGCTCTAATAGATAACGACTTCATTACAGGGCAGATTTTAACCTTGGACGGAGGAGACCACATAAGGTAATCGGTAAAGTATATAGATGACTACATACTTTTGGCGTATAGCCCTAGTGTCAGTACAAAGGTAAACAGAAATTGTATAAACTTTTTATCCAAAAACTCCCAGTGTTATGTACTATAGGTGTCAAAGATGCCGAACGTATCAAACCACAAAAACTTATATTAGATATTACTTTATTCATAGATATCTTACATAACGCAATGGACGACGCTATTGAAAATACTGTAAATTATGAAACAGTTGCTAAACAGATAATAAGCATCACTAAGATTACTAAGTTTACTCTTATAGAATCTCTTGCAGAACACTTGGCAACCTTCTGCTTGACATATAAACAGGTAGCAAGCGTAACCATACGCATAGATAAACCAAGCGCTTTGACTCATCTGGCAGGTAGTGTTGGAGTTGAAATTACACGTTTTAAACTGACTAAAAAAGCTAGCGATCATTATGAAAGTTAAATTAGATTACGGTAGCACAGGGCTAGAGATTGACGTGCCCGCCGATGTAACTACAGTTGTTCAAAACCGCTACTCTGAACCTGTAGATAGTAGCGCTCTTGTAGATGCATTACAGAATCCGATCGATTCACCGCCGTTGCATAAAGTGGTAGAGCGTGGCACTACTGTCGGTATATCGGTGTGCGATATGACTCGCCCGCAACCACGTATACAGATGTTAAACGCACTACTCAGTCAGATGCCTAATGTAAAACCTGAAGATATTACGGTATTTATAGCAAGTGGTGCTCACAAACAAAGCACGCCCGACGAAATTGAATACATGCTTGGATCCGAGATTGCTAACTCTGTTAAAGTTGTGGTTCATAACGCATACGATACATCAACACTAATGCGTTTAAAAGATATAGAAAACCTTACTCCGGTACTCATAAACCGCGAATGGATGGAGTGCGATATCAAGCTCACTACAGGCTTTGTAGAGCCTCACTTCTTCGCAGGCTTTAGCGGTGGACCGAAAATGGTTGCACCGGGCTTAGCAGGGCTTGAGACAATACTAGAATTACATAATTATTCACGTATTTCAAACCCGTTTGCAACATGGGGAATTATTAAAGATAACCCTATTCATAGCGACATTAGAAAAATTGCCGAAATTGTTAAGGTAGATTTTGGGTTTGATGTAACACTGAATCGTTCTAAGCAGATAACAGGTGTTTTCGCAGGGAATCTCTTTAGTGAACATAAAACCGCCTGTGCAAAAGTTAAAGAAACTGCCATGTGCCCAATAGAAAATCTCTTTGATGTTGTTGTAACTTCAAACTCGGGGTATCCTCTTGACCAGAACTTATATCAGTCGGTCAAGGGTATGTCTGCTGCAGCGCAGATAGTAAAGCAGGGTGGCACTATTATCTGCGCCGCCGAATGCCGCGATGGACTACCCGACCACGGCTCTTACGCAGATATTCTCTACTCTGCCTCTTCAACAAGCCAAATCCTGAACATTATAGCAAACTCAAGAAAAACCATACCTGACCAATGGCAGGCACAAATACAGGCGTTAATTCAGCAAAAAGCACAGATATGCTTAAAGTCCTATGGACTTACATCGAGTCAAATAAAAAAAGCGCACTTAACGCCAATAGATGATATTTCTAAAGCTGTCAAACAAGCACTTGAATACTACGGTAAAAACGCTAAACTATGCGTCCTGCCCGAGGGACCTCAGTCAGTGGCGTACTTTTATAAAAAATTAATTACTACGTAAATTTATAGTACAAACACCTTTGTGGTCTGTTACAATAAATAAAAGGTTATGTATCTTATGAACACTGAATTATCTCCTTGTGAATGTATTACAGAAACACATAAGTATATAATCTTAGTAGATCATCTTAATGTAATTCTTTATCGTACTTAGCTGTGAGGTATGCAATTTGGTTAACAATAAACCTGTAACACGTTCGTCAACAACCCCTAATAAAAGAAAAATTATCAGCCGTAGAAGTAAAAACGGCGCAATGCCACCAAATATCGGCTCTAATGTTGCTGTCAATGGCTCTACTGAAGAACAAGAGATCGATCTTCCTGTCCAAGGCATAGATTTAGGTAACTGGGGTGCAAAGAGCGATCAGGAACTAGTAGAGGGGGCGTATAGCCTAGGTATTACTAATATACCGTCTAAACGTGGTGAACTTGTTATAAAGTTGCTACTAGAAACAGCAAAGAAGACTAAAACATCTATAGGTATAGGGTTACTAGATATACTGAATGATGGTTACGGGTTTATCCGTCCAGTTGCAGCGAGTGATGTATCCGAAGATATATATGTTGCGCGTAATTTAATATCGCAGTATAAGCTTCGTAAATCGGACTTTATTGCAGGTCCTGTAATGGCGCCTAAACAGAGCGGACACTACTCTTCTTTGATATTCCCTGAGGTGGTTGGTGATAAGGATGCAAAGAGTATATTCTATCGCCCTGCATTTGATACGCTCACACCTATATATCCAAATCAACAAATAACACTGACAACTTCAGCTAGGAATCTCTCTACAAGGATAATAGACATGATAGCCCCTATAGGTAAAGGGCAACGTGCGTTAATAGTAGCGCCTCCAAAAGCTGGTAAAACTGTGATTCTTAAAGATATAGCTGCTGCGATCGCTAAAAACTATCCGGATATCTACATAATAGTAGCACTTATCGGTGAGCGTCCTGAGGAAGTTACAGATATGAGGCGTTCTATTGTGGGCGAGTGTTATGCTTCTACGTTTGACGAGCCTGCCGAGGATCACTGTAAAACCGCTAAAATCGCCTTGGAAAGAGCAAAAAGAATTACAGAATCAGATCAGCACGTAGTTCTATTATTAGATAGTTTAACTAGACTAGCACGTGCCTATAACGTTACCTCACCTAGTAGTGGTAAAACTATGTCTGGCGGTATGGATCCAGTTGCATTATATCCTCCGAAAATGTTCTTCGGCGCAGCACGAAACTCTGAAGAAGGTGGAAGCTTAACTATTATAGCTACAGCTCTTATAGATACAGGTTCCCGCCTTGATGACTTAATTTATGAAGAGTTCAAAGGCACAGGTAACATGGAGCTACATCTAAACCGACGCATGGCAGACAGGCGCATATTCCCAGCAATAGATGTTGAAAAAAGCGGCACAAGGCACGAAGAACTACTATTAAACGCCGAAACACTCAAACAGGTCTGGTTACTCCGCAGAATGATAGCACTTATTGGACAAAATTCATCTGATACAGGCGACTCCGCAGAACGTATACTGGAATACCTAAGAAAAACCAACAGCAATAGAGCTTTCCTTGAAAGTATTGGACAGCGAGAAAAAGTATAAATGATTAACGTATACAGTTTTTTATACAAATTGACTACTCAAATCCTTGACATTAACGTTAATAGGTGTTTAAATAGTTTTGTGTGTGGTTAATAATCTAGCATTTATAGCAGTGGTTCTTTGCATATTTGCTAGTGACTTCACTATGTAATTATGAACCGACAAAAAATGGCAATAAAAAATAAAACAAAAGTTTCAGTAAGGGGGATAGGAGCAGTGGCGCTTCAAAATCGTTTCCTTGGTATTTTTATAATAGCTCTACTTGCAACAGTAACTGCTTTGGTTACAGTTGTAATGTTTGGGCATAAACCTCCAGCTTCGGCACAGACTGGAGAGGGAATAACAGTAGGATCAGAAACAACATACTGCGGTATTACTATTAGTGGTAATGAATTACCAGATTGTACCGACGGTGAAATTCACGTTACAAACGTCTGGTCTAAGCTAACAACTGACCCAGAAGTGGAAAGTGGCAAATCGCGAGATGACTTTGACTCAGGTGATTGGACACTTCAAGACAGGAAGTATATAAAGGATGATGACGTAGGTGATGATGTTTTCGCTAGCGTGCTTGTCCTAGATGATCTCCGATCTAGCACTGATGGTACTTCTAGGGCACATTATGATGCATCTAACTACATAATAAGAGACTCTGACGTTGTGCTTATAACCGTTCTTGATGCCGACCGTAACGCAACAAGTCTTCAATCTTTTCAGATTGTTGTACCCACAAAAGCCGTTAATGAAACAGAAATCTATGATCTAACATCACTGTTTGGATACAGCCCTAACGAGGTTGCTGATGATACTGATAGCGGTAATGGGCTTGATAGGCTAGACTTTTCACTTGATGTATCAAAAGATGATGTTGATACAGTTCAGAAAACAGTTAATGGTTCTACGCAAAACTATCAGATAGTATCTTCTCGAGAATTCGGTACTACGTTGTACCTAACTATTCAATGTGCTATCGTAGAATGTACTCAGCCGGCTACGCTAGATATAAACTTCCAAAGAGCTTCAGTAAATAGAGTGAATGTAAATGTAGAGTCTGATTCAGGTACTGAACACACCTTTACACTTAAAGAAACAGGGAGTGATACGGGTATATTTGAAGGGCTTATAAAGCTTATATCAGATACGCCAGGTGGTGATGATGATGATATTGAAGGTACTACGGTAGCTGGTACAACAGTGGTAAATGATTCCACAGTTTCACCTCTTGATGCTATCTACATCTTTGCTAACGATGGTGATAATGTAAAAGTTACTTACGAAGATCAGACAGATGAAGATGGTACTACTACTAACGTAGATCCTCAAACAAGTGATAGAGATGCAACGGTTAAAGTAGACGCAGAGGCACCAGAGATAAGTATAGATTCTCCTGCAGAGAATGACGTTGCTCTTGACAATGAACCAGATGTTTTGGGAACTGTTACAGATGACGCCGCAGGTTTAGATGTTAGTGAATCTCACTTAGCTGTTGATGGTCTGGGTAACACAAATGCGATTGTCAACGATCAGGCATCTAACAGAATCATTCTTAATAATGTTAGAAATGCTGAAAGGAACTATAATTCTGTAAGAGCTAATCCTTACCCTGAAGGTACTACTATAACATGGGCAGGTGCGGATAGCGCAGATGCTCTTGTTTCAGGCGATGATGTTGTAGACGATAGCGACTTTGAGGATGGAGATGGTGTAATTAATACCGTTGACTTTGAAATTAAAGATAAAGACTATACTGTAGCAAATGAAAATAGTGATCAGTACGTACGCTACCAACTCTACTTTGTTGATGTTGCTGGTAACATAGGTATTACAGACTCTGAAGATGATGAAGATGACCCTCAGCCGCATTTCTTCCTGATTGACGAGTCGTCAATCAGCGAGGATGACTGGGATGCTGTAAGCGGTAAAAATAGCAACGATCCCGCGGTAACCGGTAAAGACTGGGATGCTGGGAACGCAGAAATAGACAGTAATGTTAGAGACAGTATTTGGTTATTCTTCCCTGACCGCCTTGATGTTGATACTATTTCACCCTCTGACTTCCGTGTTACAAGTGATGAATCTGGTGTAACTTATTCAGTTGAGCGTGTTACATCGCTTACACCAGATGATGTTGACGAAAAAGACTTGAATGGTGATGGCAACACAGGTGATAACGACACAAATGTATCTGGTCTAGGCACAGACGAGGAACTTGAATCTGAGTTTGCCCGTTATGTGTTCCTAAAACTAAACAGGGACATCCCATCTGGTGATACGCCAAAAGTTAGAGTAGTCGGCAGTATTGATGACCGTGCGGGTAACGCCTTCAACAATATAGAAGTAGATGCAGTAGATGGTATAGCTCCAAAGATTGATTCTGTTGTAATATCAGGTGGGTCTGGAAGTGGAGATGGCGATAATGGTCCGGATAAGCTGACAGATGATAAAATTACCATAGATATTACCATTGATGAGACTGGTGTATCAGCAAGTAAAATGAAGGTCTTCTTTGTTGAAAAAGAGACTTATGTTCATTGTGCTAGTAGGTCACCTACTAAGACTGGTCAAACGTCATTCAAAATTGATGACGTATCCGTCTCAACTGGATGTGCAAGCGATGCTGCAGATGGTGTAGATGTGTTTATAGTTGTTCAGGTAGAGGATAAAAAAGGTAACAGAGCTATATTTGGAATAGAGGAGAGAACAGGAACTGACGGTAGTGTTCTAATATTTGGAGGCACAGCAGTGTCCGAGACAATTGGCAGTACAGCTACGAATGTTGATCCAAACTATGAAGCTGTTGGTGTTGATAGAGTTAGTACGATAGATGATTACTCTGATAACTTGAGTTTCAAGTTTGATAGTGTAAAAACCGACTTTACCACAGATGGCGGTAAGGATATTACAACATCAGATAAGCAGCGTGCAATAGTGTTTGAACTAAATGAAGAGGTTGCTGAAGTTACTAAAGCTGAGCTTGAACAACCAAATGGTGATACAATAGATATAATGGACGCACTATCTACCTCAGATAACGAGACTTGGGTATACAAATCCCCCGATGACCTTGAGGTTGGTACTTATAAAGCAAGCATAGAGGTTACTGACTGGGCGGGTAATGAGAGTGATGAGCTAAGCTATGAAATAGAAGTTGAAGAGCGCGATGACTTCTCACTGAAGCTACGTGAAGGTTGGAACGCAGTTTCCTTCCCATCTAATCCTTCTGATAGTGATATAAACGCCGTGTTCACTAACGATAGCATTACAAGAGTTCTTACATACGAGCCTTGGAGTAGGAATCCTTGGAAGGCTTCACAGAGGTCTGGTGGACGATTTAGTGGGGATATTACTGACATAAAAGCTGGTATTGGTTACTGGGTGTTCAGTGGTACATTTGAAGACCAGAAGGTACTCCTACAGAACGCAAGCGAAGCTGCTGGTGTTGGTATAGGCTCTACTCCTAGTACAATTAGGACTTGGACAGGTTGGAACTTCATTGGTGTGCTTGATCCAAACTTCGCTTCTGTGGAAGGGAAGACTGGGGATGCGTTAAAGACCGCAGCTGATGCAGACTACACTTTGACAGACTATCTAGATGCTAATGATGAAGTAACTCGGGTATATGAGTACAGCACTATTAATGAGGAGTTCACTTCTATTAATATTAGTGATGGTACTGCGGATACTACTAAGGTTGGAACCGCTTACTGGGTTTACATTGGTGATGACCCCGCAGATCCTATAGCACCCTAGTACTTAGGTACAGCAAAAAAATAAAGACCCTCCCTCTACTTACTAGAAGGAGGGTTTTTATATAATGTATATTATAACCTTTGATTGGAGGTAATGTTAAAAAATGAATAATGTAAAACGCTTACTACACTATAGAGTAGTGCTTATCTTAATAGCACTTACTTGTGCTCTTCTATTCTTGATGAGTTCGGGTAAGTCATTTGCGCAAGATATCCCTCGTGCGCACTTTGTTAATTTTGAGGGACTTATAAGAGTTGATGGCGACCCTGCGCCTGGTGATATACGAATTTATGCCCGTATTGAGGGTGATCCACGGATATCTAGTCTTTATGCAACCACAAACTCCAGAGGAGAATTCACTAACTTAAAAGTAGATCTTAGAGCATCTGCGGAAGGTAAAAATTTAATCTTTGAATTAGAAGACGGCAGTGTAGGTACTATTGCAGAAGAAAGTGCCTCTGATGAAAAAGGTAAATACGTTAAGATAAGTGATACAAATAAACAAAACACAATTTATACATATCTAGATCCCAGCACGGGCAAATCTAACCCCGATGCGTGGATACTTGGACAGTTTCGTAGAGTGGTACTAGATTTTGAGAAATTGCCAGACCCTACGCCTACGCCTATTCCAAGTATGTCAGGAAGCCACCTGTTTTCTGGTACAGCAAGAGCTGCTAACTATCCCGCAGGTCTGCCCGACGGTACAGCAATATATGCGAAGATAGGTGATGAATATACATCTAGCACATCTACTATTAAATCAGGGCAATATGTTTTGATAGTGGATCCTGATGATGATAAGTATCTAGATCGTCAAATTAAGTTTTATGTAGGAGATGTAGAAGCTACACAAACATCTCAATTTCAGGCAAGAAATACTGAAACGACTTTGAACCTTCTTTTCCCAACAATTACGATAACTGAGCCTACTCCAGATCCTACACCGACACCTCAGCCTCAACCTACTGCTACACCTACGCCTGTAGCAACTGCAACACCAGATGCTACCGCGACTAATACGCCTGTACCGGCACCCACACCTACACCTACAACCACCACAGATGGTGGCACTGGAGGAGGTTGTGTACTAGGTAATACTGGAGGTGCTTACTCTTTAGGGCTGATTTTTATGCTCGCTATACCGGGATTAATATCAGTTGGTAGAAGGTTTCTTAACCGTAAATCTAAGTAGGCAATAAAGCATAATAGATCCGTATAAAAGCATTAAGATATAGCTCTAATAAAGGTAATTTATACAATAGTCAGTGGATTAGATACTGTTGTTATCTTATTGTAACATTTATCGCTTGGGCACTTTGGTTTCTGTATCAAGCTAACATAGATCACGATTACATCTATGCACAAGAGGGTGAGTCACACTGCGGTGGACTCACCCTACCTAAATGTACGTCTGCACAGTTACATTTAACAAATAAATGGTCGCGGATTACCACTGATTCTAATATTCCCAATACATTCTCTAACCCAACTAATCGTAGATATATGGGTAATGCTCACTACCTTTATGTTACCGCTAGAGAGGTTCATAAAAGCGGGCATCAAATAAACTACATAAACAAAGACTCTGACGTCCTTGTTGTAACACTTGATGATCATGATCGCAGTAATGCTATACCTGTGAAAGGCATGCAACTAGTTTGGGAAAATAATTCACAAGATGCTACAACACAGAGCTTTCTTATAAAAGGTGATGTAGATAATCAACTGCCTGTTATAGATTACAACCGTAGTGGCTCTATCAATTCTGAAGATATAACCCTTACTGATGTATCAGGCTCAGCCGAACTCTATGCCGTATCCGCAGATAACATAACGTTTAACGGAATACAATACGCAAGTATAGAAGTTATTTGTATATCTCAGTGTAACCGTTCTACAACTTTTACACCAATGTGGTATACCTCTATAAGAGACACTGTTAACGTCAGTATCTCTGTAACAGATGGCAACGCAGGGACTTTAGCACTAACTGAAACAGGGGCAGACACAGGCATATTTGAGGGTGAAATACACGTACTAGACGCTCTATCTCAGTTTTCACAGCCTCGCGTCCGCACGCTAAGTGATAATCGCTACAGAATAACTATAACTGCACAGCATGCCTCACGTATTACAGTAACTTACCAAGATCGCATATCCTCAACAAGAGAGAAAAGCGTTAAAGTGCGTTCGTTTGTTGATATGTACGCCCCTGAAGTCCAAGTAGTCAGCCCCAAAGGTAGTATATCTTACAAAGACACTAACCCCGAGTTTACAGGATACTTTGATGACGCAGGGTCTGGATTACTTGTTAATTCTGCAAAGCTTTATGTAGACGCCTCTGATGACCCAAAGAACACCGAGCCAGTTATTGATTTTGACAACTTTAAGTTATACAACAACAAGGCTACTATTCGCGATACAGTAGTAGTTTTAAACTACAATAATCTACTGATAACTAATACCACCCCGTCAAAGGGTTCAATAACACTAAAATGGCGTAATAAACAAACTCATATACCTCAAATAACTAACAGCCCCAACCACACTGTTGACTTTGTGGCTAGTATCAGCGATCTTGCTGGTAATATAGGCTTTTCAGATGCAAATATAGACGAATTCGCTATACAACCACATACAGTACATATTGATTTACTACATCCCGTAATTGTGCATAAAGAATCTATAAGCGGGCAAGGATGGGACTTCAAGAAGCAAGACTTTCAGAAAGGCGACCTGTATACGTTACGCATAGTATTTGATAGTCCATTGGACACAACCTCTATGATACCTAACGACTTTAAAGTTACTGATACAAGATCGGATGTCTCTTTTACTATTCAAAGGTTATATTTTCCCACTCTAATCACTGACATAGACTACTACGATAAGAATGTAAATATCAAAGTGATAAATGCAAAGAATGAACTACTCAAACGAACTGTATTTTTAAGGTTAAATGAACGCATACCTGCACATGGTAAGTTATCAGTGGACATTGTAGGTGAAGTCAAAGATACGGCAGGCAATGTCGCTAATGCCGATAACACTGAACCTGTAGAGACACAAGATGGTGCACCGCCTCTTTTTACATTACACCTACACGGTGGTGATAGCGTAGATATACCCGACAGCAAAGGCAATATTGATAAAGCTACGAGTAATTATATTTATCTGTTAATTGATACAGATGAAAAAGTAGTTGTACCTAAAGTCGGCTTTCAGGTGGTTGATTCTGATGGTAACGTTATATCTGAAGCGCTAGCAAAAGATATTGTCAGACACAGCGAAGGATGGCAAGTTACGTTTGACAAAAGCTTAGTTTTATTACCAGATACCAACTTTTATGGCAAGGTTTTTATCAGTGTAATCGTGGAAGACTATGCAGGTAATTCTTCTTGCTTGTACACATCTGATGAGCACCTCTTTGGTTTTGATAAAGAAGAGTGTAATTATGCAACAACAGAGCAGGTAATGTTTATTATTGATCGTGAATCACCGTATTTTGATAACTCTACATTAACTACTTTTTATAGTCTTCCGTCTGTAGTTATTGAATGGAACGAAAAAGTAGACAATATAGATGTATCGTTATTGATGAAAGGAGAGGGTATTGTAGACATCACGCTAGAACTAAAGACTTCAGATAAACAGGTGTTTGCTTGGACGCTTGATACAGCATTACCTATTGGTAAACATTTTATTAGGGCATCGGCGAGTGATGCTGTCGGTAATTATAGTAGTGATATTGAGAAGGTAGTAGAAATTATTGAACATAAACCTTTTACACTAAGTGTGCCTGCTGGTTGGAGTGCTATTTCTTTTCCAGCAGAACCTAGACAGTCGGGAGTTAGTTATGTCTTTGGTGATTCGTCAGTTGTAGATATAGTATCTTATGAACCGTGGCGCGACGGTGATAAGTGGCGTAGTAGCTCTAAGGTAAATGGGGAATGGGTAGGTAATCTACAACAGATACATAATGGTATAGGTTACTTTGTTCGCTCATTAAACTACGATACAATTGAGGTGCTACTTCAACAACCAATTATTGAAAGAAATACCGCCTCAACTATACCGATAGACGTTTGGAATGGCTGGAATTTTGTTGGAATTTCTTCAAACAGTGTAAAAGATATCTCTGGAGGCAATTCTAAGCAACATTTATTTAGTAGTAGTGGTAATCTTTTAGAATTTAGAGATTACTTCAGATATCCTTATGTAGCAGCCTACCGAATGGATAATGGAATATACAAGAAGATAACTGATACTTACACTGTGAAACTTGGCGAAGCCTTATGGGTATATATCCAAGATACTAGGTAATTTAAACATTGTAAGTAAGAGGTTATATTAGTCTTTGCTTTTAAGTACCTCAATACGAAGATCCGATTCTTTTGCTATACTGTTAGAGCTTAAGTTTAGCTTTGTTATGGGTTCTATTTGAGTTTTTCCAAGTATATTAGCAACTTTATTGAGTTGTGGTAGGGGTTCACTATTTTTATTATCCCATCCGTTCAACACGATAACTGACGGTTCTAACGATCTGATTTGTGAAACTAGGTTGACTTCAGAAACAATTTGTTCATCTTCACGCGTTAGATCAGCAATTACGACATCTACATTTTCAAGTTCTTGTAGTGCTTTTGAATCTAATTTGCCCGAGAATGCACCTAGGTAGTATACTGAAATTTTATCAGCCTCTAGTAAATATGTAGTTTTAACTTTTGTGCTTTGTTGAATGTTATTTGAGTATGCTGTTCCAACTACGCGTACATTCTGTAGTTCATATTCGCCTGGACCTCGCACCCATAAAGATGAGTGATTACTATTTGTAAAAAGAGAGGAAATAGATGAGAAAATCACTAAAGCATCGTCTGTAAACAGAATATCTTTGCCCGGTTTATGTATAGGGTCTAGAGATATAAAAGCGGTTTTAGTTGTTATTGAGTAGGTATTATCTTTGTTTAAGTAGATATTCATTGTTAATATTCTTTATGTGTTTAATACTGGTTTCTATTTTCTATATTATATCATTTGCTGAATCGGTAAAAAAACACTACAATTTATTATAGCGTACTATTACAAATCTATTTAAAAACTATTATTTAGTAACTAAAAGGAGAAAATGAGCGACTATTACAATACTTTAGGTGTAGATAGGGGTGCTACACAAGAAGATATTAAAAAAGCATTTCGTCAGCAAGCACTGAAGTACCATCCGGATAGAAACAAAGCAAGTACAGCGACAGAGCGGTTTAAAGAGATCAATGAGGCATATCAAACACTAAGTGATCCTGAGAAAAAAGATATATACGACCGCTATGGTAAAGATGGGTTAAAGAGTGGTGCTAGTAGTGGATTTGACGGTTTTTCTGGCTTTGGAGGCTTTGGAGATGTTTTTGATATGTTCTTCGGTAACGGAGATAGAGGCTCCGCTAATAGAGCACGCCAAGGTAGCGATCTAGAAATCCATATATCTATAGACTTGGCAGACGTGGTCAAAGGCACAGAGCGCTCAGTTAATATTGAACGTAAAGTTGGGTGTCAAATTTGTAGAGGTATAGGGAAACAACCTGATCAACAGTCATCCACTTGCCCAAATTGTCAGGGCAAAGGTACTATCACAAGAACCCAAAGGATCATTTTAGGATCAGTGCAACACACAACAAAATGCTCAGCATGTAGAGGTACAGGTTTATCTGGACCAGATTGTTCTAACTGTAGAGGATTTGGTAGAGTTAAAAAAGGCTCTGAAATTAAGGTTCAAGTTCCGCCGGGAATAGAAGATGGCACTACTATTCTGCTACGTGGGCAGGGTGATGTAGGGGAAAACGGCGGTCCAAGCGGAGATATAAGAGTGCTAGTATCTGTTAAATCTACTAAAAGTTTTATTAGAGAAGGAAAAAATCTGTTCACTAATGTAGATATAGATATTCCAATCGCAGTACTCGGTGGTAGCGTTTCAGTAAAGACTATAGACGGTACAAACAAAACAATTAAAATACCCAAAGGCACCCAACCTAATAAAGTTTTCAGACTTGCGGGTTATGGCTTGCCTACTCTGAATAATCCAAGTAGCCGTGGCGATCAAGTAGTAACCGTGAATGTAAAAATACCTCGTACACTGACTACAAAACAGAAGGATATCATTACGGAATTTGCCAAAACTCTTGACTCAACAACAGAAAGTAACAACAGCCAGACGAAATCTCAAAAAAGTGGCGTATTCAGTAAAATAAAGAATAAAGTAAAAGACAACCTCTAAAGATTAACCAGCTATACGTCTTTATTTAATGCATTGGATTCAAATAAGTGTAGTAGTTTCACCTGAGTATATAGAACCTGTATCTCATCTCTTTGCTACTCACTGCTGTGGTGGTATTGCTATAGAGCAACCAGGGGGATACAACCCTGATGAAGGTGAGTCACCGCCACAAGATGCTCCATTAAAGGTTATAGGATATATACATGATGATAAAGGTGCTAAAGAAACATTAGCCAAAATCAGCGCTGTACTTCGCCTTATAGCCACTATCAGTAGTATCGGTGATTTAGAAATAAGGCAGGTTGATTCTAAAGACTGGGAATTAGAACCTTTTGAAGCATTACGGATTGGGAAAAAGCTGTTTATTGCGCCACCAAATAAAACACTGACTAACCTCCGCGGTGACGAGATTATAGTACGTATACAACCGGGAATTGCATTCGGAACTGGACAGCACCCGACCACAAGAATGATGATAGAAGAATTAGAGAGTACAAACTTAAACGGTAGTTCTATTTTAGATGTAGGAACTGGATCGGGAATTCTTGCTATTATTGCGGCTAAACTAGGTGCAGTGAAGTGTGTTGGGTTTGATACAGACGCACAAGCAGTTTCGCAGGCGAATAAAAATGCAAAGCTCGCATCTGTACAACGTAAATGTATCTTCATAAAGGGGACATTGCCACATACACAGGCAGGTTGTAGTGTGTTTGATATCGGATTATGTAATATCTCTGCGCTAATGGTCTCTGACCTTGCACCTTACCTAAGCTACTCTGTCAGGAATGGAGGTAAGATACTAATATCAGGCATACTGACGCAAGATACAAACAAAGTAGTTAATGTATTTGCAAACATTAATTGCACAGTTAAAAAGGTACGCACATATCAGGACTGGGTGTTTATGTGTGTGATAAACAAAAAGTAGAGTTTCTTATTGCTATAGTAGCAGTGCTTCTTGTTGCAGTTCTCGGCTCATTAGCTTTTTTAGTGCCTCTTTAATGGTTATTTTTCCTTCAATAAAGTCGTAAGTTACAGACGTTATGGGCATACTGATTCCAACTTTGCGTGATATGCGTTCTACGGCTTTACAGGTATTTATACCTTCAACTACTTGCCCTACATTCTTTAGCGAGGTTGTAACGTCTGTTCCTTTTGCTAGTTCTAGACCAAATTTACGATTTCTGCTTAAGTTACTATGACAAGTAGCTATTAGATCTCCCATACCTGATAATCCATATAAAGTTTGTGGTATTGCCCCAAATATAACTGCAAATCGTGTAATTTCGTGTAATCCTCTGGTTATAAACGCTGCTTTTGTGTTTTCTCCAAACCCCATACCATCTATAACACCTGAACCTATGGCTATTATGTTTTTAAGAGCGCCTCCAAGTTCTACTCCTGTCACATCGTTACTTGCGTAAATTCTAAAGGATTGAGAATTTAGCATAGACTGTGCATTAATAGCATTATCTTTATCGTTCATAGCGACTGTTGCCGAACATGGCAGTCCTTTAGCAATTTCTATTGCAAGGTTAGGTCCTGATAACGCACCTACTCTATTCGGGTTTATACGTGTGTTGCTTGTTATGATCTGTGTCATTCTTTTACCAGTTTCCCAGTGGATACCTTTAGATGCTGATATAACTAGCGCATTTTTGGGAATATCATCTTGTATGCGTTGAATATTGCTTTTCATATACGCAGAGGGAACGGCAATTATCACTATATCAGCGCCATCAAGTGCTTTGTCAGTTGCGGCAGTTACCTTTAAAGATGCTGGAAAAGGCACACCGGGTATAAATCTTCTATTTTCACGTGAATTGTCCAGTATCTTTGCTTCTTGAGGTGTCCTCACTAACAGAGTTACGTTGTTCATTTTTGCAAATACTAATGCTAACGTAGTGCCCCAAGATGTAGAACCTACAACTGTTATGTTACTCATTTAGAGTGTTCTTCAGTATTTGATTTTCGTATTCTATGTAAATTCAGTATGCCTTTAAATAGTGGTTTCTCTTGACCTTTTATTAGGCGTTGTATGTTACTTGAATGTCTGAATGTAAGTATTATGAGCGTCGGAATAGCAAATGCTAAGTATGCAACATTGTAATATCCAAATATAACGAGTGCAATTATTGTTAAACCAGATAACCAAGCACCGATAAGAGAACCCAATGATATCCAACCGGTTAAACCTGCTGTTAATATACCGCTAGTTGATACCAGACCACCCAATGGCGATACAACAAAAAGTGCGCCAAGCCCAGGTGCTATACCTTTACCACCTTTGAAGTTTGTCCAGATAGGCCAGCAGTGCCCAATAGCTACGAAAACACCAGCCAACGCTACCTGTAAAGATATTGGATTGCTAGAGAACAACGGCAGGGGTAGCCCAGTGAAATACGAGCTTAATACTACAGCGCTAGCACCTTTTGATAAATCTAGAACTAATACTATAAGCCCTAGTTTTAGCCCTAATGTCCTTGCTACATTGGTGGCTCCGATGCTTTTACTACCGTAATTACGGACATTAGTACGCCCGATTAGCTTACCAATAATCATACCAAAAGGAATAGAACCGATAAAGTAAGCAAAAACAGTTGCATAAATCCACGTTACGGCTACGTCAAAGTTCATTATGATGCCCTCCTAAAGATAATAGATAGTGGAATTCCTTGAAATCCAAAGGATTTTCTTATTTGATTTTCTATGTACCGTTTATAAGAAAAGTGTATCTGCTGAGGTGAGTTAGTTAAAAATAAAAACGTAGGTGGGGATGTTCTTTGTTGTTTCACTTGCAATATTTTAACTTTTCTGCGTGTATGTGTGTAAGGTGGCATTGCACTGATTGCTTTGAATACACACTGTGTTAACTCTGTATCTGATATTTTTTTAGTAAATTCCTTGTGTACTTTCAATACTGTAGACATAATGTTTGGAATACCAATACCTTTTAGGGCAGATACTAATAGCATCGGTGTTCCTGTTAAAAAAGGTAAAGAATTCTTAACAGTAGCAAGTGCTGTAGCGTGTGCGTTTGCACTTTTTGGAAGTAGATCACACTTGTTAACCAATACTGTAATACCTCGTTTACCTTTTAGAATGTAGCCCGCTACGTGTGTATCTTGTTCTGTTACAAGCTCGGTAGAGTCTATTACTAATAAGCATATATCTGCTCGTTTTATAGAGGCTACCGAACGAATTACCGAATACTTTTCTATACCGGGGTTTACCTTGCCTCTTCTACGAATTCCCGCAGTATCTATAAAAGTTACATTTAGCCCAGACCATATAAAACGAGTGTCTATTGAGTCTCTAGTAGTACCTGCGTTAGAGCTGACTATACTCCTTTCATTTCCAATAATACTATTAAATATAGAGGATTTACCCGTGTTAGGGCGTCCGAGTATTGCTACTTTGATATCGGTGTTTTCTTGTTGGAACACTTGATCAAGTGAAGGATCTATTTTTAGTAAGTTAATCGCTGTTTCAATAATCGCTACGACACCGATATTCTTATGCGCCGAGACGGGCATAATAGTGTTAAAACCTAGTTTATAGAATTCGTGTATGTTGCCCTCTTGCTTAAAGTTGTCTACCTTATTTACAGCTACAACTACAGGTTTGTTAGATTTACGCACAACCTGTGCCACTTCCTCGTCAGCGTTGGTAATACCTTCAGTAACATCTGTCATAAATATTACCGCATCCGACTGTTCAATTGCTGATAAAGTTTGTTTAAGAACTACTTCTGTTAAATCTACATGAGAGTTTGTTTCAATACCGCCTGTATCTACAAGTATAACCGGGAGATTGTTGAATACAAAGTTAAACGTAACTTTATCTCGTGTGGTGCCGGGTATATCCGAGATTATGGCAACGTGTTTACCTGACAATTTATTAAAAAGAGTAGATTTACCTACGTTTGGTCTGCCGACAATAGTTATTATAGGTTGTTGCATAAATAAGCTATCTTTGTATCAGTTTCTCCATTAGAGCTAACTGTGTCCATAAGCGGTTGTTAGCTTGCTGGAGACATATTGAAAAGTTTGAATAGAGTACATCTTCTGTTACTTCTTCGCCCGGATGAGCGGGCATATCATGCATAAAAAGTGCATCGGGGGCTTGCTTCATGAGGTCAAGGTTAACTTGGTAGCTTTTAAAAGCTTCTTGCCTTGCTAATATATTCGTTTGCATTCCCATGCTAACCCATACGTCAGTATATACTATAGAAGCACCTTGTACTGCAGTTGTGGGCATTCTTACTTGCTTTACAGAGCCACCTGATTGTTTACCATACTGGTTAGCATCTTCTACAACCTGGTGTGGGAGTTCAAAGCCGCTAGGAGATGCGATAATAAACCTTCCACCCAAGCCTGCAGTTGCATACGCAAGACTTCTCGCAACGTTATTACCATCACCGATAAACGCTAATTGCTTACCTCGTATACCGCCGATATGCTCTTGTATAGTAAGCATATCCCCCAGCGCCTGACAAGGATGTTCAGTATCAGTAAGTGCATTTATAACAGGTATACTTGAGTAATAGGCAAACTTTTCAACCTTCTCTTGTTCAAACGTTCTAATCACAACCATATCTGCCATAGATGACACTACGCCTGCTATGTCTCTAATAGGCTCTCTTACTCCAAGACCAACTTCTTGATCAGAAAAATATATGGCATTGCCACCTAGCCTTTGGATTCCTATCATAAA
Organism: Dehalococcoidia bacterium; assembly: GCA_964274945.1. Classification (GTDB taxonomy): domain Bacteria; phylum Chloroflexota; class Dehalococcoidia; order Lucifugimonadales; family Lucifugimonadaceae; genus CAXXBX01. The sequence continues at coordinate 1,312,432 of CAXXBX010000034.1, read as the reverse complement.
ACTCATTTTCGTCCTAAGAGATGGTTTTTCAAAAAGTAATACTACTACTTTGTTTTTAAGGATATTTGAAGAAGCGTATGCTTTAAATTCCAATGCACGTTGAACAATCTGCTCTACTATATTAGGTTTTAAATCAGTTACTTTTAAGTAGTTCAATTCATCTTCTCACAAGTATAAATATATGTTTTATTCTCACAATACAAACTGACATTTAGGGCAATAGTTCTATATTATCTATAAGGCGAATCTTGCCTACATAAGCTGCGATCAGCAATATATAGCCCGTATGCGCATAATCAGACTCTTCAAAAGTATTAGGGTTTACAATACTAACGTAATCTATGATAATGCTGTTTTTGTCTTGCAAAGCATAATGAACAATCTTACATAAATTAAGCGTAAGGCGTTCGCCTTTTTTCCAAATATTATAGGCTTTATTGAGACTTTTAAAGAGTTCGCAAGCTTGCATTTTCCTATCTTGAGGTTGTATCAATTTATTTCGGCTGCTAAGAGCCAAACCTGTTTTGTCTCTAATTGTATCTACTGCAATTATATCTATACCGAACATAAGATTTTGGTTTAGCTTATGCACTAAGGCTAGTTGTTGTGCATCTTTTTTGCCAAAGTAAGCAGCGTCAGGGCGGATAATAGTAAAGAATTTAGTAAGTATAGCGGCGACACCTTCAAAGTGCCCTTGGCGATATTTCCCTTCTAGTATGTTCATTATCTCGCCAAGGTTGATATTAATGCTTGTATTTTTTGGATACATCTCTTCAACTGACGGAATAAACACACAGTCAATATTATGTTGTTTCATGATAGATAAGTCTTTATCAAGATCACGAGGGTAAATGTGATAATCTTCCTTGCTATTAAACTGTGCTGGATTGACAAAAATAGTAGCAATGGTGATATTGCACTCCTGTTTAGCAGCTTTTAAGAGAGCATTATGCCCCTCATGAAGAGCTCCCATTGTAGTAACTAAACCTATACGAGTGTTGCAATCGTTTATTGATCGGCGAAAACCCCTCATGTCAGTAATTTTGTGTAGTATCTTCATCAATATACTTTTTACTTAGTTAATAAGGTGTTATTACGTACATCTGTGGCGTAGTCTCTGAGAGCCTTTTCAATGATGCTCGCAAGATTAGTATAAGGCTTAGCATGCTTTGGTATAAACTCTTTATCCATGCCTAGCATATCTGTAATAACTTGCACCTGCCCATTGACGTGACTACCCGCCCCTATTCCTATAGTCGGTATAGATAGGTTGTTCGTAATTACTTTTGCTGCTTCGTCAGAGACTAGTTCTACTACTATAGCAAAAGCACCTGCTTCCTGTATATCAAGTGCGTCATTTAGGAGTTTTTGAATAGTATCTTTGTTTTTACCTTGTACACGGTATCCTCCCAGACTGTAAATGGATTGCGGAGTGAGCCCGATATGTCCCATAACTGGTATTCCGGCTTCTACAATACATTTTACTGTACTAGCGATTGGAGCACCGCCTTCTACTTTTACCGCTTGTGCGTAACCTTCACTAACGAGCCTCCCTGCATTTTTAACCGCTTGAGTTATGCTAGGTTGGTACGACATAAAAGGCATATCAGCGATAATGAGAGCACGCTTTGCTCCGTGTGCGACCGCACGCGAGGCACGGATAATATCGCTAATATCTACTTGCTGTGTTGTTTCATACCCTAAAACCGTCATGCCGATACTATCGCCAACTAAGATAACAGGTATACCTGCGCTATCTACGAGTTTTGCCATAAGGAAATCGTAAGCGGTTACCATTGGTATAAACTCACCTCGTTCTTTCATACGGCACATTTGATAAGGCATAATTCTTGCCATATTTGTCCCTTTTAAACTATTCTATTTATATCCTGATGTTGATACTATTTTAGTATCTTGGATGTTCTTCTTTAAAGCAGAGGTATTATCTTCACGGCGGGTACTTATGGTAACGACTTCCTTACCTAACTCTAAGAGAGCGACGGCAAGCGACCTGTATAATTTACCTCCGCCAATTATTCTAAATTTGAATTTTTGCATTTATGCTATATCTTAATGATATTATTATATGAAACTATATGTATAAAATTCTACATTTTATACTTTACAATTTATTACAAAAAGGTTGATATATAGTTTTAATTGAATTTGGAATTAGATATCAACTATGTCAAAATAGGAATAAATTAATTATGCAGTATATACCTAAACCTTTACCTTTAAGCTACGGTTATGATGATGTGGCTATTGTACCTGGAGATATAACAGTTAACCCCGATTTGGTAGATGTATCTACCAGTTTGGGCGATCTACACCTTGAAATACCGATTTTAGCATCTGCTATGGATAGCGTTGTATCACCAGCGTTTGCAGTTAACATGTCAAACATAGGCGGGCTCGCTATACTCAACTTAGATGGCTTACACACTAGATACGAAGATACTGATAGCGTATATGAACAGATAGTAGAATTAGATAAACGTTCTGATGTTGCAGAAATTCAAAAAATATACTCAAAACCTATACGAGAAGATCTCATAAGCCGCCGAATAGAAGATATAAAGTCAGATTCTATATCTATCGGTGTATCTGTAGTCCCTGCTAATACAAAACGTTTTGCACCGTTGGCTGTAGAAGCAGGTGCAGATTGCATAGTAGTACAGAGTACTGTTACAACTGCAAGGCACTTTTCTAGAAGTCTGAAAGGGCTAATATTCTCTGATATGGTAAAACAGATAAATAAACCCATTCTTGTAGGAAATACCGTTTCTTACGATGTTACTAAAGCACTGATGCAAGAAGGTGTTAGTGGTATTATGGTCGGTGTAGGTCCTGGTGCTGCATGTACAAGTAGAGAGGTTTTGGGTATTGGAATGCCACAAATTAGCGCAACTATAGCATGTGCAGCAGCGAGAGATTCATATCTACAGGAAACAGGTAAGTATATACCAATAATTACTGACGGTGGTATACGCACAAGTGGTGAAATGTGTAAATCGTTCGTTGCAGGTGCAGATATGGTTATGATAGGCAGCCCTTTCGCTAAAACCTATGAAGCACCCGGTAAAGGCTTCCATTGGGGAATGGCTGCACCACACCCTTCATTACCAAGAGGTACCTTACTCTCATTAGGGCAGACCTACTCGTTAGAAGAATTGCTCTTAGGACCAAGCAATAAAACAAACGGTAGTGAAAATTTAGTCGGTGCTCTAAGAGTTTGTATGGGTATGATCGGTGCACGTAACATAAAAGAGATGCACAACGCTGCACTAATTTATGCACCCACTATAAAGAACGAAGGTAAATACTACCAACTTGCAGGGCTTGGAACGTAGTAGAGTATGCCTCATAATTACCTGAAGTCACCTAGAGGAACAGTAGATATACTACCTCATAATAGACTAGCATGGGATAAATTCTATACTGTAGCTAGAGCAACTTCCTATTTATTTGCTTACAACGAAATAGATACACCAATCTTTGAAGATACATATCTATTTTCACGAGGTATAGGAGACCACACAGATATTGTAATGAAGGAGATGTACACATTTCCCGACCATGGTGGAGATTTGCTCACACTTAGACCAGAAGGCACAGCAGGAGTTTGCCGTGCATATATAGAGCATGGTATGCATAACTTACCCCAACCTTTAAGGCTCTTTTACTTAGGTACTATGTACAGGTATGAACGCCCTCAAGCAGGTCGCTTACGAGAATTTAGACAGTTTGGCGCTGAATTAATAGGAGATCACTCCCCAGCAGCAGACTGCGAAATTATTGAAATGGCATGGAAATTCCTCGCTAATCTAGGTATAAAAGATATTGTAGTACAAGTTAACTCCATCGGTGATACTGAAGACCGAAATAGGTATAACGAAGTGCTCCGAGAATATTACACTCAACATATAAATAAACTCTCTGAGAAAGAGGTAGAACGTCTTAAGCGTTCACCTTTGCGTCTTTTAGATGCAAAGCAAGGTGCAGCACATGCTCTTGCTAAAGATGCACCTAAACCTTTAAATTTCTTAGGTAAAAAAGCGTCAGAACACTTTGATCAGTTACTCGCTATGTTAGAAGATATAAAAGCAGTATATGAAGGTTTTGAGTTTAGTATTTCTGATAATCTCGTACGGGGGTTAGACTACTATAACCGTACAGTGTTTGAAATCCTACCTAAAAACTATTCTGGGCAACAAAGTACACTGATAGGGGGTGGACGCTACGATCCTCTGATAGAATCTATAGGTGGTAAGCCTACACCTGCGGTTGGTTTTGCAGCAGGTGCTGATAGAATTGTGCTGACTTTAAAAGAAAGATTCAAGAATCTCTACCCGGATATTCCGCCTATAAGCGCTGATATAGTGGTGGTATTTACTGATGCAACTCTTCAGATAAAAGCGTATAGCTTAGCAAGCAGACTACGAGAGAAAGGTGTCAGTGCTATTTGTGCACCAAAACGAGCTTCTCTTAAAGCACAGATGAGATATGCAAATCAGGTAAAAGCAAAGCATACCATTATAGTTAAAAGTCAGCATATTGGTGCTACTGTGATTTTAAAAAACTTATCAACTGGACAACAGAATGAAGTAGAAGAAAATAAAATAACCTCTAACATATTACAAAACATAGTGAAAATATAAATTAAAACAATGAACAAAAAACTTATGAAACGTATCAAGGGATTAGTAGATCGTCGCAAAGAAGTTGAGTTTTTAATGAGCCAGCCTAAGAATATACAGGACCCTAATACTATAAAGAAGCTGGGACGTGAATATCATCAGAGCGAAAAGATTGTAACTCTATGGGAACAGTACGAAAAGCTGAATCGTGAACTGGATTCGGTTAGGGAATTCGCTTTGAATGAGCCAGATGTTGAGATAGCTCAATTAGCGAAGTCTGAGGAAGCAGAGATTCACGATAGTATAAAATCTTTTGAAGAAAAGATACAAAGTGCACTCTTGCCCCAGGACATTACGGAATCGGCGGATGCCATAATGGAAATCCGCGCAGGGACAGGTGGCGAAGAGGCTTCGCTATTCGCAGGCGAACTCTATAGGATGTACTTAAGATTTGCAGAACTAAAGGGATGGAAAGCTTCCGAGATAAGCTATAACGATACAGGGCTTGGTGGAATTAAGGAAGTGGTCTTTGAAGTATCAGGCGATGGCACTTATAGCACACTAAAACTAGAAAGCGGTGTGCATAGAGTACAGCGTATACCATCTACCGAATCACAAGGCAGATTACACACCTCTGCAGTAACAGTTGCTGTGCTACCTAAAGCTGAAGATATTGACATTAAAATTGAAGATTCAGATATAAGAACCGATGTATTTCATGCAAGTGGTGCAGGTGGGCAAAACGTCAACAAAGTCGCAACCGCTATTAGAATAACACATATATCATCTGGGATTGTGGTAACTTGCCAAAACCAACGTTCACAGCTACAGAATCGCATTAAAGCATTAGAAATACTACGTTCACGACTTTGGATAGCGCGTCTACGGGAAAAGCAAGAAAACGTAGCAAAAGACAGGCGTTCTCAAGTAGGCGGAGGTGATAGATCCGAAAAGATACGAACTTACAACTTCCACCATAACCGCGTAACAGACCACCGAATAAACCAAACGTTCTACAATCTGCACAAAGTGCTTGACGGCGAACTAGACGAGTTTCTGGATATCTTAAAAGCATACGAGCAAGCGAGAAAAATATCAGTGTTCAAAGAGTAGTCCTCTATAGTAAACTTGCCAACCCTAACAGAAGCAACCAGAAATACAGCGATTGAGTTATCAGAATGCGGGTTTAAACAAGCGGGCACACAAGCCAGAATTTTAATACAAGCAGCTGCTAAAATGACAGCCGAGCAACTTGTTATAAATATGTACCAAGAGATAACGCCTCTTATACAAAAACGCCTTGAGTCGTTCTTAAATCGCCGAAAACGCAGAGAACCGATACAGTACATCACCCAGGAAGTACATTTTTATAAAAGAAAATTCTTTGTATGTAAAGGTGTCTTTATACCACGCCCAGAAACCGAACTACTTATTGAACACGTATTGACGTTTGTAAAGTCGCATTGCTTAAATATACCTATACGTATTGCTGACGTCTTTACGGGCTCTGGTGTTATAGCGGTTACCCTTGCAAAAGAACTTCCCGACGCAACAGTTTTTGCATCTGATATATCTACGTGTGCGGTTCAGGTAACCAAACAGAACGCACGCATCCATAATGCGAACGTGCAGGTAATACAGTGCTCGCAACTTCAAGGAATTAGAGGACACTACAACATAATAACCGCCAACCCGCCTTACATACCTAGTTGTAACATACCAAGCCTAGCTGAAGAGATCAGCTATGAACCTATATTAGCACTAGATGGCGGTAAGAGAGGCTTAGATCAAATTGAAACTCTGCTTAAAGACTTGCCCAACAAACTATCTGCTGGGCTATGTATCTGTGAGATTGATTCCTCACATGCTGACGAAGTAAAGAGTATAGCAAAGAAGCATCTGCCAAAGTCGGTATCAATTTCCACTATTCAGGATATCTACGGTGCTCATAGGTTTTTACATATATCACTGAAAGAAACAACAGTCAGTTAAAAAAAGTATCTTGAGAATTATTCCAACAATATCCAAATTACTAGCAAATACTTTACAAGATGTACTAGATACAAGTGTTACCCCTCTTATAGACAAAATACAAGTTACATCTTCCAGTAGAGCTGAATTTGGTGACTATTCTTCAAATGCACCTTTGATTATTTCTAAAATGGCTAATATATCACCTATGGAACTAGCGAGAAAGATAGCGTTAGCTTTCAAACCTACAGACTTTATATCTGAGGTCTTTCCAACAAGTCCCGGTTTTATTAACTTTAGACTTTCACATCAATGGCTAAAATCTAGAATACACACAATACAACTACAGGGTGAAACTTACGCAACGAGTGATATAGGCGTCGGTAAGCGAGTACAAGTAGAATTCGTAAGTGTTAATCCAACAGGACCTCTACATATAGGACACGCACGAGGTGCGATAATAGGTGAAACTATAGCACGTTTGCTAGCAATGGTAGGATATAGCGTTCAACGTGAATATTACCTCAATGATGCAGGTGAACAGATACACGCGTTTGGACAGTCAGCGTATAATAGTTACTTAAAAGCGTTAGGTTCTCACAACAGAGACGAGGAGTTATCACAATATACAGGTATCTATATGGATATACTCGGGCAAGATATACTCAGAGATTTCGGTAAAACCTTTATCAATCTACCAGTTGATAAGGCTGTTTCTCAAATCACAGACTTAGCAGTAAAAAAAATGGTTACCGCAATACGTCAAACACTACAACGGCTTGGAATACAATACGATAAGTGGATGTCTGAAAAGGAACTACTTGCAAAAGGCTCGGCTTTTGATGAATCTATAAAATTACTCAAACAGCTAGGTTACCTTAAAGAAAAAGATGGTGCTGTATGGTTTTTATCTACTTTATTAGGTGATGAAAAAGATCATGTGGTTATTAGGAAAGACCAGCGTGGTCCAACATACTTCGCCACAGATATTGCTTATCACTATAATAAACTCGTAGAACGCAAATTTGATAAGGTAATAAACGTATGGGGTTCTGACCACCATGGACATGTTTACAGGCTCAAAAACGCAATTACGGCACTAGGTGCAGATGCATCTAAACTTGTAATTTTACTCAATCAAATAGTGCATCTAAAAGAAGACGGCATAAACAAAAAGTTCAGTAAACGAGAAGGTAATTTTATATCAATAGATGAGTTAATCAATGAAGTTGGGGCTGATAACTGTAAGTATACGTTTTTGAATCGTAGTGCCAGCTCCCAGATGGAATTTGAGATTACACTTGCAAAAAAGCAATCGTTACAAAACCCTGCATATTACGTTAAGTACGCTCATGCACGTGCGTGTTCTATAATTAGAGAATCGCAAAAAAGAAACCTAACGGCACACGATGGAGATGTTTTCTTGCTTTGTAATAACCAAGAAATAGCACTCTTGAAAGCTATTTGTGGTATTCCTGATATAGTTGAATTCTGTGCTACTAACCTTGCTACGCACTATATACCTGAGTATGCGTATGAGCTAGCACGGCGGTTTCAATCTTTTTACGAAAACTGCCGAGTTATCTCCAGCAATAAAGAAGATATACCTATCTCACAAGCTAGACTAAGATTGGTACACGTTACTAGAATAGGACTCGCACAACTACTTAGGTTAATGGGTATGTCCACTCCTGAACGTATGTAAGTTCAAATTAGGGTTTTACTTGCATACCGATCTGGAGTCAAGGTGTCGGTATAGAGGTATTCTATCAACGTACCCTTGTGATGCTAATGTGAGCATTGTCTTATGGCGTTCTCGTATTGTGCCTATTACTTTTGCTGGTACTCCTCGCACGATAGAGTAAGAAGGTATTTGTAGGTTTTCTAGTATCACAGAGCCAGCTGCTACAAGACACATTTCACCCACTATAACGCCGTTGTTCAACACTGAGCCGTTGCCGATTAGCGAGCCGTCACCCACGTTTGCAGCGTGGCAGACTACTCCGTGCCCTATGGTTACGCTATTGCCGATATATGCGTCGGCATCTGCGTGAACAATGCTATTATCTTGCAGGTTTGTTTTACAACCCAGACGTATCAGCCCTCTATCGGCTCTAATAACTGAGCCGGGCCACACGCTAGTCAGTTCGCCTATTTCTACTCTACCCACTATATAAGCGAATTCACTAATAAACGCTGATTCGTGTATTAGCGGAGTATGCTCTCCTAGGCTTCTTATGGGCATTATTTAAGTTTGTTTTTTTGTAGAGATTTTAAACTTTTTTAGCAACTGATGTACTGATCTTCGGGTGGGTTTTGTGCCACTCGGATACCTGTTGATATGCCCAAGCTGCCCTTAAAGCTATATGATCATGTAGTTTATTTGCTACCATCTGTAGCCCTACAGGTAACCCGTTATAGAATCCGCAAGGCAATGAAACCGCTGGTAGCTGTGCTATATTGACGTGCATGGTATATATATCGCTATTGTACATTGCTCGTGGGCTGTTTATATGTTCGCCTAGTTTAAATGCCACTGTAGGTGAAGTCGGCATAACGATAATATCTACTTTTTTGAACAGTTCTTCAAACTCGGTTTTTATAATATAACTAACTTCTAGTGCTTTTTTATACCAAGCATCGTAATAGCCCGCAGAGAGTGCATATGTGCCTAATAGTATCCTTCTTTTTACTTCTTCACCGAAGCCTGACCCGCGAGTTTCTTTTGTCATTTCTCTCACGTTTTTGCCGACATTTAACGCTAGTCCGTATTTTACACCATCATAGCGTGCCAAATTTGATGAAGCCTCACAAGAGGCGATAATGTAGTATACTGCATATGCATAGTCAGCAGTAGGTAATCTAACTTCTTCTATTTCTGCGCCGAGGTTCTCTAATGCTCCTAGTGCCAAATTGAACGCTGATAGAACACCAGATTGAGCATACTTTGTAAAGTATGCCCTAGGAACTCCTATTCTAAGACCTTTAACACCGTTTTGGTTATACGATGTTAGGTAATCGTATAGATCTAATTTACCTGCATTCATGTTTACAGAGGTAGAGTCTTTTGGATCCGTCCCCCATATTGTCTGCAGAGTGCTTGCACAGTCTAGTGCATCTTGTCCGATTGGTCCTATTTGGTCAAATGAGGAAGCAAAGGCGATGAGTCCATATCTACTTACTAGCCCGTAAGTGGGTTTCATACCTGTAACACCGCAAAATGAAGCTGGTTGCCTTATGCTACCACCTGTATCTGATCCAAGGGCTACAATACATTCGCCTGCAGCGACAGCTGCCGCACTGCCACCACTTGAACCGCCGGGAACACACTCTAAATTCCACGGGTTGGATACCGTGCCAAAGGCTGATGTCTCATTGGATGAACCCATCGCAAATTCATCCATGTTAGCTTTACCAATTATAACTGCACCTGCATCCCGTAAACGCTTGACCACTGTAGCATCGTAAGGTGGTACATAACTGCGTAGTATATTAGAACCCGCAGTTGTAGTTATATCTGACGTGGAGATATTATCTTTTAGTAGCACTGGTACGCCTGTTAAACGTGTAGGCGGTGAGCCGTTACCTTTGTAACGTAAATATGCTTTTTGTGCATCTGAAATAGCATTTTTATTTAAATTGATAATACAGTTAAGGTGTTGTTCTAACTGTTGTATACGCTCTAATATGGAAGTGGTAATCTCTACTGGAGTAGTGTCACCTGTAGTAAACATATGCGTAAGCTTATGTGCAGGTAGAGGAAATTCGTGAGAATTACAACCTAAATTTGTCATATGCAACTAATTGAATACCTGCGGAACTTGTATAAACTCTAAATTTTTTCTAGGTGCGTTATGTAAGACATCTTTACGAGGTAGTGAATTATCGGGGAGATCTTCTCGTAAAGCATTGTTAGATACGGAAAAGCCAACTTCTGAAGGTGCATCTGCACTGCCTTTGAATTCTTGTAAATACTCAAACAGCATCAGCACGTTGTGAAAACTTTTGGATAAGTGATTGGCTTGCTCTGGATCAATCTTAATTGCTGCTAGATCGCAAAGAGACAAGAACTCCTCTTGGTTAACGGTTTTTTTAGTTTCTTCTAACATAAGTCTCCTAAAGATAAGTTTACAATAAAAATTTTTATAAATTTCACAACTTCTATTAAATACCGTAGGTTAACAGAGTAAGTTTATTCGTGCAATGTTTTTAATAAAACACGCATAGCAAAGTTTAGTGTACCATAATATAAGTAAAGCAAGTATAACTCATGGGTGAAAAAGATTAATGACTAATTACATATTTGTAACAGGTGGCGTGGTAAGTTCACTTGGTAAAGGTATTGTGGTTGCTTCAATTGGCAGGATGCTAAAAAGCCGTGATGTAAACTTATCGTTACTGAAACTTGACCCTTACCTAAATGTGGACCCTGGCACAATGTCGCCATATCAGCATGGCGAAGTGTTTGTAACCGCAGATGGTTACGAGTCAGACCTTGATTTGGGGCACTATGAGCGATTTACCAATATTCAGGTTACTAGATACTCAAACGTAACTGCAGGGAATGTCTATCAAGAGGTTATAAATGACGAACGGCAAGGTCGGACAAAAGGTTACACAGTTCAAATAACCCCCCATGTTACAGATAAAATTAAGTCACGAATAAAACTAGCTGCACTTAAGTCAAAGGCATCTCTGTTAATAGTAGAAGTTGGAGGCACTGTAGGTGACATTGAAGGGCAACCATTCCTAGAAGCTATAAGGCAGATGAAAAACGAAGAAGATACTCAAAAGACTTTATACGTACATCTGACACTACTGCCGTTTTTGAAATCTACTAATGAACTGAAAACTAAACCCACCCAGCACAGTGTCCAAAATCTTAGAAGTGCCGGAATACACCCCGATATAATCATATGCCGATCTGAAAAGCCCATAGACCAGAGTATACGGGATAAAATATCCCGCTACTGTGACGTACCTATAAAAAATGTGATCGGTTTACCAGACCTCTCTAACGTATACTATTGTCCTATGTACTTAGAAAGAGAAAACCTAGGGAGTCTCTTGTCAGAACTATTAAGTTACACAAAAACACCTCATTACTCTCGTGCATGGACAAACCCGACCAACTTTCACGGCAAGAGTAAACATACGATAAAGCTAGCGGTAGTCGGTAAGTATGTTGAAAACAAAGATTCGTATCTATCTGTAGGTGAGGCTATATATCATGCCGCTAATTACATAAATGAACGAGTATCAGTAGAATGGATACATAGCTCTGACTTAGAGAGGCGAGATTCTCAAAATGATCTTAGCGAGTTTTGGGGTATGATTATCCCCGGTGGGTTTGGTTCGCGGGGTATAGAAGGTATTTTAATTGCTACAGAGTATGCACGGACTAGAAACATACCCTACCTTGGGCTCTGCTTAGGGCTACACACAATGGTAATAGAGTTTGCACGTAATGTATTAAACCTTTATGATGCCAATTCCGTTGAATTTAACAAAAACACAGCCCACCCAGTAATATGTCGGCTTCCCGGTCAAGAAGGTAAAGAACTCACAGGCGCCACTATGCGTTTAGGTAACTACCCTTGTAAACTACTGAAAGACTCTAAATCCTTTAGCGCCTACAGGACAGAGAATATCAATGAGAGGCATAGGCACCGAAACGAAATCAATAATAAATACAGAAAAATTTTAGAAGATAATGGTATGAAAGCCGCAGGTATATTTGAAGAAAAAAACCTAATTGAAATAATGGAAAATACCCAGCATGCTTTTATGGTTGGTGTTCAGTTCCATCCTGAGTTTCGCTCTCGCCCCGATAAAGCACACCCACTTTTTATCGCTTTTCTGCAGGCGGCTATTGCACAGCGGACAAAAATTGAGAGCTTAAAGCAAATTAGCGTCAGTAATTCAAGTGCATTATAAACACCGTAAAAACCCAGTTGAGTTAGAAATACACAATCAGTTATCTATTGGTCTGTCTGGGGCTATATCTGTATATGCAACAAGCAAAGACCAACTGCTAGTAGATAAAACTGTAGGTGCAACGAGACATAACTTGTTTAGAGTGTTCTCGGTTAGCAAACCACTTGCCGCAGCGGTGCTCTGGCGCCTCAAAGAACGCGGATTACTTAAATGGTCAGACCCTGTATATAAGTTTTGGCCCGAATTTGCTAAAACTTACAAAAATAAATCATTGGTTACGATAGATCATATACTGACGCACAGAGCAGGCATGCCATCTGCAGACCACATACCGCAAAACGAATATACAAATTGGCAATCGGTGATTCAGTGCATAGAAGAGAGCCCACTAGAATATCCTGCAGGTGAACGCGTAGAGTACCACTCATTGACTTTCGGATGGTTAGTAGGCGAAATAGTACAACGTATAACCAACAAGCCGTTTGAAGAATCTTTTCAAGAAGAAGTCGCCGATCCACTTGAACTGCACTCTACACGGTTTACACTTCCACCAAGCGAACATAACAATGTAGTTAAACTGAGTTGTAGCCCTACATTTGAAAGACCAGAAATTGTAGGCAACTTTGAAAGCATACTGAAAGAACAGGTAGTTTTGCCAGCTGCTAGTGCTATATCTACTGCAAGAGACATTACCCGCTTTTATCAGGTACTATCTGCTGAAGACAATGCTAATAACCGCTGGCTTTCACAAGAAACCATAAAAGAGGTAAAGTCGCTCAGAGTGCATCAAGAAGATAGTAACGGGCAACACTCAGCACGTAGCCTCGGTATGGCACTAGCTGCTACTATCCCAAATATATTTTCCGCCAAAGAGGTTTACTCAACTTACGGGCACGGCGGGCTCGGCACCTGCCTTAGCTTTGCTAACGATGAAACAAGCCTATGCATGACTATACTCACTGACCGCTTGCAAGATGGAAATATAACTAACTTTAGAATGAGTAGACTCACAAGTGAATGCTCTAAACTGGTTACTATATCAAAGTAGGTAATTCACGCACATTTATATACTCCAATGGCTGATAAAACTCTTTATGCATTTACTATAGCAGGAGGGCGAGGTGAAAGGCTACGCCCTATAACAGATTCGCTCCCCAAGCCTATGGTATCTATAAATGGACGCCCTCTTCTCTCTTATCAGGTAAATAATTTTGTAAAAAACGGAGTAACTGACGTAGTTTTTCTATGCGGTTATCGGGGCGATAAGGTACAAGAGTACTTTGGCAATGGCAATAGCTTCGGCTTCAGAGCACACTATTCGTTTGAAGATAAACCATTAGGTAGAGGTGGCGCAGTCAATAAAGGTTTTTCGTTACTGCCTACAAACCACTCAGAGCCTGTGATTGTAGCAAATGGAGATATTTTAACTAATCAGCCTTTATCAAGTTTATTAGAGTTACATAACGCTATGAATCCTATGGCAACTGTAATGCTGACACCTTACCCTAATTCGTACGGCGTTGTAACAAGTGACCAAAACTACTTTGTTACCTCATTCAGTGAGAAGCAGCCCCTGCCTTATTGGATAAACGCTGGAATATACATATTCGCACCTGAAATCAGGGCTCTTTTACCACTAAAAGGTGATCATGAAACTACCACTTTTCCCGAGCTTGTTAAGAAAAAACTTTTTGTATCTTACAAGTCACACTGTTTTTGGAGAGCGGTAGATAACTTAAAGGATGTCAAAGAAGCAGAAGAGGCGGTTACACAAGGTTTATTATAAGATCGTAGTCTTATACATTTTACGGATTGACTTGTATCTGAGACGTTAGTTCTTCAAACTCGTTTTTATTACTAACGTCTTTGAGAAATTCAACTGTGTCTTTAATAGAATCTTTGGCAGTGCGTACGTTCCATATATCGGCGGGCACAGAGCTTACAGAACCACCGCTTGATGCATAATTGCCCATAAACGCAAAATATGCTTGATTGATTTTACGGATACTTATATTTTGTTCTTGTGCTAATAAAATTCGCCGATTTTCCATATACTCTTCTGCCTCGTCTATTTGCCCATTAGCAAGTAAGCGATCCGTTTCACGCCGTGTTTCACGCATAAAATTCACAAAATCAAACCGCCACTGTTCACCCGCTTTAATATGGTCAGGGTCTACAACTTCTATAGGCGGAACTAAAGTCGGTATATTGCTGTCAGTAATTCTGTTGTAAGTAATACTACCTATCTCCTTTTCAAAGGTTTGGGCTAACACTTCGTTTATCTCTGCCATGCCACCACCTGAGTAATAGTTACTCCCAAGAGGGTGAAAGAACAGATAGTTATGTAACCATTCATGAGATGATACCTCTATCACGTTAAGTATATTAGAGTTGGCGTTTATAGTTATCATCGCGGGATATGTAGCAAAACCACCTATTCGTAACACAACAGCCGATAAATTAGAATCTCTTAAGAGTTTGTCTTCTATATCTTCAATATCATGGAGATATATGTTATTGTTGAGGATAACAGTTTGGTCGATTTTTATTTGATCGCGTTGTGAAATCACAAGTATAAACCGCTCTGTGTCAAGGCGAAAATCTGTCGGCGGCCACAAAAAATTCCCTATACCGAACCCTTCAGTTCTTAGTGTGCGGGATATTTCCGACTCTAAAAATTCCTCTGCAGGCGGACGGAGCGCATCTTGGTCAGTATAAAGCGTTTCTATATAATCCTGTAGAGCCATCCGTTCCTGTAGCATGTCTTGTGGAAGTGATTCGTAATTTGCTGTGGCATCTTGAATATCTTTAGATATATCAAGGTAGCGTTGCAATGCACTGTAGCCATAAGTCGGTGTATATTTACTCCAAGGCATTACAGTTTCTACTTTGTACAACCACTTAGAAAGGAAGTTTTCAATTTCCCAAGATACCTTTGAGAAACGGTATTCTCTGACAAGATACTCAGGTGCGCTGAGAATATTCGTATCACCGCGTGCAAATACAACAAATATAGAGAAAAATACCAGTGTAAAAAAACTCACTATAATACGCTTCAGGTATAAATAGTAAATTCTACGCATCGGTTTGTTTTATATACTCTATTTTATATAATAAATTCACAGTTACCAAGTTAAACCTTCCGTAACAGAAGGGAAAAGTATTGAACAATTACAGATATGAGTTTTCAAAGAGCGCTATATTACGGGGCATATTAAAACCACGCAACGCCTTAATTTTAAGTGTTGCAGTTGTTATTATTGTACTGATATTTTGGCGAATATACAATTTTGAGTGGAGTACAGTATCAGCCATTATATTAGATACAAATTACACTTTGCTATTAGTATCTATGGCTCTTTACTACGCGAGTTTTCTAGTGCGTGGGCTACGTTGGCGGACAATAGCGTTAGAATCAAATATAAACGCAAAAAACAGTATACCACAAGTGCCACGTATGTCGTTGATAATACTGTATAGCTGGTTTCTAAATGCAGTGGGATTTTTGCGAATTGGTGACGCTTACCGAGGTTGGATTTTATCGCGTGCCGCACGTGCAGTGCCATCCGCCTCATTGGCAACTGTCGCATCCGAGAGAGCACAAGATATAATTATAGTTCTGGCTTTGGTAATCCTATCAACTGCTTGGATAGGTTTATCCGATGCAGCAGTAAACCTGCCAACGCCAGCCCTTTACAGTGTATCCGTTCTGTTTGGAGTATTACTGATAGGTATAATCGGTATGTTGCTTATTCAAGAAAAACAAACTGCATTCTTGCCCGACAGAATAAGGCAGTTTTATATAAAATTCAGAACCTCAACTCTACTAGGGCTCACTAATAAAAGAATAGTTTTACAGATACTCTTAGGGGTTGTGGGCTGGTCTTTGGAGGTACTGCGGTTTCACTTTGTAGCACAAGCCGTAGGAATTGATTTACCTATTCAAGTATCTATGATAGCAGCGCTTACAGTGGCTATGCTTACCACAATACCGACGCCCGGCGGGTTTGGTTTTGTAGAACCCGGACTTACAGGGCTACTGATATTTATGGGCTTCCCGAATCAAGATGCAATATCGCTTACACTCATGGATAGGCTAATAAGTTGGGTGAGTGTTATTGTGATTGGTGGCATGGCATTCTTTGTTTTTGAAATACTACAAAAATCCCCACTGATACCTGTACCTGCTCGTAGTGAGGTAAAGCACAATAACAGTAAAAAACTTTAGTAAGTTTACACTACTACCGCATATTTTCGCACTTTAATACAAGTAACTCTATTATAATTAACTACTGTAAATAGGGGCTGTAGCTCATCTGGGAGAGTGCTTCAATGGCATTGAAGAGGTAGGGGGTTCGAGTCCCCCCAGCTCCACCAAAAACCAATATTATTGTAAATGAGGGTGATATGAAGTTAACAAAGGTTGAATTTACAAATTACAAGTCCATATTAACAGGCGAACTGGATATTGAACACGATATTACCTGCCTTGTGGGAGTTAACGAATCGGGTAAGTCTAACGTTTTGCAAGGTTTGGAAAAAGCAGATAAGTATAAATCATTAATTAATGAAGAGTATTCGCGCCACGCTGAAGATTCCAAGGATACTTCCAAAGTTCCTGAATTGACACTTTGGTTTAATCCAAGGGAGGATGAATTAGAGGGACTAAAAGAGCTATTTGGGCATGATCAAATATCAGAGATTGTCATTAAAAAAGTGGGGCATGCATCAGGACATGAAGCATTCAGTTTAGTTCATCCTGCTATTACGTCAGACAATACGGAATCAATTTTAAGAGAATTAGTATCTCAGTATATGCCTCTTTTCATAAGGTTTGATAGTGTTGACTTTGATAACTATTATTTACCTGACGATTCAAATAGAGGTGAAAGTAATATTATAAAAAATCTATTGTCGCTTGGAGGTATTGATACCATTAGCCAGTTTTATGGCGTGAAGCTCAGGCAAAGAGATTCGATGTTGAACACGGTATCTGCGACTATAAATGAGAACATTTTCAAACATACATGGACCACACGTGATGTAACTATACAGCTGAAAATGGATAGTGGTGGTATATATATAAACTTAAAAGAAAAAAGTGGTAGTGAATTCAGTCCAGGCGAAAGAAGCAGAGGATTCCAGTGGGCATTAGCTTTTAATGTACATTTTTTGGCTAAAACAAAAGGTAAATTGAAAAATTCTGTTTTAATGATTGATGAACCCGGTGTATTTTTACATATAGACGCTCAAAATAGGTTACTCAATCACACATTTCCCGAGATAGTAGGTAATGGCAATCAGATTATTTATACAACACACTTACCTTATTTGATTGACTCACGCTACCCTGAAAGAATACGAATTTTAGAAAAAGAGGGCGAGAGTACTATTATCGGAAACAAGGCTTGGGATGGAGCAGAAGATTTTGGTAAGATCCCTGAACCTGTACGAACTGCACTTGGTTTACGCTGGTCAGAGTTATTTCATGTATCTGAAAAAAAAAAAAACGTCTTAGTTGAGGGACCAACTGACCAGATCATATTAAGAAGTCTTCTAAATTTCCTTGACCAAAACAAAGAAGGTACAGAAATAACATTTATACCAGCATATAGCTGTAATAATTTCCCTCGTTATTTAGGCTATATCAAAAGAGAAGAAAAGAAGTATTTTGGTCTTCTTGACGGTGATGTAAATGGGGAAAAAATGAAAAAGATTATAGCAGAATGCGAAAGCCATTCAATTAAAAGTGAAAATGTAGATAACCTTATTAATTTAGTCGGCAAAAAAGATATAAAAGAGATTGAAGATGTTGTGCCCGCGGATGTCTTCCGTAAAGCAGTATTTAGATGGATTAGTAGTGAACGTAAAAATCACCAATTGACTGAAGAGGATATTCCAGTAAAATATCCGCGAGTTAAAGAGTTGAAGGAATTTTTAACAAAAAACAAACTCAATACAACAATTGGATTCAACAAAATGAAAATTGCGAGAGAAGTAGCTAATATCTTACGTGAATATGACAAAGATGCTAATATGGGCGAAGATTGGAATGTAGCCCGAGATTTAATAGAAAAGATAAAAGAGAAGTTTGAAATAAAGGACAGTAATAGTAAAACCTCTTAAGAGTTTAAAGGTTTTAACTACTGCTTTTGATGTATAATTGACTATATATTACTCTATTACAATATGTTTATTATTTGATTGACAAAAAACGGGTTAACTTATTTAGTTTCAGTTCTTCCGCTATTTTGTGGAAGCTGTTTAAGTTAACCCTTAATTACAAAAACAAACTTATCTTGGCAGTTATAGCCATGCTTTTTGGCATCACTGCACAACTTATAGTCCCCCGTCTAATTGGTATAAGCGTGGATACAGCAATAGAGCTCTCGGATGCGGTTACGAATATTCAGCGTCAAGAGTTACTATTATCGCTTTTGCCGTTTGCAGGTTTGATAATTGCTGCTTCTATGGCAAGAGGTGGTTTAGCGTTCGTGCACTCTTATATTGGCGAGTCTATAGGTCAGCAGCTAGCGTACCGATTGCGTCTTAACTACTTTGATAAACTACAACGTCTAAGCTTTAGCTACCACGATAAGACTCACACAGGCGATATAATCACACGTGGCATCGTAGACATTGAAGCAATCCGCAGGTTTGTTAACTTCGGTTTACTACGCACTATATTCCTGATTGTAATTCTAAGCGGTGGTGCATTCCTTGTTATATCTGTTCATTGGCAAACTGGGCTGATAGCTCTATCTTTTATACCGTTTGTAGCTTTGATAGCTATTCGTACACGCCTTAAACTGAGAAGTCAATGGCTGACAGTGCATAAAAATTTATCTGAGCTCTCAACAATTATGGAGGAGAATTTATCGGGCACGCGTGTTGTTCGCTCTTTTGCTTCACAGGATTACGAAATGCAAAAGTACGATGTAAAGTCTAAAAAAGTATCAGCTAGTACTAGAAGTATGGTGTTTACACGTTCTTATCGCCTATCTTTAATGAACTTGATATTTTTATGCTCTGCGGGCGGAGTGCTCGGCTTTGGTAGTTTAAACTTGGCACAGGGCAATATTAGTGTCGGTGATATTACTACTCTAATATCTTCTATGTTTGTTATGCAAGCACCTGTCCAACAGTTAGGTATGGTTATAAACTCATATGCACGTGCCTCGTCTACGGGTAAGCGTATCTTTGAGATAATAGAACTGGATGAAACTATAAAGAGTGCCCCTAATGCGCTGCCTATACAACTCACTGACGGGATATTAAAATTTGAAAGAGTTTCGTTTCAGTACCCAAGTTCAACCGAACCACAACGTACTTTAGAGGATATCTCTTTTACTGCTTCACCGACTCATTCTATTGGAATTATGGGTGCTCCGGGTAGTGGCAAATCCACAATTGCCCACCTTATACCACGCTTTTACGATGTGTTATCAGGGAAGATATTAGTTGACGGGCAGGATATAAGAGAGGTTTCTCTAAACTCTTTACGTAAATCCGTTAGCATAGTAGAACAAGATAACTTTTTATTTACCACAAGTATAAAGAATAACGTTGCATACGGCGATCCGTGGACGTCGTTAGATAACATTATTGAATCTACTAAAACCGCACAGATACACAGTTATATAGACGGCATTGATAACGGGTACTCTTCTGTAGTGGGTGAGAGAGGTGTATCGCTCTCTGGCGGACAGCGTCAGAGGATGGCAATAGCACGTAGCCTAGTGCTTAACCCCGCCATTATTGTATTTGACGATTCTACATCCTCCATAGATGCAAGAACAGAGAAACGGATACGGTTAGCCCTAGAAGATAAAATGAATTACCGCACTGTAATAGTAATATCCCACCGAGTATCATCAGTAATGCACACAGATGAGATTATCGTACTAGACAAAGGACGCATAGTTGAGAGAGGTTCACATAACGAACTATTGGAATTAAATAAAGTTTATAGAAAACTTTACAACATGCAGAACAATTTTTAAACATTATGAATAGTCGTAATAATCGTAAAACCTTCCCGCCACCGCACGCAGATGGCGGAAGCAAACACCAACACGTTGATGAACAGATCTTTTCAAAAGGCTTTAACGGACAACTGTTTAGACGCCTGCTATCGTTTTTACTTGTCTACCGTAAATATTTAGCAGTAGCATTTGTATTTACACTTTTATTTACGCTTGCAGAAGTCTCAACACCTCTTATTATAAGAGAAGTGATAGAACGCGCACAGATAGTAGAAAACGCCCAACTGACTGAGCTGATTTTAATAGGCTGTGGATTCTTCTTTTTGGCTACGTTTGTACGCTTCGTTTCCACCTTTATACAAGAAAATATTACGGGCAGAATAGGCGAAACGGTGATAATTGACATGAGACGCGCCATGTTTCTACATATACAAAACATTTCTCTATCGTTTATGGATAAAACCGAGGTAGGTCGTATAATGTCAAGGCTACAAGGCGATACAGCTGCACTTGGCGAATTTATTGAAACCAGTGTCTCTACATTGCGAGAAATGGTAATGCTACTTGCGATAATCGGTGCGATTCTTTATCTAGATTGGCGTTTAGGGCTGGTTACTTTGGCACTGCTACCGATTCTACTTTTCATCCGTATCATCTGGCTACCATATGCCCGCAAAGCGTTTCTATATGCTAGAGTTACAAGCTCAAGGGTCAGTGGCGCCTTAGCAGAAAACATTAACGGTATCCGATTCGTAGAAAGCATGAATCGGCAAGACGTAAACTACCGACTATTTGACAATGTCGCCCGAGAAAACCTAAACGCACAAGTAAGAGCAGCACGCTTTAGCCAAATGATGATTCCCGCAGTTGATACACTTACAGGGCTAGCCTTTGCTACAGTAATAGTATTCGGCGGTTGGCTAGCATCACTGCCAACAAGTGGAATGAGCGTTACAACAATGATAGCCTTTTTTATATATCTGCAACGCTTCTTTGACCCAATAAGAGCACTGACACTACAATACAATGTATTTCAGCGAGCAATGGCGTCAGGTGAAAGAATATTTGAAGTGCTAGACGTAACCGTTGACATCAAAGACAAGGAAAATGCAAAGTCCCCCCAAAAAGTAGGCGGTTACATAGAGTTCAAAAACGTAGTCTTTGGATACACACCCGATAAACCTGTAATTAAAAACGTATCTTTTAAAGTAAACCCTGGCGAAACAGTGGCGATAGTAGGCTCAACAGGCTCGGGTAAAACTTCTATAACCGCACTACTGCATCGGTTTTACGAAGTATGGGATGGCAGTATACTAATAGACGGTGAGGATATACGCAACTTAAAGCAAGAGTCACTCGGCAAGTACATAGGCATGGTTATACAAGAACCATACCTATTCACCGACACGGTACTCAACAACATCCGCTACAATAACACTCATGCTTCCCGCGAAGACATAATAAGCGCTGCAAAAGAAGTCAGTGCCCACGATTTTATAATGAAACTAGAAAATGGATACGATACTGTACTTGATCAAAGAGGTGGTAATTTATCACTTGGG
The DNA here is from genome assembly GCA_964274945.1 of Dehalococcoidia bacterium. Taxonomy (GTDB): domain Bacteria; phylum Chloroflexota; class Dehalococcoidia; order Lucifugimonadales; family Lucifugimonadaceae; genus CAXXBX01. Next base: position 1,290,337 of record CAXXBX010000034.1, on the reverse strand, counting down.
CAACGACAACTTATCTCATTTGCGCGAGCCATCGTGGCAGATACACAGATTCTAGTGTTAGATGAAGCAACAGCAAATATAGATTCACATACGGAAGAAGTTATCCAAACATCGCTAAAAAAGCTTTTCAAAGGGCGGACTGGTATCGTAATCGCACATAGATTAGCAACTGTTAAAAACGCTACTCGCATAATGGTACTTGAACAAGGTAAAATTCTAGAAGTAGGTAACCATCAAGAGCTTATGAAACTTAACGGTTTGTACGCCAATTTATACAAACTTAACTATATCTCGTTTGATGATGTACCAGACGAAATTGTATCAAAAGCAATTTACAAATCACACGCATTAACTACGTAACATCTATATATTGAATAAAGGTTTTAAATACAATTATAATTATTGCAACACTGTAGATATTAGAGGTTTTGGGTTATGAATAACAAGGCATATAAAAGCGAAGTTACAATTAAGTTTGCTGGTGAAGGCGGGCAAGGTTTAGTAACCTCTGCAGCTGCTATTGCTCAAGCTGCAGCTGCAGCTGGCTACCACATACAGACGTTTTCCACTTTTCCTTCACAGATTATGGGTGGTCCGGCGTCTTCACAGGTAAGAATATCAACAACGCCAGTTCTTAGCAACGGTGACTATTTGGATGTACTAGTAGCACTGAATAAGTACGCTTATGACGCACATGGCAATGAACTCGCACAAACGGGTGTTGTCATATATAACAGCGCAGATTTCACAGTAGGAAGTTCGGATCGTCCGCATTTGGGGCTAGATGCGCAAGCAATAGCGAAAGAAGTGGGGAACTTAAGAGCTGAAAATATGGCTCTAATCGGTGCGGTTGCACAAATAATAGGTTTCTCTCTAGAGCATATAGAACACTACGTAAAACAGCGTTTTACACGCGGCAGACCAAACGATGCGGATATAATTTCTTCTAATCTAGCAGCTATTAAAAGAGGTGTTGAACAAGCTACAATTAGCGGGTTTTCGGCAGGTAAGCTACAAACACCAAACCCGCCAGAACAAAAACAGATGATTGTTACAGGTAACACCGCCATATCTTTGGGTGCAGTTGCAGTCGGTTTAGATTTTTACATCGGTTACCCTATATCACCTGCTACTACTATATTAGTATGGATGGAGCAAAACCTTATTGGTAAAGGTAAATTCGCTTACCAAGCATCCTCAGAGATAGAAGCTATAAACGCTTTGGTAGGGGCTGGATTCGCAGGTAAAAAGTGTATGACAGCAACCTCCGGGCCGGGTCTATCTTTAATGTCCGAGGGCATAGGGCTTGCTTGGATGGCAGAAATACCCTGTGTAATCGTAGATGTACAGCGAGGCGGACCTGCAACAGGGCTACCCACAAAATCCGAACAGTCGGATCTGTTTGCGTGCATCCACCCGGCACACGGCGATATACGTCTGCCAATTATCGCGCCGGGCTCCGTTGAAGAGTGCCTTTACAGTAGTGCGTTGGCACTGAACTGGGCAGAACGGTATCAGGGACCAGTTATGTTACTTAGCGAGTTTTCACTCTCTGAAAGAGCCGAAAATATACCCGCACCAGACGTGTCACGGTTACAACCAGAAAATAGAAGTATCTACTCAGGTGGTAACGGATATAAGCGTTACGTTTCTTGGGATGGTAACTCCGCTATGCCACCTATGCCTATACCCGGTGGGAGTGGTGCTTACGTTGCAAACGGCTCAGAACACGATGAAATAGGCGATACTACTCATCTGCCAAAACACCACGTACGCCTCACCGAGAGACGCTTTAGTAAACTCACTCTCTTACAAGACTCACCTTACGAGATTGAAAACGCAGAATCCGATATAGTAGTTATGCCTTGGGGTTCATCCAAGGGGCCGACAAGAGAAGCTTACCTACGTATCTGTGAAGAACAAACTGATAAAATAGGCTGGGTATATTCGCTTGCATTAGAACCGTTACCAAAGCCTGTACTAGATTTGCTAAAAAGCAAACAACTTGTGCTTGTACCAGAGCTAAATTATCAGGGGCAATGGTCGGCTATACTCCGTCAGCAAGGTGTAGTTGCCGAATCTATAACTCTATACACGGGGTTACCCTTCCGCCCTATTGATCTCGTAGAAGCGATAATTCATCGAATAGAAAAGTTTAAAACAAATAAAAGAAAGGTGCATAAATAATGAGTAAACGAAACCCCGAATACGACTTTAAGTGGTGCCCAGGTTGTGGCGATTTTGGAGTTAGACGTTCCTTAGATATGGCTTTAACTAACTACACCACACGACATAACATTTCCTACTCGCAGAACGTTATTATTGCGGGGATAGGTTGCTCGGGCAATATGGTACACCTTATGGAAGGCGAACAGCCGTTTGGCGTCCACGGTGTCCACGGGCGTACACTGCCTATAGCACTCGGCGTTAAAATGTCACGCCCTGATATAAACACCATAATAGTGGCAGGCGACGGCGACTTCCTCAGCATAGGCGCAGAACATATAGCACCAGCAGCACAACGAAACCTAGACGTAACATGCATAATAATGGATAACGGTATCTACGGACTGACTAAAGGGCAGAGCTCACCGACTAGCACAGAAGGACAAATAACATCTACAACACCACACGGTAAAACAGAACCTGCTCTACGTCCTTTGAGCTTATATATGACCGCAGGTGTTACTTACATAGCATCTTACTACTCAACTAAACCTAAGCAACTCGCACAGATAATTGAAGAAGCGATGGAACATAAAGGATTGGCAATTGTACATATTCAGTCGCCTTGTCCAACATATAACGATACTTATGACTTGCTGAAAGGTAACAAGAAAAAGGGTATCCAACCCTTAGCATGGGCAATTCCCGATGATCACGATCCAACTGACGAACAATCTGCAAAAAGCATACTAGAACTTGACGGTATACCGTTAGGGGTTATTTATAAATCCAGTAAGCCTACAATGTCTGATGCTGATCCCGAAAAGCCCTCTAAAACGCTCTCTCAATTAGTGGATACGTACAGGTTTTAGTTGAAAGCTCGCACAGCGGAGCCCCTATGTCAGTGTTTTCTGTAGTGTAATAACTACTAAGTGATGACTAGGTTATTTTGCTTTTATCAGGTAACTTCTGATAAGCTAATCTATTGCGGAATATCTTGCTGTGTAACAGAGTACCAGTACTAATAAGTGTCATTATAAAAGCGGTGGAAAAATCAAGAGGTTCTACTAAAAACTGCCACACTCTTGAGTTAAGGTCAATACTAGCCCAAGGCAAATCTGCTAGCTCAAATACAGACGACTGAATTAACAAAACCGTAACGCAACCTATGCTCGCCCAAATTGCAGGATGCTTCAGCCTTGAGTTAAAGCCTAGCCCAATTATAGTCAAAACAATAAACGCAGGCATAATCGCTAAACCTATAATCCCAAAGCCCAATCCTGCCATGCTGGAGACGCCATCACCGCCTCTGAAGCGTGTAAATATAGAGTTCCAGTGTCCTATTATAACTGCAATCACCGCCATGTATAACCAAGGCCCGCTAATGCCTACCCAACGGCAAAAGAGTATAGCCCCAACGCCTTTAGCAAAGTCCGCCAAGAACACACCAATACCGTAACGAGGCGAAGTCAGCCGCCAAACATTCGTTGCACCCGCCTGCTTACTACCGCTATTAAAGACGTCTACGCCCTGCCATCTACCTACGATATAAGCAAAGGGTATTGAACCAAATAAGTAACACATAACGTATGTGCCGATATAGATCCAGAAAATTTCTACCTTCTTTTTTAATGTTTGTACTAACTTAGTATACTTGCACTATTATAATACATTTAACTACTAAAACAACAGTTGTAACTCGCATTAGTACTATCAGTTTTATAACACGTAAGGGCTGAAAATAAAAGCTGCGTTATTTTTCCGTTCTAATTGTTATCAGGTACTTTAAAGTTTACTTACTTATATCACGGCTTGTAAAAACTATTGTATTTTTAGGTAATGGTTGTTAATGTTACAATTTAAGAAAATTATCTTTGAGAAGTCAATAGTGATGTTTAGCTAATCTGGAGGTAGCGTAACAATGAAAAAGATACAAATACCTGTATTAGGAGGCGCAGGTGCTGGTCAAACTGTGCTTCTGCAATCTATGATACTTGAGTTATATAAATTTAGCAAGTTTGACGAGGATTTAGACTTTGATGTAGTGATAAATGACACGTTATACAATTTTGGAATTGATATCGACCGTATACCTAATAAATATCAATATCTCTTTAAAGAAAATGTTCAGGAACGTGTTAATGCTATTAAAAGTGTATCCCGAAAAATTGAGCTTACAGATGGATACTACAATATTAGAGAAATATATAAGCCTACTGTTCCCGTCCAAGATGGTACTCTCTTAGTTATTAGGTTTTCTTTAAAGAAGACTGGAAAAATCAAAAGAGATCTTGTACAGGTTACTCTATTTGATTACCCGTGGGATTACATTAACAAAAATAGGGAAAGTAAAAATAGCGATCGGCAAACACTAATAGATAAATGGTGGAAAAAGTTCGCAAGTAGTATCCTTAGACGTAGAATGAAACATGTGCCTCTAGTGGGTCAGCTTGGTAAGATCGAAAGAGAAGTGCATGGTGGTAACGATATTGCTGGTTTGATTAAAGTTATACCTACACATAGTGATAATGAAACGTACGCAAAGATTCTACACAATGAATTAAATTTATTTAATAATTTGTTTTCTCATAGCATAATTGAAAGACTAAAAATCACAGATGTTCCTATAGTATTTGCTCTTTCTAATATAGATTCATATGTTCATAATCTGAATAATTATAAAGATAAATGTGATCTTAAGGAAGAATGTCAATGCAGTGAAAATCTTAAGGAGTCATGTGGTAGGCATCTAGATAGAGTCATAGGACTTGCAGAAGAAAATTTACTTCGTAATCTTAAAGAATTTGCAAGAATTAAAGGTCACCCAGGTGAAAAATTTATTGTTCCTACTGCTGGCTTTTCTAGGCAGTACATAACTAGAGCATTTGGCAATATGGATAACCAAGAAGAGGTACAGCGAATTACAAGAAGTACAAAAGAAGGAATGGAAATTAAAGCGGATGCAAAGATCCAACCTTGGAACACTCTCGCAGTACTACTATTGTTGATTGATAAGTATTTAAAGAAGGAAAAAGACAAAGAAGGTAGCCAAGCAGTTAGTGAGCTATTATCTAAATATTTAGACATGAAGAGTGAGTATTAAACATGAAGCATCAAATACGTCTTATAACAGATATAGATAAAGGTAAATCTAAGCGTTGGCACCCCAAAGATGATAAATCAACTTCTAATAGGTTATCAATAGTCTCAATCGCTTTTGTTGTAATTCAAGTAATTTTATTAACTGTTATTGCTTCTGTTGATATATTTGGTATATCGGCACTATTATATTTAATACCAACCGCATTGCTGGGCACTAGCCTCTTATTGGTGAACATTAAATATAAATATGGTAAGCTTGCTAAGCGTTTTTATTTTATAACGTCGGTTATCCTGTGGCTGTATACTACTGTTCCTATAGTTCTTCTTGCGATGACTTTTGCGCAGGCTACTTAACTATAGGCTATCTTAATAATAAAATGAGTATATACTGTCTTATTTATTCTAGATCATATAGCAAAGACCATAGGTGGATATTCTGTCCTAGTCATACTTTATCTACAGATGAAGGTAGAAAATTGCTACGGATTTGGCGCACATGGGGCGTTATGGAATCCTTTGCAGCTCTGAGAACAGCTAGAACAGGAAAAAACTATTCCATCATATCCTATAATGCTACTACTGGATTTTATGATAAAGTAAATAGACCAATTCGCGCTTTAGAAGGTTTAACATCCGTAGATAGCGGTGCTTGGAAAGTTCTGGCGGGATACTTATACTCCTGTATAAAAGAAGGTAAATCTTTAGATATATACAAGTATGCTGAAGAAAAAATTTGGGTATACACAGTTAGACTATAGAGAGTCAATTTTACTTGATTTCCCGCAAGAATCTTTACAGCCTATAACTCAATTAGATGATCTAAAAGATTCAGTTAGTATTGTTGGCGAGTATGGTCTTATACCTTATACTAATGAAGGTATAAAGATTATGTTTTCGCAACTTGCTAATTGGGATAAACCTCGCCCTCCTCAGTTTATATTTGGCGCAGCAAAGGAAGTTTTAGAAGAGTACATAGGAGAAGTAGATTTTATAGGCTCCTATTTCAGAAGACAATTGGAATAGTGTAATTGAACAAGATAAAGAGAAAATAGATAAAAGGCAGAACAAGCGTGATGAAGAAGACATCAAGGTAAAAAACCAAGAGACAACAGTATTTGAAGAGGAAGTAACGTCTAGCCAAAGTAGTCAAACAAAGAAAATAAAACTAAGTGAAAGGCAAGAAAGCCTCGATAAAGAAGACCGCAAAATAGAGAGCCAAAAGGAAGTAGTATCTAAAGCAGTAAAGGATTGCCAAAGTAGCAAACGTAAAACACAAGATAGCAATATATACCTATATATTTTTCAAAGTGTATTGGCAACTGGGATAATAGCAGTATTAGCGCTGGTTGTCGCTGCTATCGCTATAGGTGCTGTAATAACCCTAGCTATAGTTGTTGGTAACCCACAGCGCACATCTACATTACAGGAGCATCATATTTCGTCTAATAAGTTGGTTCCTCAGTTATATACGTTAGCATTTGTAAAGTATACCGCTACCTATTATGAATCCCACGGTATAGAATCAACAGTACAACACGATAAGAACTTAAACAATATAGAAGATATATCTAGATTGAATACAAAGTCTACTCTCAGGTACAATATTATTTCTACTGATAATGAAAAAAACAACTGGTGAGTGGTTATCTCTTGAGAATGATGATGAGAAAGAGTATGGATATCTGGATTATACGCTACAATGCACTCATATTTGGCTCTCGCTTTGTTTAAGAGTGAAAAATTTTCACTCGCTGACATTATCAGTAGATATAGTAAAATGAATATCACTGTTATTGAATAATGAAAAAGATACAAATACCTGTATTGGGGAGTGGAGCTACTGGTAAAACTATACTTCTGCAATCTATGATACTTGAGTTATATCAATTTAGAAGGCTCCGAGGGGATTTAGAATTTGATTTGTTGATAGATGGGAAGTTATATGCCCTTGGATCTCATAGAGAAATTATACCCCAGGAACTAAAATATCTGTTTAAACAGAAAGTGTTCAGGAACGTTTTTACTTGCTTTCTAGCAGTGACAAACACGCAGGAATTGCCTCCGATGATAATGAATACTACAATATTGGAGATATATATAAAGCTACTGACCAAGGTAGTAACCTATTGATTATTAGATTTTCTTTAACAAAACCCGGGGAAAGCAAAAGAGAAGAACTTGTAGAGGTTACTCTACGTGATTACGGGGGAGATATTGCTAGATATTATTATTATGAGACAGTTGCTGAATCGTGGAAAAAGCCCAAAAACAAGATCCTTATATTTCCTAATAAAATTGACTATGCCCCCCTATATGGTGAGCTTCGTGGGATGGAAAGAGAAGTACGCGGTGGTAACAATATTGCTGGTATCATTAAAATTATACCTACACATAGTAATGATGAAGAATACAAAGCTATTCTATCTAAGGAATTAGAATTACTTAATGATTTCTTTTATTCTAACATAATTGAAAGACTAAAAATCAAACATGCTCCTATAGTCTTTGCTTGTACTGCAATAGATTCAGATATTCATAATCCGCAGAATTATGGAGATAGAGGTAGAGACTATCAAACGCATTTAGAAAGAGTCATAGGACTTGCAAAAGACAATTTACTCCTTAATCTTGAAGGATTTGCAAGAATTAAAGCTCATCAAGGTGAAAAATTTATTGTTCCTACTGCTGGCTTCTCTAGGGAGTACATAACCAAAGCGTTTGGGAATATGCATAACAAGGAAGTACAGCGAATTACAAAAGGATATAAAATTAGAGTAGATGCAACGATTGAACCCTGGAATACTCTCTCAGTACTACTATTGTTGATTTATAAGTATTTAAAGAAAGAAGGAGACAAAGAAGGTAGCAAGGCAGTTATGGATCTATTATCTAGATATTCAGACATGAATAATGAAAAGAAAGGAAAAAACAAAACCAGTAGCGAAGCACACGAGGTACATGAATAATGAGTAGTGAATATCAAATATACCTTATAGAAAGTAAAAGTACAAATACAGGAAACAAAGCAACCTTAGAAGCACAGAGGTGGCACCCCGAAGATGATACAGACGATCCACTACCACCACCTATTCCAAAGTGGTTATCTGATGCACAAAAGCCCTTATTGCTTATATCAATGTTTATACTTGTATTGCATTTTCTATCATTAGTTGTTTTTTGCTTTAATAAACGGTAATATTCAAGACTTATTGTATATATTACCAACGTTAGTAGGTTTTACACTGTCATTAATAAATTTAATAAGTATTAAAAGCGAGTCTTTTAAAAAGCTTCTTTTTCAAGATCTTTATGTTGGATTAAAAATATTATTTACACTATTAATAACCGCCACGATGTTTTACGCTATTTATGATTTAGGGAGTACAATTGTATATGTCATCAGTCAATAGCCCTATAATATACTGTCTTCTTTATTCTAAGTCGTATGTAGTAACGACTTTAGGTGGATGTTTTACCCTACTCATACTTTATCTACAGATGAAGGTGTAAAATTGCGATGGATTTGGCGCTCATCAAAGCACACTACCCACAGCAACACCTACTGAGGTACCTACGGAGTAGTTAGTGGAAGAAAAGGTGCCTCTCTTTGCCTAATAAGAGTGTTTTATTTACTAATACGCAGCTTGTTCACCGTTACTTTGAGCGGTTTCGTACTTTGAAGGACACTTAACTTGGACGTTTTCAGCGTGAAACACACCGTTTGCGTCTTTAGTACCTTGCACGAGAATCTCTGAGTGTTCGTTGAATAGAGTAGAGGGCAGTTCGCCACTGTATTTTACGGGTATAGCAACGTCGCCATCTTCGTCTATCATATAAAAGTTTGCGGTGATGCCATTGGGTTCTCTAACGAAGGAATCGGGCAACAGTTTACCTTTCATGCCTATCTGAACGCCTGAGTCAGATGGCGGGCTTGCTGCAATTGCTGTAACTGTCTTTAGCTCTACAGCCGTGCTGTTAAACATAAGCAATATCAGCATTGCAAGCCCGCCTATACATAAAGCTAAAACAAATGCTATCTTGAATTTAGTACTGCCAAGCGTGGTAGTCGTGGCGTAAGGTGAAGAATTACCGTTATCTGTATTGTTACTTTCTTGTTTCATTTATGACCTCTAAGTTTGTTGTAATTGCTTTAACTCATTTTGTACATCAGATACTTGACTCCTTATCCATACGATATAAATAAAAAGCCCTATCCAGACTATTCCAAACGTTGCCCCAACCCAAGCTAGATTAGACTCTACGTTTTGAGGTTGTGACTCAATAACTTCAGTTGCGATTCCCGGCGTACTACTTGATACAGTTATCGGTAGGAAGTTCGCCATGTGTCGTTGCAGTTCTGCGGTTGCTTGGAGTGGTGCTTCTGCGATTGATGCCTCCCACCTTTCGCCTGCTATGTTATCAAGCCCAAACGTTGTGGTGTTTGTAACTGTAAAACTTGTGCGCACTCCTTGCCTATCGGAAATTGTAAAGCCTATCAGTTCACCCGAAGATGTTGACTCAACATTGACAACGACACCAGTTTTAATCATCGTACCAACTTGCTGTTGCTGTAAATAGTCAGATATATCGTAGTTTATAGAAAGTGTTGTTGTAAAGAGCAAAGTATAAAACAGCGTTATTATAGAGAGTTTCAAATAGGTTGTCTTTCTGTTGTAATAGTGGTATTGCTTTTTATCTCGGCGATATTATCTTGCGTCGCTCTTATGTTGTATCTCTGATAGATTAGGCTTACAAGCAGAAGTGTAAACGCTAAGCTTGAAACGAGCAACGTAAGACCAAATTCCGCTGCGAAGGATGAAGTCGTTTGATCTGCTAAAGGACCTACTACAGCGGGCGGGTGTGCCCTCTCCCACAGTTGAGCAGAAAAGTATATTAAAGGTGTGTCTACGGCGCCAAAAATGGCGACAACGGCAGATACACGCTCTAACTGCCTACCGGGTGGAAAATACCATCTAAACATAAGATAAGCAATATATATGAATACTAAGACCAGAGCGGTTGTGAGTTTGGCTTCGCCAGTCCACCAAACGCCCCAGACGGGTTTAGCCCAGAGTATGCCCGAGAGTAGCATTAATATACCAAATACAACACCGACTTCTGCAGTGGCAAAGGCAAATCGGTCAAAGGCTACACGCTTTGTAAACAGGTAAATTACACTCGCAACTGCTACCACTACTATAGCCATCATAGAGCCCCACGCTAGCGGTACATGAACGTAGAGTATCCGTTGAATAGGACCCTGGTTTATGTCTGTGGGCACCCAAAAAAACACCATCCATGTAGAAGCGACCATAAGAATCGCTGTACTTATCAGTAAAAGCGTAGAAACTGTATTTTTGTTATTTAAAGCGTTCATCTACAAATAAGAATTATACCTTATATTATCAGTACGCACATAGTTTATTATAGTTACTCTTCAAGTGCGAAGTGGAACAAAACTGCCGATATAGCAAAGAACATAATATCAAACACTACGGCTATGATAAACCAAGGCATAAGTTGCTCTAAATTTTCTCCTTTTGTTATGACAGTAGTTGCCCGTGTAGCCGCCATCAGTAACGGCACACAAGTGGGCAGAAGCACTGTTGGCAATAGTATCTCTCTGGTTTTGACCTTAGACGCCATAGACGCAAACAGAGTCCCTAAGCTCGCAAGCCCTAAATTAGCCAGCAAGAACACAATTAGCATCTCAAAGTGCCACAGCGGGAGGTTAAATAAAACTGCGAATACAGGCACTATTGCCAACTCTGACAAGGTTATAAACAAAAAGATACTAAGCGACTTTCCAAGGAATATAAGGTCTCTGCTAATCGGTGCTAACATTAAACCTTCAATTGTGTTGTTTTCTGCTTCTTGTGTTACAGAGCGGTTAAGCCCCAGCACTGTAGCAAACGATATACCTACCCATAAAATTCCCGTGCCTATATCCTGAGCAGCGGAAGGTGTCAGATTAACGGTTATAACTATAATTGCTGATACGAATATACCAAAGGCAGAAATAGATACCACAATGTCCTTATTCCTAGCTTCAACTGTAATATCTTTTTGTGCAATAGCGTAAATGACGTATAAACTGCCTAATATGTTGTTTAGAATAGGGCGTCTATCCATTGCAGAGGTTAGGCTACCGACTTATAAATATGTTTTATATCTACGTTACTGCTCTCTGTTTGTGTAACGACTCTGCCGTTGTGCATAACTATTACACTATCAGAGATAGCAAGTCCTTTGCTTACTACGTGTGTTGCCATAAGAGTGGCATATCCGCTTTGCTTTTGGTGGTTTAAGATTTTATCTAACAATTCTACTGACTTTGGGTCGAGTCCGGTTTGCGGTTCGTCAAGTATTAATATTTTGGGTTGATGTAGTATCGCTTTAGATATGGATACTCTTTGGTGGAGCCCTCTTGAGAGGTAGCGTACCTTTTTGTTTAAGAAGTCTTGGACTTCTGTCTTTTGTGCGGCGCTTATACAAGCCTCTCTGCTGTTAGATAATCTAAACAGTTTTGCTGCGAACATTAGGTTTTCCATTACGGTTAGATCTTGGTATAGCATGCTTGAGTGTAAGCTTGCACCTACTATAGCTCTTACTTGTGGACCGTAGTTTTGCGTATCAAGCCCGTTTATAAACGTCTGCCCTGAGTCTGGGCGTACTAAGCCTAATATAGTCCGTAGTAGAGTGGATTTCCCTGCGCCATTAGAACCGAAGATTACGGTTATTTTACCGAACTCCGCTTTAATAGAAACGTTGCGTAGTGCATATATAAACCGATAAGCTTTTGTAATATTCTCTGTTACTACTGCAACCATAGTAGTACTAACTTTATTTACTGGAGGATTTCAGTCCACTGGAAGGTCTGTTAAATGCAATTTTCAGTAGTATTGGTGCAATCACAGTAGTTATTACGGTCATGATAATTGTAAAGCCGAAGATTCCTCTATCTATAATGCCGCTACTTAGCCCTATACCAGCCACTATTAGTGCGACTTCACCCCTTGGCATCATGCCCGATGCTATACGGAATGAACCATCACGGTTAAATCCGACGAATAACGCGGGAATTCCTGCACCAACAATCTTACTGACTATACCTGCTATAGATAGAACTACTGCAAACGTTATTACAGTTACAATTGGTATTGAACTGCCGAATACAGCAGTTAGGTCTACTTGCATGCCGATAACAGCGAAAAAGATAGGTGCAAGCAGGGATGTAACATTAGCAAGTCCGTGCTCAATACGTTCCTTTAGGTAGGTTGAGGATAATGCAAGCCCAATAGAGTATGAACCTATAATCATAGCAAGCCCAAAGTATTTCTCAGCTATAGCAGCAGCTGCGAACGCCAAGCCACAAGCGATAACTAACCACGAACCTTTACTTTTGAATCCAATTATAAACTGTGAGATAAAAGGTGCAATCAGAGAACCTATTATAGTAAGAGCTAACCAGAACCCAGCGGCTTTTAAGAATATCAAACCTATTGACGATGCCGTAACCTGACCTTCTATCCCTACGGCAGTAATTATAGCGAGTATAATCAGCCCTATAACGTCGTCTACAACCGCTGCCGATAAAATAGTAACGCCCTCGGGTGTTCCCAGCTTTTTTATATCGGAGAGCACTCTTGCCGTTATGCCTACAGACGTAGCAGTAAACGCTGTGCCTATAAATAGCGCAGGTAACATAGTTTGAATGCTATCTAACGATGCAAAGCCAAAGAGTAAAGTTGTAACAAATCCAAAGACAAATGGTACTATGACACCCCCTAATGCCACTACAACGCCCTGTTTAGCATAGCGTATAAAGAGGTCTCTATCGGTTTCTAATCCTGCTTCAAATAAAAGTACTACTGCACCCATTTGTGCAATGAAAAATATAGCGTTATCTACAGGTAGAAGTGATAATGGATCCACTGTAAACAACGGGCCTGCTCCAAATAGTTGAATACCACCGAGGGCAAAGGGAGAAATTATTATTCCAGCGGTTAACTCACCAAGAATTGAAGGAATTTTAATGTAACGTTCAAAAACTTCACCGACTATTTTAGCTATAACAATTATGATAGTTAGTTGTAGTAGGAGCTCTGCTGCTAACTGTAGTGGTGTTTCATGATGCATTTGAGTTATATTTTCGCTTTCTATGAACGTGACTGATAGAATTTGGGTACAACTTTGATTACCTGCCATACACGTTGTTCAGGTTTGTACTCCAATAAGCCTATAAATTTATCTGTTGATGTATATGCCCTTGCTTGTTCTAGTTTGTGTATGTTTTGGGCACCCTTGAGTGCTACTGATCTAATTGTACTGCCTCGCTTTAGATTGTAAGATTGATAATCGTTAAGTATTATCTTTGGTAGATGCATAAACAAATAATCTATATCAAGGAGTGCTTCTTGCCATTTACCATCACTTGACATTTGTTCAATTTGTGGAATTGTATAAGTGGAGCTTAACTTAAAAGCCCCTGATTCTTTTCTTATCAGTTTACTCATGTGTGCTGCGGATTTTAGTTTTAACCCCATCGTGTGTGCTAAACTACGTGCGTAAAATCCACTACTGGAGGATAGTTCTATCTCAAATTCAGGTGGATTCCAATTTACAACTTGTGCGTTATATATTGATACATCCCTGGGTTGTATGTCTACAGAATTGCCACTACGTGCTATTTTATAGAGTCTTTTACCATTTTTCTTAACAGCACTGTGCATAGGGGGTTTCTGTTTAAATGTACCGACAAAACTACTAAGTAGTTCTCTTACGCTACTTTCGGTTACATTGTGCCATTGTCCTGTAAATGTTAGTTTGCCCTGGGCGTCGTAAGTGTCAGTTGCTGTGCCGAGTTCTACGGTAATTAGGTAAACTTTTCTACCTGTGAGTGTTACATCTGAAAACCGTGTAGCACTACCTATAAATATGGGTAAAACGCCAGAAGCAAGCGGATCTAAAGTCCCGCCATGTCCAACTTTTTTTACTCCTGTTAAACGCTTGATCTTTCTAACAACGTCTGTAGATGTCCACCCTATTGGTTTATAGGCGTTAATATAACCTCCCAAAAAGGGTGATTCTTCCATAGTAGTTAACATTTACTGAATATACAGCTTTTCTGGTACTTTATACAGAGGTTGCACTTTTTAAAGAGTTTAAAAGTTTTTCAATGTGAGCGCTGCTAGATATACTCAAATCCTCTCTAAACCGTAAAGAGGGTGTTTTCCGTAGATTCACTGTTGAGGAGAGCGCGTATCGTATCCGTTTTGATTGTGATTCTAAAATAGAAACTGCTTTTTTACTGTTGCTATTTTCCAATGAACTTATATAAATGGTACATAATGAGAAATCGGCAGTTAAATCTACGTGAGTAATGGATGTCATAGACGGTAGTTTCGCTACTAGCAGGTTATCCGTATACATTATATTTGCTAGTGCTTTGCGAATATGGTTTGCAGTGCGCCGTTGTTTTTGTAGTTTAAGTGGTGATTGGGACTTTGTAAAGCTAAATTTATTTATACTCATTGGCAACTTATAGTAGAGTGATTAGGTAGATACATCCCAAGCTTCTATTGTATCTTCTTTTTCAAAGTTATCAAAGCTATTTAAGATAATACCCCCTTCGTGCCCTCTTTCTAGTCTTCTAACATTTTCTTGAAAGTGCCTCATTGAAGATATTTTACCTTCAAAGAGTGTTTTACCATCTCTAACCAGTTTTACAAGGCTGTTACGCCTGATACTACCGCTGACGACTCTAATACCTGCAATGTTTTGGGTGCGTTTATGTGGAAACACTTCTAACACTTTGCATGTTCCAGTAAGTTTTAGCGTTTGCTCAGGTTGATTTTTCTGTTCTATGTATTCGGCGATAGCGTTATCAAACTCGTATACCACATCAAATGGTATGATGGTAATGCCACGTATTGCTGACTGTTTTAATGCACCTGCTTCTACGGGTGTTTTAAAAGCCGCTACTACTCCTTTTGAGGCTGATGCAAGCATTATATCGGAATCGTTTACTGGACCTACATTAGCGTGTATAACTTTTATTGATGTATCTTTATTAGAGATAGATTCTATATGTCGGCGTATTGCATCGGTAGAGCCTTTTGAGTCGGTTTTTACTAGTACGTTCAAAAACTCAGCACCTGAGGATACTCTAGACCGTATAGCTTCATCCATAGTAGCGGGGCGTACGGTGTTGTTTGTCTTGGGTGTTAGATTTTTTCTTGCTTTTGTGATTTTTCTTGCTTCTTTATCGCTTTTTATAACTTCAAACTGATCTCCGGGGTTTGGAGGACCGCCTAATCCTAGTATTTCAATGGGTGTGGATGGGAGAGCTTTGGTGATTCTCTTACCGAGCCCATCTATCATTATTTTTATACGTCCTCTTTCTAGCCCTGCTACGACATAGTCGCCTTCTTTCACTACTCCAGAGCGTACTATAACAGATGCAATAGCACCCTTTGTTCTATCAATGCGAGATTCTATTACTACTCCGATGCCTGGTCTATCTGGATTAGCGTTCAAGCCTGATATTTCGGACACTAGTAGTATAGATTCAAGGAGTTCCTGTATACCCAGATTATTTTTTGCAGATATATAACTGCAGACAGTATCGCCTCCTAGTTCTTCTACTATAACTCCATGTTCATAGAGCTGAGATTTTACATTATCGGGTTTGGCGCCGTTTAAATCTATTTTGTTGATTGCAACTATTATAGGCACTTTAGCGGCTTTTGCATGACTAATTGCTTCTACTGTTTGAGGCTGTACACCACTATCTGCTGCTACTACGAGCACCGCAATGTCTGTAACCTGTGCACCTCTTTCGCGTATTTCTGTAAATGCTTTGTGTCCGGGTGTATCTATAAAAGTTATAAATTGGTTTTGGAATTCAATTTGGTAAGCACCGATACTTTGTGTTATACCTCCTGCTTCTCCA
This sequence comes from Dehalococcoidia bacterium, assembly GCA_964274945.1. Taxonomy (GTDB): domain Bacteria; phylum Chloroflexota; class Dehalococcoidia; order Lucifugimonadales; family Lucifugimonadaceae; genus CAXXBX01. The sequence continues at coordinate 1,274,115 of CAXXBX010000034.1, read as the reverse complement.
TCAGTTTCGTTAGTACCTCGTATTGTGTCTAGTAGAGTAGTTTTACCGTGGTCAACATGCCCGAGTATCGTTACAACAGGTGGTCTTGGTTTACTATTTTTTTCTGTGAGGTTGTTATCTTTACCTACTTGAATACCTGCTCTACTGACACTGTTGTCTTTAGGTTTTCGCACATATATACCAAGCCGAGTTAGTAGAGCCGCGGCGGTATCAAATTCTAGTTCTGAATTGATGTTCATCATTTTATTGTAGCGCATCAGTTCCTTTATTATAGATTCTGGCGTGATTTGAATGATACTAGCGAGTTCACCGATGCTCACACGCGGTGGTAGCTCTACTATAATAGACGTTTTAGTTAGTGTGTTAGTGGTATTTTTATTCATATAATGTTTTGAGTCTAGTGCTCTTTCCTACGGTCTGTTCGTTTTTTCTTACGAGGTTGTCTGGGGCTATTGCTGCGTTCTTTAAGTGAGTCAATATCTTCAGCAAAACGAAGAAAATCTTGATTATTTGTACTGCTACTACTTTGAAGGAAGTCTACATTCCATACATCCTGTTCTACAGCAGGCGCAGCTATTTTGTTATTTTTTTGAATAAGTTCTGCATCTTGTTCTTCTTTTTCTATGCGTTCAAGTTCTGCAATTTCTTCTTCAAGGTACAACAAATCTTGTTCATCGGCAATTTCAGTATCTGATTTTGCAAGCAGTTGAGAATCTTCTAACTCCGTTTCAAGTGATTCTTCGGGAGTTTTTATTACTTCAACTGTAGATTCTACGTCCTTAGTGTCAGTGCTACTAGTAATAATATCTACTGCTTGTTTTTCTTGCTTTATTTGTACTATTTCTATAGCAAAATTTACAAGTTTAGATGCAAGTCTAACGTTTTGACCTTCTTTACCTATAGCGAGTGAAAATTCATTCTCTAACACATTTACGTAAGCTGTACCTGTATCGTTGTTTATATCTACTTTAACGACTGACGCCGGGCTAAGAGAGTTTTCAATGAGCTTTGTAATATCGCTGTTCCATTCAACGATATCTATTTTTTCACCGTGGAGTTCTTTTACTACATTTTGTATACGTATACCACGCATACCGACGCATGCACCGACGGGGTCTAATCCTTCTTCTAATGACGTTACTGCAACTTTACTCCGTGATCCCGCCTCTCTGGATATTGCTTTTATTTCCACAATTTTAGATCTTATTTCTGGAACTTCGCTTTCTATTAATCTGCGCAGTAAGTCAGGGTGTGAACGTGAAACCACTATATCAGGTTCGTACTGTGTTTTACGTATTTTCGTAACGTAAAACTTCATCTGTTGCCCGGGTCGGTAACGTTCAGCCTCAGATTGTTCAAGAGGAGGCATTTTAGCAATTGCGCTACCTAGATCCACCTCTATGTACTTTCGTTCAATTTTATGTATCTTACCTAATATCAGCTGGTTTTCTTGGTTTATGTACTCTTCAAAGATGGTATCTTGCTGAGCATCTCGGAGACGTTGTGCAATTGCCTGCCTTGTTACGCTAGCTGCTGCTCTACCTGGGCTATACTCTAAACTGCCTGTTTTAATTAGATTGCCTACTTTGACGTGAGCATCTTTTACTTTAGCGGCGCTAAGAGTGATTTCGGCAAGTTCATCTTCTATTTCACCATCTGCAACAACACGCTGTGCTGTAAACACTTCAACGTTGCCAGTGTTTGGGTTTATTGACACTCCGACTTCTTGACCGCCAGCCGAGACATCACGCCTGTAAGTAGCGGCTATAGCACTCTCTATGGCTGCTACTATTATTCTGTTGGGCAGATTACGCTGTACTGACAGTTGTTTTACCGCCCTTAGTAATTCATTATCGCTTTTTGCCAAATGTCCTTACCTCTGTATTTTAAAGGTTTAAAATATTTCAAAATTCAATGTTTATTTTAACAATTCTACAATTATTATTTTACATATGTAAGTTATTAATTGGTGTTAATTTTTTTGTACAAAAAGACACTTACAGTCACTTTATTTTGAAAAACCAAAACTCGTGACTGCTCTGCAGTAATTTCATAAAACTGTTCAAGCATCGCTACTGATATTTTAAGAAAGAAGCTCTATTATCCTCTCAACTGCTTGATACTGTTTAAATATATGTATATTGCCCGTTTTTCTGACTTTAACCTCTATATCACTGTTTTTCAAGTTACGACTGCTTACAACAACACGTAAAGGAGCACCGATAAGGTCTGCATCGCCGAATTTTACACCCGGATTTTCTTCTCTATCATCAAATATAGTATCTATACCGTTTTCAGTGAGCCCCGTGTATATTTTATTAGTTATATCTTTCACTTCCGGATCTTTGAGTGTTATACCAATTAATGATACCGAAAAAGGCGCTATTGATTTAGGTAGAGTAATACCTTGTGAATCATGGTTTACCTCTATTGCCGCTGCAAGTAAACGCCCAAGACCAATACCATATGACCCCATAAGTGGATATTTTTGCAAACCGTTTACATCTGTTACGGATAGCCCCAATGCTTTAGAATACTGTATCCCTAGTTTGAAAATATGCCCTACTTCTATCCCTCTACGCAGAGTTAATTTATCAGAACACCGAGTACACTGATATCCATCCTTTACTTCAGCTATATCGGTTACTATATCTGCTGTAAAGTCTCTTTTGAAGTTAGCATTACGGATATGCATATCTTTTTGATTAGCACCTGCAATTAGGTTATTAGCATCTACTAAAGAGTTATCAGCTACTACCATAATATTCTTTGTTATACCAATTGGGCTAGCATAGCCTGCAACTATTCCTATTCCTAAATTGGCTATCTGTTCTTGTGTTGCCATTGATATATCGTCTTTGATAGCATTTTTTAATTTGGTCTCACTAATTGTGTAGTCTCCACGGATAACTGCAAGGATTAGTCCTGACTTCTCGGAGTAGTAGAGTACCGTTTTTAGAGTTTTTGATTGAGGTATCCCGTTTTTATCGGCTAGGTCTGATATGGTGGAAAGACCGGGAGTTTGGAATGTTTCAATAGGTAGAGGTTCTTCTGGTTTAGAGGCTATCTTTTTAAACTGTGCCTTTTCTATATTTGCAGCGTATTTACAGTTGTTGCACATTACTACTAAATCTTCGCCACTTTCGGCTAGCAGTAGGAATTCTTTAGAGGTTTTCCCACCAATAGGTCCTGAATCTGCATCTGCTACTACAATTTGGATCTCGCATCTGTTAAATATACGTGTATACGCTTGCTCCATGAGTTTAAAAGATTGATCAAGTCCTTCTTCATCTATATCAAAAGAGTATGCGTCCTTCATCTCAAATTCACGTACACGTAGCAATCCGGCGCGTGGTCTAGTTTCGTCTCGGAATTTAGTTTGTATGTGGTATATAAGTGCAGGTAGATGTCTATAGCTTGATATCACAGATTTAGCCATAAATGTTGCTGATTCTTCATGTGTGGCTGCTATAACCATAGTTCGTCCACGTCTATCTACAAAAGAAGCTAAAGGTGGCACGAAGTTATTAGCACGCCCTGATAGTTCCCAGAGGTCTTTTGGCTGTATCACAGGCATGTTAACTTCTTGTACGCCTGCGTTTTCCATCTCTTCTGCTAATATTTTTCGGATTTTTTGTATTGAACGCCAACCTAGCGGTAGATAGTTGAATATTCCTGCTGCTACCTGTTGTATAAACCCAGCACGTACCATAAGGTTGTGGCTGATAGAATCTGTGCTGATCGATGTAGTTTTTAGAGTTTTAAAAAATAGCCGAGATGCTTTCACAACTTGTATCTCCTAAAATTAGATTTTATCAAGAGCCCCATTTGTGTACAACGTAATTTTCAACCATATCTATAAAGTCTTTTGCTGCGTTACTACCTGATATAAATGTATGTCTTTGTCCATCGATGTAGACAGGAGCTCGTGTCCCTTCGCCACTGCCGGGTAACGATATACCTATATTCGCCGCGCGGGATTCACCAGGACCATTGACTACGCAACCCATAACCGCCACTTGTAGTTCCTCGGATCCCGGGAATTTATCCTTCCATAGTGCCATTTTGTCGTTTAGCATACCTTGTACTTCTTGTGCGAGGTCTCTAAAAAACGAAGAGGTGGTTCTACCGCATCCGGGGCACGCTGTCACCGATGGTCGGAATTTACGTATCCCTAGAGACTGTAAAATTTCTTGACAGAGTCTTACTTCATCTGTGCGATCCCCGCCTACTTTTGGTGTCAGGCTTGCTCTTATCGTATCACCAATACCTTCATAAAGCAGTATAGAGAGGGCTGCAGTTGTTGAAACTACCCCTTTTTGCCCCATACCTGCCTCTGTTAAGCCAAGGTGTAAGGGATAGTCGGTTTTCGCTGATATTTCTTTATACACTCTTACCATTTGAGGTAGGCGTGATACTTTACAAGAGATAATTATTGCGTTATGTGGAAGCCCTATATTTTCTGCTTCTTCACTGCTTAAGATAGCACTTTCTACTAGTGCCTGTACTTCAACCTCTTGTGAAGAGAGTGGCTTTTTTTCTCGGGCGTTTTCGTCCATCTTTTTTGCGAGCATTTCAGGGTCTAGACTACCCGCGTTAACACCTATGCGTACGGTTTTACCAAGGTCTCTTGCTATTTTTATAAAGTTTCTAAAGTTATCATCTCGCCGTGTTCCTCTCCCTACGTTACCGGGGTTTATACGGAATTTATCTAGCGATTCGGCACAATTCTTTGAATCTTTCAGTAGTCTATGCCCTATAAAATGAAAATCACCGACTATTGGCTGATAGTAACCAGCATCATTTAGGCGTTTTTTTATCTCATGGACGGCATTAGCTGCGCTTGCGTTATTTACTGTTACTCTGACTATTTCGCTACCTGCGTCTGCAAGCCGTTTACACTGTTTGACAGTAGATGCGATGTCAGCTGTATCGGTATCAGTCATAGACTGAACGACAATTTGTGTATTACCTCCTACAATGACATTACCTACTGCTACAGGGGTAGATTTACGTCTATTTATTTTTTGCATTTTTATAACTCCCATAAGTGTAAATACGGTTGCTAATTTAAAATTTGGTTTATATCGTTAGTGGTTACCAGTACTATAACTGCTATAAGGAGGGCAAACCCTATTAGGTGTATAATTCCTTCTACTTGTGGAGATACTCTTCGCCCGCCTCTAATCATCTCAAGTAGTACAAAGAATATTCTACCACCGTCTAGAGCAGGTATGGGTAGCAGATTGATTATACCTAACGAGAAACTAATCGCCGCTGTTATATTAAGTATAATATTAATTCTGGTTGCTAGTTGTAGATCGCCAAAGGTTGCTACTTGACTTAATATCCCGCCTATAGCAACTGGTCCTGATACACCTGAATTCAGGTCGTTTTGGGAATCACCTGAAATTATATCGGATAACACAACGTAGTTTATTACTATAATATTCAGTGCTCTTTGCCAGCCTTCAATAATATTACTAGGAAAAGGGTTATTGATCAATTCTAATTCTTGAGAGTCTTTTGGGTAAGCCGCGATACTGATTCCTATCTCACCTTCTGTTATTTTGTCTCCGAGTGTAGCATTGGGCTGTACAGCCTTTGCGTCTTCAAGTAATATTTGAGTTTTCGGATCTGTTAAAGTATTTACAACCTCTTTGCTTGGCGTTTCGGTTCTATGAAATATGCTTAAGGATTTAGGGCTTGTTGTACCTTCCTTGATAACTGTCCATGTAACGGTCTTTCCGGATTTTTCTGAAATGGCATTATATAATTTCTGTGGAGTATCTACGATAGCACCGTCAATTGAGAATACCTTATCACCTGATTCTATACCTGCGATATCAGCGGGTGAGCCTGGGAAAACACCGTTTATTGTTATATCATATAGCACGCGTTCACTTGGAATAGACGAAGCAATTGGTAGAATAATAAAGGGTATTAAGATGTTTATAATTCCGCCTGATGCCAGTATTATTAGCCGTTTATACGGCTTGGCTGCAGCTAGACTTGTGGGTGAATCTGGGTTTTCCTCTCCTTCCATGCGTACAAAGCCACCTATTGGTAGTAAATTGATTGACCAAACCATATTAGCCACAGATACCTTTGTGCCTTCTATAGATGTAACCTTTCCTCTGACAACTTTACCGTTGGTACAATGTATCTTTACCATTTTGCCTATGTGGTATTCTTCTGCCTTCTCTACAACGTTAACTACGCTGATTCCTCGCCATATTCCAAATATACGCGGAGGAAACCCAATTCCAAACTCTAATACACGTACGCCAAAAAATCTGGCAGTCAAATAGTGCCCGAATTCATGTAGAATTACCAGTACGCTCAAGATTAGAACGGTCATAAATATCCCTATCAGCACAACTAATAGAGTATCAAAGATTGGTATATCTGTTAACAGACCTCCTAGCAAAATTGCTATGATTCCCAATATTGTAACTGTTACAATCAAACCTACTATTATAGATCTCATAATGTACCTTTATTTAATTTAGCTTTTGTGAAGTCTTTACCCCAATTATAGGATTCCATTAGCTGGAGTAGTGTTGGTTTAATGGTTGGTGTATGTGCATCCATAGTATATTGTATAGCATTTGGTATCAGTGTAAAAGGTATTCTATTAGATAAGAACAGCTCTACTGCTGATTCGTCTGCGCCTGCAAGTGCAGCGGGCCAAGTGCCTTTACGGCGTCCGTACTCCATAGCAATGTCAAAGCAGGGGTAGAGTTTCATATTCATCGGTTCAAACGTTAAGTTACTATAACTTATAGGATTCCATGCATGTGTACCTGTACAAGGTAGCCTTTCAGGGTAGAAAAGAGCATAACTGATAGGGTACCGCATATCCGGAGTACTAAGTAGTGCTTTAAAAGACTGGTCATAAAATTCTACCATAGAGTGAATTATGCTCTGTGGATGGATCACTACATCTATTTTATTAAACGGCATTGAGAACATCCAGTGGCTTTCAATCACTTCAAACGCTTTATTGACAAGTGTGGCAGAATCTATAGTTATTTTTTTGCCCATGCTGTAGGTTGGATGTCTAAGTGCTTGTGATGGTGAAACGTTGTGTAGCTCTTCCCATTTACGCCCACGAAATGCACCACCCGACGCAGTAATGATTAAACGCTTTGCAATAGCAGATTCCCCAAGCAGACATTGCCATATTGCTGACGGTTCAGAGTCTACGGGTATTATCTTCCCGCCTTTTTTGGCTTGTTCAATTATTACTTCACCTGCAATGACCATAATTTCTTTGTTTGCAAGGGCAACGGTTTTGTGATGCTCCAATGCAGTTATTGTAGGCTTCATACATACGCTACCAGATGCAGCCATCACAACAATATCTACATTTTCTAAAGACACCATAGCATTAGGTTCAAGGCGTGTAGCGTTACATATATTTTTTTGATATTCTGCCGAGTTATGCCAGAAGTATGATGGTTTAAATTCTAGTATCTGATCGGTAAGGCACTGTATATTAGAACCTGCACAGAGTGCTTCTACACGTAGCTTTTCGGGGTATAGTCTAACTACTTCTAATACCTGCTTACCAACAGAACCTGTAGAACCAAAAACTACTATATTTTTCATAATTTTATGTTTGTATCCATTTCATAAAGGTTATGGTAAACAACACGAACGCCAAGTTAGGCGCCAATGAGTCGGTTCTATCCAATAACCCGCCGTGCCCTGGTATCATACTACTAGAACCTTTTATAGATACAGTACGCTTTAAGTAGGATTCAAACAAGTCTCCAATAGTGGCTACTAAGCTTATTCCGATACCTATGCATGCACTGAATATCAATATAAACATCTCTGGAGTAATTATCCAGTAGTCTATAATAAGTGTAGCAGTAACTGCGCCTATAATACCGCCTATGAAGCCTTCCCAAGTTTTTGCGGGGCTTATTTTAGGAGCTATTTTGTGTCTACCGAAAATTTTACCCACGAAATAGGCGGAAGTGTCAGTAGCAAAAGTTGCAAAAATCGCTAATAATAGAGGCGTTTTAAACCAAACCCATGTATCGTAACCTGTGTATTCTTGTGCTACTAACGCGGGGGCAAATGCAAGTAGACCGCAAAGATATAAAGTATATACAGGTATTAAAACTTTTGCAGTGCGTCTTTTGGGTTTTGTGAATTTCAAGCTAATAGCCACAATAATCAGTGGTATAGTAGCGTAAAAAACGGAGGCAGGTAGCGCAAGCGTATTAGGTAAGTTCAAGAACTCAAAAACCGTATATATTGGGTAGATGTATACGTAGCTGATAACCGAAAATGCGATTAAAGGTGCGAAAGCGAACTCTGTCGGAGTATCAGTTAAACTGTATGCCTCTAGGATACCCTGAACACTGATACCTAACGCTGCGATGATGATAAACGGCAATATAGGGAACAAAAACGGCGCTATGTACAGCAGGCGAGCAGATTTTTCAGTTTTAGACATTTTAAACAACTCGTTACCTGATAACAAACCCGCTAGCAATGTCAGACTTGCAACGCCCAGTAAACCGCTTAAGATAGCTACTAAAACTACAGGAATACCGACTAATGAACTTAGTAGACGTAGTTTCAGCAAGTAGAAGAACCCCTATTTTTATATAACACGACCGAATTTACGGCTTCTAAGGGCATAAAATTCTAGGCTTTTTTGTATTTCCTCTTCGCCGAAGTCAGGCCAAAATCGTTCCGAAAAGTATAGCTCAGAATATGCCAAATGCCATAACAAGAAGTTACTGATTCTAAATTCGTTACCCGTGCGGATAAGTAGATCTACGTCAGTTAAACTCTTTGTCATAAGCATTTTGCAAAAAGTTTCTTCAGTTATAGATTCTGTGTTCCAGCCTTCGCTAACTATCTGCTTGACAGCGTGGATTATGTCGTAACGTCCTCCATAATCAAACGCAAAATTCAGATTTAAACCCGTGTTGTGTTTTGTTAAATTTACAGCATACTCAATAATGGAGTATGTTTTGGCATCAAAGTGATCGGTGCGACCGATATGTTGAATTCGTACGTTATTGGCGTGCATTTCTTTAATGTTTTCTTGTGCATGTTCTGCCAATTGCATTATTGAATATACTTCTTCTTTTGGGCGATTCCAGTTTTCGGTAGAGAATCCGAATAGTGTAATAGTACTTACAAGTTTATCTGCAAAGGCTCTTACGACATTTGATATATTTTTGTATCCTGCGATGTGCCCTTTGGATCTTGGTAAATTACGTTTCTGTGCCCATCGTCCGTTACCGTCCATAATTATGGCGACGTGTTGAGGTATTGATAGCGTATTATGTGAATATTGACTAAAATTTGTGCTACTTTTTTGGGGAGTAACCATTGTTTATGTAGACATTATTTCGGTTTCTTTATCTGTGGTTAGTTTATTCAACTTAGATACTACCGAATCGGTTATACCTTGTAGCCTTGCTTGCGCTCTGCGTAATTCATCTTCCGAAGACTCGCCTGATTTTTGAGCAGAGCGTAGAGATTCTATTGTATCACGGCGTATATTGCGTACAGAGACTTTGGCTTCTTCTACTTTTACCTTAACCATACGTACCATATCTTTTCGTCTTTGCATATTCAGTGGTGGTACATTAAGTCGTATGATTTGCCCATCTACTTGTGGAGTTATGCCCAGATCGGATATTTGAATAGCTTTTACTATTGGTGTAACTGTATTGAGGTCCCAAGCTTCAATCACAAGCATGCGTGGGGGGCCTACTGAAACGCGTGCAACTTGATCTATGGGCATTTTTGAACCGTAGCATTCAGCTTTGATATGACTTACCATACCAAGTGAAGCTCTGCCTGTTCTTACACTAGATAGCATTTTTTTATAAGATTCAATTGTCTTGTGCATTTTTCTATCAGCGTTTTTTAGGTTTGTTTCAATATCCATTTTGTGTATCCTCTAAAGGTAATAATATTTAAATTTTATTTACTGCTTGTAATAAGCGTGCCTATCTTTTGACCGCATAGAATACTTTGTAGGTTTTTTTCATTGAATATATCAAATACAATTATTGGTAATTTATTGGTCATGCATAGAGAGAGGGCAGTACTATCTATTACTCCCAGCCCTAATTGGAGTGCTTCTTGATGCGTTAGATGCGAGTATTTCTTAGCGTTAGGGTATATGGTGGGGTCACAGTCGTATACACCGTCAACGTTGTTTTTTGCCATTAAGAGTATTTGGGAATCTACCTCAAGTGCTCTCAGTGCCGCTGCTGTATCTGTAGACATATATGTATTGCCTGTTCCGCTTGCAAAAACCACTAATCTGTTTTTTTCCATATGCCGTATCGCTCGCCTCATTATATAAGGTTCAGCGACAGGATTTAAGGGTATAGCGGACTGAATACGAGTTGGTATGTTGTATTTTTCTAAGCAGTCCTGAATAGAGAGGGCATTGATAACAGTTGCTAGCATGCCTGCATAGTCAGCGATTGCCCTATTCATACCTTGAGTTTCATAGTGTGTGCCTCGCCAAAAGTTACCCCCACCTACTACTAATCCCGTTTGTATTCCCATATCCCAGCAGTATTGTATCTGTTTAGATAAATACCTTAATACTGACGATGATATGCCAAAGCCTTGGTCGCCTGCTAGTGACTTCCCGCTGATTTTAAGTAGAATACGTTTATACGGTATGTTCTCGGAGTTCACTATTATGTGCAGAATTTATTAAAGTATTTTAATCGCCTATAGCGAAGCGTTTAAACCTACCTATGCGTACATTTTCGCGGGTTTTTGAGCTGAGGTTGTTAACTAAGTCGCCCACACTCACAGACGGGTCTTTTATAAACGATTGTTTAACTAGTATCTGATAATCTGAAACGTTTTCGGAGTCTTCTTTTGGAAGAGAATCAGTATCAATATACAATGGATTCATAGCAGCGACTTGCATTGCAATATCTCGTGCCAATTGTGTAAACTCACTAAGGCGTGCCACTGAGTCGGTTTCACAGTTTAACTCTACCATAGAACCAATACGTCCGCCTGTATGTATGTAAGAAGCGATAACTCCTTCGGGTGTTTTTCTACTGCTTAGCTTACTGGCTGATATTAGTCCTTTTTTTAATAGCAGTTCACTCGCTTTTGTAATATCCCCTTCAGTAGCTACTAGTGCCTTTTGGCAATCCCACACTCCAGCACCTGTTTGATTTCTAAGAGCCTTTACTGTATCTATGTTTATTTTCAAGTTTTACCAACCTATATTCTTATGTTCCTATGATTGACGTGGCATTTAATTCACAGATGGTGCAGTTGTTATGTCTGCATCGGATTCGGTGGCACTATCTGTTTGTAAGCTAGGGTTGCTTGTTTTGGAGACGTGTTGAATGTGCCTCTGTGCCGCTTCTTCCTGCCTCTTTCTGCGGGCTTCATCTTCTAATACCGCTAATGCATTGTATTCGGCTAATTTTTCTCTACTATGTAACTTGTAACTTTCTTTACCCTGAATAATAGCATCAGTTATGAATCTAGTCAGTATCTCTATGGAATGTATAGAGTCGTCATTACCCGGTATAGGATAAGTAATGTTCTTCGGGTCTGTATTAGTATCTACAATAGCGATAATGGGAATACCGACCTTTTTCGCTTCTTTGACCGCAATATCTTCATGTTTTGGATCAACCACAAAAAGCATATCAGGTACAGATACCATCTCTTTAATACCTTCAAAGTACTTGTTTAACCTCACAACCTCTGCCTGTATTTTGAGGGATTCCTTTTTAGTATCTGCTTTGTATATGCCTTTTGACAAACTATCCTCAAGAGATATCAGTCGGCTTATACGTTTTTCTAGAGTCGTAAAGTTTGTAATTGTTCCTCCAAGCCATCTGTGAGCGATGTAGTAAGAAGATGCCCTAATAGCCTCTCGCTTGATTATACTTCTGGCTTGAGGTTTTGTTCCCACAAATAGAACATTGCCTCCTTTGATGACCTGATTTTGTATAAATTCTGCAGCCTCGCGTAGCTTTTCTTGAGTTATTAAAACGTTAATTATGTGAATCTTAGATCTAGTAGTTAAGATAAACGGTTCCATATTAGGATTCCACCGTTTGGTAGAATGCCCAAAGTGGACCCAAGCTTTAAAAAGTTCAACTAGCCCAGGTACGTTAGTGTTTTTTTGTTCAATTTCTAATTCGGTTGTCAATGTCTCTCCAAAGAGTAGTATGTAATGTTATATAAAATATGGCTTCTTATATAAAGTCTCATAGTCTAACGGACTATTCATTGTAATTATACAAGAGAATTAACCTAGCCAACCATTATCTTCAGCAACTTTTATTGCTTGAATAACGTTTTTAACGTTTAGTTTATAGTAGATTCCGCACATTCGGTTGCGTATAGTTTGTTCTACGTTACCCATCTGTACGGCAATAGCCGATATGCTCATGCCTTGTGAACGGTATTTTAGTATTTGCAAATCCTTGCTATCTAACACACACTTGTTAATAATGCTTTTCATCTATAGTAGTTAAAGAGTGATTTTGCATATATGCAGTATTCTGAGACAGTAGAGCTTCAGTAAAATTTTGTACAATGTTACTATTACTAGATAATTTATACGGATACATATTTACTGAAGTTATCACAATTTAAAATTACAAATATTTCCGACAATATTATAGTAGATTACCCTAATAATTTATAAATATTTTAGAACAATGAACTGTACAATATTAGTAAAAGTCAGAATTATGTTATTGATAAAATGCGAAAATACCTAGGAATTCTTATATCTATAGTTACAATCGCAGCGGCGTTTTTGGCAGGTATCAGTACCGATAGTAACTCCCCAGAAGTTATAAGAACTGTTTTACAAGCATCTTCTTTTTTAAACAATGCTGTTTTGTGGTTTAGAGATAACGTATCAGGTGGAGGCAATATTGCTATTGTTTTCGCAGTACTTGCAGGTGCGGCTGCAGCATTTAATCCGTGCGGATTCGTTATGTTGCCGACCTACCTTACACTGTATATAAGTGATAACACACAGAAGACTCCCCTGTTTGCTGCTAGACGAGCGGGTTCAGTCAGTAGTATGCTTGGGTTAGGATTTATAGCTGTATTTGGAGTTTTTGGTTCTATGGTTACCCTAGGTGCACAGGGTTTGATTAGAGTTGCTGCTGATGCTTTCCCTTGGATTGGGCTATCTTTAGGTGTAATACTCTCTTTTGTCGGTGCGTATCTAATCGGTGGCGGAAAAGTATACATGGGTGTTGCACAGAGATATGCAAGCCAAATAGGTGACGCTAAAGACAGATCTTTACGCGGATATTTTATGTTTGGAGTATCTTATGCTCTTGCTTCATTGAGCTGTGCTCTTCCACTTTTCTTAACTATTATTGCTACTTCTGTAACCTCAGGAGGCATTACAGGTGGAATAACTCAATTTATTGCTTTTGCATTGGGTATGTGGAGCATAGTGGCAATTTTAACTGTAGGTATTGCTCTGTTCAAAGGAGCTTTTACAAAGCAGTTACGTTCAGTAATGCCTTTTATAACACCGCTCTCTGCAGTTATATTAGTAATTGTAGGAGCATACCTTGTATTCTACTGGCTGACCGAAGGCGGTCTTAAAGATATATTTATATAGGTAACCACTCAACGGGATTAATCAGAGTACCTACGTTATCTATTTCTACTGACACTGTATCTCCAGCCAATATTGGCGGTGTAGTTCCAGAAGTTCCTGTCCATACCATATCTGTGGGGTTTAAAGTAACGTATCTACTGATAAATGATATCGCGGCTGATACTGTAAATATCATTTCGCTAGAGTGGCACTTTTGTCCTTCTACGCCGTTGACCAGCCCTCTTATGGTGCAGTCTTGCGGATCTATACCGCTGACTATGAATGGTCCTGTGGGTGCAAATGTATCGCAGGATTTTGCTCGCCACCACTGTATATCCGCTTCTGTTCCTGATTGCCAATCCCTTGCGGATACATCATTACCACATGTATAGCCAAATACATGGCTTAACGCTTGACTCTCTGGAATATTGTGTGTTTTTTTGCCGATAACAGCTACAAGTTCAGATTCGCATACAACGCGCCCCGCGTCTCTAGGAATTCGTATTGTTTCCCCAGGCCCTATAATAGACGTTGGTACCTTGTAGAACGGCTCTGGGTGGCTTGGTACTTTTGCGCCGAAGATGTGAGATCTGTAGTTTAAGGCTAAGCATACCATCTTTGTCGGGTTTGGGTTGGGTGCAAGTATCTTTACCTGATGGAGAGAAAATTCTTTACCTGTTACATGACAATTTTCCATTATTATCGGGTTACCTGTTATCTCTTTTATAATATTGTGCTCTACTATCCCGTAAGAAACTTTATTATCTGACAGAAAACGAGCGTACTTTACTATTGCCATCTATTTAATCCTCTTTTCTACTTGGTGGTTTACTTATATTATAGTTTTTCTGTTTATCTTTATTATTTTACGAGGTACTAATTTTTCGGTTAGATTAGCAAATGTTTTCCGATACCATGTTTTTGCATAAGGGCGTCGGCGTGAAGTAAATATATTGTCAAAGCGATCTAGTAGCGGTTGTTGATTTAATATCGCTGGTTCCTGATTGTTTACAAAGGGAGGCTGTTCTAAATAGCTTATATACAAGTCTTTATCATTGTCTACTTTTAATATATAGTCTATCAGTTCATCCATTGAGCTATAATCACTAACGTTAATAAACGCTTTTGGGTTAAATAGCTTTGATATTTCTGGGTCGCCCCAGTATATAGGTATGCTACCTGTTATAAAGGCATGCATAATCTTTTCGGTAGTATAGCCCGGTTTACTATGATTTTCAAAAGTTATAGAGAACTTATACTGCGGGAGAATGTATTTGACTTTTTGAAGGTGGGGATTCATGTTTTTGATTTCAGCAGGATAATTTTCTTCAATCACTTTATTACTGAAAACTTTACCCAGTGAATCCACATGTTTAACCTTAGATAGACGTATAAACAATTCGTTACGTTTGACAACTCCTTCATGTCTTGGATTATTGTTCCTATATATAAAATTGCAAAAATACTTTTTTTGTTCCAAGAATTTTTTAACGTCTCTTATATCAAATAGGCGTGGATAGTCTTGGTACATTATTCTGTATAGTGGCAAGTAGTAGTTACGGCTGCTGTTTTTAACGTATCCAAACACATGGTCAAATATAGAGCGTTCTCCAAGAAGCAGTGAAAAAGGTTCACCACTAGTTAAAATCCGAGTACATTTGTAATGCTTATGTAAATTACCGTAGTGATAAGCATGCCAGTCTATAATTGCAAAATCTGGCGTTTGGGATAATACAACTGGAAAATGCTTTTTTAGTAAATGATACACTAGCAGCGAAGGGTAAGAGTTAGTATTTAACACTATATTCTCATCCTGTATTGGCTTACGACTATCAGAACATGCTATCTTTATTACCATTTTATTCCTTACACTATAGATTATATGAATAAAATTCTACTACTTATACGGTAGATTCAAAATTTAAGTTTAATAATGTTGATTACACTGCATAAATACTTTAATGGTATATAATAAATAATTGATGTTAAGAATTAATTTTACAGAGTGTTGTTGTCAGCCAAGTAGGGCAAGCTTTTTGTGAACAATTTTTGATGTCCAAAATTCATAAGCCCTTGCCAATAAAACGCAAGGGTTTTTTTTGGATGAAAATACCCCAATTACAAGAAAGAAGAACAAATGAATTCTAACGCTAAGAAGATGATATCTATGATTGTAGGGATACTCTACTCTATAGATGGTATTGGTTTGGAAAACGAAATACCGCGTGCTTGCCTATCTAAAAGATATGTCCAACAAACTACTGAAACTAACTAATAAAGCAACTATGCTCGGCGAGCAGCTAAGTAAACTCGCCACATCAAGAGATCATAAAGTAGCAATTGCAGAATCGTGCACAGGCGGACTTGTATCGTCGTACATTACTCAGTTAGCAGGTGCATCTAGATGGTTTTTGTGTGGTTTTATAGTTTATAGCGACCAATCTAAGATAAGTATGCTTGGAGTTTCACCTAACACACTAAAAGAATTTGGTGCAGTGAGCTCACAAATTGCTATAGAAATGTGTTCGGGCGTGCTTTTAAATTCACATGCTACAGTTGCTGCTTCAATTACAGGAATAGCAGGCCCCGCAGGTGCTACCATAAACAAACCGCTAGGTACAGTCTACTTAGGATGTCAACGAAAAAAATATAAAGCAAGCGTACAACACCTTGAATTCAATGGTACAAGAGAGGATATACGACTACAAACAGTCATACAAACTTTACAAACTTTAATACAAGTAATATAGTGGAAATCGTATACAATTTGATATAAGCACGGTATCTGTGTTTTTAAAGTAAATATCTGTGTTAAAAAGATTCCGACATATACTAGGTAAAAGTAACAGGCTACGCAATCTACATAGTCGCATAATGAGTTATCCTACGAACGATCCAAAAAGTTACAATGGTGTGTGGTATAAACCCGCTCTTCTAAAGCCAGAGATTGACCTTGTGCCTGAATCTGATACTTTACTTATAGTTTTTCGTGAAACGAAAGAAGCTACCTACAGAAGATCTTATGAACGCTATAACTGTAATAAGATTTTCTTGTATGCTTATTACTGGAATACTAGATACATAATATCAAAGCAGAAGTACTTATATGCAACTAACAGATTTCGTAATAGCGGTTTTGAACACTATCACAAATACCTACAGAAACTTATAGATAGAATCAAACCCAAGAGAGTTGTACTAGCAGGTGTTTGTGCAAGTGGATGGGCATCTATACTATTTGGGACTTTACTCAAAGCCGACTCTGTTGTTGCTACAATGCCACAAACATTTATCATGAAAAAGTATCCTCCTGAACTTAGCGACTACTATACTGGAACAATCATGCGATACTGTCGTTTTAGTAAAGAGAATAGTATGTATTTAGGCTACTCTGGTCAAAGTGATATATTAGACCTAAAGCAGCTGTTTAACACTAGCGAAAATGGTAAAACAGTTTATTACTTATATACTCCTAAATCATCTATTGATAAGTTAGCTGTTGCCAACCTTAGAGACTATGAAAATACAAAGTGTTACTTACTGCCAGATTATTCATGCCATTTTTTATTAAGACCTAATCACCCAGGCGACTCTGATAGGCACTTCACAAGAGGAGAGTATTATTACTACATACACACTATAATGGACAAGGTTATACCAGCGAGTGATATACTACCTTTTGATAAGAACATATATGAACCTGTAAAGATTATTGATTTCCCGCAAAACTGAGCGTGTTATAGAATAAACCTGTTTAGTGAGTGAAGTTTTATTTCCCATAAAGGCATGGGGGCTATAGAAGTAAATAATCAGTATAGGAGGTTATAAAAATTTTTAATAAAAAAGAGAATATACCACTACAAACTTTAATACAAGTAATATAGTGGAAATCGTATACAATTTGATATAAGCACGGTATCAGTGTTTTTAAAGTAAATATCTTGTGTTAAAAAGATTCCGACATATACTAGGTAAAAGTAACAGGTTACGCAATCTATGTAGTTGCATAATGAGTTATAGTATGAACGATCCCGTAAATTACAATGGTGTGGGGTATAAACCCTCTCTTCTAAAGCCAGAGATTGACCTTGTGCCTGAATCTGATACTTTACTTATAGTGATTCGTGAAACGATAGGCGCTACCTACAGAAGAGCCTATGAACGCTATAATTGTAATAAGATTTTCTTATATGCTTCTTACTGGAATACTAGATACATAATATCAAAGCAGAAGTACTTATATGCAACTAACAGATTTCGTAATAGCGGTTTTGAACACTATCACAAATACCTACAGAAACTTATAGATAGAATCAAACCCAAGAGAGTTGTACTAGCAGGTGTTTGTGCAGGTGGATGGGCATCTATACTATTTGGGACTTTACTCAAAGCCGACTCTGTTGTTGCTACAATACCACAAACATTTATCATGAAAGATTATCCTCCTGAACTTAGATCCTACTATACTGGAACAATCATGCGATACTCTCGTTTTAGTAAAGAGAATAGTATGTATTTAGGCTACTCTGGTCAAAGTGATGTATTAGACCTAAAGCAGCTGTTTAACACTAGTGAAAATAGTAAAACAGTTTATTACTTATATACTCCTAACTCATCTATTGATAAGTTAGCTGTTGCCAACCTTAGAGACTATGAAAATACAAAGTGTTATTTACTGCCAGATTATTCATGCCATTTTTTCATAAGACTTAGTTCCCCAGGCCACTCTGATAGGCACTTCACAAGAGGAGAGTATTATTACTACATACACACTATAATGGACAAGGTTATACCAGCGAGTGATATACTACCTTTTGATAAGAACATATACGAACCTGTAAAGATTATTGATTTCCCGCAAAACTGAGCGTGTTATAGAATAAACCTGTTTAGTGAGTGAAGTTTTATTCGCATTTTTTAAATTCACCATCTTAAGGTTAAAATAACACTGCTGACTTCGCTGAGGAACTTGGAACGGTACAATTCTTAAAAGGCATGGGCGCTATAGAAGTAAATAATCAGTATAGGAGGTTATAAAAATTTTTAATAAAAAAGAGAATATACCACTACAAACTTTAATACAAGTAATATAGTGGAAATCGTATACAATTTGATATAAGCACGGTATCTGTGTTTTTAAAGTAAACATCTGTGTTAAAAAGATTCCGACATATACTAGGTAAAAGTAACAGGATACGCAATCTATGTAGTTGCATAATGAGTTATAGTATGAACGATCCCGTAAATTACAATGGTGTGGGGTATAAACTCTCTCTTCTAAAGCCAGAAATTGACCTTGTACCTGAATCTGATACGTTACTTATAGTTTTTCGTGAAACGACAGTCGCTACCTACAGAAGAGCCTATGAACGCTACAACTGTAATAAGATTTTCTTGTATGCTTTTTACTGGAATACTAGATACATAATATCAAAGTGGAAGTACTTATATGCAACGAACAGATTTCGTAATAGCGGTTTTGAACACTATCACAAATACCTACAGAAACTTATAGATAGAATCAAACCTAAGAGAGTTGTACTAGCAGGTGTTTGTGGAGGTGGATGGGCATCTATACTATTTGGGACTTTACTCAAAGCCGACTCTGTTGTTGCTACAATACCACAAACATTTATCATGAAAAATTATCCTCCTGAACTTATACAATACTATATTAGAACAACCATGCGATACTGTCGTTTTAGTAAAGAGAATAGTATGTATTTAGGCTACCCTGGTCAAAGTGATATATTAGACCTAAAGCAGCTGTTTAACACTAGTGAAAATAGTAAAACAGTTCATTACTTGTATACTTCAAACTCATCTATTGATAAGTTAGCTGTTGCTCACCTTAGAGACTATGAAAATACAAAGTGTTACTTACTGCCAGATTATTCATGCCATTTTTTCATAAGACGTAGTTACCTAGACCACTCTGATAGGCACTTCACAAGAGGAGAGTATTATTACTACATACACACTATAATGGACAAGGTTATACCAGCGAGTGATATACTACCTTTTGATAAGAACATATACGAACCTGTAAAGATTATTGATTTCCCGCAAAACTGAGCATAATGTAGAGTAAACCTGTTTAGTAAGCGAAGCTTTATTTCCCATTTTTTAAATTCACCATCTTAAGGTTAAAATAACACTGCTGACTCCGCATCAAAGTCAGTTATCAGCTGTAACAGTGATAATTTCATTTGAATTTACTGTTAGTACCAAAACTTACAGTATAGAATTTAATTATTGTTAGGTAGTTAGCTGGTATTTTCTAGGATAGGTATAAAAATAGTGGATTCTCAATCGCAGGTTTTTTATAGAGCATGGCGACCTAAGCGGTTTGTAGACCTTGTAGGTCAGGAACATGTTGTAGTCACACTCAAGCGTGCTGTTACCACTGGGCAAGTTTCGCATGCATACTTGTTCACCGGCCCCAGAGGCGTAGGTAAAACCTCAACAGCTCGTATACTTGGTAAAGCCTTAAACTGTCTCAATCTTACACAGGGCGAACCAGACGGCAGTTGTATAAATTGCTATAACATTACCATAGGGCGTTTCTTGGACTTTATAGAAATAGATGCAGCGTCTAACAGAAGTGTAGAAAGTATAGAAAATTTAATAGAAAAAGTTAACTTCCGCCCTGTTTCTTCAAGCCGCAAGATTTACGTAATTGATGAAGCACACATGCTAACCGAAGCAGCATTTAATGCATTACTCAAAACACTAGAAGAACCGCCAGATCACGTTGTATTTATTCTTGCAACTACAGACGTACACAAACTACCACCGACTATAATTTCACGTTGTCAGCGATATGACTTCAGGCGCATTGCACAACAAGATACTATAAGCAGACTGCAAGAAATAGCCTCTGTTCAAGGATTCGCACTTGAAGATAACGCTGCTATGTCAATTGCTAATGCAGCGTTTGGGTCTTTGCGTGATGCAGAAAATATACTAGAGCAGCTATCTGTTTTTACCGATAATGACGATCAAACCTCACAAAATACTATAACTCAGGACACAGTTGTGGAATTACTTGGCTTAGGGCATACTACTGTATCTATAGATCTAGCCGTAGCTCTACTTAAATCTGATATATATGAATCTTTTTCTATTATCAACCAATGTGCTGACAAGGGGTTAAACTTGGACGCATTGCGTAAATCTACTCTAGAAGCACTAAGATGCGCAATGCTTATTAAGTATGGTGTTACCACTGCCCTCGGACAAACACCTCAGATGGTGGAGAGACTCTCGCCAGTGGCTGAAAACACGCATATAGATACCATTATCAATCTGATAACTGCAATGGGAGAGGTAACATTAAACCGATATCTTGCCTCACCGATATTAATTGAAATAGCCGTAATAAAGGCTTTAACGTATAAACCTCAACAACATAAATCCGACACTCAACTGCCGAGTAAAAGTTATACACAAACCGTAGACTATCAGCATACAAGTACAGTAAAACCATCAACACACGACACTAATAGAGTTAACCAGCCATCTACGCATTCTACCGACTGGGGCAAAGTGATGCTGAAGTTAAAAGAACAAGGGGGAAATGCTGATATAATCAGAGCGTTGTTAACAAATATTATGCCTCCACAAGTTCAAAACGGTAAAATTGAACTTAGGTTTAATAGGAGGGCAATAATGCATAATTTCACAAAACGTATGAATAACAACATCCCTCTACAAGAAATATTTCGTAGCATTGTAGATAGTGTATATGGCAAGAATCTGACTTTTAGCGCTGTGTTGGTGTCCGACGTAAGTTCAGAGCAAAAAAATGGATCAAATGAGGAACTTGGAACAGTAAAATTCTTAAAAGGTATGGGCGCTATAGAAGTAAATAATCAGTATAGGAGGTTATAAAAATTTTTAATAAAAAAATGATGAAGCAGGCTCGTGATATGCAGAAAAAGATAGCTGCTATTCAAGAAGAGCTAGAACAACAACGTACGGAGGCATCGTCTGGCGGGGGTATAGTCAAAGCTACAATTATCGGCACTAGTCGTATAGAAGAGCTAAAGATTAACCCAGAGGCGTTTGATAAAGACGATATAGAAATGCTACAAGACCTGATAATAGCTGCGGTCAACGAGGCTTTTCTACAGGCTTCAAACAAAGCACAAGAGCAACTTGGGATATTCGGAGCTATGCCGTAATATCCTAACTCTCTCGCAATGACTTACACGTTAGATAAACTTACAGATGCACTTCGCCGACTGCCCGGTATAGGACCCAAAAGTGCCAATAGACTTGCATACCACATAATTATTAAAATGCCACAAGAAGAAGTAGAACTTATATCTTCTGCTATTCTAAACGCTAAAAATCAAACTATTTTATGTGAAGAATGCATGAATATTTCCCACGAAAGTATATGTAATATATGTAAATCATTACAGAGAGATCGTTCTGTGTTGTGCATAGTTGAAGAGCCGATAGACTTGCAGGCTTTAGAACGTATCTCGTTGTATAGTGGGCTTTACCACGTGCTACATGGTAGAATTTCTCCAATAGACGGTATAGGACCAGATGACCTCAAGATTAAGGAACTCAAGAATCGACTACAACAACAAAACAGTGAGTTTAAAGAGATAATACTAGCCACTAACCCCAATATGGTAGGTGAGACTACTTCACTTTATATTTATCAACAAATACTTGCCAAACTAGATTGTAAGGTAACAAAGCTTGCTATTGGATTACCATCAGGCTCTGATATTGACTATACCGATGCAGTAACACTTGCACATGCTTTACGTATGCGTACTGAGTTTAACAAATCAAGTAAATGAAGGTAAATGTAGCAAAAGCCACAGACAAAACTACAGAAGGTATAGTAATAAAAACTCTACCTGTTGGCGAACGAGATATAATATCTACTCTTTTAACTCCAAATGAGGGTATACTGCAAGTTGTCAGTAAGCGAGGTAGTAAACGGCTATACTCATCACTTGTATTTTTAGATATATTCTTCCATGTGAATATAATGTTTAGGAAGAAGCAGAGTAATCTAGCGAGGCTTATGCAAGTTACTTCATTTAATACACTTAGTGACATTGCCAAAGACTTACGGATATACTCTCACGCCGTACGTATGGCAGAGGTGGCTTATGCACTTTCTTATGAAGGTGTTGCAAATACCAAAACCTACAGTGTGTTTTTTGAATCTGTTAAGCATATACAAAAAACTCAAAACCTCACTGCTACCTCAATATGGTTTGATTTTCATATGTTGTCGGTCGCTGGGTATAAACCAGAAATCACAGCATGTGTAGAATGTAGAAGTGTAATTCCTCAAATGAGGCATGTTTTTCACTCGCCACTGGGGGGCATACTATGCCGTAAGTGTTCATATCAGTTAAAGGCATTTGCACCTATGTTATCGGTAAATACAATTAAATTACTTAGATTTATCACTAATACTGACTTAGAAACTCTTGAGAATTTATCAGCTAGTAAAAGTGAATTTGCATCTGCAAAACGCGTGCTATCTGATATGCTTTATTATGTATGTGGGAGAAAAATAGTAACGGATGCTTTTGTTGAGGATATTAAGAAGTTGTGAACAATACCGCTGGTACCGGAGGAGGGATTCGAACCCTCAAGTTCTGTGTGAACTACGGGGTTTAAGCCCGCTGCGTATACCGATTCCGCCACTCCGGCACGGACATGTTAAATACCACATTTTAAATTATACTTTAATAGTGTTGATTTCTGTGTGCTCTAGTGCCGTTAGTAAATAATTTGAGAAATTTTAAAGGAAATTAATTGATAGGTGTTATAGGTGGTACGGGATTGTACAACCTTGAGAACTCTACAGTACACAAGAGTGTTAATGTAAGGTCACCATTCGGGCAACCTTCAGATAGCATTGTATTGTGTAGTATCAGTGGTATAAAGTTAGCTTTTCTTGCACGCCATGGACGAGGGCACTGCATTCCGCCGTCAGAGGTAAATTATCGTGCTAATATAGATTCTCTAAAACGCATAGGAGTTAACAAAATCATTGCTTTTAATGCCGTGGGCTCACTTAATGAAAATTGGCAACCGGGTAGTTTTGCAGTCATTGACCAGTATATAGACTTCACTTTTGCACGCCAGAAGAGCTTCTTTAGTAAAGGTTTAGTAGCACACGTCAGCATGGCAGAGCCTACTTGCAATACTATAAATCAACTGGTTATAAGTACTGCTAAGAGTATCAGTATAAACGCTAAATCTGGAGCTACGTATATTGCAATAGAGGGACCGCAGTTTTCAACACGTGCGGAATCTTTAATGTACAATTCCTTAGGTGGCGATGTTATAGGTATGACAGGAATGCCTGAAGCTAAACTAGCTAAAGAAGCAGAAATATGCTACACATCTGTTGCACTGGTTACCGATTACGATTGTTGGAATCCGAATTACAAAGCAGTAACTGCTAAATCAGTAATACAGGTATTACATGAAAATACAACGCGTGCAAAATCACTACTTAGTAGCGTGTTACCAGAAGTAAATAAAGTACAAATGCCTTGTGCTTCAGGTTGTCAAGAAGCGTTAGAGCATGCCATAACTACAAGTGCACAAAGCAGAGATGTAGCAGTATCCAACAAACTATCCGCAGTTGCAGGTAGAGTAATTGGTAATGCAGGATGGTACGATGCTGTATAACAAACTCTATTTTGTAAAATTACAAAGACTATTTATTATGCATATAGCGTTTATCATACTAATCTAAAATGCCTATTTACGCAGTAGTAGGTGGTCAATGGGGCGATGAAGGTAAAGGTAAAGTAATAGACTGTATATCTGGTAATGCCGATATAGTAGTACGTTTTTCAGGTGGCAATAACGCAGGGCATACTGTAATCAATAAAGATAAAGAATATAAATTCCACAGTTTACCGTCAGGTATGTGTAGAGAAGGTGTTACCAATATTATCGGCAACAGCGCTGTGGTTAACCCAAGTGCGTTACTTGAAGAGATAAGTTATGCACAACAAGCAAAATTACCGGGTAAGGTAATAGTCAGCGACCGAGCACATCTAGTAATGCCTTACCATTTAGTGCTAGATAAAGCAGAAGAAAAAATGCGACGTTATAACGCTATAGGCACTACAGGCAAAGGTATAGGACCCGCATATGCCGATAAAGTATCTAGACTTGGTATTAGAGCCGGTGAATTACTCAATGTAGAGAATCTAATTAATCGCCTGCCTGAAATATTAAAACTCAAGAATAGTATAATCAGTAAGCTATACGGCGAACAGCCTATTGTAGAATCTGATGTTACTGAACAAGTCTTATATTGGGCACATAGTCTAAAGCAGTTCATAAAAGATACTCACCCCATAATACAAAATTCAATTCAACAGGATCAAACAGTTATTCTTGAAGGTGCACAAGGCACAATGTTAGATATAGATATTGGCACTTATCCTTTTGTAACTTCTTCTAATCCGACTATTGGGGGCTGCTTCGTTAGCATGGGTATGGGGATAAAATATCTTGACAGTTTAGCAGTTGCAGGTGTATTTAAAGCGTTTTGTACACGAGTTGGGGCAGGCGAATTCCCAACTGAACTTGATGAACAGGAATCTAGAATTTTGCGTGAACACGCAAACGAATACGGTGTAACAACAGGCAGGCCACGGAGAGTAGGGTGGTTTGACAGCGTTGCTGCTAAGTACGCAGTAACAGTAAACGGTATGGAATCTGCTATATTAACACGCTTAGATACCCTAGATAACAGAAAATTCGTTCCTATATGTACTGCGTACAGAGTCAACGGTAAAATTACGCGACAATTCCCATCCGATCCTTACACATTAAGCGAATGTAAACCTGTATACGAAATTATTGAAGGCTGGAACACCACAACTAGAGGCACAACACGCTGGGAAGATGTGCCAATGAACGCAAAAAAGTATATCTATAAACTAGAGGAACTACTAGGTATAAACTTCTCTATAATCTCTACAGGTCCACGCCGAGATGAAGTTATTGTAAGGCGTGATGTACACTCCGCATTTAACAACTTAATCTAAAAATCTAATTCATCCAATAGATCACCTTATAAACTGACTGATTGGTTATACTTGCAATCACACCGCTTTTAATACTTCACCGAAAGTCAGTGCCAAAACCATCCAAAATATCTAATACAGTTTGAGTTACTACGTTAGCATCATGACGCACTGATTTGGCTGAATTTCCAACATATACAAAATCCTTTACCACAAGATGACTTACTAACGATTTTAATACTGGATTATCAATATCTAATTTAACAGGATGTGCTCCCTCATTTGTGTATGTATTAAGTACACTTTGACTTAGTTCCTTATTGTTGATAAACATGTAGTCTATTTTCACAGGCTTCATATACTCTGATATCGCAAGTGCAAACGAAGAAGCAAGGTATCCGTTAGTTTCAGCTTTCTTTGTCATAAGGTTGCAAACGTAGATTATCTTAGCTTTTGTTGATTGCAATGCAGCAGTTATACCGTCAGTAAGTAAGTTTGGAATGATAGATGTGTAGAGATCACCGGGACCAAGTATAATAGCATCTGCGTTTACAATAGCGCGATAAGCCCTAGGATTTATACTTACTGCTTTGCTTAAGAATATACGCTCAACTGGCGGATTAGAATTATGGCGCAGATCCAGATCAGATTCAGTAGAGAGTATTTGCCCATTACCTAGTTCTGTTCTTAAATGTGCGTTTTCTAATGTGACTGGCAAAACTTCTCCAGTTATGTTAAGCAGTGAGGATACTTGAGAAATTGCCGACTCTATACCACTATCTGAGAGACTTGCGAGTACCAAGTTACCCAAACTGTGCCCACTAAGACTAGAATTCTTCTTGAAGCGTCTTTTGAGTATATTGGCAAATCCTTTATATGGATCAGCACTTGAAGCAAGCGATGTAATACATTGACGCAGGTCTCCAACAGGAGGTAACCCAAATTCATCTCTAAGTATCCCGGAAGAACCTCCACTATCAAACATTGTAACTATAGCTGTGAGTTTATTAGTTACTTCTTTTAAATTCTTCAAAAGTAAAGATGTGCCACTACCACCTCCAATAACTACTAATTTATGTTCAGTTTTACTTTTGTTTAGGTTATTCAAATTGATTATCCGTTCGTAATATCTGCGTTGTATTTGTTCAAGACAGAATTAAATTTATTTACAATTTCATTGGGCATTTCTGTCAGTGGCAAACGCGTGTTACCGACTTGTATACCTACTTTATTGAGTGCGTACTTAATGGCGATAGGGCTTGTTATCCAAAAAAGAGCGTTAAATATAGGCAACAAACGTCTATGTTCACGTGATGCATCTTGTATTTTACTATCCACTATAAACTGTATCATGCTTTTTATCTGCGTACCTATGATGTTAGAGGCTACACTGACTACACCATAGCCACCCATTGCCATTATTGGAAAGGTTTCATTATCGTTACCGCTCCACACTCTAAAGTCCTCTATAGATTGGTCTATGATAGTACATATTTGGTTTAGATTACTAGAAGCTTCCTTAATGCCGATAATATTAGATATTTCTGCTAAACGCAACGTAGTTTCCGCATCCATATTCAAAGATGTTCTACTTGGAACGTTGTAAAGTATACCAGAGATAGATATTTTTTCGGCAATTGATTTAAAGTGCCTGAATAGCCCTTCTTGTGTTGGTTTGTTGTAAGCGGGTACTGTCATCAGTATGCTATCTACGCCTAGTTTTTGGGCTTCAATAGACATCTCAATTGAGCGTGATGTGTTGTTATCAGTTGTGCCTGCAATTACAGCAGCTGTGTCTCCAACTTCTTCTTTGACTTCTTTGAATAAGCGTAGACGTTCATCCTCGCTCATAGACGGTGCTTCGCCTGTAGTCCCACCTATAACTAACCCATCACTCCCTGTATTGACCAGTGCTTTTGCAAGCCTTCTAGCTTGTGAATAGTCTACAGAGCCAGTATCAGTAAAAGGCGTGACCATTGCTGTTAGTAATCTACCTATTTTAGACATTTTACTTTTCTCCTAATTAGTTTGTATATCTTGCTTATCGTTGCTTATTCAAGCATTTTCTTTTTATAACTTCATCTAGTATCTGTATAGCATTCAGAGCTGCGCCTTTTAGTAAATTATCACAACATAACCACAATAAGAGCATGTTAGGGCGACGAGGTGCTACTCGTATACGCCCCACAAACACATCATTATAACCCGCAGAAGTTATAGGTGTAGGGTATATATTTTTTGAGATACTATCCAGCACCGACACTCCAGGGAACTGTTCTAATGCTCTCCTTGCATCTTCTGACGAAATATCAGAATCAAACCCTATATGTACGGCTAAGCTATGCCCGATATTTACAGGTACTCTAACACATGTTGCACTTATCAATATTTTGTCATCATGGAGTATTTTACAAGTTTCCATAGACATTTTTACCTCTTCCTGAGTAAATCTATTCTGTGTGAAGTCCCCTATTTTTGGAATAGCGTTAAATGCTACGGTCTCGTTAGAACCTTTAACGCCTGCAATTGCTTTTTTAGTATCTTCTATAAGTTGTGTTTGCGCTTTCACACCAGCACCACTGATAGATTGATATGTTGCTACTGTTGCATAGTCTACACGTGCAAGGGAACGTAGTGCAGCAAGTACCATAACAAGAGGCGTAGTTGAACAGTTTGGTATAGATATTATTCCTGAATGGTGTAGTACATCCTCGCCATTTACTTCTGGGACTACAAGCGGGACACTATTGGACATACGAAACACAGAACTATCATCTATCACCAGCGAACCGTTTTTAGCCGCTAGGGTACCAATACTACTGCTGACGCTATTGGTAGCTGATATAAAAACAACATCCGCACTAGACAGCACGTCTATATTAGTCGGCTCTACTGTAATATATTCGTCACCATATTTTACTGTTTTGCCAACCGATGATGCCGAAGCAGTTGCAATAATATTCTTTGCAGGGTAGTTACGCATTAGCAGAAGATCAAGCGCTACTCTTCCTACAGCACCAGTAGCACCGACTATTGCTATGCGTAGTTTGTTTATCTGTGATAACAAAATAAAAACCTCCGAATTGTATCGTGATGGAACTAAACATAAGTAAATACTCTACTTAATTAAACAATAGTATTATAAAATTATACTACGTTTTAATTATAGAGTACATAAAGTGAGTATTGACAAACCTCTTAAAGATATAGTAGCAGTTGTTACAGGCGCCAGTAGAGGAGTAGGGCGTGGTGTAGCAGTTGCTTTAGGAAAATTCGGTGCAACTGTTTTTGTAACAGGACGTAGCTCAGTGCATAATTCTGTTTATAAACAGGAAAATAGGCAGACCATTGAAGATACCGCAACTATCGTAACTGATAACGGTGGGCAAGGCATTGCTGTTGTTTGTGATCATAGACGCGACGACAACACAAAAGCAGTCTTCCAAAGAGTATATAACGAGTTTGGTAAACTAGATATACTGATCAATAACGCTTGGGGTGGCAATGAACTACCAATTGCACTTGAGCGTTTTTGGGAATTGGATATAAATCATTGGGATAATATGTTTCTTACTGGCGTTAGGTCTAATTTAATAAGTAGCCGCTGTGCTGCGAAAATTATGATACCGCAACTACACGGCACTATAGTTAATATTTCCTTCCGTGATAACGATAAGTACATAGGTCACTTTATGTACGATCTTGCAAAGAACGCTATAAACCGCATGTCTTTTAGCATGTCTCAAGAGCTGAGGCAATACGGCATTACCGTCTTGGGTTTATCGCCCGGTTTTGTCAGAACCGAGCTAGTTTTAGAACACTTTGGTGCTGATGAACGAACTTGGGCTAAAATACCAGAACTGCAAAACAGTGAGTCGCCAGAGTACACTGGCAGAGCAGTGGTTAGTATATGTTTGGATAAAACCTCGTCAGAGCTATCTGGGTATGTGTACAACGTGGGTAATCTGGCAAGGCGATACAATTTTACCGATATAGACGGCTCACAACCATTGCCTTTTAATATCCCGTAAAGAAAGCAAGCTTATATA
This sequence comes from Dehalococcoidia bacterium, assembly GCA_964274945.1. Lineage (GTDB taxonomy): Bacteria > Chloroflexota > Dehalococcoidia > Lucifugimonadales > Lucifugimonadaceae > CAXXBX01. Next base: position 1,244,419 of record CAXXBX010000034.1, on the reverse strand, counting down.
GTCAGTAGTGGAGTAGTTAATTTAAAACATCAGTTATGGAGAGCTTCAGGTGCAACATGCAAAGAGGTTGCCTGCATCTTTCGTGCAGCGCTACCACAAATGGTATACTTCAGATTTTGAAAAGAAAAAGACACTATTCAGACAATTAGCTGATGAAGGACAATTTCCAAAAGGGATGATTATTTCCTGCTGTGATAGTCGGTATAATACAACATCACTTTTGGGTGCAAATGAAGGTGATTTTTTTGTCCTTCGCAATATTGCAAATTTCGTACCTCCTTATAATTCAAAAGGAGACATTCACGGCACGGCTTCCGCTGTTGAATACGCTGTAAAGCATCTGAACGTGGAGCATATTTTGGTTGTTGGGCATGCACATTGTGGCGGTGTTCAGGGCTGTTATAATATCTGTTCTGGCACAGACAAAAGCTTGTTTGAGACAAGCAGCGCTGTTGCACATTGGGTTGAGTTCCTGCGTCCAGCTTATGATCGTTTGGCAACCAAAGGTAAAGGCAACGATTTGCGCTCGCTTGAAAAAGAAGCTGTGCTTCTCTCCCTGGATAATCTGATGAGCTTTAACTTTGTACGAAAAGCGGTTGAAGCTGATAGCCTTAGCTTGCATGGTCTATGGCATGATATTGGTACAGGTGAGCTTCATCAATATGATGCTGAAGCCAAGCGTTTTGAGAAAGTCTAATCAGAGGGGATTAATCCTCCTCTAAATTATTATTCCGATAGATATATCAAATAAAGAAAGCACGCTTATATAGTCAGTGGTGGAGTAGTTAATTTAAAACATTCTCTGCAGAGAATTCAAAACCTAATTCTCCTACTATAGTGCTATTAGTATTGCTTTCTACGACGGTGATCTTTATCAATGGTGCTTTTATATCTGCAGACACAATAAATTGAGAGTCTTTGATAATAGTTACGTCAATTGTAATTTCTGGATACTCTACTGATATATCCACTTGTATACCTTCATATGTTACTTTACCAGTCAGGTTAGGTATTTCTGCAGTGCTACGTATATCAATTTCTCCGTTTGACCTTATATCTTCTATAGAGCTATTTATCACAATTTTGCCGTTATCACTAAATTCAAAACCTGAAGGTAGCGTTAGAGCAAATTCTTGTTGCCATGTTTCGCCTGTTGATCTACTATCAATAAACTCATTGTCAATATATAAACTCGTTATTAAGGAGTTCGGGAACGCAAATTCCAAGAATCGCATGGTATCTACAGTTTCCTCTGTAACATCAAACCCTTCAAGTAGATAAGTGGAGGGCTCACCGTTGTTGTCAAAGTCTACAGATAGGTCAAGCCCCGTCGTGCTGCCTCCTGATAATCCTGTAGCGATATAATCTGATAAACCTATGTCTTTATTCCATACTACTAACTTGTTGAACATAGTAGAAGTTTCTACTGTAGAGCCTTGTCTTTCTGCTTTTGGCACAACTGTGATTGCCTGTGATCCTGATAAAACAATTTCAATATTTTCAGGGGCATCAGTTGGCACTATAGCATCTTCAAAGATAAGGCTAGATAACGAGGATTTAATCTCTGGCATAAGGTCTACTTTGACTCCTTGACTTTCCAGAGTGAGAGACTGACTTTCAAGTTTGGTAGTATAGTTATATAGTACGGTCTGCTTTTGATCTTTTTGGTCTTCGGCTGAGAAGTAAGTTGGTGTAAAAACACAACCTGCAATTACTAACATTGCTAAAACAGCAGCTATGATAGTAGTTAGCCTATTTAGTAAAGACATTTATCTGCCCTCCCAATATTCATTTATAGAGATCCATTGTTCCGATGTGAATTTAATTGTTTAACCCTAAAACAGTATCTAGCCCTGATGTCAGTCCTATTAATGATTCTACCTTTTTTACTGATATTAAAACTCCGGGCATAAATGCTTCCCTGTTTATAGTATCGTGTAGTATAGATAGAGTTTGCCCTGTTGCTCCGAACACAACTTCGTGTCGTGCTATTCTGCCGGGCATTCTAGAAGAATAAATAGATATACCCGATTTCTGCCCTCCCATGGAGTTTTGAATCAGTATCTGCTCGGGTATATTAGATTTAAAGTCAGTCTGCTTTGCTGAAGCCATAGCAGCAGCTATTGAAATAGCAGTTCCCGAAGGCGCGTCCTTTTTCAGTTCATGGTGGCTCTCAATTATTTGAGCGAATTCAAAGTATGGAGAAGCCGATTTAGCAAGCCACTCTAAAATAACAGCACCAAGTGCAAAATTAGGAGCATGAATAATTTGAATATTACCTTTGCGTGAAAGTTCCTCCACTTGTATATAATCTTCTTTTAAAATACCCGTAGAGCCAGAAACCACATTTATACCGTTATCACTTGCAACGTTTACAGTGTTTAGGAATCCCTCTCTGTTAGTGAAGTCTACAATAACTTGCGGTTTTAGGTCTAGCAATGATTTATCAAAGGTTTGAAAGACTGGTATCCGCGACTCATGTGTGCCCACATCCGTATAGGATTTGCCTTGTGGCGCCGATATATCTACGCCTCCTATAGGTACCACATCTTGATCGGCTACTGTTGCTGAAAGCACTGTGCGACCCATTCTACCGAGCACACCATTAATTAATACTTTTATAGACATATTACTTGCTCTTTCATTAACAAGATTTTGTTAAATCGGTGGTCTGGGTGAGGAGTGAGTCCGTTTACTGTTTACGGAACGTCTTGGGCGATTGTGAGATTGAGATTCTCTGTTACCTTTCTTACCGTCTGCGTTATTGTAGCGAGAGTGTCCATTGCTTCTTGAATACGGACGTCTATTTTTGCGTTCTGCATTGTTATCATATCTGTTCCGCTGATTAGTGTCGGAATTATCTGTATCTACTAAAAGAGCACGCGCAGATAAGTCTAGTCTACCTGTGTTATCTACTTTAACTACGACTACCTCTAATTCATCACCGACGCTTACGACAGATTCAACACTTTCAACTCTTTCAACTGCCAGCTGACTGATATGTACTAAGCCTTCTTTACCCGGCGATATTTCAACGAAAGCACCAAAAGGTAATATTTTTGTTACTTTACCTAGGAATTTCTCACCTATCTCTATTTTTCCCGATAGGGTCATTATTGACTTTTGGGCTTTTTGAATACTTTCTTGATCGGAAGAGCCAATAATAACTGTGCCGTTGTTATCTATATCAATTGTAACTTCAAATTTATCCATAAGCGATCTTATAACTGCGCCTCCGGATCCTATAACTGCGCCTATTTTATCTATAGGTATAGTGAATTTCGCAATTTTAGGTGCGTGGAGATTGATATTTTCGCGTGGTCTTTGCAGAGTTTTTACCATATGTTCTAACACTTGAAAGCGTGCGATACGTGCTTGTGTCAGTGCTTCTTGCATAATTTCAAACGATATACCTGTTACTTTAATGTCCATTTGCATAGCGGTTACGCCTTTACTTGTGCCTGCGACTTTAAAGTCCATATCACCTATGTGATCTTCTAATCCCTGTATATCGGTGAGTATTTTGTATCTGCCACTGTTGTCGGTTACAAGCCCCATAGCTATACCCGCTACGTGTGCTGATACGGGTACTCCTGCATCCATTAATGCAAGCGAGCCCGAACATACACTTGCCATAGATGTAGAACCGTTTGAACTTAGTGCTTCTGAAACTGAGCGTATAGTATAAGGAAATTTTTCTGTACTAGGTATAGAAGGTAGCAATGCCCGTTCGGCTAATGCTCCGTGTCCTATTTCGCGGCGTCCTGTAGTTATGAATTTACCCGTTTCGCCAGTAGAATAAGGTGGAAAATTGTAGTGATGTATAAAGTAACGTTCTTTTTCTATACCAAAGCCATCTAATCGTTGATTTTCACTCATTGGTGCAAGAGTTACCGCGTTTAATATTTGTGTCTCACCGCGTGTAAATATTGCCGAACCGTGTACTCTTGGCAATATTCCAACCTCAGAATCTAGTGGACGTATCTGTTCTAGTAACCGACCATCTGGACGTACACTGTGCTCAATTATGCAAGTGCGTGCTGCCTCTTTTTCGGTTTTTTGTAAAACACGCTCTAGCAAGGAGATGTTAATAGAAGGGCGGTTTTCTACCATATGCATTTTGGTTTCTTCAAGCAATTTTTTAACTGCAGTATTTTTTACGTCTTTATTGCCTTCAGTTAAAAATGCATTTTGAGCAGACTCGCCAACATAGTCAGTTACATAGGTTTCTAATTCTTCTAGGTCTTTATCTGCAGTAGGTTGTTGAGATTTGGGCTTGCCGTGGTTAGCTTGTATCTCTTTTATAACCTGAATGATATTTGTGTTGACGTCTTGGGCTAGTTTTAGGGCTTCTAAAATAACCTCTTCACTGACTTCGTTAGCACCAGCTTCTACCATCATTATGGAATCTTCGCTACCTGCAACAGTCAGGTCTAAATCACCTTGTTGGAGTTCTTGATAAGTTGGGTTAACTATCAGTTGACCGTTTACTCTACCGATGGCACAAGCACCTATAGGTGTATTAAAAGGTATACTTGACAGCATAAGTGCAGCGGATGCGCCTATAATTCCCAGAGCAGAATAAGGGTTAACTCTATCTCCAGATAGAACGGTAATTACAACTTGTATTTCGTTGTGGTACTCTTTTGGGAAGAGTGGTCGCAGTGGTCTATCACAAAGCCTTGCTGCGAGTATTGCGTCTGAGGTTGGTCTTCCTTCTCGTTTAAAGAAACCGCCTGGTAGCTGCCCGATCCCATATGCACGTTCTGATACTTCTACGCTAAGAGGTAGAAAGTCAACACCTTCTTTTGGTTCCTTAGATGCACATACAGTAACCAAAAGCATAGTATCGCCTTTTCTGACCACAATAGAACCATTGGCTTGTTGAGCTAGATTAGATACCTCTAGCACTATAGGTACATTACCTACTGAAATTGTATATTTGCTCATGTTTTAATTCCTTCTTTCCCATACAACAAACCACATGTATAAACCTAACTTAAAAAATTCTTATCAAAGAATGTACAAAACGAGTGAAGCCAAATATCACAATATCTTGTAGGTTTGTGTTCCTATAATAAGAACCACAAAGAGATGACTATCGTTGATATTCTACAGTCCTCTTAAACCTAAAGAATTGATGATACTTGTATATCTATCCTGATTCTGTCGCTTTAAATATTTTAGTAATTTACGCCGACTATTAACCAAATTTATCAGCCCTCTTCGTGCGCTATTATCGTGCTTGTGCTGACGCATATGTCCTGTCAGCTCCAAGATGCGATTAGAAAATATAGCGATTTGTACTTCACAAGAACCTGTATCTGTTGGATGTATTTTATATTTTTCAATTATTTTCGTATATGCCTTAGCAGTACTCATAACAAATTCAATTATAACTACTTATTGACAATAAAATTACAGTATTTTCTTAAAATAATATGATTCTGCTTGATTAACATTATAATAAAATTGAGTAGTGCCTTATACTGATTATATACAATGAAAAACAGATTACTAAAAAATCCTAATGATATTTATACTAATAGCACAATAAATAGTAGTTCCGTTTTACATGCATTTTCACATAAAAAACGATTTAGTGTAGCACTCAAACTAATTGATCCGCGTGATAGCGAGGCTGTACTAGACTACGGCACCGGTGATGGTTATATGGTAAAGCTAGTATCTGAAGTGCACAGCGGTAAAGTGGTGGGTTATACACCAGTAAATCAGCAAATGGTGGATTACCTAAATAGTAGCATCAGTAACGATAACGTAAGTTTTACTAGGGATCTAAGTTCCTTAAAAAAAGGTTCTTTCTCAAAAATATGTTGTCTGGAGGTATTGGAGCATTTACCACTTGATAGTCAACGAATTGCATTGTGTAATATTAAGTCGTTCTTAAAAGAAGATGGCAGGGTTGTGATATCTGTGCCTTTAGAGGTTGGGTTCGCTTCACTTATAAAAAACAGTCTACGGATTATTTTAAGAAGAAAACATCCACCGACAAACTTCTCCACAATCACCAAGTCACTTCTTGGTATGTATATAGAAAGACCAGATAGGCATTACATTGCCTCACATATCGGTTTTCGCTATAAGACTCTTGTTACACTTTTTGATGAGGTAGGGCTATCTATTGAAAAAAAGGCTTTTTCACCTTTCAGTATGCTTGGCACTGTATGCAACTCGCAGATATTTTTTGTATTGAAAAAGTCACTGTAAAAATACCTTATATTTAGTTCAGCAAACGCGTTAAAGTAATAACTGTGTTGTGTAAATTACAGCTTAAATTCTTGTAGTTATCTTAATTTATGTGTTCTATGCGCAATAGTGCCTGCAATTCACTTGTTAATCTGATATTCTAATTAAGAGTGAGTTTATTAACTTATAACAAATAGAAAAGGGATGGTGAATATTGACCCATACAGATGAGGAATTACCAATAACCATATCTAGCGCTCTTGCTATATACATCTCGGAGTTACCTGATAGTGAGCGTATATCTGCACAATCTGAAATATCTAACCTCATCAGATGGGTTGGAATTCATAGAGATATTAATAGCATTTCACCACAAGAAATAGGTATGTTCTCCGAAAATCAGTATTCTGGTAATGTCAGTAAAGAAAGTGGAAAAAAACTTGCTCATATGAAGGTTTTTTTGAAGTTTCTTAAATCTAAAGGCTATCTCGCACAGAATCTTGCCTCTCACATAAAGTATCAGCGCTCTAGGAATTTTAGTGAAGACGCTGGCGAATCTGTCAAAGAAGATCAAATTTACTTAACACCGCAAGGGCATAAAAATCTAGTTAATGAGTACGAAAGCCTAAATAAACTCGCAGGTACATTGTCAGAAGATATACGTAAAGCAGCAGCAGATGGCGATGTACGAGAAAATGCACCACTTGAAGCAGCACGAGAACGACACGCTATGACCATATCACGCATGAGGGATATAGAATCCATATTAAACGTAGCAATGATAAGAGAATCGGGAGACAATACCAAAGTTTCGTTAGGTTCTAGGGTATCTCTCAAGCTCTTAAATAGCAGTACATGCTTTAAATACCAAATTGTAGAACAGAACGAAATAAATCCGCTTGCGGGTAAGATATCTGATAAATCGCCTGTTGGTTCTGCCGTACTTGGTTGTCAAAAAGGTCAACAAGTCTCTGTATCCACGCCCCGCGGAACGAGAACTTATTATATAGAATCTATAGATTAATTTATATTATCATTATTGTTTAAACCTCTAGTACTGACAAAATGTTCTGTTATTTGTCGTGTTTGTTGTTAATGTAATGGAGTAGGTATTTGGAAACCTTGGAAACCGGAATTTGGGTGTGGATATGGTTTAATGTCGCGATTGTACTGCTTTTAATTTTTGATCTATTCGTTTTAACTCGCGGCGATCATGAAGTTTCTATAAAAGAGGCTAGCTTACTTACAGTATTCTGGACTGTAATTGGTAGTGCAACTGGCGTTTGGCTTTGGCTACAGAGCGGTGTAGAGCAAGGCGTTCAATACTTCTCTGCGTACGTTGCCGAACGAGCTTTAAGTATAGATAACCTATTTGTTTTTATAGTTATATTTGGGTATTTTCAATTACCTAAAAAGTATCAAGCAAGGGCGTTGTTGTTCGGAATAGTAGGCGCTATAATAGCACGCGGTATATTTATAGCAGTTGGTGTAACTATCATCACATATCTATCTTGGGTTCTGTTTATACTCGGAGCTTTTCTAATATATACAGCGTATAAATTGGCATTCAGCAATGCCCATGACGTAGACCCTAATAAAAACATCGCTGTTAGGCTGTTTCGTAAAATAATGCCCGTTACCGACAAGTACGACGGACACAACTTTTTTACACGCCTGCCATCTGGTGCATTAGCAGCAACACCTTTCTTGTTAGTAGTAATTTCACTTGGCTCTATGGATATAGTCTTCGCTATAGACTCTATACCTACTGTATTAGGTATATCAAAAGACCCATTTATAGTATGGAGTTCCAACGCTATGGCTGTTTTAGGCATGAGGCCGCTCTTCTTTTTACTAGAGGGGCTTGTCAGGCTCTTTAGATACTTAAGTTATGGATTAGCACTCATACTTGCCATAATTGGTGCGAAAATAATCTTTGAAGAAACTCTCAACCAAATAGAGACAGAGTTTCACTTTATCAGTACACTAGGTGATATCTACTTAGTACTTGGTATTATCGTTGGCATACTTATCGGTAGCGTCATCTTATCGGTTGTACTGCCCGACAAAAGCTCCGAGACACACTCGGATCATAAGCATACACATACACCCCAGTAACTATATATAACACCGTATCACTGACAAATCTCGCAGCTAACTAGTGATACAAAACGGCAATTAAAAAGAAAAAGATACAATGCAAGCAATTACTAACGCTATAAACTAATTTGTTAAAATAGTGTGATATAAATTCATTATAATAAAGTCTGTAACCTATTTGATTCCCTTGAACTCACATACAACTGACATAGAACAACATCTGAAAAGATCAATTAAAGGTGAGGTTAGATTTGACCCTTACTCACGTGCAATTTATTCTACGGATGCCTCTATATACAAGATGAAGCCTATGGGGGTTATTTTACCTCGTTCAGCGGAGGATGTACAAGCATCAGTAGAGTTGTTACATTCAGCTGGCATTACATTAGTGCCCCGTGGCGGTGGCACAAGCCTCTCAGGGCAGACCGTTAACACAGGTGTTGTAATGGATTTTTCAAAGTATATGAACAGCATAATAGATATAAACCCCCAAGAGCAGTGGGTTACTACACAACCGGGAATAACTATTGATGAACTAAATAGACAACTGAAACTCTACGGGCTATTCTTTACAACCGATCCATCTACATCTTCGCGGGCTAACATAGGCGGTGCGATAGGTAACAATTCTTGCGGTGCTCGCTCAATTGTTTATGGTAAAACTGTTGACCATGTACTTGAATTAAGTGTTGTACTCTCCGACGGCACTATGACTGTGTTTAAACCACTTTCAAATCAGTCTTTACAACAAATCAGTCATAGTGATACTCTGGAAGGCAAAATATATAAAGACGTATACAGTACAGTATCAGTAGCAAAAGTAGAAGTAGAAAAACGTTTCCCTAAGATACTACGTAGAGTTGGAGGTTACAATCTAGATCTTTTAAATATAGACAATCTGAATATGTCAAAGCTTATAGTAGGTTCGGAAGGTACGTTAGCATCTGTAGTATCTGCTAAGCTCAATCTTGAGAAAATACCAGAAGTAACCGCTCTACTGATTTTACACTTTAAATCGCTCAAAGCGGCTATGGACACTTGTCTTGTAACACTTGAACACAATCCACACGCTGTAGAACATATCGGTAGTATGATAATATCACAGGCTAAAAAGTCAATAGGATTTAAGAATTCTCTGGATTTTATTCAAGGTAACCCGTCAGATATATTGGTTGTAGAAGTGTCAGGCGAGAGCATAGAAGAAGTAAACAGCAAGTGCAACGCCATTGTAAAGAAAATTTCTAAAACAGGCTGCTATGCCTCAACCATGCTTACTGAGCTAAGCGATAAACAAAATGTATGGTCTATGCGAAAAGCAGGTTTGGGGCTAATGATGAATCTTGCAGGTGATGCAAAACCTATTCCGTTTGTAGAAGATACAGCAGTCTCGCCCGAACGCTTGCCAGAATACGTTGAACGTTTTGATCAAATAGTTAAACAAAATGGCACTGAGGCTGGTTACTATGGGCATGCATCTGTTGGATGTATGCATATACGCCCTGTTATCAACCTTAAAACACAGGAAGGCATTGATCGTATGGAACGTATATCAAGCGAAATCGCCGACCTTGTTTTGGAATTTAACGGTTCATTAACAGGAGAACATGGAGATGGTATTGTAAGAGGGCACTGGGCTAATAAAATGTTCGGTGATGAGCTTGTGCAACACTTTAGAGACGTTAAAAAATCTTTTGATCCAAAAGGTATAATGAATCCCGGTAAGATATTTGATACTCCTCCTCTGACACAAAACCTTAGATACGGCACTGACTATAGCACACTAAAAGTAAATACCTTATTAGATTTCTCTAAGGAAGGTGGTTTTGCAAAAGCAGTTGAGAAGTGTAACGGTGTCGGTGAATGCCGAAAATTAACCGCTGGTGCTATGTGCCCTTCATATATGGCTACAAGAGAAGAGGAACACTCAACACGTGGCAGGGCAAATGCCTTAAGAGCTGCTCTATCAGGGGTATTACCCGAAGGAGAACTCCACTCAAAAAGGATGAATGATGTACTTGATCTATGTTTAGAATGTAAATCTTGTAAAACCGAGTGTCCATCTAACGTAGACATGGCAAAGATAAAATATGAGTTCCTACATTCTTACTATAAAAACGGCGGGAAAATACCTTTACGCTCTAGAATTGTTGCCAACATACATTTACTTAACCGCTTGATGTGCGGGTATCATGCACCTTTGGCTAACTTTGTTATACGCTCAAAGATAGGAGCGCTATTACAACAGCGATTTGGTATCCACAAATACAGGAAATTACCACGAATTGCTAATAAATCCTTTGCTTCACAGTTTCGTAATAAACCCTCTAATACATCGGGCAGCAGAGGTGAAATACTGTTTTTTAACGATACATTTACAAATTTTAACCATCCTGAATCTGGTATCGCAGCTATCAGACTATTAGAAGCTATGGGTTACATTCCTATCGTGGTCTCAAATGCATGTTGTGGACGCCCCATGATATCTAAAGGTTTCCTAGAACAAGCACGCAAGTATGCTATGAAAAACGTAGAGTTATTATACCCTTATGTTAAAAGCGGAATGAAAATTGTAGGCGTTGAGTCCAGCTGTATCTCAACACTACTTGACGAATATCCTGACTTATTACCTAAAGATCCACGTGCTAAGTTGATATCTGAGTCGGTATCAATGATTGAAGATATTCTTTTATCGGCGGAAGAGGACAGTATGCAAAAAATAGAATGGACTGACACCCATAAGTCAGTTAAGCTATTTGTTCATTGTCATCAACGTGCACTGACAGGTAAGACAAATGCCTTGCGTGCATTGAATTTACCAACCAACTATAACACGCAGATGCTAAATGGTGGTTGCTGTGGCATGGCTGGTTCTTTTGGTTTTGAGCGTGAGCACTATAAAGTCTCTATGAAAATTGGTGAAGATAGGCTATTTCCTGAAATACGTCTAATTCATACATCCCAAGAAGTAGCTATTACTGGCACCTCCTGTAAACAGCAAATAGAAGATGGAACAAGTGTAATTCCTAAATTTCTCTCGCAAATTCTTGCTGATGCCCTGCCGTAAAATGTTAATACATTCGTATAAATTCTTTGTTTTTAACGAAAATAGTTAAGATACAATCAGTAATTATATGTTATAGTAGTGTGAGTTATGAGTTTACTATTCTAATTACCACTCTGATAAATAGGAGAAAATATGAACATAAATATAACCGTTAACGGTCAATCACAAGATTGTGCTGTAGAACCGAGAAAATTACTGTCTTCCTATCTTAGGGAAGATCTTGATTTAACAGGTGTACATATTGGTTGTGATACTTCTAGTTGTGGAGCATGCACTGTCCTGCTCAATGGTGTCGCTGTCAAGTCGTGTACTTTGTTAACAGTCCAAGCAGAAGGTGGCGACGTTGTTACAATTGAAGGTCTAAGTAAAGAGGGCACTTATACCCCTGTTCAACAGGCTTTTTGGGAGAAACACGGTCTTCAATGTGGGTTTTGCACCCCTGGTATGATAATGACCGCTACTGAAATCTTAAAAAACGATCCTAACCCATCAATACAAACGATAAGGGAAGGGTTACGAGGCAATCTATGCCGATGCACAGGATACCACAATATTGTCGAATCTATCAGGTTTGCAGCCGAGCTAACAAATAGGAGTAGTTAAATGAGTATAGGAAAGTCTGTTAAAAGGCGAGAAGACCCTGCACTTATATCAGGTAAAGGGTGTTACACAGATGATATTAAGCTTAGAGGTATGTTACATATGGCAATTATTCGTAGCCCTTATGCACATGCTAAAATAAAGTCTATTGATGTTTCTCAAGCTGCGAGTGCCGACGGCGTAGTTGCTGTATTTACTGGCGCAGATATTCAAGAAAAATTGGGTAGCCTACCAGTTGGTTGGGTTCTAGACGATATGAAAGCACCAGCCCATCCACCAGTAGCATTTGAAAAGGTACGCTATGTTGGCGACGCAGTAGCAGTTGTCTTGGCTGAAACTCCATCCATAGCAGCAGATAGTGCTGAATTAGTGGTAGTTGATTATGATATTATGGACTCCGTTACTAATGCTGAGGAAGCAACACAACCCAACGCTCCACAAGTTCATGAGGACGTACCCAATAATGTATCTTTTGTATGGAAAGTTGCAGGCGGTGACTATGAATCGGCGTCCAATAACCCCGAAGTTATAGTAAAACAGAGAATAGTAAACCAACGGCTGATACCTAACTCTATGGAAACACGCGGCGTTGTCGCAGATTACAACTCTAGGAACGATCACATAACTTTGTGGACTTCTACACAAATACCTCACTTAGTTCGGTTGTTGTTTTCAGCTGTTACTGGTCACCCTGAACACAAAGTTAGAGTAGTAGCCCCAGATGTCGGTGGTGGATTTGGAGCAAAACTATACCTCTACGCAGAAGAAGTTATATGTGGCGTAGTTTCTAAAATAGTCAGTCGCCCTGTTAAATGGATTGAAAGCCGACAAGAAAACTACCTCGCCACAACCCACGGGAGAGATCACATATCTGACTTGGAAGTTATAGGTAATAAAGACGGCACAATAGTTGGACTAAAAGCAAATATATATGCCAATTTAGGTGCTTATCTCTCTACATTTGCACCAGGAATACCGACAGTGCTTTTCGGGCTAATGCTATCTGGTGTTTACAAAATACCCAACGTATCATGCGAAGTTACAGGAGTGTTCACTAACACCACACCCGTTGATGCATACAGAGGAGCAGGTAGACCCGAAGCAGCCTACGTGGTAGAACGCCTTGTGGATATGTTCGCTAACGAAATAGACATGGACCCAGTTGAAGTAAGACGTAAGAACTTTATTCCACCGTTCAATGAACCCATAACAACCTCTACAGGTGTAAGCTACGATTCAGGCAATTATGTAGGTGCGTTAGACAAAGCACTTGAGGTTTTTGATTATCAGGGTTTTCGGGAAGAACAGAAACGCACTAGAGAAAAAGGTAAGTTCTTAGGCGTTGGGTTTTCTACATACGTGGAAATATGTGGAATGGCGCCTTCTGCGGTAGCCGCTTCTTTAGGTGCTGGAGCAGGACTTTGGGAATCTAGCACTGTAAGAGTACATCCCTCAGGAGCTGTAACAGTATTTACAGGGACATCACCTCACGGACAAGGTCATGAAACTACTTTTGCACAAATAACCTCTTCAAAACTCGGTATACCTATGGAAAACATAGATATTGTACACGGTGATACAGATCGCCAGCAGTTTGGTACAGGAACTTTCGGAAGCAGATCTCTGGCTGTAGGAGGGCAAGCAATACTACTAAGCCTTAATAAGATTATAGACAAAGCTTCTCAAATCGCTGCTCACCAGCTAGGTGTGGAACCCAAAGCAGTTGTTTTTGAAAACGGTAAGTTTTATATAGAAGACTCAAAAGAACAAACACTCTCATGGCAAGAAGTGGTAGGCGCAGCATACGCCGCGAAAAATATACCCGAAGGAATGGAACCCGGTTTAGAAGCAGTTAGCTTCTTTGACCCTAAAAACTTTACATGGCCATTCGGTACACATATAGCAGTTGTTGAAATAGATCCAGAAGTCGGACTCATGAAAGTTTTAAGATATATTGCAGTTGATGATATAGGTAATGTTATCAACCCCATGATTGTAGACGGTATGGTTCACGGCGGTGTAGCACAAGGAATAGGGCAAGCACTGCTGGAAGGTGCTGTTTACAACGAATACGGAGATCTACTAACAGGCTCTATGCTAGACTACGCTATACCAACTGCCGAAGATCTTCCTCTATTTGAAACATACCGCACAGTAACCCCCTCACCTGTGAATGACCTCGGCGTTAAAGGTGCAGGTGAAGCAGGAACAATAGCTGCATCCCCCGCTATTGTAAACGCAGCTGTAGATGCCTTAAAACATTTAGGTATAAGACATATTGACATGCCTCTCTCGTCTGAGCGTTTATGGAGCGCAATTAAAGATGCAAAGATGAATTAAAATGATTCACCTTAACAGCAGATTGCCAAAAATTGATATATTTAGATTAGAAAAGTGAGTAAAGTATAAAATGGTATCTAGTATTCCTCGTAAATTCAATTATTATAGCCCAGCTACAGTTGAGGAAGCGTCTGGTATATTGGCAAAGTATGAAGGTGCGGCAAAGATCCTTGCAGGTGGGCACAGCCTAATACCCGCTATGAAGCTACGCATCACCACGCCCGACGCTTTAGTAGATCTTAGAAGAGTAGAAGGTCTTAAATCCGTACAAGTTTCAGGCAGTGAGATTTTAGTCGGCCCTATGGTTACTTACCGAGAGATTGAGCGATCCGAGGTGATTTTAAAGTATGCACCTCTTTTGGCTGAAACGGCGTCATCTGTTGCTGATATTCAAGTAAGAAATCGCGGTACAGTAGGCGGTGCAGTTGCACATTTGGATCAAGCGGGCGATGTAACAGCCGCTCTGCTCGCTCTTGATGCATCCTTTGAAGTCAAAAATGTAACAAGCCGTAGAGTAATTCACGTAGAAGATATGTTTGTAGACTTTTTAACTACTGCTCTGAAGCCCGATGAAGTGCTATCTAATATTGCTATTCCTATTGCACGGTCAAATGCAGGTAGTGTGGGCTATGCGTACGTAAAACTGCCAAACAAAGCTTCTCACTATGCCATAGTAGGCGTTGCAGTTATTTTGAACATAGCATCAGATGGCACGTGTTTATCTGCAAGAATTGCAGTGACGGGCGTCGGTGCTTACCCGAAGCGAGTTAAGCAGACAGAAGATGCTCTTATTAATAAACCGCTTTCACCGACAACGGTAGCCGCTGCCGCTGAGATGGCATGTAACGAATACAATGATCAGTTTAACGAAGATGTACACGCTTCATCACAATATAGGCAAGCAATGACAAAAGTATTTACAAAAAGAGCGATATACAAATCTGCCGAGCGTGCAGGGGTATCTTTGTAAATTAAAGTTATTTATTTGTAACTACACCGACTTACTGATTCTATACTCGTTTACTCCGTATATTAAAATACCGCATTGGAGGATATGATGCCACCACTCCCTAAAAAGAAACATACAAAATCAAGAAAAAAACTAGCATATAAAAAATATACAGTTACTAACATGACAGTTGTAGAGTGTATTGAATGCGGTAATTGGAGACTGCGTCATAGAGCATGTACTGAATGTGGTACTTACTTAGGGCGTAAAGTTGCTTCATTAGATACAGAAAAATCTTGACTCTATATTAAAACTTGTTATTCAGCAGAGGGGTTACATGACAACAACAACACTTGAAGATAAAAACGGGCTAGTCGCTTTTCTTTTTCCCGGTCAGGCTTCGCAAGCAGCTGGTATGGGTTATGATCTCTACACATCTTCTAAGTCGGCAAGGCTTGTATTTGAAGAACTAGATGATATACTAGAGCAACCCTTGACAAAAATGATGTTCACAGGTGATATTGCAGAGCTCACTCGCACACGCAATGCACAACCAGCGATAGCCGCCGTAAGTATAGCTACATGGAAGTGTATGGAAGAGATCACAAATACTGTTCAAATACCTAACTTTACGGCTGGACACAGCGTTGGTGAATACTCACTACTTGCAGTTACAGGTGTACTTAGCATTAGTGATACTATAAAACTGATCTGTGAACGAGGTAGATTGATGGAGGAAGCTTGTATTGCAAATCCAGGGTCTATGGCTGCTATAATCGGTATTGACGAAATTGTAGTACTTGATATATGCCGTGTAACAGGTGTACAGATATCTAATATAAATACCCCAAAACAGATAATTATAAGCGGCGATAACAACAGTATTGCAAAAGCTATAGACCTAGCTGCACACTTAGGATCCAAAAAAGCTATAAGATTAAAAGTAGGTGGAGCATTCCATTCCTCGCTAATGAATCCTGTACAAGAAAGCCTCAATCAAGTAATAGACTCACTTGAATTTAAAGATCCTATTGTACCTATAATCTCCAACGTAACCGCTACACCCATTGTAACGCGTGAAGATGTCAAAGCCGAACTAAAGGATCAACTACAGTCATGTGTTAGGTGGAGCCACTCCATTGACACACTTTTAAATAACGGCGTAGGTACATTTGTAGAAGTAGGACCAGGTTCTGTTCTCGCTTCAATGGTCAAGAGAACAGTTACCAGTGCCGTAACTCTAAGTGTAGGTACTTATAGTGCAGTTCATAAATATACGCAGTTCTTCAAGTAACACATTATTTTGATTCACATTGACTACGGAAGTTAAATTGCAAATAGACGATAATACGCAACAATTATTTACAGATATCGGCAACGTTGAAGAAAAAAATGAACACGAACGATGGATAGAAGAAGTAATACAGTTTAAACCTCGTCGTATTGGGAGGATTTTAGCATTACAAACAATTTATGAAGCAGACTTTTCACAACAACAACCTGCTAACATATTAGCCCGATCGCCTTTGTACAATGCTATTAAAAAAGAGGAAACTAAGCGTGCTAGCTTAATAGTCAGTACTGTTATTAACACAAAGAAAACCCTAGATGCACAAATAGCGACCGTTGTGAAACAAAGACCAATACATAGAACTCCAAAAATAGAACTTAACATCATCCGTTTAGCACTTGTTGAATCTCAACTGTTCTCTACAATTCCTGCAGGAGTTATTGTTAACGAAGCCGTAGAACTCGCTAAAATATTCGGAGGCGATGAAGCACCAGGGTTTGTAAACAAAATTTTAAACTTATTACTCAATGGAAGAAAGTAACCTCTGTTTTGTTATATTATAGAAATTTAAGTAAAAAATACTGGAGGGAAAATAATGGCATCGGTTTTTGAAAGAGTACGCTCTATAACAGTGGATAAACTGAACGTTGAAGAGTCTCGCGTTACATTAGATTCTTCTTTTACAGAAGACTTCAACGCTGATTCGTTAGATATTGTTGAACTGATAATGGAAATTGAAGAACAATTCAGTACAGATAGTATGAAACTTAGCATCCCTGACGAAGATACTGAGAAAATTGCTACAGTACGAGATGCAGTTGAATATATAAAAAGTCGTGGTATTAAAGATGAATAGTAAATTTATCTCAAGATAGTAATTTGCATACCCTTGAAGCATTAAATACTCTACATGAGGCAGTTAAATCCTGTTCTAAGTGTGATCTTAGTGCAACTCGCAGTAGTGCAGTACCGGGTAGTGGATACCAAGCAGCATCATTTATGTTTGTTGGAGAAGCACCGGGTAGAGAAGAAGATAAAAATGGGCTGCCTTTTGTAGGTAAAGCAGGGCAGTTGTTGGATGAGTTACTTTCAAAAAATACATTACCAATTTATAGATCGTATATCTATATAACTAACTTGGTAAAATGCAGACCACCAGAGAATAGAGACCCTGAAACAAGCGAAATTACCGCTTGTAATCCTTACTTAGAAGATGAGATACGTCTTGTAGACCCGTATGTTATTGTTACTCTTGGACGCTATGCACTTAACTACTTTATCCCAGATGTAAAAATATCCAAAATACACGGTAGCCCACAGATAGACACAAGCAGGCGTAAGGTAATTTTACCTATGTATCACCCAGCGGCTGCACTACGTTCTCCAGACGTTAAAGTCTATATGCAAGAGGACTTTAAACAGTTACATACATCTTTGGAAATTGCAATGTTACACAACTGGGAATAAGCTTGATAACAACTATATACCTACAGAGCAAAATTTCACTAAAGACGTATCAGATATACTTTATAAAATAAAATAAAAAACTGTACTCTTAAATATTGAGCCAGTTGGTTATTGGCATTAATCTATCACCCGTATTGAAGTCTACGTTATATTTAATTGATACGTAAAAAATATAAAACACAAATAGTAGAAAATCAAAATTTGGGTTCTGAATCCTCTAAACAGGATAGTCTTTATAAAAGGATATTATCAGCACCTGCCTTTTTGTTTAACACACCATTGCCGCGATTTGTCATTGCTCTTTTTGCAATGAGTGCAGCCGTAATTGCATCTGCGTTTTTTGTAGACTCAATTGTCCTTTACTTTAGACTTTCTGTTTTACCATTATTCGCTTGGATTGTACTACTTGTGGGGTTATTTGTAAAGCGTCCTTCTTATATTTTGACAAAGACCAAATTACTAGCCGCTAGTTTTCTTGTGGTTATAGCAAGTATGGGGGTATTGGGTATTTTTGATGCAAGTTATTTAATGCTAGGGGAAGCAGGCAAACCTTTAGGAGGTGAAATAGGCTACACGATTGCTATGTATCCGCAATTCAATACCTCAGTACTCATCGGTAAAGCACTGTTATTTCTTGCTTTTGTTGTGACTATTGTATATCCTAAGATCATAATGAAGTTATATAAATTTTTTAACTACATTTTCATAGGTATTCTGTTGATACTGAGTATTTTTCAAAAGATTGTATCCAGAAATAGCACAGTCAAAAATCAGCAAAATGCTAATACCGATCAACAATTCACAGATTTAAGATATACCTCTTATACTGATAGTAGCACGGGTTTTGATTATAATAGGTACGACTCACAATTACAAACTGAAGAACCCATACCACCTACTGGAGTACCAATCAGTAATTATAGTAGATTAGATACAATATCACCTACTGACACTGATAGTAATGTTCCCGTAACACCTAGTCAAAAAGTAAATACTACTCCTTCATATAGCGGTGATCAAGGTTTTAATACTGAACTGTACCTTGAAAGACTAAGGCAACATAGATCACCTAAACTTTACAGTAACAATCAAGTAAATTTGCCTAGTAGTGATGTAGATAGTGTAGGTAATAGTAGCAATACGACTGAGTTATCTAAGAGTCCACCGCCTTATACTCAAAATCCAGACGGTAGGTTATCATCGCAAAGACCTCAACAGAGTCTGCCCGATCTGCCTACTTCTGACCAGCGATATGGTGGTGTAACTCACAGTGGTAGTTCATTTTTACCCAGCTCTAATCCAAGCGATGTTAGCCAAAATTCTATTGCTGAGGATGATACAACTAACTCAGTATTTATAGTACAAGATAATAGCAATTACTTAGATAATATGTATCTACCCACATATCCAAATGGTACACAAACGTATGATCAAAAACCGCGTGAACAATTAAAAACACCCAATACTCACTCCGCATCGGTAGACAACAAGAAAATGTCGGAGGTTCTACGTAATACTGCTTCCGATAGACACTCTAACAACGTTTGGAGTTTACCTGAATTTGGAGTACTACAAGAAGCAACACCGACAAATATAACCGAAAATGAAGTTGCACGCACAATAGATATTATAGAATCATGTCTAATGGAACATGGTATACCTGTCACTGTAGATAACGTTTTTCCAGGTCCTACTGTTACTAAGTATGGGCTGACACCGGGTTGGCGTAAAGGTCCTAGAAACACCAGCAGAGTTCGCGTAGATGATATTTTGAGTAGAGAAAAGGATCTAATACTTGCTCTTGCACAACCTGCTGTCAGGTTTGAAAACGTAGTACCGGGTGAATCTATGGTTGGGCTTGAGGTACCTAACCCTTCTCGGACGTTAGTTACACTGCGATCTGTCATAGGTACGCGTCAGTGGTTGGAGTTTGAAAAGAAAGCTAGTTTACCTATACCACTTGGTTTAAGTAGTAAGGGCGTACCTGAGTTTACCGATTTAGCAACAATGCCGCATATGTTAGTAGCAGGTGCTACAGGTTCGGGGAAGTCAGCCTTTGTGAACGCGATAATTTGCGGTTTGCTCTTAACCCGTTCGCCACATCAGGTCAGGTTTGTGTTGATAGACCCTAAACTAGTTGAACTGACATATTATACGGGTATTCCACATCTTTATACAGATGTTATTACTGAACCTTCCAAAGCGCTGTTATCGTTGCGTGCGCTTGTAGCCGAAATGGAAAAACGCTTGCACATGCTAAAAGAGGCAGGTGCAAGGAACATTGGCGTTTACAACCTCAAAGCCAGCATACCTATGCCTTATATAGTTTTAATAGTAGATGAGCTAGCAGACCTAATGATTGTGGCACGTGGTGAAGTAGAACCTGCATTAATACGTCTTGCACAACTCGCACGTGCTACAGGTATACATATGGTTTTGGCAACACAGAGACCTTCAGTAAATGTGGTAACAGGGGATATTAAAGTAAACTTTCCTACTCGGATATGCTTTTCTGTAACCTCTATAACCGATTCACGGACTATTCTAGATACAGGTGGCGGTGAAAAACTACTTGGTAAAGGCGATATGTTGTACTTGCACTCAGGCGCTCCCAAACCAGAAAGGATTCAAGGGGCTTTTGTATCTGAGGATGAAGTACAGTCTATTACTAAACACTGGCATGTTCAGCCACCCGTACCTTTACCACAACTCAATATAGAGCCAAGCTTAAATCAGAACGATAAAAATCAACATACAGATGAAGAGAACGATCTTCTGTTTCAAAAAGCCGTAGATATGACCGTAGGCAGAAAAACCGTTTCAGTAACCGCTTTTCAAACTCACCTTAGTATAGGTTTTCCAAAGGCATACCGATTGATGAAAAAACTTGAAGAAGCAGGCATAGTAGGTCCAGGAGAACCGGGAAAACCCCGCAAAGTAATATCCTAGGATATTCTAAATATGCTAGAAGAATATAACAATACCTTCAATGTTGACCTTAAACTAGATACTCTTGAAGAAATAGATCTAAAAGATTTACCTAGTAACTGCTTTCAGTGCCAAGAAGATTTGCAAACATCTTGGCTTTTTTATCAGCTGAGAGTTTGTCCACACTGCCGCTTACATTACTCTATTAGACCATCTAGACGTATAGCCTCTTTAGTTGATAGTGGCACATTTCAAGAAACCGACATATGGGTGAGAACATTCCAATCTAAACAAGATAAAAACCACCAATATACTAAAAGGTTAAAAGATAACATTATCAACACGGGTTTAAAAGAAGCCGTTGTTACAGGTATTTGTGAGATAGGTGGTGTTAAATCTGTGCTTGTAATATTGGACTTTGGGTTTTTATCAGGAGGTATAAGTGTTGCAGCAGGTCAGAAAATAGTCCGTGCAATTGAAAACGCAATTATAAAAAATCTACCCTGTGTAACTGTATTGTCTAGTTCGGGCAATCGTATACAAGAAGGCTACAGTTCACTTATACAAATGGTGCGTGTGTTTACTGTTGTTCAAAAGTTAAAAGAAGCGAATTTGCCGTTAATATCCACTTTAGCAAACCCTGCATTTGGGCAAGTATTGATATCTGTAGCTATGCAATCAGATGTTATATTAGCTGAAAATGGCGCTTCTATTGGCTTGAATATGGCTGAAAGTAATACCTCAGTAAATACAGCCGATTACTTTTTAAGCGCCGGGCAAATAGATAAAATAACTGATAGAGAAACCCTCAAGTACACGCTTTCCACTATATTACATACACTAAGACCAAATACTAAATTACGATACACTGCTGACAAAAAAAAGCAACATAGTCAGGTAAACGTTATAGAGACAAATAGCAAGCCTATTGCAAATATTCGTTCAGATGAAAATACACAACGCCCTAATTTAGACTTTTATATATCATCAATGTTTTTAAATTTTATAGATATAAGTGGCGATCGTGTTGAACGAGATGATCAATCTATCGTGTGTGGTATATGTTCAATAGGTGGTATTTCTGTATCTGTGATTGGATATAACCAGACTCCGCTAGCAGCGGGATTCCGTAAAGCTAGCAGAGTAGTACAAATGGCATCTAAATTTGCATTGCCTATAATTTCTTTTGTAGATGACAGCAGTGTGTATCCAAAGATAGCTACAAGTAACGTATCTTCTGCTATATCTAACATGACTGATTCTATGCTAACAGCAGAAGTGCCAATAGTGTCAGTGGTGCTAAACTGTGGTGGTAGCGAGTATGGATTGCCGTTTAGTATTGCGAATTGCTTGCTAATTATGGAACATGCTGTTCTTGTCTCTACTAACTTAATTGCCGATTCTTACATTAGCGCGTCAGATGAAGCGGTAGAAAAGTTATTATCAGATCAAGCTAAAGCCAATGGGTTAGTAGATGATATTATAAGAGAGCCAGAAGGGGGATCGCAAAATTCGCCTTTATTGTCAGCGCAAATGTTAAAAGAAACGTTAATAAATACGCTAAGGAGCTTTAAAATAGTCAAAGATCCCAGTTATGCACAGCGCAGAGCAGAGCGATACTATAACGGTTTTAGAATAGGAACACCTAAGGTACGCGGTCGTTTTCGTAATGACTTCAATGCATTTCGCAAGGGTATTAAACGTGGAACAAAAGTACTAAGAGGCAATAAGGGCAGTACCCTTAAATTCAGTAAATAGCGTAACAATATGCAATTGAACGAATCTTGCCTTTTATAGTATCAGTGATTTACTGTTAGAATTATAAATGTCTAGTATTCAAGGATAAATAAATGGTAGAATTGATTTATAGGAAATGTTAGGGTGGCAAGATTGCAAAAAGAAAAAGCTATAAGTGCAGGCTTACTTACTGGTGCACTTGCGAGTATTGTGGCGTCACTCGTATCTTTACCGCTTAAGTCGCCCCATGATGGGCTTTTTAATACTTTTTCTGTAACCATAGGTTGTATTCTTCTGGGCATCGTTAGTGGCGTAGTATGGCGTATAACTCAAACTCAAGGTAGCAAAAAAAGGCTTCAGTTGTTTATCGCATCTATTGTGGTTATGTTCATAGCTTCGCTAGCGCTTGGAATAGTTATGGAAATTCAACTTGAACGTAGCATATCGTTTATTGTTGTCCTTGCTGCCATAGCACTTTCTATAGTAGGTATTGGGTTGCCGTATTTATCACGATATACGGTTTTTATAGATAGATATTTACAGATACTTATAGTATCGTATATTGTTGCTTTGAGTTTAGGTATTGGGCTTTATACGGTAGGTGACGCACAAGTAACTCAATTAGAACTACCGTAAGGCAGAAATTAGGAGTTGTTAAAATGAAAAACATTATAGTTATACTACTACTTATACTGACTATTGTTGCTGTTGGCTGTAACCACGCTGATAGTATATCAGAGCCTACTGCAACCTCAATTCCTGCACAGGATAGAGTACAACCGCCTACTGCAACTCCTGTTAAAACTCCTTCTCCAACTCCAACTCCTGATCACAGTGTTTTAGGTGAATTGCCAAGCACCATTGAAGAAGTACTAGGTAGGGAAATATACGTTATAGATTCTAAAAAGAGCCTCGCTGTTTTTCAAGTAGGTGAAGTTTTAACATTCAACCCTAATCCCATTATTGTAGAAGTCGCTACAGAGTTGGGCGACGAAGCAATTACAGGGCAAACCTCTTTTTACGACCCTGAACAAACTACCATAAAGTTAGATATACATAAACTTAAGAGTGATCAATCCAACCGTGATCGTTTTATACGCCAGAGGCTATTCCTTGCACCAGATGGACAATTTGCTACTCTGAGTCTAATAAACCCAGGCCCGCTACCTAATGGTGTCATTAGTGGCGATAAAAGTGGCGGTAGCAGCAGCGTTAACGTTGCTATAGAGATAAATGGAGTTTCTAATGAAGTACCTTTTGATATTGATTTCAAATACGATGAAGAAGAAAACTCTATGGCTTTATTAGGTAATGCCACTATAACTTGGGCTGACTTAGGCATAACAAAAGAGGATATCCTCGCTGCGCGTCCCGTAGTCAGTGTAGAAGATGAGATAAAAGTACAAATTCTACTTGTGTTTGTACCGAGTACACAATAGTAAATTACTGTGATTTCTCGTATACTAAATAGACTATTCGCGTATAGTAAAGTTTATATTGTACCTGTGTCGTCATCTGTGGCGGTACACAAGCCTTTAATAGATTACTTTGTACCTGACATCGGTAGGTGGGGTATTTTATATAAAACTTTATCGGTAGTTGCTTTTGCTACTCTTACAACTGTATTTGCGTTATACGGGCGGTTTTATCTTCCAAATAATCCAGTACCTGTAAGTCTACAAACCCTAGGTGCACTACTAGCAGGCGGATTTTTAGGCTGGCGTTTGGGATCTTTATCTATGATCTTGTACTACTTGTGGGGGCTCTTTGGGTTACCTGTTTTTGCGAATGGTAATTCGGGAATACAGTATACATTTGGTGTAACAGGTGGATACCTGATAGGCTTTATCTTTGCTTCTTTTGGAGTAGGCTGGTTATCACAATTTGGCTTTAGTAAGTGGAACTCAATTTGGGCTATACTTATAGGTTCAATACTTGTATATCTACCTGCTCTGATATGGCTTTCTGTGTTTGACTTTGGCTGGCCCGCAGAAGGTGAACTCTTAAGTTCGGCTGTTTACCCTTTCATCGTAGGTGATGCAATAAAAATGGTTATAGCGTATTTAGTGATCGGTTCAATCTGGCAGATAACGCAATCTATCAGTAATATCCGTAGATCTCATTAAAACTTGGTATATTGAAATGGAACAACCTCTAAGTGTATAAAGATGTAAACTGCGGTGATCTGAGAAAACAGGATTCTGGAAGACAAATATGTATTGCTGGTTGGGTATGGAGTAGACGCGACCATGGTGGCTTAATCTTTGTAGACCTCAGAGATAGATCAGGTGTGATTCAAGTAGTATTTAACCCTGATGAATCTTTGGATACCCATCAAGTTTCCCAAATACTCAGGAATGAGTGGGTAGTACAAATAAAAGGCGAAGTACGCCTTCGTAAAGAAGGTGCACAGAATTTAGAACTGCCAACTGGAGAAGTAGAATTGATAGCACAGAATATCGTCATACTTTCTAAATCTGTTGCACTACCTTTTGAAATTGATGATCGCATAAAAACCAATGAAGACGTCCGTCTAAGATACCGTTATCTTGACCTTAGAAGACCTATTATGCAAGAATTGATGAGTCTTCGCCATAACGTCACTCGTATAATATGGGAGCATCTACATAGTGAAGGATTTTTACACGTGGAAACTCCGATACTATTGAAAAGTACCCCCGAAGGCGCTAGAGACTATGTAGTACCAAGTCGTGTTCATGCAGGTAAATTCTACGCTCTTCCACAATCGCCCCAGCAATTAAAGCAGATACTTATGGTAGCGGGTATAGAAAAGTATTTTCAGATAGCACGTTGCTTTAGAGATGAAGACCTGAGAGCCGACAGGCAACCAGAACATACACAACTAGATTTGGAAATGAGCTTTGTACATAGCAGAGATATTATGGATACTGTTGAAAAACTCTATACACGGATAGTAAACGAACTTGCTCCTGATAAGAGTATATTTTTAAAACCCTTTACTCGTATAACTTATGATGAATCTATGAGGCGTTTTGGTACTGATAAACCCGATATGAGGCTCGGTATGGAACTGTCGGATCTGACCGATATAGCAAAACACTCAGAATCTAGACTACTCACGAACGTGGTGAAACAAGGTGGTATAGTGAAAGGTTTTTCGGTACCGGGAGGTGGTAATCTTTCTCGCAGAGAGTGTGATAATCTTATTGAAACTGCTAAAAGACTAGGTGCACAAGGTTTAATCTGGATATCCTTTGATAAGTCAGATACAAGTATTGTTGAATTAGCACAAAATCAAGTTACTGCTTCTATACCAGTGCGTTATTTGTCTATGCCAACGATAAAAGCATTCGCTAATCTCATGAATGTAACTACAAGAGATATAATGCTGATAGTTGCAGGTGAACCGAAGATTACTAATCTTGTGCTTAGTGCACTTAGGACTAATATCGGGCAACAACTTAACATTGCCAATGAAAACGAACTACATTTTGCATGGATAACCGACTTTCCCCTATTTGAGTGGGATAACGAACTATCTAAATGGACACCAGCGCATCACGTTTTTTCTTCACCACAGTCGGAATTTATAGAAGTATTAGAAACCTCACCGGGCAAAGTGAAAGGCGATCTATTTGATTTAGTTTGTAACGGATCGGAATTAGGTTCAGGTTCTATAAGGATTATAGACCCCGAACTGCAAAAACGCGTTTTTGGTATTATTGGATACAGTGAACACGAGGTGCAAGAAAAATTCGGCACGCTATTAGAGTGTTTTAAATATGGTCCACCACCACATGGTGGGATGGGGTTAGGTTTAGATAGAATCGCGGCGCTACTTGGTAATACTGCGTCTATCAGGAACGTCATAGCATTCCCGAAAACACAAAGTGCTTTTGACCCTATGTTTGAAGCCCCAGCCGCAATCACACAAGCACAAATGGATGAGCTGTGTATACGCTCTACTCTATAAGGTTAACGATTTGTATTAAAGCTACAACTTTGACTTGCGAATCCGATTTAGCAATTAGTAAATGGAAATATTAAAATGAAATTAATAAATAAGGAAATGAGTACAGGGCAAGTACAACTATCAATTGAAGTGGATAACGCCATATTAGATAGGCACTTGAATAAAACTCAACTAGATATAGCTAAAACAGCAAAAATCCCCGGTTTTAGATTAGGAAAAGTACCTCCAACTATAATAAATAGGTACTATGGAAGGCAGAAGCTCCTAGAACAATCTATGGATAATATAGCTGCTGAGGTTATACCCGCTGTTTTAAAAGAGCATGATATAGAGCCTTTCTATACTCCACAAGTTACTGTAAAAAAAATCGATCCTTTAATACTAAGTGCATTGGTAATACTAAAACCAACTGTAAAAGTCGGTGATTACACTGATATCAGCGTGGACATAATTCCTAAACAGGTAACCACACAAATGGTTGAAGAAACCATTAACAATTTACGTAACACAAGAATGGATTGGGAAAGAGTAACAGAGCCTGTAAAAATAGGTGATCTTGTTAATATTGTAAGCAGTGGCTTTGTAAAACACAGTAACGGCAATATTAGTGAATTCCTTGCAAAAAATGAACGTTCTTATTTAGCTTCTTCTGATAACGTTCACCCCTTACCCGGCTTTGCACAGCAACTTGAAGGGATGCAAACTGGAGAAACTTGTTCATTTGTGCTTACCATTCCAGATGGCTATTCTGATCAGAGCTTGGTTGGTCAAAATGTAGAATTTACAGTTAAATTAAATACCTTACAAAGGAAAAAATTACCACCGCTGGACAATGAATTTGCAAAAAATTTAGGAATTCCCAATGTTGAAAACGTTAAACAGATGCAGGAATTCATAGAAAACTCACTACAAGAACAGTATAAAACCGAATGGGAAAAAGAATCAGCAAAGCATGTTTTACAACAGCTAGTAGCTCGTTGTGAATTTGCAATATCACCACTCCTTATTCAGATGGAATCGGAGTACCTTCTGGAAGAACAAAAAAAGGTTCTACAACGTAACCAAATATCGTATGAAGATTATCTTGCTAGGATGAGGCTTTCGTCAGAAGAAAACCAACAACAAGCACTAGCAACTGCTGAACTCAAGCTAAAAGAAGCACTAGCTATAAAACAGTTTGTAGAAATAGAAGGAATCCAGTCAAGCGAAGATGAAATCAATGAAGAATTGATCAAACTAAAAGAACAAGAACAACTCAATAGTGAGTCATCATTAGAGGACAATAAGCAAATAGTCAGTGATATCTTAGACCGACGTGCTACAATATCGACTCTAATAAGCAATTACACAAATAAACAACATTAAAAAATAATGGAAGGAATACTATAAATGAATACTATACCACCGCATAACGTACTACCAATGGTGATTGAAACTGGTCCAAGGGGCGAGCGTGCTTTTGACATATACTCGCTCCTTCTACGCTCAAGAATAGTATACTTAGGTGTGCCAATAAATGCTTCGGTAGCAAATGCAATAGTCGCTCAGCTTCTATATCTCTCACGAGAAGATAAAAAAGCTGATATACATCTCTATATTAACTCACCCGGAGGAGATGTATACTCTGGACTTGCAATCTACGATACAATACACTCTATACCGTGCGAAGTTGCCACGTACAGCATTGGTCTCACAGCTTCATTTGGCACTATACTACTCTGCTCTGGTACAAAAGGTAAACGATTTGCGTTACCTAACTCTACCATACATATGCACCAAGTACTTAGTGGAACGCAAGGTCAGGCAACTGATATTGAAATACATGCAAAGGAAGTGCTCAGACTTCAAGATCTTCTAAGGCATATACTTGCCACCAGAACAGGGCAGAATTATGACAAAATTTCCAGAGATACTGATCGGGATTTTTGGCTAACTGCTGATCAGGCTTTAGAGTACGGCATTGTTGACAATATATTAGGAAAAACCACAGAAACCGACAAAATAGCTAGCGCATCATAGTAGTGATTATCAGTTTATTACGATATTTATCACAATAAACTGAGTGAGCGAATACCCTAACCTTGATAGTCAGTTAACATTAGTTGCATAATAGCCGCTACGCTTTATGCCAAAGCTACACAGCGCATTCACCTTCACCACGCTCTAGACGATATAAAGTAGTTTTACCCCAGTCCATGTAGTTATCTATATGTGCTCTATCAAGAGGTCCGACTTCATCTTTTAGTACTGACAAAGGCTTTTCAAACCTTTTATATCCGACTCTATCAGTGTAATCGTTGAATTTTTCACCTTCATGGCGTTCGGCTTTGTAGATAGTCAGTATTATAGATAAAGCTTTGTAAGAAAATTTTGCTGGTACACGTGTTTTTAAACGACTACCAAATCTTATCGGACCATTTGAGGTGTTGTAGTTGCCTCCTATGAAAATTTCATACGCTGGGACTTGCCCGTCTTTACCTTTAATTACGGCTCCATGGAAACCTATATTTGCTATATGATGTTGCCCACATGAGTTAGGGCATCCACTGCCCTTGATGTGGATCTCTTCTACGTATTTATCTATTAAATTGGATTTTTCTAACTCACTAACTAGAGCTTTATTCAGCCCCATTGATGAGGTAATTCCTAGTTTACATGAATCTGTACCAGGACACGAAACGACGTCTCGGATTGTCTCTCTACCGCTTGCGTGGAGTCCTTTTTCAGCGAGTGCCTTATATAAACTATACAGGTTTTTTGTTTTAACCCATCTAAAGACTAAGTTTTGTTCTTGATCTATTCTAGCTCTACCATGCAGTAGGTTTCTAGATATTTCTGCTAGAAATTTCCACTGTTCTGCTGATATGTCACCGCGTTCTACTCTCACGTAGACTAAATGAAATCCGTTTTGTCTTTGTTGTACAACGTTACTTTTTAACCATGCGCTATAGGCGGTATCATCAACAGGTGCTATTAGCGTAGATTCTGGCACGGATGCCGATTCCTTTTCTTCGTCATAAAGTTGTGTTAGTAAGTCTATATTTATACTCTTTAGAGCCCAGTCTTTTTCTAGTTCTTGCATAACCAGCTCTCGCAATTTATCAATTCCAAGCCTTTTAACTGTAAACTTGATGCGTGCTCTCATAATACTTTTGCGTTCTTCATTCTGTGCGTTATATACACGTAACAGAGCTTCTGATAACTTTAAATAGTCTTCTACAGGTACGAATTCAGTTAAAGTTTGTGCAATCTGTGGCATTGTAGATAGCCCACCGCCTACAACCACTTTAAAACCTTTACGTCCGTCTTTTATTCGTGCAATAAAACCTACGTCGTGTATGGCGGTTATTGCTTCGTCTGTTTCAGAGCCAGAGAAAGCGGTTTTAGATTTACGAGGCATGCTCTGTGTAACAGGGTGACGTAAAAAGTGCCTCGCGTAAGCAGCAGCATATGGAGTTACATCAAATACCTCTGTTTTTGAGACGCCAGCCGAAGGGTGCGTCACCACGTTTCTGACTGTATTGCCACATGCCTCACGCGTACTAAGCCCTGCTTCACCTAGATATTTTAGCATATCTGGAACACGGTGAAGCGGGATACTGTGAAATTGAACGTTTTCGCGTGTTGTAAGATGCCCTTTTCTAAGAGGGGCATACTCATCTGCAACATCTCCTAGCGCCTCCATTTGTTCAGAGGTTAGCCCGCCAAATGGTATCTTTACACGTATCATTTGAACATTCGGCTGCCGCTGACCATAAACTCCTTGACGCAATCTGAACTTTATGAACTCTATCGCATCCCACTCACCCGCCTTAAAACGGTTCACTTGTTCGTCAAATGTATCAAGTTCTGTGTTATCTATTTTAAGAACACCTTTTATACGACTATTGATTTTTCGGTTTTCTTTTTCAGTAATCATAAAATCTCCCTGCTGTACTAAGTGAACATCACTGTATAACTATTTATGTTGGTTCCCGGGCCAGGATTCGAACCTGGATTGGAGGATTCAAAGTCCTCAGTCCTACCGTTAGACGACTCGGGATTCTTTCAAATTCAATTACATTTTATAAAATATTACTTATTGAATATAGGTAATATTACTTACTTATTGACAGTTTACAGTTATATAATTTTTAATTGAGGTATCAAAAGGGGCCTTAGCTCAATTGGGAGAGCGCCTGCTTTGCACGCAGGAGGTAGCGGGTTCGAATCCCGCAGGCTCCACCAAAATTTTCAAGGCGGGGGTAACTCAGTTGGCAGAGTGTCTGCCTTCCAAGCAGAATGTCGCGGGTTCGAGTCCCGTTCCCCGCTCCAGTTTTAAGAGATAAAATATTTATGAAAATACTTGTTACAGGATGTGCAGGTTTTATAGGCACATGTCTATGTAAAATGCTCGTGGCAAAAGGTTTAGATGTTGTTGGTATAGATAATTTTGTCATAACATACGACTCTCGTGTGAAGCAGAGACGCTTACAGCAACTGAATAAACTTAATAACTTTCATTTTTTAGAAAAGGACATAACTGATCAAGGTCAGCTGCATAGCGTTTTTAATGAATTCCCCATTGGTAGCGTGGTAAATTTAGCAGCACACGCGGGTATCAGAGAATCGATAGATAACCCTAATGATTACTTTCAAACTAACACTATTGGCGTTATAAATCTGCTAGAAGAGTGCAAAAAATACCAAGTACGCAACTTTATACAAATTTCAACATCTAGTATTTACGGAGATGCACAGGCACCGTTTAAAGAAACATACCCTATTGATAAACCACTCTCACCATATGCTGCTTCTAAAACTTCTAGTGAGCTTATCTGTTATATATACAGTAAAATTCACGGTATAAATGTAACAATTTTGAGGCTTTCTACAGTCTACGGAATAGAAGGAAGACCAGATATGAGTATCTTCCGTTTTGTTCACTGGATAATTCAACAAAAACCAGTCAGGATTTTCGGAGGCGATCAAGCACGAGATTATATATATGTAGACGACGTTGCCCATGCAATCGTGCTCTCGTTAAACAAGAGTTTACGATACGCTAATATTAATATCGGATCAGGTTCAGCTATCAGCTTACAAGAGCTAGTGTCAGTAATTGAAAGTAGTGCAAAATTAAAAGCAAATATAGCGTACGAACCAGCCAATCCCGCCGATTCTGATACAAACGAGTTGGATATCTCAAAAGCAGAACAACTTATTGGATGGAAACCAACAACATCGGTAAGATTAGGTATAGAACAGATTATTGAATGGTACAGAGAAAATAGCAATTGGATACGAACACTAAATATATAAAACGTCGTAAGTTGCTCTTTCTCTTTGGTAACGAACCGAATCCACTTCATTTGGAACGGATGAGAATACTGCAAGAATCTAAACGCTACACTCCATATTTTGCATATTGGCAAAGAGGTAATTCTTCAATAACTTTTCCATTTTCTGACGACTCTATACCTGCAGATTCGTTTATACCTATATATCTACCTGATCCGAGGGGGAAAAAGTTTGGTAGATTCGTGAGCAGCTCTATTTTTGGCTTTAAAGTTCGCTCTTTGATCAGACGCATAAAACCCGACATAATACAGCCGATTAACATAGCTATGCTGGGCATTGCGTTTTTTGCTACTTTAGGACTTAAAAAAATTGCTGTAGCTTACGATTTTCAGGATCAAATGGTTACTGAAACACTAAATACAGTTTATAAAAACGTATATAGAAGAATGTTGAAGAGAGCCGATGTTACTTTTGTGCACTCTGACAGATATAAAGAAATTCTAAAAAATAACTCACTATATGAAGACGCACTGCCTATCATTGATACAACGACCGGACCACTTAACTGGGATATAAAAACTAATATAAATACGGATAAACAAGATAAACTGATAGTGGGCTACTACGGCTATATACGTGGAAAAGCACAAATTGAAG
The DNA here is from genome assembly GCA_964274945.1 of Dehalococcoidia bacterium. Taxonomy (GTDB): domain Bacteria; phylum Chloroflexota; class Dehalococcoidia; order Lucifugimonadales; family Lucifugimonadaceae; genus CAXXBX01. The sequence goes on along the minus strand of CAXXBX010000034.1, from coordinate 1,211,844 downwards.
CACTTATACAAGGTGCGGCAATATCTATACAGGAAGGAAGTAATATTCTATTAGACTTTGCAGGATGCGGGGATGATGCTGGAATGGTGCAAGAATTATCTAAGAAAAAGGACTTTATCAGTTACAGAGGTGAATTTGACTATACTAAATCGTATAAAAAGATGTTTTTCGGTGCTGATATAATCTTCGCTGTTTATCCTCAATCTTCTACGCAATACAAGCATCACTTCGCTAGGCGTTTTTGTGAAGCTGTGGTGTCAGGCATACCGGTGATTGTTGCAAAAAACTCACGTATGGGAGTATTCGTTAGTAAACACGGTGGCGGTTGGGAAGTTAATGACGATTCTCCAAGAGATATTGCTGAGGTTTTGAGTCGTGTATACAATAATCGCTTGCTTTTAAAAAGCGCAATACCTCAAAAGTACCGAGATATTTTCCGTCTTGAAACGTACAGTGATTCTTATTTAGATGCACTAGATAAGGCTATAGAAAGACGTAACCCTCAAAACATGAGTACCTCCCAATGAATACTTATCCTGCTATAAAGCAGTCTGAAATATCTAATAGACTATTAATTGCTGAAAAAGTAGCTCATGAAGGTGGGGCACTAGCGCTAAGCTACTTTAAACAGGGTAATATTTCTGTACGCAGTAAAAAAGAGAGTGCCTTTGATCCCGTTACTAAAGCAGATATAGAAACCGAAAAGTTAATGCGACGAATAATAAAAGAATACTACCCTCAAGATGCAATTTTAGGTGAGGAGCTGGGCGAATCGGGGCAAGCACAATTTAAGTGGACTATAGACCCGATAGATGGTACTTTGGCATTTATATCAGGTTCACCTCTTTGGGGGACGCTTGTGGGCATTTCGCTGTTTAGTCAACCTGTAGCAGGTATTATTGCAATGCCTACACTTAATCAGCAATTTGTTGGGGATGTCTCTAAACAAGTTACCTCAACTAGATCTTGTCCTGATATTAAAATGGCTATTGCAGCTTCTACTTCACCGTATATGTTTGCGAGCAGTTTTGAACTTCGGGCATTTACTACCTTCTCACGCAGTGTGCTTGGAATCCGCTTCGGTGGCGATTGTTACAATTACGCTATGCTATCGGTTGGACTACTTGATATTGTATTTGAGGCAAGTCTAAAACCTGAAGATGTCCATGCTATTATACCTATAGTTAAGTCTTCTGGCGGTACTATTACTACTTGGACGGGCGAAGATCCGCAAAATGGCGGTTGTATAGTCGCAACAGGCGATACACACATACACAAGCAAGTGCTTTCACTTATATCTACACTTTATTAAATCCCAATTCAGTATATGAGTACAAATAAGCCTAAAGTCACTATACTAGTCTACCGAGCACCGCCTGAATCTACAACAAACGTAACGCTTATTAATGATGTATGTGCAGCCTTCTACCAAAACAGTTGGCAAGTAGAAATGCATGCACAAAAACCCAAGTACATTAAAAAAAAATCAGACATTGCAGGAGTGAACATTATCAGATATTCTGTTTTTTTCTATGAAACTGCAGGTATATGGACAAGAGTGCTTAACGGTATACCACTTGCTACTCAGGCTTTCGTGAGGATTTTCTTTTCTAAGAAACCTAAGTTACTGATTGTGGATACTACATCGCCTTTTTTAGGAATCATTGGGTTTTTACTTCACTATTTAAGAGGACTACCTTATATATACTTGGTAACGGAAGTTATGCCCGATGCTGGTATTGCTATGAAAAAAATAAAACGTGGTAGTCTTATAGATAAAGCATGGAGGTTCACAAACCGCAAGGTGCTTTCGCGTGCATCTAAGATCATAACTATTGATAACAATATGAAAAATAATCTGACATCATACTTAAAAAGCGATAGCAGTAAAATAGAAGTTGTGCCTAATTGGGCAGATACTATGAGAATAAAACCTATAGCAAGAGCGAATAACCTTTTTATAAAAGAGCATAACCTTGAATCACGTATCATTATATCTTACTCTGGTAAAATGGGTTTATCTCATGACTTGGATACTATATTAGAAACGGCTCATAAACTTGTTAATGTTGATAATATAAAATTTATCTTTATCGGTAGAGGACCTCATAAGCAGGGAGTTGAAAGGGCAATAAAAGAGAAAAGGCTTGTAAATTCTATGCTTCTTCCATGGCAATCTGAAGATATGCTACCTTACTCTTTAGCAGCAGGTGATTTTTGTGTAGTATCTTTAGTTTCAGGCTTAGTAGGTTCAATAAACCCTAGCAGGACTTATCCAGCAATGGCAGCAGGACAGGCTATAATTGCAATTATGGACTTAGAGCATGATATTGCACAGATGGTTATAAATGAAAAAATAGGTATAAGTGTAGTGCCGGGGGATGTTGATAAACTTGCAAATAGTATTGTAGAACTTGCAAATCAACCAGATACTATAGATAAAATGAAAAAACGCGCACGTAAACTTGCAGAAGATCGGTTTTCAAAAGAGAAATTGCCGAAAAAGTATGAACATATTGCACGCCAAGTTGCTTCTTTGAATGTAAAAAATTAGAAAGGACTCTACATTGTATTCAACAAATAGTAATCTGCCAAACGTAGCTATAACAGGTGCAGGGGGCTTTATAGGGCACCATCTTGTTAAGTACGTCAAAAAAATGGGACACTGGGTCAGAGGAGTTGATATCAAATTACCAGAATTTGAAGATACTATAGCAGATGATTTTCAAGTTGTAGACTTGAGAAAAGAACAAGCGTGCATTGATGCTTTACAAGATATAGACTGGGTTTTTCATCTATCGGCTGATATGGGAGGTATCGGGTTTATTACTAAAGATCACGCTGCAGTAGCTAAAAATAACGTTTTAATGACAGCACATTTGCTTGAATCTGCAATTAAAAACACTATTAGCCGATTCTTTTATTCTAGCTCAGCATGCATATACCCTATGTATAAGCAACGAGAAGCAGATGTAACACCCCTAAAAGAAACAGATGCATATCCTGCAGAACCTGAAGAAGGTTATGGACTAGAGAAGCTTTTCTCTGAAAAACTGTGTAAATACTATAGTGAAGATTACGGTCTTTCAGTACGTATTGCCAGATTTCACAATGTCTACGGACCGCTTGGAACATACAAAGGAGGCAGGGAAAAAGCGCCTGCTGCTATATGCCGTAAAATATCACTTGCAGAGGAAAAAGACTCAATAGAAGTTTGGGGAGATGGACTCCAAACACGATCTTTTATGTATATTGATGATTGCGTTGAAGGCATTTATAGAATTATGAACTCCCAATACTCATTACCTTTAAACTTAGGTAACGACCAATTATTAACCGTAAATGAACTTGTAGATATAATTGCAAAAATTGCAAATAAACAGATAACGAAAATCTATGATACAACAAAACCCGAAGGCGTAAGAGGACGCAACAGTGATAACTCGCTCATCACTCAAGTTTTAAATTGGACACCTAGAATAAATATAGAAGAAGGATTACGTATAACGTATAACTGGATACATAGTAGAATTACACATGAAACCATTAATACTAACCGATAATAAAAATTCAAAATAAAAGCAAATATATCTACTTTAATGATTACTTATTCTCAAAGAGAAAAAAGGTGTTAGATTATTTTATATCAATTATTGGAGCAAGTTTTCTTTTTGTAATCTTACCCGTAGTGTTTGTTGCAGTAAAAACTACATCCAAGGGTCCTGTTTTTTATGTGAGAGAGCGGCTTGGTCTAGATGGCAATACCTTTAAAATGATCAAATTCCGTACAATGGTGGTTGATTCCGATACTAAGGGGCTAAGAACAGAGCAAGGCGATCCTCGCATTACTCTACCGGGCAGGATAATGCGCAAGTTGTATATAGATGAAATGCCCCAGTTTCTCAACGTAATAAAAGGTGAAATGAGCATCGTTGGGCCACGACCTGAATTCCCAGAACTATCAGAGAAACTGCAACAAACAAACAGTGATTTTAGTCAGCGCTTGGTAACAAAACCCGGTATAACAGGGTATACACAGATTTTATATCCACACGCACATAATGATGCAATGGCAATACAGAGACTAAAATACGATATTGACTACATACAAAAAGCAAACTTATTGCTAGATATAAAAATATGTTTTGATACATTTAAGCGTTTAATGAAAATGAAAGGTGCTTGATATACTGTCTATGCAAAAAATACGCTCATATCTCAAATATATAAAGGAAGAGTTTATTAGCAGTAAAGTACCTAACCGTCCTAATGTTTCATTAATAAGCTTCATGTGGCAATACTTAAAGAGTATGTCTTTAAAGTACAAAATAGTACTAATAGTTATATTAATAAGTAGTATAGTTTCTACTGTGGTAAATACCTCTGCAATAGTATTAATTGCTACTACTATTGAACGTGTAATTGCTGGAGAAACTGCGGCTCCAAGGCTTCCGTATATAGGCGATTTGTACATGCTATTGGAGGATTTAGGTATACAAATACAAACACGTACCTTATTAGGTATCACAGCGGTTTTAGTCGTTTTTCAAATTGTTTTAAATACTGCTACGAGGTTATACTCTTCTTACTTTGTATCACAATATGCACTAGAGACTAGAAATGATCTGTATAAGAGAATGATGGATTCACATTGGATATTTTTTATAAACAATGATACAGGAACACTACTTAACTCTTTTAATAACTTGACTAATAAATACGCTGGATTTTTTGGTACGTACAATAGCATATTTTCTTTTGTGTTTTCAATAATAGTTTATACTACACCTTTACTAATCATATCTTGGCAGTTATCGCTTATAGCTGCTAGTACACTTGTGTTTATACTACCTGTAACTACTTTTCTTAACCGCTATTCAAGGAAAATGGGCTTAAGAATTACAAACGTCCAAAAGCAGTTAACCAGTGAAATATCAAAGTACTACTCACTGACAAAAACCGTTAAAGGTACGGGAGGCGAGCAGCAATCAATATCAGATATCAGAAGTACAACTGAAAAATCTAGAGTACTTTCTTTAAGGCTGAATTATGTACGCAGTGCTGTAGGTATAATACGAGCCCTCTTTTCACTCGGTTTGTTAATAGGCGGTGCAGCGGTAAGCGTACTATTGCTAAATCTAGATGGCGTGGTAGTGCTTTCAAGTGTTTTGCTTTTACAGAGAGTTTACGGTAGTTTATCTCGTATTGGCCCACTCACGCAGTCTATATACCTTAACATTGACGCGGCTCAACAGTTTATTGACATTAAAAATGAAGCTACCCAAGGTAAAGAAAACTTAGAAGGCAAATCAGTAAAACCAATTGAGCATAGCATAAAATTAGAAAATGTTAGCTTCAGTTACCCTGATGGCACTGAAGTACTTCATAACATAAACATTGAAATACCAAAAGGTAAGTTTATAACTTTTGTAGGCGAATCTGGTAGCGGTAAAACAACAACACTAGATATACTAACCAGTCTTTTAAAGCCGACATCGGGGAGAATGCTAGTGGATGGAAAAGACATAACTGACTATAATCCTAGATCTTGGCGTAATCTTATATCTTATGTGCCGCAGGGGTTCCCGATATTTAGAGATACTGTAAGGAATAATCTGAGTTGGGGTATAAAAAATGTAACTGACAAAGATATAGAACGTGTTACTTCACTTGCTAAATTAGACTTTATTGATAGCCTAAAACATGGATACGATACTGAAGTAGGCGGTACACAGGGCATAGGTATATCAGGTGGGCAACGTCAGCGCTTAGCTATCGCAAAAGCATTTATACGCCAATCAAACCTGATGATACTAGACGAAGCTACTAGCGAAATGGATGTATCAACCGAAGAATATATATATAGAAAAATAACAGAAGTAGTCAGGCAGGGCAGTACTATCGTTTCTGCAGCACATAGGCTTGTAACTACTACTAATGCTGACATTATATTTGTGTTTGATAAAGGACGCGTGGTTGAAAGTGGCTCACCTAAAGAGTTAATACAGAAAAAAGGGGTATACTATAAATTCTGGCAGAAAGCCCTTAATGTAGATAAAGAAACCATGGCACTACTAGGTAAAGATGTAGAATGAGAGCACAATACAAGAGAAAACTATAGAAAATAAATTTCAAACAGTAATAGATAAAAATACCTTTGAATATTTAGAATGCTTAACAACAATAATCAGAATGGTTTATAAGGATAAATGGCATAGTGAAAAAATCCAGATAATATTCAAGATGAGTAATATATCAAAGTATACAAATAAAATAATACTAGGAGATTGCTTGGATATATTCAAGAAAATTCCGGACAATGCAGTAGATATGACATTTGCTGACCCGCCATTTAATTTAAAGAAGAGCTATCGCTCTTATAAAGACAGATTAGAATTCCAAGAATATCTAAACTGGTGCGAAAAATGGATTTTTGAAATGGTGAGAGTTACAAAACCAACAGGTTCGATTTTTATTCACAACATTCCTAAGTGGTTAACTTATTATGCAACATTTTTAAATGAATTTGCACATTTTAAACATTGGATTTCTTGGGATGCTCCAACAGCACCAATGGGCAAATCTTTACAACCTGCAAATTATGGTATTTTATTTTATGGAAAAGAAGAAAAAGAAACAAAAATAAATGAATTGAGATACCCACATAAAAGAGATAGGAAACAAGGTTATCTATTAAAAGATTACGGAGGGAAAAAAGACAAATTACATCCTTTTGGACCTTTGGTTTCTGATGTTTGGACTGATATTCATAGAATAAAGCACAACAAAAAAAGAGACTCGCATCCTTGTCAATTACCTATTCATCTTTTGGATAGATTAATATTACTTGCTACTGACGACAATGACATTGTCTTTGACCCATTTTCAGGTACAGGAACAACTGCAATATCTGCAAAAAGGCTTAGCAGAAAGTATATCGGTTTAGAGTTAGACTCTGATTACGTAAGAATATCACAAGAAAAATTAGAACACGTTGAACCAAATTACAAACTCGGTGATACCTATGTGAGTTTTTACTTAAATGATATTATTACAATTAGAGATAAGGATTGGGATAAACTCTATGACTTTTTTGTTATTCCAGAGCCAGTGCAAACAATTGATTTTGCAAAAATAAAATTGAAAAACAAAAAATTGTTACCGAAGGACAAAGATTGTTTACATCAGGTATAACAATTAAAGAAAGGTTGTAACCTTGGATATAAAAGAGCTTCCTCAGCCACATGGTAACGTAACCAATCTACATGTAGACTCGGAAAACGTTGACCAATTAAAAGATGAAAGTCGTGGTTTACCAAAATGGCTTCTCACAAGTAAACAGTTCTGTGATTTAGAACTTATTCTAAATAAGGGTTTTGCACCTTTGAGTGGATTTATGAATTCCACAGATTACAATTCTGTATGCAGTAGTATGCGTTTATCAAACGGGATATTGTGGCCTTTACCAATAACGCTAGATGTTACCAACGAATTTGCACAAACTGTATCAAAAGGTACTAGAGTTGCTCTTTGTGATGGTAATGGATTGTCTTTAGCAATAATCACAGTAGACGATATATGGACACCCAACAATATTGAAGAAGCAGAACTGGTATTTGGCACAAGTGATATTTACCACGCAGGTGTTGCGCTACTTAGAAAGTCAAATCCTGTACGTATAGGCGGGCAATTAGATTTTATTCAACTACCTGAACACGCAATGTTTAGTGATCTACACCTGACGCCACTACAACTACGCCGTTACTTTAAATATAACGGTATAAATAGTGTCATTGCATTTCAAACCCGTAATCCTATGCATATAGCACACGTAGAACTAACTAAGCAAGCTATAAAACAAACAGGAGCACATCTCTTGATACATCCAGCAGTGGGTATAACCAAACCGGGCGATACTGCTAGCAACGTTAGGGTAGAATGCTATAAGGCACTGTTAAATAGATATAAAAAAGGTTCTGTTTCACTCAGCCTTTTGCCAGTAGCAATGCGAATGGCAGGCCCACGCGAAGCGATATGGCATGCAATAATACGCCAAAACTACGGATGTAACTACTTTATAGTTGGAAGAGACCACGCAGGACCAGGTAATGATGCAAACGGTAACCCATACTATCAACCGTATGCAGCCCATGAGCTACTTATGAACTACATAACTGAGTTAGAGATTAAGCCACTATTTTTCGAAGAAATGGTATACGTAAAAGATACAAACTCATATATGCCACGATCCAAAGTTGCATCCAACCATAAATTTCTTTCATTGTCTGGAAGTGAACTTAGAAGCCGACTCGCTAGGCGTGAACCAATTCCAGAATGGTTTTCCTACCCCGAAGTTGTAGATCAGCTGAGGAAGTTATACTAATATCTACTGTGATATACGTTTAACTCTCCCAGCTACCAAAAAAGAAGTTCTCCTCTAGCATTTTACGTTTGCGTGGTGCTTCATCTCGTTCTTGTAAGTGTTCAGGCAGAGCATTACTTTCTGCTTGGTAGCCTACTGCTATAGCAGCTAAGGGTACACAGTGATCTGGTATATTAAATGTCTGACGCGTTTTTTCTGGATCGAATCCGCCCATTTGGTGTGCTCTTAAGCCTTGATGCTCAGCCTCTAATACCAAAGAAATAGCCGCCGCACCTGTATCATAAGCATGGTGATAGTTCTTCTTACCGTTATGAGCATAAAGAGTATTTGCTACAGAGAACATCAACAAAGGAGCGTTCTTTGCCCATACCCTATTACCTTCTAATAAACAGTCTAACGCCTTTGCCCACTCGTCAGTATGAGTGGTTTTATCACAGATTATAAAAAACCAAGGTTGTTCCCCAAAGCATGAAGGTGCCCACCTTGCTGCTTCTAGTAAAGACGCTCTAGATTCTAACGATATTGGCTTGTCAGGATCAAACGCACAAGGACTCCAGCGGTTTGCCAATAATGGATGTATAGGTTGAGATGTAATAGCTGGTTTATTCAATGTAATTGCCTCCTTTACAATAGTTGTATATATATTATAACCCGTTATTATAATGATTAGGTTCGGGTAATCTCAACGCTATAAAGATTATTATCGGGCTGATTATACAGACGCCTACATATAATTGAACCCTTCAAACGACATTCAAACAGTATCTGCAGTAAAATCAGTGCGCCGATATGACGTTGATTCACTAAGAGTCTTTGCACTCTTCTTGCTTATTGTGTATCATGCTGTAATCACCTTTCAACCTTGGGCTAACACAATACTGTTTATTCAAAATGAAGAATCTCTTGAGTGGCTTTGGGTTATAATGGCAGCAATAAATGTATGGCGTATACCAATTCTGTTTTTAATATCTGGTATGGCAGTGCACTTTGCCATGAAACGCCGAGATTGGCAAGCACTACTCAAAGATAGAACCCTGCGAATAATGATGCCTTACCTATTCGGGCTATTTGTTGTTGCACCTATAAGCGTTTACATAGGACTCCAATATTACAATATGGACGGCATTTACTTCCCAAATTCAGGACATCTTTGGTTTCTGATTAATATCTTTATCTATATTATAGTATTGTTGCCTCTACTGTTTTACTTAAAGGATCGTCCGAATAATTTTGTTATTCGGGTTTTTTCATCACTATTTCACCGACGTTTAACTCTTTATCTCGTTGCCATTCCCTTAATGTTAGAAGCAGGGCTTGTAAACCCAGAAGATTTTCCTAGCTATGCAGAAACCTTACACGGATTTTTACTCGGGTTTGTTTGTTTTATTATAGGCTTTATCTTTATCGCTATTAATAAAGACGTCTTTTGGCAGAAAGTAGAAAGTACGCGTTGGGTTTCGTTCATAATGGCGTTTTCAATATATCTAGTGCGATTACTGATATTTGAATTGGAGGCTGGCATGCCTAACTGGATAATTGCTTTTGAATCCATGTGCTGGATGCTTGCTATACTGGGGTTTGGAACTCGTTACCTTAACAGACCTTCTTATAGACTTGCTTACCTTAGTAAGGCTGTGTATCCGGTATATATTCTGCATATGCCTATACAGTTTGGTATTTCTTACTATCTGATACCTCTTGATTTGCCTGCTGTTATAAAACTACTCTTGATGTTAGTGGGTATATTTGGGATTAGTTTCTTCATATTTGAGTACATTATTAGACGTATAAAGTGGATACGTCCTTTGTTCGGCATGAAGTTCACAGAGCGCTAACGCTTCTCTAAAATTCGTAAACTTTAAAATGGACTTCACACCGTTAACTGTTATTGTAGTTAATACCATAAAACTGACAATTCGGACAATGCGGTAAAGTATCAGTAACGAGGTAATATAGTGGCAGAGTTTACTTTGAATTTGTGGTGCCGAAGGTGGGAGTCGAACCCACACGAGTTTAACCTCAACGGTTTTTGAGACCGCCGCGTCTGCCATTTCGCCACTTCGGCTTTTATACACAGATACTCTTATATTTTACCTTTATACACAAGATCCATAGTATCTATAAGACCAGTTAATTTAAGTATATCTTGCTTGAATTCAATAAAACGGTTTAGCAGGGCAATGGTAAGCTTGAACCAACTAGGATGTTCCACCCCAATAGGCGATGTGATTGTGCTATTTCGTACTACTGCGTTATCACCAAACTTTTTCTGTAGTGCCTCTAATGCGCCACCGATTGGATGATTTAGACGGCACACCGTTATTGCAGTTTCTATTTTTACCCATTGCATATCAGCGTTTTGTGCAAGTACTCTGATGTGTGCTTTGTTTATAAGCGCAGATACATCTTTGGGGAGAGTGCCAAACCTATCCTGTATTTCTTGCGTAACTTCGTTTACCTGTGCAGTTGTTTGAGCACGCGCTATTTTACGGTAAATAGATAACCGCTGACGTATATCCGCAATGTAACTCCTTGGTATAAAGGCTTGGATTGAGTCTATTTCAATTACTGTCGGCTGTTGGGTTTGTAACTCTTCTACTTGTCCTTTACTTTCTTGCTTTATAGATTGAACCGCTTCTTTCAAAAGTCTTGAGTAAAGATTAAACCCAACAGCCGCTATGTGCCCGCTTTGCTGTGAACCGAGTATATTACCTATGCCTCTTATTTCTAGGTCTTTACGTGCTATTTCTAAGCCTGCACCTAGTTCTGTTATATCCATTATACTCTTTAACCTTTGTTCGGCTTTAATATTTAAGCGGATCCCCCGTGAAATTAGTAGATATGCAAATCCACGTACCGAAGATCTACCGACACGCCCCCTAAGTTGGTGCATTTGAGCCAAGCCTAACCTATAGGGTTCGCTTATGATTATGGTGTTCACATTGGGTATATCTAGCCCAGATTCAATAATTGTTGTGCATACTAGTACGTCGTATATTTTGTTTATGAAGGCATCCATAACACTATCTAGTTCTTTGCGGTTCATCTGCCCGTGTCCAATTGTTACAGATACTTCAGGCACTGAGTGCTGTATTTTTTCTGCAAATGCTTCTATACCTTTTACTCGGTTGTGTAGTACGAATACCTGCCCATTACGCTCTTTTTCGCGTAAAATGGCTTCACGTATAACCTGTTGCGATTCTTCAACTACGTACGTTTTAACGGGTAATCTGTGCTCTGGCGGGGTATCTATAGGGCTCATGTCCTTAGCACCAGAGAGTGCCATGTACAGCGTCCTTGGTATTGGAGTTGCAGATAGTGATATTACATCTAGGTTTGAACGACGACGTTTAAAGTACTCTTTGTGTGCAACGCCGAATTTGTGTTCTTCATCTATTATCAGTAGACCTAAGTTTAGAAAAACCACATCTTTCTGTATTACTCTGTGCGTTCCTATCAGTATATCTACACTGCCCGATTTTACCTCTTTCACTATCTTGACTTGCTCTCTAAAGTCGCATAGACTTGACAGCATGGTAATGACTACAGGAAAAGGGGCGAGCCGTTCGGTAAAAGTTTCGTAATGCTGTTTTGCCAATATGGTCGTCGGTGCAATAAAAGCGACTTGTCTATAGGTCTGAACAGCCTTGAACGCTGCTCGTAGTGCTATTTCAGTTTTGCCGTATCCGACATCGCCACATATCAGCATATCCATAGGGACCGACTCTTCCATAGATTCTTTGACGTTTTTAATTGCTTGTAGTTGATCTGGTGTTTCCTGGTATGGGAAATTAGATTCCATCTGTTGTTGCCATGATGTATCAGCTGTGTAAGGTTCGCGTTTAGTTATTTGCCTTGCGGCGTATATGCTCAAGAGATCGCTTGCCATTTCTTCAGTAGCTAGTTTAACTGTGCGTTTTGTCCGTGCCCAATCTTTTGTCCCCAGCCTTGTTAAACTCGGATGCTTGTTTAGCGATCCTCGGTAGAGTTCTACTCGTTCTATCTGCTCTACAGGCACGTAGAGTTTATCTTCACCTGCGTACTGAAGAACTAGGAATTCACGTTGCTCATCTGACATTTTACGCATGCCGATAAAACGTGCTATACCGTGTTCAATATGAACTACTAGGTCGCCGGGCTTTAGAGTATCTATTGCAGGTGTACGCCTTTTAAACCTCTGTATTACGGTTTGCTTTCTACTTGTGCCAATGAGCTCGGCGTTGGTTAAAAGTGTCAGCCTTTTGTGTTGAGATTCTAATATAAACCCTTCTCTTAACTCAGATTCGTTTAAAATCACCTCGTTTGCTGTGTTTAGATCTACGTCTAATACTGACAAAAGGGTTCTACTTTTACAGCCTTCATCTGTGAGTAGCTCTTCAACTCTTTTAACATAGGGCGAAGATACCAGCACAACCTCCCCTGCTTTGGCTACTTTACACAAATTTGCAACCGATTCCTTCATAGAGTTCTGCTTAAGAGGTGGTGAAGAAAACGGTAAGGCAATAACCTGTTTTTTTTCCTTACTATTAAAGCTTAGATCTGTGCTCCAAGGTGAAGTGTAGACCACAAATTTGGATTTATCAATTTGTTTAGATATATCAGACCACGTAATATGCTGTGGCGTGTCGGATACTGTTACATTAGTGTGATTATATTGCGTTGACTTTGAGTTTCTATAATCTTGTGTTTGTGCTTCATTCTGTATTTCATCATATCTTGCCATTAACGTAACTGCCGACTTTGGTAAATAGTCAGTAATAGAGTAGCCTATATTGTGCTCTGATGGCTCTGTTGTGTTTAGTTTCTCTTTGGCTGGTGTTATAGTGATAGATTGTATCTTTTCTATAGAGCGTTGAGTAGTAGGGTCAAATAGCCTTATTTCGTCCACTTGGTCGCCGAAGAACTCTATCCGTACGGGATATTTGCTGTTAGAAGAGAATACGTCTAATATACCGCCTCGCTTGCTAAACTGCCCATGTTCCTCTACCGATATAGTAGGTTTGTATCCGATTTTAACTAACTTACTGAGTATTACTGACACTGATACTTCAGTATTGACATCACACTGTATTAGCGAGTTTTCAAATACACTCGCTTGCATTGTCGCTTGTGTAACGGATTTTATTGAAGCAACAACTATAACTTGTTTGTTACTGTAAAGTTCCCATAGCACGCTTAGCCTCTGTGCAGAGAGGTATATATCATCCAGATGATAACTTTCCGCCTGAGATAGTTCTACAAAGTGCAGTACATTTTTAGTAGTGCCTAACCACTCAGTCAGTTCCTTAAATGTAGTATATGCAGACTCAGCATGAGGCGTTACAACAAGAGTAGTTGATTCCAAAGTGTGGAATAGTGCGTCAATGACACAAGGCAGTGCCGAATCCCGCATCTGAACCTTTACTTTGCCATTTTCCTGTAGTCTCTCTCTTACAACAGAGAACTCTCTACTTTCTTGTAGTAACTTTGTTATACCAGAAAAACGCATTACTTTACATTATACCTGAATTACCAAGTATTTGTTATGTTACTGTTGCTACTGATAACGGGTTACGGCAGATTGGCGGAATTTGACGGTTCTATAAGTTTTGACACCTCGCCCTGCAAGCGATTGTACATTTGGGAGTTTGATACTTTGTTGTTATTAACGTCAAAGTTATCATAGAAGTTAGGAAACGACAAACTGCCCTTTACAATACCTCCAAAGAACCGCATAGAGTCTATTGCAAATGATAAAACTGACGCAGCACCGCTGGAGCCCGGAGATGTGGAAAGCAGTACCATAGGTTTATCCTGATAAACTCGCATATCAATACGAGAAGCCCAGTCAAAAAGGTTTTTGTACGCCGCAGTGTAAGAACCGTTATGCTCTGCGAAGGAGATAATCACGGCATCACTGTTTGTAATTTTGTCAAAGAAAACTTGAGCTAAATCTGGCTTACCTATCTCTTTTTCTTTATCCTCACTGTACAAGGGTAGAGCGAAATCGTTTAAGTCTATAGTCTCAACCTGTGCACTGACTATTAAACTAGCTGCGTATGTTGCTAGTACCTTGTTAATAGACTTACTACTATTACTTGCTCCGAATGCCAAAATCTTCATTGGTGATTCCTTGTGTTCATTATCGCTACACTGATGCGGTAACTTATTTAGTAACCCAACAGTTGCTCTTGACTTAACGCCCTGTATTAGGATTGAGTAAATCGGGATTAGCTCCAAGTATAGCAAAAAATACTATAAATGCTATTATCGCAACAGGTATGATAACAATTAGCACTCCTAATATCCCATTTAGCAGTCCCTTCCATGCGGAAGAGAACCCTTGAACCTGTGCCAAGCTATTTGCAAATATAACAAGTGTCCAAATACCTAATGCAATTCCAATCAACCCGAGAACTGCGAAAACTGCTAGTTGCGGTATAGAATCCGCCCACGGTATCGCTTCAGGTTGCTGATTGATTGCTACGGTAAACTCTGCTTGCCCAGGAACTAAAAGGACTACAGCAGCCCAGATTATAACTCCTAGTATCGCAGGTACATTAGCCCAAGCGGCGACAGCTCGGATATTTCTGTACTTCCCTGTACCACCGAGCCACGTACCCGTCCAGCGGTAGAGAGCACTAAATAAGTAAAGAAAGCCTATTGAAAAAATAATTGCAGGTATAGTATTAACAAAAATAGCTTCTACAGCACCCAATTCGTAAATTATTGAATTCACTATGTTCTGAACGAGTGGCACGATTGATACTAACAAGATCAAAATCAATTCATTGGGACCTCTATCAACTATCTGCTGGATCGTCTTACGTGGTTTAATCCATATTGATATAAGGGGGTTTAGAGTTTGTTGGTTACTGTTTTCCACTTTACTACTCCTTTACTGATAATTTTTTACGTAGTCTTAGAATCATATGTTACTGTGATTAAACTTTTGTTTATAGTATACTATTTTACATCACAATAACGGGTTATAACTGTTGCTACAATTGATAAAACGTAAAGTTTGCATAGTAGTAAACCAACAGTTGCTTTTGACTTAACGCACTGTATTAGGATTGAATAAATCGGGATTATTCGCAAGTACAACAAACACGACTATAATGAATATTATTAAAGTAGGTATAAAAACAATTATCCCTCCTAATATCGCATTTAGCAGTCCCTTCCATGCGGAAGAAAACCCTTGAACTTGTGCTAAGCTGTTTACAAATACAACAAGTGTCCAAATACCGAATGCCATTATACTCAATCCGAGAACTACTAAAATTGCTAATTGCGGTATAGAAGTTGCCAAAGGTATCTCTGCAGTTTGCTGATTGATTGCTACCCACAATTCTGCTAGTCCAGGAACTGAAAGGACTACAACAGCCCAGATTATAATTCCTAGTGCCACAGGTACATTAGCCCAAGCGTATGCAGCTCGGATACTTCTATATGTCCCTTGACCACCAAGCCAGCTACCTGTCCAGAGAAAAACAATACTCCCTAAGTAAAAAATAGCGATTGTAGCAAGCGTTATCAGGATATTAACAAAAACAATATTTACTATACTCCAATTATAAATTATTCCATTAGCTATGTTCTGAACGAGCCCCGTGATTGACACTAACAAGATCAAAACCAATTCGTTGGGACCTCTATCAACTATCTGCTGGATCGTCGTACGTGGTTTAATCCATATTGATAGCAAGGGGTTTAGAGTTTGTTGATTACTGTTTTCCACTTTACTACTCCTTTACTGATAATTTTTTACGTAGTCTTAGAATCATAGGTTACTGTGATTAAACTTTTGTTTATAGGATACTATTTTACATAACAATAACGGGTTATAACTCCTGCAACAATTAACAGAACAAAATACTTACGTACGAATTCTTTCATTTTGAGTAATCCTCATTGATTTATACTACAACTTTATACTGACTATTATATATAAACGGGCAGAGTATAATGTCAGTGTCAATAGTGTAACATATAATATATTAATAAATTTACACTAATTGCGAGTATACCTATCCTTTCCTTTATAGAATTTATTCAGCAAGAAGTTAGCAGTCAGTACTGGAAGTTTTACTACGTAGATCTTCTATTTTGTTAACTAATAAATCATAATAAAACTCATCCAGTTCTACAGCCTTATTGAAGTCTGCTAGCGCTTTACAAAAATCTTGTTTGGAATCATATACATTTCCGCGGTTATAGTATGCTGATGGATTGTTAGGGTCAAGTTCTATTGCTTTAGTGTAATCTGCTATCGCTTTATCAAATTCCTTTTGTGCAGCGTATACATTCCCGCGGTTATTGTATGCGATTGCATAGTTAGGGTCAAGTTCTATTGCCTTATTGTAGTCCGCTACGGCTTTAACATACTCCTGTTGATCCTCATATATAGTACCTCGGTTGCTGTATGCTAATGCATCGTTAGGATCAAGTTCTATTAATTTACTGAGGTCTGCTATAGCTTTATCAAACTCTTTTTGTTTAGCGTATACAAGCCCGCGGTTGTTGTATACAGCTGCGAAGTTAGGGTCAAGTTCTAATGCCTTAGTGTAATCTGCTATCGCTTTATCTAGTTCACCTATATTTTTATATAAAAGCGCTCGGGTGACGTATATCATGTCTATCACGTCGTTGTTAGGGTCAAGTTCTATTACTTTAGAGTAGTCTTCTATAGCCTTCTCAGAGTTATCTTGCTTAGCATATGCATCACCTCGTCTTTTGTATTTTGCTGGATTGTTAGGATCACGGGTTATAGCTCTACTGTAATCTGCTATTGCCTGAGTAACCTTACCTTGTGCAGAATAAGCGATTCCTCTTTCGTAGTATACTTCTACAAAGTGCCTAGCAATGTTTGGCTCAAGGTCTAATGCCTTAGTGAAATCTGCTATAGCTTTATCAAACTCTTTTTGTTTAGCGTATACAAACCCTCTATTGGAGTATGCTTGTGCGAGGTTAGGGTCAAGTTCTATCGCTTTAGTGAAGTCTGCTAGCGCTTGATCAAAGTTACCTTGGTCATCATATACTAAACCGCGGTTATTGTATGCTCGTGCAAAGTTAGGGGCAAGTTCTATTGCTTTATCGTAATCTGCTATCGCTTTATCAAGATTACCGATATCTTTATATGCAATTCCGCGGTTATTGTATGCGCTTGTAAAGTTAGGGTCACGTTCTATTGCTTTATTGTAATCTGCTATCGCTTTATCAAAGTTACCTATATTTCTGTATGCAACCCCGCGGTTATGGTATGATGCTATGAAGTTAGGGTCAAGTTCTATTGCTTTATTGTAATCTGCTATCGCTTTATCAAAGTTACCTATATTTCCGTATGCAACCCCGCGGTTGTAATATAATCCTACAAGGTAAGGGACAAGTTCTATTGCTTTATTGTAATCTGCTAGCGCTTTATCAAAATTACCTTGGTCATCATACACATTCCCGCGGTTATTGTATGCTTGTACAAAGTTAGGGTCAAGTTTTATTGCTTTATTGTAATCTGCTAGCGCTTTATCAAGGTTATTTTGATTATAGTATGCATTCCCGCGGCTATTGTATGCTACTGCATTGTTAGGGTCAAATTCTATTGCTTTAGTGAAATTTGCTATAGCTTTATCAAACTCCCTTTGATCAGCATATGCACGCCCTTGGTTATAGTATATTAAAGCATCTTTAGATTCAACTTCTATCGCATTGTCAGTGCTACCTTGTTGATCAGATACATCTCCCATATTAGTAGATGAATGTGCACAACCAGATAATACAGCAACTAATATAATTCCTGCAACAATTAACAGAACAAAATGCTTACGTACGAATTCTTTCATTTTGCGAGTATACCTATCCTTAAGAAGTTAGCAGTCAGTGCTGGAAGTTTTACTACGTAGATCTTCTATTTTGTTAACTAATAAATCATAATAAAACTCATCCAGTTCTACAGCCTTATTAAAGTCTGCTAGCGCTTTACAAAAATCTTGTTCGGACTCATACACATTCCCGCGGTCGGTGTATGCAATTCCGCGGTTATTGTATGCTACTGCACTGTTAGGGGCAAGTTCTATTGCTTTATTGTAATCTGCTATCGCTTTATCAAAATTACCTTGGTCATCATACACATTCCCGCGGTTGGTGTATGCTTGTGCATTGTTAGGGTTAAGTTCTATTGCTTTAGTGTAATCTGCTATCGCTTTGTCAAGGTTATTTTGATTATAGTATGCATTCCCGCGGCTATTGTATGCTACTGCATTGTTAGGGGCAAGTTCTATTACTTTATTGTGATCTGCTATCGCTTTATCAAACTCTTTTTGTTCAGTGTATACAAGTCCGCGGTTGCGATATGCTACTACATCATTAGGGTCAAGTTCTATTGCTTTAGTGAAATCTGCTATCGCTTTATCAAAGTTACCTATATTTATGTATGCAACCCCGCGGTTGTGATATAACCCTATATCATCAGGGTCAAATTCTATTGCTTTAGTGAAATCTACTATAGCTTTATCAAAGTTACCTATATTTCCGTATGCACCCCCGCGGTTGTTGTATGTTTTTGGATCGTTAGGGTCAAGTTCTATTGCTTTAGTGTAATCTGCTAGCGCCTTAGCAAAGTTACCTATATTTCCGTATACAGCCCCGCGCTTATAGTATGCTCCTGTATGGTTAGGATCAAGTTCTATTGCGTTAGTGAAATTTGCTATCGCTTTATCAAAGTTACCTTGTTTAGCATATGCAAGCCCGCGGTTGTAGTATATTACAGCATCTTTAGAATTAATTTCTATCCACTTATTGTGGTCTGCTGTAGCTTTTTCATCATTACCCTGTAAGTAATATGCATTCGATCGGAGGAAGTATGTTTCTGCGAAGTTAGGGTCAAGTTCTATTGATTTAGTGAAATCTGCTATCGCTTTATCAAGGTTACCTTCTGCTGGCAATTCGGCAATCCAATCTTGCCAAGCAATGTCATAATATACATTCCCGCGGTTATTGTATGCGATTGCATAGTTAGGATCAAGTTCTATTGCTTTATTCAAATCATCTATCGCTTTATCCAACTCCTGTTGTTCATAATACGCACGCCCTCGGTCGTTGTATACTTCTGGATCGTCAGGGGCAAGTTCTATTGCTTTATCAAAGTCGTTGATAGCTGTAGCATAGTCTTTAAGAATTAGATGTACAACTCCACGCTTTTTGAACGCATCAATAGCACTCGGATTGTTATGATCTACATTATCTATTACAATATCAAAAGCAGATATAGCATTTTCATATCTACCCAAAGAATAGTAAGCGGTTCCAAGTGCTGTATTATAAATAGAATTTATCTCTTTTCTACTTATTAACTCTTGATAGACATTAATCGCTTCCAGCCATTCCATATTGTCTAGATGTCGTTCGCCTTTTACTATCAGTTCATCATCGCTTAATTTATCTGAACAAATAATAAATATATCCTCTTGTAAATTGCACACGATACCATTATCTTCATAAGACGCTACATAGTCAGAGTCAATCTCTATCGCCTGCTTATAATCTACTATAGCTTTAGCAAAATCTTTTTGTGCGTAATATGCGTCTCCTCTGCTAGAGTATGCTTGTGCAAGGTTAGGGTCAAGTTCTATTGCTTCACTATAATCACTGATAGCTTTATCATATTCACCTTGTTGGTAGGATATATCACCACTCTCTTTGTATGCATTGGCATCTTTAGATTCAACTTCTATCGTTTTGTCAGTGTTACCTTGTTGATCCGATACATCTCCCATATTAGTATCAGTAGATTCAACTTCTATCGCTTTGTCAGTGTTATCTTGTTGCTCAGATACATCCCCCATATTAGTAGATGAATGTGCACAACCAGATAATACAGCAACTAATATAACTCCTGCAACAATTAACAGAACAAAATACTTACGTACGAATTCTTTCATTTTGAGTAATCCTCATTGATTTATATTACAACTTTATACTGACTATTATATATAAGCGGGCAGAGTACAACGTCAGTGGTATAGTAGTTAAATACACACAGCTAGAACGGTATACTATGTTAGATAAGCAACAAAAGCGAAGTGTATATAACAAGTACAATCTACATTAATTGCGAGTATACCTATCCTTTATAGAATTTATTCAGCAAGAAGTTAGCAGCCGCTTCTCTCAGTTTTACCACGTAGATCTTCTATCGTGTTAACTAATGAATCATAATAAAACCCATCCAGTTCTACAGCCTTATTGAAGTCTGCTAACGCTTTACAAAAATCTCGTTCGGACTGATATAGAATACCTCGGTTGTTGTATGCAGCAGCATATTCAGGGTCAAGTTCTATTGCTTTATTGTAATCTGCTATCGCTTTATCACGCTCATTTTGTGCCTCATATATAATCCCACGAATGGAGTACGCTACAGCATCCTCAGGGGTAATTTCTATTACCTTGTTGTAGTCCGCTAGTGCTTTATCCCACTCCTGTTGTTGAATATATATACTACCGCGGTTGATGTATGCTACTGTATCTTCAGGGGTAAGTTCTATTACCTTGTTGTAATCTGCTAGTGCTTTATCACGCTCATTTTGTGCATCATATATAATCCCACGATTGGAGTACGCTACTGTATCTTCAGGGGTAAGTTCTATTACCTTGTTGTAATCTGCTAGTGCTTTATCCCACTCCTGTTGTTGAATATATATACTACCGCGTTCGTGGTACAATAATTCATTGTTAGGGTCAAGTTCTATTACTTTAGAGTAGTCTTCTATAGCCTTCTCAGAGTTATCTTGCTTAGCATATGCATCACCTCGTCTTTCGTATTTTGCTGGATTGTTAGGATCACGGGTTATAGCTCTACTGTAATCTGCTATTGCCTGAGTAACCTTACCTTGTGCAGAATAAGCGATTCCTCTTTCGTAGTAAACTTCTACAAAGTGCCTAGCAATGTTTGGCTCAAGTTCTATAGCCTTAGTGAAATCTGCTATAGCTTTATCAAAATCTTGTTGTTTAACGTATAGACTCCCTCGATTGGAGTATGCTTGTGCGAGGTTAGGGTCAAGTTCTATCGCTTTATCTAGGTCTGACAGGAGTATGCTTGTGCAAGGTTAGGGTCAAGTTCTATCGCTTTATCTAGGTCTGACAGCGCTGGTCTAAACTCTTTTTGTCTGACGTATAACTCCCCTCTGTTGGAGTATGCTACAGCGAGGTTTGGGGCAAGGTCTATTGCTTTACTATAATCACTGATAGCTTTATCATATTCACCTTGATTGTCATATATAAAACCTCTGTTAGAGTATGCTTGTGCATATTCAGGGTCAAGTTCTATTGCTTTAAAATAATCCGATAGCGCTTTAGAATAATTTTCTTGTTGAGTGTATGCATGCCCTCGGTCGTTGTATACTTCTGGATCGTCGGGGGCAAGTTCTATTGCTTTATCAAAGTCGTTGATAGCTGCAGCATAGTCTTTAAGAATTATATGTACAACTCCACGCTTTTTGAACGCATCAATAGCACTCGGATTGTTATGATCTACATTATCTATTACAATATCAAAAGCAGATATAGCATTTTCATATCTACCCAAAGAATAGTAAGCGGTTCCAAGTGCTGTATTATAAATAGAATTTATCTCTTTTCTACTTATTAACTCTTGATAAACATTAATCGCTTCCAGCCATTCCATATTGTCTAGATGTCGTTCGCCTTTTACTATCAGTTCATCATCGCTTAATTTATCTGAACAAATAATAAATATATCCTCTGGTAAATTACACACTATACCTTTATCTTCATAAGACGCTACATAATCAGAGTCAATATCTATCGCCTGCTTATAATCTACTATAGCTTTAGCAAAATCTCTTTGTGCGTAATATGCATCTCCTCTGCTAGAGTATGCTTGTGCATATTCAGGGTCAAGTTCTATTGCTTCACTATAATCACTGATAGCTTTATCATATTCACTTTGTTGTTGATATGCATCTGCACGTCTCTTATATGCACTAGCATAGTCTGGTAGTTCTATAGAGGGATCTAACTTTTTTGCTTCACTATAATCACTGATAGCTTTATCATATTCACCTTGTTGTTGATATGCATCTGCACGTCTCTTATATGCATTAGCATAGTCTGGTAGTTCTATAGAGGGATCTAACTTCTTTGCTTCACTATAATCACTGATAGCGTTATCATATTCACCTTGTTGGTAGGATATATCACCACTCTCTTTGTATGCATTGGCATCTTTAGATTCAACTTCTATCGCATTATCAGTATTACCTTGTTGATCAGATACATCCCCCATGTTAGTATCAGTAGATTCAACTTCTATCGCATTATCAGTGCTATCTTGTTGATCAGATACATCCCCCATGTTAGTAGATGAATGTGCACAACCGGATAATACAGCAACTAATATAACTCCTGCAACAATTAACAGAACAATATGTTTACGTACGAATTCTTTCATTTTGAGTAATCCTTATTGATTTATACTACAACTTTATACTGACTATTATATATAAACGGGCAGAGTACAATGTCAGTGTCAATAGTATAACATATAATATATTAATAAATTTACACTAACGAGGTATGAAATGACAACAAAATACTGTTTAGATTTTCTTTATAGGAATTTCTCGTGTTTGGCTAATAGTATAAAGCATGTAATTCTACTCAAACTCAATTATATCAATCACACAGAGACCCAGTTCCTCATTTGGTATACACTCCAACAATTCAAAGTAGGGCTGATAAGAACCTACATACACGGTATCGTTATACACTACAGGACTTGAGACAACCTTGTGCCCTATCTGATAACTCCACTTTAGTGTGCCTGTATCGGCATCCAATGCATAGAAGTAGGTATCTAAAGAGCCTACATATACTGTATCGTTATGCACTGTAGCACTTGAGGAAATACCATTATAAATTGTCTGATAACTCCACTTTAGTGTGCCTGTGTCTGCATCCAATGCATAGAAGTAATTGTCTTGAGAGCCTATATATACTGTATCATTATATACTGTAGGGCTTGCATAAATATACTCACTTGTCTCATAACTCCACTTTAGTGTGCCTGTATCGGCATCCAATGCATAGAGATAGTTATCCAAAGAGCCTACATACACAGTGCCGTTATATACTGCAGGGTTGGAATAAATCTCACCAAATGGACTATTTGTCTCATAACTCCATTTTAGTGTGCCTGTATCCGCATCCAATGCATAGAGGTGGTTATCATGAGAGCCAACATACACAGTGCCGTTATGCACTGTAGGGCTTGAGATAACATTATCACCTGTCTCATAACGCCACTTTAGTGCACCTGTGTCGGCATCCAACGCGTAAAGATAATCATCCCAAGACCCTACATACAAAGTGCCGTTATACACTGTAGGGCTTGAGTTAACATTATTACCTGCCTTATAACGCCACTTTGGTTCACCTGTGTCTGCATCCAAAGCATAGAGGTGGTCGTCCTCAGATCCTACATATACAGTGCCGTTATACACTGCAGGGCGTGAGCGAATTGATTCACTAGTCCAATAACGCCACTTTAGTGAGCCTGTATCGGCATCCAGTGCGTAGAGGTAGCTGTCCTCAGATCCTACATAAACAGTGCCGTTATACACTGTAAGGCTTGCATAAATCCCATCATCACCTACTGCATAACGCCACTTTAGTGTGCCTGTATCGGCATCCAACGCATAAAGGTATTTATCATAAGCTCCCCCATATCCTGTTTGCGATAGTTCTATAAATATATCTTTGGATATATCTAACATCCTTGCTTCTTTATAATCACTAATAGCGTTTTCATATTCACCTTGTTGATAGTATATATCGCCACGCGTTTTGTATGCATTGGCATAGTTTGGTAGTTCTATAGACGGATCTAATGCCCGTACTTTACTATAATCACTGATAGCTTTATCGTATTCATCTTGTTGATAGTATATATCGCCCCGCTCTTTGTATGCATTAGCATGTTTTAGGTCAAGTCGTATTGCTTTATCGTAGTTTTCTATAGCTTTAGCGTATTCCTGTTGTTCGTAATATGCACGCCCTAGGTTGTAGTATATTACAGCATCTTTAGAATTAATTTCTATCCACTTATTGCGGTCTGCTTTAGCTTTATCATCATTACCCTGTAAGTTATATGCATGCGATCGGAGGGAGTATGTTTCTGCGAAGTTAGGGTCAAGTTCTATTGCTTTACTGTAATCTGCTATCGCTTTGTCAAGGGTACCTTCTGCTGGCAATTTGCGAGCCAAATCTAGGCTAGCTTGTAGAGTATATACAAGCCCGCGGTTGGAGTATGCTTGTGCGAAGTTTGGGTCAAGTTCTATCGCTTTAGTGTAATCTGCTATCGCTGTATCAAAGTTACCTTGTTCAACATATACATTCCCGCGGTTGTTGTATGCGCTTGCATAGTTAGGATCAATTTCTATAGCCTTATTGTAGCTTTCTATTGCCTTATAAAGATCCTTTTGTTTATAGTATTCAAGCCCTTGGTTATAGTATATTAAAGCATCTTCAGATTCAACTTCTATCGCATTGTCAGTGCTACCTTGTTGATCAGATACATCCCCCATATTAGTAGATGAATGTGCACAACCAGATAATACAGCAACTAATATAACTCCTGCAACAATTAACAGAACAATATGTTTACGTACTAATTCTTTCATTTTGAGTAATCCTCATTGATTTATATTACAACTTTATACTGACTATTATACATAAGCGGATAGAGTACAACGTCAGTAGTATAGTAGTTAAATACATACAGATTGAATGGTATACTTATATTATTAGATAAGCAAAACAAACAAACCTCACCGAGTGTATAAAACAGTTGTAATTAAGGTTGGAACTCGTCTTCTGACTTCTGGGGGCGAACAGATAAACGCAGGCGTTATTGAGTCTCTTACAGAGCAGATTGTCAAAGAGATGCGGAAGGGCAGGCATATAGTGCTGGTCTCTTCTGGTGCTGTTACTGCAGGGTTATCTGTGGTTGCAAAGAAGCCCAAGCAACGAAGTGTAGTTATCAGGCAGGTATTAGCATCGCTTGGGCAACCTATACTAATGCAGATGTACGGTAACGTATTCAGGAATTACGGCATCGCAACGGCACAAGTGCTTATCTCCCGAGACGACCTGCAGAGTAGAAGCGGATACCTGAACGTACGCCAAACTCTAAATGCTCTGCTGGAAAACGGTAACCTGCCAGTAGTTAACGAAAACGATACCGTCGCAGTGCACGAGATACTCACCGAAGCATACGGCGATAACGACAGACTAGCCGCAATGGTAGCCAACGCCGTAGATGCAGATATACTCATACTACTTGGCGAAACTGATGGACTTTATACAGCAGACCCCAAAAAGCACTCCGAAGCAGTTCATATACCATCAGTAAAACAGATTGGCAAATACATTAAAGATATAGCACAAGGCACTAATGACAGCAGGGCATCAGGTGGCATGGCATCTAAGATTGAGGCGGCAGCACTTACCACATCTTCGGGCATTCCTTTAGTTATCGCTTCGGGTAATACCTCGTCTGTTATTGGGCGGTTACTCTCTGGTGAAAAACTGGGGACTTACTTTGTGCCCACTGTATCCCGAATGGAAGCACGCAAGCGATGGATGGTCACAGGCATCATGGAACAAAAAGGTAGTATCGCTATAGATAGTGGCGCTAAAAACGCAGTCTTCAACAGAGGAATGAGCATACTGCCAGTAGGCATAACGTCAGTTAAAGGTAACTTCCAAAGAGGCGATATTATCGGTATAACAGGTAACGATAACGCTCTGACAGTTGGTTATGGGGTATCTAACTATAGTGCTGACGACGTACTGCAGATCAAAAACACAGTGTCCGAGCGGATAGCATCTGTGCTAGGTTACAGTTACGGCTCTGCTGTTATACATCGTAACAACATGGTTTTACTTGTCAGTAACTAAAGATAACTGAGTCTAAATTCAGCTATAATGTTTATATACAATTTGCCAATATGAACAGCAACCAGATAAATAATCAGCAACCAGATCAAACCATCGCTATAGTTGGGTTGATTGCAACTATTCTCGGAATTCTACCGGGCTTATGGGCGATAATCGCAGGACCAGAGTACCGTACTCAAGGAATAGTACAGTTAGCTTTATACATTGTTAGTTTAGTAACTATCATAATTGTTCTGATAATTAGTAGTGTCAGCATTGCAGCAGATCCGCTCGCAGGTGTGCTTGTGGGTTTCACTTTATTACTTGTTGTATCTATCCCTATATCTATATTGATTTTCTCTATATGGATCTGGTCGATCGTTACTATGGCTATAATTGTCCGAGATAGTAACGAACATGCAAACTAAATTTAGTATATATTTAAGTATATGAATGCAACACCAAAGCAATACGAACCACAAACAGATAAACCAGATCAAACCATCGCTATAGTTGGGTTGATTGCAACTATTCTCGGAATTCTACCGGGCTTATGGACGATAATCGCAGGACCAAAGTACCGTACTCAAGGAATAGTGCAGCTAGCTTTATACCTTGTTAGTGTAGCGACTTTAATAGTTCTTGTAGTAATAACAGCATCAAATGCAGCATATCTAGCAGAAAATAGCACCGATCGTGAAGAGTTTATACGACTCTTCACAAGATTAGGTCCTGCCTTTATTCTTACATTTTTATTACAGTCTGTTGTTTGGATCTGGGCAGTAGTTACTACGGCTTTGATTGTCAGAGACAGTAACGAACGTACAAACTAAATTTAGTAATATATTATTTAAGTGTATGGATAAAACACCAAAGCGATACGAACCTTATCAAGCTATTACTAAGAGCCAACTACAGCGGCAGGATGAGTCTAATACTGTATATAACAAACCACAACCAGATAGAACTCTCGCTATAGTTGGGTTGATTGCAACTATTCTCGGAATTTTCCCAGGGTTATGGGCGATAATCGCAGGACCAAAATACCGTACTCAAGGAATAGTGCAGTTAGCTTTATACATTGTAGGGCTTGCTACTATTTTTGCTTTTGTTGGTATATTTATAGCGCTCCCTATTTGGATCTGGTCAATCGTTACTATGGCTCTTATTGTTGGTGATAGTGGCAAAGCTAAATAGCAGGAGGTATTTAAGTGTATTTTGCTGATAGCTCCCATTTGTCAGTTTTGGCGTTGTAAAAAAGTAGCGTAAATAATGTTAACTCAAAAAACTGTATCTGTGCAAGAGCAAGGGAAAATAGCAAAAAGTGTTATTTCTATCGTTGCGAATGCCACTCCCAAACAGCGATATTTGGCTTTAACCACACTGTCGGATGAATTAGTTGCTCAAAAAGCTAAAATACTAACGGCAAACAGTACAGACCTAGAACTCGCAAAAGCAAAGGGACAAGACCACCACGTAACCGAACGCATGGTTCTGACTCACGAACGCATTCGGGATATTGCATCTTCGGTGCGTACGGTGGCTTCATTGCCCGACCCTGTAGGGCAGGTGCTACAAGAACGCAAACTGCCAAACGGCATGATGTTAAAAAAGGTACGCGTGCCTCTCGGAGTGCTAGGAGTGATTTTTGAAAGCCGTCCGAACGTAACGGTTGATATAGCCTCTCTTGCCATAAAGTCGGGCAATGCGGTGATAATGCGGGGCAGTAGCGTTTGCATAAACACAAACACAGTGCTGACACGAATAATTAGAGGCGCTCTAAAGCAGGCGGGCATACATCCCGATGCCGTGCAACTCGTAGAAGATACCAACAGGTCAGCAGTTAACGATATGCTAAAGATGAATAGGCACATAGACCTGCTGATACCGCGTGGCTCTGCCGAGTTGGTGAATATGGTTGCACAAAACGCCACTATGCCCGCAATAACAGGAGGCATAGGCGTTTGCCACACATACGTAGACAGCCACGCCAACACCCAAATGGCTCTGGACATAGTGCATAACGCCAAAGTGCAACGCTATACCGTCTGTAACGCATTAGACACCCTTCTGGTTCACTCTAACATTGCCACAACGTTTATTCCACTCATAGCACATAAACTGCTAAGTTCAGGCGTAGAAATCAGAGGCGATAGTAAAGTAGTAAACATACTACACCACAACGGCATTACGGCTAATGTCGTGTCGGCTACAGAGGTAGACTTCGGTAAAGAGTTCCTTGCTTTAGTAGTCAGCGTTAAGATTGTAGAGTCCATAGACGATGCTATTCACCACATATCGCACTACGGCTCTGGGCACTCAGAGGCTATCGTTACCGATTCACAAGAACATGCCGATAAGTTTCTAAACCAAGTTGACGCTTCTGCTGTCTTCCACAACGCCTCTACACGTTATAACGACGGTGGTGAGTTTGGTCTTGGAGCAGAAGTTGCCATAAGCACAAGCAAGTTCCATGCAAGAGGTCCTATGGGTATAAACGAGATATGCTCTTATAAGTGGTTGGTGTTAGGTTCGGGCAATACGCGATAATGCGTACGCTTACAACGTTGTAGTATTTTATACTACCTTAAAAACTGACTTTTAAGCTCCAACCGCAAACTGTGTTAGTGGTTAGGTGTTTTATTCTTTACTACGGTTATCACTGATAATGTACTCAAGCCCGCCACTTTCGCCAGACGATAACATTATGTAATACTACTCAAACTCAGCTACAACAGGGCTTGACCGAATTCCGTTACCTGTCTTATAACGCCACCTTAGCGAACCTGTATCTGCATCCAAAGCGTAGAGGTAGTTATCCCTAGAGCCTGCATACACAATGCCGTTATACACTGAAGGGCTTGATTCCACCTTGTTACCTGTCTTATAACGCCACTTTAGTGCACCTGTATCTGCATCCAATGCATAGAGGTAGTTATCCCGAGAGCCTACATAAACAGTGCCGTTATACACTGCAGGGCTTGATTCCACCTTGTTACCTGTCTTATAACGCCACTTTAGTGCACCTGTATCTGCATCCAATGCATAGAGGTAGTTATCCCGAGAGCCTACATATACTGTATGCGGTAGTTCTATAGATGGATCTAATCCCCTTGCTTTTCTATAATCGCTTTTAGCATTACTGTATTTGCTTTGTTGATAATATGCATCACCACGTGCTTTATATGCATCGGCATAGTTAGGGTCAAGTTCTATAACTTTAGTGTAATCACTAATGGCGTTACTATATTTGTTGCCTTGTTTATAGTATGCATCACCACGTGCTTTATGTGCATCTGCATAGTTAGGTAGTTGTATACTTGGATCTAAACTACTTGCTTTACTATAATCGTTTATAGCGTCGCTATATTGCCCTTGTTTATAGTATGTATCACCACGTGCTTTATACGCAGCTGTATATTTAGAGTCTAGGTTTATTGCTTTATGATAATATACAATAGCATTTCTGTATTTACCCTTCTCACAGTATGCATCACCAAGAGATTTACATGCTTCTACATCATTTGGGTCTAGACGTATCTGCTCTGTCAACTTACGAATCTTTTGATCTACAGGTTCTTCAACTACGGTGCCCTCATTAATTATTGGACCAGGGGGTGGTTCAACCTTAATTTTACCTAGCTTAGCTTGTATCTCTGCTATCTTCTCTGCGTATTCATATTCTGTCAGTATCTGTTCTAGTTGTATCTTACGCTTTAGACCATCTAACTTCTCTATATCCACTTCTGCCTGTGTTTTTTCCTTACGGTATTCGTAATCAGCTGACTTTTTAGCATTATCTGCACGCACACGCTCAAGGTCTTGCTTTAGTTTAAGAAGTATTCTTTCTTGTTCTTGCCTATCCGCTTCTCTTACAAGTAGCTCCTCATCCCTTGATGTGCTGTATATGTGTAGACTCACAGAACGTAACAGTATACCCCAATCAGCAAGTAGGTCCCTCACTGAGGACTTTATATCCCTGTTTATCTGCTCTTGTCTAGGGATATCGTATCTTATTGACTTATGGCTATCGTTATTACCATAACCTGCAACATATATCTTACCTGATATATTCACGTTGTTACTCAATGCTCTTGCTATGTCTTTCACTGTGGTTTTATCAGTCTGTTGAGTTGGGATCTCCAAAAGACGATGTAAGTTGTGTTTATCATCCCTATTCACTGCAAATGTTATGTTTACCAATGCAGACTGAATTACCTCTCCTGTTATGGTTGTGATACTTTTATACTCAATATCAGGAGATGACTTTATGTATTCACTCTTTGCACCGAACACAATAGAGAGTGTGTACTCACGTAAAGATGCAACTATTACTTCTGTACCGGGTTTGACTTCTTTACCTCGCCCGCTGAATTGTTCTATGACTGTGCCGTTTCTACGGAAGAGAGCCTTCTCGTTACTAGTAACGTTAAACATACGTCCTGCAGGTGTCTCATCTTTAGGTATGGTTATACAGACAGTCTGAAAGTCCAGTACTCTTATATGTTCTCTTATAGTTATAGATTTATTATTCATACTAATAGCCTTTTAGTTGTAGTGTGTATAAGTTGCAATGCAGTATCATATTTAAAATAATTATACAACACGGATTATGCTTTAGAGATATTGTAATCTAATAAAATTGTGAGTGAGTCAATCTTATATATTATGATGCTTTTGAGAAGGTTCGGCGGGCAGCGTATCTTGTCAGTAATTGTAGTATCTTATACTACTTTAAAAACTGACTTTTAAGGTCCAGTGCAAACTGCTTTTAGTGGTTAGGTGTTTTATTCTTTACTACTGCTATAACTGATAATGTACTCAAGCCCGCCAGACGTTATCATTATGTAATACTACTCAAACTCAACTACAACAGGGCTTGAACTAACATCAGCACCTGTCTCATAACGCCACTTTAGTTTACCTGTATCTGCATCCAAAGCATAAAGGTAGTAATCATCAGAGCCTACATACACAGTGCCGTTATACACAGTAGGGCTTGAGTCAACCTCATTACCTGTCTCATAACGCCACTTTAGTGTGCCTGTATCTGCATCTAACGCGTAAAGGTAGTAGTCATCTGAGCCTACATACACAGTGCCTTTATACACTGTAGGGCTTGAGGAAATCTGGTTACCTATCTCATAACGCCACTTTAGTGTGCCTGTTAGTGAGGCTGTATCTACATCCAACGCGTAAAGGTAGTTATCATCCGAGCTTACATACACAGTGCCGTTATACACTACAGGGCTTGAGCCAACATTACCACCTGTCTTATAACGCCACTCTAGCGCACCTGTATCTGCATCCAACGCGTAAAGGTAGTTGTCCTCAGAACCTACATATACAATGCGGTTATACACTGTAGGGCGTGATTCAACATCATCACCTGTCTCATAACGCCACTTTTGTGTGCCTGTGGATGTATCCAACGCGTAAAGTTTATCATTAGCTCCTACATACACAGTGACGTTATACACTGCAGGGCTTGCGAAAACATAACTATATGTCCGATAACGCCATTTTAGTGTGCCTGTATCTGCATCCAACGCATAGAGGTATTCATAGCGATTCGAATTTGCATATAAGCCGATAATACTAGAGCCTACATACACAGTGCCGTTATACACTGTAGGGTTTGAGGTAACCCTGTCATTTGTCTTATAACGCCACTTTAGTGAACCTGTAGCCGTATCCAACGCGTAAAGGTAATGATCATGAGAGCCTACATACACAGTGCCGTTATACACTGCAGGGCTTGATTCAATCCATTTACCTGTCTTATAACGCCACTTTAGTGAGCCTGTATCTGCATCTAAGGCGTAAATGTAGTTGTCATAAGAGCCTACATACACTGTATGCGGTAGTTCTATAGATGGATCTAATCCCCTTGCTTTATTGTAATCGCTTCTAGCATTATCATATTGACCTTGTTGATAGTATGCATCACCGCGTGCTTTGTGTGCATTAACATAGTTAGGTATAGATATATTGCTATTTAGCTTCCTTGCTTGATTGTAATCGTTTATGGCATCGCTATATTTTCCTTGTTCATAGTATGTATCTCCACGTGCTTTATGTGCATTAGCATAGTTAGGTATTGCTGTATTTGGATATAACTCCTTTGCTTTACTATAATTATTTATGGCATCGCTATATTTGCCTTGTTTGTAGTGTGAATCACCGTGTGCTTTGTAGGCATTAACATAGTTAGATATAGATATATCTGGATCTAACCCCGTTGCTTTACTATAATTATTTATGGCATCGCTATATTGACCTTGTTTGTAGTGTGAATCACCGTGTGCTTTGTAGGCATTAACATAGTGTGGTATTGTTATATTGCTATCTAGCTGCCTTGCTTCAATGTAGTTACTTATAGCATGACTGTATTCTCTTCGTTCATAGTGTACATCCCCGCGTGCTTTATATGCATTAGCATGGTTAGGTATCGCTGTATTTGGATCTAACTCTTTTGCTTTGCTATAATCATTTATAGCGTCGCTATATTTACCTTGTTTGTGGTATGTATCACCACGTGCTTTGTATGCACCCACATGTCTAGGATCTAGTTCTACTGCTTTATTGTAATCACTAATGGCTTGATTATATTCACCTTGTTGATAGTAGCCATCCCCACGATTAGAGTATATAACTGCATGATTAGGGTCAAATTCTATTGCCTTAGTGTAATCACTTATAGCGTTACTATATTCGCCTTGTTCATAGTGTGAATCACCGCGTGCTTTGTATGCACGCACATGTCTAGGATCTAGTTCTACTGCTTTATTGTAGTCTGCTATGGCTTTATCATATTCACCTTGTTGATAGTAGCCATCCCCACGGTTAGAGTATATAACTGCATGATTAGGGTCAAATTCTATTGCCTTAGTGTAATCACTTATAGCGTTACTATATTCGCCTTGTTCATAGTGTGAATCACCACGTGCTTTGTATGCATTAGCGTAGTTAGGTATCGTTATATTGCTATCTAGCTTCCTTGCTTCAATGTAGTTACTTATAGCTTTACTGTATTCACCTTGTTCATAGTATATATCCCCATCCTTAGAATATGATAGTGCTAATTGAAAGTTAAGTTCTTCTGCAAGGTTAGGGTCAAGTTCTATTGCTTTAGTATAGTCTGTTATTGCCCTGGCATAGTTACCTTCATTATGATAGATCACTCCCTGTTTGGTGTATAACCCTGCACACATAGTGAACCCATCATTAGAGATATTACAGAACACCCTTCTATCTAGTAATCCAAAGTCAATAAGAAAGACGATACCTAGTAATAGAGATACTGTGAAGATTGATACAACAAATATACGTGCTTTATGTATATTTACACGGAGTCTTGTGTTAGGGTAGTTGGGTATTTGTATATATGGATCTAACTTTTTTGCATTACGGTAAGCACTAAACGCTTTACTATATTCACCTTGTCTGTAGTATGCATCACCACTTGCTTTATATGCATGTGCATAAATAAGTAGTTGTATGGATGAATCTAAACTCCTTGCTGTACTATAGTCACTGATAGCGTTACTATATTCACCTTGTTTATAGTATACATCGCCCCTTGCTGTATATATACTTGCGTTGTGAGGTGCTAGTGCTACTGCTGTACTATAGTCACTGATAGCGTTACTATATTCACCTTGTTTGTAGTATGCATCACCACTTGCTTTATATGCATTAGCATAGTTAGGTAGTTTTATGGATGAATCTAAACTCCTTGCTGTACTATAGTCACTGATAGCGTTACTATATTCACCTTGTTTATAGTATACATCGCCCCTTGCTGTATATATACTTGCGTTGTGAGGTGCTAGTGCTACTGCTGTACTATAGTCACTGATAGCGTTACTATATTCACCTTGTTTGTAGTATGCATCACCACTTGCTTTATATGCATTAGCATAGTTAGGTAGTTTTATGGATGAATCTAAACTCCTTGCTGTACTATAGTCACTGATAGCGTTACTATATTCACCTTGTTTATAGTATACATCGCCCCTTGCTGTATATATACTTGCGTTGTGAGGTGCTAGTGCTACTGCTGTACTATAGTCACTGATAGCGTTACTATATTCACCTTGTTTGTAGTATGCATCACCACTTGCTTTATATGCATTAGCATAGTTAGGTAGTTTTATAGTCACTGATAGCGTTACTATATTCACCTTGTTTATAGTATACATCGCCCCTTGCTGTATATATACTTGCGTTGTGAGGTGCTAGTGCTACTGCTGTACTATAGTCACTGATAGCGTTACTATATTCACCTTGTTTGTAGTATGCATCACCACTTGCTTTATATGCATTAGCATAGTTAGGTAGTTTTATGGATGAATCTAAACTCCTTGATGTACTATAGTCACTGATAGCGTTACTATATTCACCTTGTTTGTAGTATGCATCACCACGTGCTTTATATGCATTAGCATAGTTAGGTAGTTTTATGGATGAATCTAAACTCCTTGATGTACTATAGTCACTGATAGCGTTACTATATTCACCTTGTTTGTAGTATGCATCACCACGTGCTTTATATGCATCCGCATAGTTAGGTAGTTTTATGGACGGCTCTAATGTTGTCGCACTAACATAATCATTGATAGCGTTACTATATTCACCTTGTTTGTAGTATGCATCACCACGTGCTTTATATACAGTTGCATTGCAAGGGTCTAAATCTATTACTTTGGTGTAATCACTAATGGCGTTACTATATTCACCTTGTTTGTAGTATGCATCACCACGTGCTTTAGATACAGTTGCATTGCAAGGGTCTAAATCTATTGCTTTAGTGTAATCATTAATGGCGTTACGATATTCACCTTGTTTGTAGTATACATCTCCACGTGCTTTATATGTTTTAGAGTATTTAGGTAGTTGTATATTGCTATCTAACTTCTTTGCTTCACTATAATCCCTGATGGCTTGATTATATTCGCCTCTTTGTGTGAATCACCACTTGCTTTATATGCATTAGCATAGTTAGGTATAGATGTATTTGGATCTAACTCTTTTGCTTTGCTATAATCATTTATAGCGTTACTATATTCACTTTGTTGATAGTAAGTATCTCCACGCCTTTTATACGCATTAGCATAGTGAGGTAGCTGTATACTTTGATCTAAACTGCTTGCTGTACTATAATCATTTATAGCGTGGCTATATTTACCTTGTTGGTAGTATGTATCACCACTTGCTTTATATGCATTAGCATAATTAGGTAGTTGTATATTGCTATCTAACTTCCTTGCTTCACTATAATCCCTGATGGCGTTACTATATTCACTTTGTTGATAGTATGCATCACCACGCCCTTTATATGCACCAGCATAGTGAGGTAGTTGTATATTGCTATCTAACTTCCTTACTTGGAGATAATCACTGATAGCTTTATCGTATTCACCTTGTTGATAGTAGCCATTGCCTCGTCCTTTATATGCAGTAGTATAGTTAGGGTCAAGTTCTATTGCTACACTATAGTCACTGATGGCTTGGGTATATTTATCTTGTTTGTAATATGCATCACCACTTGCTTTATATGCATTAGCATAGTTAGGTAGTTGTATACTGTGATCTAAATTCCTTGCTGTACTATAATCGTTTACGGCATCGATATATTGACCTTGTTTGTAGTATGCATCGCCACGTGCTTTATACACATTAGCATAGTTAGGTATCGCTGTATTTGGATCTAACTCTTTTGCTTTGGTATAATTATTTATAGCATTATCATATTCACTTTGTTGATAGTAAGTATCTCCACGCTTTTTATACGCGTTAGCATAGTGAGGTAGTTGTATATTGCTATTTAGCTTCCTTGCTTGGACGTAATCACTGATAGCTTTATCGTATTCACCTTGTTGATAGTAGCCATTGCCTCGTCCTTTATATGCAGTAGTATAGTTAGGGTCAAGTTCTATTGCTTCACTATAGTCACTGATGGCTTGGGTATATTTATCTTGTTTGTAATATGCATCACCACTTGCTTTATATGCATTAGCATAGTTAGGTAGTTGTATACTGTGATCTAAATTCCTTGCTGTACTATAATCGTTTACGGCATCGATATATTGACCTTGTTTGTAGTATGCATCGCCACGTGCTTTATACACATTAGCATAGTTAGGTATCGCTGTATTTGGATCTAACTCTTTTGCTTTGGTATAATTATTTATAGCATTATCATATTCACTTTGTTGATAGTAAGTATCTCCACGCTTTTTATACGCGTTAGCATAGTGAGGTAGTTGTATATTGCTATTTAGCTTCCTTGCTTGGACGTAATCACTGATAGCTTTATCGTATTCACCTTGTTGATAGTAGCCATTGCCTCGTCCTTTATATGCAGTAGTATAGTTAGGGTCAAATTCTATTGCTTCACTATAGTCACTGATGGCTTGGGTATATTTATCTTGTTTGTAATATGCATCACCACTTGCTTTATGTGCACTAGCATAGTGAGGTAGTTGTATACTTTGATCTAAACTCCTTGCTTTACTATAATCGTTTACGGCATCGCTATATTGACCTTGTTGATAGTGAGTATCGCCACGTGCTTTATGTGCATTGGCATAGTTAGGTAGTTGTATACTTTGATCTAAACTCCTTGCTTTACTATAATCGTTTATGGCATCGCTATATTGACCTTGTTGATAGTATGCATCACCACTTGCTTTATGTGCATTAGCATAGTTAGGTAGTTGTATATTGCTATCTAATTTCCTTGCTTTGCTATAATCGTTTATGGCATCGCTATATTCACTTTGTTGATAGTATGCATCACCACTTGCTTTATATGCACTAGCATAGTTAGGTAGTTCTATAAATGGATCTAGCTTCCTTGCTTCACTATAATCGTTTATGGCATCATTATATTTACTTTGTTGATAGTGAGTATCTCCACATCCTTTATATGCATTAGCATAGTCAGATATCGATATATTTGGTTCTAATCTCTTTGCCTCACTATAGTCACTGATGGCGTCGCTATATTTACCTTGTTTGTGGTATGCATCACCTCGCCCTTTATATACATCAGGATATTCAGAGTCTATTTCTAATGCTTTACGATAATCGGCAATAGCAGTCCTGTAATCACCCATCTCACAGTATGCATCTCCGCGAGATTTATACGCTTCTACATGGTCTGGGTTTAGACGTATCCACTCTGTACACTCACGAATCCGTTGCTCTAAAGAAGATGTAGTAACAGTAACTTTAGTATTAGTGGATGAGGGTCCTAGTGGTGGAGTAACATCAATTTTACTTATTCTAGCTTGTGTCTCTGCTATTTTCTCTGCATATTCAGCCTCTGTCAGTGTCTGTTGTAGTTGTATCTTACGCTTTAGACCATCTAACTTCTCTATGTCCAATTCTGCACGTGTTATTCGCTTACGTGCATCAATCTCTGCTAACTTCTTATCTGTATTGGTATAAATCTCATTAATCTCTCTCTGTGTTGATGCCTTACGGGCTTCGTAAGCAGCTGATTTTTTAGCATTATCCGCACGCACACTCTCAAGGTCTTGCTCTAGTTCAAGAAGTATTCTTTCTTGTTCCTCACGCTCTGCTTCTCTTACAAGTAACTCCTCATCCCTTGATGTGCTGTATATGTGTAGACTCACAGAACGTAACAGTATACCCCAATCAGCAAGTAGCTCTTTCACTGATGACCTGATATCACTCTTTATATGTTTTTGTCTAGGGATATCGTATCTTATTGACTTATGGATATCATTATTACCATAACCTGCAACATATATCTTGCTTGATATATTTACATTGTTACTCAATACTCTTGCAACGTCCTTTATTGTAGTTTTATCAATATGTAGAGTTGGGATCTCCAAAAGACGATGTAAGTTGTGTTTATCATCCTTATCTACTGCAAATGTTATGTTTACCAATGCAGACTGAATAACCTCGCCTGTTATGGTTGTGATAGTTGGATACTCAATATCAGGAGGCGACTTTATGTATTCACTCTTTACACCAAACGCAATAGAGAGTGTGTATTCACGTAAAGATGCAACTATTACTTCTGCATCAGGTGGTACTTCTTTACCTCTGCCACTGAATTGTTCTATGACTGTGCCGTTTCTACGAAACAGAGCCTTCTCGTTGCTAGTAACATTAAACATACGACCAACAGGTATTTCATATTTAGGTATGGTTATACAGAGAGTCTGAAAGTCCAGTACTTTTATATGTTCTCTTATAGTTATAGATTTATTATCCATACTCACTAATAGCCTTTTAGTTGTAGCGTGTATAAGTTGCAATGCAATATCATATTACAGTAATTATACAACACTGATTATGTTTTAGAGATATTATAATCTAATAT
The DNA here is from genome assembly GCA_964274945.1 of Dehalococcoidia bacterium. Taxonomy (GTDB): domain Bacteria; phylum Chloroflexota; class Dehalococcoidia; order Lucifugimonadales; family Lucifugimonadaceae; genus CAXXBX01. Next base: position 1,173,160 of record CAXXBX010000034.1, on the reverse strand, counting down.
AATTGTGAGTCAATGTAGCGATACTATGATGGCTTTTGAGAGGGTTCTGTGGACAGAGTATATTGTCAGTAATTGTAGTATCTTATACTACCTTAGAAACTGACTTTTAAGCTCCAATGGCAAACTGCTTTAGTGGTTAGGAGTTTTATTCTTTACTACTGTTATCACTGATAATCTACTCAAGCCCGCCAGACGATAACATTATGTAATACTACTCAAACTCAGCTACAACAGGGCTTGAGACAACATCACCACCTGTTTCATAACGCCATTTTAGTGCACCTGTATATGCATCCAAAGCATAGAGGTAGTTAGTCGAAGATCCTATATACACAGTGCCATTATACACTGCAGGACTTGATACAAGAATAGAACGTGTATCATAACTCCACTGTCGTTTACCTGTATATGCATCCAAAGCATAGAGGGAGCTATCAAAAGAGCCTACATACACAGTGCCGTTATACACTGCAGGGCTTGAGTCAAAAATACTACTTGTCTCATAACGCCACTTTAGTGTGCCTGTATCTGCATCCAACGCGTAAAGGTAGCGATCCCAAGACCCTACATAAACAGTGCCGTTATACACTGCAGAGCTTGACCAAATACTGTCACCTGTCTTATAACGCCACTTTAGTGTGCCTGTAGCCGCATTTAATGCATAGAGGTAGTTATCATCAGATCCTACATACACAGTGCCGTTATACACTGTAGGGCTTGCGCGAACATAATTACCTGTCTTATAACGCCACTTTAGTGTACCTGTGGCTGTATCCAATGCATAGAGGTAGTTATCATCAGATCCTACACACACAGTGCCGTTATACACTGCAGGGCTTGAGCTAATACTGCTACCTGTCTTATAACGCCACTTTAGTGTGCCTGTATCTGCATCCAACGCGTAGAGGTAGTAGTCATTAGACCCTAGATAAACAGTGTCGTTATATACTGCAGGGCTTGACCAAATCTCGTTACCTATCTTATAATACCACGTTAGTGCACCTATGTCTGCATCCAATGCATATAGGTAGTTATCAGTAGAGCCTACATAAACAGTGCCATTATACACTGCAGGGCTTGATCTAATACCTCTACCTGTCTTATAACGCCACTTTAGTACACTTGTAGCCGCATCCAATGCATATAGGTAGTTATCATCAGACCCTACATATACTGTTATATTAGCATAGCTATGGAGTTGTATACTTGGATCTAATTCCTTTGCTTTGTTATAATCGTTTATGGCATCGCTATATTGACCTAGTTGATAGTATGCATCACCACGTGCTTTATATGCAGCTGTATATTTAAGGTATCGTGTTATTGCCTCATTATAATCTAAAATAGCGGTTGGATAATTACCCATCTCACAGTATGCATCCCCGCGAGATTTATACGCTCCTACATCGTTTGGGTTTAGACGTATCTGCTCTGTCAACTTACGAATTTCTTGATCTACAGAAGTTGGAATATGAGTCACTCCAGTATTAATTACTGGATCAAGGGGTGGTTTAATCTCAATTTTACCTAGCCTAGCCTGTATCTCTGCTATTTTCTCTGCGTATTCGGCCTCTGTCAGTGTCTTTTGTAGTTGTATCTTACGCTTTAGAGCATCTAATTGCTCTATGCCCATTTCTGCACGTATTATCTTCTTATCAGCATCAATTTTAGCTAACTTCTCATCCTTATTGGTATAAAGCTCATTAATCTCTCTTTGCATTGATGCCTTACAGGCTTCGTAATCAGCTGACTTTTTAGCATTATCTGCACGCACACGATCAAGTTCTTGCTTTAGTTCAAGAAGTATTCTTTCTTGTTCTTGCCTATCCTCTTCTCTTACAAGTAGCTCCTCATCCATTGATGTGCTGTATATGTGTAGACTCACAGAACGCAACAATATACCCCAGCTAGCAAGTAGTTCCTTCACTGATGACCCTATATCACGCTTGATCTGCTCTAGCCTATTAGTATCGTATCTTATTGACTTATGGTTATCGTTATTACTATAACCTGCAACATATATCTTACCTGATATATTCACGTTGTTACTCAATGATCTTGCTATGTCTTTCACTGTGACTTTATTAGTCTGTTGAGTTGGGATCTCCAAAAGACGATGTAAGTTGTGTTTATCATCCCTATCTACTGCAAATGTGATGTTTACCAATGCAGACTGAATTACCTCTCCTGTTATGGTGGTGATAGTTGGATACTCAATATCAGGAGGTGAGGTTACGTATTTACTCTTTGCACCAAACGCAATAGAGAGTGTATATTCACGTAAAGATGCAACTATTACTTCTGTATTAGGTAGTACTTCTTTACCTCTGCCACTGAATTGTTCTATGACTGTGCCGTTTCTACGTAATAGAGCCTTTTCGTTACTAGTAACGTTAAACACACGTCCTTTGTGTATCTTCTCTTTAGGTATGATTATACAGACAGTTTGGAAATCCCGTGGGTTGATGTATTCTGGTATTGCTGGGTGATTAGCCATATTAATATCCTTTTATATGTAATACTACTCAAACTTAACTACAACAGGGCTTGAGTTAACATTACCGCCTGTCTCATAACCCCACTGTCGTTTACCTGTATCTGCATTCAACGCGTAAATGTATTTATCCCCACAGCCTACATACACAGTGCCGTTATACACTGCAGGGCTTGAGTTAACATTAATACCTGTATAATAACCCCACTGTCGTTTACCTGTATCTGCATCCAACGCGTAAAAGTATTGGTCATAAGACCCTACATACACAGTGCCGTTATACACTGTAGGGCTTGATTGAATCCAGAAACCTGTCTCATAATGCCACTTTAGTGTGCCTGTATCTGCATCCAACGCGTAAATGTAATTATCCAAAGACCCTACATAAACAGTGCCGTTATACACTGCAGGGCTTGAGTCAATCCGGTCACCTGTCTTATAACGCCACTTTAGTGTGCCTGTAGCCGCATTTAATGCATAGAGGTAGTTATCATCAGAGCCTACATACACAGTGCCGTTATACACTACAGGGCTTGAGTTAACTTCATCACCTGTCTTATAACGCCACTCTAGTGAACCTGTAGCAGCATTCAACGCGTAAAGGTAGTTATCATCAGAGCCTACATACACAGTGCCGTTATACACTGCAGGGCTTGAGTAAACAATACTACCTGTCTTATAACGCCACTTTAGTGTGTCTGTGGTTGGATCCAACGAGTAAAGGTAGTTATCATTAGAGCCTACATAAACAGTGCTGTTATACACTGCAGGGCTTGATCTAATCCAGTCACCTGCCTTATAACGCCACTTTAGTGTGCCTGTATCTGCATTCAACGCGTAAAGGTAGTTATCATCAGAGCCTACATACACAGTGCCGTTATACACTGCAGGGCTTGAATGAACATTATCACCTGTTTTATAACGCCACTTTAGTACACTTGTAGCCGCATCCAATGCATATAGGTAGTTATCATCAGACCCTACATATACTGTTATATTAGCATAGCTATGGAGTTGTATACTTGGATCTAATTCCTTTGCTTTGCTATAATCGTTTATGGCATCGCTATATTGACCTAGTTGATAGTATGCATCACCACGTGCTTTATATGCAGCTGTATATTTAAGGTATCGTGTTATTGCCTCATTATAATCTAAAATAGCGGTTGGATAATTACCCATCTCACAGTATGCATCCCCGCGAGATTTATACGCTTCTACATCGTTTGGGTTTAGACGTAGCCTCTTTGTAAATTCACTAATCTTTTGATCTACAAGAGATGTTATAACAGGGGGATCCTCTTTAATTACTGGATCATCTGGTGGTGATTTAATCTCAATTTTACCTATCCTAGCTTGTATCTCTGCTATTTTCTCTGCGTATTCATATTCTGTCAGTATCTGTTCTAGTTGTATCTTACGCTTTAGACCATCTAACTTCTCTATGTCCAATTCTGCCTGTGTTTTTTCCTTACGGTATTCGTAATCAGCTGACTTTTTAGCATTATCTGCACGCACACGCTCAAGGTCTTGCTTTAGTTCAAAAAGTATTCTTTCTTGTTCTTGCCTATCCGCTTCTCTTACAAGTAGCTCTTCATCCCTTGATGTACTGTATATATGTAGACTCACAGAACGTAACAATATACCCCAATCAGCAAGTAGGTCCTTCACTGAGGACTTTATATCCCTGTTTATCTGCTCTTGTCTAGGGATATCGTATCTTATTGACTTATGGCTATCGTTATTGCCATAACCTGCAACATATATCTTACCTGATATATTTACGTTGTTACTCAATGCTCTTGCTATGTCTTTCACTGTGGTTTTATCAGTCTGTTGAGTTGGGATCTCCAAAAGACGATGTAAGTTGTGTTTATCATCCCTATTCACTGCAAATGTTATGTTTACCAATGCAGACTCTATAACCTCTCCTGTTACGGTTGTGATACTTTTATACTCAATATCAGGAGATGACTTTATGTATTCACTCTTTGCACCGAACACAATAGAGAGTGTGTATTCACGTAAAGATGCAACTATTACTTCTGTATCAGGTTTGACTTCTTTACCTCGCCCGCTGAATTGTTCTATGACTGTGCCGTTTCTACGAAACAGAGCCTTCTCGTTACTAGTAACGTTAAACATACGTCCTGCAGGTGTCTCATCTTTAGGTATAGTTATACAGACAGTTTGGAAGTCTAGTACTCTTATATGTTCTCTTATAGTTATAGATTTATTATTCATACTAATAGCCTTTTAGTTGTAGTGTGTATAAGTTGCAATGCAGTATCATATTAAAATAATTATACAACACTGATTATGCTTTAGAGATATTGTAATCTAATAAAATTGTGAGTCAATCTTATATGTGGAATGCTTTAATGTACAATAACTATATACACATTGTTATATAGAATAGAAAGGATACAAGCGATGGTAACGAGTAACGCAGAGATAACCAAGCGTTTTGTAGAGGTTGGCTTTACAATTGAACAAGCACACGTACTGACAGATGTGCACAATGAACGTTTGCAAAACGTAGCTACGAAGGATGACCTAGCTACCACTGAGAAGGTTCTGCGGACAGAGATACAGTTAGTTAAGACCGAGCTAAAGGCTGAAATAAAAGCCCTCAGGTCTGGACAGCAATCTGAAATGGGATCTATACGAAATGATCTAAAGCACGCCACAGAACGCTTAAGTGATAGAATGGACTCTCTCGGCAAAGAGATGCATAACGAAATAAAAAGTGTGAAATGGATGTTTGGAATAAGTATTGCTATAATAACAGTCGTTTTTACTATAGTGGGCGTTGCAGTAACTATCCTTAATTAACTAAACTGATATAGATACTATTACTTATAAATCTACATATTCGCGCAAGAGCTAACAGTGTCAGTAAATGTAGTAATCTACAAAGGGCAGGGTTGACTAAAGCAGTTTACCTTTGCTAAACAGACTAATAAGCCTTGAAGAGTTTACCCCATTCGGTTTTCATAGCCTCATTTACTCTTTTCTTTCCTATGACTTTAAGCCAAAATGCGTTATGGTATATGTTTGATGCAAAATACGCCCAAGGTGCTATAGGCGAACGCAGAAGCATCTTTTCAAGAGGCTTGAGCGGGCCGTGGTATATGAGGTGTTGCCCTCTGGATGCAAATGTGTTCTGATTGGCTTTAAAGTTCCATTTTTCGCCAGATACATCATCGCCGAGCGTTTTTATCTCACGAGGGTTACCGATACCAAGCCCCATTTCGTGTGCTATTCTGATTTTGGGTATTGTCATTGGGTCAAACCCCATAAGCGATGCTGCAACTGCGTCTATTGCAACTTGGTCTGCTGATGCAAGGACTACGTTCTTGACGTGTATACGCATAGCACGCGGGCCAGGACCCGAACCTACAAAAGTGCCATCCATAACCGCAAATATCCCCGAATGAATCTCTTTTTGAATTTGCAAGAGATCTACTAAAGTTTCGTGTATAACAGCGTGAGTCCAGTGTCGGTTTCTGTGTAGTAAACCGCCGAAGGCATTCTTCATTGCACCTGTCATTGTTGTAAACACGTGTGTCTTCACAGTCGGTAGATGCACTATATTAGACCCGATAAGCAACTCGGGTATCATTATACCTTGCGGGTAGACAGAGTCCAGTGTCAGCATTTTAGATTTAGGTCTGTAGTTAATCCACTTGGTCGGAGGCTGATCCAGTATGGCATGAGGTATATTTAGGCGTTCTTCAACGGCGGCGTGCTTGTTGTTTATACGCCCTTCTTGTGCATCTACAACCACAGTGCCGTTGTGCGCTGCGATAATGTCTTTATAGCCGTTGTCTATTAGCCAGTTTGCAGTGCCTTCAATCTGCCACGGCGCAGAAGAACAAGCAGGATAGTAGTGTTGCCAAGATATATTAACTTTGAGCAAAGTTTGCTGACTAGGTAAAAGTGCAGTGTCAGCACCAGAGATATCTAATAACCTTGCATAATCACTTAAAACACTCTTAGGCATAGTACGCACTACACCGACTACTCCCATAGCGGGTTTTGCTTTTGGTACGTTTTTTAAAACGTACGGCACTGACTTTTTGGTTAACGTCTTCGCTGGCATAGTATCCTTACCTGTATTATGTATTTGTAATGCAACTCTTATAAATTATATTTTTAGTTTTAACCTCAAGTAACCCAAATAACACACTAAAGAATAAGATTACTTGATACAGTAAAATTATAAACTTATTTAGACTACTTTATACTATTCGTTATAAGCAATTACTAAGAGGAGATAATTATGTGCGGACGATTTTCTTTAACAGAACAAATAGAAACGCTAAGTCTGAGATTCAAGTTTGCAGTGTCAGATATCTCGTATAAACCTAGATACAATATTGCACCTAGTCAGCAGGCGGTGGTGGTTGTTCAAGAAGAGACAAGAGTTTTAAAGTCAATGCGTTGGGGTTTGATTCCCGCATGGGCAAAGGATAAAAAACTCGGATACAAAATGATAAACGCCAGAGCAGAGACAATTTCCACAAAACCCTCATATAAAAGACTCTTCCTAAGTAGGCGTTGCTTAGTCCTTGCCGATGGTTACTACGAATGGCAAGCAAACAACAGTAAACAACCTAAGATACCTTTCCGTATAACTATAAAGTCTAAAGAGCCCTTTGCATTCGCGGGAATATATGATATTTGGAATCATGCACAAGAAGAGGTTTACTCTTTTTCAATTGTAACAACACAGGCTAACCACAAACTAAGAGATATCCACAATAGAATGCCAGTAGTTCTACAAGAGGAACAAGAAAGTCAGTGGCTTGCCCCAGATGTCAGTGATATTAGTAGTTTAGAAAAAATACTACAATCTACCGATACTAATCTCTTTGAAGCTTATAGAGTCTCTACAGTTGTAAATTCGCCCAAAAACGATACTCCAGCCTGTGTTGAACCTGTTGTTGTATAGTCTAACCGTTTTATTTTATTTATAACTCTTTTTACTGTATAGCAGCCACCATGCAAATAGAACAGTAAACACGCTATCTATAAATATACCGATACCAAACAGGAGCATTATACTTTCAAAAGAAGGCGTCCAAGTGCCTGTAATGTAAAGTATAAACGCCGTGCCATAAACTACAGAATTGGTAATTAAAGATTGATAAGCCATAAATCGGGTCTTGCCTGTTGCATAAAACAGGCTATCACAGATTGTGTTAACAATAAATAGAGTATACGGTATAAGAAGAATAGCAAACGCTTTAAAGGATAGATCAACGATCTCAGGCTGATTATTGAGGACACTTGCAAATAAATTCCAAAAAGGAGTAAACGCTACAAGTAACAAAGCAAACAAACCAGCAACTACAATAGACGTCCCAAAGTACTTTTTTAGATTACTAACGTCACCGACATGATTAGCTAGCAGTGCTTTAGACGAATCACCAAATGCCAACACAGGAACTAAAAGGAAACTCCATAAAATATGCACTGCCAAAAAGTAGCCTCCTATTTCATTTGCACCTATTAAGTTAAGCATTCTTACTATCATAAATGAGTAAGCGAGATTTCTGACCAAACTATCTAACCCACTCCAGCTGCCAACACGGAACAGCATCCTCCAATTCATAAAAAACGGTTTTATCAGTAACTCCCTAATTGAAAATTTAGAAAACCTAATAACTAACCAAAACGCTAGTATAAACGTAGTTGCTTCTGATATAAGACTGGATAAGGCAACACCATTAACTCCATAATCTAGTGAAAAAGGATAACCACCAAAAAATAGCGAGTCAAGCACTCCCGCTACAACGACTTTAAAAACAGTAATTGCTAAAATAACTTTCTTCAAATTGAGAGCCTGCGAGAACACTATGGAAGCAAGAGTTAAAATTGAAAATGGAATAGATAGTATCCTTATTCTTAAGTAATCCTTTGTTGCTTCTTGAATTTCGGGTGGCGTTCCGATAGTTTCTACTAAAGTGTTTAATGACGATAAAAGAACAATCGTAAAAACAATAAAAATCACTGAGATGCTATAAACAGAGGTTTTAATGTGATTTAACAAGTTTACATTCCTGATTTGACTGCCAATATAAAAGAACAGAGGAAGAATCAGTGCTTCTTGTAAAACTTCAATAGCGAGAGCAATAAAAGACCACTGAGCAACAATAGGCAGACTATTGGTATCAGGTATAGCGTTACCAACTAAATATATACTGTAGTTTTCATACAGACGTGGCAACAGCATATACGCAAGAATAGAGGCGAAAAGCCTCCAGTCCCATCTAAATACAATATGAAAAATGGTGTTAATCATTGTTTGCTCCTTTACTTGTAACTCTTTATTGCACTTATGATGTCTTGTAAGTCTGCACGAACCCACTCATGCTTGTTCTCAAATACGTTGTGAACATATTGCTCTATCTCTCTGAACAGAGGTGTGTGATCTTATACTCTAGTCTGTAACCTCTGTCAGGGTCAGAGGTTTGATAACTGTTGAGTCTTGCTTTGTAGTCTTTAGCTATGCCTACTTTATACTCATCAGGAAACTTTGCATTAGATATTATATATACATACTTCTTGAGTGTGTAATCTTCTTCTGTATCTGTTCTTGTAGGAGGATCAGTGTAGAAGTGTATATTATTCTTATACTGTAGTAGGTTCTCAGGGTTAGCTACTTCGTTCTTTAGTCTGTCTTGTACTAGTTCATAAGCTATTACTGACACATCTATACCTATCCACTGACGGTTTAGTTTCTCAGCAGCTATGCAAGTAGTAGCACAACCACAGAATGGGTCAAGCACGATATCACCCTCATTACTGCTTGCTTTGATGATGCGTTCTAATAATGCAAGTGGCTTTTGGGTTGGGTATCTTGTGCGTTCTTTGGAAGAAGTCGCCAGCATTCCTATTTCATCCCACCAATCTTTAGTATTTACTATGGTGTAACGTCCGTATTCATCACAATAATAAGTTTGTGCGGGATTTTTACCCGACTTAGGAGTCATATATGATTTTTGCTTTTGTGGATAAAAAAGATAGTTTTCTTTTTTTGAGTAAAACAAAATTACATCGTGTTTTTTGGAAAAATATCTTTTACTTGCCCCACCGCTTTTATAACACCACACAATCTCATTTCTAAAGCTGCGTTCACCAAATATGATGTCCATAAGGATCTTTATGTAATGACTCATTGTAGGATCACAGTGATAATATATACTGCCTGTATCCTTCAATACCCTGTGCATTTCCATCAAACGGATCGCCATATATGCAAGATAACAGAAGTTATAACTTGTACGACCTTCAATGACTCTTACACTCTCTAAGAATGAATACAACTTATCTTGATCTTCCTTGATAGTTTGTAGCCATTCATCCTTTACATCTTTTGCTCTAAATATATCACTGAATGAAGCTCCTCTGGCACTACCAACTAGAGGTGCTGTGAATATCTTCTTTTTGTTGAATGGAGGGTCTAGATATATAAGGTCTATAGAGTTAGAGTTTATACCTTGCAGTATGTCTAGGTTATCTTTACAGAATATAGTTCTGTTGCCTATATTGCTTTGATACATGATTTATCATTCCTTTACTTGTAACTCTTTATTGCACTTATGATGTCTTGTAAGTCTGCACGCACCCACTCATGCTTGTTCTCAAATATGTTGTGGACATATTGCTCTATCTCTCTGAACAGAGGTGTGTGTATCTTATACTCTAGTTTGTACCCTCTGTCAGGGTCAGAGGTTTGATAACTGTTGAGTCTTGTTTTGTAGTCTTTAGCTATGCCTACTTTATACATGCCTATAAAATATGGATTAGATATTATATATACATACTTCTTGAGTGTGTAATCTTCTTCTGTATCTGTTCTTGTAGGAGGATCGGTGTAGAAGTGTATATTATTCTTATACTGTAGTAGATTGTCTGGGTTAGCTACTTCGTTCTTCAGTCTGTCTTGTACTAGTTCATAAGCTATTACTGACACATCTATACCTATCCACTGACGGTTTAGTTTCTCAGCAGCTATGCAAGTAGTGGCACAACCACAGAACGGGTCAAGCACGATATCACCCTCGTTACTGCTTGCTTTGATGATACGTTCTAATAATGCAAGTGGCTTTTGGGTAGGATATCCAACTGTTTCTGGCTGATTACCTCTTAATGCATCAATAATCCAATAGTCTCTGAAATAAGTTTCTGTATAAAGTCCTTTTTTATCTTGCTTTATTTCAATGTTTTTAAACCCGTATTTATGTGTTAAGTAAGATTTTTCGGTTAAAAGGTTGAAAGTATAGTTTATATTTTCATTTTTCACATACCAAAAAACAGTATCGTGTTTTCTACCAAACCATCTTTTGCTTATTCCTCCAGTTCTGTAGCCCCACACAATTTCATTTCTAAAGTTCTTTTCACCGAATACAATATCCATAAGGATCTTTATGTAGTGACTCATAGTAGGATCGCAGTGCAAATATATACTGCCTGTATCCTTCAATACCCTATGCATTTCCATCAAACGGATTGCCATATATGCAAGATAACAGAAGTTATAACTTGTACGACCTTCTATGAGCTTTACACTCTCTAAGAATGAATACAACTTATCTTGATCTTCCTTGATGGTTTGTAGCCATTCATCCTTTACATCTTCTGCTGTAAATATGTCACTGAATGAAGCTCCTTTGGCACTACCACGTATAGGTGATGTGAATATCTTCTTTTTGTTAAACGGAGGGTCTAGATATATAAGGTCTATAGAGTTAGAGTTTATACCTTGTAGTATGTCTAGGTTATCTCTACAGAATATAGTTCTGTTGTTTATATTGCTTTCATGCATGCTTTATCATTCCTTTACTTGTAACTCTTTATTGCACTTATGATGTCTTGTAAGTCTGCACGCACCCACTCATGCTTGTTCTCAAATATGTTGTGAATATATTGCTCTATCTCTCTGAACAGAGGCGTGTGTATCTTATACTCAAGTCTGTAACCTCTGTCAGGGTCAGAGGTTTGATAACTGTTGAGTCTTGCTTTGTAGTCTTTAGCTATGCCTACTTTATACATGCCTATAAAATATGGATTAGATATTACATATACATACTTCTTGAGTGTGTAATCTTCTTCTGTATCTGTTCTTGTAGGAGGATCAGTGTAGAAGTGTATATTATTCTTATACTGTAGTAGGTTCTCAGGGTTAGCTACTTCGTTCTTTAGTCTGTCTTGTACTAGTTCATAAGCTATTACTGACACATCTATACCTATCCACTGACGGTTTAGTTTCTCAGCAGCTATGCAAGTGGTAGCACAACCACAGAACGGGTCAAGCACGATATCACCCTCGTTACTGCTTGCTTTGATGATGCGTTCTAATAATGCAAGTGGCTTTTGGGTAGGGTAATCTGTGCGTTCAGCAGAAGATGTATTTAACTGTAAACCATCTTCTACCCAAAGATTACCAATAGCTCGCCCTTTGCTTTCATCAAGATAGATCTTTCTTTGCTCACCTTTACGTTGATAATTTCTTCCCCACGCTAATCGGTATCTTCTACCATTGTCATCAATATACTTATATTTTTTTGCAATTTCTTTTTCACTATGAGGAATAAATAATGGCATGAACACTGAATCGAAGTTTTTTACATAGAATAAGATAATATCATTTTGTGTAGAGAACTTATATTTTGCATTATTTTTCCTGCCGCTATACTTCTTCCACACAATCTCATTTCTAAAGTTATTCTCACCAAAGATGATGTCCATCAGAATTTTCAGATAATGGCTCATCGTAGGATCACAGTGGTAATAGATACTGCCTGTATCCTTAAGGATCCTGTGCATCTCAATCAAACGGATCGCCATATATGCAAGATAACAGAAGTTATAACTTGTACGACCTTCAATGACCCTCACACTCTCTAAGAATGAATACAACTTATCTTGATCTTCCTTGATGGTTTGTAGCCATTCATCCTTTACATCTTCTGCTGTAAATATGTCACTGAATGAAGCTCCTCTGGCACTACTAACTAGAGGTGCTGTGAATATCTTCTTTTTGTTGAATGGAGGGTCTAGATATATAAGGTCTATAGAGTTAGAGTTTATACCTTGCAGTATATCTAGGTTATCTCTACAGAATATAGTTCTGTTGTTTATATTGCTTTCATGCATGCTCATACCTTTCTTTACTTGTAACTCTTTATTGCACTTATGATGTCTTGTAAGTCTGCACGCACCCATTCATGCTTGTTCTCAAATATGTTGTGGACATATTGCTCTATCTCTCTAAACAGAGGTGTGTGTATCTTATACTCTAGTCTATACCCTCTGTCAGGATCAGAGGTTTGATAACTGTTGAGTCTTGATTTGTAGTCTTTAGCTATGCCTACTTTATACATGCCTATAAAATATGGATTAGATATTACATATACATACTTCTTGAGTGTGTAATCTTCTTCTGTATCTGTTCTTGTAGGAGGATCGGTGTAGAAGTGTATATTATTCTTATACTGTAGTAGGTTCTCAGGGTTAGCTACTTCGTTCTTTAGTCTGTCTTGTACTAGTTCATAAGCTATTACTGATACATCTATACCTATCCACTGACGATTTAGTTTCTCAGCAGCTATGCAAGTGGTAGCACAGCCACAGAATGGGTCAAGCACGATATCACCCTCGTTACTGTTTGCTTTGATGATACGTTCTAATAATGCAAGTGGCTTTTGGGTAGGATAATCTGTGCGTTCTTTTGCCATTACATTTACAATAGGAATATCCCAAACATCACGCATGCGTTGGAAGTGTCTAATGTATTGTTTATACAATTTACCACTATCAGAATGTTTAATTTCCTTATAGTAACCTTTATCATGTTTTGTATACTTACTCTTTGAAAATTCACTTATAGGTTCACTACTCCCATCATGACTAAAGAAGGCTTTATTAGTCTTGGCGTAAAATAGTAAAATGTCATGTTTCCTTTTAAAGTGAATTTTTGGTTGTCCTGTACCTTGGTAGCTCCAAATAATCTCATTCCTAAAGTTCTTCTCACCAAAGATGATGTCCATAAGGATCTTTATGTAGTGACTCATAGTAGGATCGCAGTGATAATAGATACTGCCTGTATCCTTAAGGATCCTGTGCATCTCAATCAAACGGATCGCCATATATGCAAGATAACAGAAGTTATAACTGGTACGACCTTCTATGACCTTTACACTTTCTAAGAATGAATACAACTTATCTTGATCTTCCTTGATGGTTTGTAGCCATTCGTCCTTTACATCTTCTGCTGTAAATATGTCACTGAATGAAGCTCCTTTGGCACTACCACGTATAGGTGATGTGAATATCTTCTTTTTGTTGAATGGAGGGTCTAGATATATAAGGTCTATAGAGTTAGAGTTTATACCTTGTAGTATATCTAGGTTATCTTTACAGAATATAGTTCTGTTACTTATATTACTTTCATGCATGCTTTATCATTCCTTTACTTGTAACTCTTTATTGCACTTATGATGTCTTGTAAGTCTGCACGCACCCACTCATGCTTGTTCTCAAATATGTTGTGGACATATTGCTCTATCTCTCTGAACAGAGGTGTGTGTATCTTATACTCTAGTCTGTAACCTCTGTCAGGATCAGAGGTTTGATAACTGTTGAGTCTTGCTTTGTAGTCTTTAGCTATGCCTACTTTATACATGCCTATAAAATATGGATTAGATATTACATATACATACTTCTTGAGTGTGTAATCTTCTTCTGTATCTGTTCTTGTAGGAGGATCGGTGTAGAAGTGTATATTATTCTTATACTGTAGTAGGTTGTCAGGATTAGCTATCTCGTTCTTTAGTCTGTCTTGTACTAGTTCATAAGCTATTACTGACACATCTATACCTATCCACTGACGGTTTAGTTTCTCAGCAGCTATGCAAGTAGTAGCACAACCACAGAATGGATCCAGCACGATATCACCCTCATTACTGCTTGCTTTGATGATACGTTCTAATAATGCAAGTGGCTTTTGTGTAGGGTAATCTGTTCTGTTTTTACCTACAACATTGCCAATATCAGTCCATATATTGCCAATACTACTGCCTTTGTATTCAGCAGCATATGATTTCCTCAAAGGCAATTTACCTTGTCTCCATACAATATGCCCTTGCTTATCATATTCCTTTAGCTTTTCTAACGATACTCTCCAACCCGATGGATGCGGATTAGTTACACCCTTGTATGTATAACACAAATTAGGTCTTGCTCCCATTGTGGGTCTACGAAACCAGTCACTACTAGTTAGGTTATAACGTCTTCCATCTTGCTCTTTTAGTGGAAATAATTCTTCTAAATCTAAATCAGATAATTCTTTGTATGGCGATAACTTAAAGTTATTAGTCTTTGAATAAAAGAGTATTATATCGGTAATATTTCCCCATTGTTTTGGCAAATGTTGACTACCTTTTTGAGTAGAAGATGTTCTTTTCCAAGTGATCTCATTCCTAAAGTTCTTTTCACCAAATACAATGTCCATAAGGATCTTTATGTAGTGACTCATAGTAGGATCACAGTGATAATATATACTGCCTTTATCCTTCAATACCCTGTGCATTTCCATCAAACGGATTGCCATATATGCAAGATAACAGAAGTTATAACTGGTACCACCTTCTATGAGCTTTACACTCTCTAAGAATGAATACAACTTATCTTGATCTTCCTTGATGGTTTGTAGCCATTCATCCTTTACATCTTCTGCTGTAAATATGTCACTGAATGAAGCTCCCTTGGCACTACTAACTAGAGGTGCTGTGAATATCTTCTTTTTGTTGAATGGAGGGTCTAGATATATAAGGTCTATAGAGTTAGAGTTTATACCTTGCAGTATGTCTAGGTTATCTCTACAGAATATAGTTCTATTGCTTATATTACTTTCATGCATGCTTTATCATTCCTTTACTTGTAACTCTTTATTGCACTTATGATGTCTTGTAAGTCTGCACGTACCCACTCATGCTTGTTCTCAAATATGTTGTGAATATATTGCTCTATCTCTCTGAACAGAGGTGTGTGTATCTTATACTCTAGTCTGTACCCTCTGTCAGGATCAGAGGTTTGATAACTGTTGAGTCTTGCTTTGTAGTCTTTAGCTATGCCTACTTTATACATGCCTATAAAATATGCATTAGATATTACATATACATACTTCTTGAGTGTGTAATCTTCTTCTGTATCTGTTCTTGTAGGAGGATCGGTGTAGAAGTGTATATTATTCTTATACTGTAGTAGGTTGTCAGGATTAGCTACTTCGTTCTTTAGTCTGTCTTGTACTAGTTCATAAGCTATTACTGACACATCTATACCTATCCACTGACGGTTTAGTTTCTCAGCAGCTATGCAAGTGGTAGCACAACCACAGAATGGGTCAAGCACGATATCACCCTCGTTACTGCTTGCTTTGATGATACGTTCTAATAATGCTAAAGGCTTTTGTGTAGGGTATCTTGTGCGTTCTTTTGCCATTGATGATAGTAGTGATAATTCCCACCAATCATGCAACATTTTACCTTCGGGATGATATACTCCCTTTTGGTTATCATGGTTTTCTTGGTAGGCATATGCATCCCTGTAGGGAATACGTATTATGTTATGTGATGCCTTATTTTTATCCTTGCCGTATAGTAGTATTATGTCGTGCTTTTGAGGAAACCTTCTTTTACTTGCTCCCCCCGCATGATAGCACCATACAATCTCATTCCTAAAGTTCTTCTCACCAAAGATGATGTCCATAAGGATCTTTATGTAGTGACTCATAGTAGGATCGCAGTGATAATATATACTGCCTGTATCCTTCAATACCCTATGCATCTCCATCAAACGTATTGCCATATATGCAAGATAACAGAAGTTATAACTGGTACGACCTTCAATGACCCTCACACTCTCTAAGAATGAATACAACTTATCTTGATCTTCCTTGATGGTTTGTAGCCATTCATCCTTTACATCTTCTGCTGTAAATATGTCACTGAATGAAGCTCCTCTGGCACTACTAACTAGAGGTGCTGTGAATATCTTCTTTTTGTTGAATGGAGGGTCTAGATATATAAGGTCTATAGAGTTAGAGTTTATACCTTGCAGTATATCTAGGTTATCTCTACAGAATATAGTTCTGTTGTTTATATTGCTTTCATGCATGCTCATACCTTTCTTTACTTGTAACTCTTTATTGCACTTATGATGTCTTGTAAGTCTGCACGCACCCACTCATGCTTGTTCTCAAATACGTTGTGAACATATTGCTCTATCTCTCTGAACAGAGGTGTGTGTATCTTATACTCTAGTCTGTAACCTCTGTCAGGGTCAGAGGTTTGATAACTGTTGAGTCTTGCTTTGTAGTCTTTAGCTATGCCTACTTTATACATGCCTATAAAATATGGATTAGATATTACATATACATACTTCTTGAGTGTGTAATCTTCTTCTGTATCTGTTCTTGTAGGAGGATCAGTGTAGAAGTGTATATTATTCTTATACTGTAGTAGGTTGTCTGGGTTAGCTACTTCGTTCTTTAGTCTGTCTTGTACTAGTTCATAAGCTATTACTGACACATCTATACCTATCCACTGACGGTTTAGTTTCTCAGCAGCTATGCAAGTGGTAGCACAACCACAGAATGGGTCAAGCACGATATCACCCTCATTACTGCTTGCTTTGATGATACGTTCTAATAATGCTAAAGGCTTTTGTGTAGGGTAACCTTGTCTTTGACTTTTACTTCTAACTGCAATAGCTATATTGGTCCACCATGTTTCTGGTATTTTTCCCTTTTTACCATATTTGATTGATATATCTTTATTAATCCCATAACCGCCAGTATGTGGTCCACCGTCTTTGTAAGGTAAACGAACATCATTACCATTGAATGTCCAAGTATTACCTTTTGAGTACCAAAAAACAGTATCATGTTTTCTATTAAACTGCCTCATTCTGGGTGAACCCGGTCCTGTGTAACCCCATACAATTTCATTTCTAAAGTTCTTTTCACCAAATATGATGTCCATAAGGATCTTTATGTAATGGCTCATCGTAGGATCACAGTGGTAATATATACTGCCTGTATCCTTCAATACCCTATGCATTTCCATCAAACGGATTGCCATATATGCAAGATAACAGAAGTTATAACTGGTACGACCTTCAATGACTCTTACACTCTCTAAGAATGAATACAACTTATCTTGATCTTCCTTGATGGTTTGTAGCCATTCGTCTTTTATATCTTCTGCTGTAAATATGTCACTGAATGAGGCTCCTTTGGCACTACCACGTATAGGTGATGTGAATATCTTCTTTTTGTTAAACGGAGGGTCTAGATATATAAGGTCTATAGAGTTAGAGTTTATACCTTGCAGTATGTCTAGGTTATCTCTACAGAATATAGTTCTGTTGTTTATATTACTTTCATGCATGCTTTATCATTCCTTTACTTGTAACTCTTTATTGCACTTATGATATCTTGTAAGTCTGCACGCACCCACTCATGCTTGTTCTCAAATATGTTGTGAACATATTGCTCTATCTCTCTAAACAGAGGTGTGTGTATCTTATACTCTAGTCTGTAACCTCTGTCAGGGTCAGAGGTTTGATAACTGTTGAGTCTTGCTTTATAGTCTTTAGCTATGCCTACTTTATACATGCCTATAAAATATGCATTAGATATTACATATACATACTTCTTGAGTGTGTAATCTTCTTCTGTATCTGTTCTTGTAGGAGGATCAGTGTAGAAGTGTATATTATTCTTATACTGTAGTAGGTTGTCTGGATTAGCTACTTCGTTCTTTAGTCTGTCTTGTACTAGTTCATAAGCTATTACTGACACATCTATACCTATCCACTGACGGTTTAGTTTCTCAGCAGCTATGCAAGTGGTAGCACAACCACAGAATGGGTCAAGCACGATATCCCCCTCGTTACTGCTTGCTTTGATGATACGTTCTAATAATGCAAGTGGCTTTTGGGTTGGGTAGTTTGTACGTTCTTTTTTTATACGTCCTACCGGCGTCATACCATCTCTGTTTTCTTCCCACCAATCTTCTGGTATTTTCCCCTTTTTGTCTAAAGTTGCAGAGCTCTTAAATATACCGCTGGTCTTGCCTGTCTCTAACTTTGTGTATGGTATTTTTATGAGTTGGGTGTTGAATATATAGTGATTTTTCTTGTTTTTGGCGTAGAAAAACAGACTATCGTGTTTTCTGGGAAAATACCGTTTTGTATTACTTGGACCCGTATAGCACCACACAATCTCATTTCTAAAGTTCTTCTCACCAAATACAATGTCCATAAGGATCTTTATGTAATGGCTCATCGTAGGATCACAGTGATAATAGATACTGCCTGTATCCTTCAATACCCTATGCATTTCCATCAAACGGATTGCCATATATGCAAGATAACAGAAGTTATAACTGGTACGACCTTCAATGACCCTCACACTCTCTAAGAATGAATACAACTTATCTTGATCTTCCTTGATGGTTTGTAGCCATTCATCCTTTACATCTTCTGCTGTAAATATGTCACTGAATGAAGCTCCTTTGGCACTACCACGTATAGGTGATGTGAATATCTTCTTTTTGTTAAACGGAGGGTCTAGATATATGAGGTCTATAGAGTTAGAGTTTATACCTTGCAGTATGTCTAGGTTATCTCTACAGAATATAGTTCTGTTACTTATATTACTTTCATGCATGCTTTATCATTCCTTTACTTGTAACTCTTTATTGCACTTATGATGTCTTGTAAGTCTGCACGTACCCACTCATGCTTGTTCTCAAATATGTTGTGAATATATTGCTCTATCTCTCTGAACAGAGGTGTGTGTATCTTATACTCTAGTTTGTACCCTCTATCAGGGTCAGAGGTTTGATAACTGTTGAGTCTTGATTTATAGTCTTTAGCTATACCTACTTTATACTCATCAGGAAACTTTGCATTAGATATTACATATACATACTTCTTGAGTGTGTAATCTTCTTCTGTATCTGTTCTTGTAGGAGGATCAGTGTAGAAGTGTATATTATTCTTATACTGTAGTAGGTTCTCAGGGTTAGCTACTTCGTTCTTTAGTCTGTCTTGTACTAGTTCATAAGCTATTACTGACACATCTATACCTATCCACTGACGATTTAGTTTCTCAGCAGCTATGCAAGTGGTAGCACAACCACAGAATGGGTCAAGCACGATATCACCCTCATTACTGCTTGCTTTGATGATGCGTTCTAATAATGCAAGTGGCTTTTGTGTTGGGTATCTTGTGCGTTCACGTGCCATAGAGTTTATGCTAGGTATCAAAAACACATCAAACGGATATCTAGTATCATTTGTAATTTCTACTCGCTTACCTTTATATTTTGCTCTCTTTAATGTTTCCCGGCTTCTAATTTCTTTTATTTCTTCTGGGTTAAAACACCAGTGTGTACTCACTGAATACCTAAGTATTACGTCGTGTTTACGAGCGAAGTCTTTTTTAGCAATACCACCTGTTTGGTAATGCCACACAATCTCATTTCTAAAGTTCTTTTCACCGAATATAATATCCATAAGGATCTTTATGTAGTGACTCATAGTAGGATCACAGTGGTAATATATACTGCCTGTATCCTTCAATACCCTATGCATTTCCATCAAACGGATTGCCATATATGCAAGATAACAGAAGTTATAACTGGTACGACTTTCAATGACCTTTACACTCTCTAAGAATGAATACAACTTATCTTGATCTTCCTTGATGGTTTGTAGCCATTCGTCCTTTACATCTTCTGCTGTAAATATATCACTGAATGAAGCTCCTTTGGCACTACTAACTAGAGGTGCTGTGAATATCTTCTTTTTGTTGAATGGAGGGTCTAGATATATGAGGTCTATAGAGTTAGAGTTTATACCTTGTAGTATGTCTAGGTTATCTCTACAGAATATAGTTCTGTTGTTTATATTGCTTTCATGCATGCTCATACCTTTCTTTACTTGTAACTCTTTATTGCACTTATGATGTCTTGTAAGTCTGCACGCACCCACTCATGCTTGTTCTCAAATATGTTGTGGACATGTTGCTCTATCTCTCTGAACAGAGGTGTGTGTATCTTATACTCAAGTCTGTAACCTCTGTCAGGATCAGAGGTTTGATAACTGTTGAGTCTTGCTTGGTAGTCTTTAGCTATGCCTACTTTATACTCATCAGGAAACTTTGCATTAGATATTACATATACATACTTCTTGAGTGTGTAATCTTCTTCTGTATCTGTTCTTGTAGGAGGATCGGTGTAGAAGTGTATATTATTCTTATACTGTAGTAGGTTGTCAGGATTAGCTATCTCGTTCTTTAGTCTGTCTTGTACTAGTTCATAAGCTATTACTGACACATCTATACCTATCCACTGACGATTTAGTTTCTCAGCAGCTATGCAAGTGGTAGCACAACCACAGAATGGGTCCAGCACGATATCACCCTCATTACTGCTTGCTTTGATGATAAGTTCTAATAATGCAAGTGGCTTTTGGGTTGGGTATCTTGTGCGTTCTTTGGAAGAAGTCGCCAGCATTCCTATTTCATCCCACCAATCTTTAGTATTTACTATGGTGTAACGTCCGTATTCATCACAATAATAAGTTTGTGCGGGATTTTTACCCGACTTCGGAGTCATATATGATTTTTGCTTTTGTGGATAAAAAAGATAGTTTGCTTTTTTTGAGTAAAACAAAATTACATCGTGTTTTTTGGAAAAATATCTTTTACTTGCCCCACCGCTTTTATAACACCACACAATCTCATTTCTAAAGCTGCGTTCACCAAATATGATGTCCATAAGGATCTTTATGTAATGACTCATTGTAGGATCACAGTGATAATATATACTGCCTGTATCCTTCAATACCCTATGCATTTCCATCAAACGGATCGCCATATATGCAAGATAACAGAAGTTATAACTTGTACGACCTTCAATGACTCTTACACTCTCTAAGAATGAATACAACTTATCTTGATCTTCCTTGATGGTTTGTAGCCATTCATCCTTTACATCTTCTGCTGTAAATATGTCACTGAATGAAGCTCCTTTGGCACTACCACGTATAGGTGATGTGAATATCTTCTTTTTGTTGAATGGAGGGTCTAGATATATAAGGTCTATAGAGTTAGAGTTTATACCTTGCAGTATGTCTAGGTTATCTCTACAGAATATAGTTCTATTGCTTATATTACTTTCATGCATGCTCATACCTTTCTTTACTTGTAACTCTTTATTGCACTTATGATGTCTTGTAAGTCTGCACACACCCACTCATGCTTGTTCTCAAATATGTTGTGAATATATTGCTCTATCTCTCTAAACAGAGGTGTGTGTATCTTATACTCAAGTCTGTAACCTCTATCAGGGTCAGAGGTTTGATAACTGTTGAGTCTTGCTTTGTAGTCTTTAGCTATGCCTACTTTATACTCATCAGGAAACTTTGCATTAGATATTACATATACATACTTCTTGAGTGTGTAATCTTCTTCTGTATCTGTTCTTGTAGGAGGATCAGTGTAGAAGTGTATATTATTCTTATACTGTAGTAGGTTGTCTGGGTTAGCTACTTCGTTCTTTAGTCTGTCTTGTACTAGTTCATAAGCTATTACTGATACATCTATACCTATCCACTGACGGTTTAGTTTCTCAGCAGCTATGCAAGTGGTAGCACAACCACAGAATGGGTCCAGCACGATATCACCCTCGTTACTGCTTGCTTTGATGATACGTTCTAATAATGCAAGTGGCTTTTGTGTAGGGTATCTTGTGCGTTCTTTTGCCATTGATGATAGTAGTGATAATTCCCACCAATCATGCAACATTTTACCTTCGGGATGATATATTCCCTTTTGGTTATCATGATTTTCTTGGTAGGCATATACATCCCTGTAGGGAATACGTATTATGTTATGTGATGCCTTATTTTTATCCTTGCCGTATAGTAGTATTATGTCGTGCTTTTGAGGAAATCTTCTTTTACTTGCTCCGCCCGCATGGTAGCACCACACAATCTCATTTCTAAAGTTCTTCTCACCAAATATGATGTCCATAAGGATCTTTATGTAGTGACTCATCGTAGGATCACAGTGATAATATATACTGCCTGTATCCTTCAATACCCTGTGCATCTCTATAAGTCGGATTGCCATATATGCAAGATAACAGAAGTTATAACTGGTACGACCTTCAATGACCCTCACACTCTCTAAGAATGAATACAACTTATCTTGATCTTCCTTGATGGTTTGTAGCCATTCGTCTTTTACATCTTCTGCTGTAAATATGTCACTGAATGAAGCTCCTTTGGCACTACTAACTAGAGGTGCTGTGAATATCTTCTTTTTGTTGAATGGAGGGTCTAGATATATAAGGTCTATAGAGTTAGAGTTTATACCTTGTAGTATGTCTAGGTTATCTCTACAGAATATAGTTCTGTTGCTTATATTGCTTTCATGCATGCTTTAGCATTCCTTTACTTGTAACTCTTTATTGCACTTATGATGTCTTGTAAGTCTGCACGCACCCACTCATGCTTGTTCTCAAATATGTTGTGAACATGTTGCTCTATCTCTCTAAACAGAGGTGTGTGTATCTTATACTCAAGTCTGTAACCTCTGTCAGGGTCAGAGGTTTGATAACTGTTGAGTCTTGCTTTGTAGTCTTTAGCTATGCCTACTTTATACTCATCAGGAAACTTTGCATTAGATATTACATATACATACTTCTTGAGTGTGTAATCTTCTTCTGTATCTGTTCTTGTAGGAGGATCAGTGTAGAAGTGTATATTATTCTTATACTGTAGTAGGTTCTCAGGGTTAGCTACTTCGTTCTTTAGTCTATCTTGTACTAGTTCATAAGCTATTACTGACACATCTATACCTATCCACTGACGATTTAGTTTCTCAGCAGCTATGCAAGTAGTGGCACAACCACAGAATGGGTCAAGCACGATATCACCCTCGTTACTGCTTGCTTTGATGATACGTTCTAATAATGCTAAAGGCTTTTGTGTAGGGTAATCTGTGCGTTCTTTTGCCATTACATTTACAATAGGAATATCCCAAACATCACGCATGCGTTGGAAGTGTCTAATGTATTGTTTATACAATTTACCACTATCAGAATGTTTAATTTCCTTATAGTAACCTTTATCATCATGTTTTGTATACTTACTCTTTGAAAATTCACTTATAGGTTCGCTACTCCCATCATGACTAAAGAAGGCTTTATTAGTCTTGGCGTAAAATAGTAAAATGTCATGTTTCCTTTTAAAGTGAATTTTAGGTTGTCCTGTACCTTGGTAGCTCCAAATAATTTCATTTCTAAAGTTCTTCTCACCGAATATAATATCCATAAGGATCTTTATGTAGTGACTCATAGTAGGATCACAGTGATAATATATACTGCCTGTATCCTTCAGGATCCTGTGCATCTCTATAAGTCGGATTGCCATATATGCAAGATAACAGAAGTTGTAACTTGTACGACCTTCAATGACCCTCACACTCTCTAAGAATGAATACAACTTATCTTGGTCTTCCTTGATGGTTTGTAGCCATTCATCCTTTACATCTTTTGCTCTAAATATGTCACTGAATGAAGCTCCTTTGGCACTACTAACTAGAGGTGCTGTGAATATCTTCTTTTTGTTGAATGGAGGGTCTAGATATATAAGGTCTATAGAGTTAGAGTTTATACCTTGCAGTATGTCTAGGTTATCTCTACAGAATATAGTTCTGTTGCCTATATTGCTTTGATACATGATTTATCATTCCTTTACTTGTAACTCTTTATTGCACTTATGATGTCTTGTAAGTCTGCACGTACCCACTCATGCTTGTTCTCAAATATGTTGTGAATATATTGCTCTATCTCTCTAAACAGAGGTGTGTGTATCTTATACTCTAGTCTGTAACCTCTGTCAGGATCAGAGGTTTGATAACTGTTGAGTCTTGATTTGTAGTCTTTAGCTATGCCTACTTTATACTCATCAGGAAACTTTGCATTAGATATTATATATACATACTTCTTGAGTGTGTAATCTTCTTCTGTATCTGTTCTTGTAGGAGGATCGGTGTAGAAGTGTATATTATTCTTATACTGTAGTAGATTGTCTGGGTTAGCTACTTCGTTCTTCAGTCTGTCTTGTACTAGTTCATAAGCTATTACTGATACATCTATACCTATCCACTGACGGTTTAGTTTCTCAGCAGCTATGCAAGTGGTAGCACAACCACAGAACGGGTCAAGCACGATATCACCCTCGTTACTGCTTGCTTTGATGATACGTTCTAATAATGCAAGTGGCTTTTGGGTTGGGTAGTTTGTGCGTTCTTTTGCTGATGGATGAATAAATGATATTGGAAAAACATCTCCGCTCTTTACTCCTTTAGTATCTTTTTTTATTTCCCATTTTTTGCCTCTTATTGATTGCATTCTCACTAATTCACCTTTTTCATTCTTTTTGTAACCCTCTTTTCTGCCTTTTTCTTCATTTGCTGATTGAATATAGATAGGATTAAAAACAAAATTATTACTCTTACAATATCTTAAAATAATATCGTGGTATCTTTGAAAATCTTTACTTGTTGCTGTCCATCTTCTGTAATACCACACAACCTCATTCCTAAAATTCTTCTCACCGAATATAATATCCATAAGGATCTTCAGGTAATGACTCATTGTAGGATCACAGTGCAAATATATACTACCTGTATCCTTAAGGATCCTGTGCATCTCTATAAGTCGGATCGCCATATATGCAAGATAACAGAAGTTATAACTTGTACGGCCTTCAATGACCCTCACACTCTCTAAGAATGAATACAACTTATCTTGATCTTCCTTGATGGTTTGTAGCCATTCATCCTTTACATCTTTTGCTCTAAATATATCACTGAATGAAGCTCCTCTGGCACTACCACGTATAGGTGATGTGAATATCTTCTTTTTGTTGAATGGAGGGTCTAGATATATAAGGTCTATAGAGTTAGAGTTTATACCTTGCAGTATGTCTAGGTTATCTTTACAGAATATAGTTCTGTTGCCTATATTGCTTTGATACATGATTTATCATTCCTTTACTTGTAACTCTTTATTGCACTTATGATGTCTTGTAAGTCTGCACGTACCCACTCATGCTTGTTCTCAAATATGTTGTGGACATATTGCTCTATCTCTCTGAACAGAGGTGTGTGTATCTTATACTCTAGTCTGTAACCTCTGTCAGGATCAGAGGTTTGATAACTGTTGAGTCTTGCTTTGTAGTCTTTAGCTATGCCTACTTTATACTCATCAGGAAACTTTGCATTAGATATTATATATACATACTTCTTGAGTGTGTAATCTTCTTCTGTATCTGTTCTTGTAGGAGGATCGGTGTAGAAGTGTATATTATTCTTATACTGTAGTAGATTGTCTGGGTTAGCTACTTCGTTCTTCAGTCTGTCTTGTACTAGTTCATAAGCTATTACTGATACATCTATACCTATCCACTGACGGTTTAGTTTCTCAGCAGCTATGCAAGTGGTAGCACAACCACAGAACGGGTCAAGCACGATATCACCCTCGTTACTGCTTGCTTTGATGATACGTTCTAATAATGCAAGTGGCTTTTGTGTAGGGTAATCTGTGCGTTCTTTACTTTTGCTACTTCTTAAAGAAGGTATATTCCAATAATCAGGCACTAATGTTCCTTTTAGATTTTTTTCTTTGATATAAACAATTTTTTCATATTTGCCTGATTTAATTTTCTCTTCAACCAGCGGAGAATTAGCATCGTACACTAATAATCTTTTGCCTTGCGAATGATAACCTCTTTTAATATCTTGTAACTTGTCTTTGTTTATTTCTTCTTGATATTGTAAATTAAGTGAAAACATATTTGTTCTTTGATATAAGAAAATAACATCGTGATTTTTTGGGAAGGATTTTGCTTCATTCCTCCACTTTGAATAACACCATATAATTTCGTTGATAAAGTTCTTCTCACCAAATACAATGTCCATAAGGATCTTTATGTAGTGACTCATAGTAGGATCGCAGTGATAATATATACTGCCTGTATCCTTCAATACCCTATGCATTTCCATCAAACGGATTGCCATATATGCAAGATAACAGAAGTTATAACTTGTACCACCTTCAATGACTCTTACACTCTCTAAGAATGAATACAACTTATCTTGATCTTCCTTGATGGTTTGTAGCCATTCATCCTTTACATCTTCTGCTGTAAATATGTCACTGAATGAAGCTCCTCTGGCACTACTAACTAGAGGTGCTGTGAATATCTTCTTTTTGTTAAACGGAGGGTCTAGATATATAAGGTCTATAGAGTTAGAGTTTATACCTTGCAGTATGTCTAGGTTATCTCTACAGAATATAGTTCTATTGCTTATATTACTTTCATGCATGCTCATACCTTTCTTTACTTGTAACTCTTTATTGCACTTATGATGTCTTGTAAGTCTGCACACACCCACTCATGCTTGTTCTCAAATATGTTGTGAATATATTGCTCTATCTCTCTAAACAGAGGTGTGTGTATCTTATACTCAAGTCTGTAACCTCTGTCAGGGTCAGAGGTTTGATAACTGTTGAGTCTTGCTTTGTAGTCTTTAGCTATGCCTACTTTATACTCATCAGGAAACTTTGCATTAGATATTACATATACATACTTCTTGAGTGTGTAATCTTCTTCTGTATCTGTTCTTGTAGGAGGATCAGTGTAGAAGTGTATATTATTCTTATACTGTAGTAGGTTGTCTGGGTTAGCTACTTCGTTCTTTAGTCTGTCTTGTACTAGTTCATAAGCTATTACTGACACATCTATACCTATCCACTGACGGTTTAGTTTCTCAGCAGCTATGCAAGTAGTAGCACAACCACAGAATGGGTCAAGCACGATATCACCCTCGTTACTGCTTGCTTTGATGATACGTTCTAATAATGCAAGTGGCTTTTGGGTTGGGTATCTTGTTATCTGTTCTCTGTATCTATAAACTTGTTGTATATCCTGCCAAACAGTTGTGGGTAGTTTTCCCGCCTCTCTTAACTGTATCTTTGTACCCTTCATAACTTTTGACGCATAAGCACCGTATTTTATTCTGTCCATGCTACTTTTTGAATAAGGTATAGATATTTTTACTGTGTTAAAAATAAAATTGTTTCCCTTTACGTATCGCAATACAATATCGTGTTTTCTAGGGAAGTCTCTAGAAGTACTTGAAGGACTAGCGGGATAACTCCAAACAATCTCATTTCTAAAGTTCTTTTCACCAAATATGATGTCCATAAGGATCTTTATGTAATGACTCATTGTAGGATCACAGTGATAATATATACTGCCTGTATCCTTCAATACCCTATGCATTTCCATCAAACGGATTGCCATATATGCAAGATAACAGAAGTTATAACTTGTACGACCTTCAATGACCCTCACACTCTCTAAGAATGAATACAACTTATCTTGATCTTCCTTGATGGTTTGTAGCCATTCATCCTTTACATCTTCTGCTGTAAATATGTCACTGAATGAAGCTCCTTTGGCACTACCACGTATAGGTGATGTGAATATCTTCTTTTTGTTAAACGGAGGGTCTAGATATATGAGGTCTATAGAGTTAGAGTTTATACCTTGCAGTATGTCTAGGTTATCTCTACAGAATATAGTTCTGTTGTTTATATTACTTTCATGCATGCTTTATCATTCCTTTACTTGTAACTCTTTATTGCACTTATGATGTCTTGTAAGTCTGCACACACCCACTCATGCTTGTTCTCAAATATGTTGTGAATATATTGCTCTATCTCTCTAAACAGAGGTGTGTGTATCTTATACTCAAGTCTGTAACCTCTGTCAGGATCAGAGGTTTGATAACTGTTGAGTCTTGCTTTGTAGTCTTTAGCTATGCCTACTTTATACTCATCAGGAAACTTTGCATTAGATATTACATATACATACTTCTTGAGTGTGTAATCTTCTTCTGTATCTGTTCTTGTAGGAGGATCAGTGTAGAAGTGTATATTATTCTTATACTGTAGTAGGTTGTCTGGGTTAGCTACTTCGTTCTTTAGTCTGTCTTGTACTAGTTCATAAGCTATTACTGACACATCTATACCTATCCACTGACGGTTTAGTTTCTCAGCAGCTATGCAAGTGGTAGCACAACCACAGAATGGGTCAAGTACGATATCACCCTCGTTACTGCTTGCTTTGATGATACGTTCTAATAATGCAAGTGGCTTTTGGGTAGGGTAGCCGGTTCGTTGTTTTGATACGTTTATTACCGCTTTAATCTCGTTATCCCACACATCTCTTACATACACCTCTACAGGATATTTACCATCTCGATTGGCGGCGACGTCGGTAAAAAATGGCTTATCGTATAAAACTGTTTCTTTTATGGGGTTATGTAGTGTCTGGCCTGTTTTGCCGTAATTGAGTATTATATCGTGCTTTCTGGGGAAATAGTGCGAGCTTACTCCCCCTGTTCTGTACCCCCACACAATTTCATTTCTAAAGTGCTTCTCACCGAATATAATATCCATAAGGATCTTTATGTAGTGACTCATAGTAGGATCGCAGTGATAATATATACTGCCTGTATCCTTCAATACCCTATGCATTTCCATCAAACGGATTGCCATATATGCAAGATAACAGAAGTTATAACTGGTACGACCTTCAATGACCCTCACACTCTCTAAGAATGAATACAACTTATCTTGATCTTCCTTGATGGTTTGTAGCCATTCATCCTTTACATCTTCTGCTGTAAATATATCACTGAATGAAGCTCCTTTGGCACTACCACGTATAGGTGATGTGAATATCTTCTTTTTGTTAAATGGAGGGTCTAGATATATAAGGTCTATAGAGTTAGAGTTTATACCTTGTAGTATGTCTAGATTATCTTTACAGAATATAGTTCTGTTGCTTATATTGCTTTCATGCATGCTTTTCTCCTTAGTATGCTGCTGTTGTTACTGTTGTACGCAATTTAAAACATTCAAATATACAGTGCGTATATTGTAAGGGTTTAAGATATAATTAAATTTTAACAGATATGCCACTTCACATTATTGACTTCCATACTCACATACTCCCGCAGGAGTTTGTTGACAGCAGGCAAGCCATAATCCGTCAAGATAACAAATTCGCTGAACTCTTTAGTAACCCCAAAAACATAACTATAAGCGCAGAGCAACTTATAGATCACATGGATGCAAACGGTGTAGACAAATCCGTTGTGCTAGGCTATGGATGGACAGATAATAACGTAGCACGTTTATCTAATGAGTACATGCTTGAGTCGGCAGAGCGCTACCCGAACAGGATAATACCATTCTGTAGCGTTGCACTTAGTAGAGGCGACTTCGCAATTAGCGAAGCCGAGAGATGCATAAACTCAGGGGCACAAGGTATTGGCGAATTGCATCTTACACACGGACAACTCGCAAACGCCCAGAGTATCAGTAGCATAGGTGATTTAATGAAACTCGCACGTAATTGCAACTTGCCCGTAGTCATACACGCATCTGAGCCGTTAGGTAAAGTCTACATAGGTAAAGGTGATGCAACTCCAGACGCAACTCTAAAGTTTGCAACTGCGTTTCCCAACAACCGTATTGTATTTGCACACTTTGGCGGGGGATTGCCTTTTTACGCACTAATGCCCAGCGTCGCAGATAAACTACACAACGTCTGGTTTGATACAGCAACAGCCCCATACATTTACAACTCGGCAGTAACCCCTTTGTCAGCACAAATAGTAGGCACAGAAAAAATACTGTTCGGTAGCGACTTCCCAATAATTACACAAAAACGCTCATTACAACATATCTTAAGCAACCAAACACTAACCAAAGAAAGTATAAAATCAATTCTATCTACAAACGCTAGCAATCTGATAAACACCAGATAAAACTTATTTTGTCTTTTTTTAAATATAATTCTACTGATAAAATTGATATATTTTAGATACTATAATAATATTAGTTAGTAGTGTAGGCTTTGTTAATCTATATACTGTTTTTGTAAGAGAGGGTAGTTACAACATTGGATATATTAAATTTTTTCTTAAGTTTCAACATTCTGGACTGGGCTATTATAGTTGTATTAGTAATATTAGGCATCGTGGGTTTAATGCGAGGACTTATAGGCACAGTTATTATCACAGGAGCGATATTTTTAGCGTTCTTCTTATCCAGAGGCTTCTCAGGTGATCTCTTAGATTTTATAAACGTTTACTCTGCATGGTTCCGCGATAACGTTGTACTAGGCAGTTTTGTATCTTCAGCAATTATATTTATTGCTGTAATACTAGTAGCAATTATCTTAATACGAGCTATAAGAAGCATTCTAACAAAAATAACTATTGTAGGTTGGTTAGACAAAGTAGGCGGGCTGACAATAGGTCTCGCCGCTGGCGTTATTGTCGTCTTCTTTGCATTGACATACGCCTATAACACCGCTAATGAGTCCCCCACAAGTGAGGATTTCTTCAAAAAAACAGTTCGTAATGTCTCTAAAGACGTTATTAACAATCAATTAGATAGCTCGTATACCTTGCCGTACGTGGTAGCTGCTGTAGATACTGTGCCAGAAAGTGTCATTGGCTATGCACCCAAGGGCAGTCTAGATGCAATAGAAGAAATAAAGTCTGATCAATTCAAGTAGGATTTATGAATTTTATAGACCTGTTACCACAAACCGCTAATATAGACTACAGCAATAGGTTAACTGTAGGGGGTTGTGTCGTTACCGAACTTGCAAAACAGTTTGGGACACCACTGTATATATACGACGAATTCACTATACGAGAGACTTGTAAAGCCTTCAAAGATGCTTTTTTACCTATTTATCCTAATACACGCATTGCCTACTCTTCAAAGGCGTTTTCTAATCCTACTATTGCACTGATATTAATGGATGAGGGGTTAGGCATGGATGTCGTTACCGCTGGCGAATTAGAGGTAGCCAAATTTGTGGACTTCCCCGCCAAAGAGATGAACTTCCACGGTAACAGCAAAGATGAAGATGAAATAAGAAATGCTATCAGATACGGTATTGGCAAAATAACAGTAGATTCCTTTGATGAGATAGAAAAAATAGATACAATAGCAAAGGAAGAAGGGAAGATTCAAAAGATTCTTTTGCGTGTTTCCCCCGGTGTCAGAGCAAGTCATACTCATGAGTTTACTGTAACGGGTGCTACTGATTCTAAATTTGGTTTTCCTATAGAGACAGGCGCAGCTGAAGAAGCACTCCAAACCAGCATAAACATGCCTAATATAGAGCTGGTTGGTTTACATTTTCATTTAGGTTCACCAATATCAGAATTAGATACGTATAGCCGTGCTATAAACTATGTTATTGAGTTTTCAGCACGGATGAGAAGGCTTTATGGGTTTGATCTGCTTGAGTTTATCCCCGGAGGTGGTTTTGCTGTAAACTATACTCATAACCAACAACGTCCCGCACCAGAGATATCTGAGTATGCAAGAGTGATAGTAGAAGCTCTAAAGAGTAGTTGTAAAAAAAGTAGTCTGAGCTTACCAATACTTACGGTAGAACCCGGCAGGGCAATAGTTGCCCGCGCGGGCTTTACCATTTACTCCGTGAATGGATACAAGGAAATAAAAGACATACGAACTTATATCCACGTTGACGGTGGAATGGCGGATAACATTCGTCCGCCTCTTTACGGTGCAGAGTATACCGTGTTCTCTGTGGATATGCCTCTTGCGCCACACTCTAAAAAAGTTACAATATCGGGTAAGTTTTGTGAATCGGGCGATATACTCGCCAAAGATGTATACCTCCCTGAAGGTAGCAAATTAATTGGCATGCCAACCACTGGAGCTTACTGTCTTTCTATGTCAAGTAACTATCTTATGCAACCTCGCCCTGCAGCCGTGATTGTAAATAAAGGTATCTGCCGAGTTATTCGTCGTCGCGAAACTTATGCAGATGTTTTAAACACTTCAATTAACGTAGATACACTAGCATATAGGAGGTAAAACCGTTTGGGCTGGCAGGTGTTTGGGCACACTAAAGCACTTTTAACTGTAGAAAATCTGCTACGACACAATACAGTTCCACATGCTTATCTTATAACAGGTGATGAACATATAGGTAAAACCACACTTGCCCTAGATATAGCGCGTGTACTTAACTGTCAGGAAAACCATACTGTTGTATCTAAAGTTTGGAGTCCACCGTGTGATACATGCTCACACTGCACACGTATATCGCGTCTAAAGCATGCAAATATTCGTATATTTTCAATAGAATCGCTGAAAGCATTACTACCTCGTACAGCAGGGCAAGCACGCCGCAAACAGATACCGTTAGAAGCAATACAAATAATAAGAAAAGAATCCCAACTTAAACCTTTTGAAGGCTACTACAATGTATTTATAATTAATCAATCTGAGCTGATGTCAGATGCCGCTGCAAACGCGTTACTAAAAACGCTTGAAGAACCACCAGAACATGTAGTAATCATTCTCACCAGTTCATCAGAGTATGCGTTACCCGAAACTATAACCTCTCGTTGTATTACAATTAACTTACACGCTGTGCCAGTATCTTTAATTCGTGATAATCTAATCAGTAATCACGGCGTAAATCAAGAACTAGCAGAAGTAATTGCGCGTTTTGCACGTCATAGACCGGGCTGGGCTATAGATGCAATTACAGATCCTGCAATGTTGGAAAAGTGCAATCAGTCAGCTGTACGTGCAAACCAAATTCTGCTAGCCAATACTAAAGAGCGTTTAGATATTGCTGCATCAATGTCTGCCCGTATCAGAAACTCTATTGAAGAGGTAAACGATGAATTAGACCTTTGGATATGGTGGTGGCGCGACATCGCTATGATACAAGCAGGGCATCCGCACCTAATCATTAACCTGTCTATAAAAGATGAACTCACTAGTCTCGCCCAATTATTGACACTTCAAAATATACACCAAACTATAAATGCAATATTAAAAGCACAAGAAGCACTCAAGGCTAACGTTAGTCCTCGTATAACCATGGAAGTAATGGTGCTTGATTTGCCACGTGTAAAACTTCAATCCAAGCAAGTATTGGCAAACGTATCTTAGTACTACGTAATAACTGACAACAAACCCATGAACACAAACATTAATGATGATTACGCAACTAATGTAGGCAAAGCACTTATAGATATGGTTAGAATAGTGGAAATTTTACGCAGTCCGGAAGGCTGTCCTTGGGATGTACAGCAAACTCACATCTCACTGCGCGAACACTTTCTTGAAGAAGCATACGAGACTATAGAGGCTATAGATAATAACAATCCCGACGCTCTTTTAGAAGAGCTAGGAGATATCCTTATACACGTACTCTTTCACAGCGATATAGCCCGACGATCAAAACGGTTTGATCTACTTGAGGTCATACAAGGTGCAACATATAAGCTGAAAAGAAGGCATCCACACGTTTTTGGTAACTTAAAATACAGTAGCGTAGAAGAGGTGGAACAGAATTGGGAAAAGACAAAACGTTCAGAACAAGGGCGTCATTCTATACTTAAGAACCTACCAAAAGGTATGCCGAGTTTATTGTCAGCTTTATCCGTTTTAAAACGCGTAGAGCAGGCGGGTATTCAATTAGATAAAGTTAAAAGCAATATAAACCTTAATGCTATTCTAAATCATGCAGTACCATTAGAATCTCAAGAATCGGCTGGAGAACTACTTCTGCAGGTTGCTATAAGTATCTACAAATCAGGTATAGAGCCAGAAACTGCTCTTAGGATGTCAGTTGAAAAGTTGAGAAAAAACATCCAAAGTATAGAACAACAACTCGGTAAAGCATTGGACGAAGTGGATAATAAACAACTACAGCAGATTGTAAGAGACTATTTCACAAACGAATAAGTAAGTTTTACCTAATGCCGATACGTTCCGTCTGGGAGTTTAGTTGGTAGTTTATACTCAGGGTTAGTAAGAATTGCGTATACGCTCGTGTCAGTGCTTTGTAGTAAATCTTTTGTATATAGCAACCACTCATGTTGAATTTCAAACATCCTATTCTCATGAGCGTTTAAAGTTGATGTTAATGCCCAATAAAAGTACTCGGATACCATACATCCGTAGTTGCAAGATTCGTCATAATACGTATACCAAGCATCTGCGGGATATGTATCTGGTATTTCTGTAAAGTGTCCTCCACGTGCTATATCCATTGCTATTGCTATTTCCGAGTTGGGTTGAGTAACGAACACTTCCGGGTAGACTTTTGCGTAACCATGATCCGATATAAGATGCCATATTTCTTCTATTGACGCATCAAATCTACCTGCCTTACCTGAAGCGTACCAACTTGGAATGGTTTCATCGTTACCTAGATCCTGACCACTAAAACTACGTATTGGGTTTGTTAAGAAAGGTCTGGTGAGATCGTTGTCATGCTTCCACATTACCAGAAATGCATTTGATTCCAGTATACTGTTTAGTACTTGTTGGTTATCTACTATGCCATCTTCATCGTTATCTAAATACTGTGCCATTACGTTGGCGGCGTGTAAGAGTCTCTGGTCAGTTACTTCATCTACTGCGAATATGTTTATACCAAACACATCTACTTTGCGTGTGAATTCACCGAATCCTAGCCATGGATCGGAATTTGCTACAATAGTAAAATTCGGATCGGTACCTGGGTTCACGTATTCCCTGTGTTCACAAGAAACAGCTATTAATATCAGTGGTATGAGTAGTATTATAAAACCTATTTTATATTGCTTCATCTACGCTGGTTTTTGGAGTATATTTTAGATCAACGTTCCATGTATTAGCCCATGTATCTCTTAATTTTTTAAAGTCGTGTTCAATTATTTGGCTTAGTAACCCTGCATCCATTCCGTGTAACATAAACCTTGCACCGACTTCTACCGATAGCATGCTAGCGTTTATGTTTTGGTGATGCACCATTACGGGTATGTTGCGTTTGTCGGCTTCTGATACTATTTTATGCAATGTTGCTTTATATTCAGGGTTATTGAGCTCGTCTGGTATACCCATAGATGTTGTGAGATCGTTGGGACCTACGAAAACGCCATCCATTGGTGCACAATCTAGTAAAGTTTCTAGGTTATCTACTGCATGTTGGCTTTCTATTCCCATAATAAATATATGGTTGGTATGTCTTTTAGATATATACTCTTTTGTTGCGCTGCTTGGGAATTTGTTATAGTTCATAGCATCTTCAAAGACTTTACCTTTCATGGGGTGTAATTTTACTTTCCATGCGCACTCTTTAACTTGTTCTGGGTCTTCGCAGTATGGTGCGAGTACTCCGTCTGCCCCTGCGTCTAGTGCGTTTGCAACTAGTACGGGATCCGGGTTTGAAATACGGACTATGGCTGTAAGCCCAGAAGCTCTACACATTAACGATAAGTTTGCCATTTCTTGCCTATCTTTAGATCCGTGTTCTGCGTCAATTAATATGTAGTCCAGTGGTGAATTCTTTAGTGTTCTTTCCCAGCGTAGTCCGTCGGCGGAGTATATCATCATTCCGAAGACGGGGTTGCCTTGTTGGAGTTGTGCTTTTAGTTGTGATGCTTCCATAATCGTAATTTATGCCTTTCTTTATATAGGAAATTTAACTTCTTGTACTGTGCTTGCTGATCTTTCACTTGCTTCTAGTACTTCTAGTACCTTTAGCCCGTGCATCTGAGGAATCGGAGTATCGGTATCGCCTCGTTGGAGTGATTGGACAAAGTCTGAAAATTCGTCTAATAAACTATCGGAATCTTCAAAAGGAACTTCAAGCCATTCTCCTGAGGGCGTGTTGGCGACCCATACGCCTGTTTTAGATGATCCACTTCCGTACTGAATTCTAAAGCGTATCATGCCTTTTGTGAGGAATATGTCGGCGCCATAATCCAATGCACCTTTTTCCCATGCAATGCGTGAAAGTGTAGCAGCTACACCTGACTGCCACTTGATAAACAGCATGCCAGTATCGTCGCATTTGATATCAGGATGTTGTTCTTGTGGGTATGTAAATTGCCCTACGATAGCACTGACAGATTCTACGTCATCTCCTACAAGCCATAATGCTCTATCTATCTGATGTGTGCCGTCCATCTGCCCCATGCCGCCTCCTAAATCTCGGTCTAACATCCATCTAGGGCGTTTGTATGGCTGATATGGTTTATGCCACATATCATATAACATTATTAGGCTACCGAATTCGCCCGAATCTATCAACTGTTTGGCTTTTTTAACTACAGGGTAGTAACGTTGTGTATGTGCTGTCATAAGTTTGACGTTATTATCTTTTGCAACTCTTAGCATTTCCCTTGCGTCCTTTGCCCATGTAGCGAGTGGTTTTTCAGTATATATGTGAATACCTAGCTGCGCTGCTGTAATTGCTGCTTCCTTGTGCATTCCGTGCGGTAAGGTTATGAGTGCAATATCTACATCGGGGTGCTGAAGTGCCTGTTTATAATCCGATACAAATACAACTGACGGATGTTTTTCGCGCAGGTTTACAACCTGCTCTGCTCTAGGTTCTGCAACAACCACAGGATGCGCCCCTTTAGTTTCCTTTACAACATCTATATAACGACCGCCAATTCTACCAGTTCCAAGAACTGCTACTCCATAAGACATATTGCTACTTCCTTATAAAAACTTATAAACATTTTATTAAACAAGAATCTATTAGATTACCCATGTTCTGTATTGAATTTAATACATAATTGGGTTTTGGTATATCTTCAGGATACTCTCTATTCCAAGAAAGCCAAGCGGTTGCCATACCCGTTGCGCTAGCGCCCAGGATATCAGTGTAGGGGTTATCCCCTATAAAAAGAGTATCTTGAGGGTTAAGTTCGCTACTGTTTAGCAATTTCAGTGCTTCTAAAAATATACTTTTGTGGGGTTTATCTATACCGAATACGCCAGAAACAATGGCGAAGGGAGTCAATTTATCTAATCCTGTCTTTTGTAGTTTAGGTATCTGATATTTACCAGCACCATTAGTTACTATACCCCAACTAATATCGTTATTGTTGAGTTTTTTGAGTATCTTTTCTGTGCCTTTGAAGAGGTTAATACTTTGTATAATCCTCTGATAGTACTGCTTTTCATGTGTCTGGGGATCCCCTTTTACACCTGTCCATTTTTTGGCAATAATTTCAAATGCTTCTTTAGGTTCGCGGGCTT
Source organism: Dehalococcoidia bacterium (assembly GCA_964274945.1). Classification (GTDB taxonomy): domain Bacteria; phylum Chloroflexota; class Dehalococcoidia; order Lucifugimonadales; family Lucifugimonadaceae; genus CAXXBX01. The sequence continues at coordinate 1,135,387 of CAXXBX010000034.1, read as the reverse complement.
TCCATTTTGAAAGTGAGAGAAAAAACTCTCTTGCTTCCTCCCAAGGTACAGTTTGGTTTATTGCAGGGTTATCAAAGTAAAAGCATTTATAAGAAAACTCGTATGCACTGGTTCTATCAATAAGAGTATCATCCATATCAAATAAGACCGCTTTGTAAGTACGTGAACTGTGCTTCACCGATTTTGTATGACTACTTAACATATGATGGTATCCTCTAGGTTTAAATTTTTACTCTTATTTACGTAGTATCATTAGTAAGTGCCGTCCGCCCTGTGCGTAAGGTATCAGATGCTGGTTTATCATTTCCACTCTTTCACGTGCATCTATAATCCCAGTTGTTTGTAGAAATATAGCTTCTTGTTCTTTGGCACGGTAAAAAGCTTGAGCTAGATCAGTAACGTCCATAGCCCATTCAGTAGAAAAATTCCATCGTTGTGTTAGTTTTTTTAAACCTATTTCGCTGTCCATAACAAGAGTGCATAGTACAAATCTACCACTCGGTTTTAGAGTACGATAAACTTCTGTGGGTTCAAATAGATCAGTTGATATAACAAGGTCAAAAAAGTTATCTGCAAACGGCATATCTCTAAGGTCGCCATGGATAAAGTTGCATAAATTGTCTAAACCTTCAATATCTGCTAGGTCCTTTGCCGCCTCAATAGCCGATTTATCTATATCTATACCCCAAGTTTTACAAGAATACAGTGATGCAAGCCACCTTGCGTTACCGCCAATGGCACATGCTACATCTAGCACTTTGTGATACGGCTGTGGTTCATTCCCACGCAGAGCCGCTAGAAATACGGACTGGTTAGAAGCAACATGGTAGTGTTCACCATATGAAAACCATAACCTATTAGGATGCAACTTGTAAAACTGTTGTAGTCTCTGTGTCTTATTCAAAATTTATTTTCCACTATCTAAACAACAGTATAAATTATTTTACTACTGTTTTAATTGTTTATTAGGTTTTTAAGATAAGTACACTATAATTATTATTGTAAACTTTTCTTACAACACAGGTGATTTAATTGCATATAAAACCAGTTATAGCTATTGACGGACCTTCTGCATCGGGTAAAACTACGGTAGGCTTGGCAGTTGCAAAAGCGATACAAATACCGTTTATGGATACAGGTACTATGTATAGGTTTGTTACAGCCATTGCTTTACTAAACGGTAGTTTAGATATTAACGGCACAGGTAGATTTAATCCCGAAGAGTTAGCACAAATTTCAGATTTAGTTACGACACACTACATAACTACTGACAATGAATTCAAGTTGCTCTTTGATGGCGGAATTGTCAAAGCCAACATCACCGCTGAAGAGGTGAATAAACTTGTACCCACGGTTGCGGCTATCAGTAGCGTTCGTGAAAAACTTGTTAATATACAACGAAAAGCGGTAGCCAAAAATGGCATCGTTATGGTTGGTAGAGATATCGGTACTTGTGTTTTACCCAATGCGAATGTGAAGATTTACATTACTGCCTCGCTCGCTACTCGTGCACAGAGGCGCTCACAACAACTAAAAGAGGAATTTGATTCTGTTATGGCACTTATGCAATCACGCGATAGTATGGACTCCTCGCGGGCAACTTCGCCCATGAGACCTGCGTCAGACGCTATTACTATCAATACCGATAACCTCTCCGTTGCACAAATAACACAAAAAATAATAAACCTCGTTAATTGTAAGTAGTATGCGTTACTGGCTTTTTCCTATTGCGGATTTTATATTTAAATACACACTCGCTACCTTCGCAACTGTAGACATAAAGGGTTACGAAAACGTCTTGCCTAACCGCCCTATGATACTGGTTTCTAACCATCTCTCTAATGTAGATCCGCCTTTGGTAGCAAGGGTTACAAAACAACGCCCTGTTTTTCTTGCAAAGAAAGGATTATTTCAATCTAAGATAATTGCGTTTCTACTTAGGTCATACGGTGTATACCCAGTACAGAAATCTGGCTCAAACCGAGATGCTATGCGCTGGGCTACTTGGAACGTTAAAGAAGGTAAATCGTTAGTGATATTCCCAGAAGGCACAAGAAGTAAGAGTGTAACACTCCAAGAAGGATTACCAGGCATAGTCCCAATATGCTTAACAACAAAAACACCAATATTACCCATAGGTATAGCGGGCACCGAAAAATTAAGATCAGTGATGAGGGTATTCATGCCATATGCAGACATCCGTGTAAGAATCGGAAAACCATTTGCCATAACTCCAAAAACAAAGGTTACACGAGATATATTAAAACAAGCAACTGACGAAATAATGTACAGAATAGCCGACCTCATACCCTGTGAATATAGAGGTAGGTTTGCTAATGGTATATCTGATAACGAGTTTCAATTGACTACAGATTATAGCGACTAAGCAAATGTTAATAGTAAAATTATAGGTATGTGTGGAATATTTGCATATTCGGGCAGTAATAGCGCGGGGCAGTTACTTATAGAAGGTTTAAAACGCCTTGAACACCGTGGATACGACAGTGCAGGTTTGTGCGTTGTGGACGCTAATGGTAAATTGCAAATTATCAAGAGTGCCAAATACAGACAAAGCGTCAAAGATATAGAAGAACGCTTTGCCAAAACTAGTATACACGGTTTTTATGGTATTGCACACACCAGATGGGCTACACATGGCGAAGTCAACGCAACCAATGCACACCCGCACTTATCTAAAGAAATCGGTGTATGCGTAGTTCACAACGGTATTGTAGAAAATTACCAAGAACTTAAAAAGGAAATACTCAGTAAGAATTATATTTACAACTCTCAAACTGACACTGAGGTCTTAGCCCACTTAGTCAGTGATGCGTTAGCACAAGGTTATAAGCTACCAGAGGCAGTTGCAGAAGTTGCGAATATCGTAAAAGGGGCTAACTCTTTTGCTGTTGTTTGGTCTGGCGAGCCGAATATGATTGTTGCAGTCAAAGTCGGTAAAGCAGGTGGTATCGTTATAACATCTAAGAACGATGAAACATTTATTGCAAACGATCCGTCAGCACTTATGTTTGTAAACTCACAAGTAATGTTCCTAGGCAGTGGCGAGATGGTAACTGTAACTCCCGGAAAATCTGAGTTCACTGACATTAAAGGGAATCGTATTAAAAAGAGAGTTGTAGAAATCAATGTAAAGCGTGATTCACTAGGCAAGCAAGGGCAGAGCCACTTTATGGCTAAAGAAATAAATGAACAACCGCAGATGGTAGTAGAAGCTTTGCGAGAACGAGTAAACTATAGCAACAACACTATATTCTCAGGTAGTCAGTTCCCTCTGTCGGAAGAGATTTTAAATAGAGTAAAACGTGTAGTGATTGTGGCTATGGGTTCTTCATTTCATGCATCAATGTTGGCAGCGAGACAATTTGAAAAATATGCTAGAATACAAACGGTTGCAGAGAACGCCGCTGAATTCCGATACCGTGAGCCAATTATATACAGTAGTGATCTTGTAATTGCGGTTACACAATCTGGCGAGACAACAGATACGCTTGCGGCACTTGAGCTCGCAATAGAGTCTAAGGCTGCTACGCTTGCAGTTGTAGAAAACGAGGCGAGTTATGCAGCCCACGTTGCGCATGGAACTCTCCCCATACGCGCAGGGCAGGAGATATGCGTTGCTGCTACTAAAACGGTAACAAACACAATAGCGTCTTTGCTACTCTTTGGGCTAGGAATTGGTATACGGCGGGGTAACGTCCCGCGTGAAAGTGTAATAGCAATCGTACGTGCATTGCGCGAACTACCTGAACTCATGATAGAGACTCTACAAGATAACACTCCATATGAATGGGCAACTAGAATAAAGAACAAAAAACATATACTATACATTGCTAGAACGTTGCAAGAACCTATATCTATGGAGGGTGCTTTAAAGCTTAAAGAAGTCTCATATATACACGCGGAATCTTACTCTGGTGCCGAGATGAAACACGGTGTAAACGCACTGATATCAGACGATATGCCCGTGCTCGCCATTGCACCAAACGACTCCGTCTATAGTAAAATGGTGAATAATATAAGTGAAGTAAAAGCAAGGCAAGGTGATGTTTACGCTATAACTAGCAAAGAAGAACAAAAGATCCAAGATATCACTGAGTACGTTCTGAAAATACCCACCGCTTTACCTATAATACAGCCGTTTCTCACTCTTATACCTCTGCAGAAGTTGGCTTATGCTACCTCTTGTATGTTAGGAATTGACCCTGACCGCCCGCGTAACCTAGCTAAAACAGTTACTGTAGAGTAGTGAATATAGTGAATAGTTTTATTCAAATTTATAGTTTACTTGCATACCAAATTTGCGGAGTAACTCAGGTAAGCTAATGCATTCAATACCTTCTTTATCACATATATCGGGTATTTTCTTAAAAGGCTTCCTGTATTTAGTGTCATCATAATCAGATATGCTTGTCTCTTCAGTAACTACTACAGATATAGCTCTATTTGCTCTTTTGATACGCAATGCATAAAGAATTAATTGACAATCTCCTGAATCCTGAAATTTCTTAATTTGCTCTTTGCGGTGACGTTTCTCAAGTTTTCCGAAATTACTTGGTACTTTCCAATCATCTGGTATGGGTCCACCGTAGATTTTCTCAAATTGTAGTTTTTTCTTATATCCCTTACTGATACAAAGAAACGGGAGTTGTTTAATAACTTCGGGGTGATTTGGATGTGTTATTTCTTTGTATACACTCCAGACCAAAATCCATGCGTCAGATATAAATAGTTCTCTTACTTTATCCTGCAGAACTCCTGATTTATCAAAGCGAATGTAATCCTTTACCAATTTGATCAATGTACATGTGTCAATGTAATGAATCTCTTTAGGCATAGACAAACTCCTCTATATTTTCTATACCTAAATCCTCGATAGGACTATGGTACTCTGTTTCCCAGTCTTTGAAAACTAGTGATCGGTACTCATTGGGTATATCTCGCTCAACATTGTGTCCATATGTAGTTATTATCTTAGGCATAACACTAACCAGTCTAGACGTTAAAAAATAAGAGTGCCAAAAACGGCGGTTGTGATTTAATACAATTTAGAGTGTGAATTTTTAATAATAATAATTAAGCGATTGTGTCCACTCAGGAACGTATACTATCCTACTGATAAAATATCGTATTTTTCCACAACGCCTTCAAAATATGCATTACGATAAATGTCTTTTAAAAAATCTGAGTGAAAGCTTGGCGGAGGCTGCGGCGGTTTGCGATTTGCTCTGGGTTCATCTGTTGTAGTTTCTTTGCGTTGTGGATCTGTACGTTTAAATTCGTTTATTAGATCACTTTTTAACTGATTGTAGTGTACCCACGTTATTCTATGATTGATTACTAAGTATGTAAAGAGTGCTAGTCGGCTGATATGATTGGATTTAGAAATTTTTTTTATTCCTTTATCATCATGTGATAATTCCGGGTTTGCAAGTTCACACAAGAGTTTTCGTTGTTCCGAGCCAAGTAAAAAAGCAAATGCAAAAGAGTTACACCAGTATTCTACTTTGTTTTGTTCATAAGTTACAGGTTCATCAATTTCCTCAGTTTTGGCATCAATTTCCTCTTTATCTAGTAAGTAGTGCCCTAATTCATGAGCAAGTGTAAATATTTGACGCTTTATTTTATGTTTTGGCAGTCGTCTTATAGCAATGGTATAAGGTGCAATAAACAAACCTTCAATTTTGACTTGTTCCCTTTTTTTTCCAAATTCTTGTACTTGAATTTGGAATTCACTCATTTTATTTATTAGATCTTCAAGGAATTTTCTATCGCTAGAATTCGCTCTTTTACGTTTTGGGTATAAAGCTTCACGGATATCTTCAGCAACTTCATTAGGAGCACGATCAATATTATATGTCTTGAGCTTTCTTGTAATTTTGTGGTAATCTGATAGGATGATAAGCGATTCTATGTAATCTTTTTGATTCTCTATTGTAACTACAGTTTGCCTATCTGCAAGCTCAAGATCTGTTTCAAATTTTTTTTTTCTAAAGAATATACTTGATTCCTTCTCATTGCCCTCTGGCTCTAGATCAGTATAAAACGATAAACCCTGGTTAAAAACTTTATCAATTTTTTCTAACAAGCCTATTCTTATTGTTTGTTCTGAGAATAAATTCTTTTGGCTTGGGTATATATCTTCTTCTATAAACAATCGGCTTTTACGACCTTTGTTGACATGTTCCAATAATTCACTTATGTTCATGTTAAGCCGTTTAAGCATATAATCAATACTTGTAGAGTTTATTTTAATGTTCACGGGTATTTTTAATTCCAAGCAATCAAATCAGTTATTACGATATACAATATATATATAAATATACACAATTACAATTTTAACAATGGTGTCGCAATATAGCTATATCTTAAAAGAGATACAGAATCGTATACAAGATCGGGAAAAGAGCCTATCGCCCTTTGCATCAGTGGCGAGGTTATCTAAAGGTCGCATAAAAATCGAGCCTCCATCGCCTACACGTGGTGAGTTTCAACGGGATAGAGACCGCATTATACATACCAACTCGTTTAGGCGTATGAAACACAAGAGTCAAGTGCTTATCGCCCCACAAGGTGACCATTTCACAACGCGTCTTACGCATGTTATGGAGGTTGCACAAATTGCCCGCACAATAGCACGTGCACTAAACTTAAACGAAGACCTCACCGAAGCAGCAGCACTTGGGCACGACCTAGGGCACACACCTTTTGGGCACATAGGCGAAGAGGTTTTTGATAGCATACTTCCAGACGGATTTCACCATAGCAGACAGAGCATCCGTATAGTAACAGTTATTGAAAAACAAGGGCAGGGGTTGAATCTTATGGATGAAACTCTACAGGCAATAAGACGCCACTCAAAACCACAGGGCGAGTTTATAAACAAAGATGCTGTAAAAGATATGACTCTTGAAGCACAAATAGTTCGTCTCTCGGATGCACTTGCATACCTTACTCATGATATGAACGACGCTATAAGAGCGGGAGTGCTATCTATTGAAGACTTCCCAAAGCATATTATATATTCATTAGGTAAAACTCATGCTCAACGCGTTAATACCCTAGTAACTGATGTTATTCTTAACTCTTGGGAATGCACTGAGAGCAGCGCGGATAATAGTCAGTACCTACCGTGGATACAGACGTCAAGAGCAGTAATACAGCAAGTAACCGAATTACGCAACTTTATGTTTGAACGGTTTTATTACCCTACAAGTAACTCTCCAGCAGGGCAAAAGGCAAAATATATAATACGTATGCTTTTTGAGCACTATATGGCAAATGTGCATCTAATACCAGAGTCCGTACACACTATTGCTAAAAACAACGATCTACAAGCAATAGCGGACTACATTTGCGGGATGACGGATAACTTTGTACTAACTATAGCAGAGAGACTCCAACCGGGTATCTCCGAAGGCGTATTTCAAGGGCGTATTTAAAGGTATAATTTTAACACTGATTATTTTACACAAGTGTGTAATAGCGTAAATTGCAGAAATAATGGATCTATTAGAACAAGTTATTCGTCAAACTGATATAGTGTCGCTGGTATCTGATCATATACAGCTGGATACTCGGTCACGGACACCAAAGGGGCTTTGTCCTTTTCATAAAGAAAAGACTCCATCATTTGTTGTGTATCCTGATAAAGGGAGTTGGTACTGTTACGGTAGTTGCAGCACAGGTGGCAATGTAATTACTTTTGTAATGAAACACGAAGGTGTGGACTTCAAACAGGCACTGACTAGGCTTGCTACAAGAGCAGGTATACCCATAACTGATGGTTATACTAAAAAAAACAGTGTTGATTCTAAAAATACAGAGAGTATTTACCGTATTAACAAACTCTCATCCGACTGGTTTGTATCTATGCTTAACTCCAAAATAGGTAGTAATGCCAAAGATTACCTATACTCGCGAGGGTTAGATGATAGGATCATAAAGCAATTCCAGATAGGGTTTGCACCTGCAGGTGAGATTACTCTCATAGATCACCTAAAGCTGAAGGGTTTATCTCCCAGTGCAATCGCTGATACTAAACTTATAAATAACCATAACGGTACTATGGCGGATTTCTTTCACAATCGGATAGTGTTACCTATACAAACTATAGAAGGTAAAATAGTCGGCTTTGGTGCACGTGCCATAGATAACCAAAACCCCAAATATATTAACACTCCGCAGACATTGGTATTTGATAAATCCAAAACCTTATACGCTATAAAACATGCTAGTAAGCATATTGAATCTTCAAGTTCTGCAATAATTGTGGAAGGATATATGGATGCTATTACCGCACATGCACACGGTTTTACTAATGTAGTTGCTTCTATGGGTGCAGTTACAAAACAACAGATTTATGAACTGTTTGCTTATATGAAAAACAGCGATTATAAAAAAGTAATTCTATGTTTAGATTCAGATCAAGCGGGTATCAACTTCATGAGTAAAATATCGCAAGCTGTGCTAGAGGACTTAACTAAAATCAACAGGAGATATCGGAATAAACTGGACATACTATTAGCACTATCGCCTATTGGTAAGGATCCAGATGAATCTATAAGAGCTTCCGCCTCGCAGTGGTGGAACAGTATCCAAAACGCACAGCCCTTTGTAGAGTATCTTATAAGTACTTTAAATGATAGATTTGACCTCGCAAGTAAGAGTGATATAGTTAAGGCTGTAAGATCGGTTGAAACAGCAATTCTATTGACTGATGATATAATTTATCAAGCTAAAATTACGTCCATGCTTGCTGATAAGGTCAATATTTCAGAATCTCAGTTAGCAGCAATTATCTTCAGGCCCGAGGCTAAACGAAAACTTGGTAAAACACCGCAATTAGATAACCAAGATCTAGCTGACTTTGTTCACCCCTCGCGAACCCCCGAATTGACTACTGAAGATTATTTAATTGCAATACTTTTACAGCACCCAGATATTCAAAGCATTGTTCAATCTGAACCACCAGATCTCTTTCAGGATAGCCTAAACAGAACGATATTCCAAAATATGCAATCCAATAGTAACGATTTCTCGGAAGATGCGGAGGAAAAACGTTATAATTTGTCAGTTGCAAAGATAAGTTACGTTAATGAAGAAACTCTATTTAAGGAAGTTCAAATGTGTATTAACAGGCTACAGAGATTTAAGATACACTTTGATTTAAAACATATTAGTCCAAAATTATCTTTTGATAAGTATAAAGACGCTGACTATAAAAAATTTGAAGTGTTATCATTAAAGCAGAGGGAGCTTTTACGTCAGCTCTTTTTACGTTCAAACCATGCATAATTAGTTAAATTAAAAAATGGATCCTTTAACAACAGCTGTTAATATAGCAATTTTAGTAGCCTCTTCGGTTTTTGTAATAACCATGTTGGTTGTCATTGTTGTTATGCTCAGCGTGTATCAGAAAATTTCCAAATTTTTAGATGGAGTCAATAACGTATCGCGAATTGCTAACTTATTTTCTCTTTCGGGTAAAAGTGTGACGGGTGTATTTAAGTCGCTGACTAAATTTGTAAATAGATCGGGCAATAAACAGGTAGCTAGCAATGAGTAAAAAATCGCTTATCGTAGGTACAGTTATAGGTTTTGGAGTCGGTGTTTGGTTTGCTTCGCAACCTATGCCTGAGAATCGCCAGAGCAGGCTGTACAGTTTACGTTACTATTTTAAAATAACTAAACGCTCTTACTGGGCATTTCTACCTGAGTTTAAAAGCCGTTTATACGATGCCTACAAGCAAGGTTGGAACGCCGCTAAACGAGAGAGATATAACGCTCATATGGAAGATTGGGATCTTAATAACCCTAACTTATAACACTCTTTGCTTTTGGAAAAGAACCTATGATTTTCTTTATTAAGAGATTCTCCAACTGATACAGCGAATCAAAAACTAATTTTATATTTTTATCTTGTATGTGCCCTTCAAAGTCAATTATAAAATAGTACTTACCTAGTGCTTTGCCAGTAGGGCGAGACTCTATTTTTGTCAGGTTAATTTCGTTGAGTGCGAATATTTGCAAAACTTGTAGTAGCTGTCCGTGCTTATCTTCTTCAATGAACTCAAACGAAAACGAAGTTTTATCAAAACCTGTTGGTGGTACTATGCCTTGACTACTTACAGCAACAAAACGAGTAATGTTGTTTCTTGTATCTTGAATTGCTTGCTTTAGAACGGTTGTGTTATGAATTTGTGCAGCTCTTATGGGGCCTAGCGCAGCAACGGTTTTACTGTCAGTTGTTTTTAGTGAAGCAACAGCTGAGGCAGTACTAGAGTAAGGTTCAAATACAACTTCTGGCATATTGTTTCTTATAAAATTCTGACACTGACCAAATGCCTCTGGTTTAGACCGTACAACTTGCACGTTTTTAATAGGTATAGGTTCAGAGGCAATAAGTGCTATATCTATAAATAAAAGTATTTCCGATACTATGAACACGTTGCTGGTGCGTATTAAAAGGTCTAAAGAATCTATAACACTACCTACGACTGAGTTTTCTATCGGAACAACTGCCTGATAAGCATCGTTATTTTGTACACTTAAAATCACATCTTGTAGGGTTTTGTATGCACGTCTTGGGCTATGCGGTGCGTATGCTATTGCTGCTTGTTCGGTATATGTGCCTTTGGGGCCAAGGTAAGCTACCGTTTTTACATCAGATGCCTGACTCATTTCACTGATGTAAGTATAGCCCAAACATCTTTGGCTATATGTGTTCTTGCTAGTAGTATTATTGTATCGTTTGGATATATTACATCTTGCGATGCTATGTGTTTAATATCGCCTTTTGGGTTCATTAATGCAACTAATTTTATATCTGACCAAGGCATGCCTTCAATCTCTTGTAAGCTAGAACTTTCAACGGTATAGCCGCTTAGTACTTTAATCGTAAGTAATTTGTACTGCTGTTGATTGATACTAATTACTGGTGAGGATGGCATTACTGGTAAGATTGTGTCTAGTAGCGATAAGAACATGTCCGTTGATGCTACAATAGTATTTATATTGCTATTTTGGAATAACTCCATATTATCTATGTCTATAACAATTGTAGATATGTAATTTACATTAAATGTAAATTTTGCTATTTGACATGCTGTCAAGTTTGTAGCATCGCTACCTGTTGTAGTAATAAAGATATCAGCGCGCTCTGTGCCTACAGACTTGAGTGTGTAGTAATCTGTTCCATCACCTTGAGTAACAACGCTGCCAAACTGAGCACGAATATTTTCTACACGCTGTATGTCTGTATCTATTACAAGTACTTCTTGTTTTAAGTCCAAAAGATGTTCCGTTAGACCATAGCCTATTTTACCACCGCCTATAATGATACAGTACATTTACCAATCCTCATGTTCTGTTATGGGTGAGTGGATGTTAGAAGTATTATCTGCTTCGTTGCCTGTATAGTCTAGATCTTGTTCAGTTATTTCGGTTATATCCTGAAGGTCCCAGTCATCACTACTGACGGAATTTTGTATTTCATCATCTATTGGTTGCTCTATTGTTTGCTGAGTAGGCTGTTCAGTGTCAGCAGTATAGAAGTTTTCTAAGATAGTCGTTAGCACTGAATCAGATATATTTAAAACTTTTATGCCTTGGTTTAATAATATATTCTTTAAGTGATCACTAATACCAACGATAATGACCGTTTTTACGTTGAACACTTTCTTGAGTTTTTGTGCTATCAGTGAATTTACCGCTTCGTTGCCTGTAATAATTACTGCTTTATCTGCTAAGTTTGCTTCTATATCATCTAATACAGCTGTGCTGGTAGCATCTCCGTTAGTTATGTAAATGTCTTTGTATTGAGATACTGCAGATTCTATATGAGGTATTTTGTAAGGTTTGTATTCTACTATAGTGACGTTGACTTTGTCTTCTGCTAATTTAATTGCTAATGCTATACTAATCCATCCGCCACCAATTATTAAAGTTTTCAATTTCTATAAACCTTTAGCGCTTTGTGCCATTTTCCCGGGAAAGTAAGAGGATAACTTCACATTTGGCGTTTTCCAAGATATACAAAATGTCAGGGTCTATTTGGAATTTGTCTAGTGATGGTTGTGAATGTGCACCAACTACTACTGCATCTACTTTCTTTTCTTGTGCTTCTACTACTACTGCGTAACCTACTTCGCGTGCTTGTATTATGTGGGTATCTATGTGAGCTATACGTTTTACAACCGCTACGCTTTTTTCAAGCACGCTCTCTGCGACTTTCACCTGTTTGTCTATTTCAACGTCTAGTGGTAGAGATCGCGGAACGGTGATAATGTACAGAATAAGTAAATTTCCATGATTTTTACTAAGAAGACTCTTAGTATGTTCTAACAGTTTTTGATCTAGCGCCGTGCCTCTTACTAAAACCATTACGTTATTTAAATAGCCTGAATGTGCCATAGGAGTATATTTATTTAGATTTCTGTATCAAGGATCTGCTGTATAAGAGTATCTGGTCCTGATAGGAATAGAGTATCACTTTTTTCTAGTTTTTCATCTGATGCGGGTGTGAGTAGTGAATTACTGCCTCGTTTAATTGCAACAACAGATACACCATATTTATCTCTTAGACCAGTAAAACCTACTTCTTTTAGTCTAAGACCTATAAGACGCTCAGGTAAATTAATACGACTTATACCGTAAGATTCGGTTATTTCTAGGTAATCGTCTACAAGAGGGTTAAATATGCGATGTGCTAACCTAACACCAGAATCGGCTTCTGGGTGTACAACCTTTGAACATCCTATCAGTTTTAGTGTATTACCGTGTAATTCGTTGTGTGATCTAGCTACAACTTTTTTTAATTTCATACTTTTAAAAAGCACCGCTGTCATTATACTTGCCTCTATATTTGCACCTATTGCAACAATACCTATATCAAACTCCTGTATACCGAGATCCTGTAGTACTTTTGGGTCTGTAGAGTCTCCAGTAACTTGGTAAGAGACTTCTCCAACCATTTTTTGTACCTTTGCCTCATCAATATCTATAGCCATTACTTCATGCCCCATCTGATAAATTCTGCTTGCTACTGCTGCCCCAAAGCTGCCAAGACCTGATACAACTATTTGCTTCTGTTCCATTTTAATTGTTTACCTTAAATTAAACTAAATAATTTTATATCATACTGTTATTTATAAAGTTTACCCTATTTTCACACCTTCGCTTGCAAATCTATAACTCTTAGTTGTATCTCTACCAGATATAAGTAGCGCTAATGTTATAGGACCTAGACGCCCCACTAACATAAGAATGATAATCAGAATGCTTGAGTAGATGTTTAATTTTTCAGTTGCACCGATACTCAAACCTACGGTACCGAATGCTGAGACTACTTCAAATAGTGCTAATCTAAAACTAATCTCTGGTTGAATATACGCAAGCGTAATTACAGATATTATAATAATTGCTACACTTATGGATGCTATAGTAAATGCGATTTGTATAGTAAATAGCGGTAGTTCGCGTGAAAATATAGATGTATGTCTACTGCCTTTCAATATAGCGATTATAGCCGCTACTATAACCATAAATGTGTTCACCTTTATCCCACCTGCTGTAGAACCTGTAGGTCCACCGATAAACATTAATACCATTGTACCTATAATTTGTATATCTGTGGTATAGACGTGTTGAATTGTAGAAAAGCCTGCGGATCGTGGTGTAATAGACTCAAATATGGTACTGACGATTTTAGAACCGATTGTTGCTCCGCCTAAAGTGGCGGGGTTATTCCAGTTATTAATGCCAAAGAATAGAGATCCGATCAGTATTAAAGCGGTAGTACCTGTAACCACTATTTTAAAGTCAAGAGTAAATTTATTCCACTTACGCTTTTGATATAGCTCTGTAATTATGCTTTGTCCAAAACCTCCTAAGAGTATAAGAATAATAAAAATACCCATTGTTATATATTTAGTGTTTGCCCACTCAAGGCTCGTTCCTTTTACCATAGTATCTGGGAATATTTCAAATCCTGCATTGTTAAACGCGGAGACAGAGTGAAATAAAGCGTACCAGATGCCTTGATACCATGTTATACCTTCCCATATAGGTTCTATTAGCCAAAAAGTTATAAAAAATAGTACTGTACCGAGCAATTGCGTAATTATAGCTATAGCGACTATCCGCCTGACGTGTACAGAGATAAACCCGATTCTATGTTCACCAGAGCCCTGCCGTAGGATTATTTTTTGTGCGAGTCCAAGCCTCTGCCCCATAATAAGAAATATAAATGCTGTGCCTGTTATAAACCCTATACCGCCTAGAAATATCAGTATTAGTATCACTGCCTTACCGAACGCTGTCCAAGCCGTTGCTGTATCTGTAACTATTAGCCCAGTTATTGTGGATGCCGACGCCGCTGTAAAAAAAGCATCTCTTACAGGTGTCCAGCCATCTTGCGTACTTGATATTGGCAGTAAAAGTAGCAGACCACCAATAGTTGTCAAAAGTATATAGCTGTAAAATAAAAACATAGGTGAATATGCACCATGTAGAGATACTTTCCTTGGTGGAAACCTTATATGTACAGGAGATACATCAGCACTTGTAGGGTGGTGCACTACCTGATTACCCAGTTTAGTTCTATTGCGCATTTATGTATAATTGATACAGATAAACATGTTCTTATTATTATATATTTACAACAAATATAAATTACTATATCACTACGTTATAGATTAAATATACAATAAGATATACTATATGTATTCTATTTCCTGTTTTTCAAGATGCTTATACTTTATAAACTAATTAAAAATTTTATTACTTTTATTGCTGATAACTTTAACGAGTTTTTAGAAAAAAACGGTCCTTATATGGCTGCTGCTATATCATTTTACGCGTTTTTATCTCTTTTTCCACTACTAATTGCCTTAATAGCGATATTTTCTTTTATACTGGGCGACCTAGAAATTGAGGAACGAATAATAATTGTTATTCAGCAATATGTACCTGTTCTGCGGGCAGTTGATGACGAATTTATATCGGATTTTTTCCGTAGTCTGCGTGCAGGTCAGGTTTTCTCTAGCACATTTGCAACACTAGGGCTACTTTTATCTTCTACTGCAGTATTTAGTGCTATAAGAAAAAGTGTTAACGCTATATGGGGTATACGTAAGACACGCCCTTTTCTTATAGAGCGGTTGATGGATTTTTCACTCATGCTAGGCACAGCGTTTATACTCGGTATATCCATACTCCTCTCCGTCTTGCTAGGTTTTATAAGGTACATATCAGATTTACTTATTCCGGGCACAGCGCCTCCGCAGGTTTGGCAAGTATTAGCGCAACTTATACCGCCATCTCTATCATTTATTGCATTCACTATTTTATACTGGTGGTTACCTAATATATCAATATCCTTCAAACACGTATGGCTGACCTCGCTCGCGGCTACTACGTCCTTTGAAATATCAAAACAGATATTTATCTGGTACTTACGTAATTTAGGCGATATTGCCTCTAATATATACGGCGGAGTTAGCTCCGTTATAGTACTCTTGGCATTTGTTTATGTTACTGCAATTATTATGCTTGTAGGGGCTATGTTAACAGCAGAATATACCGTATATTTAGAACGTAAATCACAATTTAAAATAAACCAAAAGTTAAGCCAAGACTTAGAACGTATACGCAAAACGCCTTACCTCATACATGGTATGGAAGAACAATTACGTTATCAAAAGTTGTAAAACTCATTAATAGCTTTAGCAAGTTATCATGATTTTGTCTATAATTATAACAGTAAAGTTTTTATAAAGTAGTGATTTTCAAGTAATTAATGGTGATCCCCATAGAACACAAAAGTACAATTAAATTAAATTCAAACAGGTTTACTACTGAGGAGATATTGTCAACATATCCTAAATTTGAGCGCTGCCTTAACGATCTACGTCAGCTTGGTAGAGAAGTAGTAAACAACAATGCTTCTGCAAGTATAAACACGAGAGGTATTGAAAATTCTATCAATAGTACTATATTAGAAGTGTTTGGTGCGGGTAGTGAAGAATATCGTATTTACCAAGCACGCTTACTGCCTGTAATATTTACCGATCCCGAACAGATACGTAAGAGCTTTATAGATAGAATTCAACAAACTCAACTAAAATTACAGGATTTAATCAATCTATTCAAAACAGAGGCTGCAAACAGAACTAAAAATAACTCCAAGGGTTCATACCAACCTCCTAATCCGACTCCGTTAGCTCAATCGCAAAATTTTATAGATGTCGCAGAAGAACGTCAAATTCACAAAAGTCACATAGTTATAATTGCAAAGAATAACAAAGAGCAAGTAGATGCAGTATGGGTTTTTCTTGATAAACTAGGGCTCAAACCTCTAAGTGTAGAATGGCCTCAGGTAAATGTACCTCTCTCTAGATCGTTTAAGTCATTAGAAAAATCCAACTTTGCACTCATATTCATAGACTCAACCTATAGTAAACATCATTCGGATAACTTAGTTAAAGACGAAATGCTCTTTGTTTTAGGGTATGTAGCAGGGTATCTAGGTGAAGAATATGTATGTGCTTTATATAATCCAAATATAAAATTGCCACCTATAAGCTCGCTATTAATGCAGATCTGTTTTGATGATAGAGGAGCATGGCAACTTGAACTCGCAAGAAAAATCAAAATGGTCGGTATAGAATTTGACTTAAATAAGGCTATATAATAAGTACGGCACAAGTTGATTAGTCAAACAGTTAACCATAATAGTCAGTTGCTATGTTTATATTAAAAATAGGAGTAAATTAATGCAGTATAGTGTAGTTATAACACCACCTAGTAGACATCCAAGCCCGATAACTACTAATGTGCTAGATGAAGCAGGTATAAAGTGGGTTTACAAACCCTGTAACAGTGAGGAAGATGTGATTGCCGCAGGTACGGAAATGCAGGCAGATGCGCTAATGGTGGCACACTTTCCACTCACTACACGCAAAGTTATGGAATCTTTACCGCGACTTAAATTTGTAGGCAGAGAGGGAGTAGGCGTAGACACAATTGATTTAAATGCAGCTACGCAACTTGGCGTATGTGTCTCTAATATTCCGGGTATAAATACTAGCGAAGTTGCTGACCATGCGATGGCTATATTACTGTCAATAACACGGCGCATATCTGAACTTGATAGCAGTGTACGCTCGGGTACTTGGAGCGATAACCCCAATGCAATTGCTAGTATTCGTCATAAACTACGCCGTGTAGCAGGTAATGTAGTCGGTATATACGGGTTTGGCAATATAGGGCAGGCATTTGCACAGCGTATACGTGGGTTTGGTCCACAGCGTATAGTAGCTCATGACCCATATATTTCACAAACGACAGCCGACATTTATGGCGTCAAAATGGTTGACTTTGATACACTACTGGAAGAGTCGGATATAATCAGCGTTCACTCGGCTTCTAGCCGACAAAACAGAGAGTTGTTTAACAAAGATACATTTGCTAAGATGAAACCAACGACTATCTTTATAAACTGTGCAAGAGGCAACCTAGTTGAAGAGTCAGCATTAGAGGTTGCTCTAAAAAACGGCACAATACTCGCTGCTGGCTTAGATGTAACTCAGGTAGAACCTCTAAACCCAGAAAGTCCTTTACTACAACTCAATAATTTAATTATCACACCACATCTTGCGGGCTCTTCTAATTTCACGGCACAAGAGGGTGCAAGAAGGTGGGGCGAAAATGTGGTTAGATTCTTTAAAGGCATGCCACTATACGGACTAGCAAATCCAGATGTCATAAAAACAATAACACTACTAAGGGCACAAGGCAACAAAAAGTGGGAAGGCACACCAGACCTTGCATTAGGTAGAGGGTTCTAGTAATTTCAATTGTCGGTAGGTTGTAGTTTTACAGTTGTACGTTTACCGTCAGTGGTTATAACTACATCACCTACGTCCTTTGTGACCCATATATAGTTTGAATCTATAACAGTGTTTAGACGTGCTATTGTCTCTGGTGTTGGGTGTCCGAACCTATTCTTATATCCTGCTTGAATTATAGCGGCAACGGGCGAAACTGCATCTATAAAATATTCTACTGACGAGGTATTGCTTCCATGGTGTGCTACTTTTAGAAAATCTGCCCTTAGATTACTGCCTTGTTCTAAAATCAGCCTTTCTTCTATGTCTTTGGTTATATCGCCTGTTAAGAGTAGTGAGAACTCTTTATACCTTAGCATCATAACGGTAGATGCATCGTTTACTGGATAATCAGGAATGTGCTCTGCCCAAATAACCTCAAACCACCCTCCGCCGTTCATGTGCACAGACATACCACGTTCAGGGATTACCACCTCGGCGGATACATTATTCAGTAGATCCTGCCATTCTCTAGCTAGTGCACTGTTGTGTACCGCTGCTGAATCCATTATAGTGCCGACTTTGTAACGCTCTAAAACCCCGGTCAAACCACCTAAGTGGTCAGAGTCAGGGTGTGTCAGTACAACCATGTCTATAGAGCGTTTCCAAAATGGTAGTGTTTTATCTAACGCTGCAGCTGCTTCTCTGGCGCTTTCACCTCCATCTATTAAAACTGTAGAACCATTTGGTGAAGTAACAAGTATCATATCGCCTAGCGATGTCTGATAAAAGTGTATAGTTATTTTATCAGAAGTCGTAGAATTCCATACAGCACTCCAGGATAGTATACATAAAGCAAGAATGGTTATAACACTCCAAGTCGGTGCAACCTTTATAGGACCTGGTAAGGTTTTCAGATTTATCCATAATGCATAAGATGCAATTCTAATGTGGTGTCTAAAGTAAATAACAGATAATACAAGATACCAAATTAGTATACTCCATATTGGCCAAGTGCTGTCAGATAAGATGACGCCGTAAGGTATTCCAGCAAATAACTTTGCAACCAGCGTTATGTACCAACCTGATAGCCACGTAACCCAAGAAACAATCCAGCCTGCTTCAAACCATATACTCCCCAATACAGATGCACCTATTGAAGACATCACAAATAAGGGCACTACAGGTAATACCATTACAGTTGCAATGACACTAAACAAAGGTGTTACACCAATCGTAGAAGCAATAATAGGAAGTGTCATTACAGTTGCACCGAGTGAGGTTGCTATACCTGTGTAAATTCCACCTATAGCCGACACTGTACGTCCTTGTTTGCTTGCAAAACGGTTACGCCACCACTGTGTCAGTATAGGTGTAAACGCTATAATCCCAGCAACTGCGGCAAAGCTCAACTGAAATGAGACTTTACTCAATAGCGAAGGATCTAAGCCTACCATAATACTGCCTACAAGTCCAATTGAAGGTAATGAGTTGCGCTGTCTTCCAAGCAGGTGTGCTAAAAGGACAATACTGAACATTGCACTAGCGCGTATAACTGCTGGGCTCATACCTGCGAGGGTAGCGTAGCCCCATACACCAACTGCTGGTAAAAGTAGATAAGTGTACTTATGTCTACCTATAACTTTTGCTGAAATCGCTAATAAAATACCACCTATAACTGAGACGTGTAGCCCGGATATTGCTAAAACATGAGATAAACCAGAGTAACGAAAGTTATGCAATACTTCTGATGTAACGCGTTGTCGGTCACCTACACTCATAGCGGCTGCTAGTCCTGCTATTTCTTGTGGTAAGGTACGAGCTAACTGGCTAGACAATGCCTCTCTAACTTCTCCTATTCTAGCTCTTATTGGGTTACCTCGCTTTTCTTGTAATAGGAATACCGTGTTAGAGGATATAAAACCTACGGCACCGGCGCCTTCGGGGTAAGGCTGAAAATTACCTGCTACACGGTATCGGTCTCCGTATTTAAATCTATCAAACCCTTCAGCGCCTATAACACGTTGGACGTACACATCTAGTAAAAACGGTTTATCCGACGTTTTATCTGCCCATTTTACAAATTCAACGTGTAACCGTAGGCGATAGCTATTTTCAGCAGGTGTTACGTCTTGTACTAGCCAGCCTGTTGCTAGTATCCGCGTATTCTCTTCAGGAGCGTCATGCCATACTGTCAGTGAATCTGTTGAGTCTACAAGTGTGCCGCGTGCAACACCTAGCATAAAAATTAAAACAAGTATCGCAATAGACCTTATAGTAGTTTTATTACCAAATAGAGATGCTGATACTAATACTACTACGCCACTGACAATAACCCAAAAAGCGATCCATGTCGGTGTATAGCCTGCATATGCAGAGACGGCGATACCCGATATGAAAAATGCAGATGCAAGGATAAGCTTCATTCTTGAAGCACAAATTCTCTTATCTTTTCAACAGTAGCTTTGCCAATTCCAGATACCTGTGTCAGTTCGTCAGTAGTCTGTATTATTGTTCCTCTATTTTCTCGCCATTTGACAATTTCTGCTGCTAGGGCGGGTCCAATACCGGGTAGAGTGTCTAGCTCTTGTTGTGTAGCAGTATTTAGGTCAATCAAGTCCATGCTCTCATTAGCGGGTGTTGTAACGGGTGTAGATTCTGTAACGGGCTGTACTGACATAGGCTCTTGGTTTCTGACCAAAGGCAATGGTGTAGGTATAACGACTGCTTTTACTGTAATCTGTTGCCCATCAGTGAGTATTTGTGCTAAATTCAGATTTGTTAGATCAGCGTCAGTGGTTGTACCGTCAGCAGCTGATATTAAATCCTGCACCCGCGAGTGCTTGGGAAGATCGTAAACACCCGGACTATTTACCTCTCCTAGTATGTGTACTATTATAGGTTGTGGCGTAGGTTTAACTATCTCTACACCTCCAGAGTTCTGAGTAAATATCCAAATAACCACACCGATAACCGTTAATATTAATCCCAATATTGCTAAGAGATTTGCTACTTGTGGTGGAATATTAAACTTACTAGATGCCTGATCACTCAATTTCTGAAAGATAACTATATAATGATTTGATTGTTATTACTAAAATTATAGTTATATTTAATCTATATAAATGTGCGTATTTATAGATAGAATAAATTATATTGTATGTAGATTTAGAATTTTCATTATCTACTTAATTTGTGAAAGGTGTTTTTTAAAATTGATAGTAGAAGATTTAACACTAACGTTATTTGAGTATCCGACATCTATAATAAGAGATACTGACGGACATACTCATCCCGGCCCTGAACGTAGTACAACAGGTGCACTACTTACTGTTGTACTAGATAATGGCGCGAAAGGCTATGTTACTGGCTCGCCAAATGATATGCGAAGAGATATTATTGATAGCTATATCAGACCCGTAGTATATGGGCAAAACCCTTTTGATAGAGAACGTTTGTGGCAAGGTATGGCACGCTGGCAACGAGGTAGCGGTGGTCAGTTAACGGATAAGACATTAGCTAATGTTGAACTCGCTCTTTGGGATGTATGCGGGCGTCTACTACAACTGCCTGTATGGAGGCTAATTGGTGGATTTCGGAGTAAAGTACCTGCCTACGGTAGCACAATGTGCGGTGATGAAATACAAGGCGGACTTGCAACACCCCAAGACTATGCCAACTTTGCAATAAAGTTAAAAAATAAAGGCTACCAAGCAATAAAACTTCATACTTGGATGCCACCTGTGTCTTTTGCACCTAGTGTCAAAATGGACATCGCTGCATGTGCAGCTGTACGCGAAGCAGTTGGAAAAGACTTCCCTCTTATGCTAGATGCAAATCACTGGTACTCACGGACACAGGCTTACGAACTCGGAATAGGAATTCAAAAATTAGGATATTACTGGTATGAAGAACCTATGGATGAACATTCTATGTCATCATACAAGTGGTTAGCTGCTAACTTAGATATACCTGTGCTTGGTCCTGAGTATGTAGAGGGTAAGTTCCACTCAAGAGCGGAATGGATATCATCACATGCATGTGATATTTCCCGTGCAGGAGTTATGGATGTCGGTGGCATTATGCCTACTTTAAAGATAGCGCATTTAAGCGAGGCGTTTAATATGGATTGTGAAATACACGGAGGCGGTGCAGGTAATCTTGCAGTGCTAGGCGCTATACATAACGCAAGATGGTACGAACGAGGGCTACTCCACCCCTTTATAGATTACGATAAACCACCACCTTACCTAAATACTATAATTGACCATATGGATAGCGAGGGTTTTATACACATGCCCGATAAACCCGGACTCGGCGAAGATATAAACTTTGAGTATATTGAAAATAACGCTATAGGTAAATATTGATAAAATTATATAAAACATCTGATATACGGACTATAGAGAGGATGGTAAGAGTTAATGCATAACAGCAATAATCAACCCTTTAATAAAGTATTTTTTAACGGTAACACAGGAGATTTTGATAAAGCTAATATCAGCATCTTAACTCATGCACTCCATTACAGTACATCCTGTTTTGAAGGTATTAGAGGTAACTGGAACGAAGATCGTGGAAAAGTTGTTGTATTTCGTATGAAAGATCACTATGAACGTCTACTCCGCAGTGCTTCAATATTAATGATAGATATACCGTACTCGGCAGAGCAGTTGTCAGAGATAACTGTTAAACTGATAAAGGAAAATAGTGTTAGTGAAGATATATATATAAGACCAATAGCCTATAAGAGTGCTAAGCAAATTCTAAACCTTAAACTAAATGAGCTAGAAGGCAGTGTATCAATAATTATTGTACCTTTCAAAACCTATATAGATCCAACTTCAGATATAAAAGGTATAGATTGTATGACTTCATCATGGCGGCGCCCTGATGATACAATGATGCCCACTGGTGTAAAAATATCTGCACTTTATACGGTAAGTATCCTTGCTAAAACCGAAGCGCATACTGCGGGCTTTGGTGAGGCTATACTACTCAACCGTGATGGTACTGTATCAGAAGGCAGTGGGCAAAACCTGTTTATAATAAAAAATGGAGTTTTACACACACCAACCCAAACAGATAACTGCCTCATAGGCATAACACGCGACTCCATTATAAAACTGGCTCAGGAAGAGATGAATCTAAAAGTAGTAGAACGGTGCATTAATAGAAGCGAAATTTATTTAGCAGATGAAGTTTTTCTTACTGGCACAGCATCTCACGTAGTCCCCGTTGTATCTTTAGATAAACGGAAAATAGGTACAGGAAAAGTAGGCGAGACTACAAAATCCCTAAAGGATCTGTATCTTTCAGTTGTAAAAGGGAATTGTGAAAAGTACAACAAAAATTGGTGTACTTTTGTTTAATTTTCCACCTTTATGATTTATTACATATTTAGTAAATAGTAATATGTATTTAGCAAAATCTGATACTGACAATGAGATTACCACGCTAATAGAACAAGAAGAAATTCGTCAGCGGGAGTCTATAGTACTTATTGCTTCGGAGAATTTTGTATCTAAAGGTGTGTTACAAGCTACTGGCTCTGTGCTTACCAATAAGTATGCTGAGGGTTACCCTAATGCACGTTACTACGCTGGATGCGAATATGTAGATGAAGTTGAGAAGATCGCTATAGAACGTGCAAAGATTATATTTAATGCACAGCATGTGAACGTTCAACCTCATAGTGGAACTCAAGCTAATATGGCTGCTTTCTTTTCTGTTTTAAAACCCGGTGATAGAGTACTCGCTATGGATCTTAGTCACGGTGGGCATCTGACACATGGGTCTAAGGTAAACTTTTCAGGAAAACTCTACAACTTTGAGCACTATGGGGTTGATCCACAAAGCGAGGTTATAGATTATGATACTTTATATAAGCATGCTACAAGATTTAAGCCGAAAATGATAATTGCAGGCTATTCTGCATATTCTCGTTCTATTGATTTTAATGAATTGTACAGAATTGCCAAATCTGTAAATGCGTATCTATTAGCAGATATATCACACATTGCGGGTTTAGTGGCAGGCGGTGTTCATACTTCGCCCATAGGCTTAGCAGATATAGTAACCACTACAACACATAAAACTCTCAGGGGACCCAGAGGTGCAATAGGCATGGTAAAGCCTAGTCTATCACGTAAATACAATTCAGCCGTGTTTCCATGTTTACAAGGCGGTCCTATGATGCATACCATAGCTGCTAAAGCGGTAGCATTTAAAGAGGTAATGCAACCTGATTTTAAAGTTTACGCACAACAGATAGTAATTAATGCTAAAGCAATGGCACAACGACTATTTGAAAATGGATTGCGAATTGTCTCAGGTGGCACTGATACACATCTGTTTTTAGTTGATTTACGTAATTGGGGGGTAACAGGTTTAGAAGCAGAAAATACTTTAAAACAGGCTGGCATAGTAGCTAACCGTAATACAATACCTTTTGACCCTGCTCCGCCGAAAGTAGCCTCTGGTATACGAATAGGCACAGCAGCTATTACAACCTGCGGTATGAAAGAAGATGATTCTCGTAAAATTGCAGATTTTATTGTAACTGCTCTCAAAAATAAAGATAATTCACATATACTTGAAAAATTACGTAAACAAACCGCTATATTTGCTTCATCTTTTTCATATACTAGAATTGAATAGTTTTTATAGAATGGAGGTTTTTATAATTGCTTGACAGAATTTGTGATTACGAGATAATGTGGATTCTACCCGGCAAAGCAACTGAAGACATGGTAGAGCAATCTATCCAAAATTTCAGAAATATTGTAGAAGAAAACGACGGTAGAGTAGATAAAGCAAAATTTTGGGACTACCGTAATTTTGCATATCCTATTAAAAAGTATACAGAAGGGACGTATTGCATCGCCAATTTTGCCTCTACGTCTAGCAATGTACGTGTAATAGACCAAGCAATTCGTTCTATGCCTATTTACTTGAGATACCTTATTACAGTTGCGGAATAAAAAATTATTAATAGAATAGGATGTATATATGACTTTTAACCAGATAATTCTTGTCGGTAATTTAGGTAAAGACCCAGAAACTCGCTACACAAACAGTGGTGCTGCTGTCTGCGATTTTAGTATAGCGGTTAATACACGCGGTAGAAGCGGGGATACCGAAACTGAATGGTTTTCGGTGATATGTTGGGAACGGCTTGCTGAAACTGTAAGCCAATACCTAAACAAAGGCAGTAAAGCTCTAGTAGTAGGGAGGCTTAGAAGCCGCAGATGGACTGCCAATGATGGACACGAGCGTTTCAGCAATGAAGTTATTGCAAGCACTGTTAGGTTTTTGGATAGTAGAACAGGTGATCAACCTTATGAATCAGGGCAAGAAAAGGATAGCACCCCTACAGAAACGCGGTCTAACGATCAACGCCAGCAGCCCCAGGAGGTAGAAGACCTGCCTTGGTAAGATAGGTTAATTATTAAAATGGTTATTTCGGAATCTTCAAATAAAAAATTCAAACAAGGTAATCGGTTTCGTAGAAGGCACTACCGCGTTAATGTAGCTGATATTACGTATAAAGATGTTGAATTACTACGTCAGTACCTATCCGATAGAGCTAAAATTCAATCGGCACATCATGCTAGGAATTCATATAAAAATCAGCATCACCTCAAGAAAGCTATAGAGCGTGCACGCTTTATGTCGCTCCTGCCATACTCCTCTGAGCATATAACTGTCACTAGGTCTTTAGTGGAACAAAAAAAGGTAAATACTGAAGAAGCACAACAGGTAGTAGTAGATGATGATATCCAGCAAGAAGAAGCATCTGTAGATGTAGATAACCTTGAGAACAAAGAATAAATTACAACAGAATTATCTTATAATTTTTTGAATTCTAAAATAGGTGATCGTTCGCAAATACACCCTGTAAACAGAAGCCGTTTTGAATTAGCTAGTCAAAATCGGCTTATGCGCAGGCAACAAAAGCCGTTTATATTTTTAGGTTTGTTAATAGCACTTTGTGCAGCTGTTTTCTTGGGTTATGCGTTTATATCCGTGTATGTTTTACCTTCAGAGAAAATTGCATTACAGATAGAAGATAAAATCTACACACGAGGCGACTTAGTAGACTTCATCCGTTTTGAACAACGAAATGTAGAAGAGTCGGGTGGGGCTTTTTTAGTCGGCAATGCGGTATTTAATATAATAAATACACTGACTGAATACGAAATTGCATACCGAAGTGCAACACGCTTTAATGTTACCGTCTCCCAAGAAGAAGTGAACGCACAATTCAGTAAATTACTTGGCTT
Organism: Dehalococcoidia bacterium; assembly: GCA_964274945.1. Lineage (GTDB taxonomy): Bacteria > Chloroflexota > Dehalococcoidia > Lucifugimonadales > Lucifugimonadaceae > CAXXBX01. Next base: position 1,109,256 of record CAXXBX010000034.1, on the reverse strand, counting down.
TGTACCTAGCACCCCAGAAGAGATTAACGATCCCACTTATCAAAGTAGTATTACAGAAGCAAAACGCCAATTCTTTAATAAAGCAAGGATATCTGAAGAAAACTGGACAGACTTCATTAAAAAACGACTCTTTAGAGATAAACTTAAAGAAGTACTAGCTCAAAACATACCAAGGATTCAAATACACTCAAAAGTCCACGTTATAAGCTTTAACTCACTCCCGGCTTTGGAGGTAATCAATTCAATTCAAAGATCAATTCAAGCAAACGTGCCAATACAACAGATTGCACTAGATTTTTCTCAAGACCCTGATGTTAAACGGCATAAAGGTGAATTAGATTGGATACCACAAGGGGTTATTCCAGTGTTAGACACTGCGGTTTTTGGAGAATCTCAATCGGATGCTATGTTGCCAGTTATGCAAGTTAGTTCAACTTATATAGACCCTGAGTCGGGGTTTTATAATGTGTATATAGTCTCTGAGTACGATGAATATAGAGTACTATCTGAAGACCATTTACAAGTACTCTCTGATAATGCACTCAGTGCATTCGTCAACCAAGAGAGAATTATGTATAGTGAAGGCAAGGGTGTGTTTCTAATAGATTTAAATAATGAAGTCTACAATTGGATAATAAAACAAGTTGAAATAGGGTCTATATTGCCAACTCCAACTCCACAACCGTCGTTTTCTGGGTACTATTATTCTGATGGTTGGGGACACAAAAGGCAGTTATAATGGGCAGTTTGGGAGTTTTAAATCGTTATAGATCGTTTTTACCCGTAACAGAACGTACGCCTATTATTACGCTTGGCGAAGGAGATACACCTCTAGTAAAGTCAGAGAGTATTGGAAAAGAACTTGGATGTGAACTCTATTACAAATTAGAAGGATGCAATCCGACAGGTTCATTTAAAGATCGTGGTATGGTTGTTGCCATAGCTAAGGCTATAGAAGCAGGTTATACAAGGATAATATGTGCTTCAACTGGCAATACAAGTGCGTCTGCCGCAGCTTATGGGGCTAGGTACAACGTCGGTACAATTGTGGTTGTACCGTCGGGAGAAATAACAGTCGGTAAGCTTGTACAGGCTATGGTATACGGTGCTAGAATACTAGCAGTCAATGGTAAATTTGACGATGCTTTGAGGTTAGTTAGATCTTGTGCTGAATCTTTTAAAATAGGTATAGTAAACTCTATTAACCCTTATCGGATAGAAGGGCAAAAAACTGCATCTTTTGAGATAGTTGAAGTTCTGAAAAGAGCACCTGATATACATTGCTTGCCTGTTGGCAACGCAGGTAACATAACGGCTTACTGGAAAGGCTACACAGAGGCTAAAGCAGCGGGTATGTGCAGTAACACACCTGTTATGATAGGCTTTCAAGCAGAAGGTGCTGCGCCAATAGTTAGGGGCAAGATTGTAGAGTCGCCACAAACTATTGCAACAGCGATTAAAATCGGCAATCCTGCTAGCTGGCATTTGGCACTTGAGGCTACGCGTCTATCAAACGGTATGATAAGAGCAGTATCAGATATTGAGATTGTCAAAGCATACTTACGTCTCGCTCGCGAAGAAGGAATATTTTGCGAACCTGCTGCTGCTATCTCAGTGGCGGGACTACTTAAATTACCACAATTAGGAGTAAATTTATCCAAAAAGGTAGTAGTTTGTGTTCTAACAGGTAACGGACTGAAAGATTACGCTACAGCTGAAAGCCGTGCATCAGTAAAACTAGAGTATATAGAACCTGATATAGATGCTATCAAAAGTTCCCTATCTCAATACTAATGCTCGGCGATATACAAATAGCAACCTCTAACTCGTTTGATAACTTAAACGAACTGAACAATATATTTAATAACTCCTTAAGCGAAAAATTTGTATTCAATCACCCTGTATGGCAGAAAACATGGTGGGAATGTTTTAATACTAATAGCAATAATGACCTACTAATGATCTCTATGAGAGACCGCAGTAACAATTGGTTTTTTGCACCTATGTATAAATCCCAAGATACCATACATTTTATCGGCAGTGAAGACCTAACAGACTATCACGACTTTTTATACAGCACAACCGAGTTACTTGATTTCGTTGTACATATGATTATGTATTTAAAAAAAACATATCCTAATATGCAAGTTATTCTATCTTCACTACGTAACGACTCAACAACATTAAACGCTGTTATAAAAGCCGCTGAGTTAGCTGGGGTAACGCTAGAAAAAGATTATGAAAACGTCGCACCTCGTATTAAACTAGCCAGCACATGGGAAGATTATTTATATAGTTTATCTAAAAAGCATCGTCATGAACTTCGTAGAAAATTACGCCGACTCAAAAACGCGGGTAGTGTTGATTTTATAGAATTATCCGATACAGACCAAATAGCACACAGTATGACAGATTTTATTAGACTACATAAAATGAGCAGTAGTAACAAAGAGCAATTTATGACACTGATAAGAGAGAATTTCTTTAAAAAAATTGCCGTAGCTATGGCAAATGAAGGGATCACTAGACTATGCTTTATGAAATTTGAAGGAAAAATCGTTGCAACGAGTCTCTGTTTTGTACTGAATGATACTAAGTATCTTTATAACTCTGGTTACGACCCAGAATATGGGCATTTATCGGTTGGAATATTGAATCATGTAAAAAATATACATGCTTGTATTAAAGAGGGTATTAGCATATTTGACTTTTTAAAAGGCAATGAACGTTATAAGTATGAAATAGGTGGAGTAGATAGGCAACTGGTGCGTTTGAAACTCTACCTTTAAGTATCTATACTTTATGAAAATAGCAATAATCAGTGTACATACTTGCCCTTCATTACTCCCTGGAATAAAAAATGCAGGCGGTATGAACGTCTACCTTTTAGAAATTTCTAAACAACTAGCTAAGCATGGTTACACTGTAGATATATTCACACAGAGCCATAAACCTAATTTTTTGTGTGATACTATTCCAATAGCAGATGGTATAAGGATAATACACATAGACCTAGGGAAAAACTCCCAAAACTCAACAAAATTCAAACTTTTACCCTACATACCCGACTTTACCTATAAAGTACTAAAGTGGAGTGCACAAGCAAGGCAAAGCTACGATTTGATATTTAGTCACTATTGGTTATCTGGTTTGGTTGGTATTGAACTGAGTAAAGAGTGGTGTGTACCACATGTTACAGCTTTTCATACTACAGCAGCACTGAAATCGCGTGCACAAGCAGGTGGTAATGAGGATATCTCAAGAGCACATTCAGAATTTAACATAACACAAAGCGCTGACAAAATACTTGTTTGGACCAATGCCGAAAAGTTAACCATATCATCATTGTATGAGTCTAATCCAGAAAAATTTTTGGTACTGCCACCGGGGATCAACTGTGATACCTTTAGCCCATCAAGAAATTCTAATATAGCATATAAAAACGGTTATCCGACGATATTATTTGTCGGACGTCTAGACCGTATAAAAGGGCTAGATATATTACTAAGTGCAATGAAACTTCTAGAAATTCCAGACGTCCGACTAAGGATAATAGGTGGTAACAACGCATCATCAGAACGTCAAAGACTGTTTGAAGGAGTAAAGTCAAACTTACTGGAAAATAGAGTAGAATTCATAAATGCTATGAACAGGTTAGAACTACCTAACCAATACAGAAAAGCAGACTTATTTATTGCACCTTCATATTACGAGAGCTTCGGCTTTGCAGCACTAGAAGCCGCAGCATGTGGAATTCCTGTTATTGCTTCTAACGTTGATGGGTTAAGCAAAATAGTTGAAGATGGTCAAACAGGCTACCTTGTCAACTCTTTATGTCCCGAACACTTTGCTGAAAAAATAGATCTACTACTGGCAAATAATGCGCTACGTAAACGTATGGGAATAGCGGCACGTAATAAGGCTTTATCTATGCAATGGGATACAGGCGTACAAGAAATGATGAAAATGTTTTCTATACTAGTAGAAAACTATAATGTAAATTGTTTTAATGGAAGCGGTGTTCCAATAACTTCGTAGTACTTGATTGCATAAAACCTAATTTACCATATATGTTAATAGCACTTTGGTTTTCTTTATCTACGTCTAGATAAATTGTTTGTACACCATGCAGATCCATATCTTGAATTACGTGTTTTAGTATCAACATGCCTATTCCTTTTTTTCTTTTATCTGGATGTACGCCTATCATCTCTATTCTACCTATTGGTGGTTGGTTATTTGTTTCAGTTTTTATAGATATCCAACAATAGCCAACTATTCTTTGAGTTTTATCTTCAGCAAAAAATACCTTTTGAGTAGTGATTGGTAGGTTTAATCGTGCTTCATTTTCTTCAACTGTATTTGGTGAAAACCCAAACATAGAGTAAAAGCAGATATTCTGCAAAGCTGTAAATTCGGGTATTTCCGCTTTAATATTCATTAAGCGTACTTTCATAGAACTATTTTTTTCTTCATAGCAGAGATAATTTTCTGTCATTTTGTTATTTTTCTCTTTAACCATTTTCAAATATCTATGTACAGTATAAAACCCAAAAGTTGCAAGTTGCTTTTGTATTTCAGCTTCGGTTTTATCTTGCCAGATCATAAGGTGAACTATCGGAATACCTTGTTGTTTGATATATTCAAACGCTGCTTTAGTTAGCTCTTTTAATAAACTGAGTTTAGTACAAGAATCTATCCCAAAAAAGAGCACATTCCTGAATATGTTATGCTCTGGTTTAACAAATACGAAGCCTAAGGGTATATTGATGTTATTATCATATACAATGAATATATTTTTTGTAGGTTTGTAAGTTGGTATCTCTAATTCACTTTTTAGCACTCTAACATCAGAGGAGAATAACGAGGGTGTTTTAGAATGTTTCACTATATGACTTAAGTGATCTAAGTCATTCCACTGAAATTTTCTTATTTTCATTTTTGAGTGTTATATTGGATTGAAGCACTATATTATCATGTATTTACTTGCTGTATAACTTTCTGTGCAAGCGCTTGGTACTCTATACTGATTTGTTTATGTTTTATGGATACGGGTTTATTTGCATACAGGTAATTAGGCGACATATTAGCATTACCTAAAAACGGTAAGTTCATTTCCTCTGATAATTCTCTACCGCCACCGCTTCCCCAGACATCCCCAGACATATTTTCAAATATTCCTAGTACCTTCAGGTTCATTTTTTTAATCATATTTATAGAGCGTTTCGCATCTAGGAGTGCAAGGCTTTGCGGTGTAGTAACTATCACAAAGCCATTTAGCGGTATAGTTTGCATAACCGTTAGAGGTGAGTCTGAAGTACCAGGTGGCAAATCAACAATGAGGTAATCTAAGTCACCCCAATCTGTAATCATTAAGAATCGTGTGATAGCGTTGTGTATCATAGGACCACGCCATATAATTGCTTCTTCTTCGTGTTTTTGAAAGAATGCCATAGACATAACTTTTACACCAAATCTTGCTGAAGGTATCAGTGAGCCGTTAGATTCTCTAGGTGCCTCGGTTATATGCATTATCTGGGCTACGTTTGGGCAGTCAATATCGCAGTCAAATATGGCGACTTTAAACCCGTGTTCTGCAAGGGTTACAGATAAATTCACCGCAACTGTAGTTTTGCCAACTCCACCTTTTCCACTATACACACCTATACTGTTTTTTATTTTACCTAGACGTTCTGATAATTTTTTACGCTCTGCAAATTTCTTACGTACTTGGGCAAGGCGTGCTTCTTCTTGTGGAGTCAGTTTTCTAGGAGTAGTCATATAGTTATCAGTTTTCTAGGTATTTTGCTAATCTATACCAAGCACTCTTTTACCGTCTTCTGTAATTTTGTCAGGAGTCCACTGTGGTTCTAATACAAGATCAACTTCTACGTCTTCTACACCTTCTATTTCTGCTATACGCCACTCAGCTTGTTGTGCTATGTAAGGACCCATACCGCATCCCGGAGCAGTTAGTGTCATTTCTACGTGTACTTCTCCATCTGAAACCTCTACATTGTATACTAAACCTAAATCCCAGATATTTACAGGTATCTCTGGGTCATATACATCCTTTAGTGCCTCAATTACTTGTTCTTTTGTTACTGTTACTCTTGCTGTATCGCTCATTGTTCTATCTCCATTGGTGAAATTAACCGTATTATCTGTATTTTAACAAAAAGTTAAGATAAAAAGTAGTTTGAATTAAAACTCACTACAGTAAATTCTATCAGAGAGTCGCCTTAATTTGTGAGGAGAATTAAATATATATTGTTTAAACATAGCGACTTGGGTAATATATCGCTAATATTAATTTATAAAAGACACGTTGAGTACTGATGTCAGTTAGCTAGGTTGTAATAATAGGAGTCACCGTTTGCCAACTGTTAGATTCACAAGACGTAATAACAGCTTGTAGCGTGTTTGCTACTTTAACCATGTCTTCTATACCCGGCTCAAAGGGTCTATTATCAGATATTGCTTGTAAGAAGTGTGCTATTTCTATACATTTTATGTCTGAAAAACTGAGCCCTATACCTGCATCAGGGCTAAAATTTCGGTGATCTGGATGTGAAAACCCACTTTGAACAGATGCGAAGCCCTCAGATTCTGTGCTTTTTTGGACTATCTCCATTTCATTCATATTTTTAAAGTTCCACTTGACAGAACCCTCTGACCCGTATACCTCAAATGCCATGAAAGCGTTAGTACCGTAGGTTACTCTTGACGCTTCTAAAACACTCTGTAGACCACTGTCGTGTTCTGCAAGCACAATACATGTATCTTCGTTTGTAACTTTTGCACTCTTACTTGTTGTTCCTTTATCAAAGTGTGTAGCAGCAGTTGTAGTTGGATAGGGACGATATTTGATAAACGTGTTTTTCTTAGCACACACCTCTTTTATATCACCATTTAAGTGTATTGCCATGTCAATGACGTGTGTTAAGAGATCGCCAGAGGCACCTAGCCCTGCGATTTCCTTATTGAATCTCCAAGACAAAACTCCATTTGCATCACTGCCGTAATCTGCAAGAAAGTGCCCCCGATAGTAAGCGATTCTACCTAGTTTACCATTAGATACCATTGCTTTAATGTGCTGTACTAAAGGAGGCCAGCGGTATGTAAACCCAATAGCTGAATTGACTTTTGCATTTCTTATGGATTCGGCTATTGCTAACGTTTGATGGGGATACTGCCCTACGGGTTTTTCAATACTGATATGTTTACCTGCTTTTGCTGCTGCTGCTACCATTTCTTGGTGTAAATGGTTTGGCGTTGTAATACAGACGAGTTGAATTTCATCTGAGTCGATCACATCCGTCCAGTTGTCAGAGGCGTGTTTAAATCCAAATCTGTTTTTGGCATCTTCAGCACGTTCTTTTACTTCATCAGAACACATTATCAACTTAGGTTTTAGTGGAATTTTCGGATACCTGTGTTGAATCTGATGGTATGCACGGCTATGTTCGTGCCCCATCCAGCCCATACCAATTACTCCAATACCTATACTGTGCGACATATGTAACAATACTCCTTTATAACTGTGCTTTATAATTGACCAATACTTTGTACATATGCACAGAATGTAAATGGGCGTAACGGTATGGTTACCCTATATTTATATACTCTTGAATCAAGTTAGATATATATTTATGGTTGTGTACTGCGTTCTTTTTTGCACCAGATGCTCCGGGCGCTATATCTTGTTCCACTACTATCCAACCTGTATAAAGTACGTCTATAAGAGATTTTATAATACCGGTGAAATCTACACCGCCTGTGCCTAATCTACAAAACACTCCTTGTGCTACTGCTGTTTCATAATCCCAATTGTATTTTTTTATTTTAGCTCCTACTGCAGAGTCAAAGTCTTTGAAGTGGACATGCTTAATACGTTCCTGATAGAATTGGATATGTTTTATAGCATCCCCGCCTCCAAAGTGGCAGTGTCCTGTATCTATACACAACCCAACAAATTCTGGATTAGTTAGGTTGATCAGTGTAGCGGTTTCTTCTGGAGTTTCTACCCAAGTGCCTCCGTGTGGGTGGTAAACACATGATAATCCTGATTCCTCATAAACCCGCTGTGCTATAAAGTCAATATTTTTAGCGTAAGTTATCCATTTTTGTGCGTTTAAACCATCTCTATGTTTTATTTTACCTGCTTTACTGACTCGATAAGCAGGGCGCTTTGCACCTAATACTAAATTGGGATTGTTATCTGCAGCAGTGTTTTTAAGCAATCGGGCAACTTTAACCGCCTTTTTAGTATCTTCAGTAAGGTAATGCGAATCTACAGGATTTATATCAACCCAAGAACCTGCTAATTTCAGCTCTCTACGCTCTAGTTCTTCCTTTAATGTTGATGCGTCAGTGGGCATAAAACCCCATTCACCTAATTCAGTACCCTCAAAGCCAGCTTCGCTCATTTCATCCAAAACCTTAGAGTAAGTTATAGTAGATCCTGTTGTCCCTTCAATGACACCCCATGAGCATGGAGCATTAGCTAATTTAATTTTCTTCTTCGTATTATTCTGCATTTAGAAAAAACGCTGTAATTTACGTTGTTCTATGTAGTCTTGATAAGACTTTCTTACTGCTTCTTTCTCTGATACTTCGGCAATTGGTACATCCCACCATGCCCCATACTTGTCAACGTACTTTAAGGGATCCGTATCTATAACAATAACAGTAGTACGATCGTTATTTTGTGCTGTAACAAGTAGACGCCTTAAATCATCTATTGTGTTTGCTTTATTGGCTATAGCGCCTAAACCTTGTGCAATTTTGACAAAGTCCATCGGCAATAATGCATCTGTATCTGGATTAACAACTCTTGGGTTATATCGGTACTTTGTACCAAAACGCTCTCCACCTATAGATTCTGATAGTGAACCGATACTAGCAAAGCCATGGTTATTTATAAGTACGATAGTTAACTTAATACCTTCTTGTATAGATGTTGCGATTTCCGAGGGCATCATCTGAAAAGAGCCGTCTCCGAGCAGGACATATACTTCACGGTCTGGTGAAGCCATTTTAACGCCTAATGCACCTGATATTTCATAGCCCATGCACGAGTAGCCGTACTCCATATGAAACTGTTTACTGTGGCGTGTCTGCCATAATTTATGAAGATCTCCCGGCAAGCTACCTGCGGCGGCTGTGATAATCCCTTCTTTACCAACAGCCTGATTTACCGCTCCAATAACTTCTGATTGACTCGGTAGAGGTCCGTGTTCAAGGTGGTATAGCGTATCTACTTCTTCATTCCATTCTTGATTTAGCGTTTTGACTTGCCCTTGATATGCAATGTTTGTTGAGAAACCTGTTAGAGCTTCTGTCAGTTCTTCAAGTGTAACTTTAGCATCACCTACTAGCATAACGCTACTCATTTTTGCTGCATCAAATTCACATACATTTATATTTATGAATTGTACTTTTGGGTTTTTGAAGGTTGTCTTTGAGCCTGTGGTAAAATCACCTAGTCTTGTACCTATTGCAATAATCAGATCGGCGTTTTCAGAAAAATCCTTTGCCCCTTTTGTGCCCGTTGCACCCATAGCACCTAGCTGTAATGGATGGTCAAACCTTATAGAGCCTTTGCCTGCCATTGTCTCTGCTACGGGTATGCCTGTAGATTCTATGAACTTTTGCAGAGTACTACAAGCATCGGAATATATCACACCGCCACCTGCTATTATCATAGGTTTATTGCTGTTTTTTATTAACTCTACTGACTGACGTATTAAGCTACTATCCGCTCTGGTTCTTGGTACTGTCCAAATGCGTTTTTGGAAGAACTCACTTGGGAAATCGTAAGATTCCGCCTGTGTATCTTGCGGTAACGATAAAGTAACAGCCCCTGTATCCGCGGGCGATAGTAAAACTCGCATTGCTTCAGGGAGTGCGTACAGTATTTGTTCTGGTCGTTCTATACGATCCCAGTAACGTGATACAGGTTTAAAGCAGTCGTTCACTGATATATCTTGTGTAGTTGGGTTTTCAACTTGCTGTAAGACTGGGGCGACGTTTCTACGTGCAAATATATCACCCGGTAGTAGTAGAACAGGTATTCGGTTGACTGTAGCGCATGCTGCTCCTGTAACCATATTTGTTGCACCTGGACCTATTGATGAAGTACAAGCCATCATTCTTAATCTGTTACTTGTTTTGGAAAAACCCATTGCAGAAAGTACCATTGCTTGCTCATTGCGAGGCATATAAAAAGGTATTGATTGTTGCTGTTGAATTGCTTCACCTAAACCTGCAACGTTCCCGTGACCAAATATGCCGAATATACCACCAAATACTGGGTAAACAATACCATCGCGAGCAGAATACTGCATGGTCATAAACTTTAATATAGCCTGTGCTGTAGTAAGTTTATGAACAGGATATTTATTTAGCAATTTGAGAATTTATCTTTCTCTTACACCGGTGATAATATCGGCTATATCTTTTTCGCTAAGTTCACTTTTGTTATAATCGCCGACTTTAGAACCATGCCTAAGAATCGTATATCTATCAGATACTTGATATACATGGCTTATATTATGGCTAATAAATATAACGCCTAGTCCACGTTCTTTAGCAGCTCTGGTGTAGTATAAAACTTTATTAGTTTCTGCTACAGATAGGGCAGAGGTAGGCTCGTCTAATATTAACACTGATGCGCCAAAGTGAACTGCTCGCCCGATTGCCACTGATTGACGCTCACCTCCTGAAAGTTTACCAACTGCCTCTGACACAGAACGCCTACCTTCTTCAGAAAACTTCTCAATACCAACATCCCCTAACGCTTCTCTTGTACCTGACTCCATTTTTTGCAAGTTCAGTAACCACATTAGTGAGGTTATCTCCCTCCCTAAGAAGAAGTTACGTGCAACACTCATTAAAGGTACTAAGGCTAGATCCTGATAAACGGTTTCAATTCCTAGTTTGCGTGCATCTCTGGGTGAATTAATTTTTACACGTTTATTCTTAAAGAATATGTTGCCCTCTGAAGGGTTATATACACCTGTTATTATCTTGACAAGAGTAGATTTACCAGCACCATTATCTCCAAGTAGTGCTAGTACTTCGCCTACTCTAACCTCAAAATCCACCTTTTCTAATGCTGTTACTGTACCAAAACGTTTTGCTACTCCCTCCATTTTAATAATGGGATCACCTATTTCCATATCAGTATTCGCTACACGAGTTATTTGTTGCTCTTGATGGTTTTGATCGTGTTGCTCTTCAGCATCTAATTTTTGTTCAACTTGATTTTCTTCCATTGTTGTCATTTCTGTACTCTCCTGTATTTTATAAGTATTGCTGTATAGGGATTCTTAATTCTATATTCTTCTACGGATATATGCATTGATCACTGTGAAAACAACAATAGTTAAGCCAACTACTGCTATGAAGTTATCCGAAGGAATGAGACCTGATCGTACTATACCAGTTCTTAACAAAGATATAGTCAAAACACCAACAAACCCGCCGACTATACTACCATACCCACCTGTTAGTAAGGTCCCTCCTATAACCGCAGCAGCAATAGCGAGCAACTCTTGGTTAGTCCCTATAGAACCTAATACATAAACAGCGTTACCTTCACTTGCTTGGATAACACCAGCAAAACCCGCTAGCATACCAGCCATTGCAAAAGTGGCAATTTTTATAGCATTACTACGAACTCCCTGACTAGATGCTGAGAGAATGTTTCCACCTATTGCAAACAACTGGTTACCAAACGTAGTTCTGACTAATATAAATTGAAAAACAATAATTAAAAATAGCCACCAAAATACACCGGCGTTTATAGAGAAGTCAGAAAATATCTGTATATTCTCCCCAAAAACACGCATCAACCAGGGCTTCGGGTTATCTTCAGAAAAAACAGCTTCAAAAGCAGCACCGTTAGCATATTGGCTACTTAATAGGTTATAAATAAAGAAAGTACCAAGTGTAGCTATAAACGAGGGTATCTTTGTTATATATATTATAAATCCATTAAAAGCACCTAGCAATGCACCCGCAGCTAAAGCGAAAAGCAATGCTAAGGGACCAAATAATCCATTTTCTATTGCTAGAGCTTCAATACCGAAGGGTACATGACCACCAATATACAACGTAGAAAATACATATGCTCCCATAACTGCTATTACACCTACAGAAAGATCGAATTCACCAGTTATCATCAGCATTACTACACCTATAGCAATGATACCTGTTATTCTTTGAGCATTTAGAATACCGCTAAATGTGTCAGGGCTACGGAAAACATCCGATAGTATAAAGAAGAATACAAAAAATACTACAAATATAACGATAGGTAAGTTAGCAGGTGGAGCTACAAGTTTCTCCAACCGGGCTCTGTTAAAAAGTGCCATTTTTAGATCCTATTATCTGTTTCATAATTTAAAAATAACTATTTATCCGACTTTGATAAGTACTGATTTAAAGCAGCGATAACTATAAGCAGTGCGCCAAAAGCAGCGTACAACTCTAAACTACCAAGTCCAAGTAATCTAAACCCTTGCTCAAGAGTAGATATCATTATTAGACCAAGCGCTGCGCCTAGGATAGTACCGAAGCCTCCCTTTAGACGTAGCCCACCCATAACACACGCTGCTACAGCATACAGCTCCCAGCGTACGCCTCTACCAGGATCTATAGAAGGACTCTCAGAGAGGTTTACCAAAGCGGCAATACCAACCATTAATCCGACAAGAGCAAAAGCGGTAAGCTTTATTCTTCTTGTCGGAACACCATTAGCCTTTGCAGTATCAACATTGCCACCTGAAGCAAATATCCAGTTACCCGTATTCGTACGGTGTAAAAACACCCCTATTATCACAGTTAAAGCAATAAACCACAAAGTACCTGTATGCCAGTTACCGGGTAAAAAGAAAAAGTTATCTATGAAACTCGTTGAACCGCCCGATTCACTAGGACCTATATTGTTAACAAACTCTATAGGAGTACGGAATACTTGAAACAGAATAGGTGTATCTTGAGATTCAAATTTAATCCCAGTTCCACCTCCAATAAAACGTGCAATACCTCTAAAGAAAAGCAGTGTACCCAGAGTGATGATAAATGAAGGATTGCCAGATAGTACAACTACAGAACCGTTGAATAGTCCTAACAACACACCCATAGCTAAAGCTACTAATGCAGCCAGCCAAGGGTATAGAGTGTTCCAAGTAGATGAAAATCCAGGTGAAGATGCTGCTATATTATCAGCTACTCCACCGGCAAACCAGTTCATTACCAATAAGAACACAAATCCAACCGCTGCAACTGCTGAACCGATAGATAAATCAAATTCACCAGCAATCATTAGAACTGCTACCCCTAGCACAATTATCCCAAGTGAAGCCCGCAATCCAAATATATTTGATATTGGCAGATTAGATATAAATTTCTCAGGTATTAGAATAGCAAAAAAAGCAAACAAAACTACTATCAGTATTAATGTGACTGCCCATGTGTTTTGTGATAAGAATGTCTCTATAGGAGCGAAAAGTCTTATTCTTAAAGAACTACTTCTGTTTGAATTATTCACTTTTATTTAATCTCTTAAAATATATTGGGGTTTATATTGTTTACATAAATTATACAAAGTATAAGTGAGGGAGGCGAGGCTAATACCTTACCTCCCTCACTTACATGTGAACGATTATTTACCTAGACTCTAAGTAACTGAAGAATGGGTTTGCGCTATTTGGACCTAGTGTCAGGACTATATCTATATCACTGTTAGCAGCGAAGAAGTCTGCAATAGTAGCTTGTGAAGCTACAGGATCATCTGTTGTCTCAAGCACAGTTGAACTGAATCCAGCAGCCTTTAGAGCGTCCTCAAATCCTTTACAGCGGTTTGTAAGCGCTGTACTACCAACCTGATGGTTTACACACACACCCTTGTGACTACCACTACCCGCCGCTTTGACCAATTCTTCACCAGCTACTCTACCACCCGTATACTCATCTTGACCGTAGTAAGAAATATAAGGTATACCATCTGCCTTTGGACCATTGCCTGCATTGAACCCTATAACAGGTATACCAGCGTTAACAGCCCGCTCTATATTTGCTTTGAACAGTGTGGGGTCTGTAACGGTTACAGCAATAGCGTCAGGTCTTGAGGCTATTGCTTGTGCTATTAGGTCATTTACGGCACTTAGGTCGTAAGAGTCAGGTGCACTTATCTGAACGTTAGCGTTGTAAACTTTAGCAGCATCTGTCATTGCTACCTCCATGCCAGCCCACCACGAGTCCCAGTCTTTACGGGCGTGTTGCACAACTATTATATCTATTTCTTCTTCCCTAGATACTTCTTTAAAATCAAGGTCTGCGGCTCTAACTACTTTAGGACCTGTTAGAACTAAATCGTTAACTGGTTCTACGTTTTTTCTGACTTTTAGGGCTAGTGCCTGTATAGCCCCGTAGCCTTGTAGATACTGCTGTTGATCAGTAGCGAACTCTGTAACACCATTTCGGATATTTTCGTTAATACGATCACTTGTATCAAATGTGCCGTGATATAACTTAGTTCCGCCGGATCTACCTTCTATATAACCGTAGAATGGATTTGCACTATTTGGACCCAGTGTTAAGACTATGTCCACTCCACTGTTAGCAGCGAAGAAGTCTGCAATAGTAGATTGTGAAGCTACAGGATCATCTGTTGTTTCAAGCACACGTGCATTTATACCAGCAGCCTTTAGAGCGTCCTCAAATCCTTTACAGCGGTTTGTAAGTGCTGTACTACCAACCTGATGGTTTACACATACCCCCTCGTGACTACCACTACCCGCCGCTTTGACCAACTCTTCACCAGCTACTTTACCACCCGTATACTCATCTTGACCGTAGTAAGCAATATATGGTATATCGTCTGCTTTTGGACCATTACCTGCATTGAACCCTATAACAGGTATACCAGCGTTAACAGCCCGCTCTATATTTGCTTTGAACAATGTGGGGTCTGTAACAGTTACAGCGATAGCGTCAGGTCTTGAGGCTATTGCTTGTGCTATTAGGTCATTGACGGCACTTAGATCAAAAGAGTCAGGGGCACTTATTTGAAGGTTGACGTTATAGTCCTTTGCTGCATCTGTCATTGCTACCTCCATACCAGCCCACCACGAGTCCCAGTCTTTACGCGCGTGTTGCACAACTATTATATCTATTTCTTCAGTTTGTGCTACATCCTTAAAGTCAAAGTCTGATGCTGTAACCAACTTAGGTCCTGTCAGGAATATCTCATTAACTGGTTCGGCGTTCTTCCTGACTTTCAGGGCTAATGCTTGTATAGCCCCGTATCCTTGTAGATACTGCTGTTGATCAGTAGCGAATTCTGTAACGCCACTCTTGATATTAGCATTAATACGATCACTTGTATCAAATGTACCGTGGAATATATTAGCCTTAGGTTTTGTAGGTTCGGGTGCTTTTGTTGCTTCGGGTGCTTTCGTCGGTGTTACAGTAGTCCCACCAGAGTGATTACACGCTATTGCGGCAACCAACATTATGCTAATCAAGAAAACAGCAATTATGCTCACATTGAATAGTTTCTTATGCATTAAAATCTCCTCTTATATTATTTTGTAATTCTGAATAACATATTACTAATAAGATCATGATCTCATTAGGATTCTTCAAATTATTATACGTATCTTAAATATATAGATACAATAAAAATAACATAATTAAATTTAATCTGTCAAACAAATTCTATGGTTTAATAACATAATTCATTTATCTGATCTTAGCACAACTATACGAGGTTTAATTTCGTTTTGGAATTTTTTATATCTGTTATTTGGTCTCTTATAAGTGCTGCTTTTTCAAATTCCAGCTGTTTTGCTGCTTTGCGCATCTGCTTTTCAAGCTCTTTGATTAGGCTTAGTACCTCTTCATTTGGTATTGCGGAAGGTTCAATGTTGATATAGCTTGTTTTTGTATTGCTTGGTGCACCACGGCGTATACGTTGGGTAATGTCGTGTACTTCTTTGATAATTACGCTTGGGTTTATGCCGTGTTGTTTATTGTAGTTGCTTTGTATTTTTCGGCGATCTTGCGTTATAGTTATAGCACGACGCATAGATCCTGTTATCCTATCTGCATACATCACCACGAGTCCATCTGGATGACGTGCTGCACGTCCCATTGTTTGTATAAGTGCCGTCTCAGATCGCAAGTAGCCCTCTTTGTCAGCATCTAGGATAGCTACTAAAGAAACCTCAGGCAGATCTAAACCTTCTCTTAGAAGATTTATGCCTACCAAAACATCGTATACACCTAACCTTAAGTCACGTAGTATCTCGGATCTATCTAAAGTGTGTATTTCTGAATGTAAGTACTGCACTTTAATACCTAGCTCTTTCATGTAATCACAGAGCTCTTCTGCCATTCTCTTTGTGAGAGTAGTTATCAGTGTGCGTTCTTTACGTTTGGTTCGTTTGTTAACACGCTCTATTAGATCGTCTATCTGGTTATTTATAGGCATCACTTTTACTAATGGATCTACGATACCTGTCGGACGGATTATCTGTTCTACTTTTTGCTGCTCTTTTATTGATTCGTATTCACTGGGCGTACCTGATACGAATATACTACTTTGTATATAGTTCTCAAACTCTTCAAATTTTAGAGGGCGGTTGTCCAGTGCAGAAGGCAATCTAAATCCGTGCTCTATAAGCACGCTTTTTCTTGATCTATCGCCATTGTACATACCTCTTAGTTGTGGTATAGTTATGTGCGATTCATCTATGAATAACAAAAAGTCCTTTGGAAAGTAGTCAAGTAGTGTACTTGGCGGTGAACCAGCCGTTCTTTGTTCCATGTGCCGAGAGTAGTTTTCTATACCCTGACAAATTCCTGTAGCCTGCATCATCTCTATATCGTACTGCGTACGGTTAGATAGTCTTTGAGATTCTAGAAGCTTGCCTTGTTCGTTAAGTATATTGACCCTTTGATATAGCTCTTTTTGAATATCTTTTACTGCCTTTGTGAGCTTTTCTTTTGAAGTTACAAAGTGCCTTGCAGGAAATATATCAACGAACTCCTGTTCCGCTAGTACCTCTCGTGTAAGTGGATCTATACGTTGTATTTTCTCTATTTCATCACCCCAAAACTGAATTCTTACGGGTATTTCTTCATAAGAAGGCATTATCTCAAGTGTATCGCCCGATATTCTAAATCGCCCCCTTGCCATGTCTATATCGTTTCTTTCATAGTAGATTTTTATGAGGTATCGCGCGAGATCACGTAAGTTATAGTTCTGAGAACGTTGAAGTCTTATAACCCCGCCAGAGTACTCTTTGGGTGCACCTAAGCCGTAGATACAGGAAACCGATGCGACTATTAGAGTATCTCTACGGGTGAGTATAGCTCGTGTTGCGGCGTGACGTAGACGGTCAATTTCTTCATTTATGTTAACGAATTTTTCTATATATGTATCCGTTCGTGGTATATACGCTTCTGGTTGATAGTAATCGTAGTATGAAACAAAGTACTCTACTGAGTTGTTTGGAAAGAAGTCTCCGAATTCAGTTGCCAACTGTGCAGCCAGCGTTTTGTTATGCGCTATAACCAGAGTCGGACGCTGTAGTTTTTCAATTATAGAAGCCATAGTAAAAGTTTTACCAGAACCTGTAACGCCAAGGAGAGTTTGAAAATTCAAACCTTTTTGAATACCCTCTACTATGCGTTGTATAGCTTGCGGTTGATCGCCAGTGGGTTTGAAATGTGAAACTATTTTAAACTCATACGGAGCCATTATTGCAAACTTATAAAGTAGTATTTACTGAGTGTAATCTTCTAATACTTTATCGGGGAATTGTGCATTTACAAAAACTCTTTGTACATCCTCTAGATCTTCAAGAGCATCTAGTAGTGTAAGTGTGCGTTTAGCATCCGATTCATTAACTGGCACGAGGGCATTAGGTAACATAGTCAGTTCTGCTTGTTCTACTTTTATACCTGATATTTTACTTATAGTATCTCTAATCCTACCTAAATCCGAGTAGGCTGTCGTGGCTTCAATTCCTGAATCCACAATTTCAACATCTTCTGTGCCTGCATCCATAATTTCAAGTGCTATTCCTTCTGGGTCGTTACCTTCTTCTACAGATACTAGCAACATCCCTTTAGGAGTAAAGTTCCAAGATACAGAACCTGAAACTGCAAGTGTGCCTCCACTTCGTGTTAGTTTTGTTCTAATTGCAGAGGCGGCTCGGTTTTTGTTGTCAGTGAGGGCTTGTATAATCATACCTGTACCTCCTGGCCCATAAGCTTCATAGGTTATTTCTTGCCAGTTGTCGTTTCCTACCGTTTTACTGCCTCTAGCTATGGCACGGTCTATGTTTTCTTTTGGCATATTGTTAGCTTTTGCGTTATCAATTGCAAGTCTAAGACGGAAGTTCATATTCGGGTCTGGTTCGCCAGAGCGAGCTGCTACGGTTATTTCACGAGAAAGTTTAGTGAATAAAGCACCTCTTTTTTGGTCTTGCTGTCCTTTTTTATGTTTTATAGTGCTCCACTTTGAGTGTCCTGACATGGTACCTATTCCTTTACTGAATAATGCAATTTAAATCGTACAGTTTTCCTGTACTAAAACCATTTTCTTTGCTTCAACATCTATACTGATAACGGATCTACTGATAGCGGGTGCTAGTATGTGCTTGCCTTCTGGGTGTAATATCAGATAAACGTCGTTACTGCCTGTTTCAATAATCTGGTCTACTATTCCTAATTCTTCGCCCTGTTGATTGTACGCAGATATGCCTATAATATCCCACGGTTGATATATGCCTTTATATATGGCGATTATATCTTTACGAAGCGCAGTTATGTGTAGATTGCGTAGAGATTCAGCTTGCTCAATCGTTTCAATTCCTCTGAATTTAATACGTGCATAGCCTCGCCTGACTGATATAGCACTTTGTATTACGGCTATGTTCTGGTCTAAATAAACGTGTAAACCTTGCAGTTTGCCTACTTTGCCTTTAGAAAATATTTGTGCTGATACTATACCTTTTAGTCCTATAGGGCGTAGAATTTTGCCTATTACAATAGTTTTCATTACGGGATTATCTACTACTTTCAGTTGATCTCTAAAACTATACGGTTTTGCATCTTGACTGCTGCTGCTTTCAGTATTGCGCGTAAAGCCTCAGCAACACGTCCATTTCTACCTATAACCCTGCCTTTATCCTCGGGTGCTACTCTTAAATTGAAGGTAATAAAATTCGGCTCTTGCAATTCAGTTACTTGTATATCTATCTGATCAGGTTTACTCGCGAGAGCAGACACAACCATGTGAATCATATCGTATAGTGCTTGATATGAAGGTAGTGTTGCTCCTTGTCCACCTATATGCGGATCATATAACTGTTGATCTTCTACCAATTTCTCTTCGCTATCCATTGACTATACCTTTTGTCTTAAGGATATTACGAACTGTTTGTGTAGGCTGAGCCCCTTCACCTAGCCAGTATTTTACACGTTCCGCATTTAAAATGATTTTTGGTGGATCTACTAGCACGTTGTAAGTGCCCACTTGTTCTATGAACTCACCCTTCATAGAAGCACGTTGGTCTGCTATTAGGATTCTGTAAAAAGGACGACGCTTAGATCCTATACGCCTTAGTCTAATTCTTACCATGTATACCTCTCTCTGTTGCTTACAATAAAGCAAGCGTTACGTTTTAATTTTCATATATAAAAACTTACTACAATTTGATAATAATATTTTTTCCATCCAAAAAATAAATATTTAAGTTGTACTTAACGTGATTTTACCTAATTGTATGCCTACCCAAACCGCGGTAATACCTACTATGTTACTGATAACGATATTCATCGCTAGTTGCAACCAGTTACCACTCAGTGCCATTTGTAGATTATTAAATGCAAATGTAGAAAAGGTAGTTAAAGAACCAAGAAAACCTATCAGCAGTGCATCGCGAAGATCATCTGTTACCCAAGCATGTCTTGCAGAGAAAGACCACACAAAACCAAACATAAACGAGCCAAAGATATTAACAAAAAGTATGCTTAGAGGAAATTCACTCAAGATACGTTGAAACAGTAGCCCGAAACCGAATCGTGATAACGCTCCGAATGCACCTCCCAAGGCAATAAATAATATTTTTTCCATAATTTAAGTTATAAAATGTTAAACAAGCACAATGGTTATTGTAAATACTCAAACATAGAATTGGAGGTTATTTAGATGAACGGTACAGATATAGAGTACACAGTAGGAAGCAAGACTATGCAAGGTTATATTTCTTTACCACCCAGCGGTTTTGGTCCAGGACTATTGGTGATACAAGAATGGTGGGGTTTAGTTGAACATATACGCAATATGGCAGATAGATATGCTAAACACGGTTTTGTCTGCCTAGCCCCCGACTTATACAACGGCAAAAGCACTCAAGAACCAGACGAAGCACAAAAAATGATGATGGAACTCCAAATAAGCAGTGCTGCAGAAAAAATGGCAGGTGCAGTTCAATATCTCCGTTCACATAGCGCTGTTAAACCTAAAAAAGTCGGTGCAATTGGTTACTGCATGGGAGGCGGCATGACTTTATACTTGGCTTCAATGGGGATAATAGACGCAGCTACTCCATACTATGGAGTGCTTGTAAACGCACAACCTGACTACTCTGCTGTAAATTGCCCAATTATGGGACACTACGCAGAACACGATGGTGCAACAGATAACCTAGATGCACTGAAGGAACAGCTTGCACATCATGGCGTTGAACATCAGTTTTTTATCTACAAAGGAACTGATCACGCCTTCTGCAATGATGACCGCCCAGAAGTTTACAATAAACAAGCCGCTCAGCTTGCAATGGACAGAACTGTAAAATTTATGCAAAAAACACTTACTAGTTGAAAATATCCGTCATGTATATACTACATAGTAGCGTTATAGAGCCAAGCAGCTAAAGCTGTTTTTTATACCCGGCACGTTTTTAATCTTAAGTGTAATAATACTACCTAAGCTTGAAAGATCAGTAGCCTCTATAATACAAATGACATCATAAGGACCTGATACTTTTTCTGCAACTATCACACCTGATAACTGTCTTATACTTTCCGCTACACTTACACTCTGACCGTGTAACGTGTTCAACATAATATATGCGCGTATAGTCAAGTTACTTTTTCAATCTTGATACTAGCGCCATAACTGACTTTTTTAAGTTCTCGCGAGTTACCAATAATACTGCCCATAACGTTTACTGCAGAAGCAGCACGTATCTCTTTTGAGTTTCTACTTGCAGGTGTCGGACCAAAAAAGATACAAAATGCCGAACCCGGAGGCCAATAACCAATCGTACCCAACTCCACAACTTCTGTAGAGGTATCATCTAATCCTTGCTGTACAGATATAGGAAAATATATTTCATCACCCCATATGTTTGCTTTACCTTCTAAAGGCAAATTGTCAAAAACATCACAAGATGTGGGCGAATCATTGAGTTCCGCTTCTAATTTAACACCGCTACACTGAATTTTTATACGTCTTTTCATTGTTTTATCTCCGCTATTAAGTTTAAAATAAATATTGTTATGCAATTGGATTTTAAACAAAAATACTTCGCCTTATACTAGTGAATTTTGGTAATTATCAACGACTAAAAGGTTTACTTATATTTGTTGTTATAGCGGTTGCACTGATAGGGGTTCTCACTCTGATTGATCAATTTACTTTAACTTATCTGTTCATAAGTATTTACACAGGGCTGTTTGCTATTTATGTGCTTTCGCGTTTGGGTTTTTTTGCCAAC
The DNA here is from genome assembly GCA_964274945.1 of Dehalococcoidia bacterium. GTDB lineage: Bacteria > Chloroflexota > Dehalococcoidia > Lucifugimonadales > Lucifugimonadaceae > CAXXBX01. The sequence continues at coordinate 1,087,450 of CAXXBX010000034.1, read as the reverse complement.
TTTGTAAAAATATTACCACACGGACAGGTAGAATATGAAAAGGCAAAAATTCGGCGTATACCAGCATTAGGAAAAGATAAAACACAACCAAAACACTCTTTTGTTGTGGCAGAACAAGCACAAGAAAACGGTGCCACACCTAACCTCCGTGTTATAGGTGTGGAAAGCAATCGCAGACCCGTTGCGTTTGCCATACGCGATCTGGGAATGCGCAATCCGATACAATTTACTGTAAACAGTAGATTAAGTTACACAGTTTCATGGTGGCCTATAACATATTCAGCACGTATATTTGAAAGTGATAGCCTTGTAATAATGCCCTACGTTGTGAATAACTCTATAGTTTATACAGATAAAGATCAAGATATGTGGATACAGTTTGATGGACAAAAACTTGTAAATGGCTCACAGCCACAATCTACTTCGTCAGTACGGACTCGTAATTTAAATCTAAAACAGATACCGACAGTGTTCACAACTTGGCAGGCTTGGATGCAAGCTTACCCAAATACAGAATTCATGTCTCTTGAACAGCGACCAGAAAGAGACCAATTTGAACCTTACTATGCCTCTCCTCGTGCTGGGGCATACGCTGAAAAAATAACTAACACAAGCCTTGACCCAAAAGAAGTTGTGATAGGATTAGAACTAGGTGACCAGAGCAGAGCGTGGGCATACGCCGACCTGATAGAACACAACGCCGTCAACGAAGAGTTGTCAAAAAGAGATATACTTATCGCTTTTGATAAAATCTCTTCTACAGCGTGTATATTTGAAAGAAGAGTATCAGGCAGAACACTTACATTTAAAGCTAAAGAAAATCAATCAGTAATAAATGGTGAATCTACAGAGTATGCACCTACGATACTAACTGATAATCAAACGAGTAGTGAGTGGCACTTTCTCACAGGAGAATGCATTCAAGGCGAAATGCAAGGCAGTAAACTCACGCGACTCAACGGTATGACGGGGTTCTGGTTTGCTTGGATAAAATTCCACCCAAACACAACTGTGTTTAATATTTAAAAGGTCTCTGACGCTTAATATACTGCAATGTAGTTCATTTTCAGTTAACCCGTTTACTGACTATTTATCCTGTATAAAAAAGTAAAATGATAGGAAATTGTGATGTCTGAATATATACTTATAGACTTTGAAAACGTACAGCCTAAGAACTTATATCTTCTTAATGGTCATACGTTTAAAGTAATCGTATTTATAGGATCGAATCAAACTAAAGTATCTTTTGACACTGCAGACGCAATGCAAAAGCTAGGTGCTAAAGCCGAGTACGTAAAAGTAGCAGGTAACGGGCAAAATGCACTAGACTTTCATATTGCCTTTTACATCGGGCGTTTATCTACACAAGATCCAGAATCTAGCTTTTATATAGTATCTAAAGATGCAGGCTTTGACCCATTAATAAAATACTTGAACTCTAAAAATATAACTGCACAAAGAGACCAAGAACTAACTAGTATTCCAGTATTAAGAATAGCCACAACAACAAGTCAAGAAGAGAAAATTGAGTACATAGTTAAAAACATTGCTAGACGGAGCAAGGCACGTCCAAGAAAAGTAGAAACGCTTGCCAATGCTATTAAAGCGTTATTTACTCAACAACTGGAAAACCATGAAGTAGAGGACTTGATTAAAGAGCTAGAGAATCGTGGTTGCATAAAGGTAAATACAAACGATCAACGTATCAGTTACATGGTTGCGAAAAACGTCTAATGAGTATGAATCGACTAACCTTGACCATGGTAGTGGGTATACACCTTCCGAATTTTTGTAATCTATAAAGTTGGCACAAGTATAGGAATAAAATAACTATAGATAAACTTCAATACACTAATGTATTATAGAATGTATCAATAAAATTAAAATCTTTTTCAGGAGGTAAAATGCAGGTGTTAAAGACAATGTTTGAAAAGGTCTGGGAAAATCATATAGTGTTAGACCCACCTGATCAACCGACATTAATATATATTGATCTTCATCTTGTGCATGAAGTTACATCACCACAAGCTTTTGAAGGGCTGCGAATTGCAGGTAGAACAGTAAGGCGTCCTAACTTAACTATTTCTACAATAGATCATAACGTTTCAACTGACCCCGATCGCGAGTCGCAAATAATCAAAGATGAAATGTCAAGAAAACAGGTAGAGGCTTTAAAGAGTAACTGTAAAGAGTTCGGGCTAATCCTTTATGATGTAGGTTCTAAAGAGCAAGGCATAGTCCATGTTATAGGTCCTGAACAGGGGTACACACAGCCGGGCATGACTATAGTGTGCGGTGATAGCCACACGTCTACACACGGAGCATTTGGGGCTTTGGCGTTTGGTATCGGAACATCAGAAGTGGAGCATGTACTGGCAACACAGACACTAAGACAATACAAACCTAAAACTATGGAGATCAAATTCTTGGGTAGCCTACCTAGATATGTTACTGCAAAGGATATGATACTTTCTACTATACGTCAGATCGGCACGTCAGGCGGTGTAGGGCATGTTGTTGAGTATACAGGCGAAGCTATAGAAAGCCTTAGCATGGAAGGGCGGATGACTATCTGTAATATGAGCATAGAAGCAGGAGCACGGGCAGGTATGATAGCCCCAGATAGTAAAACCTTCGCTTGGTTGCACAATAGACCCTTTGTCCCAAAAGGTAAAGAGTGGGAAAAAGCACTTAAAGATTGGCAATCTATTACCACCGATCAAGGGGCAACTTTTGACAAAACAGTTGAAATAAACTGTAATACTCTTGAACCCTGTGTCTCTTGGGGTACTAACCCTTCACAAGTAGCTGGAATTAGCGAACGTATTCCAGATCCTATGGACTTCCCCGATGTTATAGACCAACGCGTTGTACAGTCGGCTTTAGAGTATATGAATCTAACAACGGGCACCTATATAACAGATATAAAATTAGATAGAGTGTTTTTAGGTTCTTGTACAAACGCCCGCTTAGATGATCTACGTCAGGCAGCAGGTATTGTTAGAGGACATAAGGTTGCTAAAAGTGTGCGTGCACAGGTCATGCCCGGATCATCGTTAACTAAGTTCTTAGCAGAGCAAGAAGGTTTAGATGAGGTATTTAAAGATGCAGGCTTTGAATGGCGAGAATCTGGGTGCTCAATGTGTCTAGGGATGAACCCAGATATACTATTACCAGGAGAAAGATGTGCATCTACATCTAATAGAAACTTTGAAGGCAGGCAAGGCAAAGGGGGGCGGACCCACCTCGTCAGCCCCGTCATGGCAGCAGCCGCAGCAATAACAGGGCACTTTGTAGATGTAAGAGAGTGGAACTGATACATTACATGAATAACAATCTGCCTAACAAGAAAATAGATAGTAGACCTGTACCAAAACCCACTTCTTCCCCTACAAACAAAGAATCACAAGATGATAATTCTGATACCCAAAGTAGCTTATGGGGCAGAGTAACAGGTAAATCTCATTTAGAGAACTTTAAACAACAACGTTATAAACCTTACACATATCAATCCAACTCTGGCAGGTTAGTTTGGATAATTATTGTTGCTATACTACTTATTGTAGTGCTATCTTTATCTTCTTGGTTTAATGCCCAGAATACCTCACTGTATACTGACTGGCAAAACAGAGGTTGGAGTGTACTTCCGCCGCGTTATATTGATATAGATGCAGTCGCCGAATTTAGCAATAAAAACTCCATTGACTGCGAAGTAACATTACAATCTTTAAACTACCCAAGCCCACACCCGTGTGCACAGGTTTTAGATAGCTGGGTACTATTTAGAACATCACGCGATAGAGTAGACATCTTCTTGATCTTTATCGCATTCTTACTGATAGCACTTGCATTTTTATTTGGTAATTTTACATATACAGCAAGCCGTAATCTACTCACGCTAAAGTCAAAAGGACAAAACCTCCGCCCTGAACTGTCAGTATTATGGCTTTTTGTACCTATAGCAAATTTCTTTATGCCGTACATCTCGTTTTCCGAACTGTTTAAAGCGTCAGATCCTACCGTAAATGAAGCAAATAACTCCCAAGAAACTTGGAAACATAAAGGCTTATCGCCCCCTATACTTATCCTGTGGCAGATACTACTAATTGCCTCAGTTTTAATAAACCAAATAACAGTCGGCAGAGTGGCATCCCCATTTTTATCAGGTAATCCAGTAGATAATGCTATAGTAGAGTCAACACTCACTATGTATGCAGATATAGTTATGGCGTTGTTTATCTTATTAACACTGTTTGTCGCTTTGGCACTAAACTTACGTCAAGAAAGAAAGTACCTCATTATAGGACCATTTAAAGTATCCGCACAAAAAGAAGCTGACTAAATTGTTTATAAACCGATAGACTAATAGGTATAAGAAAGGAAAAAACACAATGGAAGCATTTATTAAACATACAGGGAAGGTTGTTCCGTTAGACCGAAAAAATGTAGATACAGACCAGATTATTCCTAAACAGTTTCTGAAGAGACTGGAACGCACTGGTTTTGGTAAATTTGCATTCTACGATTGGAGGTATCTTGAAGATGGTACTCCTAACCCTGACTTTATACTGAATGCACCCCGTTACCTGAACGCTTCTATTTTAATGACAGGTGCTAATTTCGGATGTGGTTCATCTCGCGAACATGCCCCGTGGGCGTTACAAGAGTACGGTTTTAAAGTAATTATTGCACCTTCATTTGCTGATATTTTCCGTAACAACTGCTTCCAAAATGGAATTCTCACAGTAGATTTTTCACAAGAAACTGTAGATACGCTTATTAGCAACGCTTATAACTCAATAGACTACTCTCTAACGATTGACCTGCAGACACAGACAGTAACTGATGGCAACCACTTCACAGAGAATTTCAGTATAGATAGTTTTAAACGCAATCAGCTACTCAAAGGGCTTGACGATATTGGTCTGACGTTACAACACTTAGATGCCATAAACGCTTTTGAGTTAAGTCATAGTATAGTTACAAAGAGTTAAATATCTGTTTCTTCACTCTCCATAAGTATACTATCTATAGCGATTTTAAATACTCCCGCACCTTGCGCTCCAATAATGCTACTATAAGGTTTGCCTTCTTTTAGTATTAAGAAAGATGGAGTACTCCTTATGCCCATAGAGATACCAAATTCTAAGTTTTGCTGTACAAGGTCATTGTGGATTTTACTATCATAACATTCTGAGAACTGTGCAACGTCTATTCCGACAATTTCCTCAGCGAGTTCGCTAAATATACTATCTGACAATTCAGATTGCGATTCAAAGAGTTTATCTTGATAAGATTCTATCTGACCTTGATCGTGGGCACACCATGCAGCGTTAGCGGAATTTATTGCTTGGTCGTGTATGTTCAATGGGAAGTCTATAAACGCTACGTTAACTAGTCCTTTATCTAAATACAGCTCTTTAATAATAGGTAAGGTTTGTGTGTGAAACCTTGCACAAAACGGACACTGATAGTCGCTAAATTCCATAATAGTAATAGGGGCATCCTTATCACCTATTAGCGGAACGCCCGTTAGATCAATCTTAATAGACGGAGCAAGGTTTGGAACAGGCGTAGGAGTTAGTGTGGGTGTGGGTATAGGAGTACTTGTCTGGCTTGGCGCAACTGTTGGCGTAGATATAACAGTAGTAGGAGTAGGTGATACAACTGCTGTATTATCAGTATTTTCGGTAGTTCCAAAGCAAGAAATATAAGCAGGTAGCATTAGTAATAGTGTCAGTAGTAACGTGAATTTCAACATGTATATTGCCTTTTGGTGTTATAACTACGCAGATGCTCTAAAGTTTGTAAGTAATTTTATACTGTGTTGTACCCGACACAGCAATGATCTATGTTTATAGATCCTTAATTTGTCCTATGATTTTACTGGATCTAACAAAGTGGTACGGATTTCTACCGAGATCCTGCCAGACTATACGACCATCAGTTCCAATAATGAATATAGAAGCAGAGGCAAGCCCATCTCCAAATTTATTATAGCGATCGTACGACTCAGGTACACTATTGTCCTTAGAGCTATACAATAGAGGAAACTCATAACCTTGTCGGGCTATCAAATTTCTAGTGTTATCTAAGTTATCTGTGCTGACGGCAATTACTTCTGAATTTACTGCTTTGAAGTCATCATAATGTTCAGATATTTCGTCTAACTGCTTTCTGCAAGCGCTACACCAGTAGGCACGGTAAAAAATCAGAACTACAGGTTTATTCTGTTGACGGTAATCGGCTAAGGATATATCGCCATGCTGTACAGATGGTAATTGAAACACAGGTGCTATAGTGCCAACGGTAGGCGGAAATTCTACTACCTCTTCACTGATATCTGGTTCTGCTTCTTCGGCGGGTTTATCTGCTTCGGGTTCACTTTCACTACTTGCACTGGTATCTACGTCGGTGTCTGCAGGTTGATCTGTGGGTTGTGTATCTTCAGTTTCTATTTCTATAATATAGTCTGAAGCACTACCCATCATGCCGTGAATATCAGTGTCTTGTGATTCTACTGTGCTATTGTCTTCAATCGTTTGCGGGCTAGGAATTGGTGTTGGGAAAACAGGGTTACTGACAGATGGCGTGGGCGTGTTTGCTGGCATATCTTTTACTGTTGGCTGAACGGTTGGGGTATTTTGGTTTAAGATAGCAGAGTCGTCTTTAATGTCAGTAGTATCGGTAGAAAAGCATGAACTTATTACAATTAGAGATATAAAAGCCATAAAAATTAGGTTTAGTTTACGCATGCTACTTATTTCCTCTTACTCATTTGATCTATAACCATGCCTGCTGCCTCTAGTGCGTTTGTTATTTCTCTTGGGCTAACTTGCCCCATGTGCCCTATACGGAATATTTTACCTTCTAGGTTTTGTTGCCCGCCACCAAATATAACGTTATATTTTTCTTCGGTTTCTTTTAGAAATAACTTGCCGTTTATACCTTCTGGTATGCGTACTGCCGTTACGGTATTTGATGAAAATTCAAGTTTAGGTAGTATTTTTAGGCTGAGTGATTCAATACCAGTTCTTACAAATTGTGCAGTAGTGTGATGTCGTGCAACTGAGTTTTCAATGCCTTCTCCGACTAGCTTTTCCAAAGAGTATTCAAGTGCAAACATAGTTGTTATACAGGGTGTAAACGGAGGTTGCCCTTTTTTTAAATAGTCTCTATACTGCTCTATATCAAAGTAGTAACTTGGGCATTTTGAAGATTTATGGAACTGCCATGCTTTATCAGAGAAAGTTAATATTGCAATTCCCGGCGGAGCGACCCAAGATTTTTGTGAAGCAGTGGCGATAATATCTATCCCCCAGGCATCTGTTGCGAGTTCTATACCACCCGCAGAAGAGACGGCATCTACTATTATTAAGCAATCTGAATTTTGACGGATAACAGAACATATCTCCTCTAAGGGGTTGGTCACTCCAGTAGAGGATTCGTTATGTGTGACTAGTACCGCCTTCAAGTCAGGAATCTGTTGAACGTATTTTTTAACTACATCTGGGTCTGCGGCTGTGCCTTGTTCAAATTCAACAAGTGTTACATCTATGCCATAAGCTTTTGCAATATCGGCTAAACGTTGCCCAAACCAACCTATACTGATAGCCAAGACCGAATCGCCCGGTGAGAGTGTATTGACTATTCCCGCTTCCATTGCACCTGTACCAGAGGAAGTTAGAAAGTAAGCGTCACTCTTTGTAAGGAGTAACGTTTTAACGTTAGCTTCCATTCTATCAAGCATATCTTCGTAGTCTGACCCACGGTGGTTTAGCATCTGCGAGGTCATAACTTCGCGTACATCCATGGGTAGAGGCACTGGTCCTGGTAATCTTAGATTTGGTTCTGGTTTTTTCACTTTAAATATCTTTTTGATACAATTACACCGAATAATTTTATTTTACAGCTTAATATAGGTTATATGTTGTATATTAACGGGTTTCTATAGCTATGAGTTTATAATTTCGTTTACCACGTCGTATAACCATAATCTGACGTCCGTTTGTATCTTTATAAGGAAAATCTTGCATTTTAGACACTGCTTGGGATAAGTCGTTCATAGATATTGCACTTTCATTTATAGTAAGACCGCCCTGTTCAACAAGTTTCTTTATCTCATTATTACTACTAAATACCTTTAAAAGTAGTGATTGGAGTGTTTTAAATGAGTGTAATTCATCCTGCTTAATTGTTGCTAAATCAAAATTTGTAGTATCTATTAGGTGATCCTTGACTGTATTAGAAAATAAGCTTTTTGTCTGCTGTAATGCCTGTTGCAAACCTTGTTCGCCTTGGACCATTCTGGTAACTTCTTCGGCTAGTTGTTTATGCGGTATACGTTTACTTGGTTCTTCTTTAATTGAACGTTCCAATTCTGATATTTCTTTCTTACGAATTTTTGTAAAGAGTTTTAAGTACCGTATAACATCTGCGTCGGCGGTATTTAAAAAGAACTGATAAAAGTCATAAGGCTTAGTTTTATTAAGGTTTAGAGTTGGTGGTGTGTTAATTGTACTTTTTCCAAATTTGTTGCCTGAAGAGTCCGTTATAAGTGGGTAGACAAGAGCGTGTGCTTCTGCATTTGCGATCTGTTTTATGAGGTGTACTCCGCCTAGTATATTACCCCACTGATCAGAACCGCCACACTGAAAGGTACAGCCGTAGTTTTTGTAAAGATATAGAAAATCGTACGCTTGTAGTATTTGGTACGAAAACTCTGTAAAGGATATGCCATGCTTTAAGCGTTCTTTTACCGAGTCTCTGTGGAGCATGGTGTTAATAGAAAAGTTCTTGCCTATATCCCTTAAAAAGTCTATTAAACGTGTATGGTAGAGCCATTCAGCGTTGCTTACTAATATTGCGGGATTATCTTTTGTTTCAAAGTCCAAGAAACGCTCAATTTGACTCTTTATAGAGCGCATATTACGTTTCATCTGCTCTTGTTCCATCAGAGGTCGTTCATCTTTTTTACCAGCAGGGTCGCCTATCATGCCTGTGCCGTCACCCAGCACAGCGATTGGAGTATGCCCGTATTCCTGCATCCGCATTAAACCCACTATAGGTATTAGATTGCCTATATGCAAGCTATCGGATGTTGGATCAAAACCGACATAAATAGCAACTTTCTGTTTGTTCAGAGCTTCTTTAGAGCCTGGGGTAGCGCCGAACAGTGTGCCACGCCACTCAAGCTCGTCGTAAACGTTATGGAATTCTTTATCTTGCATTTAGGTTACTCTGCTATTGCTGAACAATTTTCTGTGCCTGTTTAACATCAGCCTTTATCTGTTTTATTAGAGAGGCTAATTTTTTAAACTTTCTCTCCTCTCTAATACGTTGAATAAAATCTATAGATATGATTCTATTATAAAGATCTTTCACTTTATAGTTAATAATGTGCGTTTCTATTGTCCGCTCAGATGATGGTTCAAATGTTGGGCGTACTCCTATTGAAGTTACAGATAAGCTATAACCTTGTTTATCTAAGCTGGTAAAGCTTGCGTATACACCGTCTGCTGGCACTAAAACGTTGGATTCAAGTCTAAGATTGGCTGTAGGGTAACCGAGTTTTCTGCCTCTACCGTTGCCTCTTACTACACAACCGACAAGTTCATAAGAGTGCCCTAGCATCTCACGGGCGGTTACTACATCACCCTCTGCAATTGATTTACGTATGGCAGTTGAAGATATTGGCTTGCAAGAGTAAGATAAGAGTTCGCCTTCTACGTATACCTTAATGCCAATTTTACTGCATATATTTTTTATACTATCAGAGTCTGCTAAATCACAGCCCATTCGGGCGTTATAGCCTATCACAAGTGTCCTTAGACCCAATTTTTGGTGTAGAGTTTTTATAAACTCTTCTGCGGTTGTCTTCTGTATATGCTCATTGAATTGTAAAGGAACTACTTCAGCTATCCCGTATCTTTTTATTAGATTTATCCGATCTTGAAACCTTAGAATATAAGTTGAAGGCTCTTGTGGTTTAATAAATTCGCTAGGACGTTTTACAAATATCAGTGCTCGGGGTAATAAGTTATTTTCTATGCTGATGCTTACAGTTTTTTTTATTATGGATATGTGCCCTCCATGTACGCCATCAAAAGTGCCCACGATGCAAGTGCATGGTGTATTAACAACATTTTTTATTTGATGTTCAAGCGTTATGTCCATAGGTTTTTTATGATTTAACGCTTGTAACTGACAGTTTACCCGCGGCGTTTAATATCAGTTTTTCCGTATCTTCCCAGTTAATACAAGCATCAGTTATAGATACCCCATATTTAAGTGAACCGTTTATATCCTGCCTGCCTTCGTGAAGATGGCTTTCAAGCATTATGCCAAATATACCGTTATTGCCATTTAGACGCTGTTGCAGTAGTTCGTTAAACACTACATGTTGAAAAGTATGCTGTTTTCTTGAGTTACCATGTGAACAGTCTACTGCTACCCCAGATTCTATTCCTCTTGCCTTTAGAAGAGTGAACGCCTGTTTTATCGATTCTTCACTATAATTTGTAGAGTTTATACCGCCTCTTAAAACTATGTGTGTGTTCGGGTTACCCTTAGTTATAACAACCGATACCTTGCCTTCTTCATTAGTGCCCATAAATGCATGCGAAGAGCGTGAAGCTAAAATGGCATCTATAGCTATCTGTATGCTGTGAACATTACCACCAGTGCCATTTTTAAAACCTAGAGGCGATGAAATACCACTGGCAAGCTGCCTGTGTACCTGACTTTCGCTGGTTCTCGCACCAATTGCACTCCACGATATTAGATCTCCTAAGTATTGCGGTGTAAGAGGATCAAGCCATTCAGTAGCACATGGTAATTGACGCTGTGTTACGTCCAATAGAAACTTTCTTGTAATTTCTAACCCTTTTGATACGTTAAATGTTCCGTTTAAGTCAGGGTCATTTATTAACCCCTTCCAACCCAGCGTAGTACGCGGTTTTTCAAAATATGTACGCATAACTACGATAATCTGATCTTTTACACGCTCAGATAGTTTCATCAAACGATCGGCATACTCCTGTGCTGCATTTATGTCGTGTATAGAGCATGGTCCAACAATGACTACAAGACGGCTGTCTCTGCCATGTATTGCGTTACTTATATCTCTTCTGGCTCTAGATACGGTTACTCTATCCGATTCCGCTATAGGCATTTTATTAATGTAATGTAGTGGCGATTCTAGTAGAATTATATTTTTAATGTTTATATCAGTTATATTGTTTTTCATACTGTTTTCCTATGTAATAAAAGTTGTAATTGTTTGTAGCGTTATATCTTTCTATACATGAGAACTTCCAAAGGTTTAAGAGGCAGATACACAAGTAGCGTGATATGGGGTACTACTTTTAACTCCATATATCGTATTAGTTTAGTTATGAGTTTAATATCAAGCACTTTACTGATTATTAGATAAGTCGGGTCTAAGTTTTTTGGCACCGTGAAGGTAAACATGTTTTATATCACCTTGATTCTTATCGGTATTCCAAGTTATAAGGACTCTAAGACACTTTTTAAGTGAGTGTGGGACGTTCATTTCTAATCCACACATTAACGGTACTTGAGTCCACTTTAGTGTATCACGTGCTGCAAGCGGTGGGAATGTAGCGTCTAAGTCTGCGGTAGCAGAGAAGTAAACAAAAGCGATGTCGGTTGTTTCTATACCGTTTTGTTCTATCATTTCGCTCAAGAGCTCTACTGTTGCATAGCATATATTTTCGGCAGTGTTACTTGTTACTTGTGTTGCACCTCTGACACCACGTAAGAATCTCAATTTATATATCCCTTTTTACCGTTGCTCTAAACAGCATACTAACAAATTTTTTGACTTCATTTGTACCCGAATTACTGTTTATAGATGATATTTTATTAACCATTGCACTTCCGACAATAACCCCTTCGGCATAGCTTGCGACTTGACGTACATGCGTAGAATTAGATATTCCAAAACCTACTGCTACGGGAATCTGTGTAACTCTTTTTACACGTAGTACTAGCTCTTTAGCTTCTTGGTTTATTACGTCTCTTTCACCTGTAACACCCAGTGAAGAGACACAGTATATGAATCCACTTGCTTGGCTAGTAGCTTTTTGGATTGAGTAATCAGTTGAAGTAGGTGCAAGCAGTGGAATAAAAGCTATGTCGTACTGGGTGGTAACGTTAACAAAAGTATCTGATTCTGTATATGGGAGATCAGGAACGACAATTCCATCTACTTCAGCCGCTGCTGAGTATTTGCACATATTTTCGGGACCCATTGCGAGTATGGAGTTCCAGTAACACAAGAGTACAACGGGCAAATTAATTCCGAGCTTGCGTATATCTTTTACAAGTTCTATACATTTTTGTGGTGTTATGCCTTTACTTATTGCAACAGTATTTGCTGACACGATTGTGGGTCCATCGGCGAGCGGGTCGCTAAAAGGCACACCGAGTTCTATTATATCTGCACCGCCTTCTGCCATTAACTGAACAGCCTTTAGTGTATCTTCAATTGACGGGAAGCCAGCAGTAGTGAACAGAATGAGTGCAGAACGCTCCTGTTTTAAAGTATTAGTAAACGTGTTTGTTATTCTCTTTATCATATCTCTTCACGCGTCAGCAACGAAATTTGTCAGTAGTAATGTGTAAGTATTATGTACTATATGAATAGTTATAGCCGCCCAGATAGATTTTAACCAAACGTATGATATGCCTATCGCAGCGCCTAGGATAAATATCGGTATATATGTAGTAGGCGTAACGTGAAAAACCGCAAATATCATAGATGAAATAACAATAGCAATAATGGGTGACATTTTGTAAAGTAACCTCTTTAAAAGAAAGCCTCTAAAGAAAACTTCTTCTGCAACTGGCACTATAATACCCGCGCTGAGTATTGATAAGAGTAGGCTTTTAGATGCGTCATGAACGTCTTGAGCGTTATTAGGTGGTAACAGTTCGTCTAATTCTAACCAATTTAAGGTGAGAGAGTAAACTAACAGTAGTAATAATGCAACAAACCATATGAGTAACGATAGAACAACTATCTTTATTGTAGGTCTGTACAAAAGGTATAAGCTATTAGGTAAAATTTTAGATTTACTGTGTGTAAAGCCAAAACCTACCGCAAGAAAAGCAGGTGCAATGCTCATGAGAGCTACTAAATCGGTAGATGTTATCTTATCAGCGCCGGGTATGTTATCTATTGCGTACATAGAAGCAATAACAATAACGTGCCCGATGAGTGCTATAGATAGCATAATTCGCCAAGCAGCACCTAATAGTAAGCCTATTGTGGTACCGATCAGTAGTATGATAATACCCAAAGCAACAATAGCTACTCCTGTAGTATTATTACTGAATAAATTACCTATCTGTTCTTGAAATACATTGGTAAAAAAGCCGTAAGGTACTATAATTGCTTGCGTAATAAAGAATAAGAGGCAAAATATTGCTCCGATAGTATTCATTAAAACCACCTCAATTCTGTATGAGGTATTTAACTTATCCACTTTATCTCTCCCATTTCCTTACCGGAGAGTTTCTTTGATTGGAATTGCTCAAACTCTAATTTAGATTTAGCAATAGTGGTAAACTCTCCGTGTCCTGGTAGTACTACAGTGGAGTTTGGCAGAGTCAGTAGTTTATTTTTTATACTGTCAATTATCTGCAATAGGTTATTGTGGCTTGTGGTTCTACCTGGTCCGCCTGGGAATAGTGTATCTCCGCTAAATAGATGAGGAGTGGCAGCGGGTGATTCAGCAGGCAACATTATGCAAGTAGAGCCTTTTGTATGTCCCGGAGTGTATATAGGGCGAGCTACTATATTGCCAGTACGTATAAGGTGGTTATCTCTTAAATATATAAGCCTTGTAGAGTACTCTCTCAACTGACTGTAAACTACCTCAGCGTCTGGTTGCCCAACTAAAACAGGTGCTTCAAACACAGAGCATATATCTTTAATGCCTTCAATATGGTCATAGTGGTTATGAGTTATTATTATACTCTCTACGTTAGTAGTGCTTGCAGCTTTTATAATCTCGTTAGGTTGCATAGGAGCGTCTACTATAATTGATTTTTGAGTAGCGTTACACACAATAAGAAAGGCGTTATTGTGTAAAAAGCCCGATATAAACCTATGGATTACCCAGATGTTACCTTTGTAAATACAAGACATATTAAAATTTTTAATTGAATGCTATGGTAAAAGCGGTTTAGGTTCAGTTACGGCAATTGGCGGTATACTTTGTTTAGGAGTTTGTTCTTCTACGGGTTCCTGTTGATTTTGTTCGTTTTCATCTTCGGGTTTACTGGGTGAGATGCCAGCCATAATTTGCACAAATTCGTTTTCTTCTACGGTTTCATGCAGGAGTAAATATTCGGCTAGACTGTCTAGTTCTTTTGCGTGTTCTGTAAGTATATCTTCAGCTCTCTGTTTGCCTTCCTGTAAGAGTCTATCTATTTCTCTATCAATTACTATTTCTGTTCTTAGAGAGTAGTCTCGTTGCTCGGACATTTCTTTACCTAAGAATATGGCTTCTTCCTTTTTACCTAGGAGTCGTGGTCCTAGTTCTGTGCTCATGCCGAAGCGAGTAACCATATTACGTGCTATTTTTGTTGCCTGTTCTATATCGCTGGATGCGCCTGTAGATACTTTACCGAATTTCATAAACTCAGCAACTCTACCGCCCATTGCTGACGCAATTTGTGCTTCAAGCTCAGTTTGGATGAGAAGGGATTTATCTTCGTGTTGGTATCTTGTAAAACCACCAGCGTGTCCTCTGGATATAATAGATATTTTACCGACAGAGTCACCTTCGGGTGAAAAGTGCGATACGATAGCGTGCCCCGCTTCGTGGTAAGCTATCATTTCTCTTTCTTCTTTTGATATAACTCGGCTTTTGCGGGCTGGACCTACGCTAACTCTGTCTATTGCTTCGGTTAATTCAACGGTTCCTATACTGTTTTTATCGGTCCTACCTGCGAGTAGTGCTGCTTCATTTATCAAGTTAGCCAGATCTGCACCGGAGAACCCGGGCGTCTGCCGAGCTATAGACTTCCAATCTACATCTTTGAAAGGCATACCTTTAGAGTGAACTGCCATTATGGCACGGCGTCCGTTGATATCTGGTCTATCCAGCAGTACGCGTCTATCAAACCTGCCTGGTCGCAGTAGTGCAGGGTCTAAAATATCAGGGCGGTTAGTAGCAGCTATGATAATAACGTTTGTGCCTGTATCAAAGCCATCCATTTCCACCAGTATCTGATTTAGAGTTTGCTCACGTTCGTCATGACCGCCACCTAACCCAGAGCCTCTATGGCGCCCTACTGCATCTATTTCGTCCATAAATATTATAGCTGGAGAGTGTCTTTTAGCTTTTTCAAAAAGGTCACGGACTCTGGACGCACCAACACCGACAAACATCTCTACAAACTCGGATCCAGATATAGAAAAGAATGGAGCTCCTGCTTCACCAGCAACTGCTCTGGCAAGTAGTGTTTTACCCGTTCCGGGCGGACCTACTAGTAGAACCCCTTTGGGCACACGAGCACCTAGCTTTCTAAACCTTTCTGGATACTTTAGAAACTCAACAACTTCTTGGAGTTCCTCTTTTGCTTCTGGCGCCCCTGCTACGTCAGCAAATGTTACATTTGCCTTAGAGCCTATAAAGACTTTTGCTTTGCTTCTACCAAACCCAAATGCCTGATTACTACCTCCTTGTGCTTGCCGAAATATGAAAAATATAATTGCAAACAGCAAAAGCAGAGGTAACACTGTCAGTATTATTGTGAAGAACCTACCAATCCCACCAGATGGTGGTGCAAAGTACTCGTAACTGGTTTCAGGTATTTGTGCATCGTTTAGTATCTGAAACAGATCAGAGCCATCTCCTCGTTGTGCAGTGTAGTTCTGTTCCTGTTCTGTGTCTGCAAAAGCCGTTATATTAATATCATCTCCCTTGGAGACTATCTTAATAGGGGGAGCATCTTCGGGGTTATCTCTTGCAAGAATAATAACCTGCGATAGTGGTATCTCTTGGACTTCAGTACTGTTACGGTTTAAAAAGTATATAATTCCAGTAGTTACTATTCCTATGATCAATACATAGAATAGTGTGTTTCTTAACCAACGGTTATTCATATATAAAGTGTCCTTAATTTAGAATATAACAATTTAGAGCGCTACATTTCTATGTTAACACAATTTATATTACAACTTATTAGCCATAGATGTTGTTTTAGAAATAAAGAGAGCACTTATTGATTAGTAGAAAATAGAGTTACAAAATATAGTATAGTAATAGTGAGTGTTTAAATAAAATGCACTGAAAATATACTTATGCTTCTGCTTATAGATAATTACGATAGCTTTACTTACAACATTTATCAGTATCTTGGCGAGTTAGGTGTAACTGCAACCGTTGTGCGTAATGATGTGTTAGATATTGATCAGTTACATGAGCTTGATCCTGATAGAGTTATTATATCACCTGGTCCTTCTCGTCCTGAAAATGCGGGTTGTTCTGTGGATGTCGTGAGGTCATTTGCCAACAAAGCACCGATTTTGGGTATTTGTCTTGGGTTACAGTGTATAGCAGTGGCATACGGTGCTACTATTTCTAAGGCGAATGAAATTATGCATGGTAAAACTTCTTTGATAAGCCACAATCACAAAGGAATATTTGCTACATTACCACAACCTTTTCAGGCAATGCGATATCATTCTCTTATGGTTGATATGGATTCACTACCTGACGAGATAGGAATATCGGCTTGGACAAGTGATGGAATCATAATGGGACTTTATCATAAATCTTACCCTATTTTCGCTACGCAATTCCACCCCGAGTCTATAATGACACCCCAAGGTAAAGATATATTGTCCAATTTTTTAAAAATACCAATTCTAAAGTAGGTTTTATATGGATATACAAAAGATTATAAGTTTGGTTTCTATGAATGAAGACCTGCCATTTAATGATGCTCGCAATGTCATGGATTCTATAATACGCAGTGAAATTACACCTGCGCAGTTTGGTGCACTAGTTGCATTTATGAAAAAGAAAGGTGAGACTCCAGAAGAGCTTGCAGGCATGGCAACAAGTATGAGATCTGCGTCTATTAGCGTGGAGACGGATTTACCTGTTGTAGATACCTGTGGTTGTGGTGGCGATGGTATGTCTTGGTTCAATGTATCTACCGCGTCGGCTCTGGTTGCGAGTGCCGCAGGGTTATACGTTGCCAAGCACGGTAATAGAGCAGTTTCAGGCAATTCTGGCTCGGCAGACGTGCTAGAAGCACTAGGAGTGGCTACAAACCTCACAGATATTGATAAGTATAAAAAAGGACTCCAAGAGGTCGGTTTAATCTTCTTATTGGCTCCTGTATTTCACCCTTCAATGCGTTTTGCTGCTACTTTGAGAAGGGAAATAGGCTTGCCTACTTTCTTTAACATCCTTGGCCCTATGACCAACCCTGCTGGTGCAAAATACCAAGTTGTCGGTGCATCTTCTATAGATCTTGCTAAGAAAATAGCCAAAACCATGCAGTTGCTAGGTACGCAATATACATTAGTAGTCCATTCAAATTCTGGTGCTGACGAGATAGATCCGCAAGGTACGACTACTGTTTATCAGGTAACGCCAGACTTAGTAAAGCGACGCCGTTGCAATACTGCTGATTTCGGAATGCCCGAAGGCGAACGCACAGATATGATAATCACTGACGCCTCACAAAGCGCCAATATAATAAAACGTGTCCTAGATGGTAAAGGTAGCAAGCATAACGCTCCTGCTTCAGTGGATAGAACCGCTTTTATCGCGGTTGTAATAAACACTGCTGCAGCCTTAGTTGTGGGTGGTATTGCTACAAGCTTCCAAGACGGCGCCCAGATCGCAGCAGATACAATAAGATCTGGTAAAGCAAAACGTAAATTGCAACACCTTATAGAATTTACACAAGATGCTCGCAAAAGATAAAAACAGTATACTTGCTAATATTCTACATCAAAAGAGGCTGCGCATTGAATATACAAAAAAACAGACTTCTGTTTCTCACCTGATTACTGATATAAAAACGCAAGCCGATCCTATTCCGTTTACAAGTAAAATACAAACTGGCGCTGTGATCGCAGAAATGAAACGTACCTCGCCATCTGGCGGTATACTAGATACTAAATTGGACGTTGTAGAACGTTCTCACACTTACATAAAGGCAGGTGCAAATGCGCTCTCTATCCTCACAGAGGAAGATAACTTTAATGGCAGCTTATGTGATCTCGTATCAGCAAGTAGAGTTTCTATAAAATACAACGTACCAGTCTTACAGAAAGATTTTATATTTGATGAGCATCAAGTTTACCAAGCAAGGGCACACGGAGCATCGTCTATACTGCTAATATCTTCAATCTTATATCCAAAGCTACACTTAGAATTGACACAGCTATCCCGCGAATTGGGGATGGAGCCTCTGCATGAAGTACACAACAATGACGAACTTGAGGACGTAATGAGGGTACAGCCTAAAATTATAGGTATAAACAACAGAGACTTATCTACGCTTGAGGTATCCTTGAATACATTTGAAACACTTGCCAAACGAGTGCCTAGCGGTATATTAAAAGTTGCAGAAAGTGGCATGAAGAACACCGCAGACGTTGCTCGTATGTTTAACGCAGGTGCTGACGCTGTTTTAGTTGGTGAATCTTTGATGCGTGCAGGTAAAAACAGTGCTCAACTGATAGCACAGATGCGCGCAAAAATAGTCAGTATTATCGGTGGATCGGTGGAATAGTAGAATGAAAGTAAAAATATGTGGTATACGTTGTGTCAAATCTGCACGAGCATCTGTAGAAGCAGGCGCTGACTTTATCGGGTTAGTGTTTGTAGAACAGGCAAGGCGTAGAATATCAGTTAAGCAGGCAAGAGAAATAACCGAAATAGTATCGCAATACCGTAATCCACCTAAACTAGTAGGTTTATTTATGAACCAACCTGACAATTGGGTCAAGAGAGTTTACGATGCGACAGGTATAGACTACGTCCAACTGTGCGGTAATGAAAGCAATGAATACATTCAACGCTTAGCACTACCTACTATAGTAAGGGTAGCAGTCAGCTCGGCAGATAATGCACAGACGTTATACCCAATAGTAGAATCACACATTGAACTCGGCAGGCTCATTGTTATAGAAAGTGCGACTCCTAGCGGACTTGGTGGTACAGGTCAGGCTTGGGACTGGTCTCGCGTCAGACCTGTAACGTATTTAAAAGGTGTTCTGCTCGCAGGTGGTCTCACACTAGACAAACTCCATATAGCAATAGGAACAGACAGCAATATACATAAGCCTTGGGGAGTAGATGTATCATCAGGCGTGGAAACTGATGGAGAAAAAGATGCAAAAAAGATTCATAACTTCGTTAAAAAAGTAAAGTCAATCTAAATACTCTATTTATAATTGATTCTATAAGTAATTAAATTTTTAATAATGGAAAGGAAGTAATCTTGCAACAAAGTTACATGGCAGAGTATATATGGATTGATGGTACACAGCCTACAGCGAAGTTAAGATCCAAAACTAAAATAGTAGAATATGGGCAAGAACCTCCCATTTGGGGTTTTGATGGTTCGTCTACTAATCAAGCAACTAGTGAGAATTCCGACTGCGTACTAAGACCTGTACTTGTAGTTAATGACACCATTAAAAAAGGCACTAATAAACTGGTAATGTGTGAAGTTTTAAATACTGATATGACTCCACACCCTAGTAATACACGTGCAGCATGTCAGGAGGCTTCGGACAAGTACGCTTCATTTGATATGTGGTTTGGTCTTGAGCAGGAATATACACTTTATGAAGGTATCAAGCCACTAGGTTGGCCTGATAACGGGTTCCCCGCACCCCAGGGGGGATACTACTGCGGAGTGGGCTCGGATGAGCTCTTTGGACGCCCTTTAGTTACCAAACACACACACGCTTGCCTAGATGCAGGTATCAATATATCTGGTGTAAACGCTGAAGTTATGCCGGGACAGTGGGAATTCCAAATAGGTCCTTCTACATTTCCAAGGATCGGAGACGAGATTTGGCTTGCAAGATGGCTACTTTATAGACTAGGCGAAGAATTTGTAGGCACAAGTGGGCACAGTATATCCGCTAGGTTGCACCCAAAACCTATGGCTGGAGACTGGAACGGTGCAGGATGCCACACTAACTTCTCTACTAATAGCATGAGAGAGTCTTACGATGCATGTATAGACGCAGTTAAAGCACTAGAAAGTAGGCATGAACTCCATATACAAAATTACGGTCACGGCATTGAACAGAGGCTAACAGGGCATCACGAAACCGCAGACTATAGACAATTCTCTTATGGAATCTCCAACCGTAGCGCCTCGGTAAGAATACCTTGGCAGGTACGCAGGGATGGTAAAGGTTACATTGAAGATAGACGTCCAAATGCTAATTGCGACCCGTATGTAGTTACACGCATTATCGCAGAAACCGTTTGCGGACGGGCTAAGGGTGAACTCTAAAAATCTAAAACGTCTAGCAGTCCATTAGGTAAAGTTGGGCCAACTACAGAAATGCCTGTGTTCCGCACTTGCAGTACACTGTCAGCAGTTTCTATTACTTCATCCAATGTAACAGATTTTATAGCGTTGATTATCTCATTTAATGAGGTAATAGATCTAGATTGTGCTTCCCGTTTGCCTATAATGCCTGCTATTGTGCGAGATTCCTCCGTACTGAGTAACATTCTGCCAGACATATACTCTTTAGCATACTCTAGCTCGGTTGTGGTAATTTTTCTATTTTTCATAAGTGCAATCTCTTTTGAGACACAGTCAGTTACTTCTTTAAGTTTGTTAACGTCAATACCACATACAATATAGAACGCACCAGTATCAGATAGGAACGAGCAGTAGCTTGATATATCGTAGGCTAATCCACGTTTTTCTCTAATTTCTGTAAAGAGCCTGCTGCTCATAGTTTCGCCCATTATTATTGAAATAACGGCTAGGGCATACTGTCTTTTGTCATAGAACGATACCCCTTGCATACCTATAGCTAGATAAGTCTGGTTTGTATTTCGTTCTTCAAAACATAACGGTTTATTTATAGGTGTACTGACAACTGGCTGTTTGAACATACTTGTCGGTTTTGTACTGCGTATTCCTCTACAGTTCAATATTTCTTCACAACACTCTACCACTTTTTTGCATGTAACTGCGCCTGCAACAGCAATAACAATATTTTTACTTATGTACTGATTTTCAAGGCAGTCCAGCATAACTTCCCTTGAGATACCGTTAACGGATTCTACAGTGCCTGCAATACTCCTACCAAGTGGATGTAGTGGCCAGAGTATCTTATCTAAATTCAGTTCAGCGGTAGATAACGGCAAATCTTGGTTTGCATGGATTTCTTCTATAATAACCTGTTTCTCATCTTCAATATCTTCAGGTTTAATCAAGGGATCGGTTACCATATCCAATAGTACTTCAATGCCTGTTTTGAAGTGCTTGCTTGCTAATTTACACCAATAACCTGTTTCCTCACGTCCTGTAAAAGCGTTTAAGACACCACCAACACTTTCAATTGGGTAAGATATACTCTTTGGCGAGGGGCGTTTTTTTGTACCTTTAAACAGTACATGCTCAAACAGGTGAAACAGTCCGGCATTTTCGTTACTCTCGTAGCGAGACCCAACGTTCAAAAGCAGTAAAATAGAGACCGAATTCGTATAAGGCATTTCACCAGTAACAATGCGTATGCCAGATGACATACAGTGGTGCTGTATACGTGTCTTTATCAAATCATCCATTCTTCTAATATTATTGTACTGTTATTCCTATTTGGGAATCTCTGGTTTATCAACTAAATGTGTTAGATACTATTAAAAATAAAAGGTTTACGTATGCTTAATTTTAAACAATTCAATCAACAAAGTGCTAAGTCAGTACTACTTGTATTTATTATATTGTTTACACTTGTTTCTGCATTAAGTTTGCGAATCTTCGGTATTGATTGGGATAATGGTGGTCTGTTTCACCCAGATGAACGTGCCATAATCACACATGTTACTGACTGTTTAGGTTGGTATAAAACAGGCATATGTGCAGACCAACTCGCGCCTGCAACTCTACAGAATCTTTTTAACACTGAGTATAGCCCATTGAATCCCGGTTGGTTTAACTACGGTACATTGCCGCTGTATTTGCTAAAACTTGTAGAAATCTTAACAGACGCGGGATACCACGAACTCAGAATATCAGGTAGATTGATATCCGCAATGGCAGATACAATTACTATTTTTGTAGTCTACCTAATTTCCAGAAGACTATTTTCCGCACGCGTAGGTTTGATTGCTATGGCATTTGGTACTTTTGCTGTACTACACATACAGATAAGCCACTTTTTAGCAGTGGACTCTTTGTTGACTATGTTTGTTGTTTGCTGTGTTTACTTTTCAGTGTTGCATGTGCAAAGGTCTAGTGTTAGAAGTGGGCACTTTGCCGCTGTTATGTTTGGCTTGGCTTTGGCTACGAAATTTGCTGCGCTACCACTTGGTATCGTGTTACTTGTATCTCACGCGATTATTTGGTTCAATGCAGAAAAACACAAGAAAGAAACCATTAAATTCGCTGTGTTTAGCCTTTGTGCTAGCATTATTGCGTTTGTGCTAGCACAACCTTACGCAATATTAGATTACTCTACGTTTATCTCCGATATATCTTATCAGTCCATGATGGTACGCAGAACGATAGATTTACCTTTTACGCGTCAGTATATTGATACTCTGCCGTATCTCTACCAAATTGTTCAGGTTAGTAGCTGGGGTGTAGGTCCTGTACTCGGTATCTTGCTTTGGGTTGGTTTTGTACTTGCAGTTATAAGAACGCTAAAACTTAGACGTAAAGGCGAACTTGTAGTAGTCGCTTGGGTAGTACCTTACTTCCTGATTACAGGTGGCTTTGAAGTAAAGTTCATTAGATACATGCATTTACTGACACCGTTTATGTTTATATACGCTGCGGCAATTACAGTTTGGATAACTAATACCTTATATAACGCTATAAGTAAACGCTACTATAGTTTAAGAGTCTTTGCCTTTGTGCCTATAGCGTTGGTATTGCTTTCTACAGTGCATTATGCCTTATCTTTTGTTTCCATATATACGCAGCAACATCCTGCACACCAAGCAGCAGAATGGATAAACTCAAACGCTGAAAACGCAATTCTTGTCAAGGAACACTGGGAGGAAGCAGTACCTATAAGACATAAGGGTAATATGTATACGCATATGGAGTTACAGCTTTACAATCCTGATACTGAGGAAAAATTTTCGCAGATAGCACAACAGCTACAGAATTCAGATTACTTAGTAATGTACAGTAACCGTCTTTATGGCACAATACTAAGATTACCCGAGCGATACCCTACTTCTTCATCCTACTATAGAACACTATTTAGTGGCGAACTCGGATATGAATTGGTTTTCAGTTCAACAAACCTTATGAGCTTTGGAGGCATTGCCTTTTATAGAGATCCCTTTGCCCGAGTCGACCTAGCACCACCAAAAGGTTTTTTTAAACCGCAGGGTAAAATACTAAATGTAGATATGGGTTGGGCAGACGAAAGCTTTTACGTTTACGACAATCCACACGTAATGGTCTTTAAAAATATCAAAAACCTCTCTGCCGATGATATTGTAAATGCAATATACACAGAAGGAGAAAATAGTGTTACTACACCAACAGGTTTGCTCCTAGAAGATCATGAGTTGGCTCTACAGCGGAATGGACAAAGCTGGCAAAGTATACTGTTTTTAACTGACTCAAATCTACCCGTATGGCTAGTTTGGCTAGTTTGGATAGTCGCTATACAACTGATAGGGCTGATTACTGTACCTACTGCATACGCTCTATTCCGAGTTGTGCCCGAATCTAGTGTTTTGTGGGCTAAGATATTGGGGTTAATCACTGCTGCAACAGCTACGTGGCTTATGGTATCGTTAGGGTTTGGCGAGTTCAGTTTGATATCTATATGGCTTGGAATAGCGTTTTTACTCGTTACGTCTACTATAGCGTTTTTACGCTTTAAAGAAGAAATTCAGCTATTACTACATCGTAGCTGGCGGAGTTTACTAGCGTTTGAGATTATCTTTCTTTTAGCGTTCTCAATTTTTTTAGTCATCAGAGCTGCTAACCCTGATCTATGGCATACCTATAGAGGTGGTGAGAAGCCTATGGATTTCGCATATTTAAATGCAATAACTCGCTCTGTTACTATGCCTCCTTACGATCCTTGGTTTTCAGGTGGACATATTAACTACTACTATTTTGGGCAATTTATAGTAGCTTGGATTATCCGTTTAGTAGGTATAGAAACTGCCATTGGGTATAACCTTGCTGTTGCTTCTATATTTGCTTTTGCTGTATCTGCGTCGTTTGCTATCGGATACACGTTATCTAAACTATTGGTCGCTAATGCAGTATCTAAAAAACCGTGGATAAGTGGAATGATGTGTTCTCTTTTGGCTTGTGTCATTGGTAATGTAGATGGCTTTTTACAGCTTGTGCCTATTATTACTCAGCGAGTTATTGGATTTGATTACTGGCGAAGCTCGCGAGTTATATCTACAGATCCCACGGGTTACGAAATAACAGAATTCCCTTTCTTTACCTTCCTATTTGGCGATCTACATGCGCATATGTTGGCAATACCTTTTGCCATGCTTGCTTTAGGCTTAGCTATTTCTGGCGGGGTGCTAACATACAGACGACACAATGTATCGGCGTGGATTGTAGCATCAGCAACAGGGATCAGTATCGGTGCTTTACGTGCAATAAATACGTGGGATTTTCCAGTACAGGCTGCTATTGCATCTACTATTTTTATAACCGCAATACTGATTACAAACCGCAGTTCAACCAATAAACTTTTA
Organism: Dehalococcoidia bacterium; assembly: GCA_964274945.1. Taxonomy (GTDB): domain Bacteria; phylum Chloroflexota; class Dehalococcoidia; order Lucifugimonadales; family Lucifugimonadaceae; genus CAXXBX01. Next base: position 1,062,500 of record CAXXBX010000034.1, on the reverse strand, counting down.
ACCTCGCTGGGGTTTGTGTCGGTTATATTAGGTTCTGGATACGTGGTATTCTACCCATTTGACAGTAGATTTGAGCAGTTTTCTACAGTGCCTATTATTACAACGTATCAGACTCCTATATGGCATTACTTTGTGATACATTTACCTTTTGTATTCATTGCTCTATCGTGGATTGGCACGCGTAGCAGCCTGACGCTAAGATTGTTAAGTCTTAGCAGTTTGGCACTTGTTACCGCTTTTATACTGTTCAATTCACGATGGGCAACTTTGGTCTTCTTAATATGCATCATAACGTTACTTCTGTATACAGGTTTGCAAGCTATACACAGTAGAAAAAAGAGTATACCGACTATTTTTGTTTTGATTATACTCTTATGTGCTTTTTCCCTCGGTGGTGCTGTAGAGATTTTTACACTCAAGGGCGATATAGGGCGTATGAATACCGTTTTTAAGTTTTATATACAAGCTTGGTGGCTTATGGCAATAGCTTGCGGTACATTGATATTTATGCTCTTTGACAAAACAAGAGACTCAAGCAGATTGCTCTTAAATAAAGGTGTGAGGATAACTTGGTATTCTGTTTTCATTGCAATTGTGATTGCTACGTTAGTTTATCCTGTTATGGCACTAAAGCCCCGCTTGGACGATAGAATAACAACCTCATTTATTTCATTGGATGGCTCGGCGTATATGGAACACGCTGAATCGTTAGACTTACCATCATGGTGTTTTGAAGATCGCAGACACAGACAGATTGATATATCCCAAGACAAAGCCGCTATATCTTGGCTTAGAGATAACGCTGTGGGTTTTCCGATTATAGTAGAGGGTATAATGCCAGAGTACTGCTGGGGTAATAGGTTCTCTGTGTATACAGGATTCCCCGCTGTTATCGGTTGGCAATGGCATCAAACACAGCAACGCATAAACTACGCAGAAGAAGTTGAGAATCGCAGAAGAGCAGTAGACACTTTCTACTCCTCTGACTCTATAATACGGGCGTTACAATTTTTAGAGGAGTTTAATGTTCAGTATATAATAGTTGGCAGTATAGAACGACAACTGTATCCACAACATGGTATAGATAAATTCCAAGCAATGGAACAAGAAAATAAAATCAGCACTGTATTTACAACAGGTGCAACTATAATATACAGAGTGAACTGAATATATTAGTATGTATCATAAAATTAATATAACTTTCCAATCGTAGTAACTTACACGTTTTTATTAAAAGAAAGGTAACCACCACTGAGATACAATAATAAACTCTCTGGTGCATATGAAAGCACCTTGAATGTACTACTTGCACAAGCACTATCAACGCAGGGTATAAACGCTAAACCTGAAGTTATACGCTCTCGGAATAAGCGTATTGATATAGAAATAAAGATGGATAATTCAGTAATTGCGATTGAAGCAGAACATGGGCAGAGCAATGCAAAACGTAACAGTGCAGTCAAAGATGCAATATCTCGTCTGACACAGGGTCTCGTTGATTGCGCAATAGCACTGTGCTATCCTGACAACACTACAGCATCTACTTTCACAACCTCTATATTTGAGTGGGCTGTTCTTAACAATAGAGACACTACTAGAAATTGGACATCAGGGGGTATAGAAGAGCTAATTTCGGTAATCGTGGTTATTTACAAACAAGTAGGCAATCCTGATCGTATAGCAAAATTACTGTCAAACGCATTAGATGAGTCACTACATCGTCTAAACAATGAACAAAAGAGGCTAATAGCGAAGACATTAGACCTTCCCAAGGGTCAGTCTACTGTATCACCATGGCAGGAGGCTTCTAAGCGAGGGTTGTTAGTGGTTGCAACAGCAGTTATGTTCCATACCCGTCTAGACAGTCATCTTTCTAATATATCCAATATACCTGATTTTAGTAATATCCCAGCGGGAATTCTGGAAAGCTGGCCACCTCGCAGTGCTAGCGATTGTGCAAATCATAATTCGCCTACACGTGCGTTTGCGGAAGCGTGGTCTCTAATATTAGTTATAGACTACAAGCCGATATTTGAAACCGCTAGAGCAGTGTTGAACTCCCTTAATCCAGACCCCAGTGTTACAGCCGCCATAAATGCTACTGCCAATGCCGCACTGGATGTAGTCAGTAACATTGCAGGGCTAAGGCATGACCTATTAGGTCGTATCTTCCATACTGTGTTAAATACAGCGCGATACGATGGCTCTTTCTACACTACAACATCAGCGGCTACGTTACTTGCTGCATTGGCACTGGATAATAAAACATGCAACTGGAACGATGCTAAAGCCATTTCTAAACTACGCATCACAGACCCTGCTTGTGGCACTGGCACACTGCTTATGGCAGCAGCAGAGCGTATTCGCAACCTTGCACCGCAGTTTAGAGATAACCAAGTAGTATCACGTGCTCTGATTGAAGAAGTACTTACAGGGTATGATGTGAACCTAACTGCGACGCATATGGCGGCTACTACTCTAGGGTTGCTTTCACCAACTACACATTTTCGTAATTTAAAGATAGGTCGTACTCTGCTAGGCGTTGATAAAGAAGGTAATGCCTACTTAGGCTCTCTTGAGTTTTTAGATAAACAACCGAAGCTGATGACGTGGTCTGGGGAGAAGCATAAAGTAGTACAAGTAGACACAGGTGAGAAAATGGAAGAGGCAGAGCAAGCGGACTTGGTGATTATGAACCCGCCTTTTACACGTAACAGTTTACGCCACGACCAGTTTGAAAGAGCCGAAGAGTTAGCGATTAAGAAAAGAGAACAGCAAATATTCAGTAAAACTCCTGTACATCTATCGGGTAATGCAGGCACGTTCATAGTACTTGCGGATCACATAAATAAGCCAGATACAGGGGTCTTCGCATCTGTGTTGCCTTTAGTGATGTCTACTAACGCATCTGGGCGCAGGATACGCAAATTCTTAGCAGAGCGATACCATGTTGAAACTATAGTTACCTCTCATGATCCTGAGCGTATATACTTTTCAGAGAACACGAATATAGGCGAGATGCTATTAGTTTGTCGTCGGTGGAATTCTGTAGCCCCGAAACCTCCTACTTATATAGTGAATCTAGCTACGAATCCATCTACACCTGCAGAGGCTATTTCAGTGGCGGGCTACATTAAGGAACACAATGATACTTTAGAGCATCTAAAGTACGGCACAGTACAGGAGTGGAGTGCAGATAAAATAGTAGCAGGTGATTGGGGTGGAGTGCAGTTTCTATCTCCATACCTATGTAAGAAGTTTAACGAGCTAAAGGAGGGCAAACTCTTTGATGTATTACCGCTTAGCACGATTGCCGATATAGGTCCTGGAGGTCCTACTATACGCGTTAACTTTACTCGTTACGATATGCCACTGCTAGAGGGTTACACAGCGTTATGGTATCACAAAACCGATGTTACACAATCAATGCTTGCTCATGTAGACAGTCATATCAAACCAAAGAAGCCAAAGCGATATTTAGCGGAAAGGTATTGGAATCAAAGAGGCAAACTAATGCTACCTGAACGGATATTTTTACCAACTGTCCGAGTAATGAGTATAATGTTGGAACTACCTGCGGTAGGTTCTGCGTGGATGCTTTGCAAACCCTCAGTAGATGGGACTGACACTACAAAGTTAGAGAAAGCTATCTGTGTATACCTCAACTCTACAGTTGGTATTTTAGCTATGCTAGGGAATCGTTCTAACAAAAAGCCCACTTATCCTCAGTTTTCAATAGATAACTTACGCAATTTATCAGTACCTGACTTTACTACTTTATCCACTGACACTATAACCCACCTCGCCACCGCTTATGATAAATATGCTAACCATATAATGCAACCACTCCCACAAATGGATTCTTGCCCAGTTAGAAAAGCATTAGATACTCTAGTGAAGGATGCATTGCAACTAGATGCTGAGGAGGTAACATCTATAAGGCGTAACTTATCCTCAGAGCCTTCTGTTACAGGTAAGCGATTTGGTACTTAGTAGAAGTTTGCAATTACGTTGTTGGAGTTATGAGTCCGTAGTCACCATCGTGACGTCGGTAAACTACGTTAATCTCGTCAGTTCCATCTAGTACAAACACAAAAAAATTGTGCCCCAGCAGATCCATTTGAGCAGTAGCACCTTCAATTGTCATAGGCTCTACTCTATGCTTTTTTACTCTAACTACCTTGCCAAAAGGCAGGTCTATAGAGTCTTTTTCTTGCGAGTTTTCTATATCTTCTACGATTTGTGCCAGTTTACCTATGTTGCGTCCGCGCTGTTTGCGTGTCTTTATGCGTCGTATTTGACGTATTATAACTTCTTGTGCAATGTCAATAGCAGCATTTGGAGAAACAGCTCGCTCTTCGGCACGGATAAAACCGTGTTTCATTGGTATAGTAACTTCAGCCATAAACCTATTTTGATTGCTTTTTACCGACTCTTGACGCAAAACAAGGCTAATAATTACCCGTTCTTTCACAAGTTGGTCAATTTTTGCAAGACGTTTTTGTGCATAATTCTTTATGTCGTCCGTTAAATCTAAGTTTTTACCTGATATAGTTAACTTCAATGCAATCCTCCTACAATAAAAATCTTCCGCAGAGAAGAATAAGTAAATATATAGAAATTATACATAATCTTAGTAGCAATGTACTAGACCTACTGTTCCCTATTGAGTGTATTAATTGCTCTGAATTGGGTAGTTTGTTATGTAATAAATGCATAAACACTTGTAACAGCATAGCAGGTGTAAAATGTGGATTTTGTGGCAAGACTACCTCTTTTAAAACAGAATATAAACCGTGTGGTCAAAAATGTACACCTATTAAAGGTATCAGTAAAATGGTATCACTATTTGATATTGAAGGACCAATTCGTAAAGCTATACATTTATTAAAGTACGAAGATGCTAGGCTTATAGCTAAACCTTTAGGAACTTTACTATCTAGTTCTGACACTGTACGCGAGTTGGTAAACTCTGCGGACTTTGTGATCCCCATTCCAATTCATTCAAAAAGGCTACGATACAGAGGTTACAATCAAGCTGAACTCTTGGCTAAAGAGATGTGCAAGGGTTTAAATATCAGTGTAAATAGTATTATACTCAAAAGAGTAGCTTACTCTAAACAGCAGGTAAATACCCAAAGCCGAAAAGAGCGAGAAGAGATAATAAAAGACGCTTTCAAGTGCGTTGATAGTGTAGAAGGTAAAACAATTATTTTATTAGACGACGTAATTACAACTGGTAGCACAATTAGTGAGGCTGCTCTAACACTTACAGAAGCAGGAGCGGCGGACGTGTTTGCTATATCAGTTATACGGCATATACTATGAACAGTAAAAGCGTCAGTGGTAACGGTGGCAATGTCACTCTTGTGATGTTTGATATTTACGGCACAATAGCAGGATTTTATCCACCAAGAGAGGTTATTCAGTCTAAAGTGGCGCAACTCTTTGGGCTAAAACTCACACCTCAAGGCATTAATAAAGGTTACCGATTAGCAAATGAATTCATCAACGAAGAAAACGAAAAACACCCCGTTCGTTTGCAAACCCCCGCAGAACGTAACAACATGCTAATTCGTTTTGAACAGTTTGTTCTATCTGGCGATGGCTACAAAGTGGATTTTGACCTAGCATCACAGATTTGGGCTAAAGTTCAAAAACAAAATTATACTCTAGAACTCTTCCCAGACGTGTTGCCTGTATTGGAGTATCTCATCAAAGCAGGATATAAAACAGGTATAATAACTAATATGGTAAACAGCGAGGCAGAGCTTATACAACAATTTGACTTATACGGTAAGATAAACTTTATCATCACCTCACAAGATACAAAAGCACAAAAACCACAACCTGATATATTTATAAAAGCGCTACAAAGGGCAGAAGTACTGCCTCAAAACGCCGTATACGTAGGCGACGATATTCACTCCGACGTCCAAGGCGCAATAGGTGTCGGTATACTGCCCGTATTAATTGATAGATACCAACAATATACTGAATATAGAGAGCACTTGTGTATTACCAGTATTACAGCTCTAATTCCACTATTAAGCCGACTAAATACCGCTGGTAACCCACCCAATCTAAGCAGTTAATTAAAAGTTTGAAAGCAGTCTATGGATCCGAGTAGTAGTATAGTCTTGATTAGACACGGTGAGACTGTTTACAATCGCGAAGGACGTGCACAAGGTCTATTAAACAACCCCTTAAACAGCACAGGCAGAGCCCAAGCTGAACAACTCGGCAATTTAGTACGTAATAAGTTTAAAATAGAAAAAGTTTGGTCAAGCGATCTTGTCCGCAGTGCAGATACAGCCAAAGCGATATCCAATAATGCAGAGCACTCTCTGCTTCTGCGAGAGATGGATCTGGGTGAATGGGATGGTAAATTATGGTCTGAGATATATAGCAAGTATCCCGCTGATGTATCTAAGTTCACTCAAAGTTTTCCTTCGTTTCGTCCGCCCGGTGGTGAATCGTTTGAAGAGCTAGTTGCAAGGGCGAGTTTATTTATCAGTAAATCGGGTATACTTAACACACCTATAGGTAAAACAACTGTTGTGGTTTCTCATGGTTGGTTGTGTGCTGCGCTTATTGTCAGTATGCTCGGTATGCGGGTAAAGGACTCTTGCCGTTTTCCTCTAAATAACGCTGGTATAGCAACTTTAGATATAGTGTTAGGGTTTACAAGGTTAACCAGCTTGAACGCCTATCAACAGAGTGGCACGGGCTACTTTATTCCTGATGAATACAACTGCTCAAGGGTAGTTTTAATTAGGCATGGTGAATCGCACGGTAATATAAAAAATATTGCTCAAGGGGTTAAAGACTACTCTCTCACTGACAACGGGGTCGCGCAAGCTTACTCTACAGCGAAGGCGTTTAACAAAGAATTCAAGCCTGTAAAGGTATGGTCTAGCAACCTATCTAGGGCACAAGTAACAGCAGAGATAGTTGCCAAGAATGTAAGTATATCTTCACTGCTTAGAGAAGTAGACATCGGTTGGTGGGGCGGTATCCTATGGAAGGATCTTGAAAAACATTACCTTGAGGACGTGCTATCATTTAGGAGAGGTGAACTTGATTTCCGTAAGCACGGCGGTGAGAGTTTTAGAGAAGTCTTAAGTAGAGCAAAAGAGTTCATAAACCACGCTAATGTAATAGAAACAAAAGGCGAGATTGCTATTGTAGCACACACTTGGATGCTCAAAGCACTCGTTACATCTTTGTTAGAACTTAACACTAACAGTAACGGATATATAGCCCGTTTTGCTTTTAGTAACGCGGGAATCAGCGTACTAGAGGTTGTAAACGGTTTTTATAGGTTAGTGAAGATGAATAAGAATGGCGGGCAGCTATTATAGCACTGCTCACCTATCCGTAACTTTTATTATTAAATCAGCGATCTGTTTATAGCGTTTACGTAAGCTTTTGCTTCCGCTAAAACTATGTTGGTGTGTTTGCCTATTCCCTGATAGATTACTAAATCTTAGTGCTACAAAGCGTTCTGTTTATCATCAGTTGCTTCAGTTTTATCTTTGGTTATGAACCATTTGTTTATAGCGTTTACGTAAGCCTTTGATGCAGCTACAATTATGTTGGTATCGTAACCTAGCCCAGAGTATAGCCTATTGCCTTTGAGTATCCTTACCTTTACTTCTCCTATCGAGTCTGTGCTTGCAGTGACAGCCTTTACTAAGAACTCTGTAAGTTTTATAGATTCCGATCCTACTATTTTATTTATTGCACTGAATACTGCATCTATAGGACCTGTGCCACCTTTAGTAGTCGCCTTCTGAGGTGATCCGTCTGGTTTTATCAAAGAGACTTCAGCCGAGGATTTCAATTGTGTTCCGTTTATTACACGAATAAAGTCAATTTTGTACTCCTGTGGGATATCTTCAAGAGTTTGCTGTTGATTCATAAGTGCTTCTAGATCATCGTCTGTAACATCTGCTTTGGTATCAGCAAGAGATTTAAATTCCGCAAAAACTTCGTTTAGTTGTTCCCTTGATACGTTGTATCCTAGTGTTCTAAGATGCTCCATTAGTGCTTTTTCATCGGAGAATTTACTTTGTACAGAACGGTGATGTTGGTTAATAGGTGCTTCTGTATTGGCATCTTTAACTTCAATTCCATCTCGCGTTATCAACCACTTGTTGATAGAGTTTATGTAAGCCTTGCCTGCAGCTAGAATTATGTCATTATCCTCGCCGTGCCCAGAGTATGTTATATTGTCTTTGCGTATACTTACATTTACTTCTCCTACCGCGTCTATACCTCCCGTTACAGCCTTTATTACGAACTCAGTAAGTCGTATAGAGTCATAGCCTACTATTTTATTGATTGCACCAAACACTGCATCTGTAGGACCTGTACCGCTACTTGTAGCTGTTTGTGGAGAGCCATCTGGTTTTGTCAAAGAGACCTCAGCTGCAGGTTTAACGTGTGTTCCACTTTCTATACGAATATCTTTAATTTCGTACCCATGTAGTTGAACTACAATAGTTTGCTGTTTATTCATGAGTTCTACTAGGTCATCGTATGTAACTTCAGTTTTGGTGTCTGCAAGGGTTTTAAATGCGACAAAAACTTCGTTTAATTGTTCATCTGATAGGTTATAGCCTATTGCTCTAAGTCGTGCCTTTATTCCTGTTCTACCTGCAGAGCCGTGCTGTCCGTTCACGAATGCTACTAGGTCGTCATATGTAACTTCGGTTTTGATATCAGCGAGGGTTTTAAATGCCTCAAAGATTTCGTTTAGTTGTTCGTATGATAGATTATCATATCCTAATTCTCTAAAGAGTGCTACTAGATCGTCGTATGTAACTTCAGTCTGGGAATCCGCGAGGATTTTGAATTCCACAAAAACTTTGTTTAGTTGTTCGTCTGATAGATTGTATCCTAATTCTCTAGTGATTGCCCTGAGTCCAGCTCTACCTGAGAGTTTATCTAAGTCAATGACTCGGCTTCCCCAGCCGTAGCCAACATCCTCTGGTTTCATGATTTCAAAGGTCTGTTTTTCTTTAAGGTATGCATCTTGATGGATACCCGAAGAGTGTTTAAAAGAGTTCCTTCCGACAATGGCTTTATTATATTGAACGGGAAAATCAAATATACTACTAACAAGTCGGCTCACAGGACCTATTTTTTTTGTATTTATTCTTGTCCGTAGGTTGTAGTGGTCTTGACGTGTATTGACTGCCATTATTACCTCTTCTAGAGCGGCATTGCCTGCGCGTTCACCAAGACCGTTTATGCAGCCTTCTACTTGTCGTGCTCCGTTTTCTAGCCCAGCTAGCGAGTTAGCGGTTGCCATGCCAAGGTCGTTGTGGCAGTGTACGCTGATAATAGCCTCGCTTATGTTAGACACGTTTTTAATAATCCCGCGTATAAGAGCACCAAACTCTGTAGGGTTTGAGTAGCCAACAGTATCTGGTATGTTAACTGTGGTTGCACCCTCTGCTATAGTTGCTTCTAACAATTGGTAAAGATATTGCAATTCAGTGCGAGTAGCGTCCATCGGTGAAAATTCTACATCATCAAAGTACGTTTTTGCTTTTCTTACAGCGTCTACAGCCATGCCGATAATCGTCTCACGGTCACTCTTCAATTGGTGCATAAGGTGAATATCTGAGGAGGATATAAATGTGTGTATTCTGGGGTGTTCTGCCGATTCCAGTGCTTTTGCTGCTTGTTCGATATCTTTTGGCAATGCCCTCGCTAGAGAGCATATAATGGGTGTTCTCACCTCTTTAGCAACGCGTTTTACTGACTCAAAATCTTCGGGCGAGCTAGCCGCAAAGCCCGCTTCAATCACGTCCACTCCCAGAGCATCAAGCTGCTGTGCGATGCGTAATTTTTTTTCTACATTAAGCCCTGCACCCGCTGATTGTTCACCGTCTCTTAACGTAGTATCAAATACTATTAAACTATCTTGTTTAGCCTCTACCATAATGTTTAAAACTCCAATTCTACTATGTTGGTTTATTTCAAAGAGTTATGGGCACAGGTAGATATCTTTTAAGCTATTGTCCTTTTTATGTTCTATTGTAATGTAATTTCTAAATTTTACCATATTATGCAATCTTATTCTATTATTATGTAGTTGATTCTAACCAAGGCATCATGCTGCGAAGGTGTTTACCTATATCTTCTACAGGATGTTGTGCGTGCTCTTTCCGCATCTGTTTGAATCTGTAGAGTCCTTCATCGTTTTCGGCAATCCACTCTTTAGCGAATTCTCCTGATTGAATGCGTTCAAGGACTTTCTGCATGTTCTGTTTGACTCTACTGTCTAGTACCTTTGGTCCTGATGAATAGTCGCCGTATTCTGCAGTATCGCTTATTGAATACCGCATGTATCCCAAGCCTCCTTGGTATATGAGGTCAACTATCATTTTTAGTTCGTGTAGTACTTCAAAGTATGCAGACTCTGGTTGATAGCCTGCTTCTACTAGTACTTCAAAAGCCATTTGTATAAGGTGTGTTACGCCACCGCATAGCACTACTTGCTCGCCAAAGAGATCTGTTTCAGTTTCTTCTTTAAATGTGGTTTCTAATATGCCAGCGCGTCCTCCGCCAAGCCCTTTGCCGTAAGCCAGTGCTATCTGCTTTGCAAGCCCGCTTGAATTGTTGTGAACTGCCACCAAGCATGGCACTCCGAGCCCTTTTTCAAATACTGCCCTTACCCTATGTCCGGGTGCCTTAGGTGCTATCATAACGACGTCTGTATCAGCAGGCGGAATTATTTGCTTGTAGTGTATTGTAAAACCGTGTGCAAATAGTATAACCTTACCCGAATTTAGATTAGGTTCAACCTCTTCCTTGTAGACTTTTGACTGTACAGTGTCAGGTAGCAGTAGGGATATTATGTCGGCTTTTTTAGTGGCATCATAGCAGGATAGCACCTCAAAGCCCGCTGACTCTGCTTTTTGCTTAGAAGGGCTTCCCTCATATAACCCAACTACAACTTTTATGTTGCTATCTCTAAGGTTTAGAGCGTGGGCGTGACCTTGACTACCGTAACCCATCACAGCGACGGTTTTGTCACTTAAAATCGAATCGTCTATATCTTTATCGTAATAAAGTTTTGTCATTTTTACTCCTGTTTTGTATTTTAAACTGAACCTATTGTCGTGATTCCCAAGCTTTGATAATTTTCTGTATAGTTACTGCTAGCTGGACGAGGATCATGGCGGAGGACAGCCACTATACCCGTGCGCATAACCTCAATAGAACCATACTCTCTAAGTAGTTTTATCAAAGAGTCTATTTTAGCGGTATCACCTGTTACCTCTAAAGTTAGGCTACTTTTGCTGATGTCTATAATACTGCTTCTGAAGACTTTACATATTTCCATAACTTCTAAGCGGTTTAGCGGTTCTGTTGTAACTTTTATAAGAGCTAATTCTCTGCTGATGAAGTCCTTTGCAGTAATATCAGTAACTTCTACGACTTCTATGAGTTTTTTGAGTTGTTCAGCGGCTATACTGACGAGTTCTCCTGGTCCTTCTACAACAAAGGTAATTCTTGAGAGTTCTACTTTTTCGGAGTGTCCGACTGCAAGGCTGGCTATATTCAAGCCTCTTCTTCTGAACATGCCAGAAATGCGGTTTAAAACCCCTGGACTATCTTTAACGAGTGCGGTTATAGTACGTTGAGCAATTTTTTTCACTGCGTTGTTCATGCGTTTAGTTAGGTTCTTCTATTAGTTCGGCTACACTTTGCCCGGCTGGTATCATTGGGTAAACGTGTTCAACTTTTTTTATTATGCAGTCTAAGATTACAGGTCCTGGGTATGCGTTTGCCTCTCTGATAGCTTCTGCTGTTTCTTCTTGTGTTGTGGTTCGCATGCTTTTTATACCGAAGGCTTCTCCTAGTTTTACAAAGTCGGGGTTAGCTGTATAAGAATCTGCTTGGTGCTGCCCTTCATAAAACAGCTCTTGCCACTGTGTAATCATGCCTAGGTGGTTGTTATTTAAGATGGCATACTTAACGGGCAGGCGGTTTTCTGCGATAGTAGCTAGTTCCATCATTGTCATCTGAAAGCCACCGTCGCCACAAATAGACCATACTAGTTTGTGAGGCATTCCAACCTGTGCGCCCATTGCTGAAGGTACTTCAAAGCCCATAGTTCCCAAACCACCCGACGTTATCCAAGAGTTGCTGTTTTTAAAACAGTAGTGCTGTGCAGCCCACATCTGGTGCTGACCGACACCGCTACACAATATGGCATCACCTTTGGTAATATCGGATAAAAGTTTGACTACATGCTGACCGAGTAATTCGTCAGTTTCTCGGATACGTAAAGAAGGATGCTCAATTTTAAGGTCATCCATATGCTTTATCCATTCGCTTCTCGTAGTCGGGCTTATTTGGTCTACTATTTGCCTTAAAACTATGCGGGCTTCGCCTATTATCGGAACGTCTACTCTTACAGTTTTGTTTATCTCTGCGGGGTCTATATCTATATGTATTTTTTTTGAACGCGTTGCGAATCTGCTAACATCCCCCACGATACGGTCATCAAAGCGTCCTCCTACACAGATTATAAGGTCAGATTCATCTAGTGCGATACTTGCATAAGCCATGCCGTGCATACCCGGAAAACCCATGCTGAGCGGGTGTTGTTCAGGAAAAGAGGATATCCCCAGTAGCGTGGTGATAACTGGTATATCCGACTTTTCAGCTAGCTCTTTTAGCTCGTTAAATGCCTTTGAAATTGTAACTCCGCGCCCTGCAAGAATCACAGGACGTTTAGATCTGTTGATAAGCTCTACTGCTTTGTCTACCTTTTGCTGATCGCCTGCTGTGGGTACGTGATAGCCTTTTATACTAATTTCTTTGTCTTTCGGGTTATAGAAAGTTTTGTCTTGAAATACATCTTTTGGTATATCTATTAGAACTGGGCCGGGTCTGCCACTTCTGGCAATGTAAAAAGCTTCGTGTAGTATATCACCTAGCTTTGAAGTATCTAATACGAGATAGTTATGTTTGGTTACGGGGAGAGTTGCCCCTGTTATATCGGTTTCCTGAAAGGCATCTTTACCGATAACACTGCGTCCCACTTGACCTGTAATAGCCACTATTGGTGATGAGTCCATCATTGCTGTTGCCAGACCTGTAATAAGATTTGTTGCTCCTGGTCCTGATGTTGCAATACACACTCCAACTTTACCTGTTGCTCTGGCGTATCCATCGGCGGCGTGAGCTGCACCTTGTTCATGCCGAACAAGTATATGCCTTAGTTTTGGATATTTATGCAATACACCATAAAGCGGTAACACTGCACCGCCCGGTAGCCCAAAAACCGATTCTACACCTTCGTTTAAAAGCGCTTGACAGACTATATCTGCACCAGAAATCATTTCACCTTTTGGATACGTATCTATCATCATAAACCTCTGTCATGTTTTTAAATAAAAAGAAAGTCCACAACCTTAAATTCAGTATTTAAAGGACGAGAACTTTCCCGCGGTACCACCTTTATTGCAGATATGTAACATAACACACCTACCACTCATGTAGACTATTCAACTGTTTTCGTAGCAGCACAAGATAAGCAAGTGCAATAGGGCGAGTTCATGCAAGGATAGCATTAGCTTACTCCAACCGCTAACTCTCAATAACCTCCGAATACATTACTACTCCCTATAAGCTACTACTCTCTAACTATAGACTATTGACCTCCTAATACAATACATTAACGCGCTATACAACTATAGACTATTATACACAAAAATTGTACTGATAAAAGTAAAAACCGACGATTTAAGGCAATTGTTAGTTTTTAAATTTCGCCATTTAATAGCTGAATTACAGAACCCGCAGGTGGCTTAGGATAGAAATTAGTTACTTTTGCAGGTAGTACTTGACCATGCTCGGCTACTTTAAAGAAGTCAGAAAGTGGTAGTGGACGCATTATAAATGCCATTTGAATATCCGACTTTTCAAGTCGTTCTACTAGAGTACCTATATCATAATGAAACTCTAAGTGGTGACTCTGTTCATTTAGCCCTATGGGTTCAAGTATTCGTTTATGCAAAAAAATATAGTCTGTATTATCTACCGTCTCTAAGCTTTTTATATGAACCTTTAGGAAACGTATTTGGTTATTTATCTTTATGCAACAACCAAACAAAACACCGACTTTATCTACTTGGCTGTCTGATAAGAATTTTTCAAATATCTTCGCAGCTTCTGCAGGTTTTACATTATTTGACATTTTCCACTCTGATACATTAGCGTACTTGGCAATCAGTTCATTCAGTGTTGCTATTTGTTGCGATGTTAAACCTGCTACGCTTCTGTGGTAGCCTTGTGTTATCAGACCACTTTTTTTCTCAGCTATCAGTAGCGCCATTCTGTAATTATATGAAGGATCCGAGAGTTTGGTATCTCCGTTTTTATGCTCTGTATCGCGTGCATTTTTGTACTTTAACGAGGCTTCATATCGGTGGTGACCATCCGCAATGATAATACTAGAATCTTTGAAAACTCTTGTAATGTTACGTAGAGCGTTGGGGTCAGATATCTTCCAAATTTTAATACTATATTTATTATCTAAATTCGCAAAAATGGCAGCTGGTTGAGTAGTAGTGCGGTTATGTTGGTCTATTATGTAATCCAAACCTTCACTAGAAAGTGAATTTACTACAGTGAGCAACGGGCTATATACTGACTGTGTAGACTGCATCAGCTTAAACCTATCTTCTACCCACTCTTTCCTTGTTCTTTCATGAGGGAACACAATTCTATCGCTATAGTTTTGAAGTTTTACCGCTGCTATTAGACCTCTTCGCTTAGTGCATTGAGAAGCATGCTCAAATTCTTCTTCAACTACATAGATCGTTGGAGTATGATCCTGCAGTAGTATACCTCTGTTTATCCACTCCTGTTGTATAGCTTCAGCTATTCTGTAAGGCGAATTTACAAGGGCATGTCTACGCATGCACTCAAGTCGTACAATGTTAAACGGAGAGCGTTGTAGCAGATCCTTTTGGAGTTCGCTAGATATAGCATCAAAAGGAGGGCATAAATTTAAACTAAGGTTACCAACTATATTAGTGTTGTATATAACACCTCTAAACGGTTTTACAATTGCCATTTTTAAGTTAAATTCAATAAAGACCTCAAATATATTGTACAATTTAAAAACAACGCCACAGTGAAATGGTACATTACACAAAGTTAAATATACTCTGATAAGGAGTTATATATAGGATTGAACAGAATTTTAAACACAATAGAGCAATTAAGAACTCGGTTAAACTACGCAAATTACCGTTATTACGTAGTATCTGAACCTAATATATCTGACGAAGAATATGATGCTTTAATGTCAGAATTAAGGTTACTTGAACACGAAAACCCTGAGTTTGTAACTACTGATTCACCTACTCAACGTGTAGGTGCACTGCCTGCTCTAGGGTTTTTGGAAGTAACACATAGACAACCAATGCTAAGCCTTAGCAACGTGTTTACACAAGCCGAACTGCTCCAATGGCTTTATCGCATTAAAAGAGAGAACAATAACACCGATTTTAATACCGTTTGTGAACCTAAGATTGACGGTTTGGCTGTATCGCTGGTTTATATATCAGGCGTTCTTACGACAGCAGCCACACGCGGAGACGGACAAATAGGCGAAGATGTTACACACAACATCCGCACTATTAAGTCTATTCCATTGCGTTTAAGAGGTACAGGATGCCCTACGGAAATAGAAGTCAGAGGTGAGGTTTTCTTCCCAAAATCTAAATTCAGAGATTATAATCAGCAAAGAGAGAAGAGCGGACTTAAACCGTATCTGAATCCACGTAACGCAGCGTCAGGTTCTCTTAGGCAACTAGACCCTATGCAAACTGCAAAACGTCCACTTGATGCCTTCTTGTACGGTATCGGTTGGGTAAGTGGTGCAACCGCGCTACCGCTTAGTAGTCAGTGGGAAACTCTGCACGCCCTTGCTGAATGGGGGTTTAAAACTTCTAATCTAAATATACAAACCGCTACCGAGCAGGAGATAATTTCCGCTTTTGAGGGTATACTCCAAAAACGCCCTACATTAGATTACGATATAGACGGCATGGTCATAAAAGTGAACGACTTCATATTACAACAGAAATTAGGAACCGTAGCACGTGAACCAAAGTGGGCAACCGCTTATAAATTTCCTGCTCAACAGACTACCACTAAAATTAACGAAATAAAAATAAGCGTAGGGAGAACAGGGGTACTGACACCTTTCGCTAAGCTGCAACCAGTGACTCTGAATGGAGTAACTGTCAGCAGTGCAACGCTCCACAACAGAAATGAAATTCAAAGTAAAGACTTACGAGAAGGCGATACCGTGATATTGAGACGCTCAGGGGATGTAATACCGCAAGTGCTAGGCGTATTACCCAATACTCCAAGAGGCGAACGCAGTTTTGTGTTTCCTGAAAACTGCCCCGTCTGCAATGAGCCTGTAGTATCAAACGAACAAGAGGTTGCAGTACGGTGTGTAAACTCTCTTTGTGAAGCACAACTTGAGAAATTGTTACAGCATTTTGCTTCTCGTAATGCGATGGACATAGAGGGACTTGGCGAAAAAATGTCTCAAATGCTTATACGTTCTGGGACTGTAAAAAGCATCGCTGACTTGTACACTTTACACCAAAGGATGGACACTCTGCTAAGTCTTGAGGGTGTTGCTCAAAAAAAAGCGGATGCTCTCCTGGAAGGTATAAATAGATCCAAAAAGCAACCACTTGCACGCTTAATATTTGGTTTAGGTATACCACTGGTGGGGCAAGAAACAGCAGAGCTACTAGCAGATGCGTTCGGCTCTCTGAAAACACTTTCTAATGTCACTCTCGAAGAAATAACCGTAATATACGGTGTAGGTGTAACAGTTGCTCAGTCAGTGTTAAATTGGTTTGAAAATAAGAACAACCAAACCCTCATTAACCAACTCAAAGATTTAGGCGTACTACCCATTGCACAGCACAAAACAGTAGTTAAACAACATCTAAGCGGTTACTCGTTAGTATTTACAGGTAGCCTTGAAACGTTATCACGTGTAGAGGCACAAAGCTCAGTGAAGAAACTTGGAGGTAAGATATCCAATTCTATCTCTAAACACACAAGCTACCTTGTTGTGGGCGATAACCCAACAAATTCTAAAATCACTAAAGCCAAAACTCTCAGTATACCGTTGTTAACCTCAAAAGAATTTATGAGTTTAATTAACCTTCAATCTAGTTAGTAAAATGAATCTTCAAAACAACTATAACATCCAAAATAAAGATACCGTAGAGCAAGAGTTAAAAAAACAAACTTGGATAATTTTCGGTCTTGGAAACCCTGGAGCAAGATACGAAAGGACAAGGCATAACGCCGGCTGGTGGGCTATTGATACCCTAAGATATGAATTCAACAGTAGTAATAGCAACTCTATAAACAAGGATACTTACACGTGTACGCAAACACAAATAGAGCACACCACTCTGCTTCTAGTGCGTTCTAATACCTTTGTAAACGCTTGTGGTATTGCTATACGAGATGCACTTTATAACTTTAACGTTTCAACTGATAAACTGATACTAATCTATGATGATATCCACATTTTGCCAAGTAGGATACGCATAAGACGCAAAGGTGGCGACGGCGGGCACAATGGTATAAAGTCTGTGATACATCACCTTGCAACCCAGCATTTTATACGTATTCGCATAGGCATAGGCAAACCGCCAGCACGCTCAAATCAGATCTCTTATGTACTTGATAAACTGAATCAAAAAGAACGAGAACTTATCCAAAATGGTGTCATAAAAGCTGTAGAAGCCACTAAAACCATTATAAATAGCGGCGTTGAAGAATCAATGAAATTGTATAATGGTATTTAATACTGTATATGGCTCCCGAGACAGGGATCGAACCTGTGGCCCACTGATTAACAGTCAGTTGCTCTACCGCTGAGCTACTCGGGATTGCAATACAAAACAGTAACTATATTAACATAACTTATTGTATATGATAAATATTGAAATCACAATTTAGATAATAAAAATCGCTGTTATGAGAGCTGCTTTAGCGCAGATAAACACTACTGTTGGAGACTTTAAAGGTAATCTCACACTGATAAAAGAGGGCATCCGAACTGCACAAGAAAACGGTGCAGATATTGTAGCCTTCCCTGAACTCGCTGTATGCGGCTACCCTCCAGAAGACTTGGTACTTAGCAAATCTTTTATTACCGATAACTTAACCACTATCAAGCAGGTAGCAAACGAGTCTAAGAACATTGTCAGTGTGGTAGGTTTTATTGATAAACTAGAATACGGAGTTGCCAATGCAGCAGCTATTATATCTTGTGGAAATATAGAAGCTGTTTATTACAAGGTTTTACTACCTAATTACGGTGTGTTTGATGAAAAACGCTATTTTACTTCAGGTAATCAGTGCCCTGTATTTAATTACAACGATACAAGTGTAGGCGTTAGTATATGTGAAGACATCTGGCAGGCTGAGGGTCCGGTTGAAGCACATCGTATTTTCGGGACACAAGTCCTCATAAACATAAATGCCTCGCCGTATGAGATAGATAAACAGTGCAAGCGGATAAACCTATTAAAGAAATTGGCTATTCGTAACAGAGCGTTTATTGTATACGTCAACCAAGTAGGCGGGCAGGATGAACTTGTCTTCGAAGGAGGTAGTAGCGTAACGGCTCCCGATAGCACAGTAATAACAGAATTGCCCATGTTTAAAGAGCAAATTGGCTTTGTTGACTTAAATATCAGTTTAATCGGTAAAAATAGATATAGTAATAATACGTCGACAACTTTACCTTGCAGAGCAAAGCAGATTAAAGTCTCACTCCCTGATACTTTACAAAGATCTAAGCCACCGTTACCTGTTACCGAGTCTGTAAAATTTTCTAAGCAAGCACAGATATATTCGGCTCTAGTAGTTGGAACACGTGATTACATACGCAAAACTGGGTTTCACTCTGTTGCAATTGCGTTATCTGGTGGTGTAGATTCAGCACTGACAGCCTGCATTGCTGTAGATGCAATAGGGCGTGAAAATGTATTGTGTATCGCTATGCCGTCTAGGTATTCCTCACAAGGTAGCCTAATTGACGCTAAAGCTCTAACCGATAACCTAGGCGTAGAACTGTGGACTATTCCCATTGATACCGTTCACTCTGCATTTGAAGATACACTTAAAAGCACATTTGAAAACACACAACAAGATACTACAGAAGAGAATATCCAATCCCGCATACGTGGCACAATTATTATGGCTATCTCTAACAAGTTCAAAAGACTTGTTTTAACTACGGGTAATAAATCTGAGATGGCTACAGGCTATGCTACTCTCTATGGTGATATGGCAGGGGGCTTTGCAGTTATTAAGGACATCTTAAAGACGTCTGTATATAAGTTATGTGAATACCGTAACAGTTTACAAGCGAAACCATTAATACCGACTTCAATCCTCACCAAACCCCCCAGTGCAGAGCTACGACCTGACCAGAAAGATCAAGATTCACTCCCACCCTATGAAATACTAGATAAAATACTCGTTGCGTATATTGAACAAGGTGTGCCCAAGAATAAGATAGTTGAAAACAAAGAGTATCTATCGGATGCCACCATTGATATAAACGCTATAGAGAAATTACTCTATATGGTGGATATTAACGAGCACAAAAGAAGGCAGGCACCACCGGGCGTTAAAATAACCAGTTTAGCATTTGGACGAGACCGCAGACTACCCATTGCTACAAGGTATACTAAGGTTTAAATAGTGATTAGAAAGCAATATTTTAGTGAGTAGTACACCACACTTTGAGTAAAGGGATTCGTAATAAAAAATACTCCAGTCAAGATCTAACCTCTAAGCTCAACCTTACACCCGGTGATGTACTACAACTAACACCTACTTTATTAGATCCAGAAGAAGGTGTCAGTGTAGCGTTTTTTGACGATGTAGAAATTGTGGTAGTAGGTGGTATAAAAGGCGAATCAGCTCATGCAGTCGTTGTAAAAGTGTTTAACAACAGAATCATAACCGAGGTTGTAAATATAGATGCGCCCTCTCCACATAGAGTTATTCCACCGTGTAAGTACTTTATTCATCAGTGTAGTGGATGCCAACTACAGCATATATCCTACAGTCAGCAGTTAAAGATAAAGCATCAAACCGTAGCAGAGGCTTTAGATATGCATCCAAGCGTCAGAGCAACGAAGGTTTTACCTGTTGAACCCAGCCCACAACCATTTGGCTACCGCAACCACGCGCGTTTTACTGTCGGCAAGTACGGTATAAATAAAGGCAAACTCGGTTTTGTAAATACGTATACCCGTCGCTTTGTTCCCATAGATCAGTGCTTACTGATGAATACGAAAATAAACGCTATACTGACAAAAATGAACTCCATTGGACTTGACGGATACACCCAAGTATCAGTACGCACAGGTACAAATACGGGAGATATTCTTATACAACCTAAGATTGCCAAAATGAGCGATACTCAAACAGGTCAAAAGTTCTATCAAGAAAAAGTGTGTGATTCTACATTTCAGGTTAGTTCGCCCTCGTTTTTTCAAGTGAATACTTTACAACTAGAATCACTGATACTGAACATCGTTTCGCTTCTGCAACTTAAACCAGAGCATAAAGTGTTAGATGCTTATTGTGGCGTCGGCACTATGGCTATTCTAATTGCTCCTTATGTGCTTCAAGTAGTGGGTATTGAAGAATCTTCGGCGGCGATTGCAAACGCACATCAAAATGCAGTATCACACAGCAACGTGGAGTTTATAAATGCAAAGGTAGAAAACTATCTCCCAACGCTCGCAGAACAAGAAAGTAAAATCCACTGTGTTATACTTGACCCGCCCAGAATAGGTTGTGATACTAAGGTAATTCAAGCAGTACGTAAGGCATCACCAGATAGAATAGCACTGATTTCTTGTGATATTCGCGCATTTGTACGAGATGCTACGAATCTCGCTGATAATGGGTTTATACTTGAATTGGTAAAACCTTTTGATATGTTCCCACATACTAAACATATTGAATTACTGGGCATATTTTCTCGCAGTTAAATAGTGAACAATTTGAAATGAACATTCTTGGTATTGGTGGCTATGAGCTACTTATTATAATTCTTATAGGAATATTTGTCGTAGGACCGAAACGAGTCGGTGAGATGGTACATCAACTTAGACGTGTATATACGGAACTCAAGCAAAAGCGAGAAGACATCACCGCTATGGTCTCTGAAGAGCTTGAAATTGAAGAGATAAAAAAAGAGGCACAAATGGATGTTATGTCATCCGACGTTAGGAAAATGAAAGAAGATCTCTCACTAGATACTACTTTAAAGAAAGATCTGCAACCTATGCAATCTTCGCTACAGCCACAGAGGTTTACACTCGGTAACCTGATACAGCCAAAAGATCAGGAAAATTTAGATCAAGATAATAAGCCAAAAATCAGTGAGGACGATAGTCAGAGTAAAGTTAAAAACAATTCAAAAAGACTCAAAAAACAAGGCAGAGTGTAAGCCGGATGATTGATAGGCATATGAGCATATTAGAGCACTTACTCCGTCTACGTGCTAGTGTGCTCAGGGCTAGTGTATTTACAATTATAATGTTAGTACTCGCGCTTTGGTACTATCAGGAAATACTAACCTTTTTTAATGAACCTGTTTTGAGACTCTTTGAAGAGGCGAATGTTCAAGGCGGTCCTATATCTACCCGCTTGACTGAAGTTTGGTCTCTAGCGGCAAGAATAGGTTTTCTAATAGCCGTTACAGCGTCTATTCCTTTTTATATTGTAGAGGTTGCGTTGTATCTAAGACCAGCGCTTAAACCTTCTGAGCGTGTTTATGTGTTTCTGCTACCGCCTCCTGTAATCTTACTATTCGCAGCGGGTTGTGTATTTGCTTACTATGTGCTAGTGCCTTCGTTTTTCAAGTTTTTGCTTACCTTTAGCGCAGGATTAGAGGGGATTGATATACGTCCGTCTATCAGTTCTACAATAGGTTTGACGGTATCGTTTATGTTTTGGATGGGTATTTTGTTTCAAACGCCTATATTAATGCTAATCGGTTCAAAGATGGGGCTTGTAACGTTTAGTGATTTAGCGAGTAGGTGGCGTTGGGCAGTGTTAATTGCCTTTATATTTGGTGCTATAATCACCCCTACGGCAGACCCTATAACGCAGGTTTTAGCAGCAATGCCACTTGTGGTACTCTACGGCGTCGGGTTAGTCTTAATGAAAATAGCAGAAAGAGGGCAATCACAAGAAGATAAAGAACAAAAAACGATACTAAACAGTAGTACAGCCGTTTAGTACCTGTGATGCTTACCTAGTTCTAGAGCGTGAAGACTTCTTCCTACTGTTACGAGACCTTGTAGAAATTGTAGCAGACTTATGTTGATTCGTAGCTACTTCAGGAGTATCTGACGTATCCTCTGTATCTGTACTTTTTGTTTCTGCCTCGCCTTTTGTATCTTTACCATTTTTAACTGAATTGCGAAACTCGCCGACTGCTTGCCCCATACCTTTGCCCAGCTGAGGCAATCCTTTCGCAAGCTTGCCTACACCAAACAGAACAATAACAAGCAAAATTATCAAGCCTATTTCAGCAGGTCCAAAACTTCTAAAAAGCATATGCTATCTACTCCAAAACCAAATGTTGTGTTTTCACTTACTTTTAGTATAATAAAAATTTACTTCGCGTAGTGACTACTATTGTCAGTAATATATACTACTATAGTAACATCTAAAGCGAGAGGGTGCACTAATGCTAAAAGGAGTATTGATATCTCTTTTAATAATGTTTATAGGTGGTTTATCTATATTAATACCTGTAGTTCATTTTATACTACCTTGGATAGCGCCGTTTATTGCAGGATTTGTAGGTAGCAGCGTAGCGAACGTAAAAGGCACGCAGGTAGCACTATTTGGAACAGTTGTAGCTGCTTTTTTTCTACCTTTTCCACTGATATTCGGGCTATTGGCTTTGTTTAGCTTTGATCAGATTTTTGGTATAAATGCCAATCTGATAGCTATTCTATTTTTTGCAATTATACCTTTTGCTTGGTTTAGCGTAACATTAGGCGCTGTTGTCAGTTACTTTATAAGAAGTAAACAAAGTACATAACTAGATTATATTTTTTGATTAAACGACTTTCATTTGATACAATCATCAATTAAATTAGTATCATTAAGGAGGTTTAAATCGTGAATGCAACTTATACAAATAGAGATATCCCAGTAGGGCAGCTTAGTACTAGTTCAAGAGCAGCTTTTATTATAAAAACATACTTGCATCTCTTAGGTGCAATACTTGCTTTTGTAGGTATTGAGATGTTCCTTTTTAGTAGTGGATTAGCTTATACAATCGGGTCAGCTATGCTAAGTGTTTCTTGGCTATTGATACTTGGTGGCTTCGTAATTATAGGCATGCTTTCTTCTTATGCTGCGTACAGTGCAAGATCTCTTGGAGTGCAGTATATTGCTCTCTTGGTCATTGTCATTGCAGAGGCGCTAATATTCATTCCACTACTACTTGTGGCAGAGTTATATGCTAATGGTGTTATACAGAGTGCTGTAGGCGTAACACTGCTTGGCTTTGGAGGGCTTACAGCGATTGCACTTGTAACGCGAAAAGACTTCTCGTTTTTACGCGGAGTGTTAATATGGGGAGGCATTGTAGCACTGGTATTAATTGCTGCAGCTGTTATATTCGGTTTTGAGCTCGGCGTACTGTTTTCAGTAGCTATGGTTGCTCTTGCAGGTGTGGCGATACTATACCATACTTCTAACATACTTCACCGCTATCCCGAAGACCGCTATGTAGGTGCTGCGTTAAGTCTGTTTACGTCTGTTGCACTGTTATTCTGGTACGTTCTGCGAATATTTTTGTCACGTGAATAGAAAAATTACTGACGTTACGCTATGCTTATATTTGGACGGGGTCAGTTGAGTAAACCCTAGCACGTTGCTTTGAGTTACTTAGTGAGACCTGTTTTCTCGGTATCACTATAAAGGGTACTTTAGAGTGTCTAAGTACGGTATAAAAAAATGAGCTGAATATTGCTCTGTAGAGTCTGCTGCGTATACTTGACGAGGTGATTATCCAAGCGTTGTTGTATCTGATTTGCAGTTCTTGAAGGGTTTTACCTACATTTTTCACTAATGTGTACGTTGGGTTTATACTTGCATCACCAATACTGTTGTTAAAAGTGCTAGAATTTTGCCCATTGTGGAGCTTTCTATTTTCTAAGCTATCTTTTATAACCATAACAACTTTTGCACTAGTTTTCGGTATTAGTATTTGCAGAATTGGTATAACTGCTTCTACCATGTCTAAACGTGGCAACGCTACTATAAATGCTTTAGGCTCTGCGTAGGTGGCAAAGTGAGTATTGACAGAATTATCTTTTAGTACAAACAGAGGAACTTCTGTTAAACTCCATAGATTCTTGAGGACACCTTTTACAATGAATCGGTCTAAGATAGGCATTACAGATGAAGTCAGTGTAATTATTGAAGATTCAAGTGTAGAGGCTCTATTAGCTACCATATGTGCGATTGAACCTTTTGCTATACTCCATTTAACTTTGGCTGATCTAGTGTGCTCTATACGAATAGCTACTTCTTGTAAATATTCTAGTGCTAGGTTTATTGCCCTGTCGTACTGTATATCGGGATAAGTCGTTCTTCGGTATGAGTTTTGCGGAGTTAACCTCTGTAATGCCCTGAGTACGTATAGTAAATTGATATCGGCATTGAACCACCTAGCGATTATAACAGCGTAAGGCAGTATCCGCTCGGCTTTCTCGGTGCCATTGAGTGGCACCAGTATACTCGGTTTATGGTTTATACGTTGGATTTGGGTTTTTAAAGACCCGTTTTGCACTATCTCCACGATTAACCTAATTTCACATTAGTTTCTTTATAGAATCGTTCAGCTCTGAGAGTGGGGCGAAGTTTTCAAAACTTGCAGTTATTCGCCCCTGTGAGTTTATTACAAATGTCCACTCGTCTGCGGTTGTTACGCCCCACTCTTTCAGTATCGGTGTTTTTATACCTTTAGTGAGGTCACCTTGGATCTGGTTTGGGTTTTGGTAGATATCTATATGTATAAATGCTACTTTATCTTTATAGGTGTTACTGAGGTCGCTTGCGACTTCTACCTGTGGACCGCATACTGCGTTTGTGCAGAAGGCTGGACTAGCAAATACTACTACCACGGGCTTTCGTTCTTGTAGTGCGTCTTTGATGGTTTGCTGATACAAGTTAATGTTATAAAAAGAGCCTGTAGTCAGTTCGCTGACTGAATTGACGTCGCGTATTGTACGGTTAGTGCTTTGTGGGGCAAATTCGCCCACATCTAGGGAAACGGGGGTAGAATTAACGGTAAAATACACAGATGCCAACGTGGTTTTACCATTTGGGTGCGGTACGGTTATATCAGCCCGCCACTGTCCTTCATAGTCAAATGCAAAGTTTGTTGCGTATAAACCGCGGAGATTCTGGGGGAATGGGTAGAATCTTGCTACCTTTTCTTCTACTACTTCGTGTTTATCTGATGCTTCTAGAAAAAACGTCTTTACTGACAGAGCTGGCAGTCTCACTAAACCCTGTTCGCCCGACAATACGAATGCAAATCGCCGAGTGCCAATCCCTAAATCCGTTGTAGAAAGAACTACGTCCCAGTCGTCGGATTCGTAGTACCAATCATTAGATATAGATGTAGATGATGTATTACCAAAACAAGCATAAGTTGGCAGGAGTGTTACAGTAGCTAATAGTAGTACTAAGCCTATCCTAATTAAGGAGAACATATGGGGGTTAGATACCTTCTTCATATGTGCCGAAGGTGAACGCAAAAAAGCCAAACTTGCTGGAGTTAGAGGAGAGCTTTAGAACGCTTTCTCTGAACTGTGGCTGTATAACTATGCTATATAGCTTTGGTGTGTCCACTAGTATATACGAGTTACCTTGGCTATCAAATTGGATATCATGTCCTGCTTGTAAAGGTTGTAAAGGTTTATCGTCTAAGTAAACATAGACTTTGTACTGCTCTTCGTCCGATGAATTAATAACTACATTTACACTCTTTGATAAAAACGTTAAGGCTATATAGTCTTCTAAGTTTTTGGTTTCTCTTGCGTGTACTACCTGTTCACTTCCGACTTTCCAAGGGCCGTGGAGATAAAAGTAGTTGTTCGCATATTCTCCTGGGTCTTGAAACTGTATGACTCCTCCTGCAGTATCAGTTATAGAGTAGTATTCAAAGTTACCTGCGTAGGGATTGTATGGTGTAGATCTTATTCGCCCTGCGTATATTTCTCGTGTCTGTGTAAATGCGGAAGAGTCTCTTTTTTGGAAGTTCACTTCACCGATAGGTATATCGGTTACGTCCCATCCTGACTGTGTGAGTGCAGCGCGTATTGCGCGTTCAGTTTCGCAGTATGCCCCTTCGCCAAAGTGTGAGTAGACCACACCATCAGAAGTTATGAGGTATTTTGCTGGCCAGTAGCGGTTTTCGAAAGTCCGCCAAGTATCGTAATTGTTATCTATTGCAATTGGCCAAACTACTCCATCAGATGCGGCAGCATGTTCAATATTTTCCTTTATTTTTTCAAATTCAAACTCAGGAGTGTGTACACCGATGATAGTCAAGCCTTTATCTGAATACTTGTTGTGCCATTCATGTATAAACGGTAGTGTTCGTATACAGTTAACACAGGTATAAGTCCAGAAGTCTATCAGTACAACTCTGTTGTTTGCGAGTTCGCCATTTATGGTCAATGGTTGGGAGTTTATCCAATCCTCAATGCCTTGTAGTTCTATACCTGTAGTGTTACTCTTTGTTATATCGGGTTGATCGCAAGCGGGAAGGTTATCAGTGGATTTAAGTGATTCTAAAGGCGTTGGAGTTAGTAACGATAATGCTGGCGTTGGTTCTGCATCGGTACTGTGCGAGCAACTGTATATAAGTAGAATACAGAGAAAAATCGTCAGTAGTAGATGTTTTTTTAAATATATTTTAAAATGCAATTTTTTATCCTTGTTTCAAGCATAAACATGAATTGTTTTACTCTATATTTACATGATAATATACATTAATAGAATTAGACTATACTGTCATAGAGTATTTTGTGCTCTATAAAACAATTATTGACTAAAAATGTTACAATATTCAGTTTTGAGTTTAAATATATCACATGCGCCTGTTGAGGTTTTGTCGCGTGCTTCGGTAAGTGAGGGATCTATGAAAGAGGCTATGGCTATGCTTGCACAGGGCATTGGCAAGGGCGTTTTACTTTCTACATGTACCCGAACTGAAGTGTACACTGTGGACACAGATATAGATATAGTAAAGGGCTTTTTGAATAGGTTATCAGGTATGGAGATGGCGTCTTACACGGTTACACTAAAGAGGGAAGATGCCGTTTATCATCTGTTTAGGGTTGCTTCTGGTTTAGAGTCTGTTGCATTGGGAGAGACTCAAGCTTCTGGGCAAGTGTCACGTGCATTAGTTGCTGCTGGTGAGGCGGGTACGCTCAACCACGATCTTTCAAGGTTATTCCATGGGGCGATTAGAACATCGCGTAGAGTGCATTCGCGTACTAACTTAGGGCGTAATCCTGTATCGGTAGCATCTCTGGGTGTAAACATACTTGCTAAAAATAGCAAGATTGATTTACGCAACTCTAAGGTGCTATTAGTAGGCGCTGGCGAAATGGGCAGGCTAGCAGCACTAAACCTCATCAGACGGGGCATAAAAGATATAACAGTCACTAGCAGACGCCCACATACAGCAAAAACACTCGCTGATGAACTGAGTGCAAAGTATATACAATTCCAAGAGCGATTAAATGCAATAAAAGAATGCAATATACTCGTAACTTGTACTGCATCACCTGTACCTATTATCAGTAAAGCAGATATCTTATCTTTACGCACAGGCTCAAGCAGTCATCTCTACATCTTAGATTTAAGTATGCCCGTAGACGTAGAACCTAGCGTTATAACTTTACCAAATGTCTCTTTACTTACAATACAAAGCTTATATGATATATCAAAATCAAAAAACGGTGCAATTGATACTGAAATCCTGAAAGCGGAAGAGATAGTATCGTTCGGTTTTAGAAAGTTTTGCCAATCTCTGAGCCCACAAAATGGAGAACCGATTATTAGAGATCTCACAAAGCACGCTGAATACATACGTCAGCAAGAGCTTGCAACAACTATGGCAAAGTTACCAAATCTAACTCAAGCAGAACGCATCAAACTAGATGCAATGACTAAAAGCATGTTTAAAAAACTGCTTGCGGATCCTATAATTTTTCTGCGTTCTCACAACACTGAGCATATATCCCAGAACGTAATAGATATATTTGGGTTAAACAAAGTGTGATGAGTGTAGAGAGTTTTTCTTCACAAGAGCTTTTTAAAACTGCCCAGCAGGTTATCCCCGGTGGTGTAAATAGCCCTGTGCGCTCTTGGCTCTCAGTAAACAGTAGCCCTAGATTCATACAAAAAGGTAAGGCAGCATATATATGGGATGTAGATAGCAATAGTTACATTGACTATGTTTGTTCGTTTGGTCCGCTTATATTTGGGCATGCCTACCAACCTGTTGTAGATGCTGTATTATCTGCTGCTACCAAGGGGCTGACGTTTGGGGCTACAACGCAGGGCGAAGTGGAAATTGCACAGTTGATAGTCAGAGCCATTCCGTCTATAGATATGGTGCGGCTGGTCAATTCTGGCACAGAAGCTACCATGAGCGCATTAAGGCTTGCAAGGGCATATACAGGCAGAAACAAAATAGTTAAATTTGAAGGATGTTACCACGGACATGCCGACTATCTATTGATAGAAGCAGGGTCAGGTCTTGCCACACATGGAGTACCGACATCTTTAGGTATCCCGCCCGGATGTGCACAGGACACTATAACCCTGCCTTATAACAGCATAGATGCATTAGAATCCGTGTTTAAAGTCTACCCTGACCAGATAGCAGGAGTTATTATAGAACCTGTAGCAGGTAATATGGGCATTGTACCTACAGCGCTGGGATTCTTAGAAAAACTCAGATACTTGTGTACTCAAAACGGTAGTCTGCTTATATTTGATGAGGTGCTTACAGGCTTTAGAGTAGGTTGGAGCGGGGTACAAGGCAGATCTGGTGTCATGCCCGATATAACTTGCCTAGGTAAAATAATTGGGGGTGGCTTACCAGTCGGTGCATATGGTGCTAAAACTGAGATAATGAATACAGTAGTACCGACGGGAAAAATGTATCAAGCAGGCACTCTATCTGGTAATCCTATAGCTGTTGCAGCGGGGTTAGCAACACTCAAGTCGCTGACACTAGACTCTTATAAACAACTACAGTCCAAAACCGATATAATCACAAACGGGCTCTCATCTATCTTGAAGCGGTTTGCTATTCCTCACCGTATCAACAGTATGTGCGGTGCTTTTACAGTGTTTTTTACAGATAACGATGTAACTGACTTTAGAACCGTTAAAAACTCCGATATGGATAAATATGGTAAGTTCTTCAGAAGGCTCATTGAACGCGGTGTATACCCACCTCCCTCAGGATATGAAGCTTGGTTTGTATCTCTAGCACATACAGATAACGATATACATAAAACTTTACAGGCGGCACACTCGGCAATCTCGCAACTATAAACCACATGATACAAAATTCTGATAACCTAACCGTAGACCAAAAACGAGTACTCAAGAGTATGCAGAGCGTACTAAATGTATCCAATTTACCCTATACGGGTAAGTTTACAAAAGGTAGTAAGAATATACACTACCTTGAATATGGTAACCCAAAAAATCCTGTAGTTATTCTAATTCATGGAATGGGTGGTGGTGGTGCAGCTTGGTTTTTGCAAATACCTCATTTATATAAAAATTACTATGTGTTAGTACCAGATAACCCCACTTTCGGTTTATCGTATCAGCCACGAATTAAAAAATCATTCAATCAGTTTGTATTTGAATATATATTGGGTTTTATGGATGAGCTGAAGATACCTAAAGCATCACTTATTGGAGTATCACTTGGCGGAATAGCGGCTTTAGGATTAGCGATACAAGCCCCGGAGAGAGTTCAAAAACTCGCACTCATAAGTACAGTAGGTATAGGTAAAAAAATGCCACTAGGATACAGAATAACATCTTTGTACGGACTGGGGCGTATACTTTTAATACCTAATAAATGGGTAACTAAACGCGTGTTTGACGCTTGGATCAAAGTTAAAGACTTCCCTGCTAGAAATCAATACATTGACTATATCCACGATACAAGGGTTAGAAAAGATAACGCTTCGGTTTTGTACCACAATATGAGACAATTTGCCAATTTTAGAGGACAAAAAAATATTTTCACTGATGAGGAACTAAGTTCTATAAAAGCACACACACTTATACTCTGGGGCGATAAGGATACATACTTCCCTGTATCACACGCTATGAGATTACATAGTTTAGTAAAAAATTCTCATATTGATATACTACCCAACGCAGGACACACCCTCATCTGGGGTGAAACATCTATTACGATAAGTGAAAAAATCTTAAAGTTTTTATCTACTAAATACTGATAATAAACTATCTACTTAACCTATACAATTGATAGTGTGTTATTACTGTAAAACTGACAAAATTTATTGCCGTTACAGTAACTTATAAAGCACAAATTGTATTATCTATACTAAATTCAGAAAGGAAATATAAAAGTGTCTAAAGTAACACGAGTAGTACCGACAGATGATGGTCCTTTATATATCAGCGGGGAATTTACACTGCAGGATGAAGAAGGAAATGTATATCAGGTAAATGGTGATACTTGGCTATGTCGTTGCGGTACATCGCTTCACAAGCCCTTCTGTGATGGTGAACACAGCAGAACTGGCTTTAAAGATACATGTAGAAAAGCTTAAAAGTCAGTATCATATAGTAGAAGTAGTAAAATGTTATGGAAACGGATCACTCTCTTATTTGTTACGATCGCCTTCTGCATTTTACTCACCGCTATAACATGTTATAAACCACCTCTACATGAAGAGCAAAACAAAGATTATGCTACATTAGATTCACTAATACGGTCTTCTGACCGTATTATACAAGGTGAACTGATTACCCAAACGTCTGAATCAGTGACACTGCAAGAAGGAGAACTTATAACTCTTGTATACCAAACCTACTTGGTAAAGAGTAACTTCAAAGGTAGTGCTGACGAAGGCGAAGAAATACATGTGGCAATACCTGAATCTTTAGAGCTGTTTACGCAATACAGTCAAGATAAAGTAGATTTTCATATAGGCAGTAGTTATATACTGTTTTTAAAGGGGCGTGCCCGTACTAACCATTATCCACCGCAATATGGTGGAACTCTGTGGACTCCTAATGGGGAACCCAGCATAGCTATACTAGAACGAGAAGGCAACATACTCTTTGCAACTACTGATAGATATCTAGAATCTATCGGCGCAAAGTCAGTACCATTTTCAGTTGATCTACAGTATCTACAAAATTTAACATCTTAGTACGGATACAAAAATTTATTTATATGAGTTAACATATCTGAGAGGAGTAATTTGACTATATTGCAAAGCATATCTGTTATAGGCATAGATCCGGGACTCGTTAACACAGGCTACGGTGTGATTAGAAAAGACTCATCGGGTATAAGGATATTAGATATGGGCACTGTAAAAACTACGACTAAAACACCTATGCCTCTTAGGCTGTTAAATATATTTGAAGTTATATGTAATGTTATTAATAACCATACAATAGACGCAATGGCAGTAGAAGATATACACTTTAGAGCCCAGATAGTAAAAGCAACAATTCTTATGGTACACGCTCGTGCAGCCGCAGTACTAGCAGCGGGTAAGATGTCCATACCCGTGTTTGACTACCATCCGAATCAGGCAAAAAACACTGTAACTGGTTACGGCAGGGCAACTAAACAGCAGGTAATGCAAGCAATGAGTACTCACCTAAACGAATACAGGGCAGGTACAG
This sequence comes from Dehalococcoidia bacterium, assembly GCA_964274945.1. Lineage (GTDB taxonomy): Bacteria > Chloroflexota > Dehalococcoidia > Lucifugimonadales > Lucifugimonadaceae > CAXXBX01. The sequence goes on along the minus strand of CAXXBX010000034.1, from coordinate 1,030,418 downwards.
ATCAACATGTAGCTGACGCACTATCTATAGCACTGTGTCATGCTCTAATAGCAACTCCTGGAAACTTCTCTCACAGAGTAAAATGATAAGCTTCATACAAGGTCAAATAAAGACAATAACCTCCTATCCGCCTAGAGTAGTCATTATAGTAGGTGGTATAGGCTATGAGGTTAACCTACCTGCATATGTTTCTGAATCGCTTGAGACAAACGCAATCATAGAAGGCTCTGATATAGAGTTTCAGATATATACGCATATCACCGAAAGACAACCTAAGCCGTACTTAGTCGGCTTTCTAAGTGAGAACGAACGGAGGTTTTTTGAGCAAATTATAGAAGTAGAAGGTATCGGACCATCTAAGGCTATATCGGCGTTGATTATACCACCTTCACGTATAGCGCATGCTATAGAAACTGAGGATATAGCAACACTGACTTCACTACCGGGTATCGGCAATCGCGCTGCACAAAAAATGATAGCAACACTAAAAGGTAGAATAGAAGGCTTAGACCTTACAGATACCATAACAGACACACCGTCGGTACCGACATTTACTAAACAGGATACTTTTCAGGAAGCGGTTAAGGTACTCGTCAGTTTAGGATACCGAAACGCAGAAGCACGCCAAGCTCTCAACAATGCGGTACGAACCAATCCAAACGTCGTAAACGATATTACTGAACTTGTCCGTGAAGTGTTTAGAACATATCCACTCGCAAATGGAGACAAATAGGATGGAATCCCTCAGCCAGAATATACACTTTGCTAATGTGCAAATGGATAAACAAGATGTACAGCTAGCAGGCATGCTAAGACCAAGACACTTTGGAGAGTACATAGGGCAAAACCACGTCGTACAAAGTCTGTCAGTTGCCGTACAGGCTGCAATACTTAGAAATGAACCCTTGGATCATACACTGTTTTATGGTCCGCCCGGACTGGGTAAGACAACCCTCGCACAGATAATAGCCCGAGAAATGGATTCAAGAATCGTACAGACCTCAGGACCAGCACTAGAACGCCCTGCAGACGTAGTTGGAATTCTATCCAACCTTGATACTTCAGACGTCATGTTTATAGATGAAATACATAGACTTTCCAGCACTGTTGAAGAGTACTTATACTCGGCTATGGAGGATTTCCGTGTGGACTTCATAACAGGTACAGGCGCCTATGCACGCACAATTAACTTACCCATTAAACGTTTTACACTGATAGGTTCCACAACACGCGCAGGCATGCTAAGCGAGCCACTTAGAGAAAGGTTCGGAATCCAATACCACCTTGACTTTTATAACCAAAACGACCTAAAAAGTATTGTAATACGTTCTAGTAAAATCTTAGGTGTAGAAAGCGATGATGTAGGTGCAGATGAAATTGCAAAACGCTCCAGAGGTACACCACGAATAGCAAACCGCCTACTGCGCAGAGTAAGAGATTATGCACAGGTAAAAGGTCAAGGTATAATAAACTATCAAATCGCTAATAGCGCTCTCAGCATGGAAGGCATAGACAATAAAGGGTTAGATAGAATGGATAGGATATATCTAAATACAATAGCAAACAACTATAATGGTGGACCTGCGGGCATTGAAGCCATTGCAGCAACTATCAACGAAGAACAAAATACACTCGTAGACGTTGTGGAACCTTTTCTACTAAAAATAGGTTTTGTAGTGCGTACATCACAAGGGCGACGTATAACTCCAGCAGGAACGGCACACTTAGGTGTTAATCAAACAGACACAACAAGTAAATCCGACCATCAGGGCTCACTACCTTTTTAGCTGAATTGCTACCTTTATCATGTTGAACTCTTGATAGCACCTTGCATATAAACTTTTTCTAGCATTAGCATAACTAAAGGTATTAGAAAAGGGTATAGCAACCAAGCAAACCGTCCAGCATCCGCTTGGCAACAAGTTATTGCATACATTATAACTGCTCCAGTTCCAACAATTCCACCCAAAAACGGTGCACCCTCAGTAACTATATCTTTAATTGAATTTCTAGATGGATATAGCAAAACTATCAGCATGAGAGTAGGTAATCCTAATGCAAGCACTAATTTGATAATATCCCTTAACTCCCAGAATATAAACTTTTCTAAAGATACAGACCATATATATTGTGCAGCCTCACTACCAACAATTACTATTCTAGCTATGTATAGCCCAGACAGCATAACTAAACCAGCTAACAACGAAAGCACTACTATCTTCAGCGAGCCAACCTGCATATGAAATCGCAACTCCCCAAAAAAAGCAGGTAACATCGCAAGAGTAGACTCTTTTAAAAATGGACCAGATATTAATGCTAGCCCCAGTGGTATCCACTGATGAGATACTACAAAGTAGAGTGCAAGGCTGAGAAATCCTATAACAGCACCTTCAAGGTATCCTATAGTACCGTAGTAAAAACTACCAAAAGAGACAACATAAAGACCACAACCAATTACCTTCAGTAACGGCAATTTCGTTTTAAGCGAGAGTGTAAACCATAGACTAATCAGCCCTACAATCATCATAAACAAGTTAATTACATTTATAGATGTAAGAGGTTCAAAAGGTAATTGCGCTGCTAATAAAGGTACAAGCGGTCTATACACAAATGGACGTTGGGTCGGGTTTTGCGACTCTCCACGAAAGTATTGTGTTTGCTTAATATAAGCACCCGCGTCATAAAGTGCCTCCCTAGCTACTCTTCCGCCTGTAGTGTAGTCATCTATTATCCACAGATCCTGCCTATTGAATCTAGGATATGTTATTGCTACTAACAATACTGATAATATAGCTAGCCATACTATGCTCGCTTTTAGAGATGTAGGGCTTAGTAAACGCTTATAATTTTCCATATAGTATCATAGAGTGTACATTAAAACAGCTCCAGCGAAAAGCCGGAGCTGCTTTTGTTTTAGATATGACAAGCATACTTGATTTATAGCATTGTGTCTAAAGTCTTGCTCTTTTGACTTATGCGATGTGCGTTTTTACCCATCCAGATGTTATCCTCATTTAGTACATGCTTGTGCGTATACTCTCTTGGAGACATGACATCTGCGGATCCAAACATAGCATTCAAATTACCTGTCAATCGGCTAAATACTTGTTTCATTTCACCTCCTTACGACTCAGGGCGTTATATTCGTCCCCTGTCTGCCAAACCTTAATTCAGATAGCTGCTAAAGCCATCTATTAATATTATAAATGAATTTTATATCCGTGGTATAAGTATCTGTTGAGTTTCTACATTTTTCATTACATCTTTATATTCCCATAGTTGTGGAATGGTGTCTACGTTTGCCCATGCTTTTTGTTGGTCTGTATAGTGCGGGCTAGCACAATGTCCACTAGCCCCAAGTGGAACTATCCATCTACCAGATGACCAGTTAGATACATCATATGAGTACCTGTTAACAGAGGCTTCGGTAGTTAAAAAGTCGGATCCGTGTGAACCAGCTAACGGAGTCTCACAGTCACCACTTGTCGGTACTGATGGTGGGTTAAGTATATGAGCAGCACTTGGAAACTCAACAGAAAGTGGATGCATGTGTTTTGTGAGATGTATATTCCCCCACAACCACTCTTTAGTGTCGCTTCCTAGCAATTCCGCAAGTCTACTATATGCTTTTTGTGCAGAGCGGTCTAGCACATTACTTATGGTATTTTTACTAAAAATATCGGCGTTATTCTGCTCTATAGCATCAATAATCAAAGGTAATACAAACCTGTTTATATGTGCTTTGGCACTGTGATTACCGACTTGTAAAGATTCTTCGGCAATACTGCCTATATTGGCGTATAATACCGCTTTGATAAGCTCTATACGGATTGAGGCATAAGCAGCGGCACCTTGTGACTCTTTATCCATTTTTGCATTCCAATCTACTAGCATATGGGCAACTGATTTAGCATGGTCGTTTGAGATTGTATTGATAAACATCCTAAAAGCTTTTTGTAGTGTCTTTGCAGGTATAGATACACTGTCAGCATGGGGGTGATGTATGTTATTTGGTGATATATGCCCTTGGTGGTTTTGTATCCATTTGGTAATACGTTGTGCTCTATAATCTGTTGCCCACCAACTAGATATATGGTACGGGTAAGTATGGTCAGTTACTCTTTGGTTACAGGTTACTACCCAGCCTTTACTTGGGTTGCGTAGCCTTGGGAGTTTGTTACGCGGTATGTAACCTTGCCATTCATTCTCACCTGTGTAACCTTTTACAATACTGAAATTGTGGTAATTTGTGTTACGCATTGGTACTAAACCTGCAAACTTGTAACCGAAGTTGCCGCTCTTATCCATATAGACATAGTTGTTAGTGCGGTCTGTCCATAAGTCCATAGATTCTTCGAAGTCGTCAGCTCCGCGTGATTTCATTGCTTTATAAGCACCATCTATCCATCGTGTGGGCTTTGCCCCAGGTTCTGCTAGCGATATTCCCTCGCCCTGCATCGGTTCTCCAGTCACTATCGGGCCATGGTGCGTTCTAAATACGTTTATCTGCTGATCGTTATTACCTTTTATTCTTATATTTTTGGTTTCTTTATGAGTTTTTAGCCATTTATCTCGGAAGCGGTACTCTACATTGCCATTAGATGTATGTCTAAACTGCTCTACAAAAAGATCTTGAGTATCACCCATGCCGTGTGTCATTCCCCATGCGGTGTGTGTATTGTGACAAAAGTGTAATACACCAGGCCAGCCCGGTATCGTGTATCCTAACACGTTGATAGAGTTACATACTATATGAATTTGCATATATACGTTTGGAGTATCTAGAATTCGGTGTGAATCTCCTGCTAACAGTGGCATGCCTGTTGTAGATAGTTTTCCCGATACAACCCAGGCATTACTCTCGCCATCTTGCGATTGGTAAAGGCGAGCGTTTTTATAATTTTGATATAGCTCGTCTATAGTACCTTGACTACTGACTCTACACATTTCTCCGGGTGGTATAGTGATCAGTTGTTGAGTTAGGGCTTGTTTTAACAGTTTTGATGTTTTTTGGGGTCCGAGCTTTGTGTTGAGTTTAGTGATCCAGAGTTTACTGCCGAAGTTGCCCTCTGCGGTATTACGAACTTTGTATATCGCTACACAGTGCCATGCTTTAAAGAGTTCAGGTTCGGTATTGAGCAGTTGATACTCTACTGGTAAACACTTTGTAGTTTGTATGAACGCATTTACACCAGCGGCAAATGCATCTAGCATGTCTTTAGCGTTTTGTGAAGCTAGGTTATAGTCCTCTTTTGCAATTTGTGCAAGGTTACGTTTGCACATCAATTTATCCGCTTCAACACCTGAAAGACCAACAAATTCGGCGGATCTCCCAAGGCATCGGTAGCGGTCGTAGTCCATCTGAAACAGCCTATCTTGAGCAGTTGCAAAGCCTTGTGTGAAGAACGCATCCCACTCATTTTCTGCATATATATGCGGTATACCCCACTTATCACGTAGTATCTTAGACCTGTTAGTAAGACCTTTAACACTGATTGTAGATTCCAAGTCAGGCAATGCAGACTTTGCGCTCTCAAAAGAAAACACTTAAACCTTCTTTCTCTATAGTTATGGCTTGCTTAGTTGAGTCTATCTGATATTATCACGGCTTGCACTGACTGTTATCCCTCGAGTCAATTCATATTGCAATTTGGGATAGCTGGTGTCGCTACTTATGCTTGGTTTTTGTTGTGGATGTTCTCGGCTATTATTTGAGTTACACTATAAGTTGAGTGAGGTAAAGTTCCTTTTGGTGCAAGGTCAGCGGTTAGAATACCTTCATCTATCACTACGTTTACAGATTGCTCAATAGCTTTTGCCTCTTCTTCTAGTCCAAAGGATATGCGTAACATCATTGCTGCACTAAGTATAGCCCCGATAGGATTGGCTACGTTTTTGCCAACTATGTCTGGTGCAGAGCCGTGAATAGGTTCGTATAGCATAGGTAAAAACCTTTTACGTCGGCGTGATTTTATACCAGCAGATGAAATACTAGCCGATGCAAGCATACCCATAGAACCTGTAATTATAGCCGCCTCGTCGGATAGTATATCGCCAAATGTGTTCTCTGTAACAATTACATCAAACTGTGCAGGGTTGGTAATTAGTTGCATTGCTGCATTATCTACTAGCATATGGATGACTTCAACATCGTTATATTCATTTTTGCGTATTTCATCTGCAAGTTCTCGCCATAGTCGACCTGTAGCAAGCACGTTCATCTTATCTATAGAGTGTAATTTTCTTTTACGTTGGCGTGCTAATTCAAACGCAATGTGTAGAATACGCGTTATCTCTTTTTCGGTGTAGTAAAGAGTATCTACGGCTTTTCTGCCTCGCCTAGTTTCCCACTTTCTTTTAGGTTTATGAAAGTAAAGTCCACCTGTCAATTCTCGCACAATAATGAAGTCAACATTTTCTAGCCGTTCTTTCTTTATAGGGCTTAGATGTGCTATAGACGGGTATACTTTTACAGGACGCAAATTAGCAAATAGGTTTAATTCTTGACGTATATCTAAAATTGCACTCTCTGGTCTAAGTGGTAAGTTCGGGTCGTCCCACTTTGGACCTCCGACAGCTCCAAACAAAACAGCATCACTGCTATTAATTATGTTTTTAGTTGCACTTGGTAATGGATTGCCATACATATCTATTGATTTACCACCTACAATGCCCATATCAAATATAAAGTCGTGTTTAAACTTAGCAGCAACTGACTTTAATATTAGAACAGCGCTATCTGTTACTTCGGGTCCTATACCATCGCCGCCTAAGACGGCTATTCTTACTTTCATACTTTAATTACTCCTATTAGTAGGAATGCAGACGAAAAATCCAACTGTAAAAATCCAGACTAAATATAATAAATAATTTACATGCTATTTACATACTCTTATGTAAATTAGTGTACACTGTAACAATTCAAAAATTGTATTATCTACTGACTGATTGTATGTTTTGTAAGTTTTTTAAAGTCATATCCTTCTTTATTTTTAGCTTTGTTAGCGAGCAAGAACACGCTTGCAGAAAGTGTAGATACTACTAGTGCCATAATGAATGATGCTAATAAATTACCTGATACAAGTATATCCCAAATATTAGATAAAGGTGTGAAAGTCCACCATCCTTGAAATGAAGGCGTAGGGAAGAATATAGCTCCTGCTATCAGCCCTAGGGTAGTACTAATAAATCCACCTTTTGCACCAAATTTAGAAGAGAACATGCCGAGAAAAACAGGTACAACGCCAGCAGCGCATACCATATCCGCTATAAGAAACGGGTAAAGTACGCTATCAAAAAAGTAGCCTATCAGTATTGCTGGTACTGCTGTCAAAGCCGTAAGATACCTTGCACTTTTTAAGAGCTGTGTGGAAGTAAATTTCATACCAATTCGTGGTAAGTCTACACTTAACACACTGACAATGCTGTTAAGGAGTGTATCCAGACTGCTCATAACGAGTAAGAGTGCAGCAACCGCAAGTACTATGATAAGCCAAGCTGGTAAAATCTCTAGTGCTAATGAAAAGAGTGCAATAGATGCAGGACTATCTTCACTGATAAGCCCTCTTGAAACTGCCCACAAGCCAAAAAGTCCGCAAACTATTACAAGAAGAATTACCAATAAGCCGCTAGAAAAGAAACTCAATCTAAGAGTTTTACTATTTTTAGCAGCATATACTCTCTGCCAAAACCCCTGATGAAACATATTAGCAGCAAAAATACCTATAGCAAAGGTAATTGCTAACTCCACTCCGGGTCTATGGTTTAGATTTAGTAGCTGCGGGTTGTTGATTCTAACAGGTTCAAAAGCTCTCTCCCAACCACCAAGTGCAAATATAGTAGCAATTACTAAAACTGATATCAACGGTATGAAAATAATAAACTGTAATTTATCGGTAAATATAGATGTTCTAATCCCTCCGTACGCTGTGTAAATTAGCGTAACTACAGCAACTGCTAAAATAGTCGGTAAGATAGGTATATCTGAAACCAACAAAATGGCACGTGCTATTGCTCCCATCTCTGCACCTAGAAACACTACTAAGTAAAGTAAAATAAACCCTAGTACCATAATGTGCATTAAACGACCATAGCGGAGAGATACAAACTCTGACAGAGAGTGTCCGTATGGTGATAAAGTCCGTATACGTGGACCTAAAATAGCGTACATAAATAGAGGTAGCGCCTGTGCAACGCCGTAACCTATAACTCCTGTTATACCCGCCCATGTTGCTGCTTCAGCAGGACTAAACAGTATCCAGCCACCCATTATAGATGCCGTTACAGTTGCAAATGATGTGAAAAACCCTGTAGAACCTCTTGCAGTTATGAAGTCATCAAAACTTGTATGCCTGTTTCTTATTGCAAAAATAAGCCCGGTTACAGCAGTTGCTAAAAGGGTAACTACAAGAGCTATAACTATAAATAGCGTGTTATCCATAATATTGCCTCCTATTAAAATGGCTCTAGGAAGCAATATTATAAGGAGAATTACCTTACAAGCTCCCTACGCTGTTATTATACAGTTCAGGTTTATGGGGTCGACGTTTATAAACGTCCTCTCAGCCTTGTAATATTTGTAGCTCCCCCGCCTGATTTGTATTGTACTACAAAAAGAGATTTACTGATGCATATGTTTATAATGTTTTGCGAGTAAATCTTCGCCCCAGTCGTTACTGAAGTCTCTAAGCACAGAATGTATGTGGTTTGCACCATCTTGTGTATTATCGTACTCTATTACGAATTTGTTATTCTGTATAGCGTAATAATGTGGTTTTCCTGCCTCTTGACCACCAGCCCAAGTAAAAGAGAGCGATTCCCAACCTGCGGATTGAAGTTCTCGCCAATAGCTTGTAGATATACTTTTTGTCCAGCGGTCTACGTAGTGGCGTACAAGATTCAATAGGTGCGTGCGTTGCGTGTCATGCAATTTGCTGAAGTCTATACCTTGTGGAATTGTGCCCGGTGTAGCTACTCTGTAATTCTTGGTTAGTATATCTGCTGGAGGTGTTGGATCAACCACGGCGCTCTTTTTTTGTTCTGGTGATAGAGTTAACAAAAGAGCCCTTGCTAAATCTTCTTCCTTTGCAAGCACTCTTTTACCTTTGTGTTTACCATGCATAACTTTGGCGGGGTTCACACCTATGAACAGCGGTGTAGCGTTCAATTTGTCTTTACCCACAACTGTAACACACAAAGCGATGTGATGCCCACCTACTTTAAAGCCCCAAGGTTCAATACCTCCTGGATTACCAAATACACTGAACCAATAACGTAGTGGCGAACGTTCAAATCTGCTTTTTTTGCCTATTATGTCTTCCCATTCACTTAGGATCGTTTCAATTTCTATAATCTCGTGCGATTCTTGCATACTTCTATCGCTGTATGCTATGTTCATCATATTGAACGCTGCTTGTGTCTGTTCTTTACTCATATCCTTTAGCATTAAACCTTGCTGAACCACTGGCGTATAGTGCCACTTATAGCGATTTGGATGATCAAATCTGAAGAGAGCCTTACTCCTTTGAGTCACGTCTAATTTACCAATAAACTGATTTGCTAACTCCGACATCTTTGCTACTGTATGTTCTATGCTTATTCCATTTTTTATACTATAATCAGACATATTAACCTTTCCTTTCTGTTACGAACTTGTATTATAATATTCTACAAAAGAATAAAAAAATTAAGATAAGGATTATTAGCTATGAATCAATCTTTAGACTGGTCGCTTGAGCGGGGTTTTATCAGAGTAGTAGTAATATTAGCGATTTTTATTGCTATTTTATACTTCTTGCGGGGCGTTCTTTTGCCCTTTATTTTAGGTGCTGCTATCGCTTTACCGCTAAATTATGTTTGTACATTTTTGGAAAATCGTGGCAGGTCGCGTAATGCATCAGCTGCGATTGTTGTAGTAGGACTCACTGGGATATTACTTTTAACTGTTGTTATTATCATTCCTTTTCTAATAACGGGTTTGATTTCTTTCTTTGAGAATTTCCCTGTTTACGCTAACAATATTTTTCAGTGGGTCAGTAATATTCTACCTACGTTCGGCATTACGCTTGAGCAAGCAAGAGAGTCAGTAGATCAGTTTATCGCTAACAATGCATCTTCAATTACCAGTTGGGCAAGTAATTTATTACTTTCTGCTTGGCAGGGTGGCAGTGCTTTATTTAACTACATATCACTGCTACTTGTAACGCCAGTTGTTGTTTTTTATATACTAAAGGAATGGTATAGCATAAGAAATAACATAAAATCACTGATACCTGTACGGAGTCGGCAAATTGTTGTAGCTGAGTTTAAAGAGGCTGAATCGGTTTTAAGTGGGTTTATCAGAGGTCAGATCATCGTTAGCACAACACTTGCGATATTCTACGGCGTTACTCTACAGCTTATAGGTTTAAATTTCGGCTTTGGATTTGGTATTCTAGCAGGATTTATATCAGCAATACCGGTGCTAGGTGGTGTAATTAGCTTGTCAGTTGTATTATTCGCTGCAGTTGTTCAATTTGCTTTTGCAGATGAATGGGTCCGACTTGCCGCTGTTCCTATTGCAATGTTTGCAGGGCAAATTTTAGAGAACAGCTTTTTAACTCCAAGGCTAATAGGCGAAAGGATAAATGTACACCCTGTATGGCTGATATTTGGTGTACTTGCCGCAGGCTCGCTCTTTGGTATTATTGGAGTTATAGTTGCTGTACCAGTTACAGCACTAGCAGGCGTTCTGATACGGTTTATGCTATCTCTATATAAAAATAGCAGTATATACCAAATAAAGGAATCAGATTCTATTGCAGCCCATAGAGCAAATAATTGATTCAGTAGGTAACGTAGCCTGTATCAGAGATTACCAAACTGATACTGACTTAGAACCGCTGTTTAACTTGCTACGAGAAATACACTGGGTAGATAAAGAAGATAGTATGCAAGATTTAGATAAGTTTTTAAAGTCTGGTAGGACTATTATCGGATCGGTGAACGGCTCATTAGAATGCCTGACTGGCTCGTATACAGGCAGTATGCGTTATCTTGCTGAAGACATACCACTATCTGCGGTTACATATGTTGCAACGGGGCTTGCAGTACGCCGAAGGGGTTTAGCAAAACGGCTAACAGCAAATCTTTTGGCTAATGACGCACTAGACGGCGCATCACTGGCAATGTTAGGCGTTTTTGATCAGGGTTTCTACGACAAAATAGGATTCGGCAGTGGGGCGTATCAATTCAACGTACGCTGCGACTTAGGAGATATGCGCACAGTTAAACCAGTTAAAAAATTACCGCCTGCGATAAGACTCACACACAATGACGCCCACAGTATGCACTCCGCCATGCTAAAACGCAAGAGAGGGCACGGTAGCTGTAACATATTTACTCACTCCTTTACAGAATATGAATGCAAAAGCACAAAAAACTCCTTTGGGCTAGGTTATAAAGATACCAATGGACAACTTACACACTTTCTCTTTGGTGAGATAGAGGATGAAGACGGACCACTTTTTGTCACAATGATGGCTTGGCAGACGCAAGAACAACTGATTGAACTGCTTAGCTTACTCTCAACTCTAGGAGATCAAATATGTATCGCCAACTTCGTACAACCTAGAGATATACAAATACAGGACTTACTAACAAGACCACTAAAAAATTACGAGACTAGAGGTAATGATAAATACAGCACAGGCATCAGTGCTATATCAGAATGGCAAGTTAGAATACTAAACTTGCAAGACTGCATGAGTAAAACTCACATTCCAAACAAATCGTACGAGTTTAACTTATTATTAAAAGATCCTATATCGGCACAGTTATCGCAGGAGTTACATTGGCAAGGATTAGGAGGGGAATGGACAGTCGGAATCGGGCGAGAGTCATATGCTAAACGAGGTTTTTCCGACAAATTGCCCAACGTCAAAGCCTCTATAGGTGCTTTTACACGTCTATGGATAGGATCCGCTACTGCATCGGGGTTATCTGTTACCGATGACCTATCCGCAGAGCCTTGTGTAATAGAGAAACTAGACGAACTATTTAGCCAAATACCCATGCCCATGCGTGAGTGGGGATTCTAATAACGGTATACACTATTTAATCCTTATGAATGTACTTATTAGCGGAGCAAGTGGTTTTGTCGGTAGAGAAGTTGTAAAACAACTATCTAACAAAGGTTACACAACATTACTACTGACAAGAAACTCAACAACTTGGTCGCCAGAAGATGGCGTATGTAATTTAGATAAACTCGCAAAGGCAAAGATTGACGCAGTCATCCATCTCAGTGGCGAATCTGTTTTTGGATTTTGGACAAAACGCAAAAAGGCACGTATCCACAGAAGTAGAATTAACGGTACTACTGCACTTGTGCAAGCAGTGCTAAAGTTAGAACACAAACCTAGTGTTATACTATGTGCCTCTGGAAGTGGCGCATACGGATCGCGAGGTGATGATGTTATATCTGAACAAAGTGAATTTGGGGATATGTTTCTATCACTGCTAGCTAAAGATATCAGTAACGCTGTACTCCCAGCTGAAAATGCCGGAATACGTGTAGTACATCTAATTTTAGGTACTGTATTGGGAAAAGATGGTGGCGCCTTAAAAAAGTCTCTTCCCATGTTCAAACTAGGGCTTGGTGCTTGGTTTGGCAAAGGCACGCAGTGGTGGCCATGGATTTCACTCACTGATGCCGCAAGAGCTACTATTCACTGCCTTGAAAATACCACTATAAACGGCAATGTTCACGTATGCACGCCTAACCCTGTACGCAACCGTGAATACTCAAAGACTTTAGGGCAAGCAGTATCAAGACCTGTGTTTATAAAAACACCCGCTTTTATATTGAATACACTCTTGAGTAAGGGATTCGCCGATGAGATACTACTAAACAGCGTTAGATTAGAACCAGAAAAACTGAAGAGTACAAACTTTGTTTGGGAACATCCAAATCTACGTCAGGCATTAGATAAAATACTTCATACTTAGATAAATATTACATTATTTTTATTTACCATCTACTTTATGTTTACTTGACATCTTAAGTGAGATAGTGAATAATTTATAAATGATACATTGTCTCATATATACAATAAAATCAGGACTGTATGCCATTTAGTACTTAGATGGATAGTGATTAATATGATTGATAATGTAATATGATATACTATGTCATTATTATTAATACTAATTTAAAACATTGATAGAAATAGGAAGTAATAAAAAATGTATAAATTCTTAAGTATAGTAATTTTAATGCTTTTGTTGACTGTCATGGGTTGCTCCCACAACTCACAAGACACAACTGTTAATACTGACGCTAATTTCGATCAAGCCAACACTAATGTTGAGCAAATCAAGGAGAACGTTGAACAAACTGATGTGAATGTGGCTCAAACTAATAAAGTATTTGTAATTTCTACAATAGCAATTATTAACGACTGGGTAAAGATAGTAGGAGGGGATAGAGTAAGGACAGAATTTATAATACCTACAGAGACCGATGCTCATACATTCCAACCTAGTACAAGAAACGTTGCCAAGATTGCAGATGCTGATGCAGTTCTGTCAGTTGGACTTAGTTTTGAATCTATAACCTTAACAAAGCTAATTGACAACACAGTAACGGATAAATCACATATTCATACTATAGGTCACACAATCAACCCTATACCGTACCAAGGAAGTCATGCCCATGATGAAGATATGCACCATGACGAGGGCGATCATGATGAAGATGTATCAGAGTCATTAGATCCACACTTTTGGTTTGACGTTACACGAACCATACTTGCTGTAAGGGAAATTACAGAAATACTCTCACAATTGGATCCAGAGTCAAAGGAGCTTTTCCAAACGCGATCTGAGGAATACATAAAAGAGTTAAACGAACTTGATGTGTGGATAAAATCTCAAATTGCTAATATACCAGAGAGTAACCGTAATATTGTGTTATCACATGACGCTTTTAGCTACTATTCACAAAGATACGGACTTAAAATAGTAGGTACTGTTTTACCTCACGGCACTACTGATAAAGAACCTACTCAATTGCAGTTAGTTATGTTACTAGACACAATAAAAGAAAGCGGAGCAAAGGCAATATTCCTTGAGACTACAGTAAACGATAAACTTTCAAAAGTCATAGCTCAAGAGGCAGGAGTACCTGTTGTTTCTGGTCTACTTACCAATTTGCTAGATGAATCTAAGAATGTAGAATCCAGTTCATACATTGGCATGATGGAACACAATACATTGCTTTTTGTAGAATCTTTGAAATAAAGCGTTATTATGATAATGTCAGGACTTTAGTTATGTTATTTAATAAAAATCAACACTTGCAAAATTTACCACCTGCCATAGAGGCTGATAATATATGCGTTAAATATGGCAGTTTTTATGCTATTGAAAACGCCTCTTTTTCTTTTTCCCAAGGTTCACTAATAGGTTTAGTTGGTCCAAACGGCGGAGGTAAATCTACTCTGCTACGTGCTCTCGTGGGTTTAATGGATCTAGCAAGCGGTACAGTACGCGTAATTGGCAAATCACCCTTAAAAGTACGGCATAGAGTAGGATATGTACCTCAATCCGACAGTTTTAACTGGCGCTTCCCTGTAACGGCATGGAACGTAGTAATGATGGGGCGTAGACAACGTTTTTTGAGTTTATACTCTAAAACTGATAAGAATATCGTTGAACATTCTTTAGAACGAGTAGGTTTAATAGATAAACGTAATAGCCACATTTATAACCTTTCGGGAGGGCAAAGGCAGCGCGTATTTATAGCACGTGCGCTTGCACAAAACGCCGATGTGTTTTTGTTTGATGAAGCATTCAGCGGCGTAGATATAGCAGCACAACAAAGCTTATTGAATATCTTAGAAAGTATCTGTGCAGAAGGACGCACTGTTATGATATCTACACACGACTTAAAGAGTATATCTCATAAATTTAACCAAGTACTTTGTATAAACTGTCAAGTATGCTCTTATGGAACGCCTGATGTTGCTTTTAACCTAGATACACTAAGAAGACTTTATGGTAACAGCCATGCACAGTCCGTACTGTGTAATTAATGGAAATATTAACTGAACCTCTACAGTATACATTTATTCAACGTGCGTTATTAGTATCTCTAATAACAGGTGCGATTTGTCCATTAATAGGTATATTTGTAGTAACACGAGGTCAGAGCTTCATTGTTGATGCTATCGCTCACGCTTCTTTTCCTGGGCTCTTGCTGGCTATAATCGTAAAGATAAATCCATGGTTTGGGATGCTACCCGCTGCTTTAGTTACTTCAGTGCTTGTAAACTACATTACTAGAAAAGCAGGTATACTCATGGATACATCTATTGCAGTTATATTTGCACTTATGTTTTCACTTGGTGTAATAGTACTATCAATATATTCCGACGTTATTACTGTCGGTATTGAAGATATTCTACTTGGACAAATACTTGCTGTAAGTAATATAGATATTTATTGGCTGTTGAGTACTGCTTTAGTGATTTTTGTTGTGTTTGCTATATTCTTTCATAAATTCATTTTCATAAGTTTTGATCCAGTGGGGGCAGAGGTTAGTGGTATAAATGTAAACTTTATCAACTATATACTACTTGCTCTTGTTGCTTGTGTAGTGATAATTTCTGTTCAAGCAGTTGGGGTTATACTATCTGTTGCTATACTGATAACGCCTGCAGCAACTGCACTTAATCTTTCTAAAAGAATCAGTAGAGTAATACCTATTGCCGTTTTAATAGGAATAATCTCAATGGTATTAGGTTTATACGCTTCTTACTACCTTAATCTTCCCACGAGTGCATCTATGGCTGTGATGTCTACCTTAATATTTGGATGCAGTGTTTTTGTATCTAGGCAGTTTACAGCCCGATACAACTTTGTGTAGATTTTATTTTTAACTTATTACTGCGGTTTGCATTGAGGGCACATATCGTATAGCTCTATTCTATGCTCTAGAATATCGCCTATATAACCGTTGGATGATGCACTAATTGCCTTGACGGCACGCTCTATAGAGCCAGCTTTAAATTTTCTAACCCTGTTGCATACTTTACATACAACGTGGTGGTGGTGTGCGTCGGTCGTATCGCCTACTGTATATGCCATTTCGTTGCCGGGTAAGACAACTTTACACAAAAGATTGAACTCTTCAAGTGTGCGGATAGTTCGGTAAACTGTAGCACGCCCTACATTCGGCAGTAAAAAACAGATCTCTTCAGCGGTGAAGAATTTCTCTTTACTTTTTTCACTGATAATTTCAATAATACGCTGCCTGTTGGGTGTTATACGCACGCCATTTTCATTTAGTTTATTTATTACTCTTTTTGTGTACATCATAACGTTTTAATTTAGTACCACTAAAACAAAGTTTACAACTATTCACATTTAAGAGAATAAGGAAGGGTACTCCTATAATTTAGCTACATACTCACAGTATCAGTATACAGCGTTTTTATAAACACTATACTACAAGTATAACGCTAAAACCATTAACTTATGGTAATATTATGTTTGTAAATTGATTATAGAACACTATGGAGGTCTATCTTGAAGGTATCTACACCTATATTTGTAGTAAACCGATTAAAGGATAAAGATAGATTTGAATATACTAAAAAAATGCTTGACGTCTTTGGTGTAGAATATCAGTTTATAGAAGCCGTTGAAGGTGAAGATATACCCGAAGATGAATTAAGTAAGATCTATAGTGAAGAAAAGGCTATCAAATATATAGGTCGTGGAATGTCAAAGGGCGAAATAGGTTGTTGCATGAGCCATATAAAAATCTACAGAATAATATGCCAACAGCAGATACCTCACGCAGTTATACTGGAAGATGATATGAGTATATCCGAAGATATACTTCCGTTTCTTGAGAATCTGACAGCACTGTCCACTAACTGGAATGTGATTAATTTAAGTAAACAGATAATATCACCTAAGATTAAATGGAACATAAAAACTTGGACAATTCATAAAAACTATACTGTAGGGTTACCGTATGGTGCTGTTTCTTCAACTGGTTGCTACGTAATAACAAAAGAATTCGCGCAGTACTGCATAGATAACATATTTCCTATATATGCACCGATGGATGATATTTTGTTTAACGTTTATCTTTCGTTAGGTAGGTTCCATGCTTTGAAAGATCGCTGGCTGGTAGTACCTTCACGCACATTCTCTAGTACTATTGGTCGTGCAACTAGCAGGAAGAGAAAATTTAATACTTCTAGAGTTGTACGGAAAGACATATCGGGATTTTTACACAGTATCCAATCCAAGTTATGGCACTACTTTGCTGGCTTTGTAGTACTTTTTATGCTGCCGAGAAAAGCACACCCAAAACCAATCCTGTCAATCAGATATATTAAAACCAAGCGGAGCAGGTTTAGATTTTTACTTGCAATATATTTTGGTATCAGGCTAGGATTATAGCTAGTTATTGGTTATTATATAGTAGGTTTGGGTATCCAATCAAATTAGTATTCAGTACTTTGTAAACCTCACCGCCTCCAAAAGTTACATACAGAATATCCAAATCCTTACCTCCAAATGTGCAGTTGGTAGGATAATCAGCAGGAGTGCGTACGGTGTACAATACTCTTCCACTCTCTTCAAAGAGGTATATCATAGGTCCCGGACCTTTTAAGTGTTCACCTGCTGTAGCCACTATAATACCGTGTTTAGTCATTGTCATTCCATCAATACCGCGTCCGACACCAAAATTGTGCAGTACAGTGTAATCTTTCAGTAAACCATTTGAATTTATAGGGTATGCCCTTAGTTCGCGTTGGGCTTTCGGGTTCTTTGGGCTATCTGCTACAAACAGAGTAGATTCGTCAATGGATAACAGCACACCGTTAGGTTTATGTGTATCGTATGTTACTCTTGATGTAACCCAAGTATTGTCAACAGATTTTATCATGTACACTGATTCTTGAGGTATGCTGTTAGGATTCTGTGAGTAATTTGGATCTGAAAAGTAAATTTTACCATTTGATGTAATAGCGATATCGTTTGGGGCGTTAAAAATACTACCTTTAAACTGACTAGCTAAAGATTTCGGTATTTTTGTGTTATTAGGTATTTTAGTTACTCTGTGTGCTAGCCCTTCGCAGCAGTAAAGATTACCTTTGGCATCAAAACACATACCGTTAGCGCCTCCTGTGTTTGTGCGCCATTCTGCAACCTGCTCGGTTTCTGGGTTGTAACACCAAGTAATTTGTTTAGCACACTCATTGTAAAGCAATACCTTGCCGTTCCATAACGGTCCTTCAGTCAGTGCACTGTGTTGTGCTATTTTCTTCCATACCCACTGATTATTATTCATTTACATATCTCCGATATTATAGTGTTATATCTGCCAAAGCCTATGCCCCTGCATGTTCGTTTTGGTAAATAGTAGATGCCCTTCAATAGTAGTTACATAAAGAGTGTTATCTACGAGTAGACAATTGGTTGGTCGTTTTGCGGGGACTTTATGAGTTGCTACAATTCTGCCGTCTGGTTCAAATATAGTTATGCAACCGCCGGGGCCTGATACTTCCCATCCAGTGCAGGCTACAATTAAACCTTCTGTTGTGAGTGTCATACCATCTATACCTCTATGCGGGCCAAAGTCGTGCAATATGCTTGGGCTTGATAGTGAACCATCTTCTTTAACGGGGTAAGATAATAGCTGACGTTTTTGTGATGCTCTATAGTCGCTTTCTGCTACGTATAGTGCAGTGTAGTCTTTTGAAAACAGAAGTCCGTTTGGCATAGTGGTATCAAAAGTCCGCCTTGTGCACTTATAAGTTCCGTTTGGCTGTGGATCCGCAGAAATTATTGAAGAGTGGTCAATCCCCATATCTGGGTATATATCACCTATCCTATCCGAGAAGTATATGCGTCCTTTTGGATCTATTGCAAGGTCATTGGGACCATTCAGACGCCTACCGCACAATCTATTAGCTACTGTAGTCATATTGCCATTTTGGTCAAATTCTACTATTTTCCTACCGTCACCAGAACAACCGAATAGAGTACCTGCACCGTTAAAATGTAGCCCATTTGTGCCTTGTGTGTTCTCGGCAAACACTTCTAGCCGAAATGTTCTAAGACAAAGCTTTAAGACTCTGTTCATAGATATATTACTAAATAGAATATCTTTACCATCCCACACTGGTCCTTCTGTAATAGTGCCGATAGGTGGTATTGCGTTTTTAAACTGCCACATTTTCAATCCTCTTTTTGGTTACATTATAATATATAGTATTGTACTGTATTACTATTTTATAGGTAAAGAGAGATTTGGCTTGACTATTCGGCCACTATATAATTATTCGCAAGGTTTTTTATTAAGTAGACCGCCGACTGCATTAACTATAGCAGGTTCAGATTCTGGGGGCGGGGCTGGGATTCAGGCTGATATTAAAACCTTTGCTGCACTCGGATGTTATGGCACATCTGTAATTACAACTGTAACCGCACAAAACACAATGGGCGTAACGCATGTGACCGATCTATCAGTAGACAGCGTAGCATCACAGATAGATGCTATTGCAAAAGATATTTACCCAAACGCCGTAAAAACTGGTATGTTATCCTCAGTAGATATTGTAGAAACCGTTGTTAGTAAAATAAAACATCATGATATGTGCCCAGTTGTGGTAGACCCCGTAATGGTTGCAGCAAGCGGTGCGAGGCTAATTACTCAAGATGCGGTAAAAGCTATTTACAATAATTTAATACCTATCGCTGACGTTGTTACCCCCAATGCTTATGAAGCTAATGTCTTGACTGGAGTAGATATCCGCACACATAAAGATGTTCTTACAGCGTGTAAAATTATACTTGAAAAAGGGGCTAAGTGTGTGATAATCAAAGGCGGACATTTAAAATTCAACCCAATAGTATCTGTTGACATACTGATGGATCAGCAAGGTTTTGAGGAGTTTTCTACGCCACGAATAGATACAAAAAGCACGCATGGCACAGGATGCACATTCGCCTCGGCTATTTGCGCCGGACTAGCCTTCGATATGAACATTAGAGATGCTACTAAGATTGCAAAACAGTACGTTACTGAATCAATACAGCATGCACCTTCAATAGGTAGTGGTAACGGACCACTTAGCCATCTTTATGGTTGGTGGAATACTACCATAACCCAAACTCTTTAAGCACTTCTTCTGTATGTTGCCCGAGCGTCGGTGAAGGTTTTGTTACTTTACCTTGTGTTTGGCTCATCTTTATTGGAACACCTATGTTTTCTACACTGCCCGCTTTCGGATGTTCAAGTGTAACTACCATGTCCCTTGATTGAATCTGTTCGTTTGACCACAACTCGTCCATACTGAATATCGGACCGCACGGTAAACCTTGCTGTTTTAAAACAGATAGCCAGTAATCACGGTTATCTGTGGCAAGAGTATGTTCAATGCTTGTTATCAAGCTTGCCCTGTTGCGCATCCTTGAACCGTTATCAGAGAAGCGTTTGTCTTTAATTAGGTCTGTTCTATCTATGGCGTCGCATAGCCTCTCCCACATATTCTGGTTAGGTGCGCCTAGCGTTATGTATCCGTCTTTACACTTAACTGCTTGATATGGTGCGGTTAGTCTATGTGAAGAACCTAGTGGACCCATTACTTCTCTTGTTGCGAAATATATTGAAGATTCCCAAACTATATAAGAAACAGCCGATTCTAACAGCGATATATCTATAAATTGTCCTTTGCCGTTACTGCGTTCTCTTGCAAAACAGGCACTGACTATACCTAAAGCTGCGAACATACCGGCGTTTAGGTCGGCTATAGGCACGCCCACTTTAGCTGGAGGCATGCCTTCATTACCTGTGATGCTCATTAACCCGCTCATACCTTGCGCTATAAGATCATAACCCGGTAGTTTTGCATAAGGACCCGTGCGTCCAAAGCCTGATATAGAGCAGTATATCAGTGAAGGATTGATTTCAGCGAGTTGTTTATACCCAAAGCCGTAACGTTCTAGGGCACCGAATCTGTAGTTTTCTATGAATACGTCGGCTTTTTTTACGAGTTGGATTAAATCTTGTGCGCCTTGTGCCGACTTTATGTCTAGTGTAATACCGCGTTTATTGCGGTTAATCGCCATAAACGCAGCAGACTCGCCCCCTAGAAAAGGCGGACCCCATTGACGCATTTCGTCGCCATCTGGCTTTTCCACCTTTATTACATCAGCGCCCATATCTGCTAACAGCATAGAACAAAATGGTCCTGCCAACACCTGACTACAGTCTACTATTGTAAGCCCTGCTAGTGCTCCAAAACCATAAATGTTGTTACTATTACTCAAAATAGCCTACCTTACTATAGAACCGCAATTATTTTGTAGTGCTTCCAATTTATCTTTTGCGGTTGCTATTTTTTCTAACTGCTTATCCATCTCATCCAAGATTTGCGGGTGTTCGCCAATTCCAGCAGAATTATTGAAGTAAACCTCTAAAGTTGCGACTGCTTCTGCGATATCAGCCTCGTAACGTTTTTTTAATGCTTCGTACTTTAAACTCATTTTAGCTCCTTTATATTTTAGTCATTACATATAATATTATTGTACATATGAATCACCAATTCTTACAAAATTCACCGTTATTACTGATTATAGATGGGCACTCAATACTGTTTCGTGCATGGTTTGGTATTCCGCAAGACCTAACTGCACCCAACGGGCAAAACGTAAAAGGCGTTTACGGTTTTTCTAACACATTGCTAAAAGTAGTAAGGCTATACAAACCAACACACATTGTAGCAACGTTTGATACAGGTAAGCCAACTTTCAGGCATAACATCTACTCAGAGTATAAAGCAAACCGCCCTGATCTTGAACCAGATATACTGACACAGATCCCAATAACTAAAGAGCTACTCAAAACCCTAAAAATACCTATATTTCAAGTTGATGGTTTTGAAGCAGATGATCTAGTTGGCACAGTAGCACACCTTGCAGAACAGGAAGGTGCGAAAAGCCTGATACTGACAGGAGACTCTGACCAACTACAACTCGTATCTAGTAACGTTAACGTAATTATGTACTCTGGGCACGGCGAATCTATGCTTTACGATAGCGAGAAGGTAAAGGAAAAGTACGATGGACTAGGTCCAGAGTTTGTAGCACAGATAAAAGCACTACAAGGCGATAAGTCCGATAATATACCCGGCGTCCCCGGTATAGGAGCTAAAACAGCAATTAGGTTACTCCAACACTTCGGAAGTATAGAACACATACTCAAAAACTTAGATGAGTTAGTCTATACCCCAAACATACGAGGGGCAAAAAGAGCCAAAGATACTATAGAAAAACACAAAGATAGCATACCACTCTGGCTTAAATTAACTCAAATAGATAAACACGTCCAAACTGACTTTAAACTCAGTGATGCAACGTTTGGCACGTATAACAACGCAGACGTCCAAAAACATTTGTCAGAACTAGGGTTTAAATCAATTGAAAAACAGATCCATAATTTACAAGGTAAATTACTAATTCCAGAGGAACTGACTAAACAAAAAGTCGCTGTTAATTCTTACCTTCGTACTAATACCGTTACTGACGAGAGTGCTCTGCTCCTGCTTGTTGACACCTTGTTGCGTTCTTCCTGCTTTGCGTTTGACACAGAAACCGATGGGTTACACCCACACCTTGCACCTATTATCGGAATATCTTTTTGTACTGAGGAAGGTGTAGGTTGGTATGTGCCTTTTGGGCACGATCAAGGCACACAGTTAAAGGTCACTACTGTAACTCAAGCCCTCAAGCCTGTGTTTGAAAATGAAAAATTAGTAAAAGTGGCACACAATGCAAATTTTGATATATCCGCCCTGTTAGGAATAGGTCTGTCCGTAAAAGGTTCAGTTTTTGATACTATGGTTGCCGCCGCATTGTGTGGTTATAGCTCATATGGGCTAAAACACCTCGCAGACGTACTCTTTGACGAAACTATGACTAATATAACTGAGCTTATTGGTACAGGGCAGAGTCAGAAAAAAATGAGTAATGTCCCCATAGAACAGGTAGCCCCATATGCCGCCGCCGACGCACATACAACGTTTAAACTGCATAAATTGCTTGAAAAAAAGATTGAAAAACACAGTCAGCAAAAGGTTTTCTACGAAATAGAAATGCCACTATTACCTGTGATTGTGCAAATACAAGCAAACGGCATGATAGTAGATACTGATATGCTACATTCACTCTCAAGTAGGTTTTTTGAAGAGATGCAAAGTATTGACCAAGCAGTTGAAGGCATTTTAGGTAAAAAATTAAGGCTGACATCAGCGAGGGATGTTGCAAACGCGCTCCACGAACTCAATGCCCCAAAGACACGCAAGATAAAAAGTGGCTGGTCTGTGGATTCTAACGCACTTGAAATACTCTTACAGAAACCTAACTTAGATGAACGCATATATCAATTATCTGATGCTGTTCTTAAATATAGGCAGTTGCTCAAACTTAAATCAACTTATACCGATAATCTGACAAAGCTGGTAAGTAGTCGTGACGCTCGCGTACACACGATATTTAATCAGGTGGGCAGCGCTACAGGTCGGCTTTCTAGTAGTGAACCAAATATACAAAATATCCCCATAAGAACGGAGTTAGGGAATAGTATCCGCAAGGCATTTAAAGCAAACGTAAATATGCATTGGATACTACTCTCAGCTGACTATTCACAAATTGAACTGCGCATTCTCGCTCATCTTTGTAAAGAACCATCCTTAATACATGCTTTTAGGAATGGGGAAGATATTCACCAAGCTACCGCCCGCGTAATGTATGAAGTAGAAAATGTATCGGCAGAGCAGAGGCGGGTTGCGAAAATACTAAACTTCGGCGTGTTATATGGGCTTGGCCCCTACGGTGTTGCCCGTCAGACAAACCTAACAAGAGAACAAGGTCAGCAATTTATCCAACTCTACTTTGGCAAGTATCCGGGTATAAAGGACTTTATCAATCAAGCTAAACAAGCTGCTAGCAGGTTAGGCTACGCCCAGACTCTACTAGGGCGTAGGCGTTATCTATCTAATATAAACAAGAACGGAGCACTAAGCGCCGCTGAACAACGCATGGCAGTCAATATGCCAATACAGGGAACTTCAGCCGATATTATAAAGCTCGCTATGGTGAATTTAAGTAACGCAATGCAACATAACAGATTACGCACTTTGATGGTCGCACAAGTACACGACGAACTCGTATTTGAAGTGCCCCAAGAAGAACTACAACAAGTAAAACAATTGGTGATGCAAATTATGCCCAATTCAGTAGAATTAGATGTACCGCTCGCAGTGAATTTAAAGATCGGTACAAACTGGGGTCAAATGCAACCTATGCAAGTAAACTAGAAAATGCAAAAAATTGTCCTTTTACTACTTAGCATTATCTTCATCAATTAGGCATAATTTATTTGCATGCAAGTGATTATATTCTAAATTTCAAGAGTAATACTGTAATAATAAATCAAGTTGAGTATTAATGTTACGTCAGCCCATACGCCCTACTATGTCCAAAGTAAGAAATGCAATATTTTCTATTATCGGTCCCAACGGAGCGCAAGGCGTGGTAGTGGCGGATATGTATGCAGGTACGGGCTCTTTTGGAATAGAAGCTCTAAAAAGAGGCTGTAGCCGCGTGGACTTTGTAGAACAAAATGCAAAATTGTGTAGATATATCAGTTTAAACTGTAGAAAAACAGCAGAATCGCAAATCGTAAATATATATGAAAGCACTATACAACGCTGTTTACACCGTATGTGCGGTCCATATAATCTGGTATTCATGGATCCGCCTTATGGGCAAGCCCCATTTCAGTATGTTTTAAGTAAAATGCAGAAATTTGATCTCTTTGCAGAGGAGTGCTTGGTGTTTATAGAACACTCTACTAAAACGGTTTTACCTGAGGCAATTTCAGGTTTGCATAGACGTTCTTATAAGAAATATGGAGACACTTCGGTAACCCTCTACACAACAAAAGCGGATTGGTATAGGTGATATAGTTTTATTATGGTAACAGCGTTTTATCCCGGTTCTTTTGATCCACCCACACTTGGGCACATTAACATCACTCAGCGTGCAGCTACTATATTTACAAAACTTATAGTAGGCGTGTATAACGATACATCACAAAAACAACCGACATTTTCCGCTGATGAACGATTAAGCCTATTCAACAAAGCAATAGACGAAATACAGGAACAATCATGCGGATTGCAAAAAACCAATATCACTGTAACGTTATACTCTGGGATAACAGTTCATACAGCGCGAGAAATGGGCGCTAACGTACTGGTACGCGGGCTACGTATAGGTGGCGACTTTGAGTACGAACGTGAACTCGCACTCATCAACAGAGTACTAGATAGTAAAATTGATACAGTCTGCCTGCTTAGCTCGTTACAGTATCAGTACATCAGTTCATCAAGAATAAAAGAGATGGCACGGCTAGGCGGTGATATATCTACCTTAGTGCCAAAATGTGTGGTAAAACCAGTATTAGATAAATTGCAAAATATAACATAATTTTAGCGAATAGGAGAGAACAAAATGAAGTTTATGGATAACCTTGATAAGTTACAAGCGATTCTGGAAAATAATAAAGTGCCTCTGCAAAACAGAGCAATAATAAAACTAAATGATGTTAGGAGTATTCTTGAAGAGATTAGGCAGGAATTGCCCGAGCAGTTGAAAGAAGCTGATGCGATTTTAAATCAGCGGGAGGCGATAATACGGCAGGGGCAAATTGAAGCCCGACGTCTACGTGTAGAAGTGGACGGAGAAGCCACAACAGTGCGGAAAATAGCCGAAGAACAGGCACGACAGATACTACAGCACGCACGCGAAGAAGCACACCGCATGGTAACTGGCGAATCCGTCATAAAAGAAACCAACCGCAGAGCAGAAGAACTCGCAAGCGAATCACAGCGAAGATCTGAAACTATACTCAAAAACGCAGAAAACGAATCCCGCAACATAACTGCCAACGCCCAAAATAGAGCTAGAGAAACACGCGAAGGCGCAGAAAAATACGCCAGCGAAGTCCTCTTCGGGCTAGAAGAACAAGTAACAACCGTACTAGACCAAATACGCAAAGGCATAGACCTGCTCAGGCAAAAGTAACACACAAAGAATAACCTAAAACAGGTATTCATATAACTCATTTGCTAACACTCTCACAGATTTCATATCTGTAAAGTGGTTGTATAGTTTTATACTATAAATAGTTAAACAAACTTTATACAAAAAATTGCTTATGAGTACAAAATTTTTTACAAACTCCGATAACAATACACTCCTTCAAAAACTAACGGGTGTCTTTGAATCTAATGAAAATATAACTTTATTTGATATAGTAACTGGTTACTTCCGTGCGTCTGGTTACTTTAGTGTCATGCCATATCTTGAACGTTTAAAACATATACGTATAATCGTCGGTATGGAACTAGATAACCTTACCTACTACATGAACACACAGGGGACTACATTAACTAAATTAACGCATCAGAATGTTGTTAGTTTTTGGCAAGAAGAGCATTTATTAGCGGATATTCAATCTAACGCTCACTACGGCGGTAAATATGAAAACGCTATCAAGCAGTTTATAAAAGACATCCAAGACCAGAAAATAGTCCTGCGAGTTCACCCTTCTAAGAGATTACACTCTAAAATTTACATCTTTTACCCTGAAGGTTTCAATCAACATAAATACGGTTCTGTTATCACAGGCTCATCTAACTTTACTCAATATGGCATAGGTAGTGCTCCAAATTCCAATTACGAGTTCAATGTACAACTAAACGACTATGACGACGTTCGGTTTGCAATTGACGAGTTTGAAAAGTTGTGGCAAGAATCGGTAGAGGTAACCCCTGCAGACGTAGCAGATGTAGAGTCACGGAGTTATCTCGCCAAGAAATCTATAACACCTTACGAGTTGTACTTGAAGTTTCTGATAGAGTACTTCAGTCATCAG
The DNA here is from genome assembly GCA_964274945.1 of Dehalococcoidia bacterium. Lineage (GTDB taxonomy): Bacteria > Chloroflexota > Dehalococcoidia > Lucifugimonadales > Lucifugimonadaceae > CAXXBX01. The sequence continues at coordinate 1,003,411 of CAXXBX010000034.1, read as the reverse complement.
GTTGAATTTGACCCTAATTCTATAACAGACTTACCCCGAGGTGTATTACGCCTTGACTTTCAGCTAGATGCCGTAAATCAGGGCTTGGACTTACTACACAAACACAACGGTTTCTTCTTATCAGATGTTGTAGGGCTAGGTAAAACCATAATAGCAACTCTAATCGCCCGTGAACTAGTACAAACAACGAGCAAACGTGCCTACATATTAATCGTTGCACCGCCCTCACTGCAAAACACTTGGAAAAACGAAATAAAGCGATTCAAAATGGAAACAACGACAGATTTTATATCCAGTGGCAGCTTACATAAGTTAACGCCCAACTCAAAAAAGTACAGCATAGTAATCGTAGATGAAGCACATAAATTCCGCAACGATACAAGTAAAGGTTACAGCCATCTACAGGCAATATGCAAAACCCCTTTTGAAGGCAAAGCAAAAAAGGTTCTACTCGTTACTGCTACACCGCTAAATAACCGCCCTAACGACCTATTCAATCAGCTACTACTCTTTACTGACGGATACAATATTGAAAGCTATAGAAAAGAGATAAACAACTGCTATAAGGATATAGTAGACAATTACAAACTACAGGACGATATCAGTATAAACAGTTTATTAACCCTACCTATCATCTCGGATACACTGCCAATCAAGACACCGCAAGAACTTTATCAGGATATACGTGACAAAATAATAACACAGTATATGATACGGCGAACACGTAGCGACTTAACAACAAGTAAACGATACCTCAATGACCTCAAAAAGCAAGGCGTGAATTTCCCAAAGGTTAACCCGCCAATATCGGTATTTTACAACCTAAATACTGACTTAAAAGAACTCTACGAACGTAGTGTCAAAAGCATAAGACAGGGGTTAACTTATGTGCGTTATTCTATGCGCGACTACCTCAAATCTGAACAAGAACGGAAATTATACGGAAGTTTAGCATATGCCAGACCACTAGTAGGTATTATGAAAAGTCTACTGCTCAAACGCATGGATAGTAGCTTTTACGCCTTCAGATGCACTCTAGATAGCTTCTTTAAAGGAATAAAAAAAGTCAGAGATATGATAGATAACAATGCAATCACTATTGATACAACACACGACCTGCCCCAAAGTGAGGAACTAAACGATGAACTAAACGAAGAACTAATACCTACAAACGCACAAACCCGACAAAGCAAAACCTACAGCACTGACGACTTTAAAAGCGAATTCTTCAATAAAGTAGAAAAAGACTATATTTTATTACGCGAACTCATAAACCAATGGAATAACCTAACCCAAGACCCAAAGGTTGAAAAGTGTTTGAGTTTAATGCCGAAACTGCTGAACAAGCAACAAAACCCTCAACAGAAGGTTATTATATTCAGCGAAAGCGCCGACACTGCAACATACCTCTACGAGCAATTCAGAGACCGATTCAAAACTCTTATGGTAACGTCTGCAAATCGGAGAGAAAAAAGCCCAGTTGTCAGTAGTAACTTTGATGCCGCAATACCACAAGCACAACAGCGAAACGACTACCAAGTACTCATAACAACCGATGTACTCGCAGAAGGTGTAAACCTACACCGCTCCAACACAGTGCTAAACTACGATACACACTGGAACTCCACCAAACTCCTGCAACGAATCGGCAGAGTAAACCGCATACCAAGCTCCCTAAAAAACATCTTTATCTACAACTTCTACCCGCCCGAAGAAATCAATGAGGAACTCAAACTAATTCAGGTAGCAGAAATTAAATTACAATCGTTACATTCAACGCTTGGCGAGGACTCGCAAGTCTACTCATCTGACGAAGTAGTAGAGAGTTTCGCACTTTACGATGATAAATCCAAAGTTAAAACCGACCCGACGCTACCTTTCCTTGAGGAAATTCGCCAATTCAGAGAAAACAAACCCGATGAATACAACCGCATTAAGAACTCACCTAACAAAATACGTAATGCAGTGCGTTACCCACGCTATGCCGGGCAAACCCTAACCTTTATACGCAACAACAATCAATCAAGTAGACGTTTTTATATGGTATCAGCCGATAACGATGTCAAAGAAGTCTCATTTATCACAGCCGTAAACCTACTAAAAGAAGCATCTGCAAAACGCCCTGCCACTGTGGATAGCAAACTCCACTCCCAGCAGGTAAACGCCGCAAAACACCAGTTCCTCAGCGACATTAGAACGCAAGAAATCAAACAGAGCCAATTCGCCACCAGCCTATCCCCGTCAGAGCTTAGCGCAATACGGTTTATACAAGTAATAGGCAGGCAAACAGATAACCAGCAACAAAAGGAGAAACTTCAAATGATTGCAAACTACATAAAAGATAAAAAATACCGCAGACTACACATTGAGATAAACAAAACAAGAGACGAAGTCAAAAACCAACCTCTCAATACCAGAGAAAAAGCCCAAGCAATCCTAAATAGATTTGAAAAAGACTACAGCTACACCCAGCAAGTAGAACCCTCAGCTAAAACTCAAACCCGTAGCGAAGATATAACCGTTATCATTTCACAGTCTTATGTTCAGTAAAATATTTTTAGAATCACCTTACAACCGCACTGACTATTTACGCGCGCTCCACAACGCCCTGCCATTCCGTGAGTACATAGTGCCTATACCCATAGATGAATACAATCAGCAAATCTTAAAATTTATGCAACTGGGCGAGATAGTGCTAAACGATAAACACAGCACAAAGATAGGAGTCTTTGAAGTAGTAACAAACCCACACACTCGCATAGAACGCAATCGCGTCTTCTTACGAAACCTAGTAGCTGACAGATTGGTCAAGCAAGCCCGCCAAGAAGGTGCATTCTGTGTTTACCACGACGGCACTAGCCAAATGTGGAGGCTCAGCTTCGTATCAGTAGAGTATGACCTTATAGACGGTGAAATCACTAAAAAAGAAACGTCCAGCAGACGCTTTACATACCTATTGGGCAAAGGCATACAAGTACGCACTCCACACCAACGACTCTCACGTCTACACCAGAACAGCACACTAGACGACATAAAGGAAGCATTCTCAATAGAACCTCTAAACGTAGAGTTTTATGGACAACTCTATGCATGGTATAAACGTGCAGAACACAGCGTTACATTCCCAAACGATGATAATGTAGAGAACCCCAATAACATCAACCTCATTCGTCTACTGACCCGTTTACTATTTATCTGGTTTCTAAAGGAGAAGGAACTGATAAACCCGACACTCTTTGATAAAGCATCATTGCAAGGCATAATCAAATGGGAACTGCCCAGCAGTTACTACAAAGCGATACTACAAAACCTATTCTTTGCCACTCTAAACAGAGAGGTTACAGAACGTAGTTTTAGAGCATCGTATGAAGGTAATAAGCGTTCTGGCAACTATGGAGTTACTAATCTATACAGATACAAAGACTACTTCATAACCCAAGATGAAAATGTTATTATGGAGTTGTTCCGCAAGACACCATTTCTAAACGGAGGTCTGTTTGAGTGTCTCGACCGCCCAGCTAACTCTAGCATAAGAGCCGAACGGCATATGCTTCGTAACGATGGTTTTTCGGACAGAGCAGAGAACGTTATCAGTGTACCAAATGATCTATTCTACAACGAGAGTGAAAGCGAACCAGGGCTAATAGACATACTGATGCAATACCAGTTCACCGCCGAAGAGTCTACTCCAATAGACATAGAAGTTGCATTAGACCCCGAACTCTTAGGGTTAGTGTTTGAGAACCTGCTAGCAACATACAACCCCGACACAGAGAGCACAGCCCGCAAGCTCACAGGCAGTTACTACACCCCCCGCGACATAGTGCGTTACATGGTAGACGAAAGCATAAAGTCATACTTCGCCTCTGCGGGCATCAGTAGCCAAGTTATAAAAAGCATCTTCACAAGTGATAACACTACGGCTATAACTCAACAGGAACGGCATCAGGTAACACAAGCAGTAGATAACTTAAAGGTTCTAGACCCAGCAGTCGGGAGCGGTGCGTTCCCTATGGGAGTGTTGCACCGACTTGTAAACATCTTAGAGCAAGTAGACCCACAAAATCAGTTATGGAAGTTGCAACAACAAAGACGTATCAAACTCATACCCGACGCAGAGAGCCGTAACCGTGCCTTATCCGATATAGAAGAGGTGTTCTCTGCAGAAAATAACTATAACTCATATAGTCGCAAGTTGTATCTGTTAGAAAACGGACTTTATGGCGTAGATGTCCAACCTATCGCTATCCACATATGCAAGTTACGCTTCTTCGTCAGTCTTGCTATAGAGCAACAACCCAATACTGACGCTTTACGCAACTACGGTATAAAGTCTTTACCCAACTTAGAAACACAGTTTATTAGTGCAAACACCCTTGTGGACTTAAAACGCAGTCAGAACGGCATTATGCATCAGTTGGGCTTGCTAGACCTTGAAGACTACAAAGAAGACCTGCGTAACGTGCGTCAATCGTGGTTTAGTGCAAAGACACGTCAGAGTAAGGATAAATGCATAAGTGAATATGAACGTATCCGTGAGGGCATGTTAGCACATGTGCGTTCTAATGTTGACCTCTCTCACATTGACGATAAACGGCTAAGTGAGTTTAAACCATTTTCGCCCGACTTATTATCTAACTGGTTCAATGCGGGCTGGATGTTTGGAGTTACAGATGGCTTTGACATAGTGTTAGGTAACCCGCCTTACATCCGTCAAGAAAAAATAAACTCTTTACTGAATGCAGAACAAATAAAGGAGATAGTAAGCAACGACTCTAACAATGGCAAGAAAGGCAAGCACAAAGTGATTGATTACAAAGCGTATCTGTTAGAGCGTTACAAAGATGTGTTTGCAAACACAAGCGATATATATACCTGCTTCTATGGGCGTGGAGTGGAGTTGCTAAAGGCTGGTGGTATTCTCTGCTATATAACCTCAAACAAGTGGATGCGGACAAGATACGGCAAAGTGCTTCGTGAATACATAAAGACTCAAGTAACAATAGAGCAGTTGCTGGACTTAGGTGGCGATCAGTTTGTAACCACAACAGTAGACACAAATATACTTATCCTTAGTAAACAAAAACCCACTACTGACTATAAATTTACGGCTGGCAGTGAACTCCCTAATGAAGATACAGAGTTGTGGAATATGCAGGTTAGCGATCTCTCTGTAGATGCTTACACTCTGGCATCACCTGAAGTGTTTGACCTAAAGCGTCATGTAGAGGGTGTAGGTACACCATTGAAGTCTTGGGGTGTAAGTATATATGCAGGTATAAAGACAGGATACAATGAGGCGTTTATAGTAAATACTGCTACAAAGGATAACCTGATAAGCGAGGACCCTAAGTCTGCAGATTTACTAAAGCGTGTAGTGCGAGGTAGAGATATAAGTAGATACCGAATTAACTGGGCGGGTTTATGGCTGATTGTTACTCATAACGGTTACGATGATGTCAATCGTATAAATATAGACGATTATCCCGCTGTAAAGAAGTACTTACAACAGTACTATAAAAAACTGTATCGTCGCCAAGATAAAGGAGATACACCTTACAATTTACGTAATTGTGCCTACTATCCTGAGTTTGCCAAACCCAAGATCATATATCCAAGGATCACTCCTGAAGGTAGATTTACGTACGATACAGGTGGTATATACTCTTTGGATTCTAATTTTATACTGACTGGTGAGAGTTTAGAGTATTTAGTTGGCTTACTAAACAGTAAACTGACAACTTGGTATATCGGACAGATAGGCACTCAACTTGGCGAACGTGCTTATGATTTCAGGAAAATATACATGGATCAAGTGCCAATCCCGCAGGTTTCTGCTAGTGAAGAGTTGCCGTTTATAGAGTTATCGCGTCGTATTGCGAGTAATAAGTCAGTGGGTAAGGATACAACAAACCTAGAGTCTCAGATGGACGAGTTAGTTTATAAACTCTATGGTCTATCTGATGCACAGCGTGAAGTTGTGGAGTCTGCTTTTCCTACAGTAAAATCGGATGCACTCAACCCCGCAGAGGCTGAACCCAAAGACGCACAAGAATACATCACCAGAGGGAACGATCTTGCCAAACAGGGCAACTATACGGACGCCATAGCAGATTACACTAACGCAATAGCTATTGACTCTAATAACGTAAATGCGTACTTTGTCCGTGGGCTTGCGTACAAGGATGTAGGCGATCTTGCCAAAGCCAAAGAGGATTTTATCACTGCAAAGGCTTTAGCAGATGATCAAAATAACATGGCGTTATCGCAGGTAATACAACATACAATCAACACTTTGAATATTAGTAAAGGATAGTTTTATATGTTAAATAATAGGGAAGGTACAAATCCACTAAATCTAATGTCTTCATCAATATTGGCAGCCGGGACCATGATACCAAGCGAACTCTACACAAAAGAAGCAAAAGCCATAATTGACAAGATCAAAGAAAGATTTGGTAATAAGGAATGGATATTCCGCGGTGAACCAGAAAAGTACGATTGTAAGCCAAAAAAGTACGATCGCCCTTGCAGTTCACAACTTTACCGTGATTTAGCATCTGATAAACCTGATCAGCTAGCAAACTTTATAGACACCGAACAAAATGAAAACATTAGTGATGTAAAAAGTGACTTGGATGAGTACAAGGACTCTCCAAAAGATAGTATATTAACGGAATTACAACACTTTGGAGGTAGAACAAATTTTATAGACTTTACCGAAAATTGCCATATAGCGCTTTTCTTTGCTTGCCTAAGTAACTTAGGTTCTGATGGTAGGGTGATCATCCTGAAGAAGGCTGATTATAAAGATGTAATAGTGTATCCAAAACCTAAACCAAATACTGATACTGAGAATAGGGTAAAAGCTCAGGAAAGTATCTTTCTCAGTCCTAAAACGGGTTATATTGACATAGGAGAAGAAGGTAAAGATTGGATACTGATAAGTAAAGACCTTAAAGTGCCTATTCTGCAATATTTAGAGAAAGAGGAGGGTATAACCCACTCTACGGTATTCCCCGATCTACATGGGTATATAGAACAACAGAATCGTCTTTCAGTGTTTGAACGTCGTTTTTATCGTGGATTGAGATTGTTTAATAAGCGTGATTATAAGCAAGCAATTGAATACTTTGATATAACCACTAAGTTATCCCCTAAATTTGCACCAGCCTACTTCTTCAGAGGGAATGCATATTATGCATTAAAGAAGTACACTAAAGCAGTAGCAGACTTCACTAAGGCAATAGAACTTGATCCTAAGTATACTGTTGCATACTTTAACCGCGGGCTTGCATATGCTAATCAAGGTAAGTTTGATAAAGCTATAGAAGACTATACTAAGGCAATAAAAATTGATCCTAATCTTGCAGGAGCATACTCTAACCGCGGTCTTGCATACAACGGTCAAGGTAAATTTGACAAAGCAATAAAAGACTTCAATAAGGCAATAAAAATTGATCCTAATCTTGCACCAGTATACTCTAACCGCGGGAATGCATACAACGGTCAAGGTAAATTTAACAAAGCAATAAAAAACTTCAATAAGGCAATAAAAATTGATCCTAATCTTGCACCAGTATACTCTAACCGCGGGCTTGCATATTATAAACAAAAAGAGTTTGATAAAGCAATAGCAGACTTCAATAAAGCTATAGAACGTGATCCTAACCTTGCACCAGCATACTGCGCCCGCGGAATTGTATACAACGAGCAAAGTAAATTTGATAATGCAATAACAGACTTTACTAAAGCAATAAAACTTCGACCTGATTTTGTATTCGGATACATTAACCGCGGGTTTGCATATATTGAACAAAAAGAGTTTGATAAAGCAATAGCAGACTTCACTAAAGCTATAGACCTTGACCCTAGCCTTGCTAAGATTATAAAACCTACCCTCGCAGAAGCATACTACAACCGCGGGCTTGCATATGCTGAACAAAAAGAGTTTGATAAAGCAATAGCAGACTTCACTAAGGCTATAGAAATTGACGATAAACTTGCATTAGCATACACGAACCGCGGGGTTGCATATGTTTACAAAGGTAAGTTTGATAAAGCAATAGCAAACTTCACTAAAGCAATAAAACTTGACCCTAGCCTTGCTAAGGTTATAAAACCTAACCTTGCAGTAGCATACTATAACCGCGGTAAGGCATATGTTGAACAAAAAGAGTTTGATAAAGCAATAGCAGACTTCACTAAAGCTATAGACCTTGACCCTAGCCGTGCTAAGGTTATAAAACCTAACCTTGCAGAAGCATACTACAACCGCGGGCTTGCATATGCTGAACAAAAAGAGTTTGATAAAGCAATAGCAGACTTCACTAAGGCTATAGAAATTGACGATAAACTTGCATTAGCATACACGAACCGCGGGGTTGCATATGTTTACAAAGGTAAGTTTGATAAAGCAATAGCAAACTTCACTAAAGCAATAAAACTTGACCCTAGCCTTGCTAAGGTTATAAAACCTAACCTTGCAGTAGCATACTATAACCGCGGGCTTGCATATGTTGAACAAAAAGAGTTTGATAAAGCAATAGCAGACTTCACTAAAGCTATAGACCTTGACCCTAGCCGTGCTAAGGTTATAAAACCTAACCTTGCAGTAGCATACAACAACCGCGGTAAGGCATATGCTGAACAAAAAGAGTTTGATAAAGCAATAGCAGACTTCACTAAGGCTATAAGACTTGACCCTAGCCGTGCTAAGGTTATAAAACCTAACCTTACAGTAGCATACTACAACCGCGGTCTTGCATATGCTAAACAAGGTAACTTTAACAAAGCCATAGCAGACTTCAATAAGGCTATAAGACTTGACCCTAGCCTTGCTAAGGTTATAAAACCTAACCTTGCAAGAGCATACTACTACCGCGGTCTTGCATATGCTGAACAAAAAGAGTTTGCTAAAGCAATAGCAGATTTCACTAAGGCTATAGAACTTGACCCTAAGTATGCAGCATACTACAACCGCGGGATTGCATATGCTAAACAAGAAGAGTTTGCTAAAGCAATAGCAGACCTTACTACTGCAAAAGATTTAGCAGATCAGCAAAACAACACAGAACTCTCGCAACAAATACAGGAAGCAATTGATGAATTGAATAACCCACAATAGCAGGGTGTCTTTAGTTGCAAACTTTTAAATTGTAGGTTAAGTTAGCACACAGCCCAAATAGTCAGTGAGAGAGGTTATAATATAATAAAAAATGAATGATAAAGAACAGAGCGAGGATCTAGAAACTTTTGAATACTACTTTTATAGAGGCTTGGAGTCTTTTGAAAAAGGTAACTATAAGAAAGCGATATCCGACTTCACTAAAACAATAAAACTTGATCCGAACTTTGTATTAGCATACGTCCACCGCGGGCTTATATATTATGCTGAACAAGGTAAAGTTGGTAACGCTATATCAGACTTCACTAAAGCAATAGAACTTGAACCTAATGATGCAGAAGCATACTACAACCGCGGGAATGCGTATGCGCGCAAACATAAGTTTGATAAAGCAATAGCAGATTATACTAAGGCAATAGAACTTGACCCTGACAATGTATTAGCATACTTCTACCGCGGGCTTACATATGCTGCACAAGGTAACACTGATAAAGCAATAGAAGACTTCACTGAGGCTATAAGACTTGACTCTACGAACGTAAACGTACAATTTAACCTTACAGAAGCATACTACAACCGCGGGAATGCGTATGCGCGCAAAGATAAGTTTGATAAAGCAATAGCAGATTATACTAAGGTAATAGAACTTGATCCTAAGAACGTAGATGCATATAACAACCGCGGGAGTGCATATTATGAACAAGGTAAGTTTGATAAGGCACTAGCAGACTACAATAAGGCAATAGAACTTGACCCTAATCATGTGAATGCATACTCCAACCGCGGGCTTGTATATTCTGAACAAGGTGAGTATACCCAAGCTCTATCAGACTACAATAAGGCAATAGAACTTGACCCTAGCTTTACAATCGCATACTCCAACCGCGGGAATGCATATAAAGATACAGGTAACTTTGCTAAAGCTCTATCAGACTACAATAAGGCTATAAGACTTAATCCCAACCTTGCACAAGCATACAATAACCGCGGGATTGCATATTATGAACAAGGTAACACTGATGAAGCCATCGAAGACTTCGATAAAGCAATAGAACTTGACCCTAACCTTGCAGGAGCATACTCTAACCGCGGGAATGCATACAACGGTCAAGGTAACTTTGATAAGGCAATAGAAGACTGTACTAAGGCTATAAAACTTGACCCTAAAGATGCCGGAGCATATCTCAACCGCGGGGTTGCATATTATGAACAGGGTAAGTTTGACGAAGCAATAGCAGACTATACTAAAGCAATAGAACTTGACCCTAATCATGTGAAGGCATACTCCAACCGCGGGATTGCATATGCTAAACAAGGTAACACTGACCAAGATATATCAGACTACAACAAGGCTATAGAACTTGACCCTAATCATGTGAATGCATACTCCAACCGCGGGATTGCATATGCTAAACAAGGTAACACTGACCAAGCTATATCAGACTACACTAAGGCAATAGAACTTGATCCTAACCTTGCATTAGCATACTATAACCGAGGGAATGTATATGCTGCTAAAGATAAATTTGACAACGCTATATCAGACTACACTAAGGCTATAGAACTTGACTCTAACAATATACAAGCATACGGCAACCGCGGGCTTACATATGCTAAACAAGAAGAGTTTGCTAAAGCAATAGCAGACCTTACTATTGCAAAAGATTTAGCATATAAACAAGACAACACAGAACTCTCGCAAGAAATACAAAGCGAAATTGATGAATTGAATAACCTATAATAGTAGTGTATCTTTAATTGAAAACGTCAAATTGTAGGTCAAGTTAGCACACAGCCCAAATAGTCAGTGTTGGAGGTTATAATATAATAAAAAAATGAATGATAAAGAACAGAGCGAGGATCTAGAAACTTTTGAATACTACTTTTATAGAGGCTTGGAGTCTTTTGAAAAAGGTAACTATAAGAAAGCGATATCAGACTATACTAAGGTTATAAAACTTGACCCTAATAACGTAAACGCATACAGTAACCGCGGGAATGTATATGCTAATCAAGGTAAATTTAATAAGGCAATAGCAGACTGTACTAAGGCTATAAAACTTGACCCTAACTTTGTATTAGCATACTATAACCGAGGGAATGTATATGCTGCTAAAGGTAAATTTAACAACGCTATAGCAGACTACAATAAGGCTATAGAACTTGACCCTAATCATGTGAATGCATATGTGTTCCGCGGGGTTGTATATACTGGTCAAGGTAACACTGATAAAGCCATAGCAGACTACACTAAAGCAATAGAACTTGATCCTAACCTTGCACAAGCATACTCTAACCGCGGGGTTGTATATACTGGTCAAGGTAACACTGACGAAGCGATATCAGACTTGACTAAGGCAATAGAACTTGACCCTAATGATGCAGAAGCATACTTATCCCGCGGGCTTGCATATGCTAAACAAGGTAAGTTTGATAAGGCAATAGCAGACTTTACTATTGCAAAAGATTTAGCAGATAAACAAGACAACACAGAACTCTCGCAAGAAATACAAAGCGCAATTGATGCATTGAATACCCCACAAATGAATGATAAAGAACAGAGCGAGGATCTAGAACCTTTTGAATACTACTTTTATAGAGGCTTGGAGTCTTTTGAAAAAGGTAACTATAAGAAAGCGATATCCGACTTCACTAAAACAATAAAACTTGATCCGAACTTTGTATTAGCATACGTCCACCGCGGGCTTATATATTATGCTGAACAAGGTAAAGTTGGTAACGCTATATCAGACTTCACTAAAGCAATAGAACTTGAACCTAATGATGCAGAAGCATACTACAACCGCGGGAATGCGTATGCGAGCAAACATGAGTTTGATAAAGCAATAGCAGATTATACTAAGGCAATAGAACTTGACCCTGACAATGTATTAGCATACTTCTACCGCGGGCTTACATATGCTGCACAAGGTAACACTGATAAAGCAATAGAAGACTTCACTGAGGCTATAAGACTTGACTCTACGAACGTAAACGTACAATTTAACCTTACAGAAGCATACTACAACCGCGGGAATGCGTATGCGCGCAAAGATAAGTTTGATAAAGCAATAGCAGATTATACTAAGGTAATAGAACTTGATCCTAAGAACGTAGATGCATATAACAACCGCGGGAGTGCATATTATGAACAAGGTAAGTTTGATAAGGCACTAGCAGACTACAATAAGGCAATAGAACTTGACCCTAAGAACGTAGATGCATACAACAACCGCGGGGCTGTATATAAAAATACAGGTAACACTGATAAAGCAATAGCAGATTACACTAAAGCAATAAAACTTGACCCTGACCTTTCTGTTGCATACTACAACCGCGGGGTTGCATATGATGAGCAAGGTAACACTGACAAAGCCATAGCAGACTACAATAAGGCAATAAGACTTGCCCGTAACTATGCACTAGCATACCTCTACCGCGGGATTGCATATGGGAACAAAAATAAGTTTGATAAAGCAATAGCAGACTTTACTACCGCCAGAGACTTAGCAGATCAGCAAAACAACACAGAACTCTCGCAATTAGCACAGCAAGTAATTGATATATTGAATAAATGACAATAGTAGTGTATCTTTAGTTGTAAACTGCTATTGTAGGTGAAGTTAGCATACAGCCCAAATAGTCAGTGCGAGAGATTATAATATAATAAAAAATGAATGATAAAGAACAGAGCGAGGATCTAGAAACTTTTGAATACTACTTTTATAGAGGCTCGCAGTCTTTTGAAAAAGGTAACTATAATAAAGCGATATCAGACTTCACTAAGGCAATAGAACTTAACTCTGAGTATGCTGCTGTATACTTCAGCCGCGGAGTTGCATATGCTCAACAAGGTAAGTTAGATGAAGCGATATCAGACTATACTAAGGCAATAGAACTTGACCCTGACTTTTCTGTTGCATACTTCAGCCGCGGGAATGTATATGATGATCAAGGCAACACTGACGAAGCAATAGCAGACTACAATAAGGCAATAGAACTTGACCCTAATGATGCAGAAGCATACTTCAACCGCGGGATTATATATATCCAACAAAGTGGCTTTCACGAAGCAATTGAAGACCTTAATAAGGTAATAGAACTTGACCCTAACTTTATTGCTGCATACAGCAACCGTGGAGCTGCACATTCAAAACAAGGCGACTTTGACAAAGCGATAGCAGACTACAATAAGGCTATAGAACTCGACTCTGATTTTGTAATAGCGTACTACAACCGCGGGGTTGCATATGATGACCAAGGTAAGTTTGATGAAGCCTTAGCAGATTTCACTACGACAATAGAACTTGAAAACAAGAATCTAGACAGATACGACAAACAAGGTGATGTATATGTTATAGAAGGTGATATTGCCAAAGCGACAGCGGAGTGGAATAAAGCTGAAGAACATTACTCTAGCATTGCAGAAGCATACTACAGAAGAGGAATTGTATATGCTAAACAAGATAAGTTTGCTAAAGCAATAGCAGACCTTACTATTGCAAAAGATCTCAGAGATAAGCAAGGGAACACAGAACTCTCGCAATTAATACAAAGCGAAATTGATGAATTGAATAACCTACAATAGTAGTATATCTTTAGTAGGTGAAGTTAGCACACAGCCCAAATAGTCAGTGTTGGAGGTGATAATATTACAGTATACAATTAATATGTTTAATTATTAATAAGGAACAGTTATATGGCAGATAAAAAGCTCTCTGACTTAGTGAAAACAGCAATTAAAATAAGTGAACGATATGAAGAAGCAGAGGTAAAAGCTATAATTCACAAGATAGAAAAATTAATCAATGATCAAGATTGTATATTCCGCGGTGAACCAGAAGAGTACGATCGCCCTTGCAGCTCACAGCTCTATCGTGATTTAGCACCTGATAATTTATCCTCTAATCAATTAGAGAAATTCATAAAGCGTGAACAGAAGCAATATGCTAATGATTTGGAACGGTATGTGCCCGGAAGACCCCAAGCAAGAGATAGATTATCAGAACTACAACACTTTGGTGGCAGAACAAATTTTATAGACTTCACCACAGACTACCATATAGCGCTGTTCTTTGCTTGCCGTAACTTAGATTCTGACGGTAGGGTGATCATCAAAAAGAAGGCTGATTATAAAGAAATTACAAAAGATTCTGACCTTAGTGTCAAAGACGGAATATTTCGCCCGTTACCTACTAATAATAGAGTGGTACGGCAGGCAAGCATCTTTGTCAGTACTACAAAGGGCTATGTTGACATAAAAGATAACGATTGTATCCTTATAAGTAAAGACCTCAAAGCATCTATTTTGCATTACTTAGAAAGGTATCATGACATAAAGCACGATACAGTATTTGATGACCTATATGGGTATATAGAAGAACAGAAGCAATTTAAAGTGTCTGAACTATACTTTTATCTTGGATTGAGATTCTTAAATAAACGTAATTATGATAAAGCAATTGAATACTTTGATATAACCGATGAATTAGATCCTGAATCTCCACTAGTATACTTCTATAAAGGTAACGCATATAACAAACAAGGTAACACTGATAAAGCAATAGCAGATTACACTAAAGCAATAAAACTTGACCCTAATTATGCTGATGCATATAACAACCGCGGAATTGTGCATAGAGATATAGGTAACCTTGACGAAGCCCTAGCAGACTTCACTAAGGTAATAGACTTAAACGCTAGAAATACAGCAGAATAATACAAACTAGGATTTACATATTATGAACAAAATTGAGTATTCTAAAGAAGAGATAGCAGACTCAAATCAGGTAACAACAATTGACCCTAAGTACATAAGGGCATACTTCAATCGCGGGGTTGTATATTATGAACAAGGTAAGTATACCGAAGCGATAGCAGACTTCACTAAGGTTATAGAACTTGACCCTAATTATGCTGATGCATACAACAACCGGGGTCTTATATATTATGAACAAGGTAAGTATCCCGAAGCAATAGCAGACTACAATAAGGCTATAGAACTTAAGCTTAATTACGCTACATACAACAACCGCGGGGTTGTATATTATGAACAAGGTAAGTATCCCGAAGCAATAGCAGACTACAATAAGGCTATAGAACTTGACCCTAATTATGCTGCTGCATACAATAACCGCGGGAATGTATATGCTAATCAAGGTAACTTTCATAAGGCTATAGCAGAGTACACTAAGGCAATAGAAATTGACCCTAATAATGTAAACGCATACATTAACCGCGGGAATGAATACTACGGTAAAGATAACTTTGCTAAAGCTATCGCAGACTACACTAAGGCTATAGAGCTTGACCCTACGTATGCTACTGCATACAACAACCGCGGGAATGCGTACAGTAAACAAAGTAAATTTGGTACGGCAATAGCAGACTACAATAAGGCTATAGAACTTGACCCTAAGTACGTGAACGCATACAACAACCGCGGACTTGCATATGATAAACAAGGTAACACTGCTGAAGCAATAAAAGACTACACTAAGGTTATAGAGCTTGATCCTAATGATACACAAGCATACAACAACCGCGGATCTGAATATGCTAACCAAGGTAAGTTTGATAAAGCAATAGCAGACTTAACTAAAGCAATAGAACTTGACCGTAACTATGCCCTAGCATACAACAACCGCGGGGTTGCATATGCTAAACAAGGTAAATTTGATAAAGCAATAGAAGACTGCACTAATTCTATAGAACTGGACCCTAACTATGCATTAGCATACTATACCCGCGGGCTTGCATATGCTAAACAAAAAGAATTTGATAAAGCAATAGCAGACTACACTAAGGCAATAAAACTGGACCGTAAGTATGCAACAGCATACTACAACCGCGGGGTTGCATATGGTAACCAAAATGAGTTTGATAAAGCAATATCAGACTACACTAAGGCTATAGAACTTGACCCTAGCTTTACAAGCGCATACACCAACCGCGGGATTGCATACCACACTAAACGTGACTTTGATAAAGCGATATCAGACTACACTAAGGCTATAGAACTTGACCCTAAGAACGTAAACGCATACAGCAACCGCGGACTTGTATATGTTATACAAGGTAACTATAATAAAGCGCTATCAGACTACAATAAGGCTATAGAACTTGACCCTAGCTTTACAAGCGCATACACCAACCGCGGAGTTGCATATGCTGAACAAGGTAACTTTGATAAAGCAATATCAGACTACAATAAGGCAATAGAACTTAACCCTAAGAACGTAAACGCATACAATAACCGCGGATCTGCATATGATAATCAAGGTAACTTTCATAAGGCAATAGCAGACTTCAATAAAGCGATAACGCTTGACCCTAATAACGCAGAGGCATACTACAACCGCGGGGTTGCATATGCTAAACAAGAACAATTTGATAAAGCGATAGCGGAATATACTATTGCAAAAGGTTTAGCAGATAAACAAAACAACACAAAACTCTCACAGTCAGTACAACAAGCAATTGATCAATTGAATAACCCACAATAGTAGCGTATCTTTAGTTGTCCACTGCTAAATTGTAGGCTAAGTTAGCACACAGCCCAAATAGTCAGTGTTGGAGGTTATAATAGAATAAAACCTAATGTTTAACCTGCAACTATTAGAATCTCCGTATAACCGCGATGAGTATTTACACGCTATCAGCACTACGTTACCTTTTCAAGAGCACATCCGCCCGATACATCTGCACGACAAGCGGGTTGTAAGTTTCGTATCACTTGGTGAGGTCAAACTCAAAGAGGGCAGTATACTCAGCGTGTTTGAAGTTGTAACACTCTTAAAAAGTAGCATCGCATATAATCGTGTATTTTTACGCAACCTAATAACTGACAGATTGGTCTATCTCTCTGGCGGGCTATGTGTTCACGTAAATGGCAAGGGGCAACGTTGGCAGTTCAGTTTTGTATACCTTGAATCTCGGCATATAAACCATTCTGTAAGTAGGCGTTTTACTTACCACTTTGGCAAAGGCACTCAAGTACACAACGCAAGCCGTCAGTTGCAAAAGATAAGTAAAGATAGCACACTAAACGACATAAAAAGTGCGTTCTCTGTAGAGCCTCTAAAGAAAGAGTTCTTCTGTAATATTTCTACTTGGTACGAACTTGCAACGCAGAGTGTAAACTTCCCAAACGATGAACACATACACGACCATATTCCTAAAGGTATCATTAGAATGCTGGCACGTCTGCTATTTATCTGGTTACTAAAAGAAGAAGGCTTAATAAATAGTTTATTCTTTGATAAAGCATCACTACAAAGCATAATCAAGTGGGAACTCCCTAGTAGCTATTACAAAGCCGTTCTACAGAACCTATTTTTCGCTACACTAAACTGTCCTGTGGCGGATCGGGCATTCAGGGGTTCTAAAACCGCCCCTCATATAACTAGCACAAATTACGGTATAACTAACCTATATCGTTACAAAGACTACTTTACCATCAAGCGAACTAAAGATATTATTATGCTATTTCGGTCTGTGCCGTTTGTAGATGTCCGTGTATTCGCCTGTTTAGATAGACACGCAACTATTCCAGAAGAAGCGCAATATGATGCTAACCGTAAGTTACGTGGAGAGCGTGGCATGATACGCAGTGATAGTTTCTCCGACAGGCGCCGTAACACTCTAATCGTGCCGAACTACCTATTTTATAGTGAAGGGGATTACAATTCAGGGCTGATAGAAATATTTCAGCAGTATCAGTTTACAACAGGGGAATCCACAGCCTCAGATGTAGATGTTGCACTTGATCCCGAGTCGCTCTGCTTAGCGTTAGAAAACCTAACCTATAAGTAAGGGTTACTGTATTCTGCCGTAATCGTCCTCTACTCGGACTATGTCATCTTCTCCAAGATATTCACCGACTTGTACTTCTATAACCTCTAACAATGCAGTCTGTGAAGGGTTATGTATACGATGCAGAGATCCGCGTTTTACACTGATAGATTCGTTTGTGTTTAGTGTAAAGATTTGGTTGTTTATAGTTACCTGTGCTGTTCCCGCCACGATTACCCAATGTTCATCTCTGTGTTTGTGTCGTTGCAAAGATAGGCGTGAGTTAGGTTTTACCGTTATACGTTTTACCTGAAAACCGATGCCGCTCTCAAGCACTGTAAATTTACCCCAAGGGCGATAAACAAACGACAATATAAATGAACCTCCTTTATACACGGAATGGAGCGGAAGACGGGATTCGAACCCGCGACAACCTGCTTGGGAAGCAGGGACTCTACCCCTGAGTTACTTCCGCTTTTTATGTTGACTAATAGAGTACATAATCAGTACAATACGTTAAACAAAATTATTCCTATATATGCTTTTTATTTACGTGATTTGCAAAGACGTCTATGGTCTGTTTTAGCGTGCGTGTTTTGTCTATAGTTTCAGGGCGTTCGTTGCCTATTGGAGATGTTGCAACCATATCAAAAGCCTCTGCGGCGCCCAGGTGTGCCAGTCGGGAAACCCCAGCCGATTCAAAAGTCTTTGATATTTCTTCCATTTCGCCAACCCACCTAAACGCCTTTGCGGATAGAGATGATACGCTCTCCATACGTTGCAATATAGATTTTTGGCTGTATTCTAATTCTTGTGTAAACGCAGTATAAACATCCATCACTTCTGCTGTGGTCAATGCTAGAGTAAAGAGTGCAGCCGTACCTTTTGTAACGGAAGCGTAGCACATTTTCACCGCTGATGCTTTTCCTATTTCACCACCAATATCACGGACAGCGATACCTGTGCCACTCTTGCCTTGTAGTGCTTGTAATACACTTGCGTGTTCCCCAGAGGCGTAAAAGCGTGGAACGTCATGACCCGGCGGTGCACCGATTATGCCTACATCTATGAATTTCCCGCCTGCATTAGAAATTATATTACCTATATTGCACACCGTAGAGGGTGATACCGCATTACAATCTACAAAGTATAAATCATTCTGTGTTTCTATAATTGCTTTAGCAACACTCTCTGCAACCTCTACGCTTTTAGAAGGTACAAGTATAGAAAGAATAATATCACACTTTTCTACAAGTTCGTTCATAGATGACGTTTCTTTGATACCCGCCTGTTTAGCAAGTGTTGTAGTTCTTACGCTACGCCCTCCAAGATAAGTTAACACCTCAAACCCCTGACTACGTAGCGCACCACCCACTTTGCCACCCATATCGCCCGGGCTCAAAATACCCACAGTTGTTATATTCATTACTTACTGCCTTAACTCTAAATTTTCGTATATATTTAAGAGTATAGTAACATAATAAATTAATACCGATAATAAAATAACTCTTATGTATAAAAAAATTATAATAATACTGTTTACTTTTTCAATTTGTGCTACTGTTTTAGCTTGTAATCACTCTGTGCCATCAGCTGATAGATTAGAACGGGAACGTTACAAAATCGGTGAACGTGTTGCTGATATACGCGGATGGGAAAACGTATCAGAAGAAGAAGTAAAATACACTACCTACAACCGCGAAGAACTAAACGAGTTCATCCAAGAAGAACTCTCTAACGAACAGTCTATGAAGGACTTAAAAAGTATAGAGGTTATTTATAAAACGTTTGATCTAATGGAAACTTCAAGTTCACTTGCACAAGTGTATGAGGAATTCTTAAGCGATCAAATACTGGGCTTTTACGACCCAGATACCAAAGAATTTACAGTAATTCAAGAAGAAGAACCAACTTGGAATAGCAACGACATGGTTACATTTGTTCATGAATACGTCCATCTACTACAAGACCATCACTTTGACTTGAATAACCTCCGCCCTGACGATTCATCTACTGACTACGCTAATGCTGTAACCGCCTTAGTAGAAGGTGATGCAGTAGTGCTGGAAACTATATATACAGCAAGGTTCTTAAACTCCAACGTGCCGTTTGATAATCGTCCTAGTAACGGAGAAGACGAATTGACAGTACCCGAAATAGTTTTGTTTATAGAAACTTGGTCTTATATCGCAGGCAGTGAATTTGTAGACTTTTTAGGTAACGAAGGTAAAGGCTACGATCTTATAAACAAAGCATATGAAGACCCACCTGTCAGTACCGAACAGGTGATTATGCCTCAAAAATACCTTGATGCTGAAAAACCCGTAACTATATCTATTCAACAAGACGTTTTAGGCACAGAATGGCAAGTTATAGATGAAGATGTACTCGGGCATCTCTACCTTGGGGCAATACCTCTATTTATGTATTACGATCCAATATACGGACGAAACGATGCTTATTTTGCACGTTTCTCGCTAGGCACGCCGTCTCAAGATATTGTTGTGGGATGGAATGGCGATACCGTTATAACGGCAGAAAATGATGCAGGTGAGTCTGCTCTGGCAGGCGTTATAGCTTGGGATGAAGACAGCGACGCTGACGAATTTGTAGATGGCTTTGAGGGCATTGTCAATACAAATCCAGAATTCAGCAAACTTGAAAATACTGACGGAATATCACTTTGGGAAGGTCCAATCGGTGTAGTAGGTTTCACTACCTTTGAACATCCAAGTTACGGTAAACTGGTTATATACGCTGCACTGCCTACTCAACAACAGGTTTTAGATACCATATCAAACCTGAAAAGCACTGCAACAATAAAATAGTGCCCTCATTTACTACCTGCGTTTATGAATAAAAAAACTCTGGCACTCATGGGGCTACTCTTAACCGCTATGGTGAGTTTAGCGTGTAGCCACACCGTTAAACAGGATACGCTAATTACCCCTACAGTTACTACTGATACTCTACTTAAACCTACAATAACGGTAAAGCCGACTCCTACAGTACAGATGCCAACCCCAACTACAACTCCAGAAGTAGAACAAAGTACAAACCCCGCTATAGAACAATTCTACAGTATAGGCGATACTGTAGCGCAAATACGAGAATGGGATAATGTCCCTAGGGAAAAAGTTCAGTACTCTAGCTACACACGGGCGGAACTCAGAGAGTTCATTAAAAAACAATTTTCTACCGATAGTGCCTTAGTGTATTTCAATAGCATAGAAGGCGTTTATAAAACCTTCGGACTATTAGAGCCTCCGAGATCACTTATGCAAGTATACAACGAGTTATTTGGCAGAAGTGTACAAGGATTTTACGATACAAGTAGTGAATCCTTTGCAGTAGTGAGGGAAGAAGGGCAAGAAATCTGGAGTACCGAAAATTACGTTACATTTGCTCATGAATATATGCATCTACTACAGGATTACCACTTTGATTTGGATACCCTCCTACCTGACGATGTATCTATTGACTATGGTAGTGCAATAAGGGCACTCGTAGAAGGCGATGCAGTAATCCTTGAACGCGCATATAGAGAAGAAATTACAAAAAGAAATATAACCACCACAACTTCTTATAGATCACAGATAAACCAACACCAATTGCCGAGTATAGTCCTCTTTATAGAATTTTGGCCTTATATGTTCGGGTATAAATTCGTAGACAATTTAATAACTCAGGGCGAAGGTTACGATCTAGTAAATAAAGCGTATGAGACCCCTCCTGTCAGTACTGAACAGGTGATTATTGTTGAGAAGTACATAGAAGGCGAGACACCCGTAACTCTCTCTATCCCGCAGGACGTCTTAGGCAAAGAGTGGCAAGTTATTGAACAAGATACACTAGGATACTTGTACCTCTCTGCTATCTTTGCGTTTACAGATAAAAAAAACGCTTATAGTCTGTTAGGTACAACTGACGATATCGTACTAGGATGGAATGGCGACACGGTTATAATGTCCAACAATGAAGCAGGTGAGTTTGCCATGGCAGGTATTATCGCTTGGGATAAAAACAGCGACGCTGACGAATTTATAACTGGCTTTACCTCAATCATGAATAGAAGTGCTGAATTTGAAAAACTCCAAGAGCAAAATGGATATTTACTCTGGCAAGGACCAATAGGTACAATCGGTATTGACATTTTTGAGGATGAAAAATACGGTAAATTAGTTATATATGCTTCTTCACCAAATAAGCAACACGTATTAAATACTATATCAAAACTAAAGATACCACAATGAACAAAAAACAGAATTTATCAAGCCAACGCTTTAAGGTGGATGGTATGAGTTGTGCTTCTTGTGTAAGCAACGTTAAAAAAGCTTTATCATCTGTAAACGGTGTTGTAAGAGCCGAAGTTAACCTAGCCACCGAAGTGGCAACTGTAGAGTTTTTGCCATCACAGGTAACTACTACAACGATGGAAAACGCTGTAAAGAGTATTGGTTACTCTATCACTCACATGGGTTCAGATAAAAGTGTTTCCACTACATCTACTGATAACAAAGGCAAACGCCTAGAACTAGCCCAACTGCGTAATCAAGCCTTTATCAGTATATTTGTAGCAATATTGCTAATGGTGCTAATGAATTATTCAGTGATTCCTGTAATCAAAGACCTTACACCTTGGGTTATCAATTGGATAATGTTTGCTATTGCAACGCCTGTACAGGTACTAATAGGGCGTCGTTTCTATTCTGGGGCTTGGCACGCGTTTAGATCTGGTACTACAAACATGAACACTTTAATATCTATAGGCATTACTGCTGCTTATGTCTACTCTGTAGCGGTTACTATTTATCCGACGCTTTTTAGTAGCACGGCGTTTGCTACAACCTCAACGGGGCTATTTACACACTCAACAGGCGTTTACTATGAGGTCCCAGCCTTTATAATAGGCTTTGTGATACTCGGTCGCTGGCTTGAAAAACGTACAAAAGCATCAACAGTTGGTGCGGTTACACGGCTTGCTAAGGCTCTTCCTAAGAGTGCTATTTTAATCACCGATAACGAACTGACAGAAGTACCTGTAGAGTCAGTTACGCATAACGCTACTGTATTAGTAAAGCCCGGGCAAACTGTACCTGTAGATGGCGTGATAATAGAAGGTTCATCCTCTCTGGACGAATCGCTAGTAACGGGCGAGAGTTTACATAAAGACAAAGGCGTTGGGGATATTGTACTTGCTGGCACTTACAACGGATTGGGATCTCTAAAAATTACTGCAAAAAAGGTCGGTAGTGATACAGTCGTAGGGCAGGTTATGCGTATTGTAGAACAAGCCCAATCTTCGCGTGCTCCCATTGAACGCTTAGCCGATGCCGTTACTGCAAAGTTTGTTCCTGTTGTGCTTTTAATAGCTGCGATTACATTTGTATTTTGGGTCTTCCTTGCCCCTGATCCACGGCTGGCAAACGCCTTGCTGGCAACTGTGGGCGTGCTAGTCGTTGCTTGCCCATGTGCCTTAGGGCTTGCTACACCTATGGCTGTTGTTGTAGCAATTGGAAGAGCAGCCAAAATGGGAATTATTGTAAAAGAAGCAGCCGCACTAGAAATTGCTAATTCTATTAAAATCTTGGCAATAGATAAAACAGGCACCATTACTCAAGGCAAGCCTAGTATTTCAGAGGTTGTTTCACTAAAAATGCCACAAGATGATTTAATCAAACTCGCAGCCTCTGTAGATGTGAATTCCGAACACCCATTGGCAAGTGCCACCGTTAACACTGCTAAAGAAAGGCAACTATTACCTCTTATTGATACACACCAATTCAAGGCTATTCCGGGCATGGGGGCACAAGCAATATGTGAACAAGGTTTAATTGCGGTTGGTAACATTGCTATGATGAGAAGTTTAAATATAACAAAAAACAGCACTGACAAAGTACTCTCTAAGATCTCAAACACAGCGCAGAGTATAATGTTTGTTACGCTCAATAACCAATTACAGGGTGCAATAGCCTTTGCAGATTCTATAAAGCCGTACACTGCTGATGCTATACAAGAGTTTCACTCACTAGGAGTTACAACTGCCATGCTGACAGGGGATAATATAGCAACGGCTACCCAAGTAGCGAAAAACGTCGGTATAAAACAGGTTTATGCAGATATGTTACCAGACCAAAAATCTAGTAAAATACAAGAGTGGAGCAAACAAGGTAAAAAAGTCAGTATGGTAGGTGACGGCATCAACGATGCACCTTCAATGGTGCTTGCAGACCAAGGCATATCTATGGGCAGTGGAGCAGATATAACAGTTGAAAAATCTCAAGTTACAGTTATGAGTGGCGACTTAAGAGATGTAGTAAAATTCATGCGACTATCGCACTTGACAATAACGACAATAAAACAGAATTTGTTTTTTGGATTTTTTTACAACGTATTACTGATACCAATCGCAGCAGGCGCATTATATCCTCTGTTTAGCGATGGTGTTCCAGTAGGGTTACAAGTTATTTTAGGGCAACACGGTTACCTTAACCCCGTGTTAGCCTCTGGGGCAATGGCTTTTAGCTCTCTCTCGGTAATTTTGAACTCATTGCGTATGGGTAAAAAAACCTTACCTAAAGTATAAATACTATATATGTGTAACAATCAAATATAATAAGGAAAATAGAAATGACGTTAAATTCGTCTACACAAGCTACAATATACACACATCCCACCTGCGGATACTGCACACTGATGAAAGAAGAACTAGTAGAGTTAGGTATCAAATACAATGAGATAGACGTATCCTTGTATCCCCAAGAGTGGGAAGAAGTAGAACGACTATCAGGAGGTGATAGAATAACACCCGTTACGGTTATGGGAGATGGTAGCGTAATTATTGGATATAAAGGTATAGGTTGCAATTATGGATAGAGTAATTGCAAATTACTACCCATATATTGAACTGTTATAAACACTCTTTTGTTGTTTAAAGCAAGAAATATAAATAGATGTTGTTCTTACAGTTACACACTGGTCGGGGAGCCGGGATTTGAACCCGGGGCCTCTTCGTCCCGAACGAAGCGCGCTGCCAAGCTGCGCCACTCCCCGCTTATTTTGTATATACTAAATATTATAATAACACGGCTTTAACTATATGCATAAACAGCATCCAAAAAGTGTAACGGTAAGAGTACCAGCAACAACGGCTAACTTAGGGCCGGGATTTGATTGTATAGGAATGGCTCTAGATCTTTGGAATGAGGTTACAGTATCCTATGGTGAGTTTCAATTTGAAGCCGAAGGGACAGATGTCCAAGATATACCTAAAGACGCACGTAATCTGATAGTAACAGGTGTTGACGCATCATTCAAAGCCGCAGATTGCCCACTGCCCACATTAAAGTATCAGTGTAAAAATAGAATACCTGTTGGAAAAGGATTAGGTTCAAGTTCTGCTGCTATTGTCAGCGGAGTCCTTGCAGGGTCCGCTCTATCTGGTGCTAACCTAACACCACAGCAGATGGTAAACATAGCCGCTGATATAGAAGGACACCCAGACAATGTAGCTCCTGCTATCTTTGGCGGGTGTGTTATCGGTTTAAAAGATGAAGATAATGGTAATTGGTTAGTAACGTCTGTGCCGCTACCAAAAGAGATGATGTGTGTTGTGTATATTCCAAATACAGTTTCAAACACACATGAATCGCGTGCACGTTTGCCCAATAGCATATCTCGATCTGACGCTGTATACAATATAGGACGTGCAGCGTTACTGATTAACAGTTTGTCTCAAGGCAACTTTGAACTTCTACAACATGCTACTCAAGATAAACTTCACCAGCCTTACCGCAAATCTGCCTTCAAGGCTATGGAAAGTATAATGGAAGCAGCGGTAAATGGTGGGGCAAAGGGGGTATTTCTATCAGGCTCGGGGCCATCTATTGCAGCACTGACGAATGGACGTGAAGTTACAGTGTCTTACGAAATGGCTCAAGCAGCTAATATTGCTCTTGTATCGGGTAGATCTATGATACTTGCACCAGCCATTGAAGGTGCAACAGTAATTGAGATGCAGTAGTCAATTGTCGGAATATATAGTGCAAAAGTACGGTGGTAGCACACTCGCAACAACACAGAAAATATTAGCAGTTGCCGAACGTATAGCCGATACGGTATCTTCAGGGCACACTGTGGCAGTTGTTGTGTCTGCAATGGGGAATACGACCGACGATTTAATTCAATTAGCACGCTCTGTAACGAACGGGAAAGTGCCTTCACCAAGAGAAATGGATACTTTGCTTTCTACTGGTGAAACTGTCAGTAGTAGCTTGATGGCAATGGCACTACAATCGCTAGGGTTTAATGCGGTTAGTCTTACAGGCTTGCAAACGGGTATAAAAACCGATAGTGTACATATGTCAGCGCGTATATCTTCGGTAGATTCTAATAGAATTAAAACCGAACTGGATGCAGGTAAAATAACCATCCTTGCGGGTTTTCAGGGCTACGATACTAACAACGACGTTACAACACTTGGCAGAGGAGGTTCAGATACTACGGCAGTAGCTATCGCCATACAACTAAAGGCTAAACGCTGCGAAATATACACAGATGTAGACGGTATCTACACCGCCGATCCAAGAGTTGTACAAAGTGCACGCAAAATGAAAGAAATAGACTTTGAAGATATGCTAGAACTTGCCTCGCTTGGTTCAAAGATGAACCCGCGTTCAATAGAGCTAGCTGCCGTCTATGGTATGCCCGTATACGTGGCATCACTTTACTCCCAAGAAAAGGGCACTCTTATACACTCTATCAAAAAATACAACAGGGAAAAAGAAATGGAAATAAGGAAAGCAGTAACAGGAATCGCACTTGAAAAAGAGGTTGCAAAGATAAAAATCAGTGGCGTCGTAGATCGCCCGGGCATAGCGGCAAACCTCTTTTCACTGATGGCTTCACAAGGCATAAGCGTAGATGTAATCGTACAAATACCTCTGATAACCACCTAACCGACATAACGTTTACAGTATCTGAAGAAAATTACGAGCGTGCAATGGACGTCATAAAAAGCAAACTGACAATAAAACACAGCGGCGTATACGGGAGTAAAGGACTCGCTAAAGTAAGTACAGTAGGAACAGGAATGCAGAACTCAACCGGCTATGCAGCCACTATGTTTGAATCACTTGCAAAGGTTAATGTGAATATTGATATGATAACTACTTCAGAGATACGCATAACATGTATTATTAACCGCGATAGTGCAAATGATGCCGTAAAAGCATTACACGAGGCGTTTGACTTGCAGACTGAATAGACACAGTCCAGCGTTTAAATAAGTGAAAAAACCACCTCAATATCCTGTTATTGAACTATCTGTGGTAGTACCGACGTACAATGAAGAAAAGCGTATAGCTAACACAATAAAGGCTATAAGGAGTGCTATATCGGATATGGGTATCGTCTGTGAAATAGTAATAGCAGACGATGGCTCTACTGATAACACTATTAAAGAAGTAACGCGTGTATCTAAAGATGATCCACTCGTCAGGGTGTTAGCACTTTCGCATAAGGGTAAAGGTGCAGCTGTAAAATTGGGCATGCTTTATGCAGAAGGTGAGGTAAGAATATTCTCAGACGCTGATCTATCCCTTGCACCCACTGGGTTTAAAGCGTTTTTTGATTCAAACGGCAAACCACTCAGTGATGTAGTGATAGCATCTAGAGAGGCAAAGGGTGCCGTCCGTATATCAGAACCTACTTGGCGTCATATTGTCGGTAAGATTTTTAACTTTTGGGTAAAATTACTGGTAATACGTGGTATAGATGACACACAATGCGGATTTAAACTTTTTAGCAAAAAAGCCACAGAAGTCATATTCCCACAAATTACGATTGACGGTTTTGGTTTTGATGTTCAATCACTTTACATTGCTAAAAAGCACGGGTTTTGTATATTAGAGCAACCTGTAACTTGGCACTACTACTCTGATAGCCGAGTAGGATTTAAAGGGGGCATAAACGGTTTTATAGACGTACTACGAATTGCTACCAGTATTGCAGTTAACAAATTACTCTCTTTGACTAAAAAGTAACACTGACTTTTAACCTATACACTTACTACGTGCAATTTTTCGCTTTGCAAGTACAAAGTGCAAGTATTACCTACTTTGGTTAGCTCTACTGTATTCACTTCTAGTGATTCTCCTGTTTGTACTTTTACGATTAGCAGATTGTTTACCCAATTCCCAAACACTTGTGTAACTATAGCCTTACATGAGTTAGTAAGTTTTTCTGGGGCGTGTTTATAGTATTGTATATGTTCAGCACGTATTGCAGTGTACACAGTATCACCGACGCTGTACTGCTTAATGTTACCGCTCCAAGAACCACATAGAAACTGCTGACCTAACATATACACAGTTATACCCTGTGGTTCTACCATTGCTACTTTACTTGTTATTATGTTAGCGAACCCTAACAACCTTGCCACTCTTGATGAATTGGGTTTGTTAAATACGAGTTTTTTTTCGTCTAAGTGTAGTAATTTACCTTTATCTATAACAGCTATTTTGTCAGCGAGTAAGTAGGCTTCTTCTAAACTGTGTGTAACCATAAGTATTGGAATATTCATCTCTTGCTTTATTTTAATGAGTAGCATACGCATATTTTGTCTTAGATGATGATCTAGTGAGTTAAAGGGTTCGTCTAATAGTAATACTTTAGAGCGTGGTGCTAGTGCTCTTGCTAATGCAGTGCGTTGGGCTTGCCCTCCGCTTAAGGTTAGAGGCATACGCCGTTCCATACCTTTCAGCTCTAATAGAGATACAAGGTAATCTGTTCTTTTCTTCTTTTCTTGGAGCGTGCCTATTGCCCCGAACATTATGTTCTTTTCTACACTCATATGGTTGAATAGTGCCATTCCCTGTGCAACATAGCCTACTTTACGCTTCTGCGGGGGCACATCTATACGGTAGCTAGAATTGAATACAGTGGTGTTGTCAATAGATATAAACCCTCGTAAAGGTTTGGTTAATCCTGCAATCATACGTAGAGTAAGGCTTTTACCAGCACCTGAAGCACCGAAAATAACCAGAATCTCATCCTCTGCCGAAAGTGCGACGTTATAAAAAAAGGAGTTTATCTTCAAAGATACAGATAAAGTAACTTTCATATATATCGCTTTCTTGTAAGCAAGTAGGATGTAAATTTGATAGCCAGAATAGAGAACAGACCTGCACTGAGTAGTATCACTGCTAAAGTTATTGCGTGCCCTAAACCTTGCTCAGCGCTTTCTAAAGCTGTTAGTATTGCAAGCGGCATGGTACGAGTTTGTCCTTGTAAGTTACCTGCAAATATCAGTGTTGCTCCAAGTTCGCCTACTGCTCTAGTCCAACATAGCGAGGCGCCTGCTAAAAGGGCGGGGTACGCTATCGGTAATGCTATTTTGAAAAAAGCTTTTAACCTAGTAGCGCCCAGAGTGTATGCAACTTCCAACTGTCTTTTGTCAACGCTTTCAAAACCACTTATAGCTGACTTTATATAAAACGGCGCTGCAACTATGGTCTGTGCAAGTATAACGCCAGTAGTGCTAAAACCTATACGGATTCCAAATAGATCTAGTATCGGTTGCCCAAGTAAACCACGCGTGCCAAATACCGAAAGTAGAGCAACACCCGCAACTGTCGGAGGCATAACTATAGGTAGTATAAGAAGGGCATCTATTAACCATCTTAGATGGAATTTTCTGTTCGCAAGCATGTACGCTAAAGGAGTACCGCATATAATAGATATACACAAGGTTATAGTCGCACTGATGACAGATAAGCGTAACGACACAAGCGTGTTTGTGTGTGTTAGAAGTTCTATAAACGAGCCTGTTTGAAAAGAGCCTAAACTCAGCCCAATCAGTGGAATCAGTAAAAACAGTAACATAGCAAGTGCTGATACTACAAAAGCCACTACAAAGATTAAAGTAAGCGTATACAAAAGTATCTCTGTCGTTAGATTAAGACGGTATAAAACTGTGCTTTTCTAGTATCTCTTTGCCTTGTTGCGAGTTTACAAATTTGAAGAACTCACTTGCATATGGATTATCACAATTTTTCAAAACTGCTATAACATACTGGGCATTTTGGTTGTACTCCTCTGGAATGGGCAGTTCTTTTACACTACTGCCCGCAGATACTATGTCGGTTTTATAGACGATAGCCGCATCTGCCTGCCCTGTTTGCACTTTCACAAGTGCAGCACGCACGTTTAACTCTTCGCTTTTTATGTTTGCTGTAACTCTTTTATAAAAATCGTTTGCATATCTGCCCGATTCCTGTGCCGATCTAAGCATAGAGTGAGCATATTCACCCGCTGGAACGCCTCTGGAAGCCACTACTAGAATCGTACCTTTATCTGATGCTATATCTGAAAATTGCTTTATCGTTACGTTATCGTTGTTAACTGCAATAGATAGAGTATTATACGCAAACGTTTTTGTATCTTCTGTAAAATCCAAGTCCATTAATCTCTGCATTTGGTGTATATCTGCCGAAGCAAATATGCAAGCAGGTAGCCCTTGTTCTATCTGCGTTGCCCCAGTAGCAGAAGAAACAAAGTTAAAACTTACACTGACGTTGCTAGGTTTATATTCCCTCTCAAATACCATACCCATATCACTGAACGCATCAGTTAACGATGAAGCAGCTACTATCAGTATTGTACGTGATCTACTATTAGAACACTCTACACCTACAAGTAGAAATAGTGAGATTATCGTAGTTATACCTAGCAAAACGTAATGCATCTTTACGGTTTCAAGCAAGATATTACTGACATTTTACAAAAATACATTTATTTACTATACAACACTCTGCACACTTAGGTTTTACTAAACAGACACGACTGGCATGCCTATCTAGAAGAGCATGATACTCGTTATAGAGTGCTACGTCAGGTTTTAGGTTTTCTTCAAATAGTTGTTTCCATGTGTTGTATTTGTTATCTTTGGGTTGCCAGCCTAACCGTTGTGCTATCCTTATGGTATACTTGTCAATGATAAACGAAGGTTTTTGCATAGCATAGACAAGTATTGCATCGGCTGTTTCTGGACCGATGCCAAAGATTGCAAGTAACCTACTGCGTAGATCTTCAGTTTGCATAGACGAAGGCAGGAATGTTTCTATACTGCCTCCACTTTCTGTAATAGCCTGTGCGAACGCTTTTAACTTTTTAGCTTTGACTCTGAAGTATCCCGAAGGTCTAATGATATCTTCTAACGCATTGACATCTATGGTTTGGATTATATTCCAATCTGATACGTTGTTCACTGACATCCTAGCGAGTGCTTTCTCTACATTGCGCCACGATGTATTTTGTGTTAGTATCGCCCCACATATGATCTCAAACTGCTTATCATCAAAAAACTTAGAAGGCCACCAGTACGTATCTCCATACGCCGATCTTAGACTTTTAAAGATAGACATTAACTCTTGTTTGGAAGGTAGCGTAGAACCCATTATATGATTAGATAATTGAGTGTTTTATAATAAAGTATGCAAATTTTCCTGTTACACTTAACACATTGTACATAACTGAATTAATTAGTAAAGTAATAAAGAGAAGGAGTAACAACAATGGTGACCGCAGAACGTTTAAACTTGTCAATTTCTTCAAGAATTGAACGTGCTGTTATACGTAGCGGTGGTATGGTCTGTGTTGGGCTAGATCCAGATGAGAATATGTTACCCGTACCGAGTGTAGTGGATTTCAATTGTAGTATTGTAAATGCAACCTATGACATTGCCGCTGCTTATAAACTGCAGTTAGCATTTTACCAGTCGCGTGGTTCAACAGGCATTAAGGAAATGGAAAGTACAATAAGTTACATTAAAAGCAAAGCACCCGATGCAGTTATTATAGGCGATAGCAAATTGTGCGACGTTACTCATACAGCAGAAACGTATGCTAAAGCTTTTTTTGATACTTGGGACTTTGATGCAATTACAGCAGTGCCATACACAGGTGAAGATGGGCTAAAACCTTATTTGAGTTATCCCAATAAAGGTGTGTTTGTAGTTTGCTACACATCTAATAAGAGTGCTTTTAGGTTTCAGGATGTTATTGTCTCTACTCCAAATGGCAAGAGCATGCCGTTATATGAACTAATTGCTGACTTTGCGTGCAATTTTAGTGAGCAAGGTAATGTCGGACTTGTTATAGGTGCTACGGCTTCCGAACGGCTTGAGTATATAGGCAATAAGTATCCCCGTATTCCCTTACTTATACCGGGTATAGGGTCACAAGGTGGCAGTATTGATATAGCCGCCAAAGTAGGCTATTCAAATGGTGTATATAGAGCTTTAGTTAACTCTTCGCGTTCTATAATATACGCATCTGCCGAACCTAACAAGTTTGAAGATGCAGCCCGAAAAGAGTGTCTACGGATACGCAATCAGATAAACCAAAGATTGGCTCCCAAAGCTACTCTCGCTACTCTTATAGAGTAAGATTGGCAATTTATACAACTGTTATAATTAGCATCCATCTATCCAAACAGTTGTCAGAAAAGCACTATTGCCAAATGTATCGTTGGGGTTGAAGTCTTGTACACACTCTTTCCAAACCCAGTGTCTATCTGTGGCGGATAGATTTAATCGGTGCCTGCCTGCTACGATCAGCTCTTCAATCTCTTTAAACATATCAGCACGTTTGACAAAGTCGTATTCACGTGATTGTTTTTCAATTAGTTTATCCAGTTCTGAATTGTGGTAGTTCGTGGTATTTGCTTGCCCTTTAGAGTGGTAAACCGAAAACAACCTACTTGATAAACTATCTATAGGTGGCGATGCACCTATAAACATATCGTAATCGCCCTGTGCCCAGACGTCTGTGGCAAACACTCTAGTGGTTACTCGTTCTACTTTAACGGGGATACCTATATCACTGATACTTTCAGCTATAGCGTTAGCATAGTTTATATACGTTTCACCATACTCTCCGACACGCAAAGTTAGGGTATCAGTATAAGGTGTATATTCTGTATTTTGAAGCGTGTCTAATGCTTCTTCTCTGTTGTTAAAGACGCCATCAATAGCTTGTGGGTTGATCCAAGAAGAGTCTGGCGGTGAAATATTCACAGACGCAAAAGGTACATCGTACAAAGAGGCAGTATACCTTCCTGCTATATTCGTTGCAATACTTTTTACATTTATAGATAAGAATATCGCTTTACGTACTTGCAGAGAGTTTAATAGAGGATGCTGTGTATTAATTGCAAATTCCACTCCTTGATCAGGGTAAACGGTAGGTAGACTTGATACATTAAGGTCTGGATAGTCTGCTTGCAGTTGTGAAACGTATTCTCCCTCTGTTACTGCAACGTCTGTAATGCCTATGAGCATTCCGCTAATACGTGTAAACGGGTCTTTGTTAAAGTGAATAAAAAGTTCGTCAAGGTAGGGAGTTCCTTCTTTGTAGTATAAAGGGTTTACAGTTGCAATTGTAATATCGTTCTGGCTTTCGTTAACTAACCATGCGCCTGAACCTGCTACTGTGCCTTCTTCAAATTCTTGTGTTAGTGTATCTTGCTCTTTTGGGATGATAGACGATGCGGAGTGTGCAAGTTTTTCAAACAACTCTGCGTCTGGTAGTTTCAATTCTATGCGTATTGTTTGTTGGTCTATAGCCTCTACTGTTTCTATATTGTGTAGCAGTTGTGAGCTTTTGTTTTGTGGATCTAATTGGCGTTTTAGAGACCAAACTACATCGTCTGCTGTAACAGGGCGGCCGTTTAAGGGAGTTACGTTTTGCCACTTTGCGTTCTGATTTAAGGTTATTTCAAAAGTTGTGTTGTTGCGTTTACGCCAACTTTGGCATAAATCACACTCTGGTATGCGGTTATTGCTTGGTATATCGGCGCCGTACTTCAGCTGAAATATACGGCTATACGCCAACCCTGAGCCAAGAGAAAGCACGCCTCTTGATATGCTGTTATGTGGGTCACTACTGCCACCAGAGCCGTCAGTGCTTATACGCAAAGTGCCACCTCTAATTACGTTCTTTATCGGCGAAGCGATGGGTGTAGGCGAAGCGACCCCAGTGTCAGTAGTATTAGTTGAATCGGAATTTCTACTATGTGTACAAGAACTAACCGCAAATAACAGTAGTAACGCTATACAGAGCAGTATCTGAATTTTTACAATAGCAGAGTTTTGATAATGATTTTTTAACATATATTTATTACTATTTTATATGGTAAAAATATATCGGTATCTGTGTAAGCAGTATAGTATAATATTTTTAGTATTTGGAGTTTGTTTTCAAAGTTTGTTGTTTTATGAGGAGTATTTGAACTATGAAAGAAATACGTCTGGTAGTCAGTCGGCACTCTGTATTCTATACTCCCTTGATAGGGGTTATTGCTAGAGGGTTTTTAGAAAAAGAAAACTTGCAGGCTTCTTATAGTGTCGCAGGTAACGATGCGATATCTCAGGTGGTAAACAAAGAGGCTGACATTGCACAGTCGGCTGTCTCAGCCTCTTGGGGCGTGATGGAGCAGGGTAATAGTTGTCAGGGTTCACCAGTGGTGCATTTTGCACAGATAAACCGACACGATGGCTTCTTTATAGCAAGGAGCCCCAAAAGCAAACTGCCTTTTGACTGGCAAATACTACGTAATGGTAAATTCATACATGTCCCACAAGGGCAACCGTTGGTTATGCTTAAATACGCTCTTAACCTTAAAGGCATAGACATAAATAGTGTATATGATAGAGATGCTCCCTATAACCGTCAACTTAGCACGAATGAATGGATAGAAGAGTGTAGAAAATGGGGCAATTTGAGTAATGATAGATTCTTTTATGAACAAGGTCCTTACCCACAGCAGCTCCAAGAAGAAGGTATAGCGTATGTAGTTGCCTCTGTTGGTGAGGTAATAGGACCAGTGGCGTTTTCTAGCCTGTGTTGTAGATGGGAACGTCTAGGTGCCGACTCTACTAAAAGGTTTATCAGTGCGTACCGTAAGTCGCGTATATGGGCGGCGACAAGTCCCTCTGTTGAAGTTGCTAAAGCTATCACTGACTTCTTCCCCGGTTACTCTCAAAAAGCTATATCTGACACAGTGGAGTTTTATCAACGGCTAGGCACTTGGGGTGGTGATATAGCAATTGAACCTGCTCTTTATGAAAAGGCTTTAGATATATTTCTTGCTGATGGTAGTGTAACAATACCTCATGCTTTTGATCTAGTTGTCCAGAAACCACCCGTATAGTAGAGTTATTCATAAATACTAAATTATCAAAAAGGAGTTTAGCAAATGTCTATTAGAGTAAAAGAAGTAAGTAAATCCAAAAGGGCACGGGGAAAGTGGCGTTCTTGGGAAACTACAGAAGGTACAATACGCGCTCCACACAGAGCTATGATGCGTGCAATGGGCTTAGACGATGATGACATCAACGCACCGTTTGTAGGTGTTGCTTCTACACACAATGAAGTTACGCCTTGCAACGCGGGTATTGCGCCTCTTGCACAACAGGTAAAACAGGGTATAAGAATATCAGGAGGCACACCGTTTGAGTTTGGCACAATAACTGTATCAGATGCTATATGTATGGGTACAGAAGGTATGAAAGGCTCACTTGTATCCCGTGAAATAATCGCCGATTCTATAGAAACTGTCTGCTTTGCACAACGTTATGACGGACTGGTAGCCGTTGCAGGCTGTGATAAATCCCTGCCCGGTGCTATGATGGCAATAGCACGCTTAAATATCCCAGCTGTGTTTGTATACTCGGGCTCAATACTCCCAGGTTACTGGAAAGGCGAGACGCTACAGATTCAAAGTGTATTTGAAGCCGTTGGTAAAGCACAATCGGGTAAAATAGATCAAAGCGAGTTGCGTAACATAGAAACTCATGCTTGCCCTGGTCCGGGTTCTTGTGGAGGTATGTTTACCGCTAATACTATGTCATCAATAGGTGAAGCGCTAGGGCTTTCTTTGCCTGGCTCAGCATCGGAGGCTAATGTTGATCAGCGTAAGCTCGCATCCTCTAAACATGCTGGTATGGCAGTTATGAATATGTTATACCGTAATATAAGACCTAGAGATATACTCACAAAGGAAGCATTTGAAAACGCAGTAACTCTTGTAGTTGCTATGGGCGGATCCACAAACTCAGCGCTACACCTCCCTGCAATTGCGTACGATGCAGGTATTGAACTCACATTAAAAGATATTCACAATATCTCAATGCGTACACCGCTGTTAGCTGACATGAAACCCGGTGGCAGGTTTGTTATGTACGATCTAGATAAAGTCGGCGGAATACCTCTAGTTATGAAGCGATTACTGGATGGCGGACTACTCCACGGCGATTGCCTCACAGTAACAGGAAAAACCCTCCGAGAAAATCTAGATCAGTACCCAGAAAACCCCGACGAAAACACTGTAGTTAAGACTGTGGACAATCCACTCTCAAAGACCGGCGGGCTTGTGGCGCTCTTCGGCAACCTAGCACCTGACGGATGTGTTCTGAAAGTAGCAGGACACCAGTTTGGCTCACTCTTTTCAGGAACAGCAAAGGTGTTTAATCAGGAAGAGGAAGTTATGTCTGCACTGCAACAGAGAACAATAAAAGCAGGCGACGTAATAATAATAAGGTACGAAGGACCAAAAGGCGGACCAGGCATGAGAGAAATGCTATCTGTTACAGGTGCAATCGTAGGGCAGGGCTTAGGAGAAAAGGTCTTTCTCATAACCGACGGACGATTCTCAGGCGCCTCACACGGCTCTATGATAGGACACGTTAGCCCAGAAGCCGCCGTAGGCGGACCCATAGCCGCTGTCCAAGACGGAGACATCATTGAAATAGACCTGCAAAACTACCAACTTAACCTCAAAGTCAGTAAAGAGGTGTTATCATCACGCCTTAAAGAGTGGCAACCACGAAAGTCTAACTACTCTACAGGTACGCTTGCAAAATATATAAAACTCGTACAAGCAGCATCAAATGGTGCAATAACATCTTAATATACAGTATTGATTGAGCTTTTTAGTACAGATACATACAAAAAAGGATTACAGTATAAAGTTACTTTAGAGTATCCCACAAGCCTGATTTGGGAATTCCTTACCAACCCTGACAAAATGAGGCTGTGGATGACGCCAGATAATAGTATAGTAACCACAGAAAAGGAACTCGGTACAGGGTCGGAAATTGCTTTTTTTACTGTTAGAAATAAAAAATATCGCTCCAATATTACCGAATTCTACCAAGCAGCTTGGATTACATTTAGTGTAACCCAAGAGAACCATATTAAAACCGTGTATACATACTCATTACGGGTTGGGCAGAGCAACAACTCTACACTACTTGCATTAGACGCGGTATCTACTATACCAAAGAAACGCCTTTACGGACTGATAAACTTAGCCCGATTGACACTTCACATGCCTATGATAAAAACTCAAGAGCACAAAAAGCTAGCGAAACTGAAAAAAGCGGTATTACAGTAAGTAAAACACCTTAACTGCTCTTTTTGCGAGGACTACGTTTTCTAGGGGTTGCACGTTTTTTAGGTGGCTCTGGCGGAGTACTCGGCTCTTGCTCTTGCTCTTGTGCCGGCTGCTCCATTGACTGCTGTGACTCAACCGATTCTGATTCTGATTCACTACTTGCTACTGATATCTGACTTCTAAGTTCGTTATTTTCAGCTTCTAACGCTTCCATGCGTTGCATAGCTTGGGCTTTGCGGTTTTCCATTTCCTCTGCAGTAGATGCCATTTCATCCTTTAGGCTCTGCTTCTCAGACTCTAATGTTTGGATGTGTTCCATAGCTTTGGCTTTGCGGTTTTCCATTTCCTCTGCAGTAGATGCCATCTCATCCTTCAGACTCTGATTCTCAGATTCTAACGCTTCCATGCGTTCCATAGCTTTAGCTTTGCGTTTTTCCATTTCCTCTGCAGTAGATGCCATTGTATCCTTAAGACTCTGATTTTCAGACTCTAACGCTTCCATGCGTTCCATAGCTTTAGCTTTGCGTTTTTCCATTTCCTCTGCAGCAGATGCCATCTCATCTTTTAGACTCTGATTCTCAGATTCTAACGTTTGGATGTGTTCCATAGCTTGGGCTTTGCGGTTTTCCATTTCCTCTGCATTAGATGCCATCTCATCTTTTAGACTCTGCTTCTCAGACTCTAACGTTTGGATGTGTTCCATAGCTTTAGCTTTGCGTTTTTCCATTTCCTCTGCAGTAGATGCCATCTCATCCTTGAGACTCTGCTTCTCAGACTCTAACGTTTGGATGTGTTCCATAGCTTGGGCTTTGCGTTTTTCCATTTCCTCTGCAGTAGACGCCATTGTATCCTTGAGACTCTGATTCTCAGACTCTAACGTTTGGATGTGTTCCATAGCTTTGGCTTTGCGGTTTTCCATTTCCTCTGCAGTAGATGCCATTTCATCCTTTAGGCTCTGCTTTTCAGACTCTAACGTTTGGATGTGTTCCATAGCTTTGGCTTTGCGGTTTTCCATTTCCTCTGCAGTAGATGCCATTGCATCCTTCAGACTCTGATTCTCAGACTCTAACGCTTCCATGCGTTCCATAGCTTTAGCTTTGCGTTTTTCCATTTCCTCTGCAGTAGACGCCATTGTATCCTTGAGACTCTGATTCTCAGACTCTAACGTTTGGATGTGTTCCATAGCTTTAGCTTTGCGTTTTTCCATTTCCTCTGCAGTAGACGCCATTGTATCCTTGAGACTCTGATTCTCAGACTCTAACGTTTGGATGTGTTCCATAGCTTTAGCTTTGCGGTTTTCCATTTCCTCTGCAGTAGACGCCATTGTATCCTTGAGACTCTGATTCTCAGACTCTAACGTTTGGATGTGTTCCATAGCTTGGGTTTTGCGATTTGCCATTTCCTCTTCTTTAGATGCCATCTCATCCTTTAGACTCTGATTCTCAGACTCTAATGCTTCCATGCGTTGCATAGCTTGGGCTTTGCGGGTTTCCATTTCCTCTGCAGTAGATGCCATCTCATCCTTGAGACTCTGATTCTCAGACTCTAACGCTTCCATGCGTTGCATAGCTTGGGCTTTGCGGGTTTCCATTTCCTCTGCAGTAGATGCCATTGCATCCTTTAGACTCTGATTCTCAGACTCTAATGCTTCCATGCGTTGCATAGCTTGAGCTTTACGTTTTTCCATTTCCTCTGCAGTAGACGCCATCTCATCCTTCAGACTCTGCTTCTCAGACTCTAATGTTTGGATGTGTTCCATAGCTTTAGCTTTGCGGTTTTCCATTTCCTCTGCAGTAGATGCCATTGTATCCTTTAGACTCTGATTCTCAGACTCTAACGTTTGGATGTGTTCCATAGCTTGGGTTTTGCGATTTGCCATTTCCTCTTCTTTAGATGCCATCTCATCCTTGAGACTCTGCTTCTCAGACTCTAATGTTTGGATGTGTTCCATAGCTTTAGCTTTGCGGTTTTCCATTTCCTCTGCATTAGATGCCATTGTATCCTTGAGACTCTGATTCTCAGACTCTAACGTTTGGATGTGTTCCATAGCTTGGGTTTTGCGATTTGCCATTTCCTCTGCAGTAGATGCCATCTCATCCTTTAGACTCTGATTCTCAGACTCTAATGCTTCCATGCGTTGCATAGCTTGGGCTTTGCGGTTTTCCATTTCCTCTGCAGTAGATGCCATTGCATCCTTTAGACTCTGATTCTCAGACTCTAATGCTTCCATGCGTTGCATAGCTTGAGCTTTACGTTTTTCCATTTCCTCTTCTTTAGATGCCATTGCATCCTTTAGACTCTGATTCTCAGACTCTAATGCTTCCATGCGTTGCATAGCTTGGGCTTTGCGGTTTTCCATTTCCTCTGCAGTAGATGCCATCTCATCCTTGAGACTCTGCTTCTCAGACTCTAACGCTTCCATGCGTTGCATAGCTTGGGCTTTGCGGTTTTCCATTTCCTCTGCAGTAGACGCCATTGTATCCTTAAGACTCTGATTCTCAGACTCTAACGTTTGCATGCGTTCCATAGCTTTAGCTTTGCGGTTTTCCATTTCCTCTGCTTTGGCTGCGAGCTCAGCTTTGAGGTCTTGGTTACCAAACTCTAGCGTTTCTATTCGCTCTATTAACTCTTCCCGTTCACGGGGTATGCTATCTTTGAGTATTTGATTGTCTGTTTCTAGTGTCTGATTGCGTTGTTCTGCATCCATTGCGCGAGACTCTGCACTAGCAAGTTCAGATTCTAATGAACTATTACGTTGTTCTGCATCTGTTGCGCGAGACTCTGCACTAGCAAGTTCAGATTCTAATGAACTATTGCGTTGTTCTGCATCTGTTGCGTGAGACTCTGCACTAGCAAGTTTAGAGCCTAAGTCTTTGAGTTTTTGCTCAAGAGGTGCAGTGCGTCCAATACCGAATGCCATGGTGGTTCTCCTTTCTATAAGATTGAGCTTTTTTAAAAAATACTACTACATATTGCAGGAAAAATACAAGATACAGATTTACAAAATAAATAGTAAAAAAATAACTTTAATTATTCTATACGTTATTACTGATGTAGTTAATTTAATTCTTAATCATCATTATCATATATTTCTGAGCCGTTATCACCATTATCTAGTTCTATTTCTAAGAAGGATGTCCAACCTCCCGATTCTGAAAGCAATAGCAACAGTGAGATGTACAACAGTGTGGAAATTGACACCAAAACGTTAGGCATATTGTTACTTAGCCATGCTAGATTTGTAGATTTTTGTAGCTTACTTGTTACGTACCTACGTGCAAAAACGCTACCCAGTAGTCCACCGACAACTAATGCCTCAGCAGCGAATTTCAGTAGGGTAGAACTTTCTTCGTCTGCAAAGGGAATCCAAGTATAGTATGCTTCTATGAGTGTAATATGCATGCAATAGGTGAACAAGCTATCTTTACCTATGGGTATCACTAGCCAACTCAGTGCTTTATCAAAGAATCTCCACAAGTGTGTTACCATAAGCCATAGAATCCGTAGATACAAGAATACTACTATCAGATTATGCGGTGGCATACGGAACTCTCTAATGCCGAAATTTCCAAATATATTGTGAAACCACTCTAAATCTGCTAAGAACAACAGTAGTAAAATTACTCCTATCACAACAAAGGTAATGTCTGCGTACGTATTCCAGCGTTTAGATTGCCACCACTGAGATATCGCTTGCCTGCGGTAACCTATCAGTAGAGCGCCAAAAAATATCGGCGAGTTTGCACCAAGGTGTCTAAAGGATGCAAAGCCAAGTGAAGTCGTACTTGGGTCTAATGTGCTTAGTAAGTAAATAACTACAATGGCTATGATTATCTCTTTATCTCTACGTCTACTTAACGCCCAAAGCACTAAAGGTGAAATAGCAAGATATATAATATACGTTACTAGAATGTCCATCCCCCAGCCTGCCGATTTCAGTGTAATTGTGGCAATAAGTTCTCTGATACCTACGCCTTGTGTATTGTCGGTAAATGTTGAAATACCGAATATTATACTCAGCATAAACGTGAATATCAGTACATACTTGTATATCAGCCAAGCACGCGATATACGTCCTGAGACCTGCCTTGTTAGCGGCCGCCCGAGCGATATCAGCCCTATAGTAAACCCAGAAGTGAAAAAGAAGACCTCCGCCGCATTGAACAGAAAAGTAGAGCCACCGGTAATTATAATCAGAGGAGAGGTAACTCCCAAATGTGTTAAGGTCATAGCCAAGATGGCATAACCTCTTAGCCAATCTAGACGTAGATCGCGTTTGCCTTTTATATAATGTTGTTGCATTTTTATGCTACCTTAATCACTGACACTATAAAGTGTGCGCCTTGCTTTATATATCTGTTATTTGCATTTTTTGATTGACTTCTTCAAGTAGTGTAAGCATCTGTTGTTTGTTAATTCTTCCTGTGTTTACGTTGCGAGGGCTAGGATGGTAACAGGCGATTAGTTGCATTCCATCGGGCAGTGTGTAAAATGCATGATGTTTAAAAGGGTAGTCCTTTAAACGTAAAGTGCAACGTTTTTGCCATAACTTAAGACAAGTATCAAATGCTATTTTACCGAGTGCGAGGATTGCTTTTACCTCTTTGAGTTGTGCAACCTCTTGATGAAAGAACGGAGCACAAGATTGCAGTTCTATAGGTAGGGGTTTATCTTCTGGTGGCACACACTTTAGTGCGGGTGTCATGTAGGTATTTAGGAGTTTTAGCCCATCGTCTATTGACGTAGATGTTGGCTGGTTTGCGATGCCCGCAAGGTGTAGACATTCTACTAGGAAGTCTGCTGATTTATCGCCAGTAAAGACTCTGCCTGTGCGGTTGGCGCCATGTGCGGCGGGGGCTAGCCCAACAATCAGTAGCTTGGCGTTGTAAGAGCCGTAACCCACAACAGGCTTGCCCCAGTAGTTCCAACTCTGATACTTTTTGTTCTTTTTGTTAGCAATACGAGTGCGGAACTCCACCAAACGAGGGCACTTTTTACACTGAATTACCTCTTGTTCAAAGCGATGCCAGCTTTCTCCATGTGACAATTGATA
This sequence comes from Dehalococcoidia bacterium, assembly GCA_964274945.1. Taxonomy (GTDB): domain Bacteria; phylum Chloroflexota; class Dehalococcoidia; order Lucifugimonadales; family Lucifugimonadaceae; genus CAXXBX01. Next base: position 960,982 of record CAXXBX010000034.1, on the reverse strand, counting down.
AAAAAGATTGTCTAAGCCGTATTGGCTAGCTCTTGTACGTGCTTTTTCAGGCGTCTATCCGTGCCGAACAAAAATTGCCGACTGATGTCTTCGCGATAGCGTGAGGCAGGCGGTGTTCTGCCCATCGCCTCTGCCACTTCTCTGATGTAGATAGGCGCAGCGCCACAGCACACACCTAAGTATTTAACTCCCAGATCCCATGCTTCTTGAGCGAATGCGCGTATCTCATAGCGGTTTACCAAGAGCGGGTCTAGTGCCGTTGGAAAAGTCCTCTCTTTTGGCAAATCGCAATATGTATGAGGGCTCTCATCAGGTAGGTTAAAGAAAGTCTGATGCTTAGAGTGTGTTCTAAAGGCGACAGGTATAGCAGCGACGTGTGTATCTACTTCTTTACGTATCTGGCGGATATAGGGCATCATAGTATTAGGACCTCTAAAGCAGTTCATGCCTACAACGGTAGCGCCTCTTTGGGCTAGTTCTTTGCATGTGTCTACTATGCTCCATCCGTCTCGCATAGTGTCGCCGCTCATGCATGCGATGGTAACTACTGCGGGCAATCCTGAAGCCTGTATTGATTCAAGTGCACAAAACGCTTCGCCCGCGTAATAAAAGGTTTCTCCGATAATATAATCCACGCCTTCGTCTGATGCCCAGCTTACCATTTCATCAAACATTGAGCGCACTTCTTTTACTGATGCTTTATCTTGCGGATCCCATAAGTTAGTATTAGATATATTGCCAGCGAGTAGGTTTTGCATCTCACCGTTTACGGGCGTTTGTGCCACACTACGGGCTATTTGTAGTGCAGTGCGGTTCAAAGGCTCTAGCATATGCTCTTTACCCAGCAAACGCATCTTCTCACGATGACCGTTATAGGTAAACGCCAAAACTACGTCACTACCCGCATGTTGAAAATCACGGTGTAATGCAGTCAGTACTTCAGGATGCTCTAAAACTACCTCTGGCACAAAGTCACCAGATACCATATAACCACGACGCTCTATCTCAAAAAGAAAACCCTCTGCACAGACCACACCGCCGTTGTCTAAACGCTCTTTTAAGTTCAATTTTCTCATATCACAAACTCCTCTTTATAATTTCATTCAATAGTCAACTTATATTATATAGCAGGTTTAACATTTGGTTGTTATTATAGAGTATTTAAAAATTGTATCGCTATATGAAATTGTATCGCTATATGAAATTGTATCGCTATATGAATAGGTATAATTTTATTAAAAAGAGAAAATCTAAAAAGAAGGGCAGTATTAATGTTTAAAATATTTTTATTCGTTGTAACGATATGCGCTAGTGTGTTGCTTGCAGGGTGTGGACATAGTCCATCGTCTACACTTGCACCTATACCTGAGCCTGTGGCAACCGCAACACCTACTCTCGTACCTACTCCAACGCCTACACCAGAACCAACACCAGAACCAACACCAGAACCAACAGTAACTCCTACACCAACTCCAGAACCTACTGTAACTCCTACACCAACACCAGAAGTTGATCCAGATGAAGTATTATATAATGAATTTCTGAATTATATGGACATAAAAAGAGTTTCTGAATTCAAAGAACATTTTACTAGAGAAGATTTTGAAAAAATCAAAGTTCATTATTTAAATAGAAATTCAGAAAGAAAATTTTTTATTATTAAATTTTTTGATTATTTGAAAAAAGCTAAAAAAGGAAACTTAACTGAACCTGACAATAGAATAAAAAAATATTTGGAACTTAAAGATAAATTTGAATTTTATGAATCTTTTGACTATAATAAATACATCAGTGGTGATAAATATAGTAAATATTCATTTGTTCGTGTTATTAAAGATAATAAAGGAAATTATGTATCAGAAAGTCTATTACCTTACCTTTATCATAAATCATTTAAATATGGGCATGATATAGAAGATTTACATTTTATTGTAGAACATGCTATATCTAATCCAGTTATACTTAGGTATTATTATGATGATTTACAATTATATTTTGATACAATAATAGCCTTTAAAAATAAAGGTTTTTTAGAAGATTATGGACATAATATTAAAAAATTGTTTAACGAGCATGAAAAAAATTATCTAAATATTCTTGTAGATTCAAAAACATTAAGTGAATTTTATTCTGTTTTAGCTGAAGGTAAGCAATATGGAAGAGAATATTTGATGAGACAAGGTTTAGATGAAAAATATTTGAATTATGATATTCCTAAAATAACAGAATCATGGTTTAGTATTGATGCGTCAACTAAAAATGATTCATAATGAAGTTTATGCTTTGAGAGAAAATATAAAAAATGCTAAAATTAATTTAGAATATTTGAAGAAATTTTTAGAAGATTATGATTGGGATGAAGTTATTAAATTAAATCCTAATAATGATCAATGGAGAAATTTTGTTGAAGATGGAGAAAGTTATTATGAATTTTTGGATAGAGTAACTAAACGTTATTTCTTTGACCGAAATTTAAATACATGTAATAAGGGTAATTATGGATTCTTTTTAGATAAATATAGTTGTGAATACAAAGATTATTTGTCTAAATTATATGATGAAAGTCCTGAATTTAGATTAATGAATATGGTTAGACATTTAGGATTTGGATTACATTGGAGCGCATGGGATAAAAATCGTATAAATCGTATTGAATTAAAATATGCAGAATATGGAAGTCCGAAAATTGGAGATGGTACACATGGTGATTTTGGTACTCGTAGTGCTGCTGTTTTATTAGGTATTTTAGGTTATAATGTTCCACATGTAAGTATATCTTATCCTGAAGGACATGGAACTAACATACTTAGTGAAAATGGGATTATAAGGTCTAATAGAAATTTAATACCTGTGACACCTCATATAAGAGAAGTTTTAGATGATTTTAATAATATGGAAGTTTTATTTGAAGATCTTAATGTTGCTGGTGTAGAAGATTGGTTTATTTCAACACATTTATATCGTAAACCTTTTGAATTAGATAATTTTTATTTTGTAAAACTTATACCAAATTTAGATCCGTTTAGATCTTATGATTATATATATTACAATGATTCACTTGATCACGACATAGAATAAAACTATCAGTATAGTATAAGTGCATTTGGAAGGAGAGTGAATGTCAAAAGAAGTAAACGTCGTAGTTATAGGAGCTGGTCGTATTGGGCAAATGCATGCGCGTATCTTTGCACGGACTCCTAGAACACAACTATACGGGGTAGTATGGCGTTCTAACCGCGACGATTGGAGTGCCATATCGCATATTGAAAATTTACACGTATACCCCAAAGTGTCGGATGTATTGGTGGATAAAAATGTTGATGCAGTAGTGATTGCCGTATCTACAGATGCTCATTTGGCATTGATTCAAGCGTCGCTAGAATATGGTAAGAAGGTTTTTTGTGAGAAACCAGTTGCGTTCAATGCGGAGGCTATAGAGCATCTTGCACATCAATCTGTGGGTTTACTTGTACAAGTGGGTTTTAACCGACGCTTTGATCCTCAGTTTGCCCGTTTAGCATCTCTGTTGCGTAAAGGCACAATAGGCGGGGTTTACACTTATCATATATACAACCGAGACCCTAAACGCCCGCCACCGCAGTATATAGCAAGGTCGGGCGGTATGCTAACGGACTTCAACGTGCACGACTTTGATATGCTTCGTTTCCTATCGGGCTGTGAGATTAGCGAGATATACGTGCGTGGTGCAAACCTTGTTGCCCCTTACATCGGTGCATCGGGTGATATAGACACCGCTACCATTAGTATACAAATAGAAAACGGCTCACTGGCAACTGTGGAATCTTCTCGCGAAACAAACTGCGGATACGATCAACGTATAGAAGTCTTAGGTGAACACGGTATATTAAACGTTGACAACATACCTTCACATATGGTTACTATGGGCACTGACAATGGATGCTTGCGGTCTAACCCGCTGATAGACTTTATTGCACGATATGAACGTTCATTTGAATTGCAGGCAGAAGCATTTATATCTGCAGTACTAGGGGAAGCAGATTGCCCAGTCGGACTAGCAGATGCAGCGGCAGCGGTAAAGGTGTCAGAAGCAGGGTGGCGTTCACTAAAAGAGAATATACCACAAAAATTGTAGTTTACTCGTTACTCATAAACAACTTTATCTTAACTGCTGTTATGTAGAATTATATGTACTCTTATGAATAGTAACCAAGAAGAAAATACGCAACCCGAGCCACTAGTCAACCTGCGAGACTTGGCAAAGATGCTTGGCGAACCTTTGCCACAGGTGCACCACTGGTTCCGATATAAAGGGCTTCCAGTACACAAAGTAGTAAATAAGTGGCGATTTCGCCTCAGTGAAGCCAAAGCATGGCTTGAAGCTCAACCAAGTAGGTACCCTGAGCAACTAGTAGACATGCAACAATTGGCAGATAGGCTTGGCGTATCTAAGAAATTAGTTTACTACTGGCTCCGATATAAAGGTCTACCTGCGTATAGGTTAGGCAATAAGTGGCGATTTCGTGCAAGTGAAGCAGAAGTATGGCGTCAAAATAGACAAAAATACATACCAATAGATGAAAATATACAATGGCAAACACGTCTAACAAATTGTACTAAAGAAATCCTTAATACAATGATTGAAAATAAAAAACATAAGAGATTCTGGTATCCTTCAGAATTTGAACACTTAGGCAATCAGGCTATGGTGCGTGCATCAATTGGAATTCTCAAAAGAAAAGGTGAAATTCTCAAAAGCACATTAGAAATTATGGACGAAGTACAAACAATAATCAGACTCAACGATTAATAGTAATAGTAGCAGAACATATTCAGTATTTACTACCGTAAAGGATAAAAAAGCCCTTAAGAATCTTACATAATAGTGTACACGGGAAGGTTATTTTATGGCACAACACATTTATTCACGATTTGATGTAGTACAAGCAATTTCTAAAGAGTTACTGAGCTCTCTTCAGGATGATGAGAAACGCGGAATAACTTGGCAAGACTTTAAACGAGATTTGCAAAGCAAGTTTGCTAACGATATCCAATTACTTGCAAGAATAGGTGAGTGCGAACCCGACGGCTCTGACTTGATAAAGCAGGCAGTAGAAACGCAAGTTCCTAGTATCCTAGCAGATACACTTAACAGATTAGAAAATGCTATTGTATCCGCAGTTAAGTCAGCAGATCGTAGTGAGGACAAAGATAACTGGGGCGAGGTACGTGAGAATATTCTCAGAGATAACGCTTTAGCGATAGGTTTGTTATCAGAGTTAGGTAAATCCAAACACGACGGCTCTGACTTGATAAAGCAGGCAGTAGAAAAGCAAGTTCCTGAAGTCCTTACATATACACTTAACAGATTAGAAAATGCTATTTTATCTGCAGTTAAGTCAGCAGATCGTAGTGAGGACAAAGATAACTGGGACGAGGTAAGTGAGAATATTCTCAGAGATAACACTTTAGCGATAGGTTTGTTATCAGAGTTAGGTAAATGCAAACACGACGGCTCTGACTTGATAAAACAGGCAGCAGAAAGGCAAGTTCCTAGTATCCTAGCAGATACACTTAACAGATTAGAAAATGCTATTGTATCTGCAGTTAAGTCAGCAGATCGTAGTGAGGACAAAGATAACTGGGGCGAGGTACGTGAGAATATTCTCAGAGATAACGCTTTTATGATAGGTCTGTTATCTGAGGTAGGTAAATCCAAACGCGACGGCACTGACTTGATAAAGCAGGCAGTAGAAAAGCAAATTCCTAGTGTCCTTGAATCTACACTTAACAGATTAGAAAATGCTATTGTATCCGCAGTTAAGTCAGCAGATCGTAGTGAGGACAAAGATAACTGGGGCGAGGTACGTGAGAATATTCTCAGAGATAACGCTTTTATGATAGATTTGTTATCTGAGTTAGGTAAATCCAAACCCGACGGCACTGACTTGATAAAGCAGGCAGTAGAAAAGCAAGTTCCTGAAGTCCTTGAATCTACACTTAACAGATTAGAAAATGCTATTGTATCCGCGGTTAAGTCGGCAGATCGTAGTGAGGACAAAGATAACTGGGGCGAGGTACGTGAGAATATGCTCAGAGATAACGTTTTTATGATAGGTCTGTTATCTGAGGTAGGTAAATCCAAACCCGACGGCTCTGACTTGATAAAGCAGGCAGTAGAAAAGCAAGTTTCTGAAGTCCGTAAATATACGCTAAATAAAATGCAAAGTTATATCGTCGATTCAGTTGAAAATGCATCTAGTAATCGACTACTCTGGAGTAAAGTTCGCGATAACTTGAAGAATGATAACACTTTAGCGATAGGTCTGTTATCAGAGCTAGGGGAATGCGATCACTATGGCGATGGCTTGATAGAAAGAGCAAAAGATAATGAATCTTATAAAGTAACTCTTGAATATGATACTAAAACTTTACCAGGAAGAACTATAGTCTATATTAGACAAAATAGAGTTATAGAACCACCACCACCCCGAAATTGGTTAGTACGCTTGCTACGTGCAATATGGGTACGCACGATATCTGGAGGAGGGGAACAATCTTCCGAAAGAAAGTGGTTACCACGCTTGTTAAGTGCAGTAAACTGGACACGTGCCATAATTGGGCTAATTGTAGTGCTACTCGCTCTGCTAGGTATAACACTCAGCGATCTCTTTACAATACCATGTGATATATGGCCTTTTTCTTTATCTAACCGATGTAGCTAGATTGCCGTACTGCTATAAAAGTCAGTAGCTGCGTTAGGTATAAGATACTAAGGGTTACTGAGATCGGTTATAGAGGATAGACACGAAAGTAGAAGCTACTACAGTGAAGAGTACAAACACGTATAGCAGAACTCTGGCTTCTCCTGCTTGGCTAGTCAAACCATTTAGTATCAAAAAGAGGATATTTAAAGTAACGTATGTACTTATTGCACCAATAGTAGTAAGCGTCAACCTAAAGTTAAAACGGTTATACATTAACATAACTAACCATAGAAGAATAACAATGCTTGCTGCAATTCTGAGCAGCTCTACTTGATCTATAACAACGTGGAGGGTTATATCAGCCAATTGAACAAGAGCAACAAGTGTGCCTAGTAGTTTTAAATACATATCCCATAAATCCTTCCTTGTGATTACACTGCAATATATGATTACTTAAAATAATAATGTGAAGCGCTTCTATAAAGTTATTCCAAGGTGGGTTACGCCTTGGAATAATAAACCTGGAGTAGCGTTTATAGTTGGTTATTTTATGAAATTTATACAGAATTTAGAGTATAAAGTATTGACAAAATTGTATGTTTTGATATATTTAAACAATATGTGAATTTTTAAAATAGTTGCTAATAACTAGAAAGGAAGTAGATACCATGAATACAATAATAGTAAATAAAATAATAGTCAGTAAAATTTTCATTAGTTTACTACTTGTCGCTGCGCTTTTTGCGTACTCTAGTACTCAAAACGTATTAGGTGTACAATTTCAAGGTCCAAATCCCTGTCCTGTTGTTGTTGATGAATCGCATGCATCGTCGCGGGCAGAGTTTTATGAATCAAATGTATCACGAGGAAAATTTTCGTCGCGAGCGGGGCTTTATGAGTTACGCGTAGTACCTAAAGCGGATGAAAAAACATATGAACAGTTTATTGCTGACATACTAACAGCTTCATCTACTATCGACCCAAAGTTATGGCAGGTATATTGTAAAGATTACATAGAGCCTTGGGTATTAGAATACCCACAAGTTGAATGGGACAATGAGAATTTCCGTTTTATTCTGGGTAGGTTAGTACGTGATAATAGCGGTAATCCTGAATATACCCGATTAGATTATCAAGGTTACTTTTATTCAATAGGAGTCGAGCATCTATATACATACGCATCATCTGATCCGGATATGTTTAAAAGGATGCAGTATGCAGCGGTAGACTACCTTGGTTACGTTGGTGCTAGTATTGGTGATAGAGACCTTATGAATCTAGGGTACTATAAACATACCCAAGTTTTTCATCGTAAAATTCATGAGGTATTCCATTTAAATTTGCCAAACAGTGAGTGGGCAAATGGTATACAGTCGAGGGTAGTGAATACAAAATATGGCGAAGCAGTAGTAACTGACGTTAATACATGGGATGGTGAATTTACCGGTAAAAATGGTATAAATTCTTTGGACGATCTAAGGACAGATCTTCAGGAGTATGTTATCAAGGATCGCTTTTCTTATGAGTACGATCGTCTTGAGAAATTGCTTGTTGACCGTGGCACGAGTGTTGATGCATTTATAGGTAAAACAATTAGATGGAGTGACCAAAACCCACCTCTTAATCCACCAGATGGCAAGCCTGATGATGTAACGCTTACACGCTCAGGAATATTAGCTGGTACAATGGTGAACGGAGCAGAGGGAGTTGTCACGCTTCTTCTAAACAATATTAATCAGACTACTGAACCCAGCATAGATAGGCGAGTACAATATGTTCTTGGGTATGTTCAAGACTTTGCTGGGTATGATGTTCCTCCTTTTAAGAGCAGTAGATAAATAAAAGGTATTTGTGGTTTTATGGTACGGTTTGCCGTACCATAAAACACGGATTAACACTACCAAAATACATAATTTTGGTAGTGTTAAGTTTAAGTTTTTAAGTATAAGTAGGAAAGAAGTGAAAAGAATGAATAAAATAACTATTGGTAAAATAACGGTGAATAAAATTTTAATTAGTTTATTACTTGTGGCTGTGCTTTTTGCTTACTCTAGTACGCAGAAAGTATTAGGTATAGAGGAATCTGCAGAAAAAACCTATGACGACTTTCTTGAAGCAATAATGACTTTTGAATCTTCAATAGATCCCGCACAGGCTGACTACTATGCTGAAAACTATAATACACCTAATGCTGTTCACTATCAGAGGGTTGAATACCCTGGTAGAGTATTACGTGATATCAACGGTAATACTGTCTCTGTTGGTATGTCTATCAAGCAGTATTTTGATACAATAGGAGTAGGTGATATATACGTTCGCGGTTCAAAGGACCCTGAAATGTTCAAACAGATGCAGTACTCTACAACTAACTATTTAGGTTTTATCGGTTATCAGTTCAGCGAGTCGGATCTCTGGGATCTAGGATATTATACCAACTATACTGATATACCTGTTCCTCCAATAGAAATGGTCATACCTAAATACTACTCAGACGTACCTGTATCTAATTGGGCTAACGGTGTAAGGGGGCGAGTCATGGAGACAAGTAGGGGACTAACTATGGTAACTGACGTTAATACCTGGACAGGAACTTTCACGGGTAAGCATGGCATTGAATCTATGGAGACTTTCAAGTCGCACCTTCAAGATTATATAATAAAAGACCACTTTGTCTTTAAGTACAATAACATTGTAAAAGGTCTAGCAGCACACGACAAGACCGTTAAAGATTATGTAGGTAAAACAATATATTGGAATAAAATGAATCCACCTGTATCCCATCCGCCAGGTAATAGGTCCAATGCTGTAACCGTTACCTACTCGGGTATGTTAGCCGCTGCTCACTTACGCGGTGCACAAGGTGTTGTTGACTTGCTTTATTCCAGTAAAAATGATGCCGATGAAAACGGCACATACGCACTTCAGTATATGCAGGACTTTGGAGGCTACCAAACTCCTTTTGGAAACTCCTACATATCAGAAGAAGTTATTGAACAATACCTAGAAGATAATGGTATTTACAGACGCGGCGAAGAGTAATTTTAAATTTTAGTAAAATAACATATAAAAAGAAGAGGCAAATTTGATGTTTAAAGTATTTCTACTTATGGGAGCAATTTTTACTAGTCTACTGCTTATAGCATGTAATCATAATGTATCTACCTCTGTACCGACAGCTACACCTGTACCAACAGCCACCGCTGTACCGACAGCTGAGCCTAGTAGGGATACATTTAGGACGTTAGGTCCCTCAGGGGAAAAGCCTACAAACTATGATCAAGTCACACTTTCCTCTGCAGATATACAGAAGATCCGTGCAGGTAACTATAAGGCGGCTATATTGTTGCACACTACAGCGGACTGGACAGGTGCTGTTATTGCAGGTGCAAGGTCTGCATTTGAGGCTCTAGGAATAGAGGTTGTAGCAGTTACAGATGCACAGTTTAACGCTGCTAAACAGAAGACAGATATTGAAACTGCCTTAGCACTTGATCCTGACATCATTATTACACTTGTACTTGATCCTGTAAGTGGTGCTGCGGCTCTCCGTCAAGCTGTTGATCAAGGTGTAAAGGTGGTACTGCTGAGCAATCTACCGAATGACTTCAAGCATCAAGAAGACTATGCAGGCATAGTAACAGATGATCTGTTTGCTATGGGTAATTCTGTTGCGGAGATGATCGGAGACGATCTTGGTGGTACAGGCAAAGTTGCATTGATGTTCCATGATGCTAATTACTATGTTACTAATCAGCGAGATGCTGCTGTGAAGGCTGTTATTGAACGTGACTATCCAAACATAGAGATTGTAACGGAACGTGGTATAGCAGATCCTAATAATGCGGAGGCTACAGCATCTGCTATTTTGACTCAGTATCCTGATGTTGATGCTATATATGCACCGTGGGATACTATAGCAGAGAGTGTAGTTGCTGCTGCACGTGCTGCGAACAATGACGTTGGTATCTACACTATGGATCTTGGCGCAGCGAATGCGCTTGACATGGTAAAGGGTGGTAACATCAAGGGAGTAGTTGCTGATCTGCCGTTTGTGTTAGGTGAGACTCTTGCTAACATGGGAGGTTTGAGTGTTATTGACAAGGATACACCTGCGTTTGTTACAGTTCCTGCGATAAAGGTGAACAGGAACAACATTGCTACCGAGTGGGAGCGTTCTTTGAATCGCGCACTACCCGACGACATAAAAGAGGAACTTGATAGTAGTGGGACATTTAGGACGTTAGGTCCTTCAGGTGAAGAACCTACGAACTACGATCAAGTCACACTTTCCTCTGCAGATATACAGAAGATCCGTGCAGGTAACTACAAAGCTGCTATATTGTTGCATACTACAGCGGACTGGACAGGTGCTGTTATTGCAGGTGCTAGGTCGGCGTTTGAGGCTCTAGGAATAGAGGTTGTAGCAGTTACAGATGCACAGTTTAACGCTGCTAAACAGAAGACAGATATTGAAACTGCCTTAGCACTTGACCCTGACATTATTATTACACTTGTACTTGATCCTGTAAGTGGTGCTTCTGCTCTTCGTCAAGCTGTTGATCAAGGTGTGAAAGTGGTATTGCTAAGCAATCTACCGTCAAACTTTGAGCACAAAGAAGACTATGCAAGTATCGTAACAGACGATCTGTTTGCTATGGGTAATTCTGTTGCGGAGATGATGGGTAGAGATCTTGGTGGCAGAGGTAAAGTTGCATTGATGTTCCATGATGCTAACTACTATGTTACTAATCAGCGTGATGCTGCTGTGAAGGCTGTTCTTGAGCGTGACTATCCAAACATAGAAATTGTAGCGAATCGTGGTATAGCGGATCCTAGTAATGCGGAGGCTACAGCATCTGCTATTTTGACTCAGTATCCTGATGTTGATGCTATATATGCACCGTGGGATACTATAGCAGAGAGTGTAGTTGCTGCTGCACGTGCTGCGAACAATGATGTTGGAATATACACTATGGATCTTGGAGCAGCGAATGCACTTGACATGGTAAAGGGTGGTAACATTAAGGGAGTAGTTGCTGATCTGCCGTTTGTGTTAGGTGAGACTATGGCTAACGTGGGAGGTTTGAGTGTTATTGACAAAGATACACCTGCGTTTGTTACAGTTCCTGCGATAAAGGTAAACAGGAACAACATTGTTACCGAGTGGAAGCGTTCTTTGAATCGCGAACTACCCGACGACATAAAAGAGGCACTTAGATAAATTAGATAGTTAGTACAAAGTACTACTATAAGACTTATCTTTATTTTACTGTGAGCTTTTCTCCATATTGTAATTATGGAATCCTCTGACTCCTACGCCATAACAGCCCGACGTCTGAATATGAGTTTTGATAATGTGCAGGTACTCAAGGATGTTGAATTCAACCTTATAGAAGGAGAAATTCATGCAGTGGTCGGTGCTAATGGTGCTGGTAAGTCAACACTTATGAAGATTCTTAACGGAGTATACCGTCAGGACAGTGGTGAGATAAAAATATTTGATCAAACTGTTGGGTTTAATTCCCCAGAAGATGCAAGAAAATCAGGGATTGCTATGGTTTTTCAAGAGCTAAGCCTTATACCAACCCTTAGCGTCTCAGAGAACATATTTCTACAGAGTCAACCATACCGCATAGGACCGCTAATTAACGATAGCAAGGCTGATGACAAAACAAGATCTCTACTTAAAATGGTTGGAGTTGAATCTGATACCTCACCACAAAACAAAGTCCAACATCTTACAGGTGGACAAAAGCAGATAATAGAAATTCTGAAAGCACTTTCGCACGAACCGCGAATACTGATACTAGACGAACCTACCGCATCACTCACTCACTCGGAAATTAATAACCTGTTTTCTGTTATTTCTACTCTTAAAGAGCAAGGTATATCTATTATTTATATTACTCACTACCTAGAGGATGTATTCAAAATATGCGATAAAGTGACTGTAATGCGAGATGGAGCTAATGTACTCACAAGCCTTACATCAGAGTTAAGCGTTACCGATATAGTAGATGCTATGGTAGGATCAAAGACAGAAAAGGTTAAAACCACTCAGCGTCAAGATCTGCGAAATGGTACGCCTTTACTAGATATTCAAGGAATTACTAATGAACATATCCAGAATGTATCTATTCAAGCGTATAAAGGAGAGATCGTTGGAATAGCAGGACTACTCGGTAGTGGACGCTCTGAATTTATGAACGCTGTTTTTGGTATAGACCGTATAAAGTCGGGCAAAATCTTTATTGAAGGAGTAGAAATTAAAATCAATTCACCTACAGATGCTCTGAAGTCCGGCATAGCTCTTGTTCCTGAAAACCGCAGAGAACAAGGGTTGATATTGGAATTCTCCGTGATGGATAACGTAGTTATGCCGATTCTAACCTACTTAAAAAAGTTCTTGATGTTCAACGAAAAAAAAGCTCGATCGCTAACAGAAGAGTATATACGTTCACTAGATATTAAAACTCAAGGTTGGAACCAAGTAACTCGTAAACTCTCGGGTGGTAATCAGCAGAAGATTGTAGTATCAAAGTGCCTATTAAGCAATTCACGGATTATGTTGTTGGACGACCCCACTTTCGGTGTTGATATTAGAGCAAAACAGGACATATTGAAAATTATCCGTGAATATACAGATAAAGGTAATACCGTTATATTCGTGTCATCAGAATTTAACGAAATAGCTTCATACTGCGACTCTATCTATATTATGAAGCGAGGGCAGATAAATGGCTTTACCGATACTATAACTACAGAAGATGCCCTTCTGGAAATGGTGCAGTAACTTTGGATAGTAGAAATTCTTTACGCCTTCCTAAATTAATAACTAACTGGAACGATTACGTTATTTACTATGTATTTATAGTGATTTTTTTGGTATTTGCTATCCTTTTATCCGATAAAGGGTTTATATCGGGCGGTAACTTGCTAAATATAGGTCGACAGACTGCGATTATCGCTGTGCTGGCAATAGGCGTTACATTTGTGCTCTCCTCTGGTGAGATTGATTTATCCTTTGCATCCGTCGTTGCACTCTCTGCAGTTGTAACCGCTATAGTGTTAAGAGAAACTAGTTTTATTCCATTAAGTCTAGCCGCTGGACTTTCTTGTGGTTTGCTCATAGGCTTGCTAAACGGCTTTCTAGTTGCAATAATTAGATTGCCTTCGTTTCTTGTTACGTTAGGAATGGCGGGAATTGCCTCTGGACTCGCTCGCTGGATAAGCAATTTACGCTCAATTCCCGCCAACAACGATACTTTTACTTTTATTTTTGGCTCAGGTGATATCGGGCCTTTACCAATACTATTTTTGTGGGTGATAGGTATAGGGTTACTAGGACATATTGCTTTGAAGAAAACACCGTTTGGTCGTCGTGTACTTGCCACAGGAGGCAACAGTACCGCAGCATTATATTCAGGAATAAATACAGCTAGAGTAAAAATACAAGTCCTGTTGATCAGCGGGCTGTTAGCATCCTTGGGAGGTATATTATATACAGGGCGACTTCAATCAGGGCGATATGATTCAGGCGAAAACGATCTGCTGATAGTTATAGCTGCTGTGATTATTGGTGGAACTAGTCTATTCGGTGGTAAAGGTTCAATAATCGGCTCAATAGTCGGTGCTATCATAATGGGTATGCTAAACAACGGGCTTATTCTTAGAGGGCTTTCTGTAGATCAACAGCTGATATTTAGAGGCTTGATTATAATAATAGCTGTATCTCTTGCCACTAGAGAGTTTAAAAAATAGATAATTATGACTATTAGCAACCAAATAGATAAAATAATAGATTCTATGCCCATAGAACTAAAAATAGGGCAGTTGTTTTTGTTAGCATACCCAGGTAAAGACCCGCAAAAGATCTATCCTCTCATAGAAAAATTCGGCATTTCAGGTTGTTATATTAGCCAAGATAACGCTGAAACCTTTACAGAAGCTAAACTTGTAACAGAATCACTACAGGAGTTAGCAAAACAAACTCCCCATCAATTACCTTTAATATTAGGAGTAGATCAGGAGGGAGCATGGGGGGTCTTAGTACCAGAATCCAATACTGGACCTGGCAATCTTGCATTGGGTGTAAACAGTGATCCGCACATAGCGTATGAGATCTACAGAGTGTTCGGCTTAGAGATGCTCTCTGTTGGCTACAACGCTTTGTTATCTCCATGTGCTGACTTGAATGCAGATCCTCGCTCTCCTATAATTGGTACTAGATCTTTCGGAGATGATCCTGATAGTGTTGCAGAACTTGTAAGCCTTGCTGTTCAAGGTGCTAGTAGTACAGGCATAGTAACTACACTTAAACACTTCCCTGGTCACGGTGATACACATGCAGATTCACACCGTGAAATTCCTTACGTTAATAAGAATTTAAATACACTACTAACTACTGACTTGTTACCTTTCTCTGCTGGTATTAAAGCAGGTGCGGATATGGTAATGACATCCCATATATGCTTTCCACAAGTAGATGCTGATAACCCCGCAACGTTATCCAAAAAAATCCTTGTAGATATTTTACGCGATAAGTTGGAATTCAGTGGTGTAGTTCTATCAGACAGTATGAACATGGGGGCAATTCGGCGTTTTTACGACCCTGCTGATTCCACAGTCGCAGCACTCAAAGCAGGTGTAGATATAATAATGCTAGCAGAAGAGCATTACGACCATAGTCAAGACTACTTTCAAAAACAGTTAAATTCTCTTGAAAAAGTCCATAAAGCCGTTATAGAAGGTTATCTAACTATTGAGGAAATAGATGCCAAACTGAGACGTATTATATCCCTAAAGTACCAAAGGCTTTATTATTATCGTAATGAACAAGCCGAATTTACTTCACTTATTCCTAAATCCACAAGACAAGAGATTGCTACACGTGCGGCAGTAGGTGCAGTAAAAATTCTCCGTGACGATAACCGTATATTGCCAATAACACTGGATAATAGCACCGTATGCATAAATGCAACGCCCAGAATTGCTTACAACACAATTACAAATATAAGAGGTATAGGACCCAATCAATCTCTGCCTGCATTTGATTCTTTTAAAGAAACGCTAACCCAAGCAAATAGAGGTATAACCTTTTTGGAAATGCATCAAGTAAACTCAAATCGTAGTGTGCTAGCAAGTGCCAAGTCACTGATAATTGTAACAGAGGACTACCCGCTCCCCGGTGAAGATATGGATAAAACAGATCAACACCAGTTTGTGAGAGAGTGTATTAATATGTACGGTAAGAAAACCGTTGTAGTTGGTCTTAGAAGTCCACACGAGCTCTTAGAGTATCCTATAAAGCCGACTTATATCTGTGCCTACTCAAGCAGAACATGTTCTGCGGTAGCAACTGCACAAATGATGCTAGACGGTAGTTTAACAAAAACATAATAAGTTTGCTATTTCTTTAGCGTCTATACATAGTTTTGGCTGGCAGCGTTAAGTAGTCAGTGTTAAGGGTGAAATAAAATAATCTTGACATAGTAGGTGATACCACACTACGTGCCTCTCCTGTTGCAAAAGTTGCGATCGTGTTTTATTTAGTTGGAGTTCCTTTATAACAACCAACTGTATACGGATACTCAATTGTAGCGTGGTAGTGATACCCTAGTGTGCCATGGACGTGCCCATGACATTCATCCAGATCATCGTTTGTTACTTCAACGCCACCAACCCCTTTGTATCCATATATTGGAAAACCGTCATTAATGTAGCCCACTATACCAGAGTGTCCGTTGTCCAGAGTAGTAGCGTCTATCTGTTGTGGGATAAAGTGATAGTGGTACTGGTTCATTGCGGGGTGTCCGCCGAACTGGTCAACTATTTCTCTAGCCACCGCGTCTTCACCTCTGCCGTCCGCAGCGTTGAATATGACGACTCCATTAAGTGTTACACCTATTACTCCTAGGCTGACACAGCTAGGCTTGACCGCTTCTTGTGGTTCAAGCGGTAATGAAAATCTTATACTGTCTGCTTCTGGTACGCCTTTATTGCCGTCTATCCTTGACAGTCTTCTATAGTTGGTCATTGGCCAATCCCCGATATGACCATCTTTAGGTAGATTATTTATCTCTATGATACGTTTATTTCCTTGTATCGTTTCGCTGTAGATTCCTTGCTGAGGGTTAAAGTCTCCTGAGGGTAACCATAATTTCTTCATAAAGTCCCAAGTTCCAGATGCAAAATCTACCCATGTGATTCTGCTTTCTACACTGCCGGGTGCATTTGGATTACCCGGACGACAAGAATATAAGTAACCCTTTGCTGGTGAGTCAGTAGTAAGGTAGTCATCGCCTAATTGAAGTGTAGAACAATCTACCCCTTGATTGTCGTTACAGATATTGTAGTCTATTGTATAGTCAGAAGCGAGTATAGGTAACTGTGTTTCTGGTGTAGGAGTTGGCTCTTTTGTGGCTGGCAGAGTAGTTGCAGTGGCATGTGGTGTCGGAGTGCGTGTTGCTCTTACAGATGGTTGCGGAGTAGCAGTAACTGTAGGCAACTGAGTAGGCGTTGCAGTGGGTAACGTTACTTGAGGCACAGGAGTAATTGTTACTTCACTAGTTGCTTGTCCTCCAGAGTGGTTACAACCAGCCACGAGTACAAACAAAGCAATACTCAAAATAAGTGCTACTTTAATTACTTGCATTATTATGTTCCGTGTTGCTATGTCGTTTCACTTGCTAAATCGTTTCATAAAATCCCATGCCATCTGCGTTGTATCAATGTCTGTGTCAGCGCCTTTGTATGGGGCATGTCCTACGTCGTATAGTGTAACCATAGATACTTCCGTGCTGTTATCACAGTTTTTATAAGTGTTAGTAAAGTGATTACCTTGCCTCCAAGTTTCGGTATATGTGCCTGTGCAGTTGTTCATCTCTTTCCAGCGATTGAAATTCTCTAATGCACTAGGTAGATATTTACTACCTGTATAACTGATAACGTTATCTGCGGTGCCGTGTATTTGCATTATAGATACTGGCGTATATTCTGCTACTGATGGAGCAACTAAGAACATCGCCATACATGCTGATGCAGCTATAATATCACTTGCATCGTTTGCTATTCGCTGAGCCATAGCGCATCCATTAGATTCACCTGTTACATATACTCTTTTTAAGTCTACATTGTACTCTTTGGATACGGTTGTAATAAGGTTTCTGATAAAGTCTACATCATCGTTGTAGTTAGTTTTATTTGATTGGCAACATTTCCAACCTTCACCATCGTTCCAAGATTCTTCTATGCCGTAAGGCCAGGCTACTATAAAGCCTTCAGAATCGGCTAAAGTGTCAAAGCCGGAGAGATATCTCTGTTGCTGAGGGTTACCGCCAAGACCGTGCATATCTATTAAAAGAGGAACATTACCCTGCAAGTTTGTAGGAACGTGAATTTCCCAACAGCGAGATATACCTTCATGGTCAATGCACTCTTTGCCTTCATCTGTGTTATGAATGCAAGAGTACAGCGCGAAAGTTATCAGTAATAGAAGTGATATAAAACTTAAATAACGTATATAAATTTTAGAAAGGTATTTCGTCTGATTTTAGATCTAACCATTGGCTCTCGTTGTTTGTCAATTTGAGACTACCTGCCTGTGTGCAGTTTTTGACTTCATCTATAGTTTGCGGACCGCACAGAGATACAACGGGAAATTGATGACTTGTAACCCAAGCAAGAGCGCCTTCAAAAATAGATATTCCCTTTGCTTTTGCAAAAGCAGTTAGACGTTCTTTGCGTTTGAAGTTCTCTGCCGAGTAGAATACTCTTACAAGGTCGGTGTCGCTTAAATCGTCCTGTTTTGCTCTGGCAAAGAAACCACGCCCTAAAGATGACCAAGCTACTAAAGGCATGTTGTTTTTAATAAACCAAGCGTGATCAGATTCGGTTGTAATTACCGTATTTGGCCAATAAGGCTCTTTTGCTTTTGCTAAAGAGAAGTGAGGGCTAGAAGCAGTAGGTGTTGCTTTGCCAACTTCTGCGCTGTAATCTATACATTGCTGTAGGCGTGCTGTAGTCCAGTTAGATGCTCCCCAGCCATTGATTCGCCCTGCTTGTATTTCTTCGTTCAAAGCATCTACTAGTGGTGCAACATTTATTGTCGGATCGTCGCGGTGAAACATCCATATATCTAATCTGTCTGTTTTTAGTCGGGCGAGTGAACCTTCTATCGCACGGTGGATTTGGTCAGGACCTATTGAGGCTCCACCGGGGTGAATGGGAGCGCAGTAACCCGGTATCAGCCCCTTTGATGTGAGAATAATACGGTCACGTATACCCGGACGCTCAGATAGCCATTCACCAATAACCATTTCAGAGTAGCCATGTTCTTCTACAGCGCCGTAAACCTCTGCAGTGTCTATATAAGTGCCACCTGATTCCACAAAAGCATCAAGTATTGCAAAGTCTCTAGCCTTCGTATCTGGGTGAAATATCATAGTACCAAGCCCAATTACAGAAGATGGGACAGCAATGTTATTGAATGTAAACGTTTTCATTAACTTGTCCTTTCGTAAGATAATGTTATCTGGTTTTTCTGCGTCCTCTGGTAAATGCGTCAAGGGCAACAGCCAAAAGCAGTATAGCACCTGATACCATTAGTTTATCGGCTGCGGCGGCACCTGACAAGTCTAAGCCGTTACCCAAACTACTGATAACTAAGGCACCGAGCACGGCGTTCCAAACGCTACCGCGTCCGCCAAAAAGTGAAGTACCCCCAATAACCGCAGCACCTATAGCCTCTAAAAGAAGAGGTCCTCCAGCAAAAGCATTGAACGATACAGATGCAAACCGTGATGCACCTACAATACCGCCAAATGCTACTATCAGCCCCGTCAGGGCAAAGGCAGTTACACGAATCCCTTTTACAGGAATACCAGTGCGTCTTGCGGATTCTGGGTTACCGCCAATTGCGAATAGGTAGCGCCCAAACGGCGTAGATGTAGTAAGCCACCATAAAAGCACAATAACTACACCAAGGAATACAACTAGTATAGGAACACCTCTGTAAGCGTTTAGAGTTGCTGTCCCAGCAAGCACGAGACCCGCAAATATTACTATACGCCAAAGCAGAGGACGAGTCTCTAACCTTTCTAGCCCTTGCTTATACCGCTGACGGTTTAACCAAAACAGCATAGAAGACGCAAATACTATCATCAGCCCTGCTAATAACCATCCCAACCAATCGGGTATATTGACAGTCGTAAGACCTCTGATAACAGGATCACGCATAACGACTGCACCGCTTCTACCTAGTACCTTTTGCATTAATCCTTGAAAACCCAGCAGACCTGCAAGAGTCACAACGAAGGATGGTATGCCTACATATGCAATAATCAAACCTTGTGTAAAGCCTAGCAATGTGCCCACTGCTAAAGCAGCAATAATGGCTACATACCCGGGGTAACCCATATTCGTTATCAGTACCGCAAGAATAGCGGCTGCAACACCTGAAACCGCAGCGATTGACAAATCTATGTCTCCCAGTAGAAGCACAATCGTTACACCTACAGCAAGAGTTGCGACTACCGCACTCTGCATAATTAAAAAGTGAATGTTACGAGGAGTTAAAAAGTTTTCCTGCGTTATTGTGAAGAAGGTCCAAATCACTACCAGAGAGATTAAAACAGGTAAAAACTGCCCCAGCTCGCTGGATCTTATTTTTTGTGTATAGGTTATAAAATTCTGCATTTAATCGGTTCCGTGGGCAATCGCCACAACAATTTCGTCTGGATTTGTTTCGGCTGTTTTCCACACACCTACGAATGAGCCATGTCGTAACACAGCAATGCGGTCACAAACTGCAAATACATCCCTAAGATTATGCGATATATAAATAACAGTATGATTATTTATTCGTAGTTGCCTAACAATATCTAGGACTTGTGCAGTCTGTGCAACTCCAAGCGCTGCTGTTGGTTCATCTAACAATACCACTGACGATTTGGTTCTTATAGCTCGTGCTATCGCAACAGCCTGACGTTGACCACCTGATAGCAAGCCCACTTTTGCTCTAACCGATTTTAGTGTTCTAACGTTTAGCTTTGCAATAGCCTGACGCGCCTGTTTTTCCATATCCAAAGATCGCAAGGGAGATATAATCCATGGTAAAAACCTAGCCCATCCTGATGTAACTTCTTCATTGCCTAGAAACAAGTTAGCAGTAACATCTAAATTTTCACACAGGGCTAGGTCTTGAAAAACGGTCTGAATCCCCGCTTCTGCAGCGGATTGTGGAGACTTGATAGAAACCTCGCGTTGGTCTATTAGTATTCTACCGGTATCTGCGGTTTCCACACCTGCGATGATTTTTAATAACGTAGATTTTCCAGCACCATTATCACCGACTAATCCCAGTACCTCACTGCGGTATGCAGTGAGGTCTACGTTTTTAAGAGCTTGAACGGCTCCAAAGTTCTTGCTTATACCCCTAATTTCTAGGTGACCTACAGATGACTCTGAGGCTGTTGCAGCTATTTCAGTGGAGCTATTCATACTAACCACTTATCGGCAGAAGGATGTACTTGCAGCTTCACCTTTACATACAGCATCTTTGCTTATTGAAGGGTCACGGTCTATAACCTCTTGTACACCACGCTCTCCAACTACAGATAGAAACTCTACAGCTACAAACTCTACATCTGCATCTACTTGGTTCTTTACTGTACCCTGTACCAGCGATGCAGTGCTAGTGCCATCTAGTAGCGCTTTTGTAACATTAGCAGTAGCCTCTGCCATCTTCTCAAATGGACGCCATACACTTTGTGTTTGCTTGTTCAACAGTATTAGCTGTAACGCAGCTACTGTTGCATCCAAACCACTCACAGGAACTTTACCAGCTAAACCTTGCTCTTCTAACGATGCTACTGCAGCTCCCGCATTACCATCATTAGATGACACCACACCTTGCACGTTATTGTTAAGTTTTGTCAGTGCTTGATCCATAGTACGACGTGCTATAGCAGGATCCCATCCGGGTGTCCAATCTTCATGCCCTAGTATACGGTCTCCAGAGTCAAATAAAGGCTTCAGCACCTTCAGTTGTCCTTGGTATATGACATCTGCATTAGGATCAGTAGGAGAACCTTTCAGTAATACCAGTGTGTCCCCCTTCTTTGTGTTATCTACTACGTGTTGTGCTTGTGATTCACCAGATTTACCTAAGTCCGCTTGCACCCAGAAGTTAGTGTTTTCAGAGTGTATCATGCGGTCATATGCTATGGTAGGCACATCTTCTTCTGCTGCCATATCTGCTATTATAGCTGCCACTTCTCCGTCAATAGGTATTACTACTAGTACGTCTGCACCGTTTGTAAGTGCTTGTTCTGCTTGACGCTGTTGTGTTGCAGTGTCGTTGTTAGCGTTGAATACCTCTACTTTGACATCTGGAGCAATAGCGGACATCTTTTCTCTAAAGAAGCGTGCATCCTGAGATTCCCATCTAGGGTTTACGTTTTCAGGTAGTAGCATTGCTACATAACCAGTTGTCTTTGTAGTAACTCCACCACCACCACAGAAGGATGTACTTGCAGCTTCACCTTTACACACATCATCTTTGCTTATTGAAGGATCACGGTCTATAACCTCTTGTACACCACGCTCTCCAACTACAGATAGAAACTCTACAGCTACAAACTCTACATCTGCATCTACTTGGTTCTTTACTGTACCCTGCACCAGTGAGGCAGTGCTAGTGCCATCTAGTAGCGCTTTTGTAACATTAGCAGTAGCCTCCGCCATCTTCTCAAATGGACGCCATACACTTTGTGTCTGTTTGTTCAACAGTATCAACTGTAACGCAGCTACTGTTGCATCCAAACCACTCACAGGAACTTTACCAGCTAAACCTTGCTCTTCTAACGATGCTACTGCAGCTCCTGCATTACCATCATTAGATGACACCACACCTTGTACATTGTTGTTAAGTTTAGTCAACGCTTGATCCATAGTACGACGTGCTATAGCAGGATCCCATCCGGGTGTCCAATCTTCATGCCCTAGTATACGGTCTCCAGAGTCAAATAAAGGCTTCAGCACCTTCAGTTGTCCTTGGTATATGACATCTGCATTAGGGTCAGTAGGAGAACCTTTCAGTAATACTAGTGTGTCCCCCTTCTTTGTGTTATCTACTACGTGTTGTGCTTGTGATTCACCCGACTTACCTAAGTCCGCTTGCACCCAGAAGTTAGTGTTTTCAGAGTGTATCATGCGGTCATATGCTATGGTAGGCACATCTTCTTCTGCTGCCATATCTGCTATTATAGCTGCCACTTCACCGTCAATAGGTATTACTACTAGTACGTCTGCACCGTTTGTAAGTGCTTGTTCTGCTTGACGCTGTTGTGTTGCGGTGTCGTTGTTAGCGTTGAATACCTCTACTTTGACATCTGATGCAATAGCGGACATCTTTTCTCTAAAGAAGCGTGCGTCCTGAGATTCCCATCTAGGGTTTACGTTTTCAGGTAGTAGCATTGCTACATAGCCAGTTGTCTTTGTAGTAACTCCACTACTGCCACAGAAGGATGTACTTGCAGCTTCACCTTTACACACATCATCTTTGCTTATTGAAGGGTCACGGTCTATAACCTCTTGTACACCACGCTCTCCAACTACAGATAGAAACTCTACAGCTACAAACTCTACATCTGCATTTACTTGGTTCTTTACTGTACCCTGCACCAGCGATGCAGTGCTAGTGCCATCTAATAGCGCTTTTGTAACATTAGCAGTAGCCTCTGCCATCTTCTCAAATGGACGCCATACGCTTTGTGTTTGCTTGTTCAACAGTATCAACTGTAACGCAGCTACTGTTGCATCCAAACCACTCACAGGAACTTTACCAGCTAAACCTTGCTCTTCTAACGATGCCACTGCAGCTCCTGCATTACCATCATTAGATGATACTACACCTTGCACGTTGTTGTTAAGTTTAGTCAACGCTTGATCCATAGTACGACGTGCTATAGCAGGATCCCATCCGGGCGTCCAATCCTCATGACCTAGTATACGGTCTCCAGAGTCAAATAGAGGTTGCAGTACCTTCAGTTGTCCTTGGTATATCACATCTGCATTAGGATCAGTAGGAGAACCTTTCAGTAATACTAGTGTGTCCCCCTTCTTTGTGTTATCTACTACGTGTTGTGCTTGTGATTCACCCGACTTACCTAAGTCCGCTTGCACCCAGAAGTTAGTATTTTGAGAGTGTATCATGCGGTCGTATGCTATGGTAGGCACATCTTCTTCTGCTGCCATATCTGCTATTACAGCTGCTACTTCACCGTCAATAGGTATTACTACTAGTACGTCTGCACCGTCTGTAAGTGCTTGTTCTGCTTGACGCTGTTGTGCTGCAGTGTCGTTGTTAGCGTTGAATACCTCTACTTTGACATCTGGAGCAATAGCGGACATCTTTTCTCTAAAGAAGCGTGCATCCTGAGATTCCCATCTAGGATTTACGTTTTCAGGTAGTAGCATTGCCACATAGCCAGTTGTTCCACCAGTATCATTGTTATGTGAACATGCTCCGATAAATATACCTACGAGCACGATCATAGATGTCAAAACCGATATTTTTATTTTTTGCATTTGCTAATCCTCCTTATACGGAATTATTCAAATAAATCACTCACTAGATTAAGTATATAAATACAAACAACCTTAGCAATTGTACATAGCTATAGTAGGGTATTTACAATTAAAAGTATACAATTTTCAATAAATTCTTAGTAATAGGTTGTGGCGTGATATAATACAGCGTTCATAAATATGCAGACTAACTAGTTGACCAAATAATCAGTAAAAGAGGTGAAGTAAAAAATCAAATTGTGATACACGTTTACGCATTACGAAAGGTTTAAGAATATACTTACTTTGAAGTATTTGAAAACACATTTTTCAAACGAGGCATCCAACGTGTGAAGAATTCCACTGCCTTTTTGTCTTGTTTATCAGCCGACAACATGTATCTAGAATTGAATAAATAAGGAGCGGGTGAGAATGCTAAAGAAAACATACCAGAAGATTTGTTGCCTATAGCAACGATACCTATTGCGTTACGGCCGATAGCAACGATACCTATTGCGTTGACGCCACTGATAGCAATAATGCCAGCTGCATTCACACCACCTATAGCAACGATACCAAGTGAACTTATCGGAGAAATAGCGATAATACTAACATTGTTAACATAGCTTATAGATATAATGCCAATAGCATTGATATAGCTTACAGCAATAATTCCAATAGCGTTGGTAATACCAAAAGAAGCCCCACTGGTAACTGATGATATTCCTGGATCTGCTGTAATTAGTACAATGGGGGTAACTATCAAGGCTATTAATACAGCTATTAGTATAATTATACCTCGCTGACGATTGTAGGATTGTGAAATTTCACTAAACTTTTCTTTATTGAATACTTGTGCCACTGATATTACTCCTTTGCAGACTCATGACTGTCTTACCTATACTATTATCTACATACAGTATAATATATTCACTATACAATGGCAATATATAATTCACGAAAATTTACTCTATTTCTGTTTATGAGTAACGCTAATGTGCTACCTAAGCAAACCAGCACCATAATCGTTGGTAGGGTCACGGTAAATTGCATGAGTGTGGTCAACGGCTGATCCATCCATATCTTGAGGTGCGTATTCAATTATTACCGTTGGCCCCTGAATGCGGTAGTAGGCTGCACTGCCTTTAGTTGTTGGTCCATACCAAGCAAACCAAGTTTCAGATAAGTTGGCTTTAACCTCTGCCATTTTCACTGCAGCGTCTTCAGCATTGAGCAGGTTTACTCGTTCGCCAATCAATTCAAGAAGTAGCTGCTGTTGTTGTGAAGTCATAAGCGATGCTTTGATTCCCTCTGGTTGCAGTCTCTTCCCGTCTTCTCCTGGTCCTAACAGCAGATTGATCGGGTTATTACCGAGTATTGCCTCTTCTTGCTGTTGGGAGTCTAGTGCGTTTATCATTTCAAAGCTTTTATCGTATTCACTTTTTAACTGATATACTTTACGTCCGTCGCGAGTGTATTGTATAGGTTGCCCTCCAGTCAGGCTAGGGGTTAGAACAATGTTCCCGCCCACAATTGTAGCGTTAATCGCGAGGTGATGCCCGCCAAATTGCCACATCCAAGGCTCACTTGTTGAAGGAATGCCTAAGATAGAAAAGTAGTACTCATCTTCGCCGAAAATATCACGATCTTCATCTTCAGATTCTCTTAACACCTGATCGCCTGATATGTTCTCCATTACCTGCTGATAACCTTGCGGGCTAAGTGTAGCTGCTAGCACACCAAAGACAGCATCTCGCTCGCTTTGACTCAAATCTCCCATTCTTAGACCCGAACGTTCAACTATCCCCGTCGGCAGATTTGACCACCTTTCCCGCTGATCGTTATCGTCAAAATCAAATAGTAGAGTAGAGCGTTGACTCTCGTCTAGTATATCAAGCAGAGCCTCAGCCGCAAATACAACTTGTATAGTAGCATCTTCAGCACTAACGGTTGCCTGCGGAATAGGTGAGACAACAGCATCATATACACTATCATCATATACACTTGGTTGATTATGCACACAACCGACCAAAACCACTAATAGACACACAAGTAAAATTACTATTGTTTTTAGATTAATTAGTTTTGAGTGCATTTTTTATATCCTTAATCTTCAAATGTATGATTCTATTGTATTTTAATTTAGTTGTTGAGAATGATCAACTTCTGGGCTGACAAATTACTCATCTACTAAGGTGATCATGTCGCCTTATGTGAGGCGTCCGAATAACGTAGCATTTACTGAATTTGTACGCTAGCCCTAATAGTCAGTGATGAGGTTATATAATATTTATACTATATAGAGTAATATACTTTAAATCTATTACAAAAAGCGTTGTATATTTATAAATAAAATATTACAATATAGTATAACTAATGTACTAATAAATAACCGGAAGGAGCTTCATTATTATGGATATGATGAAAAATATGATGACAAAGACGAAGTTAATGATCTTTATTGCTGCAACACTATTTTACACTGTCATTGATCTTGTGTGGAATTTTGCGATAGCTACACCTTTTATATATAACCCGCTTCACGCAAGCACAGGCTCAGATGTGAACTTACGCACTATGCCTGAACTTGGATTTGGGGGTATTATAGCTCTTTTGGCGTTTTTGCTTCTTATTGGTTATGCGAACACACATTTTGTAATTATGCCTGCAATCAAAGCGCGGAATGTTACTAAAGCACTGATGAATAGCTTCTTGCTGGGATGCACAGCGTACGCGACTTATATCGTGCCTGTTTACGCAACTATAAATAACTGGCCACTTATTCTTGTTCCATTTGATATTATAATCGGCGGGTTGCTGAGCTTAGCAACTTCGGGTGTCATTACCGCTGCATATCTAAGATGGATGCAAAAACCCACTTAAATCCAACAAACCTGCTATAACTGCAGTTCACTAAAAGTTAAAAATATGCACTTTTAGCATAGTGTATATTATCTAGTGCTTCTTGCTCTGTGTTACTGTGTGCCAATAACTAGGAGTTCATATTGTCAAATAGATGTTAACGATATAATAAATATTTCGTTAGGCGATAGGATAACCTGCATAAAAAAGATTCGGTACTAGTAACAGTATAGAAAACCTAAAATTTGAGCAATTTCAGCAGGCGAGAGTAAAGTATCAGTAGAGGAGTAGTATAAAAATAAGTTTCTACAATACAGTATTACACTATACAAACATACATCGGTTTATAGTATGCGCTGCAGAGTGTGAGAATTAAGTTAAGTACTACTTCTTTGTATTTGGGAATATCTTGTTAAAGAGCCGTGCACCTGCTGTAGCTACGTCTCTTATAAAGCCTGTTGTGTGGTCTACTGCTGATCCTGTGACTTTTGCTGTCTCGTCAATAGTATCTGCAGCTATATCGGCTGTCTTTTTGACTGTATTAGACGCTACTTTGGCAGTGCCTTCTAGTGTTTCGTTTATAACGCCTTTTGATGTGTCAGTATTCTCTGTTTGTGTATCTTGTGATTCGTTGTTGGTTGTCATTGGTGTAGTTCCTTATGGTGTGATGTTGTAATATTGGGTTTATACTAGCCCCGCCAGCCCTGAACCGTCACAGACTCCGCAAGTCGTTCCGCTATTAAAGAATCCAGCGTCCATTTTGCTTGTTCCAGCGCATCGTTTACAACTCACAGGCTGGCCGTCAGCTCCGGGTATAACTTTAAGGTAACCCGATGATCCGCACAGTTCACACTCTTTTAAGTCTTCGCCAGCGTGCTGGCACTCTCCCATGATAACGTTTTGCATAACAGTTTTCCTTTCCTTAGACGATGGCTGTTTGTTGAGTCTGTAGAGTTAATTATAGCATGTTTTAAGTCGTTTTAGGTATACAAGAGTTTAAACATAAACAGCCCAAATTCGTTACTGAATTGAGATGCTTCCAAATCTCAAAAAACATATTTTTTAAAGTGAAAACTGACAAGGTACCCCGCCACCCTTCACTTTAAGGCAGGCAGTAATCTTTAGTTAAGATTAACTTTCAGTGAATAGAGATGATGTATCAAAGATCCCGCCTTTACAAATCAATGTAGGTCTATTGGCGGTTGCGTTGGGGTATATACTCGCTTTAAGTGCCCTCTCCAATTCAAGTTCACTACAAGCTGTATCTTGCAGGTAGTCCTTAAACTCCGCTGATTTTATTATAGTGTTATAATCACGCGCGAAATCCTTGAAACCTTCGGTAATCTCAGGAACATTAGTACTATGATAGTGTAATGTGATATACGCGATCACGGCATCACTAAAATCAGAATCAGAAACGTTATCAGGCAACTGAAAAGTAAACACTTGCGAATAATTGTGACGCGCACCTGACGATTCATAACGCAGCGTGTATTGCAGAGATGTTCCTGTATGGCTATTAGGTCTTTTATGAATAGTAACCTTTTCTAATACTACTTTTGGCGATAGGTAGCTCTGAAACTCCGCTGATTTTATTATAGTGTTATAATTAAGCAAGAAATCGTTTATATCTTTGCTAATGTCAAGAACAGTAGTACTATTATAGTGTAGTGTGATATACGCGAGCATGGCATCATTAAAATCAGAATCAGAAACGTTATCAGGCAACTGAAAAGTAACCGCTGGATTATACCAGGCGCGCGTCACAAGCGCACCTGTATCTTTACGCAACGTGTAATGCAGAATTACTCCTGTATGGCTATTAGTTTTCTGAAAAGTAATCTTTTCTAATTGTACTTCTCGCGCTGTAGCCCCAGATGAAATTGGCTCTGTAGCCTCAACTTTTTCTGGTGGTAAAACGTTATTTGTGATTGAAATAAAGGCAAAGGCGGCTACTATTGCACTTGCCAATAAACTATATAAAACTTTTTTCATGATAACCTCCTTGGTTCAATAGTATTGTTTTAATATAATGTACCTATACTATACTATAATTAACTTTCATGTCAAGTGTTTTTTTAACAAAAACACTAGTGAATTTCGCAAAGAAGCAAAGAATATTTTAGCAACCATTAAACTTGAGTGAAAATACTAACTGATTAAGTTAGGATAGGAGGTTGATATTAACCAAACTCACTGACAAGGTACTCTCACTCCGCCTAATATAAAAAAGCCCTATTATAAAGCCCACTACTAAATATGTTATGCTAGATGTAGTAAGTTTAGTCTTTAAACAATCCTAACCCCAACTAGTTTACCCTTCGGTTACACACATCTGATGAGTGTATGGTTTACAAGTCAAACCTGTTGTGCAATGCAGGCAGTAATCTTTAATTAAGGTTACTATTGCAGCAACTCACTCACTGGAATAGCACAGAGCAATGTAGTTCTATAGTGGTATATGCGATCTTCACTTGCCCTTTTAAGTTGAGCTTGCTTACAAGCTATATCTTCCAGGTAGCTCTTGAACTCCTGTGAGTTTACTATAGTGCTAAAATTACTCTCGAAATCGAGTAGATCTTTTATAACCGCATTAAAAGTAGTTCCAGTATAGTTTCGTTTGAAATACGCCAACGAGGCAATACTCAAATCAGAATTAGAAACGTTAGCAGGCACCTTAACAGTACTGATTGAGTGATACCCTTTAATCTTACCTGTACTTGTACGCACGACGATATAAATATATAGTCCATCATGGCCACTACGTTCCGTAATATCAATTTTTTCTACTTCTGTTTTTGACGATGTAGTAGCCTGAGCTTTTTCTGGTGGTAAAACGTCATTTGTGATTGAGATAAAGGCAAAGGCAGCTACTATTGCACTTGCCAATAAACTGTATAAAACTTTTTTCATGATAACCTCCTTGGTTCAATAGTATTGTTTTAATATAATGTACTTTAACTCTACTAGAATTTTTAAGCTTATACAATATACTAGGATATAGGATAGGCGGCGTGAGAGTACCTTGTCAGTGAGTTTGGTTAATATCACCCCGTCTAATATAAAAAAGCCCGTACAGACCGCTACTAAATATGTTATGCTACCTGTGTAAAACCATAGCAGTAATAATCATATACCGCTACGGCTATACTAGTTTACCCTTCGGTTACACACATCTGATGAGTGTATGGTTTACAAGTCAAACCTGTTGTGCAATGCAGGCAGTAAGCTTTAGTTAAGGTTACTGTTGCAATTCAGCGAATAGAGATGATGCATCTTGACAGAGCACTGTAGGTGTTACAATGTGGAATTCGGATGCTTTAAGTGCGCTCTCCAATTCAAGTTCACTACAACGTAGACTTTCGAGGTAGCTCTGGAACTCCGCTGATTTTACTATAGTGCTAAAATTACGGGCGAAATTGCCTACATCTTGGTCAATGTCATGAAAACTAGTACTATTATAGTGTAGTTTGATATACATGAACGAGGCACTACTCAAATCAGAAAGAGAAGCGTTAGAAGCGTTGACAGCCGCCTCAAGATTATAAAGTACCGTATACCATACAGGCTGACCTGCTTCATTATGCAACTTGGCATCCAGATATATTCCTTTATGGCCATGACGTGGACCAATAGTAATCTCTTCTAAGAATTCTGCTGTTGTCAATGTAGTAGCCTCAGGTGAAATTGTAGTAGCCTGAGCTTTTTCTGGTGGTAAAACGTTATTTGTGATTGTAATAAAGGCAAAGGCAGCTACTAGTGCACTTACCAATAAACTGTATAAAACTTTTTTCATGATAACTCCCTTTCTTTGAATCATATTGTTTTAATATAATGTACTTGTATTTTACTATAATTAACCTTCATGTCAAGTGTTTTTAACAAAAATACTAATGAATTTCGCAAAGAAGTAAAGAATATTTTAGCAAACATACTACAGTATACTTAAACTTGAGTGAAAATACGAAGACTGATTAGGTTATGATAGGAAGTTGATATTAACCAAACTCACTGACAAGGTACTCTCACTCCGCCTAATATAAAAAAGCCCGATACAGCTCACTACTGATTACGTTATGCTACCTGTGTAAAACCGTAGCAGTAAATAATCATATACCGCTACGGTCACACACATCTGATGAGTGTGTGGTTTACAAGCCAAACCTGTTTGTGCAAGGCAGGCGGTAATCTTTAGTTAAGGTTACTGTCCAATTCAGCGAATAGAGATGATGCATCTTGACAGAGCACTGTAGGTGTTACAATGTGGAATTCGGACGCTTTAAGTGTGTTCTCCAATTCAAGTTCACTACAACGTACACTTGACAGGTAGCTCTGGAATTCCGCTGATTTTACTATAGTGCTAAAATCACGCGCGAAATTGCTTACATCTTCTCTAATGTCATGAAAACTAGTACTATGATTGTGTAGTTTGATATACATGAACGCGGCATCAGTCAAATCAGAAAGAGAAGCGTTAGAAGCGTTAACAGGTTCCTCAAGATTATAAACTACCCAATACCATACAGGCTGACCTGTATCGTTACGCAACTTGGAATGCAAATATATTCCTTTACGGCCATGACGGTAACCAATAGTAATCTCTTCTAATACTGCTTTTGTCGATGTAGTAACCTCAGGTGAAGTAGTAGCCTGAGCTTTTTCTGGTGGTAAAACGTTATTTGTGATTGGGATAAAGGCAAAGGCAGCTACTATTGCACTTGCCAATAAACTGTATAAAACTTTTTTCATGATAACTCCCTTTCTTTGAATCATATTGTTTTAATATAATATACCTATATTCTACTATAATTAACCTTCATGTCAAGTGTTTTTAACAAAAATACTAGTGAATTTCGCAAAGAAGTAAAGAATATTTTAGCAAACATACTACAGTATACTTAAACTTGAGTGAAAATACGAAGACTGATTAGGTTATGATAGGAAGTTGATATTAACCAAACTCACTGACAAGGTACTCTCACTTCGCCTAATATAAAAAAGCCCGATACAGCTCACTACTGACTACGTTATGCTAGATGTAGTACATTTGGTCTTTAAACAATCCCAACCTTAACACGTAAACCATACACTCATCTGATGAGTGTATGGTTTACAAGTCAAACCTGTTGTGCAACCGCAGGCGGTAATCTTTAGTTAAGGTTACTGTCCAATTCAGCGAATAGAGATGATGCATCTTGACAGAGCACTGTAGGTGTTACAATGTGGAATTCGGCTGCTTTAAGTGTGTTCTCCAATTCAAGTTCACTACAACGTAGACTTGACAGGTAGTTCTGGAATTCCGCTGATTTTACTATAGTGCTAAAATTAACCGCGAATTCGCTTATATCTGCGCTGACGTTACGAAGAGTAGTACTAGTATAGTGTAGTTTCATATACATGAACGAGGCATCATTCAAATCAGAAATAGAAACGTCAGTAGGCACCTGAATAGTTTCAACTGTCCAAAACGATTGAAGCTCACCTGTCTCTAGACGCACATTCCAAAGCAGATAGTCTTTATTGTCATAACGGTGGTGAATAGAAACACTTTCTATTACTGCTTTTGGGGATGTCGCCTCAATTGTAGTAGCCTGAGCTTTTTCTGGTGGTAAAACGTTATTTGTGATTGGGATAAAGGCAAAGGCAGCTACTATTGCACTTGTCAATAAACTATATAAAACTTTTTTCATGATAACCTCCTTGGTTGAATAGTATTGTTTTAATATAATGTACTTTAAATTCTACTAGAATTTTTAACCTTCATGTCAAGTGTTTTTAACAAAGCACGAGTGAATTTCGCCTTGGATTAGGATAGGCGGAGTGAGAGTACCTTGTCAGTGAGTTTGGTTAATATCACTCCGCCTAATATAAAAAAGCCCGATAAAGCCCACGACTGACTACGGTCACACACACATCTGATGAGTGTATGGTTTACAAATCAAACCTGTTGTGCAACCGCAGGCGGTAATCTTTAGTTAAGGTTACTGTCCAATTCAGCGAATAGAGATGATGCATCTTGACAGAGCACTGTAGGTGTTATAATGTGGAATTCGGACGCTTTAAGTGTGCTCTCCAATTCAAGTTCACTACAACGTAGACTTTCCAGGTAGCTCTGGAACTCCGCTGATTTTATTATAGTGCTATAATTAAGCACGAAATCGCTTAAATCTTTGACAACGTCATCAAGAGTAGTACTAGTATAGTGTAGTTTCACATACATCAACGAGGCATCACTCAAATTAGAAATAGAAACGTTATCAGGCACCTGAACAGTATAACCTGAGTGATACCATTTAATCTCACCTGTATCTGTACGCAACACGAACTTCAGATATAGTCCATCCTCGCCATAATATTCCCCAACAGTAACATTTTCTACTTCTACTGTTGGTAGTGTAGTAACTCCAGATGACACTGTGTTAGCCTCAGCGTTTTCTGGTGGTAAAACGTTATTTGTGATTGAGATAAAAGCAAAGGCAGCTACTATTGCACTTGCCAATAAACTGTATAAAACTTTTTTCATGATAACCTCCTTGGTTCAATAGTATTGTTTTAATATTGGTACATATATATGTACCAATATTCATTTTACTAGGATTTTTAACCTTCATGTCAAGTGTCTTTAACAAAAACACTGAGCAAAGAATATTTTAGCAACCAATTTAAACCTTGAGTGAAAATATAAAGACTGATTGGGTTAGGATAGGAGGTTGATATTAACCAAACTCACTGACAAGGTACGCTCACCCCGCCTAATATAAAAAAGCCCGATAAAGCCCACGACTGACTACGTTATGCTAGATGTAGTACATTTGGTCTTTAAACAATCCCAACCTTAACACGTAAACCATACACTCATCTGATGAGTGTATGGTTTACAAGTCAAACCTGTTGTGCAACCGCAGGCAGTAATCTTTAGTTAAGGTTACTGTTGCAATTCAGCGAATAGAGATGATGCATCTTGACAGAGCACTGTAGGTGTTACAATGTGGAATTCGGCTGCTTTAAGTGTGTTCTCCAATTCAAGTTCACTACAACGTAGACTTGACAGGTAGTTCTGGAATTCCGCTGATTTTACTATAGTGCTAAAATTAACCGCGAATTCGCTTATATCTGCGCTGACGTTACGAAGAGTAGTACTAGTATAGTGTAGTTTCATATACATGAACGAGGCATCATTCAAATCAGAAATAGAAACGTCAGTAGGCACCTGAATAGTATAAATTGTCCAAAACGATTGAAGCTTACCTGTCTCTAGACGCACATTCCAATGCAGATAGTCTTTATTGTCATAACGGTGGCGAATAGAAACACTTTCTATTACTGCTTTTGGGGATGTAGCCTCAATTGTAGTAGCCTGAGCTTTTTCTGGTGGTAAAACGTTATTTGTGATTGGGATAAAGGCAAAGGCAGCTACTAGTGCACTTGCCAATAAATTATATAAAACTTTTTTCATGATAACCTCCTTGGTTGAATAGCATTGTTTTAATATAATGTACTTTAAATTCTACTAGAATTTTTAACCTTCATGTCAAGTGTTTTGTTAAAAAAACACTAGTGAATTTCGCCTTGGATTAGGATAGGCGGAGTGAGAGTACCTTGTCAGTGAGTTTGGTTAATATCACTCCGCCTAATATAAAAAAGCCAGATAAAGCTCGCTATCGCTACTGACTATGTTATGCTACCTGTGTAAGACCGTAGCAGTAATAATCATATACCGCTACGGCTACACTAGTTTACCTTTCGGTCACACACATCTGATGAGTGTATGGTTTACAAATCAAACCTGTTGTGCAACCGCAGGCAGTAATCTTTAGTTAAGGTTACCCTTCGTTCAACTCATTGAATAGAGATGATGCATCTTGACAGAGCACTGTAGGTGTTATAATGTGGAATTCGGACGCTTTAAGTGTGTTCTCCAATTCAAGTTCACTACAACGTAGACTTTCGAGGTAGCTCTGGAACTCCGCTGATTTTACTATAGTGCTAAAATTACGCCCGAAATCGCCTACATCTTCGACAACTTCACCAAGAGTAGTACTAGTATAGTGTAGTTTGATATACATCAACGAGGCATCACTCAAATCAGAAAGAGAAACGTTATCAGGCACCTGAACAGTATAACCTGAGTAATATCCTTTAATCTTACCTGTATCTGTACGCACCACGAAAAGCAGATATAGTCCATCATAGCCATAACGTGTCCCAACAACAACATTTTCTACTTCTGCTTTTGGCGGTGTAGTAGCTCCAGATGACACTGTGTTAGCCTCAGCGTTTTCTGGTGGTAAAACGTTATTTGTGATTGGGATAAAAGCAAAGGCAGCTACTATTGCACTTGCCAATAAACTATATAAAACTTTTTTCATGATAACCTCCTTGGTTCAATAGTATTGTTTTAATATCGGTA
The DNA here is from genome assembly GCA_964274945.1 of Dehalococcoidia bacterium. GTDB lineage: Bacteria > Chloroflexota > Dehalococcoidia > Lucifugimonadales > Lucifugimonadaceae > CAXXBX01. Next base: position 925,456 of record CAXXBX010000034.1, on the reverse strand, counting down.
CATATATATGTACCAATATTCATTTTACTAGGATTTTTAACCTTCATGTCTAGTGTTTTTAACAAAGCACGAGTGAATTTCGCCTTGGATTAGGATAGGCGGCGTTAGAGTACCTTGTCAGTGAGTTTGGTTAATATCACTCCGCCTAATATAAAAAAGCCAGATAAAGCTCGCTATCGCTACTGACTATGTTATGCTAACTTATACAGTAGCTAGTAGTTTAGTTTTACTATCATTTGATTTTAGGTATTGATAAACCAGTACATATACTTTGTGCTAGTTGATTAGGTATTTCTACATGTCTTGGCACTGCTTGAATATCCCCGGTTCTAGAGTTAGCCCATAATGAGTGACTTCTACCTTCGCGTTTTAGATAACAGCCATATCGCCGAAGATGGCGTAGTAAAGCAGTTCGCTTCACATAATTACCTTAACCAAACCACGCTCAGCATCTTTAGGTAGCCCACGCAATGCATCCTCTCGCCTATCCTGTAATATAAGAGATATTGCAGATGCCAAACTAGCGGTTGCTTCTTCTTTTGTATATCCCTGTCCATTAGCACCTGGAATCTCTGGGCAGTATGCGATTACCCATTTACCTTCTTGTTCAAATATGGCTGTAAATATGTTCTCTTGTTGTGTAACCGCTGTGTATTGATTAGACACGGACGTTATACCTCTCTTTTATATACTTATGTTATGTATCCTATAATATACATGCAAAATTATTATTTTACAATATACAAGTATCAAAACCCTTCATTACATGAACAACGTACAACTAAGTTGTCAAAGAAACCCGTGCGGGAATTTGAACAACCCTTGAAGTGTCCTGTAGGACCAGACGATCTCCGTCTGCCGTCACGATAGTATGCCCAGTTTCCATCTCGCGGGCTATCTTCCGTATGATTGACCGAAGGAGTGTAGCCCTGAGCACCACATGACCAAGTACGCACAATCACTACAGCACCACACTCTGGACAATCAAGCTTATACGAGGATATAATTTCTGCCATTTTTATTTATCTCCTCTCATAAAATTCTAGTCTGTTTATCTTATTATGTTATGTAACTTTGTTAAAAAATTACGCGCCGGTCCAATTTCATGTACTTTTGTACCACATACTGCACGAAACTGATCTTCATAATTTGTTCCGTGGACTTCATCTATCTCACGAATTAGTAATATTACACCTGATTTCCAGCCTGCGAAAGTTGGCTGTGTTAGACTGCGGTGTGATTCCTGGATATAAGCGTTTAGCTTATTTCTGTAATTCAAATTCTCCAAAATTATAGCCTCCTCTTCATATAAATGTTATACTGGTTATGAACACATTTACCCTCATATTATACTGCATTAGTTTATAAATAATGTTAAGATAATTATGCAATTTTCAATCTGTTTTGTAAAGCAAATTGAAATATCAGCGCTACAGTATAAGGATGGAGTAGTGTAAATAACGCTACAAAAAGGATATTAAAGAGGCAAGACCCACTGATTGCCTACGGACGCACACCTTTTATTCTACACGTCCACTCCAACCACAGCCTCTGCAGCCTCTGCAGAGATCATCATCCCTATTACCACTACCTCTACATCTGCCACATTTTAAAGGAATGCCATCTACCCCAGGATAAACTAAAACAGCACCTGAGCCTTCGCAGCCCTTGCAGATAGCGGTATAGAAGGAGTCGCTGAAGAACGACTCTAAGAACCCCTCCCTCCGTATTTCTACGTTTCCGCTACCTTCGCATCTGCCACATTTTACTGTAATAATGTTTGCCATATCAATTTCCTTTATGTTTTTAATAATAGCTTGAACAGAATTATAAAAAAGGGTAAATAACGGAATTTTCTGCATTCCTTACACAAAGAAGCAAGCCCTCGGACTATTAGTACTGCTTAGCTGAACACGTTACCATGCTTACACCTGCAGCCTATCAACCCGGTAGTCTCCCGGGGTCCTTACTCCCCTCCACGAGGGAGGATTTGGGACATCTTATCTTGGGGGAGGTTTCGCGCTTATATGCTTTCAGCGCTTATCCTAAACGAACTTAGCTACCCGGCGACGCCCCTGGCGGGACGACCGGCACACCATTGGTTCGCCCATTCCGGTCCTCTCGTACTAGGAACAGCATCCCTCAAATGTCCTGCGCGCACAGCGGATAGAGACCGAACTGTCTCACGACGTTCTGAACCCAGCTCGCGTGCCGTTTTAACGGGCGAACAGCCCGACCCTTGGGACCTTCTTCAGCCCCAGGATACGACGAGCCGACATCGAGGTGCCAAAACTCCCCGTCGATGTGAACTCTTGGGGGAGATAAGCCTGTTATCCCCGGGGTAGCTTTTAGCCGTTAAGCCACGGCCCTTCCACACGGAACCGTGGGATCACTTTGTCCGACTTTCGTCCCTGCTCGACTTGTTGGTCTCGCAGTCAAGCCACCTTATGCCAATGCACTCTATAGCTGATTTCCATCCAGCTTGAGGTGACCTTTGAACGCCTCCGTTACTCTTTGGGAGGCGACCGCCCCAGTCAAACTGCCCACCAGACAGTGTCCTCTCACAAGTTAGACCCAAAATACAGAAAGGGCGGTATTTCAAGGTTGACTCCTCCTAAGCTAGCGCCTAGGTATCGCCGTCTCCCGCCTATCCTACACAATCTAAATCTCAAGTCAGTGCCAAGTTGCAGTAAAGCTCCCGGGGTCTTTTTGTCCTGCTGCGCGTAATCGGCATCTTCACCGATAATGCAATTTCACCGAGTCCATCGTTGAGACAGTGCCCAAGTCGTTATGCCTTTCGTGCGGGTCGGAACTTACCCGACAAGGGACTTCGCTACCTTAGGACCGTTATAGTTACGGCCGCCGTTCACCGGGGCTTCAGTTGCAGGCTTGCACCCACTTCCTTAACCTACCGGCACTGGGCAGGCATCAGCCCGTATACATCAGTTTTCACTTTAGCACGGACCTGTGTTTTTGATAAACAGTCGCTCGGGCCTATTCGCTGCGGCCTGTAACGCTTTTGAGAGCGTATCTCTATACGTTGCAGGCACCCCTTATCCCAAAGTTATGGGGTTAATTTGCCGAGTTCCTTGACGATGGTTATCTCGGTCGCCTTAGGGCATTTACCCTCACCTACCTGTGTCGGTTTGCGGTACGGTCAATCTTGATCTTCACCAGCGAGGCTTTTCTAGGCGGTATGGAATCGGTACAATTCCACGAGGTATCCCTCATGGTTCTCGCAGTTCTCGGGTTGTAACGAGCTGGGTATTTTAGCCCCCGGCTCTACCTACCACTGCAAACACACCATGTCCAATAGGTATGCTGTACTTATCCTTCCGCGTCCCCCCTCTGGTTCAAGCAGATCAAAATGGGTGCTGGAATTTTAACCAGCTGTCCATCGGCTTCGCCTTTAGGCTACGCCTTAGGTCCGACTTACCCTACGTCGATCAACGTTGCGTAGGAAACCTTAGGTTTTCGGCGCGTCGGATTCTCACCGACGTTGTCGCTACTTATGCCAACATTCTCACTCGTCATTACTCCATCGCCCCTTACAGGTACGACTTCAACGCAAATGACGACGCTCCCCTACCGATCCACATTATTCTGTTTAACTGTAACTTAATAGGCTTTCCTTTCAGTCGGCTGATGTGGGTTACAGTCAAGCGAGAGCAAGCGGTGGATCCCGCGGCTTCGGTAATATGCTTTAGCCCCGTTTATTTTCCGCGCGGAACCCCTGAACCAGTGAGCTATTACGCACTCTTTAAAGGATGGCTGCTTCCAAGCCAACCTCCTGGGTGTCTGGGGAATTCCACTTCGTTTCACACTTAGCATATATTTAGGGACCTTAGCCAGCGATCTGGTCTGTTTACCTTTTGACAACGGCGCTTATCCGTCGCTGTCTCACTGCCGGGGCAAACTTTGCGGTATTCGGAGTTTAGTTGGGTTTGGTAAGCTTATGCCCCCTAGTCCATCCAGTGCTCTACCGCCGCAAAGCGTAACCCGACGCTGCACCTAAATGCATTTCGGGGAGAACCAGCTATCTCCGTGTTCGATTGGCATTTTACCCCTACCCACAGGTCATCTCACCACTTTGCAACGTAGACGAGTTCAGTCCTTCACGAGATGTTACTCTCGCTTCAACCTGCCCATAGGTAGCTCACACGGTTTCGGGTCTACCCGATGCGACTTAATAGCCCTATTCAGACTCGCTTTCGCTACGGCTCCAGAGTGTAACTCTTTAACCTTGCCACATCAGGTAACTCGTTGGCTCATTCTTCAATAGGCACGCAGTCACCCGTACCCAGAACAAGTCTGGATACTAAGCTCCTACGGTTTGTTGGTTTACGGTTTCAGTTCTATTTCACTCCCCTACAAGGGGTTCTTTTCACCTTTCCCTCACGGTACTAGTTCACTATCGGTCGTTGAGAGTATTTAGCCTTGGAGGGTGGTCCCCCCAGTTTCCGACAAGATTTCTCGTGTCCCGTCGTACTCAGGAACATGCCTTGAAGGTTCACACCTTTCGCTTACGGGACTTTCACCCTCTATGGTCAAACTTTCCAGTTGTATTCTGCTAGGTGATCAATATGGTAACTTCGTTATAAATGGCATGCCCTACAACCCCACCGCGATGCGATGGTTTGGGCTGTTCCCGTTTCGTTCGCCACTACTCAGGGAATCTCGGTTGATTTTTTATCCTCAGGGTACTTAGATGTTTCAGTTCCCCCACTTACCTCCTATGCCTCACGACATAGGTGCTCTTTGAATAATCAAAGAACGGGTTTCCCCATTCGGGAATCCACGGTTTTGCTCGCTAGACAACTAACCGTGGCTTATCGCAGCCTAGCCACGCCCTTCTTCGGCTCTCAACGCCAAGGCATCCCCCGTAAACCTATAGTAGCTTGCTTTTTTGCTTAGCCCGTAAAAACGGGCTTCGGAGAATGCAGAAAATCCATTATTAATTTTTCAATGTACTTTGTAACTTTATCTAAATTTTAGTGACTTAGATAAATTCACAACATATGTTATTCTAACACACTTATTTACATGCATAGTCAATAGTGTAAAGCCAATTACTAAACTATTATTATAAAAATTTATTCAAATACTTTATTAAGACATTTCCTTCATTTTAAATTAGGCACGGATGCAAGTAGCGAGATCATCAGTATATCAGTGTATTAGTGATAAATAAGATACTAAATTCTATAACGCATCACGCTCACATATTTTAAAAAATTCTTTTTTATGAGTAATTAAGTATTTGCATAATTTTTGTTATCTGATATATTGTTAGTGTTAAGTAGTTTTATCTACTACTAATTGTAAGCAGAAATAAATATAAAAAATCGGATTTATTGAATAATGCACATAAAGAATAAGGTACGCTTGTTCTACATACCGCTAATTACGGTAGCTCTAGCTCTAGCTCTGATATTTGTGCTTCTCACGAGTATACTCTTCTTAAAACCTACACAAGCCCAAGCATTGAGTGGGCAGACGTTTAGCTCTTCTTATTCATCTATTAGTACTGACATAGATCTTTACTCTCTTTCCTCGTCGGCTTTGTTTCAAGGCGGAAATGAAGTCAGTATAAGCGTAGATAAAAACAGCATTTCAGAGAGTGGTACAATGTCAGTTGCTACGTTTACAGTAGAAGCTACAGGAGTAGTACCAGTAGAAGGAATAAGCGTTAGTGTAAATATAGGTGGTAGTGCTACTTTCGGTACTGACTATCAGGTTACGGGAATAAGCAATGGCGAAGTTATCACACTAACCTCTGCTGAGAGTAGTAAGACATTTAGTATAAGAGCTATAAGCGATGATATTGAAGATGATAATGAAACGGTAGAAGTTTCTTTATCGGGTAACCTACCTGTAGGCTTTAGTTATGGCACTAGAGCGGTTAGTGTTACTATATTAAACCGACCTATTCTTGTAAGTATTGCAACTGCAGATGTATCTGTGTTTGAAGATGTTGGTAATGTAAACTTTGAGTTTGCATTATCTGAGTCTGTGCCTAGTAGCATAGCTGTATCTTGGAGTGTTATAGCACCTCAATTTAGTGTAGGTGTTGGTAATGGTTATGCATGCCGTATAGTTGGAGATGGAACTGTGCAGTGCTGGGGTAGCGGTGCAGGTGATGCACATGTACCTCCTGCAGGCATAAAGTTCACTAAGATAAGTGTTAATAATGACAATACTTGTGGGATTGATATAACTCGTTCTGTACGTTGCTGGGGTCATGACTCTTTTGGCGAAATAATCCCAGGGCCTACTACTGAGAAGTACAAGGATATATCAGTAGGAAACGTTCACGTCTGCGGTATACTGTTATCTGATGAAGTGAACTGTTGGGGAGATAATACCTCTGGTCAATCCACTCCACCTTCTGGTAACGACTTTGTGTCTCTAGCTGCTGGGGGTTCCCACACATGTGGTCTAAAAGAGGATGGTAGTGTAGATTGCTGGGGCTTTGGTAGGGTCGCAACATCCGAGCCTTCTGGGGTTACATTCAAATCCATATATTCTGGTACAACCTTCGCTTGTGGATTGACTGATCAAGATACAATGAGGTGCTGGGGTGCTACTAGATACGTTATACCTCCAGGGAGCCCTACATTTACAAAGATAGCTATAGGTGAAGGCTATACCTGCGGTATAAGGCTTGATGGAACTGTGCAATGCTGGGATTCTGTTTTTGAGAATAATGTACCTTCGGCTTATACAAATACTAAGGTTACTGATATTAGGACTTATGATGATTCCAATTGCGCAGTACGTGCTGATAATGGTAACGTATTCTGTTGGGGTACAGGTTATGATGATGGCAGTATTACTGTTCCTTTGTTACCTGCATCACCTTACCCTGCTCTAGAGAGTCATATAGATACAGTAGGAGTTTATTCATCTACTAATGCTGTTATACCTGCAAATACTCTAACTATAAGTGTAAGCGTGCCTGTTACGGACGCTCCGCTATCTACTGGAGATATTTTGTATCTAGTAAGGGTGGATGGTATATCAATAAATGATCCATCTGTTGTAGCTTCTGATGTCTCTCTCTCATCTATAAATTATCAGTCTGAGCTAACTGTACAAGATAACGATACGATTATAGATATATCAGTTGATAAAGCAAGCATAGAAGAGGGTGAAGTAAGTTCTATAGCAACGTTCACTGTTAGCGTTGGGAATGTAGTTTCTTTGCCTGCTGGTGGTATAACTTTGAGTGTGGCTATATCTGGTAATGCTAGTGAGGGTTCAGACTATGAGTTTGTGGGCAGTAGTGTTTCAGTTATCACACTAACAAACAGCGGTACGAGTGAGAGTTTCAGTATAAGAGTTATAGACGATGCTGATATTGAGATGGAGGAAGATGTAAAGGTATCTATATCTGCGGATGCGTTACCTTCAAGGTTTAGATTTGGCACTCAAGAGGTTAGCGTTACTATAGTTAGCGAGCCGTTCGTTGTATCATTAGATTCTTCAAGTATAAATGAGGGTGGTGTTGTAGAGTTATCTGTATCTGGATTCCCCGGGGTATACACGTATGCTGTCAGTGGCATAACTGCAGACGATATAAGTGGTATAAGTTTGTCAGGTTCTTTGACTGTGCCCTCTAGTGTTCCTATAACGGTGAGTTTTACAGTTGTAGACGATGCTTATACCGAGGGTGAAGAGAGTGTGCTTATTGCAGTTACTGCTCCAGATGGTGCAACTATGTCAGTAAGCACAGTGATATCTGCATCAGACCTGTTGAGTGTAAGCGTATCGGATGCGCCTGACGTTACAGAGAGCGCTGGTGGGAGTGCTGAGTTTATTATCAGTGTAAGTGGTGGTATACCGACATCAGATGTAACTGTGAGCTACAGCACAGAAGATGTTACTGCAGAGGGTGGTAAAGATTACGTATCTGTTACTAGTGGAGTTATTACGTTTAGGGCTGAGAGTGATTGTGTTTCTGGTTGTGATAAGACAGTATCTGTGTCTATTATAGGCGACTCCGCACCTGAGAATACAGAGCAGTTTAGGGTAAAGCTAAACAGTGCTATAGGAGGAGGTCACAGCGATGCACCTACTATAGCTATAGCTACAGCTACTGCTAGCATCTTATATAACGATGGTATAGTGAGTATAAGAGTAGATGAGTCTAGTATTACCGAAGGTGATGCTGTGTCATTAGCTACGTTCACAGTAGAATCTATGGGAGTTCTTCCTGTTAGTGGTATAAGTGTGAGTGTGTCTATAGTAGGTAGTGCTACTATAAATACTGACTATAATCTTATAGGGTTAGCTAGTAGTGTTGCAGTTATCACACTAACAGAGAGTGATACGAGTAAGACTTTCAGTATAAGGGTTATAGACGATCCTGATATTGAGATTGCCGAGACTGTAGAAGTATCTATATCTGGTAACCTACCTGTAGACTTTAGTTATGGCACTAGAGCGGTTAGTGTTACTATATTAAGCGAAGATGTGAGCCCTGTATTGCCTGTAACGTTTAGTGTAGTGCTATCTAGTGATCAGGTAAACGAGGGCGATATAGTAGATTTGACTCTTAGAGGCACTGCTGGAACATATACCTACACTGTTAGTGGCGGTGTAGAAGATGCTGATATAAGTGGCATAGGTTTGTCAGGTGTGTTTATGTTATCCGCTATAGGTCAAACGGTAGTAAAAGTTACAGTAGTAGATGATGTATTGAGTGAAGGTGCAGAGTCTGTGGAGATTACAGTTACTGCTCCAGATGGTGCAACTATGTCAGTAAACACAGTAATATCTGCGTCAGACCCGTTGAGTATAAGCATATCAGATGTTGAAGTTGCTGAAGGTGAGCCTAACGATGTTACATATGTAACAGTCGCAGTATCTATTATCGGAGGTATACCCACAGATGCAATCACATTCCACCCAATCACTGATCAAGATAGCAGTACAAGCGGAGTAGACTACTTAGAAATAGATTCTGGTAGTATTGTGTTTAACTATAGTAAATGTGCATCGTCCTTGATTTGTACAGAGATTCTAACAGTTGCAGTGTTAGGTGATAATCTAGCAGAAGACACAGAGCAGTTTAGTGTTCAAGGATTACTGTTAGGTACTGGTGGTCATCCTGATGCGCCTACTATTTCCAGAGGTGTAGTAACTATATTAGATAACGACTACCGTCCGACTCGTGTTTCTGGGCAGGAGTTTGCTAGTTCCCTACCGTTGGCAGTAGGTACTACTGTAAGAGTATCACTATCTGGTTACTTTACAGATCAAGATGATGACGATGCAGTGTTGAGTTATAGTGTAGTGAGTGATACAGGTGATACAGGGTTGAGTGCTAACATTGTCAGTGGTAATGTGTTATCTGTTAGTGCAGTGAAGGCATTAAGTGGTACATTATCCATATATACTACAGACGGGGCTAACAGGAGCACTGACTTTATAAGTACTACTATTAGCACTGTTCCTACATTATCTATATCTAGTTCTGTGAGTGCTATTAGAGAGGGTTCAACAATGTCAACTGCGTTGTTGACGTTGAAGTTGTATAGTCTAAGTTCAGATGTAGTAGAGGTTAATGTTGGTTTGAGTGGGAGTGCCTCACAAAAGACAGGTGCTGTTGGAACTACAGGAGACTATGAGGTATTATTGGGTTCTAGAGTGATAGAAGTTGTATCTGTAACCCTTGCTGCTGTAGGAGGTGTTGGCGAGACTGTTATAGGTATACGTGCGATTGATGATACTGCATTTGAAGCTACTGAACGAGTAGTTGTTTCTGTAACTCCTCCTATGAATACTGTATTAGATACTACTTTTCCATTAGAGTTACTTGTAGAAGATAATGATGGAAAAGTAGGGCTATTATGTGCAGATAGAACAAACGAAGTAGTGATATTACAGAATAACAATCAATTTGGTATATCGTTAGCAGGTTGGGAGTTACGAGAAGTGCAGGCTGGCAAGCAAAATCCTGCATCATATGTATTTCCATCTGGTACGTATGTAGAGACTGGTGAGTTTGTGCGTGTATACAGTATTATATCGGCTGGTGTGGTGCATGCATTCGGAGTATCTAATATATGGAATCAGGATGGTAGTGATACAGTAGCTCTGTATAATGCTGGTGGATCAACCATTTTTGAGTTATCTACTATGGATAATTGTAGCGATGCATATGATTTAAATGTAGAAGTATCGTCTGTATCTAGCAATGTATCAGAGGGTGATACTGCAGAGTTTTCTGTAACTTTGTCCAATCCTGCTCCTTATATCAGGAATACAGTAGTTGATTGGGCTATAGCAGGAGATGTTGAATCATCGGACTATATGGTTACCCCAACTACATCAACACGTCTATCTATTGTGGGTAATAAAGAGGGTAAAATATCTCTATTGATTACTGATGATACTGACACTGAAGGCTCTGAGCGTGTAACTATAGAGTTATCTAGTGTCTCTTCTTATGGATTTGCTGCTAGTGATATTGTGATATCACAGAGTAGTGCTACTACAGTAATATCTGCATCAGACCCGTTGAGTATAAGCATATCAGATGCAGATGACGTTACAGAGAGTACAGGTGTCAGTGCTGAGTTTATTATCAGTGTAAGTGGTGGTATACCTACATCAGATGTAACTGTGAGCTACAGCACAGAAGAAGGCACGGCAACAGCAGGCACAGACTATACAAATGTAGATAACGCTATAGTTACGTTTAGTGCAAGCACTGATTGTGTTTCTGGTTGTGATAAGACAGTATCAGTGTCAATAATAGATGACACTGTATTTGAGAATATAGAGCAGTTCAGTGTAAAGATAAACAGTGCAACAGGTGGGGGACATAGCGCTTCACCTACTATATCTACTGACACAGCTACTGCCCGCATCCTAGATAATGACGGTGTAGTGAACATAAGCGTAGACACTAATAGTATTACAGAGGGTAATGCTATGTCAGTTGCTACGTTTACAGTAGAGGCTACTGGAGTAGTTCCAGCAAGTGGCATAAGTGTGAGTGTAAATATAGTAGGTAGTGCTACTATAAATACTGACTATAATCTTATAGGGTTAGCTAGTAGTGTTGCAGTTATCACACTAACAGATAGTAAGAAGAGTAAGAGTTTCAGTATACAAGTTATAGACGATACTGATATTGAGATTGCCGAGAATGTAGAAGTATTTATATCTGGTAACCTGCCTGCTAATGTTGTGTTTGGCACTACAGAGGCTACTATTACTATAGTTAGTGAAGATGTGGATTCAGCGCCTGCAACGTTTAGTGTAGTGCTATCTAGTAATAATGTAAACGAGGGCGATACTGTAGAATTGACTATATCTGGTGTTGCAGGTGTATACACGTATGCTGTGAGTGGTATACAGGCAGATGATATAAGTGGCATAGGTTTGTCAGGTGTGTTTATGTTATCCTCTATAGGTCAAACGGTAGTAAAGGTTACAGTAGTAGATGATGTATTGAGTGAAGGTGCTGAGACTGTAGAGACTACAGTTACTGCTCCAGACGGTGCAACTATATCAGTAAGCACAGTGATATCAGCGTCAGACCCGTTGAGTGTAAGCATATCTAATGCTGTTGATGTTACAGAGAGTACAGGTGTCAGTTCTGAGTTTATTATCAGTGTAAGTGGTGGTATACCTACATCAGATGTAACAGTGAGCTACAGCACAGAAGAAGGCACAGCAAAAGCAGGCACAGATTATGCAAATGTAGCTAACGCTATAGTTACGTTTAGTGCAAGCACTGATTGTGTTTCTGGTTGTTCCGAGACAGTATCAGTGTCAATAATAGATGACACTACACCAGAGGGCACAGAGCAGTTCAGTGTAAAGCTAAACAGTGCTACAGGTGGTAGACACACTGATTCACCTACTATATCTACTGACACTGCTAATGTCCGCATCATAGATAATGATGGTGTAGTGAACATAAGCGTAGACACTAATAGTATTACAGAGGGTTCTGCTATGTCAGTTGCTACGTTTACAGTAGAGGCTACAGGAGTAGTGCCCGCAAGTGGTATAACTGTAAGTGTAAATATAAGCGGTAGTGCTACTATAAATACTGACTATGATCTTATAGGGTTAGCTAGTAGTGTTGCTGTTATCACACTAACAGATAGTAATAAGAGTAAGAGTTTCAGTATACAAGTTATAGACGATACTGATATTGAGATTGCCGAGAGTGTAGAAGTATCTATATCTGGTGAGTTACCTGCTAATGTTGTGTTTGGCACTACAGAGGCTACTATTACTATAGTTAGTGAAGATGTGGATCCAGCATTGCCTGTAACGTTTAGTGTAGTGCTATCTAGTGATAAGGTAAACGAGGGCGATACTGTAGAGTTGACTATATCTGGTGTTGCAGGTGTATACACATATGCTGTGAGTGGTATACAGGCAGATGATATAAGTGGCATAGGGTTATCAGGTGTGTTTATGTTATCCTCTATAGGTCAAACGGTAGTAAAAGTTACAGTAGTAGATGATGTATTGAGTGAAGGTGCAGAGTCTGTATTGTTTACAGTTACTGCTCCAGACGGTGCAACATTATCAGTAAGCACAGTGATATCTGCATCAGACCCTTTGAGTGTAAGCATATCTAATGCTGTTGATGTTACAGAGAGTGCAGGTGTCAGTGCTGAGTTTATTATCAGTGTAAGTGGTGGTATACCTACATCAGATGTAATTGTTACTTACAGCACAGAAGAAGGCACGGCAAAAGCAGGCACAGACTATACAAGTGTAGCTAACGCTATAGTTACGTTTAGTGCAAGCACTGATTGTGTAAGTGGTTGTTCCGAGACAGTATCAATGTCAATAATAGATGACACTGTATTAGAGGAAATAGAGCAGTTCAGTGTAAGAATAAACAGTGCTACAGGAGGTGGACATACCGATTCACCTATTATATCTACTGACACAGCTATTGCTCGCATCGTAGATAATGATGGAGTAGTGAACATAAACGTAGACACTAATAGTATTACAGAAGGTTCTGCTATGTCAGTTGCTACGTTTACAGTAGAGGCTACTGGAGTAGTTCCAGCAAGTGGTATAACTGTAAGTGTAAATATAAGTGGTAGTGCTACTATAAATACTGACTATGATCTTATAGGGTTAGCTAGTAGTGTTGCAGTTATCACACTAACAGATAGTAAGAAGAGTAAGAGTTTCAGTATACAAGTTATAGACGATTCTGATATTGAGATTGCCGAGACTGTAGAAGTGTCTATAAGTGGAGTTCTGCCGTCAGGGTTCAGTTACGGTGTTAACAGTGTAAGTGTATTGATAGATAGCGATGACTTATCGCCGCTTAGTGTAACAGTAAGTGCATTGACAGTGTCAGAGGGCGATATTGTAGATTTGACTATACAAGGTATTATAGGAGTATACACATATGCTGTTAGCGGTGTAGATGTGAGTGACATAAGCGTTGGCTTATCAGGTAGTATACCAGTGGGAGTAACGGGTAGATCTACATTGAGTGTAAGAGTATTGGACGATAACTTTACCGAGGATTCAGAAGCAATAGTGTTTACAGTTACTGCTCCAGCTGGTGCGACTATGTCAGTAAGCACATTGATATCTGCATCAGACCCGTTGAGTGTAAGCATATCGGATGCCTCTGATGTTACAGAGAGTGCAGGAGTGAGTTCTGTATTCAGTATTACATTGAGTGGCGGTATACCTACAGAAGATGTAACTGTGAACTACAGCACAGAAGACGGCACGGCAAAAGCAGGCACAGACTATACAAGTGTAGTTAACGCTATAGTTATGTTTGGTGCAGGCACTGATTGTGTAAATGGTTGTTCCGAGACAGTATTAGTGTCAATAATAGACGACACTATATTAGAGGATCTAAAGCAGTTCAGTGTAAAGATAAACAGTGCTATAGGTGGTGGACATAGCGCTTCACCTACTATATCTACTGACACAGCTACTGCCCGCATCATAGATAATGATGGTGTAGTGAACATAAGCGTAGACACTAATAGTATTACAGAAGGTTCTGCTATGTCAGTTGCTACGTTTACAGTAGAGGCTATAGGAGTAGTGCCAGCAAGTGGCATAAGTGTGAGTGTAAATATAAGTGGTAGTGCTACTATAAATACTGACTATGATCTTATAGGGTTAGCTAGTAGTGTTGCAGTTATCACACTAACAGATAGTAATAAGAGTAAGAGTTTCAGTATACAAGTTATAGACGATACTGATATTGAGATTGCCGAGACTGTAGAAGTATCTATATCTGGTGAGTTACCTGCTAATGTTGTATTTGGCACTACAGAGGCTACTATTACTATAGTTAGTGAAGATGTGGATTCAGCGCCTGCAACGTTTAGTGTAGTGTTATCTAGTAATAATGTAAACGAGGGCGATACTGTAGAGTTGACTATATCTGGTGTTGCAGGTGTATACACGTATGCTGTGAGTGGTATACAGGCAGATGATATAAGTGGCATAGATTTATCAGGTGTGTTTATGTTATCCTCTATAGGTCAAACGGTAGTAAAAGTTACAGTAGTAGATGATGTATTGAGTGAAGGTGAAGAGTCTGTAGAGATTACAGTTACTAATCCAGATGGTGCAACTATAGCAGTAAGCACAGTAATATCCGCATCAGACCCTTTGAGTGTAAGCATATCAGATGCAGATGATGTTACAGAGAGTACAGGTGTCAGTGCTGAGTTTATTATCAGTGTAAGTGGTGGTATACCTACGTCAGATGTAACTGTGAGCTACAGCACAGAAGAAGGCACGGCAAAAGCAGGCACAGACTATACAAGTGTAGCTAACGCTATAGTTACGTTTAGTGCAAGCACTGATTGTGTTTCTGGTTGTTCCGAGACAGTATCAGTATCTATAATAGATGACACCGCATCTGAGAATACAGAGCAGTTCAGTGTAAAGATAAACAGTGCTACAGGTGGGGGACATAGCAACTCTCCTATTATATCTACTGACACTGCTAATGTCCGCATCCTACCTATTCTTGTAAGTATTGCAACTGCTGGTGTATCTGTGTTTGAAGATGTTGGTAATATAAACTTTGAAATTGCATTATCCAAACCCGTGCCTAGTAGTGTAGCTGTGTCTTGGAGTGTTATATCACCTCAATTTAGTGTAGATGTTGGTTTATCATTTGGCTGCCGTATAGTTGGAGATGGCACTGTACAGTGTTGGGGTGTTGATTGGTTTGGGAGTTATCATATACCACCTGTAGATGTACAAGATGTAAAGTTCACTAAGATAAGTGCGTTCTATACCGCCATTTGCGGAATTGATATAACACGCTCTGTACGTTGTTGGGGCATGGATCGTCATGGTCAAATAATACCAGGACCGACTGATGAGAAGTACAAGGATATTGACGTAGGGCAAGACCACACTTGTGGTATACTTCTATCTGGTGAAGTGAACTGTTGGGGCAGGAACGACTCTGGTGAGGCCACTCCACCTTCTGATAACGACTTTGTGTCTCTAGCTGCTGGGCGTACACACACATGCGGTCTAAAAGAGGATGGTAGCGTAGAGTGCTGGGGCTCTGGTACTGTTGCATCTGGAGAGCCTAGTGCGGTTACATTCAAATATATAGATTCTAAACTAGACTTCGCTTGTGGTTTGACTGACCAAGACATAATTCAATGCTGGGGTGATGTACCATATTCTCCTCCTGTTGGCAACCCTAAATTTACAAAAATCGCTTTAGGGTATAACCATGGCTGCGGTATAAGGCTTGATGGAACTTTACAATGCTGGGGTAGTGGTTTTGCAGTTAGCGTACCTGCAGTTTATACAAACACTAAGGTTACTGACATTGAGATTGATAGTCACCAAAACTGTGCGGTACGTGCTGATAATGGTAATCTATTCTGTTGGGGAGTTAATTATGATGAGGGCTATATTGAGGTTCCTTTGTTACCTGAATCACCTTACGCTGCTTTAGAGAGTCATATAGATACAGAAAGAGTATTTGCATCTGCTAACGCTGTTATACCTGCAAATACTCTAACTATAAGTGTAAGTGTACCTATTACTGACGACACACTACCTACTGGAGATATTTTGTATGTAGTAAGGGTGGATGGTATATCAGTAGAGGATCCATCTGTTATAAATTCTGATGTCTCTCTCTCATCTACAAATTATCAGTTTGAGCTAACTGTACAAGATAACGATACGTTTGTAGAGTTATCAGTTGATAATGCGAACATAGCAGAGAGTGATGTAAATTCTATCGCAGTGTTCACTGTTAGTGTTGGGAATAAATTTTTATTGCCTGCAGGTGGTATAACTGTGAGTGTAGATGTATCTGGTAGTGCTACCTTAGGTGCAGACTATGAGTTTGTAGGCAGTAGTGTTTCAGTTGTTAATCTGACAAATAGTGATACGAGTAAGAATTTCAGTATAAGAGTTATAGACGATACTGAAATTGAGATAGAGGAAAGTATAGATGTATCTATATCTGGTGATAAGTTGCCTTCTAGGTTTAGTTATGACACTACAGCGGTTAGGGTTACTATAGTTAGCGAGCCGTTCATTGTATCATTAGATTCTTCTACTATAAACGAGGGTGGTGTTGTAAAATTATCCGTATCGGGTTATCCTGGAGTTTACACGTATGCTGTAAGTGGCGTAACTGCAGACGATATAAGTGGTATAGGTTTGTCAGGTTCTTTGATTGTGCCACAGAGTGTTCCGACAGTGGTGCAGTTTACAGTTGTGGATGATGGCTTGAGTGAAGGTGCTGAGTCTATAAAGTTTACAGTTACTTCTTCAGAGGGTGCAACGTTATCAGCTGCTATAGTGATAGCTGCATCAGACCCATTGAGTGTAAGCATATCTAATGCTGTTGATGTTACAGAGGGTACAAGTGTCAGTGCTGAGTTTATTATCAGTATAAGTGGTGGTATACCTACATCAGATGTAACTGTGAGCTACAGCACAGAAGACGGCACAGCAACAGCAGGCACAGACTATACAAGTGTAGCTAACGCTATAGTTACCTTTGATGCAGGCACTGATTGTGTTTCTGGTTGTTCCACAACAGTATCAGTGTCTATTATAGACGACACCACACTTGAGAATACAGAGCAGTTCACTGTAAAGATAAACAGCGCTACAGGTGGCGGGCATAGCAACTCTCCTACTATATCTACTGACACTGCTACTGCACGCATACTAGATCGTGATAGTGTAGTGCGTATAACTGTAGATGAGAGTAGTATCACTGAAGATTCCACTATGTCGTTAGCGATATTCACAATAGAGGCTGTAGGAGTTATTCCGTCTAGTGGTATAAGTGTGAGTGTAGATATAGCAGGCACAGCAACCTTAGGAACGGACTATCAACTTACAGGAATAGGCAATGGAGATGATATCACTCTAACAGAGAATGCTAGAAGTAAGAGTTTCAGTATAAGAGTTATAGACGATGATAGGTTTGAGTTAGATGAGATAGTAGATGTTTCCTTAAGTGGAGAGTTACCCGTTGGAGTTGTTTTTGGTGTAAAGATTGCAAGAGTGTTTATACGTAGTGAAGATATAGCTTCGTTCAGTGTGACGGTTAGTGCTGCGACAGTGTCAGAAGGTGATATAATAGATTTGACTCTGCAAGGCACTGATGGAACATACACCTACACTGTTAGTGGAGGTATAGATAAAGATGATCTAATGGGTGTTGTTTTATCTGGAGTGATTACAGTTCCTGTTATAGGTCAAACGGTAGTAAAGGTTACAGTAGTCAATGATGCTCTGTCAGAGACCAGTGAGAGTGTCGTGTTTACCGTTACGGCACCAGATGGTGCAACGTTAGCAGCTACTACAGTGATATCTGCATCAGACCCATTAAGTGTAAGCATATCGGATGCAGATGATGTAATGGAGGGTACAGTAGCAAGTTCAGTATTCAGTATTAGCTTGAGTGGAGGCATTCCTACGTCAGATGTTATTGTGAACTACAGCACAAAAGACGGCACAGCAACAGCAGGCACAGACTATACAAGTGTTACCAATAATGTAACGTTTGATGCAAGCAGTGATTGTGTAAATGGTTGTAATAAGACAGTATCAGTGTCTGTTATAAATGACAATGCAGGCGAGCCTTACATAGAAAGTTATGAGTTGTTGTTGAATAATGCAATGGGAGGTGGACATTCTGAACCGCCTGCAATAGTTGATGCTACAGGAGTTGCCCGTATATTGGATGATGATGGTGTAGTAAACATAAGCGTAGACCGTAACGTTATTACCGAAAGTTCTGGCATGTCAGTAGCTATGTTTACAGTAGGGGCTATAGGAGTTATTCCTACTAGTGGTGTAAGTATAAGTGTGTCTATAGTAGGTAATGCTACATTAAATACTGACTATGAGGTTCTTGGGTTAGATAGTGTTGCAGTTATCACTCTAACAGAGAGTAAGAAGAGTGAGAGTTTCAGTATAAGAGCTATAGACGATGATATGTTTGAGTTAGAACCAGAGAATATAGAAGTGTCAATAAGTGGAGATTTGCCTGCAGGGTTCATTTATGGCACTGATCGTGTAAACGTATCTATAGATAGCAATGACGTAGAACCGTTTAGTGTAACGGTAAGTGCTACGACGGTATCAGAGGGTGGTAATGTAGAGTTCACTATATCAGGTATTGTAGGGGTATACACGTATGTTATTAGTGGAAATGTGGCAGATGATGATATAAGCGTTGGCTTGTCGGATGTTATATCAGTAGGCTCAACAGGTACAACTGCATTGAGTGTTACAGTGTTGAATGATGCCTTTACAGAGTCTACAGAGTCTATAGTGTTTACAGTTACTTCTCCGACTGGAGTAACATTGTCAGTTACTACATTAATAAATGCATCAGACCCATTGAGTGTAAGCATATCAGATGCAAGTCCTGTTACCGAGGGTGCAAGTGTAAGTTCTGAGTTTAGTATCAGTGTAAGTGGTGGTATATTGACAGAAGATGTAACCGTTACTTACAACACAGAAGATGGTACAGCACAATCAGGTAAGGATTACGTATCTGTTACGAGTGGCGTTATTAAGTTTACCTCGAGCACTGATTGTGTAAGTGGTTGTGCGGAAATAGTATCAATATCTATAATAGACGACCCTGAATTAGAGAATACCGAGCAGTTTAGCGTAAGTATAAACACTGCTACAGGGGGCGGACACAGCAGTGCACCTATTATAGCAGATGCAATAGGCGTTGGAACTATACGCGATGTTGATACACTACCGTTTAGTGTAGCACTAGATACCGTTAACGTAAATGAAGGTGATACTGTAGAGTTGAGTATTCAGGGTATAGCAGGCACGTACACTTATGCTATTAGTGGCATAAATGCAGACGATATAAGTGGTATTGATTTGACAGGTTCTTTCACTGTACCACATAGTGCTCCGACAGTGGTGCGGTTTACAATCGTGGACGATGACTTAAGTGAAGGTGCAGAGTCTATAAAGGTTACAGTTACCTCTCCAAATGGTGCGGAGTTATCAGCTACTACAGTAATAGGTGCTTCAGACCCGTTGAGTGTAAGCATATCGGATGCAAATGATGTTACCGAGGGCGCTAGTGTAAGTTCTGAGTTTAGTATCAGTGTAAGTGGTGGCGTATTGACAGAAGATCTAACCGTTACTTACAACACAGAAGATGGTACAGCAAAGTCTGGCACAGACTACGCAAGTGTTGTCAATAATGTAGTTACGTTTGATGTAAGCAGTGATTGTGCAGTCAGTTGTGTTCAGACAGTATCAGTGTCCATTATAGACGACACTGTATTTGAGAACACAAAGCAGTTTAGCGTAAAGATAAGCAGTGCAATAGGCGGTGGTTATAGCGATTTACCTAATATAGCTACTGATACTGCTACTGCACGCATCCTAGATAATGATGGTATAGTGAACATAAGCGTAGATACTAACAGTCTTAGAGAAGGTGACGCTATGTCAGTTGCTACGTTTACAGTAGAAGCTCAGGGAGTTATTCCTGCTAGTGGGGTAAGTGTAAGTGTGTCTATAGGTGGTAGCGCTACTGTAAATACTGACTATGAGGTTATGGGCTTGGTCGCTAACCGAGTTATTGAACTAAGTAGTGCTGATAGTAGTAAGACATTTAGCATAAGAGTTCTAAATGATGATACGTTTGAGTTAAATGCTGAGGTTGTAGAAGTATCTCTAAGTGGAGTACTGCCATCAGGGTTCAGTTACGGCACTAGTAGTGTAAGAGTTCTAATAGATAGCGAAGATATAGCACCGTTTAGTGTAACAGTAAGTGATGTTACAGTTACAGAGGGTAATATTGTAACCTTGACACTACAAGGTGTTGTAGGAGTATACACGTACGCTGTTAGTGGTGTGTCTGTAGATGATCTAAGTGGTATAAGTCTGTCTGGAGTATTGAGAGTGCCCGCGAGAGGTCAAACAGTAGTAGCGATTACAGCTGTGGATGACGAAATTACTGAGAAGGCAGAGTCTATAGAGATTACAGTTACCGCTCCAGACGGTGCAACGTTATCAGTAAGCACAGTGATATCAGCATCAGACCCGTTGAGTGTAAGCGTATCGGATGCGTCTGATGTTACTGAGGGCGCTAGTGTAAGTTCTGAGTTTAGTATCAGTGTAAGTGGTGGTATACTTACAGAAGATGTAACTGTGGACTACAGCACAGAAGACGGCACAGCAAAAGCAGGCACAGACTACACAGGTGTTACCAATAATGTAACGTTTGATGCAAGCAGTGATTGTGTAAATGGTTGTAATAAGACAGTATCAGTGTCTATTATAGACGACACCGCATCTGAGAATACAGAGCAGTTCAGTGTAAGGATAAACAATGCTATAGGTGGTGGACATATCAACTCACCTGTTATATCTACTGACACTGCTACCGCCCGCATCCTAGATAATGACGGCATAGTGAGTATAAAGATAGATACTAATAGTATTACCGAAAATGCTGCTATGTTAGCTGCTACATTGACAGTAGAGGCTTCTGGAGTAGTTCCTGCGGGTGGGGTAAGTGTAAGTGTGTCTGTAGGAGGTAGTGCAACTGCGGGTGCTGACTATGAGGTTAGCGGGTTAGCAAACAATGGCGTTATCACTCTAACACATAGTGATAGGACTAAGGACTTCAGTATAAAGGTTATAGACAATGGTGATTTTGAATTAAGTGAGACTGTACAGGTATCTATATTAGGTGTGCTACCGTTGGGTATGAATTATGGTGTAACTACTGTGTCGTTTACTATAGTAGACAATGACGATATTGATATTCTTATTACTCCTTCTGATGTATCGTTTGTAGAACAGGATAGGGACCAGACCTTTACGGTATCTATACCTATAGCCTTGGACACCGCGGTGGGATTAACTGTTGCCATTGTGACGCCGGGCACCACGGAAATAAGCGCATTTGCATATAATACAACCGCTGGAACTGCTGTACTTTGTAGGGTGCTGTTTAACGGTAGAGTCCAGTGCGTCGGTGATTTCTTACAAGCTGGTAGTGTGCCTAGTGAACCTTGGGGTGATACTGTTCTACGTAGTGTAGTAGTAGGGATAAATTTTGTATGCGGACTGCATTTAGATGGTAGTGTAGAGTGTAAAACGTATGATGCAGATACTTTTGGAGTAGATGCTGTGCCTACTGTAAGTGGTGCTGTGTTTACATCTATTTCTGCAGGTGTAGCACATGTGTGTGGAGTGCTGTCTGATCATCGTGTAGAATGTTGGGGCTTGGGTTCACAGCCGGGTAGTGAATCTCTGGGGAATTATCGCTTCCGTGTTTGGGATGAAAACCAAGCAATACCACCTGTTGGTATACAGGAGCGAGTGGTTAGCGTGAGTGCAGGTGGTAATCACACCTGTGCGTTGTTGGATGATCATAGCGTAGAGTGCTGGGGTGAAGATATCTCCCTGGGTAGTGCAATTCCACAACCTGCGAATAGACTCTTCAGTAAAGTATCTGCGGGAGGGTTAGGTGTGTGCGGTCTATTGCTTGCTGATAACACGCCTCTATGTTGGGGACATATTAATGTTGCTGCAAGTGGATTGTATAATACTATACCTATGACAGACATATATGCTGGTGGTCTAATCTCCTGCGGTATACGTCAGGACAACGGTAATCTCTATTGCTGGAGTGCGGGTAATGAGGTGTCTACTACTGGATTTCCACAGTATAGTGCACTGGGCAGTAGCAAACAAAAAAATAGTTTGACATTCTATGTATGTGGTATACGTCGGGATAACGGTAACGTTGACTGCTTCTACAGGCCTTCTGTTTCAATGCCTGGAGGTATCACATCACCTGTTGCCTTACCTGATGGTAAGCGTGTAGTTGTGGAGCCTGTTGGAGTTACTATACCTGAAGGTAGCACTACTGCAACTTTCACTGTAAACTATAAGAATGACGCTATATCTTCGCTCAGTGGTTTGTATCTATTGAATGTGATAGACAGTTCTGAACCTAACTTGCGACAAGGTAATTTCCCTTATATACAGGTGTCTGATAACGATATTATTTTCTCTAGGACTGTGGATGAATTATCTGAGAGTAATGCTCAAGCGGGCACTACCTTTATGGTAAACTTTATTGATAATAAGATATTTGATAATGTAAGTGTGAATGAGATTACATTTGCTATATCGTTTGCTGGTAGTGCAATTAGAGATACTGACTACACAGTAACAGGGTTACCTATGGGTGATATAATCACCTTTACTAAAGATTCTTACATGCAAACCTTTGCTGTGCATGCAATAGATGACACTGAGCCTGAGCTAAATGAGCAGGTAGTAGTCAGCTTAGTAGGAGGTCTACCCGGCATTGTTGAGTATAGTGTTAAGTCTTATGGCGTGAGTATCTTAGATGATGATGGAATAGTAAGCATTAGCGTAGATAATGTTACCCTTGCAGAAGGCGTAACTGTCGCAGTAGCAACATTTACAGTAGAAGGTTTAGGTGCTATTCCGTCTAGTGGTATAGATATAAGTGTGGACATTTCTGGTAGTGCTACCTTAGGTACTGACTATGGGGTTATCGGGATAAGTAGTGTTGCGGTTATCACACTAACAGAGAGTGAAAATAGTAAGACTTTCAGTATACAGGTTATAGATGATAATGCTCCTGAGTTTACCGAGACTGTAGAAGTGTCAATAAGTGGAGTTCTGCCATTAGGGTTCAGTTACGGCACTAGAGCGGTTAGTGTTCTAATAGATAGCGAAGACATAGCAGAGTTTAGTGTAACAGTAAGTGATGTTACAGTTACAGAGGGTGATAGTGTAACCTTGACACTGCAAGGCGCCTCTGGAGTATACACCTATGCTGTGAATGTTGTAGATGCGAGTGATATAAGTGGCATAGGGTTATCAGGTGTGTTTATGTTAACCGCTATAGGTGAGACTATAGTAGTGTTTACAGTAGTAGATGATGTATTGAGTGAAGGTGATGAGTCTGTAGAGATTACAGTTACAGCTCCAGATGGTGCAACGTTATCAGCTACTACAGTAATATCTGCATCAGATCCATTAAGTGTAAGCATATCTAATGCTGTTGATGTTACTGAGAGTGCTGGTGTTAGTGCTGAGTTTATTATCAGTGTAAGCGGTGGTAGCCTTACAGAAGATGTAACTGTGAGCTACAGCACAGAAGACGGCACAGCAGAAGCAGGCACAGACTATACAAGTGTTATCAATAATGTAGTTACGTTTGATGCAGGCACTGATTGTGTAAGTGGTTGTGCCAAGACAGTAGCAGTGTCAATAATAGATGACACTACACCAGAGGGCACAGAGCAGTTTAGAGTAAAGCTAAACAGTGCTACAGGTGGTGGACACAGCGATGCACCTACTAGAGCTATAGCTATAGCTACTGCTAGCATCTTATATAACGATGGTATAGTGAGTATAAGCGTAGATGAGTCTAGTATTACCGAAGGTGATGCTATCTCAGTTGCTACGTTCACAGTAGAGGCTATGGTAGTTCTTCCTGCTAGTGGTGTAAGTGTTAGTGTGTCTATAGGAGGTAGTGCTACTGAGGGTACTGACTATAATCTTATAGGGTTGGCTAGTAATGTTGCAGTTATCACACTAACAAATAGTAAGAAGAGTGAGAGTTTCAGTATACAGGTTATAGATGATAGTGCTCCTGAGTTTACCGAGACTGTAGAAGTGTCTCTAAGCGGTGATTTGTCATCAGGGTTTGTGTATGGAGTTAGCAGAGCTACTGTTTCTATAGTTAGTGAAGATGTATTACCGTTCAGTGTAGCATTAGATACTTCTATAGCGAATGAAGGGGCTAGTGTAGAGTTGCTGTTGCAAGGTGCTGTAGGAGTATACACCTATGCTGTGAGTGGTGTAGATGCGAGTGATATAAGTGGCATAGGGTTATCAGGTGTGTTTATGTTAACCGCTATAGGCGAGACTATAGTATTGTTTACAGTAGTAGATGATGTATTGAGTGAAGGTGCTGAGGATATAGTGTTTACAGTTACTGCCCCAGATGGTGCAACGTTATCAGCTACTACAGTGATATCAGCATCAGACCCGTTGAGTGTAAGCATATCGGATGCGGATGACGTTACAGAGAGTACAGGTGTCAGTGCTGAGTTTATTATCAGTGTAAGTGGTGGTATACCTACATCAGATGTAACAGTGAGCTACAGCACAGAAGAAGGCACGGCAAAAGCAGGCACAGACTATACAAATGTAGATAATGCTATAGTTACGTTTAGGTCTGAGAGTGATTGTGTAAGTGGTTGTTCCGAGACAGTATTAGTGTCAATAATAGATGACGCTAACCCAGAGAATACAGAGCAGTTCAGTGTAAAGATAAACAGTGCTACAGGTGGTGGACATAGCGATTCACCTACTATATCTACTGACACAGCTACTGCCCGCATCATAGATAATGATGGTGTAGTGAACATAAGCGTAGACACTAATAGTATTACAGAGGGTAATGCTATGTCAGTTGCTATGTTTACAGTAGAGGCTATGGGAGTAGTGCCCGCAAGTGGCATAAGTGTGAGTGTAAAGATAAGCGGTAGTGCTACTATAAATACTGACTATGATCTTATAGGGTTAGCTAGTAGTGTTGCAGTTATCACACTAACAGATAGTAAGAAGAGTAAGAGTTTCAGTATACAAGTTATAGACGATACTGATATTGAGATTGCCGAGACTGTAGAAGTATCTATATCTGGTGAGTTACCTGCTAATGTTGTATTTGGCACTACAGAGGCTACTATTACTATAGTTAGTGAAGATGTGAGTCCAGCATTGCCTGTAACGTTTAGTGTAGTGCTATCTAGTGATAAGGTAAACGAAGGCGATACTGTAGAATTGACTATATCTGGTGTTGCAGGTGTATACACCTATGCTGTGAGTGGCATACAGGCAGATGATATAAGTGGCATAGGGTTATCAGGTGTGTTTATGTTATCCTCTATAGGTCAAACGGTAGTAAAAGTTACAGTAGTAGATGATGTATTGAGTGAAGGTGCAGAGTCTGTATTGTTTACAGTTACTGCTCCAGATGGTGTAACGTTATCAGCTACTACAGTGATATCTGCATCAGACCCGTTGAGTGTAAGCGTATCGGATGCTGGTGACGTTACAGAGGGTACCAATGTAAGTTCTGTATTCAGTATTACATTAAGCGGTGGTGAACCTACAGAAGATGTAACTGTGACCTACAGCACAGAAGACGGCACGGCAGAAGCAGGCACAGACTATACAAGTGTCGCTAACGCTATAGTTACGTTTAGTGCAAGCACTGATTGTGTAAGTAGTTGTGATAAGACAGTCTCAGTGTCAATAATAGACGACACTATATTAGAGGATCTAAAGCAGTTCAGTGTAAGGATAAACAGTGCTACAGGTGGTGGACACAGCGATTCACCTACTATATCTACTGACACAGCTATTGCCCGCATCGTAGATAATGATGGTGTAGTAAACATAAGCGTAGACACTAATAGTATTACAGAAGGTTCTGCTATGTCAGTTGCTACGTTTACAGTAGAGGCTATAGGAGTAGTGCCCGCAAGTGGCATAAGTGTGAGTGTAAATATAGGAGGTAGTGCTACTATAAATACTGACTATGATCTTATAGAGTTAGCTAGTAGTGTTGCGGTTATCACACTAACAGATAGTAATAAGAGTAAGAGTTTCAGTATACGAGTTATAGACGATACTGATATTGAGATTGCCGAGACTGTAGAAGTATCTATATCTGGTGAGTTACCTGCTAATGTTGTATTTGGCACTACAGAGGCTACTATTACTATAGTTAGTGAAGATGTGGATCCAGCATTGCCTGTAACGTTTAGTGTAGTGCTATCTAGTGATAAGGTAAACGAGGGCGATACTGTAGAGTTGACTATATCTGGTGTTGCAGGTGTATACACCTATGCTGTGAGTGGTATACAGGCAGATGATATAAGTGGCATAGGGTTATCAGGTGTGTTTATGTTATCCTCTATAGGTCAAACGGTAGTAAAAGTTACAGTAGTAGATGATGTATTGAGTGAAGGTGCAGAATCTGTATTGTTTACAGTTACTGCTCCAGCTGGTGTAACGTTATCAGCTACTACAGTAATATCTGCATCAGACCCGTTGAGTGTAAGCGTATCGGATGCTGATGACGTTACAGAGGGTACCAATGTAAGTTCTGTATTCAGTATTACATTAAGCGGTGGTGAACCTACAGAAGATGTAACTGTGACCTACAGCACAGAAGACGGCACAGCAGAAGCAGGCACAGACTATACAAGTGTCGCTAACGCTATAGTTACGTTTAGTGCAAGCACTGATTGTGTAAGTAGTTGTGTTCAGACAGTATCAGTGTCAATAATAGATGACGCTAACCCAGAGAGCACAGAGCAGTTCAGTGTAAAGATAAACAGTGCTATAGGTGGTGGACACAGCGATTCACCTATTATATCTACTGACACAGCTATTGCTCGCATCATAGATAATGATGGAGTAGTGAACATAAGCGTAGACACTAATAGTATTACAGAGGGTAATGCTATGTCAGTTGCTACGTTTACAGTAGAGGCTACAGGAGTAGTGCCCGCAAGTGGCATAAGTGTAAGTGTAAATATAGTAGGTAGTGCTACTATAAATACTGACTATGATCTTATAGAGTTAGCTAGTAGTGTTGCAGTTATCACACTAACAGATAGTAAGAAGAGTAAGAGTTTCAGTATACAAGTTATAGACGATACTGATATTGAGATTGCCGAGACTGTAGAAGTATCTATATCTGGTGAGTTACCTGCTAATGTTGTATTTGGCACTACAGAGGCTACTATTACTATAGTTAGTGAAGATGTGAGTCCAGCATTGCCTGTAACGTTTAGTGTAGTGCTATCTAGTGATAAGGTAAACGAGGGCGATACTGTAGAATTGACTATATCTGGTGTTGCAGGTTCATACACCTATGCTGTGAGTGGTATAACTGCAGATGATATAAGTGGCATAGGGTTATCAGGTGTGTTTATGTTATCCTCTATAGGTCAAACGGTAGTAAAAGTTACAGTAGTAGATGATGTATTGAGTGAAGGTGCAGAGTCTGTATTGTTTACAGTTACTGCTCCAGACGGTGCAACGTTATCAGCTACTACAGTGATATCAGCATCAGACCCTTTGAGTGTAAGCATATCTAATGCTGTTGATGTTACAGAGAGTGCAGGTGTCAGTGCTGAGTTTATTATCAGTGTAAGTGGCGGTATACCTACAGAAGATGTAACTGTGAACTACAGGACAGAAGACGGCACAGCAGAAGCAGGCATAGACTATACAAGTGTAGCTAACGCTATAGTTACGTTTGGTGCAGGCACTGATTGTGTAAATGGTTGTTCCGAGACAGTATCAGTGTCTATTATAGACGACACTATATTAGAGAATATAGAGCAGTTCAGTGTAAAGATAAACAGTGCTACAGGTGGTGGACATACCGATTCACCTATTATATCTACTGACACAGCTATTGCCCGCATCGTAGATAATGATGGAGTAGTAAACATAAACGTAGACACTAATAGTATTACAGAAGGTAATGCTATGTCAGTTGCTACGTTTACAGTAGAGGCTATAGGAGTTGTTCCAGCAAGTGGTGTAAGTGTAAGTGTAAAGATAAGCGGTAGTGCTACTATAAATACTGACTATGATCTTATAGGGTTAGCTAGTAGTGTTGCAGTTATCACACTAACAGATAGTAAGAAGAGTAATAGTTTCAGTATACAAGTTATAGACGATACTGATATTGAGATTGCCGAGACTGTAGAAGTATCTATATCTGGTGAGTTACCTGCTAATGTTGTGTTTGGCACTACAGAGGCTACTATTACTATAGTAAGTGAAGATGTGGATCCAGCATTGCCTGTAACATTTAGTGTAGTGCTATCTAGCGATAAGGTAAACGAGGGCGATACTGTAGAGTTGACTATATCTGGTGTTGCAGGTGTATACACATATGCTGTGAGTGGCATAACTGCAGACGATATAAGTGGCATAGGGTTATCAGGTATGTTTATGTTATCCTCTATAGGTCAAACGGTAGTAAAAGTTACAGTAGCAGATGATGTATTGAGTGAAGGTGCTGAGACTGTAGAGATTACAGTTACTGCTCCAGCTGGTGTAACGTTATCAGCTACTACAGTAATATCTGCATCAGACCCTTTGAGTGTAAGCGTATCGGATGCGTCTGATGTTACAGAGAGTACAGGTGTCAGTGCTGAGTTTATTATCAGTGTAAGTGGCGGTATACCTACATCAGATGTAACTGTGACCTACAGGACAGAAGACATTACTACCGAGGGTGATAAGGATTACGTATCTGTTACTAGTGGAGTTGTTACGTTTAGGTCTGGGAGTGATTGTGTAAATGGTTGTGTTGAGAGAGTGTTAGTATCTATCATAGATGACGCTAACCCAGAGGGCACAGAGCAGTTCAGTGTAAAGATAAACAGTGCTATAGGTGGTGGACATAGCGATTCACCTGTAATAGTTGATGCTACAGGAGTTGGCACAATCCAAGACAGTGACATACTACCGTTCAGTGTAGCAGTAAGTGATGTTACCGTTAGCGAGGGTGCTACAGTAACCTTAACACTGCAAGGTGCTGTAGGAGTATACACATATGCTATTAGTGGTGTGTCTGCAAACGATGTAAACATTGCCTTGTCAGGTACTGTATCAGTAGGAGTGACAGGTAAGCATACCTTGGATGTTACTATAGTAGACGATGTTCTGTCTGAGGGTACTGAGAGCCTGATGATTACAGTTACTAATCCAGACAGTATTGGGTTATCAGTAATCACAGTGATAAGTGAGTCAGATCCTTTGAGTGTAAGAGTGTTAGATGCTGCTTCTGTGTCGGAGGGTGATGCAGGTGCTGATAACAAGTTAGAGTTCATTGTGAGAGTATCTGGAGGTATACCTACATCGGATGTAGTTGTGAGTTACAGGACAGATGGAGGCAGTGCTACTGCAGGTGAGGATTATCAGAGTGTAAGAGATGGTGAGTTGCGATTGAGTAGTTCCAGCTGCACTAACATACCATGCGATGAGCCCATAGAGATATCGTTGCTAGGAGATAATGAAGCAGAGGGTGATGAGAGTGTAGAGTTGCATCTGTTGAGTGTATCAGTGAGTTCTGGCTTGAGTGTTAGTATATCAGATGCACTAGGTATTGGCACTATATTGAATGACGACTATAGTCCTATAGTGTTGATTGACGAGATACGTGAATTATCGTTGGTGCGAGGTACTAGTGTGAGTATAGAATTGTCGTCTGTATTCAGCGACAGAGATGACCCTGTGTTGTCGTATACAGTGTCAGTGCTTCCAGTGTCTAGTATAGCAGAGGTGAGCATATCAGGAGGTGTGTTGTATGTATCTGGCATAGGTGTTGGAGTTACAGAGTTCAGTGTGTCAGCGAGTGATGGAACAAACCCTGCAGTGTCATCTATGTTTAGAGCCACAGTGTCTACTGAGTTTGTTCCTTTAGTGAGAGTTAGTGGGTTAGGCATTGAGTTGTCAGAGGGTGAAGTAGGCAGAGTGCAGGTAAGTCTGACACAGACATCATCAGTAGGGACAGTGTTGTATGCTAACTATGTGATAACAGGAGGTACTGACATAAGTTCTCAAGACTTTAGCAGTGGTAGTCTATCTGGCAGAGCCATGCTGGACTATAGTGTGGGTGTAGATGCATACATAGAAGTTGGTATAAGTTCTGATGGCTTGTTTGAGAGTGTAGAGTTGTTTGAGTTGCAAATAGTGAGTATAGATGGTGGAGTTATAGAGGGTTCTGGAGTTGTTACAGGTAGTATAGGTGTGAATGTGGGTGAGTTGTTGGAGTTGACTATATCAGATGCGTTTGTGAGTGAAGATGCAGGTGTAGTTATGTTACCTGTTGTTATAAGTGGAGCATTGAGTAGTAAAGATGTGTTAATAGATGTGTCAGTGAGAGATGTTGATGCTAAGTCAGGAGCAGATTATGGGTTGCAATCTGTAAGTCCATTGGTTGTGCCTGCTGGTGTTAGTAGAGGTGAGGTTTCAGTTGTACTGGTAGATGATGTCTATAATGAGGGTGAAGAGAAGTTTGAAGTTGTGTTAGGCAATGTTCTAGGAGGTGGTGGAGTAAGTAGTCAGCTCAGAGTTATTAAGAGTGTGTCAGTTGTTACTATACGTAGAAGTGATGCTCTAACAGTTTCACTGTCATTGCTGTCAGAACGAGTGGATGAGAGTGTAGGTGATTCTGGAATTAGCGTAGAGTTATCAGGCGGGTTGCCTACATCAGATGTATTAGTGAGTTATGTAGTAACAACTGGAGTTGGCACATTGTCTTCGGATGACTACGATGATGTAAACAGAGGTGTGTTGCGTATAACTCCTACTGATTGCACAGCACTAGGGTGTGTGAGTAGTCTAGGTTTGGAGATAGTAGATGATAGTATAGCGGAAGGTTTAGAGGGTCCTCTGACGGTGAGTTTGAGCAGTGCTGTTAGTAGTGGCGGTGGCGATGTAAGAGTGAGCTCTGATGCGGATAAGTCAGTTGTGGAGTTGTCTATAAATGAGAGTGATGGAGTGATATTATCTACTAGTGCGGTGTTGAGTATTGACAGAGGCACAGTTAGAGTGTTAGAGGGCGGGAGTGCTAAGTTTGTTGTGTTGCTTTCTGATCGTGTAAACAGTGATATTGATATTGATTGGGAGTTGTTGCCGTCTGGTAGTGTGTCTTCTGATGACTTTGTGTCTACTAATGGTAAGGTTAGTATACCCTCAGATGTGTTGTCATATGTTATAGAGGTGGGCATAGTAGATGATGTTGTGTATGAGTTAGATGAACAGTTTGAGTTACAGATAAGAGTTCCATCTGGGTCAGTGCATAGTGTAAGTTCGGATGACACAGGAGTAGGAGTTATATTGGGTAATGATGGAGGTGTGTTGTCAGTAAGTCGTGTTGGGTCTAGTGAGGTTCGTGAAGGTTCTAAAGCGATGTTTACAGTGTCGTTGGATAGTGGCTTTGAGTGGGGTTCTGTATCTGAGAGTTCTGCAGATGCTATAAGAGTAGATGTGTCAGTAGGTGGTGATGTAGATAGTGCTGACTATATGATGTTATCTCCTAGTGCAACTACACTAGTGTTTGAGCGTGGCGGTTCTGTGAGTAAGTTGTTAGAGTATGCGATATTATCAGATGAAGACTACAGTGAGGGTAGAGAAGAGTTATCATTATCTCTAAGTGGGGTGAGTCCTAGCGACTTGAACAGTATATCGGTTGTATCAGGTGAAGCATCTGTATACATACCTGCGGAGGTTGGTCGTGAGGTGTATGTAGATGTTATGGTGTCAGGGAGTGGTTTTGTGAACGAAGGTGAAGATGTTACTATTATGTTTACACTGAGTGGCGATGCTTACGAGTTGTTAAGTGGTGCATCTGTTACAGTAGAGTATATGCTATCATCTATAGCGGATCTTACTGTAAGCAGTGCAATGGGTGATGTTGTTATGGAGTTTGGGAGTGGTTCTGAGTGCTCCAGTCTTCCTTGCAGTAAGAGTATAGTTATATCTGTATTGGATGATGATCTGTCAGAGGGTGTTGAGAGTGTGAGGGTGAGTTTAGGTAGTCTGCGTGTAATTGATGGAGTTGTGAGTGTTGTTGGAGGTTCTATGAAGGAGGCTATATTCAGCATAAGAGTAGACCGTGCAGATGACTTTACAGTAGAGTTATCCCCATCTAGTGGTTCTATAACAGAGGATGGCAATGATGGATTAGATGTAGGAGTAAACGTTGTATTATCAGGAGGTATACCGACCAGTGTAGTAGAGGTTAGTTACAGAGTATCTGGAGATGTGTCTGGTGTTGACTATAGAGATGCTAACAATGGAGTGTTATCTATAAGTGAGGTTGATTGCAGTAATGTGTTTGTAGATGATAAGTGTGTATTGAGTCTAGGAGTAGAGTTAGTAGATGATGCAGTGCGTGAGGTTGCCGAGCGTATATTGCTGGTAATAGAAGGAGTGAATGTAGGCGGAGTGTTGTCTACAGAAGAGTTGCTTGTTGTGAGTAAGTCGTCTAGTGTAGTGTTGATAAGTGAGAGTGACCCTGCAGAAGTTAGCGTAAGTACCCCTATAGGTGAAGTGTCAGAGGGTATAGGGGTTGTATTGTTCACAGTGTCATCATCACAACCATTGGATGCAGGTGAGTTGTTGGAAGTGAATGTGAGTATTATGGGCACTGCAAACATAGGCACTGACTATGAGGTGTTAGTATACAGTGCATCTGCGTTTACAGTTGCCTTGGACGATACAAGTCAGCAATCTGTTGTTTCTATAAGAGTGTTAGATGATGAAGTGTTTGAGTATGCAGAGAGTATAGAGTTTAGTCTGACAGGTGTAAGTGGTGCATCTAACAGTAAGTTATCTAGTGGTAGTGATGTAAGTAGTAGTGTTATAGTAGAGGATAATGAGTTGTTATCGCTTAGAGTAGTGGACTCTGTTCGTTCTGTGAGTGAGAGTGTAGGTAGTGTTAAGTTTGATGTAATGAGTGATAAGGTAGTGTCATCAGTTGTTACACTTGCAGTGTCAGTATTGGGTGGTGAGGCTACAGAGGGCACTGACTATGTAGTGGGTAGTATAAAGCACATAGATTCGTCAGGTTCTGGTTATGTGAGTATAGACGTGTTAGATGACATTGAGTTTGAGTTATTAGAGTCTGCATTAATTGCATTGACAGTGTCAGTGGACAGTCGTTCTAGTCGTGTGAGTGTATTGAGTGGTTCTATTGTGTTATCAATAGACAGTGAGGATCCATTGTTAGTGGGTCTGGATGAAGTTGCATCAGGTGTTGCCCTACCTTCTAAGAGAGGTGATGCTGGAGAGTTTGTAATAGGTTTGAATGGAGTTGCTCCTTCTGATGTGTCAGTAGAGTGGTATGTAGAGGATGCATTGGGAGCAGTAGTTGTTTCGGGTGTGAATGTGATACCTACAGGTATGTCCCAGACTAGAGTGTCTGTAACTATACCTACGGATGTAGATGAAGTGTCGGAAGGTATAGAGGCTTATGTTCTGACGTTGTCTAAAGCTATGAGTATGTTTGCATTATCAATAGATGCTACAAAGCAGAGTCTATCGTTCAATGCTGTAGATGATGATGTTGTGCATGTGATTATAAAGTCTAGTGCAGTGTCATCTATATCTGAAGGTGATAGTGCTGTGTTTGTGTTGGAGTTAGATGGAGTATCTACTAGTGATATACAAGTGATGTTGTCGTTATCAGGTGCTACATTGTCAGATACTACAGTGGTTATACCTGCTATGAGTAGTGTAGCATCGTTTACAGTGTCATCTGTAGAGGATGCTATAGTTGAGAGTACTAGCACATTGGAGGTTATGATATTGAGTGTATCTGGAGCTAATGGAGTGTTAGTGGAAGTGGGTAGTGTATCAGTGAGTAGTGTATTAGTTATAGATGATGATAGTGCTGAGTTATCAGTAGACACTAGAGATGTAGAGTTATCGGAGGGTGCTAGTGTAGATGTAACAGTAGTTCTGAGTTCTGAGTTAGCATATGATATAGAGGTGTTCTGGAGTGTTATAGGAGACACTGCAGATGTTAATCCGTCATCAGGCTCGTTATTGATAAGTGCGGGTAGTAAGTCTGGTAAGTTTAGACTAAGTGGCGTGTTGGACAAGGTAGTAGAGGGTGAAGAGAGTGTAGGTATATCGTTGTCATCCTACAAAGTGGATGCATCTATATCTAGTAGAGTGTCAATAGTGGATGACAGTAAACGCTTCATAAAGTTGTTGAATGGAGACACGGGTAAGTTGTCAGTGAGTAGTAGTGTGAGTAGTATAACAGAGGGTGGTTCTGTGAGGTTTGTGTTTAGTTATGCTGATAGTGTTAGAGTAGAGTCTACTGTGAGATATAATGTGTTGTTAGAGGGTCTGTCAGCGAATGCATTAGATATAAACAGTTTTGTATCATTTAGTGGTAGTAGTGGTGTATTAGATATAGTTA
The DNA here is from genome assembly GCA_964274945.1 of Dehalococcoidia bacterium. GTDB lineage: Bacteria > Chloroflexota > Dehalococcoidia > Lucifugimonadales > Lucifugimonadaceae > CAXXBX01. The sequence goes on along the minus strand of CAXXBX010000034.1, from coordinate 890,907 downwards.
TACCTAGTGATAATGCAGCGGTTGGAGATAGATCTTATAGGCTATCTGTATCTGGGTGTGTATCTTCTGTGAGCGGGTTATGTTCTGATATAGACATTAGTGAAGCAACGAGTGGTATAATCCGTGTTGTAGATGTAGACACACCACCTACTGCTCCAGTTGGAGGTGGCACAGGTGGCGGTGGTACAGGTGGCTCGCGTCCAACAGATACTGGTTCTGGTACTACATTCACATCTGATCCACCTAGTGTATCATTACCTTCTGGTGAGTTAGCAGATGCTGTAATAGCAGAAGATGCTGGTCCTGTATTTGGCTCTGTGTTTGTGAAGTTTACCCAAGCGGATTCTAGCAGGATATCAGATGTTAGAGTTATCACAGTGAAGGAGTTATTCACTCCTGTTTCTAATGTGCTGGAGATTATCCCTGCAAACTCTATAATAAAGACAGACAGCACAAAGTTTAATGAACTTAGCATGTCATTGGAGGGGCTACCTAGTGATGTATCTATAGGGACTATATACGATATAACACCTCTGTTTGATGATGGTTCAGTAGAGCAAGAGGTTACAGATGTCAGTGCCGAGGTATGTCTACCTATACCCAGTCGTATAGTTCGTACTGCCCGAGACTTCTATCTGTATCACTATGTAGACATAGATGGTGATGGAGTACAAGTGTGGGAACGTCTGGATAGTGTAGTTATAGTTACAGAGGGTAGAACACATGTATGTGAACAAGCTTCTAGTTTCTCTCTGTTTACATTGGGCTATACTCGTATAGAGTTTGATGATGAAGATGGTGGTTTACTTCCACCTACAGGTGGTGTATCACCTGATGTGTTAGTGTTGTGGGTTTCTGCTTCTGTAGGTTTGTTACTTGTTGTGTTTGGTGTGCGTGTTGTAAGGACAAGACGTGCAAATAGGAGAGTCTAAACTAATAATATTCACATATATACTGCAATCTAAACCTTAATATAGTGTGTTATAATAATCATTTGTTATAATGGTAAATTCTAATCTATAAGGTTAAGAATGTTCATCTCCAATAGATCATATTTAAATAAGAGGTGCATATTCTATAAGTCTTCTTTAATACTCAGTGCTTTATTACTTGTATTACTGATATCTGTATTTGTGCCTATTGTTCAACCTACTACAGTTAATGCCACCACTACTTATTCACCTATTAGTACTGACATAGATCTTTACTCTCTTTCCTCGCCTGCTTTCTTTCAAAGCAGCAAAGAAGTCAGCATAAGCGTAGATGAGAATAGCATTGTAGAGAGTGGTACACTGTCAGTTGCTACGTTTACAGTAGAAGTTACAGGAGTAGTTCCAGCAGATGGCATAAGTGTGAGTGTAAATATAGGTGGTAGTGCAACTCTAGGTACTGACTATCAGGTTACGGGAATAAGCGATGGCGACACTATCACACTAACAGAGAGTGCAAAGAGTGAGAGTTTCAGTATAAGAGTTATAGACGATAACATAGTTGAGTCAATAGAGAGTGTAGAGGTTTCCATATCGGGTAATCTACCTTCTGATTTCAGTTATGCTACTAATACTGTGTCAGTTACTTTAGTATCTGATGAGGTTGTAAATTTAAATATCATACCACAAAGAGAGTCGTTTATAGAGCAAGATAAACTGCTGACCTTTACAGTAGTTATACCAGCTCCTGTTGATTTTGCCTTGGGCTTGTCTATTGCAATTGCTACTCCCGAAACAATGGAATTATCTGTATACGGCATTAACGGAGATGATGGCACTGTAAGTTGCAGAGTGTTGTTTAATGGTAAGGTACATTGCTGGGGCGAGTTTGAGAGTGCCGATCCTGTGCCATCGTTTCCTTGGGGCAATACAGCCCTTCGTAGTGTAGTTGTGGGTTCTTACTTTGTATGTGGATTGCACTTAGATGGTAGTGTAGAATGTCTAACTTACCGTGATGATAGTCTTTTGAATATAGGATCAGAGCCCTCTGTCTCTACTGTAACGGGTGCTATATTTACATCTATTGATGCAGGTACTATGCATGTGTGTGGTGTTCTATCTGATAATAGATTGGAGTGTTGGGGTTTGGGTTCAAAACCTGGTTTTGATGAACTGGCATCTACTATAGGAATTACAACATTGCCTCAAGATGCAAACCAAGCACTACCACCTGATAATATTCAAGGGCATGTAGTTAGCGTTAGTGCAGGTGGTTTTGAGACGTGTGCATTGTTAGATGACAATAGTGTGGAATGCTGGGGTTGGGGTTTTCAAGCACTAGATAGCACTCTATATCCCCAACCTGTGAGTAGCAAGTTTAGTGTAATATCTGTAGGTGGGCTTGGCGCCTGTGGGCTACTACTAGCGAACAGCAAGCCTGTATGTTGGGGTGGTCACTACATTGCTCAACCGGGTGCACATAACGATGTGCCGATGACAGACATATCTGTTAGTGGGGCTTCTGCCTGCGGTATACGTACGGATGACGGTAATACAATATGCTGGTCTCTTGATATGCCTACCTCAACTCACTATTCCCTTGCTGGAGGTACACAGTATAGTGTATTGGCTAGCAGTTCCGAACCAAGTTTCTTCAATGAGTCATCGTATACGTGTGGTATACGTAAAGATAACAGTAATATAGAATGCTTTCAGACTTCTTTTCTGTTTAATGGAAGCTTCAGATACAATATACCTACATCACCTGCTCCACTGCCTGGGGGTAGACGTATTCAGGAAGATGTTGTTAGCGTTACGATACCAAGGGGTAGTACTTATGCAACTTTCACTGTAAATTATGCGGACGATAGTATATCATCGCTTAGTGGTCTGTATCTACCGCAGGTAAGTAGTTCTGTAGCAAATGTAAGGGAAAATAATAGACCTTATATAACAGCGTATGATAACGATATTGACTTTTCTGTGAATGTGCAAAATCTACATGAGAACAATCTACAATCTGTTGCAATATTTACTATCAGTATTGCTGATGATAGGATATTTGATGCCCTAGGTACTAATACTCTAACACTTGCAGTATCGTTTGGTGGCAATGCTGATCGTGGTACTGATTATACAGTGTCCGGACTGCTTGCTGGAGATATAGTCAGTTTTGATAGTAATAGAATAACTGTTACATTTGCAGTACAAGTAATTGATGACGAATTATTTGAGTTAAGAAGAGAATCTTTAGAGGTATCTCTATCAGGTACTCCTACAAGCAATATTGATCTTCCTGAGTTATTAACATTTACAATACTGGATAACGATATTGTAAACTTAGAAATAACACCGGGCACCGAGTCGTTTATAGAGCAAGATAAATTGCTAACGTTTACGGTATCAATACCTTCTGCATTGAATAATGCTGTTAGTATATCCATTGCGATTGCTACGCCAGGCACCACGGAAATAAGCGCATTTTCATATGGTACAGACTCTAGCACTGCTGTACTTTGTAGGGTGCTGTTCAACGGTAGAGTCCAGTGCGTCGGTAATTTCTTCCAATCTATTAGTGTGCCTAGTGCACCTTGGGGTGATACTGTTCTACGTAGTGTAGTAGTGGGTATAAATTTTGTATGCGGACTGCATTTAGATGGTAGTGTAGAGTGTAAAACGTATGGTGCAGATACTCTTGGAGTAGATGCTGTGCCTGCCGTAAGTGGTGCAGTGTTTACATCTATCTCTGCAGGTGTAGCACATGTGTGTGGTCTTCTATCCAACCGTAGAGTAGAGTGCTGGGGCTTGGGGTCACAGCCGGGTAGTGAACCTTTGGGGAGTTATCGCCTCCTTGTTGTTGATGAGAACCAAGCAATACCACCTGTTGGTATACAGGATCGTGTAATTAGTGTGAGTGCAGGTAGTAATCACACCTGTGCGTTGTTAGATGATCATAGCGTAGAGTGCTGGGGTGAAGATATCTCTCTGGGTAGTAGTTCAATTCCACAACCTGCGAATAGACTCTTCAGTAAAGTATCTGTGGGAGGAGGAGGAGTGTGCGGTCTATTGCTTGCTGATAACACGCCTCTATGTTGGGGACATAATAATGTTTCTGCAAGTGGATTGTATAACACTATATCTATGACAGACATATATGCTGGTGGTCTAATCTCCTGTGGTATACGTCAGGACAACGGTAATCTCTATTGCTGGAGTGAGGGTAATGAGGCGTCTATTGCTGGACTTCCACAGTATAGTGCACTGAGCAATAGCAAACATAACACTAATTTTACATCCTATGTATGTGGTATACGTCGGGATAACGGTAACGCTGAATGCTTCTACAGGAGTATTGCTTCAATGCCTACAGGTATCACATCACCTGTTGCCCTACCTGATGGTAAGCGTGTAGTTGTGGAGTCTGTTGGAGTTACTATACCTGAAGGTAGCACTACTACAACCTTCACTGTAAACTATAAGAATGACGATTTATCTTCGCTCAGTGGTTTGTATCTATTGAATGTGATAGATAGTTCTGAATATAACTTGAGCCAAAGTAACCTTCCTTATGTGGCAGTGTTTGATAACGATATTAGGCTATCATCTAACTTGCCAGCGGTATCTGAAGCGGACATAGTAGACGGAGTAGAGTTTACTGTCAGTTTGATTGATAACCGTGTATTTGATAGTATAAGTGTTAATGCAGTAACGTTCGCAGTATTGTTTAGTGGCAGTGCAACTCTTGATACTGACTATAGGGTGTCTGGGCTACCTGCTGGTAATCTGGTAACATTAGACACCGCTAATCTTATAAATACGTTTAGTATCTTACCCATTGACGACACTGTGTTTGAGTTCGCCGAGCAGGTAATAGTTACACTACAGCATACATCATATGATGTTCCTAGTGTGACAGTTACCATATTAGGAGATGAAAATCATACCGCAGGAATCAATGTAGACATTGATAACCCTATAATCAGTGAAGGTAGTAATGTATCTACTGCAATAGTTACTATAAATCTAGAGGGTTCTATACCAAGTGGAGGACTTACGTTTACTCTAGCAGTGATTGGAACGGCTATAGAGTCTGTGGACTACACTACATCTCCGCTGTTAGGCAATAGTATCACTTTAAAAGAGAGTGATACCCTTACATATGCATTTACTATTCTAGACGACGATGATAAGGAGTTTAGCGAAGATATAGTGCTGTCTATAGCAGTGTTACCTGTAGGTAGTGAGTTTGTTCACGGTTCTGACTTTAGTATTAGAGTCATAGACAACGATGCGACTATAGTAGCTTCTGTTGAGCCTTCGGAGTTGTCGGAGAATTCGTTATCTGCAGCAGTGTATACTCTAAAGTATGATGGTCCTGCTCTTATCAATGGGTTGAGTTTGGCACTTGCATTTAGTGGTAGTGCTACCGAGGGCACTGACTATATACTCTCGTTACCTGCTAGCAAAGTAGTAAGGTTTACCCAAGACACGACAGTAGTGCGTTTTACGCTGAATATAGTAAATGATATACTGCTTGAAGATGAGGAGATTGTGATACTGGGAATAAGTGGCACACCGCCTGAGAGTATCGTGTTTGACTTTGAGAAGAGTGTTTTTGTGATACCCCGTAACGATGTTAGGTCTCTAACAGTAAGTGTTGTTACAGTTAGCGAGGGTGATAATGTAGAGTTGACACTTCAAGGTGCATCTGGGGTATACACATATGCTGTGAGTGGAGGAGTTACAGACGGAGACATAAGTGGCATAGTTCTGTCTGGAGTGTTTACAGTTCCTGCTAATGGGCAAACAGTAGTATTGTTTACAGTAGTAGATGATGATCTTACTGAGGGTGAAGAGAGTGTATTTATTGCAGTTACTGCTCCAGATGGTGCAACGTTATCAGTAAGCACAGTGATATTTGCATCAGACCCGTTGAGTGTAAGCATATCGGATGCAGATGACGTTGTAGAAGGTGCTAATGTAAGTTCTGTATTCAGTATTACATTGAGTGGAGGTATTCCTAGATCAAATGTAACAGTGAGCTACTTCACAGAAGATGTTACGGCAGAGGGTGATAAGGATTACGTATCTGTTACTAGTGGAGTTATTACGTTTAGGTCTGGCACTGACTGTGTAAGTAGTTGTGAGCAAACAGTGTCAGTGTCAATAATAGATGACTCCGTATCTGAGAATACAGAGCAGTTTAGGGTAAATCTAAACAGTGCTATAGGAGGAGGTCACAGCGATGCACCTACTATAGCTATAGCTACGGCTACAGCTAGCATCTTATATAACGATAATATAGTGAGTATAAGAGTAGATAATAATAGTATTACAGAAGGTGATGCTATGTCGTTAGCTATATTCACAGTAGAAGCTATAAGATTAGTTCCAGCAAGTGGCATCAGTGTGAGTGTAAATATAAATGGTAGTGCTACCTTAGGTACTGACTATCATGTTGTGGGCTTGGGGGCTGACAGAGTTATTGAACTAAGTAATGCTCAGAGTAGTAAGACATTCAGCATAAGAGTTGTAAACGATGATATATTTGAGCTAGATGCTGAGAGTGTAGAAGTGTCAATAAGTGGAGTTCTTCCATCAGGGTTCATTTACGGCACTACTAGTGTAAGTGTGTTGATAGATAGCGAAGACATAGCACCGTTCAGTGTAACAGTAAGTGCTGTTACAGTTAGCGAGGGTGATATAGTAACCTTGACACTGCAAGGTGTTACAGGAGTATACACATATGCTGTGAGTGGCAGCGTTACAGATGGCGACATAAGTGGTATAGTTCTGTCTGGTGGAGTGCTTACAGTTCCTGCTAGGGGGCAGATTATAGTAGTGTTTACAGTAATAGATGATGATTTGAGTGAAGGTGCAGAGTCTGTATTGTTTACAGTTACTAATCCAGATGGTGCAACGTTATCAGTAAACACAGTGATATCTGCATCAGACCCATTGAGTGTAAGTGTATCGGATGCCTCTGATGTTACAGAGGGTGCAGGTGTCAGTGCTGAGTTTAGTATCAGTGTAAGTGGTGGTAGACTTACAGAAGATGTAAGAGTGATCTACAGCACAGAAGACGGCACAGCAACAGCAGGTGTAGATTACGTATCTGTTACGAATGAGATTATTATGTTTACGTCTAGCACTGATTGTGTAAATAGTTGTGTTCAAACAGTGTCAGTGTCAATAATAGATGATAATACAGGTGAGAGTTATATAGAGAATTATGAGTTGTTGTTGAGTAGTGCAGTAGGTGGTGGATACTCAGAGCCTCCTGTAATAGCTGATGCTACAGGAGTTGCTCTCATATTGGATGACGAAGGTGTAATCAGCATAAGCGTAGACCGTAGTGTTATTCAGGAAGATTCTGTTATGTCAATTGCTACGTTTACAGTAGAATATGCAAGTGTAACACCTTTAAACGATATAAGCATAAGTGTAACTGCATCTGGCACTGCTACTGAGAACGCAGACTATGTCTTTGAGGGCTTGGGGGCTAACAAAGTCATAGTGCTAGGTGCTGATGAGAGTAGCAAATCGTTTAGCATAAGAGTACTAAACGACGCTATATTTGAGATAGATGCTGAGAGTATAGATGTATCTATAAGTGGAGTTCTGCCATCAGGGTTCAGTTACGGCACTAACAGTGTAAGTGTGTGGATAAATAGCGAGGACTTAGCACCGTTTAGTGTAATGCTATCTAGCGATAAAGTAACTGAAGGTGACACTGTAGATTTGCGAATTCAAGGTATTACAGGTTCATACACATATGCTGTGAGTGGAGGCGTTACAGACGGAGACATAAGTGGTATAGTTCTATCTGGTGGAGCGTTTACCGTTCCTGCTAGAGGTGAGACGATAGTAGTGCTTACAGTAATAGATGATGTATTAAGTGAAGGTGCAGAGTCTGTAGAGATTACAGTTACTGCTCCAGACGGTGCAACGTTATCAGTAAGCGCATTCATATCTGCATCAGACCCGTTGAGTGTAAGCATATCGGATGCATCGGACGTTACAGAGGGTGATAATGAGAGTTCTGAGTTTAGTATCAGTGTAAGTGGTGGTAGACTTACAGAAGATGTAACAGTGAGATACAGCACAGAAGATGCTACAGCTGCCTCAAGTGAAGATTACGTATCCGTTACAAATGGTGTAGTTATGTTTACTTCGGGCACTGATTGTGTTTCTGGTTGTTCCAAGACAGTCTCAGTGCCTACAATAGATGACCCTATATATGAGGTTACAGAGCAGTTTACTGTAAAGATAAACAGTGCTACAGGTGGTGGACATTCTGAAGTGCCTGTAATAGTTGATGCCACAGGAGTTGCTCTTATATTGGATGAGGATGGTTTAGTGACTATAAGCGTAGATGAGTCTAGTATTACTGAAGGTGATGCTATGTCAGTTGCTACGTTTACAGTAGAGGCTATAAGAGTAGTGCCAGTAGAAGGTATAAGCGTTAGTGTAAATATAAGTGGTAGCGCTACTTTAGATACTGACTATGCTCTTGTCGGGATAGATAGTGTTGCAGTTATCACACTAACTTCTGTTGAGAGTAGTAAGACATTTAGCATAAGAGCTATAAGTGATACTATTGAAGATAATAATGAAACGGTAGCAGTATCTATATCTGGTAACCTACCTGTAGGCTTTAGTTATGGTACTAGAGCGGTTCGTGTTACTATATTAAACCGACCTATTCTTGTAAGTATTTTACCTGCAAATGTATCTGTGTTTGAAGATGTTGGTACTATAAACTTTGAAATTGCATTATCTGAGCCTGTGCCTAGTAGCATAGCTGTATCTTGGAGTGTTATAGCACCTCAAGTTAGTTTAGGTGTTGGTAAAGGTTATGGTTGCCGTATAGTTGGAGATGGAACTGTGCAGTGCTGGGGTAACGGTGCAGGCAATGCTCATATACCTCCTGCAGGCATAAAGTTCACTAAGATAAGTGTTAATGAGGACAATACTTGTGGGATTGATACAACCCGTTCTATACGTTGCTGGGGTTTTGACGATTCGGGTGAAATAATCACAGGACCTACTGTTGAGAAGTACAAGGATATATCAGTAGGAATCTCTCATGTCTGCGGTATACAGTTATCTGGTGAAGTGAACTGTTGGGGAAATAATACCTCTGGTCAAGCCACGCCACCTTCTGGTAACGACTTTGTGTCTCTAGCTGCTGGGGGTTTCCACACATGCGGTCTAAAAGAGGATGGTAGCGTAGATTGCTGGGGCTTTAGTAGCGTCGCAACATCCGTGCCTTCTGGGGTTACATTCAAATCCATATATTCTGGTCAATTCTTCGCTTGTGGATTGACTGATGAAGATACAATGCAGTGCTGGGGTGTTAATTCATACGTTATACCTCCAGGAAGCCCTACATTCACAGATATAGCTGTAAGTAACTTTTATACCTGCGGCATAAGGCTTGATGGAACCTTACAATGTTTCGGTGATATAGGAGTAGTAGGTTCTGCAGCTAGCGTACCTGCAGCTTATACAAACACTAAGGTTACTGATATTGGGACTTATAATCGTGCCAACTGTGCAGTACGTGCTGATAATGGTAACGTATTCTGTTGGGGTAGAAATTATGATAATAACCGTATTACTGTTCCTTTGTTACCTGCATCACCTTACCCTGCTTTAGAGAGTCATATAGATACAGTAGGAGTTTATTCATCTATTAATGCTGTTATACCTGCAAATACTCTAACTATAAGTGTCAGCATACCCGTTACTGATGGTGCACTGCCTACTGCGGATACTTTATATATAGTAAGGGTGGATGGTATATCAATAAATGATCCATCTGTTGTAGCTGCTGATGTGTCTGTCTCATCTATAAATTATCAGTCTGAGCTAACTGTACAAGATAACGATACGATTATAGAGGTATCAGTTGATAAAGCAAGCATAGAAGAGGGTGAAGTAAGTTCTATAGCGACGTTCACTGTTAGCGTTGGGAATATGGTTTCTTTGCCTGCTGGTGGTATAACTTTGAGTGTGGCTATATCTGGTACGGCATCATTGGGTAAAGACTATGAGTTTGTGGGCAGTCGTGTTTCAGCTATCACACTAACAAACAGCGCTACGAGTAAGAGTTTCAGTATAAGAGTTATAGACGATGCTGAGGGTGAGATAGAGGAAGATGTACATGTATCTATATCTGCGGATGGGTTACCTTCAAGGTTTAAATTTGGCACTACAGAGGCTACTATTACTATAGTTAGAGAGCCGTTCGTTGTATCATTAGATTCTTCAAGTATAAATGAGGGTGGTGTTGTAGAGTTATCCGTATCGGGTTATCCTGGAATTTATACGTATGCTGTGAGTGGAGGCGTTACAGATGGAGACATAAGCGTTGGCTTCTCAGGTAATATACCAGTAGAAGCAACGGGTAGAGCTACATTGAGTGTAAGGGTGTTAGACGATAACTTTACCGAGGATGCAGAGTCTATAGAGATTACAGTTACAAATCCAGCTGGTGCAAATTTATCAGCTACTACAGTGATATCTGCATCAGACCTGTTGAGTGTAAGCATATCGGATGCGTCTGACGTTACAGAGGGTGATAATGCGAGTTCTGAGTTTAGTATCAGTGTAAGTGGTGGTAGACTTACAGAAGATGTAACTGTGCGCTACAGCACAGAAGATGCTACAGCTGCCTCAAGTGAAGATTACGTATCCGTTACAAATGGTGTAGTTATGTTTACTTCGGGCACTGATTGTGTAAGTAGTTGTGTTCAACCAGTATCAGTGTCTACAATAGATAACACTAGATATGAAGTTACAGAGCAATTTATTGTAAAGATAAACGGTGCAGTAGGTGGTGGACATTCTGAACCGCCTGTAATAGTTGATGCTACAGGAGTTGCACTCATATTGGATGATGATGGTTTAGTGAATATAAGCGTAGATGAGAGTAGCATTGCAGAGAGTGGTACAATGTCAGTTGCTACGTTTACAGTAGAGGCTATGGGAGTAGTGCCAGTAGAAGGCATAAGCGTTAGTGTAAATATAAGTGGTAGCGCTACTTTAGACACTGACTATGTTCTTAGCGGGCTAGATAGTGTTGCAGTTATCAGACTAACTTCTGTTGAGAGTAGTAAGACATTTAGCATAAGAGCTATAAGCGATAATATTGAAGATGATAAAGAAACGGTAGAAGTTTCTTTATCTGGTAACCTACCTGTAAGCCTTAGTTTTGGCACTAGAGCGGTTAGTGTTACTATATCAAACCGACCTATCTTTGTAAGTATTTCACCTGCAAACGTATCTGTGTTTGAAGATGTTGGTACTATAAACTTTGAAATTGCATTATCTGAGTCTGTGCCTAGTAGCATAGCAGTATCTTGGAGTGTTATAGCACCTCAAGGTAGTTTAGATGTTGGTGATGGTTATGCCTGCCGTATAGTTGGAGATGGAACTGTGCAGTGCTGGGGTAGCGGTGCAGGCAATGCTCATATACCTCCTGCAGGTATAAAGTTCACTAAGATAAGTGCTAGTGATGACAATACTTGTGGGATTGATATAACTCGCTCTATACGTTGCTGGGGTAATAACGATTTAGGTGAAATAATCACAGGACCTACTGTTGAGAAGTACAAGGATGTATCAGTAGGAGGAACTCACGGCTGCGGTATACTGTTATCTGGTGAAGTGAACTGTTGGGGAAATAATACCTCTGGTCAAGCCACTCCACCTTCTGGTAACGACTTTGTGTCTCTAGCTATTGGGAATTTCCACACATGTGGTCTAAAAGAGGATGGTAGTGTAGTTTGCTGGGGCGTTGCTGACGTGGCAACATCTGTGCCTTCTGGGGTTACATTCAAATCCATATATTCTGGTCAATTCTTCGCTTGTGGATTGACTGATCAAGATACAATGCGGTGCTGGGGTGTTAGTCCAGCCCTTATACCTCCAGGGAACCCTACATTTACAAAGATAGCTGTAGCTGACCTTGTATCTGACCTCTATACCTGCGGTATAAGGCTTGATGGAACCTTACAATGTTCCGGTACAGGTTCTGAAGCTAGCGTACCTGCAGCTTATACAAATACTAAGGTTACTGATATTAGGACTTATAATCGTGCCATCTGTGCAATACGTGCTGATAATGGTAACGTATTCTGTTGGGGTTTAGGTTATGATGATGGCAGTATTACTGTTCCTTTGTTACCTGCATCACCTTACCCTGCTCTAGAGAGTCATATAGATACAGTAGGAGTTTATTCATCTACTAATGCTGTTATACCTGCAAATACTCTAACTATAAGTGTCAGCATACCCGTTACTGATGATGTACTGCCTACTGCGGATACTTTGTATGTAGTAAGGGTGGATGGTATATCAATAAATGATCCATCTGTTGTAGCTTCTGATGTCTCTCTCTCATCTATAGATTATCAGTCTGAGCTAACTGTACTAGATAACGATACGATTATAGAGTTATCAGTTGATAAAGCAAGTATAGAAGAGGGTGAAGTAAGTTCTATAGCAACGTTCACTGTTAGCGTCGGGAGTGCAGTGTCAGTGCCTGCTGGTGGTATAACGATGAGTGTGGATATATCTGGTACGGCGTTATTGGGTTCAGACTATGAGTTTGTGGGCAGTAGTGTTTCAGTTATCACACTAACAGATAGTAAGAAGAGTAAGAGTTTCAGTATAAGAGTTATAAGCGATGATATTGAAGATGATAATGAAACAGTAGAAGTTTCTTTATCGGGTAACCTACCTGCAAGGTTTAGTTATGGCACTAGAGCGGTTAGTGTTACTATATTAAACGGACCTATCTTTGTAAGTATTTCACCTGCAGATGTATCTGTGTTTGAAGATGTTGGTACTATAAACTTTGAAATTGCATTATCTGAGTCTGTGCCTAGTAGCATAGCTGTATCTTGGAGTGTTATAGCACCTCAATTTAGTTTAGATGTTGGTGATGGTTATGCCTGCCGTATAGTTGGAGATGGAACTGTGCAGTGCTGGGGTAGCGGTGCAGGCAATGCTCATATACCTCCTGCAGGTATAAAGTTCACTAAGATAAGTGCTAGTGATGACAATACTTGTGGGATTGATATAACTCGCTCTATACGTTGCTGGGGTAATAACGATTTAGGTGAAATAATCACAGGACCCACTGTTGAGAAGTACAAGGATATTGAAGTAGGAAGATTTCACGTCTGCGGTGTACTGTTATCTGGTGAAGTGAACTGTTGGGGAGATACTCGCAGTGGTCAATCCACTCCACCTTCTGATAACGACTTTGTGTCTCTAGCTGCTGGGCTTGACCACACATGTGGTCTAAAAGAGGATGGTAGTGTAATGTGCTGGGGCTTTGATAGTGGAGCAACACGCGTGCCTGCTGGGGCTACATTCAAATCCATATATACTGATGACGAATTCGGTTGTGGATTGACTGATCAAGATACAATGCAGTGCTGGGGTTTTGAGGCATACGTTATACCTCCAGGGAACCCTACATTTACAAAGATAGTTGTACGTGAATACTATACCTGCGGTATAAGGCTTGATGGAACCTTACAATGTTCCGGTAGAGGTTCTGCATCTAGCGTACCTGCAGCTTATACAAATACTAAGGTTACTGATATTGCGACTTATGCTGATCTTGCGACTAATGTGGGTTCCATCTGTGCAGTACGTGCTGATAATGGTAACGTATTCTGTTGGGGTAGAGGTTATGATAATGGCAGTATTACTGTTCCTTTGTTACCTGCATCACCTTACCCTGCTTTAGAGAGTCATATAGATACAGTAGGAGTTTATTCATCTACTAATGCTGTTATACCTGCAAATACTCTAACTATAAGTGTCAGCATACCCGTTACTGATGATGTACTGCCTACTGCGGATACTTTGTATGTAGTAAAGTTGGATGGTATATCAATAAATAATCCATCTGTTGTAGCTGCTGATGTCTCTCTCTCATCTATAAATTATCAGTCTGAGTTAACTGTACTAGATAACGATACGATTATAGAGGTATCAGTTGATAAAGCGAACATAGTAGAAAGTGAAGTAAGTTCTATAGCAACGTTCACTGTTAGCGTCGGGAGTGCAGTGTCAGTGCCTGCTGGTGGTATAACGATGAGTGTGGATATATCTGGTACGGCGTTATTGGGTTCAGACTATGAGTTTGTGGGCAGTAGTGTTTCAGTTATCACACTAACAGAGAATGCTAGGAGTAAGAATTTCAGTATCAGAATTATAGACGATGATGATATTGAAATAGAGGAAGATGTAAAGGTATCTATATCTGCGGATGCGTTACCTTCAAGGTTTAAATTTGGCACCACAGAGGCTACTATTACTATATCAAACCGACCTATTCTTGTAAGTATTTTACCTGCAGATGTATCTGTGTTTGAAGATGTTGGTAACGTAAACTTTGAAATTGCATTATCTGAGTCTGTGCCTAGTAGCATAGCTGTATCTTGGAGTGTTATAGCACCTCAATTTAGTTTAGATGTTGGACTTGGTTATGCCTGCCGTATAGTTGGAGATGGAACTGTGCAGTGCTGGGGTAGCGGTGCAGGCAATGCTCATATACCGCCTGCGGATATAAAGTTCACTAAGATAAGTGCTATTGATGACAATACTTGTGGGATTGATACAACTGGTTCTATACGTTGCTGGGGTGATGACGATTTAGGTGAAATAATCCCAGGACCTACTGTTGAGAAGTACAAGGATGTATCAGTAGGAAGATTTCACGTCTGCGGTGTACTGTTATCTGGTGAAGTGAACTGTTGGGGCGATAATAGCTCTGGTGAAGCCACTCCACCTTCTGGTAACGACTTTGTGTCTCTATCTGCTGGGCGTTCCCATACATGTGGTCTAAAAGAGGATGGTAGTGTAGATTGCTGGGGCGTTGCTGACTTCGCAGCATCCGTGCCTTCTGGGGTTACATTCAAATCCATATTTTCTAGAGGATCCTTAGTTTGTGGAGTGACTAATCAAGATACAACGCAGTGCTGGGGTATTGATCCAATCCTTATACCTCCAGATGACCTCTATACCTGCTTTATAGGGATTGATGAAACCTTACAATGTTTCGGTGATGAAGGAGTAGGAGATTCTGAAGCTAGAGCACCTGCAGCTTATACAAATACTAAGGTTACTGATGTTGGGTCTTATGCTCGTGCCATCTGTGCAATACGTGCTGATAATGGTAATGTATTCTGTTGGGGTGCAGGTTATGATGATGGCAGTATTACTGTTCCTTTGTTACCTGCATCACCTTACCCTGCTCTAGAGAGTCATATAGATACAGTAGAAGTTTATTCATCTATTAATGCTGTTATACCTGCAAATACTCTAACTATAAGTGTAAGCGTGCCTGTTACGGACGCTCCACTACCTACTGGAGATATTTTGTATGTAGTAAGGGTAGATGATATATCAGTAGAGGATCCATCTGTTGTAGCTGCTGATGTCTCTCTCTCATCTGTAAATTATCAGTCTGAGCTAACTGTACTAGATAACGATACGATTATAGAGGTATCAGTTGATAAAGCGAACATAGTAAAGAGTGACGTAAGTTCTATAGCAGTGTTCACTGTTAGCGTAGCGAGTGCAGTGTCAGTGCCTGCTGGTGGTATAACTGTGAGTGTAGATGTATCTGGTAGTGCTAGTGAGGGTTCAGACTATGAATTTGTGGGCAGTAGTGTTTCAGTTATCACACTAACAGATAGTAAGAAGAGTAAGAGTTTCAGTATAAGAGTTATAGACGATGCTGATATTGAGATGAAGGAGGATGTAAAGGTATCTATATCTGCGGATGGGTTACCTGCAAGGTTTAGATTGGGCACTACAGAGGCTACTACTACTATATCAAACCGACCTATTTTTGTAAGTATTTTACCTGCAAACGTATCTGTGTTTGAAGATGTTGGTACTATAAACTTTGAAATTGCATTATCTGAGTCTGTGCCTAGTAGCGTAGCTGTATCTTGGAGTGTTATAGCACCTCAAGTGAGTTTAGATTTTGGTGATGGTTATGCCTGCCGTATAGTTGGAGATGGAACTGTGCAGTGCTGGGGTAGCGGTTTAGGCGATGCTCATATACCGCCTGCGGGTATAAAATTCACTAAGATAAGTGCTAGGGATTACAATACTTGTGGGATTGATATAACTCGCTCTATACGTTGCTGGGGTGATGACGATTTTGGTGAAATAATCACAGGACCTACTGTTGAGAAGTACAAGGATATATCAGTAGGACACTCTCACGTCTGCGGTATACTGTTATCTGGTGAAGTGAACTGTTGGGGAAATAATACCTCTGGTCAAGCCACTCCACCTTCTGGTAACGACTTTGTGTCTCTAGCTGCTGGGCGTTTCCACACATGTGGTCTAAAAGAGGATGGTAGTGTAGTTTGCTGGGGCGCTGCTGAAGTGGCAACATCCGTGCCTCCTGGGGTTACATTCAAATCCATATATTCTGGTCAATTATTCGCTTGTGGATTGACTAATCAAGATACAATGCAGTGCTGGGGTGTTAATCCATACGTTATACCTCCAGGGAACCTTACATTTACAAAGATAGCTGTAGCTGACCTCTATACCTGCGGTATAAGGCTTGATGGCACCTTACAATGTTTCGGTACAGGTTCTTCTGCAGCTAGCGTACCTGCAGCTTATACAAATACTAAGGTTACTGATATTCAGACTTATCATCGTGCCAACTGTGCAGTACGTGCTGATAATGGTAACGTATTCTGTTGGGGTGCAGGTTATGATGCTGACGATATTACTGCTCCTTTGTTACCTGCATCACCATACCCTGCTTTAGAGAGTCATATAGATACAGTAGGAGTTTATTCACCTATTAATGCGGTTATACCTGCAAATACTCTAACTATAAGTGTAAGCGTGCCTGTTACGGACACTCCACTACCTACTGGAGATACTTTGTATGTAGTCAGGGTAGATGGTATATCAGTAGAGTATACATCTGTTGTAGCTGATGATGTGTTTGTCTCATCTATAAACTATCAGTCTGAGCTAACTGTACTAGATAACGATACGATTATAGAGGTATCAGTTGATAAAGCGAACATAGAAGAGGGTGAAGTAAGTTCTATAGCAGTGTTCACTGTTAGCGTCGGGAGTGCAGTGTCAGTGCCTGCTGGTGGTATAACTTTGAGTGTAGCTATATCTGGTAGTGCTAGTGAGGGTTCAGACTATGAGTTTGTGGGCAGTAGTGTTTCATCTATCACACTAACAGATAGTAAGAAGAGTAAAAGTTTCAGTATCAGAGTTATGGACGATGATGATATTGAGATCGAAGAAGATGTAAAGGTATCTATATTTGCGGATGCGTTACCTTCAAGGTTTAAATTTGGCACTACAGAGGCTACTATTACTATATTAAACCGACCTATTCTTGTAAGTATTTTACCTGCAAACGTATCTGTGTTTGAAGATGTTGGTACTATAAACTTTGAAATTGCATTATCTGAGGCTGTGCCTATTAACATAGATGTATCTTGGAGTGTTATAGCACCTCAAATTAGTTTAGATGTTGGTACTGGTTATGGCTGCCGTATAGTTGGAGATGGAACTGTGCAGTGCTGGGGTAGCGGTGCAGGCAATGCTCATATACCTCCTGCAGGCATAAAATTCACTAAGATAAGTGCTAGTGATAACAATACTTGTGGGATTGATATAACTCGCTCTATACGTTGCTGGGGGTTAAACAATTTTGGTGAAATAATCACAGGACCTACTGTTGAGAAGTACAAGGATATATCAGTAGGAAGATTGCACGCCTGCGGTATACTGTTATCTGGAGAAGTGAACTGTTGGGGAAATAATTTCAATGGTCAAGCCACTCCACCTTCTGGTAACGACTTTGTGTCTCTATCTGCTGGGGGTGCCCACACATGCGGTCTAAAAGAGGATGGTAGTGTAATTTGCTGGGGCTTTGCTGGCTTCGCAGCATCCGTGCCTTCTGGGGTTACATTCAAATACATATATTCGGGGCAATTCTTCACTTGTGGATTGACTAATCAAGATACAATGCAGTGCTGGGGTCTTAATCCATACGTTATACCTCCAGGGAACCCTACATTTACAAAGATAGCTGTAGCTGACCTCTATACCTGCGGTATAAGGCTGGATGGAACCTTACAATGTTTCGGTACAGGTTCTGCATCTAGCGTACCTGCAGCTTATACAAATACTAAGGTTACTGATATTCAGACTTATGATCGTGCCATCTGTGCAATACGTGCTGATAATGGTAACGTATTCTGTTGGGGTACAGGTTATGATGATGGCAGTATTACTGTTCCTTTGTTACCTGCATCACCTTACCCTGCTTTAGAGAGTCATATAGATACAGTAGGAGTTTATTCATCTATTAATGCGGTTATACCTGCAAATACTCTAACTATAAGTGTAAGCGTGCCTGTTACGGACGCTCCACTACCTACTGGAGATACTTTGTATGTAGTAAGGGTGGATGGTATATCAGTAGAGGATGTGTATGTCTCATCTATAAATTATCAGTCTGAGCTAACTGTACAAGATAACGATACGATTATAGAGTTATCAGTTGATAATGTAAGTATAGAAGAGGGTGAAGTCAATTCTATAGCAACGTTCACTGTTAGCGTTGGGAATGTGGTTTCTTTGCCTGCTGGTGGTATAACTATGAGTGTGGATATATCTGGTAGTGCTAGTGAAGGTTCAGACTATGAGTTTGTGGGCAGTAGTGTTTCAGTTATCACACTAACAAACAGCGGTACGAGTAAGAGTTTCAGTATAAGAGTTATAGATGATGCTGATATTGAGATGGAGGAAGATGTAAAGGTATCTATATCTGCGGATGCGTTACCTTCAAGGTTTAGATTTGGCACTCAAGAGGTTAGCGTTACTATAGTTAGCGAGCCGTTCGTTGTAGAACTAGATTCTTCTACTATAAACGAGGGTGGTGTTGTAGAGTTATCTGTATCTGGATTCCCTGGGGTGTACACGTATGCTGTGAGTGGCATAACTGCAGACGATATAAGTGGTATAAGTTTGTCAGGTTCTTTGACTGTGCCTTCTAGTGTTCCGACAGTGGTGCAGGTTACAGTTGTGGATGATGGCTTGAGTGAGGGTGCTGAGTCTGTAGAGATTACAGTTACCGCTCCAAACGGTGCAACGTTATCAGTAAGCACAGTAATATCTGCATCAGACCTGTTGAGTGTAAGCATATCGGATGCGTCTGACGTTACAGAAGGTGCGGGTGCCAGTGCTGAGTTTATTATCAGTGTAAGTGGTGGTAGACTTACAGAAGATGTAACTGTGCGCTACAGCACAGAAGATGCTACAGCTGCCTCAAGTGAAGATTACATATCCGTTACAAATGGTGTAGTTATGTTTACTTCGGACACTGATTGTGTTTCTGGTTGTTCCAAGGCAGTCTCAGTACCTATAATAGATGACATTAGATATGAGATTACAGAGCAGTTTATTGTAAAGATAAACAGTGCTACAGGTGGTGGACATTCTGAACCGCCTGTAATAGTTGATGCCACAGGAGTTGCTCTCATATTGAATGATGATGGAGTAGTTAATATAAGCGTAGATGAGAGTAACATTGCAGAAAATGGTACAATGTCAGTTGCTACGTTTACAGTAGTGGCTATGGGAGTAATTCCTTCTAGTGGTATAAGCGTTAGTGTAAATATAAGTGGTAGCGCTACTTTAGACACTGACTATGCTCTTGTCGGGATAGATAGTGTTGCAGTTATCACACTAACCTCTGTTGAGAGTAGTAAGACATTTAGCATAAGAGCTATAAGCGATAATATTGAAGATGATAAAGAAACGGTAGAAGTTTCTATATCTGGTAATCTACCTGTAAGCTTTAATTTTGGCGATAGAGAGGTTAGTGTTACTATATCAAACCGACCTATTCTTGTAAGTATTTTACCTGCAAACGTGTCTGTGTTTGAAGATGTTGGTACTATAAACTTTGAAATTGCATTATCTGAGTCTGTGCCTAGTAGTATAGCAGTATCTTGGAGTGTTATAGCACCTCAAGTTAGTGTAGGTGTTGGTAAGGGTTATACCTGCCGTATAGTTGGAGATGGAACTGTGCAGTGCTGGGGTAGCGGTTTAGGCAATGCTCATATACCTCCTGCAGGTATAAAGTTCACTAAGATAAGTGTTAATGAGGACAATACTTGTGGAATTGATACAACTGGTTCTATCCGTTGCTGGGGTTTTGACGATTTTGGTGAAATAATCACAGGACCTACTGTTGAAAAGTACAAGGATATATCAGTAGGACACTCTCACGTCTGCGGTATACAGTTATCTGGTGAAGTGAACTGTTGGGGAGATAATATCAATGGTCAATCCACGCCACCTTCTGGTAACGACTTTGTGTCTCTAGCTGCTGGGGGTTTCCACACATGCGGTCTAAAAGAGGATGGTAGTGTAGATTGCTGGGGCTTTAGTAGCGTCGCAACATCCGTGCCTTCTGGGGTTACATTCAAATCCATATATTCTGGTCAATTCTTCGCTTGTGGATTGACTGATCAAGATACAATGCGGTGCTGGGGTGTTAATTCATACGTTATACCTCCAGGGAGCCCTACATTTACAAAGATAGCTGTAGCTGACCTCTATACCTGTGGTATAAGGCTTGATGGAATCTTACAATGTTTCGGTGATATAGGAGTAGTAGGTTCTGCAGGTAGCGTACCTGCATCTTATACAAATACTAAGGTTACTGATATTGGGACCTATAATCGTGCCAACTGTGCAGTACGTGCTGATAATGGCAACGTATTCTGTTGGGGTACAGGTTATGATGATGGCAGTATCACTGTTCCTTTGTTACCTGCATCACCGTACCCTGCTTTAGAGAGTCATATAGATACGGTAGGAGTTTATTCATCTATTAATGCTGTTATACCTGCAAATACTCTAACTATAAGTGTCAGCATACCCGTTACTGATGGTGCACTGCCTACTGCGGATACTTTGTATGTAGTAAGGGTGGATGGTATATCAATAAATGATCCATCTGTCGTAACTTCTGATGTGTCTGTCTCATCTATAAATTATCAGTCTGAGCTAACTGTACTAGATAACGATACGATTATAGAGTTATCAGTTGATAATGCAAGCATAGAAGAAGGTGAAATAAGTTCTATAGCAACGTTCACTGTTAGCGTTGGGAATGTGGTTTCGTTGCCTGCTGGTGGTATAACGGTGAGTGTGGCTATATCTGGTAGTGCTCGTGAAGGTTCAGACTATGAGTTTGTGGGCAGTAGTGTTTCATCTATCACACTAACAAACAGCGATACGAGTAAGAGTTTCAGTATAAGAGTTATAGACGATGCTGAGAGTGAGATAGAGGAAGATGTACAGGTATCTATATCTGCGGATGCGTTACCTTCAAGGTTTAGATTTGGCACTAAAGAGGCTACTATTACTATAGTTAGAGAGCCGTTCGTTGTATCATTAGATGCTACAAGTATAAATGAGGGTGGTGTTGTAGAGTTATCCGTATCGGGTTATCCTGGAATTTACACGTATGCTGTGAGTGGAGGCATTACAGATGGATACATAAGCGTTATAGTTCTGTCAGGTGGAGTGTTTACAGTTACTGCTAGTGGGCAGACGATAGTACCTTTCACAGCTACAGATGATAACTTTACCGAAGATGCAGAGTCTATAGAGATTACAGTTACTAATCCAGATGGTGCAACTATATCAGTAAACACAGTGATATCTGCATCAGACCCGTTGAGTGTAAGCGTATCGGATGCCTCTGATGTTACAGAGGGTGCTAATGTAAGTTCTGTATTCAGTATTACATTAAGCGGTGGTGAACCTACAGAAGATGTACTTGTGAGCTACAGCACAGAAGATGTTACGGCAGAGGGTGGTAAGGATTACGTATCTGTTACTAGTGGAGTTGTTACGTTTAGGTCTGGGAGTGATTGTGTAAATAGTTGTGTTCAGACAGTATCAGTGTCTATCGTAGATGATGATACAGGTGAGAGTTATATAGAGAGTTATGAGTTGTTGTTGAGTAGTGCAGTAGGCGGTGGACATTCTGAACCACCTCTAATCACTGACGCTACAGGAGTTGCTCTCATATTGGATGATGATGGTGTAGTGAGTCTAAGCGTAGATGATGCTACTATTACAGAGGGTAATGCTATGTCATTAGCTACGTTTACAGTAGAGGCTATAGGAGTTATTCCTGCTAGTGGTGTAAGTATAAGTGTGTCTATAGCAGGTAGTGCTACTGAGGGTGCAGACTATGCGGTTGTGGGCTTGGGTGTTAACAGAGTTATTGAACTAAGTAATGCTGAGAGTAGTAAGACATTTAGTATAAGAGTTCTAAATGATGATATGTTTGAGCCAGATGCAGAGAGTGTAAAGGTGTTTCTAAGTGGTGATTTGCCATTAGGGTTCAGTTACGTCACTAGTAGTGTAAGAGTGTTGATAGATAGCGAAGATATAGCAGAATTCAGTGTAAGTGTGAGTGCTGTTACAGTTACAGAGGGCGATAGTGTAGAGCTGACGCTACAAGGTATTCCCGGCGTATACACGTATGCTGTGAGTGTTATAGATGCGAGTGATATAAGTGGTATTAACCTATCTGGCTTGTTGATAGTGCCTGCTAGGGGTGAGACTATAGTAGTGTTTACAGTAGTAGATGATGTATTGAGTGAAGGTGCAGAGTCTGTATTGTTTACAGTTACTAATCCAGATGGTGCAACTATATCAGTAAGCACAGTGATATCTGCCTCAGACCCATTGAGTGTAAGAGTATCGGATGCCTCTGATGTTACAGAGGTTGCTAATGTAAGTTCTGTATTCAATATTACATTAAGCGGTGGTGAACCTACAGAAGATGTAATGGTTACCTACAGGACCGAAAATGTTACAGCAGAGGGTGGTAAGGATTACGTATCTGTTACGAGTGGAGTTGTTACGTTTAGGTCTGGGAGTGATTGTGTAAATAGTTGTGTTCAGACAGTGTCAGTGTCTATCTTAGATGATGATATAGTTGAGAGTTACATAGAGAGTTATGAGTTGTTGTTGAGTAGTGCAGTAGGCGGTGGACACTCAGAGCCACCTGTAATAGTTGATGCTACAGGAGTTGCTCTCATATTGGAGGACAAAAATAGTGTATTGAGTATAAGCGTAGATGAGTCTAGTATTACCGAGGGTGATGCTATATCAGTTGCTACGTTTACAGTAGAGTCTATGGGAGTTATTACTGCTAGTGGATTAAGTGTAAGTGTGTCTATATTAGGTAGTGCTACTGAGGGTGCAGACTATAAGATTATTGGCTTGGACTCTAACAGAGTTATTGAACTAAGTAATGCTGAGAGTAGTAAGACATTCAGCATAAGAGTTCTAAACGACGCTATATTTGAGATAAATGCTGAGAGTGTAGAAGTATCACTAAGTGGAGATTTGCCAATAGGGTTTGTGTATGGATTTAGCATCGCTACTGTGTCTATAGTAAGTGAAGACTTAGCACCGTTCAGTGTAACAGTAAGTGCTGTTACAGTTATCGAGGGTGCTAGTGTAACCTTGACACTGCAAGGTGTTGCAGGAGTATACACATATGCTGTGAGTGGCAGTGTTACAGATGGAGATATAAGTGTTATAGTTCTGTCTGGTGGAGTGTTTACAGTTCCTGCTAGAGGTCAGACGATAGTAGCATTCACAGTTACAGATGATAACTTTACCGAGGATGCAGAGTCTATAGAGATTACAATTACCGCTCCAGATGGTGCAACTATATCAGTAAGCACAGTGATATCTGCATCAGACCCGTTGAGTGTAAGTATATCTAATGCGGCTGACGTTACAGAGGGGGATAATGAGAGTTCTGAGTTTAGTATCAGTGTAAGTGGTGGTATACTTACAGAGGATCTAACTGTGAGCTACAGCACAGAAGATGCTACAGCCGACTCAAGTGAAGATTACGTATCCGTTACAAATGGTGTAGTTATGTTTACTTCGAGCACTGATTGTGTTTCTGGTTGTTCCAAGACAGTCTCAGTGTCAATAATAGATGACACCGTATCTGAGAATACAGAGCAATTTAGGGTAAAGATAAGTGCTATAGGAGGAGGTCACAGTAATGCACCTAGTATAGCTACAGATACAGCTACTGCTAGCATCTTATATAACGATGGTATAGTGAGTATAAGAGTAGATGAGTCTAGTATTACTGAAGGTGATGCTATGCCAGTTGCTACGTTTACAGTAGAGGCTATGGTAGTTCTTCCTGCTAGTGGTGTAAGTGTAAGTGTGTCAATAGTAGGTAGTGCTATTGAGGGCTCTGACTATGAGGTTATCGGGTTAAGTAGTGTTGCAGTTATCACACTAACAGAGAGTGAAAAGAGTAAGAGTTTCAGTATACAGATTATAGATGATAATGCTCCTGAGTTTACCGAGACTGTAGAAGTGTCAATAAGTGGAGTTCTGCCATCAGGGTTCAATTACGGCACTAGAGCGGTTAGTGTTCTAATAGATAGCGAAGACATAGCAGAGTTTAGTGTAACAGTAAGTGATGTTACAGTTAGCGAGGGTGATATCGTAACTTTGACACTTCAAGGTGCATCTGGAATATACACATATGCTGTGAGTGGTGTAGATGTGAGTGATATAAGTGGTATAGTTCTGTCTGGTGGAGTGTTTACAGTTCCTGCTACAGGTCAGACTATAGTAGTGTTTACAGTAGTAGATGATGTATTGAGTGAAGGTGCGGAGTCTGTATTGTTTACGGTTACTGCTCCAGACGGTGCAATGTTATTAGTAAGCACAGTGATATCTGCATCAGACCCGTTGAGTGTAAGCATATCGGATGCGGCTGACGTTATAGAGGGTGATAATGAGAGTTCTGAGTTTAATATCAGTTTGAGCGGTGGTATACCTACATCAGAGGTAAGAGTGAGCTACAGCACAGAAGATGGTACTGCTATGTCAGGTGAAGACTATGAAGTAGTTAAAAATGGAGTCATTACGTTTACCTCTGATACTGATTGTGTTTTTGGTTGTATGCAGACAGTATCAGTGTCAATAATAGATGATGCTACAGGCGAGGGTTACATAGAGAGTTATGAGTTGTTGTTGAATAGTGCAGTAGGTGGTGGACATTCTGAGCCACCTGTAATAGTTGATGCTACAGGAGTTGCTCTTATATTGGATGATGATGGAGTAGTGAGTATAAGCGTAGATGATGCTAGTATTACAGAGGGTTCTGCTATGTCATTAGCTACGTTCACAGTAGAGGCTATGGGAGTAGTGCCAGTAGAAGGCATAAGCGTTAGTGTAAATATAAGTGGTAGCGCTACTTTAGACACTGACTATGCTCTTGTCGGGCTAGATAGTGTTGCAGTTATCACACTAACTTCTGTTAAGAGTAGTAAGACATTTAGCATAAGAGTTATAAATGATGATATGTTTGAGCTAGATGCTGAGAGTATAAAAGTGTCTCTAAGTGGAGATTTGCCATCAGGGTTCAGTTACGGCACTAGTAGTGTAAGTGTGTCTATAACCAGTGAAGACTTAGCATCGTTCAGTTTAACAGTAAGTTCTGTTACAGTTACAGAGGGTGATATAGTAACCTTGACTATACAAGGTGCTGTAGGAGTATACACATATGCTATTAGTGGTGTTTCTGCAAGCGATGTAAACATTGCCTTGTTAGGTACTGTATCAGTAGGAGTGCCAGATAAGAGTGCCTTTGATGTTACGATAGTAGACGATGTTCTGTCTGAGGGTACTGAGAGCCTGATGATTACAGTTACTGCCCCAGACAGTATTGAGTTATCAGTAAGCACAGTGATAAGTGAGTCAGACCCGTTGAGTGTAAGCATATCTAATGCAGTTGACGTTACAGAAAGTGCAGGCGCAGCTTCAGAGTTTAATATCAGTTTGAGCGGTGGTATACCTACAGAAAATGTAACAGTGAGCTACATTACATTAGACGGCACTGCAACAGCAGGTGAAGACTACGAAATAGTTACAAATGGAGTGATTACCTTTACTGCTGATTCTGATTGTGTAAGCGGTTGCATAAAGACGGTAAGCGTCAGTGTTATAGATAACGAAATTGTAGATAATTCTACAGAGAGTTATGAGTTAGTGTTGCGTAATGCTACAGGAGGCGGCTACACAGAACCACCTGTTATCAGCGTTGCTACAGGATCTGCAAGCATATTAGATAACGACGCATCAGTGAGTATAAGCGTAGATGAACCTAGTATTACAGAGGGTTCTGCTATGTCAGTTGCTACGTTTACAGTAGAGGCTATGGGAGTTATCCCTGCTAGTGGTGTAAGTGTTAGTGTGTCTATAGTAGGTAGTGCTACCTTAGGTACTGACTATGAGGTTATCGGGATAGGTAGTGTTGCGGTTATCACACTAACAGAGAGTGCTAAGAGTAAGAGTTTCAGTATACAGGTTATAGATGATGTAGTTATTGAATCAAACGAAAGTGTAGATGTATCTATACTAGGTACTCTACCGACAAATGTCCGTTACGGTGTTTCTACTGTATCGGTTACTATATCATCTGATGAGGATATAAACTTAAACATAACACCTCTCACTGAGTCGTTTGGAGAGCAGGATAAACTGCTAACGTTTACGGTATCAATACCTTCTGCAGTAAATGAGGCTGTTAGTGTATCCATTGCGATTGCTACACCGGGCACAACGGAATTATCCGTATATTTGAATGGGTCCTGTAGGGTGCTGTTCAATGGTAGAGTAGAGTGCTGGGGGTCTTTTCTTCTTGCAGGTGATTTGCCATCAGCGCCTTGGGGCGATACACCTCTGCGTAGTGTAGTTGTGGGGTATTACTATATATGTGGTCTGCATTTAGATGGTAGCGTAGAGTGCCTAACATATGGCACTGACACAGTCAATATAGCGTCTGTTCCTACTGTAACTAATGCGGTGTACACCTCTATTGATGGAGGTGGGGCACATATGTGTGGTCTTCTATCCAACCGTAGCATAGAGTGTTGGGGCTTGGGTTCACAACCTGGGCTTGATGAAACTACTCCTTATGATGCAAATAATTATAATGGCTTTCTAGCTTACATAATAGATAGAAACCAGGCATTACCACCTGCTAGTGTTCAAGGGCGTGTGATTAGGCTTAGTGCTGGTGGTAATCAAACCTGTGTGTTGTTAGATGATCATAGTTTAGAGTGCTGGGGCTGGGACTTCTTCGCCCAACAATTTATTTTGCTTGATCCAGTTGCATATCCCCAGCCTGAGAATAGACTCTTTAGTGAGGTATCCGTAGGTGGGTTTGGAGCCTGTGGGCTACTGCTTGAGGATAGTACACCCTTATGTTGGGGGCACGATTTTATTGCTAACCCCGGCGCATATAATGATGTACCTATGACAGATATATCTGTTAACTTTAGCATCTCTGCCTGTGGTATACGTCGGGATAACGGTCGTGTTACATGCTGGAGTAATGGGAACGATTTTTCCCACACAGGTGGAAGCACAGAGTATAGTGCATTGGGTAGCGATTCATATCCCTTATATAACCCCTTTGTGCGTTTGGCACACAACTGTGGTATACGTCGGGATAACGGTCGCGTGGAGTGTTTTGTTACTAGTGCCGAATTTGTTGGATTTGTTGTGCCTTCTATCTCCCCTGTTGCACTATTTGAGGGTAGACGTGTTGAGGAGTCTATTGTTAGTGTTAGTATACCACAAGGTAGCACTACTGGCACGTTCACCCTAAACTATAAGGATGATGATTTATCCTCGCTTAGTGGTTTGTATCTATTGAATGTGCTTGGCAGTTCTGCTCCTAGCTTGAGGCAAACGAATTTACCGTATGTAGAAGTGTTTGATAACGATATTAATTTATCATCTGACTTGCAAGAGGTATCGGAGGTTGATACAGCAGGAATAGAGTTTACTGTTGGTTTTATTGATAACCGTATATTTGAGGTTATAAGTGTTAGTGAAGTAACGTTCACGGTATCGTTTAGCGGTAGTGCAACTATTGATACTGACTATACAATGTCAGGGCTAACTACTGCTAATGTGGTGGTATTGGATACCAATAATCTTCAAGATACCTTTACTATAGTGCCTATTGATGACACTGTGTTTGAACCTGATGAGCAGATAGTGGTAACTCTAAGTGATACACTGCCAAGTGGTGTTGAGTATACTGTTCCTAGTGTATCGGTTACTATGGTGGATGATAAACAAGCGGGTATCTCCATAGATGTTGACAACCCTGTACTGCGTGAGGGTGATGCTATATCTGTTGCAACATTCACTATAACGGCGGAAGGTTCACTGCCCGGTGGTTCTGTTACGTTTACTGTGGCAGTACTTGGGACAGCTGTAGAATCTGAGGATTATACTACCTCTTCCCCCTTGATCAGTAGCGTTACGTTGACGGAGAGCAATATTATCACATATGCGTTTACAATCATAGAAGACATTGTGTTTGAGGGCGGTGAGACGATAGTATTATCTATAGCTGAGCTACCTGTAGGGACTGAGTTTAGTGATACGTCTAAGACTGAGGTTAGTATCTTAGATAATACGCAGATAATAGCCTCTGTTGAACCTTCACAGTTAGCGGAGGAATCGTTATCTTCTGCGGTGTATACATTAGAGTATTTCGGAGCCCCACTTACTAGTGATCTGGATGTAACAATTGAGTTTAGAGGTAGTGCTACTGAGGGTGTTGACTATGTATTATCGGATCTACCTGCTAACAAAGTAGTAACGTTTACTAGTAACATTACAGTGGTAACGTTTACGTTGGACACAGTAGATGATGAAGATTTTGAACATGATGAGACAGTAATTCTTGTAGGTGTATCACCAGACAGTCTTGATTTTAGATTTGAGAATAGTAATTTTGTGATACTATTTAGCGATTCTGTATCACTGGAACTCTCACCAGTAGAGATTAGTTTTTTGGAGAGTGCTAGAGAGGTTACTTTTGATGTTTCCTTACCTAGTGCTTTGACTGAGGATGTTACGATACCTTATGAGATTACGACGCTGGGTACTACAGAGATAGCAGTATCAGACAATGCAGTGTGTAGAGTGCGGTTTGATGGTAAAACAAGGTGTTGGGGTAAGTTAAGTAGTAACAGTAACTTTGTATCTCCTTGGGATTCTACTACTCTGTTGGAGAGTGTAGTTATGGGTGGTTACTTCGTGTGTGGTTTGTTGTTAGATGGTAGTGTAGAGTGTCATGCACAGGCACAGGATGATCTATTTGACATAGTAGATGTTCCTGTTACAACTCGTCCGTTTGTAGGTATAAGTGTGGGTGAGGCACATGCTTGTGGTGTTCTGTCTAATGGTAGAGTTGTGTGTTGGGGTATTGGCTCTGATCCAAATGTTGATGAGAGTAGATTGAGTTTTACTGACTATGATCAGGCGGTTCCACCTCTGAGTATACAGACATTTGTGAGTGCTATAAGTGCTGGAGAGCATCATACGTGTGCGTTGTTAGAGGATTCTAGTGTTACCTGCTGGGGTGCGAACTTGTTTGGCGAGTCTACGCCTCCATCTGGTGAGAAGTTCAGTAAGTTATCGTTAGGTTCCAGCCACAGTTGTGGTTTGAGGGTATCGGATGGTTCGGTGTTGTGTTGGGGTGATAACAGCCAGGGACAATTGAATGCTCCTTCTGGTGAGTTGCGATTTATAAGTGCTGGAGCAGATTATACTTGTGGTATACGAGTAGATAATGGTGATACTAATTGTTGGGGTTCTGTAAGTGATATCTATAGCACTGGTTACAGTGCCATATCACTAAAGAAAGAGCCTAGTAACAACTATGCGTGTGGTATACAGTCTTCTGATGGTGGTGTTTCTTGCTTTATAAACGAGAATCCAGTGAAGTATTCTGTTCCTGAGTTTCCTGTAATTCTACCTTCTAGCGATCGTATATCGCAGTTAACAGGTAGTGTTGTGCTAGTTCAAGGTAGTAGTAGTGCAGTAATATCGCTGAACTTCAAGAATGACGATATATCGTCTGCTAGTGGTCTGTATCTATTGCGTACTAACCCTACTGGTAGTTTCGAGCGTAGTAGTGTGTCATATGTAGATGTGTATGATAACGATGTGTATATTTCTGCGAGTATATCAGAGATATCAGAGGGTGCTAATGTACCAATGACTACGTTTGCTGTTGGTTTTGTGGACAATGATCTGTTTGGTATTATAGATGCTCAAGCGGTTACAGTTACAGTATTGTTTAGTGGGGATGCAAGTCGTGGA
This sequence comes from Dehalococcoidia bacterium, assembly GCA_964274945.1. Taxonomy (GTDB): domain Bacteria; phylum Chloroflexota; class Dehalococcoidia; order Lucifugimonadales; family Lucifugimonadaceae; genus CAXXBX01. The sequence goes on along the minus strand of CAXXBX010000034.1, from coordinate 860,680 downwards.
GTTGACTATACAGCGTCAGGGCTACCTGCTGGTGATATGTTAGTTCTAAATAGTAGTAACTATATGCGTGAGTTTAGTGTATCTACTATAGATGATGGTATATTTGATCCGAGTGAGGAGTTGGTGGTCAGTGTTTCTGGTGAACTACCTATGGGAGTTGAGTATAGTAGAGTATCTTCAGCAACTGTGATTATATCTGATAACGATACAGGTATAAGTATAAGCGTGGACAAAGAAGAGTTGTTTGAATCTGGTGGTGGATCAGTGGCATTGTTGAGTGTAGAGTTATCTGGAACTATGTTGCCTGTGGGTGTTAGTGTTGCTGTGGAGTTAGAGTTATCAGGCACTGCTAGTATAGGATTAGATTACACTGTGCCTGTTTCTTCTGTGAGTATAGTTACGTTAAGCAGAGATGTTAGTGTTTTAACGTATGCGTTGGCATTAGTGGATGATTCATTGGCGGAGTTATCTGAGGAGGTTGTTGCAAAGCTGAGAGGTTTGAACTTGCCTTTTGGAGTAAGTATTGCTGATGGTTCTGACGAGTTGAGAGTGAGTATAGTAGACAATGACACGTATGTGTATGTAGAAGTAGACAGAGCTCGGTTATTGGAGGGTTCTCCTGATTCTATAGCTGTAGTTACATTGCGTAGTACATCTGGGGTAGTTCCTGCTAGTGGTGTAAGTGTGAGTGTGTCTATAGGTGGTATTGCTACAGAGGGTGCAGACTATGAGGTTATAGGCTTGGCATCTAACAGAGTTATTGAACTAAGTAGTTCTGAGAGTAGTAAGACATTTGGCATAAGAGTTATAGATGATGCAGAATTTGAGTTTGTGGCAGAGGATGTAGAGGTGTCAATAAGTGGTGGGTTACCTGTTGGGTTGCGTTATGGCACTAGTAGTGTAAGTGTGTTGCTAGATAGCGAAGATATACAATCGTTCACTGTAAGTGTTAGTGCTGTTACAGTTAGTGAGGGTGCTAGTGTAACCTTGACACTGCAAGGTGTTGCAGGAGTATACACCTATGCTGTGAGTGGAAGTGTTATAGATGGAGACATAAGTGGTATAGACCTATCTGGCGGGGTGTTTACAGTTCCTGCTAGGGGGCAGACTATAGTAGTGTTTACAGTAATAGATGATGTATTGAGTGAGAGAGCAGAGTCTGTAGAGATTACAGTTACTAATCCAGATGGTGCAACTATATCAGTAAGCACAGTGATATCAGCATCAGACCCGTTGAGTGTCAGCATATCGGATGCTGATGATGTTACAGAGGATGCAGGATTAAGTTCTATATTCAGTATTACATTAAGCGGTGGTGAACCTACAGAAGATGTAATGGTTACCTACAGGACAGAAGACATTACTACTGAGAGTGTTAAGGATTACGTATCTGTTACGAGTGGAGTTATTACGTTTACCTCTGGCAGTGATTGTGTAAGTAGTTGTGTTGAAACAGTATCAGTTTCAATAATAGATGACGCTATAGGTGAGAGTTACATAGAGAGTTATGAGTTGTTGTTGAGTAGTGCAGTAGGTGGTGGACATTCTGAACCACCTCTAATCACTGACGCTACAGGAGTTGCTCTCATATTGGATGATGATGGTGTAGTGAGTGTAAGAGTAGATGATGCTAGTATTACAGAGGGTGATCCTATGTCAGTTGCTACGTTTACAGTAGAGTCTATAGGAGTTCTTCCTGTTAGAGGTGTAATTGTAAGTGTGTCTATAGTAGGTAATGCTACTGAGAGTACTGACTATGAGATTGAAGGCTTGGACTCTAACAGAGTTATTGAACTAAGTAATGCAGAGAGTATTAAGACATTCAGCATAAGAGTTGTAAACGATGCCGTATTTGAGTTAGATGTTGAGAGTGTAGAAGTGTCTATAAGTGGTGATTTGCCATTAGGGTTCAGTTACGGCACTAGTAGTGTAAGTGTGTTGATAGATAGCGAAGATATACAATTGTTTAGTGTAACAGTAAGTGCTTTGACAGTTAGCGAGGGTGATATTGTAACCTTGACACTGCAAGGTGCACCTGGTGTATATACATATGCTGTGAGTCGAGGCATTACAGATGGAGACATAAGTGGTATTAATCTATCGGGCTTGTTTACAGTTCCTGTTAGTAGTCAAACAGTAGTAGTGTTTACAGTAGTAGATGATGTATTGAGTGAGAATGCAGAGTCTGTAGAGATTACAGTTACCGATCCAGTTGGTGCAACTATATCAGTAAGCACAGTGATATTTGCATCAGACCCGTTGAGTGTCAGTATATCGGATTCGTCTGATGTTACAGAGGGTGCTAATGTAAGTTCTGAGTTTATTATCAGTGTAAGCGGTGGTGAACCTACAGAAGATGTAATGGTTACTTACAGGACTGAAGACATTACTACCGAGGGAAGTAAGGATTACGTATCTGTTACTAGTGGAGTTATTACGTTTATGTCTGGGAGTGATTGTGTAAGTAGTTGTGTTCAGACATTAACAGTGTCAATAATAGATGATGCTACAGTTGAGAGTTACATAGAGAGTTATGAGTTGTTATTGAGTAGTGCAGTAGGTGGTGGACATTCAGAAACTCCTGTAATAGTTGATGCTACAGGAGTTGCTCTCATATTGGATGACGAAAGTAGTGTATTGAGTATAAGAGTAAACAGTAATAGTATTACCGAGGGTTCTGCTATGTCAATAGCTACGTTTACAGTAGAGTCTATGGGAGTAGTTCCAGCAAGTGGTATAACTGTGAGTGTAAATATAAGCGGTAGTGCTACCGTAGGTACTGACTATGTTGTTGAAGGCTTGGCTGCTAACAGAGTTATTGAACTAAGTAGTACTGAGAGTAGTAAGACATTTGGCATAAGAGTTCTAGATGATGCAGAGTTTGAATTAGATGCTGAGAGTATAGAAGTGTCTCTAAGTGGAGTTCTGCCATTAGGGTTTGTGTATGGAGTTAGCATCGCTACTGTGTCTATAGTAAGTGAAGACTTAGCAGAGTTTAGTGTAACAGTAAGTGCTTTGACAGTGTCAGAGGGTGATAGTGTAACCTTGACACTGCAAGGTGTTACAGGAGTATACACATATGCTGTGAGTGGAGGCGTTACAGATGGCGACATAAGTGTTATAGATCTGTCTGGTGGAGTGTTTACAGTTCCTGCTAGAGGGCAAACGATAGTAGCATTCACAGCTACAGAGGATAACTTTACCGAGGATGCAGAGTCTATATTGATTACAGTTACTGCTCCAGCTGGTGCAACATTATCAGTAAGCACAGTGATATCTGCATCAGACCCGTTGAGTGTAAGCATATCTAATGCGTCTGACGTTACAGAAGGTGCAGGTGTCAGTGCTGAGTTTAGTATCAGTGTAAGTGGTGGTATACTTACAGAAGATGTAACTGTGAGCTACAGCACAGAAGATGCTACAGCCGACTCAAGTGAAGATTACACAAGTATTACAAATGGTGTAGTTATGTTTACTTCGAGCACTGATTGTGTTTCTGGTTGTGCCAAGACAGTCTCAGTGTCAATAATAGATGACACTGTATTAGAGGCACTAGAGCAGTTCAGTATAAGGATAAACAGTGCTACAGGTGGTGGACATAGCAACTCTCCTACTATATCTACTGACACTGCTACTGCCCGCATCCTAGATAATGATGGTGTAGTGAGTATACGCGTAGATGAGAGTAGCATTGCAGAGAGTGGTACAATGTCAGTTGCTACGTTTACAGTAGAGGCTATAGGAGTAGTGCCAGTAGAAGGCATAAGCGTTAGTGTAAATATAAGTGGTAGCGCTACTTTAGACACTGACTATGCTCTTAGCGGGCTAGGTAGTGTTGCAGTTATCACACTAACCTCTGTTGAGAGTAGTAAGACATTTAGCATAAGAGCTATAAGCGATGATATTGAAGATGATAAAGAAACGGTAGAAGTATCTATATCTGGTAACCTACCTGTAGGTCTTAGTTTTGGCACTAGAGCAGTTAGTGTTACTATATTAAACCGACCTATTCTTGTAAGTATTGTACCTGCAAATGTATCTGTGTTTGAAGATGTTGGTACTATAAACTTTGAGTTTGCATTATCTGAGTCGGTGCCTAGTAGCATAGCTGTATCTTGGAGTGTTATAGCACCTCAAGTTAGTGTAGGTGTTGGTGATGGTTATGCCTGCCGTATAGTTGGAGATGGAACTGTGCAGTGCTGGGGTAACGGTGCAGGCAATGCACATGTACCTCCTGCAGGCATAAAGTTCACTAAGATAAGTGTTACTAGTGATAATACTTGTGGGATTGATACAACTGGTTCTATACGTTGCTGGGGTGATGACGATTTAGGTGAAATAATCACAGGACCTACTGTTGAGAAGTACAAGGATATATCAGTAGGAAGATTGCACGTCTGCGGTATACTGTTATCTGATGAAGTGAATTGTTGGGGGCATAATACCTCTGGTCAAGCCACTCCACCTTCTGGTAACGACTTTGTGTCTCTAGCTGTTGGGGGTTTCCACACATGCGGTCTAAAAGAGGATGGTAGTGTAGATTGCTGGGGCTTTAGTAGCGTCGCAACATCCGTGCCTTCTGGGGTTACATTCAAATCCATATATTCTGGTCAATTCTTCACTTGTGGATTGACTGATGAAGATACAATGCAGTGCTGGGGTGTTAATTCATACGTTATACCTCTAGGGAACCCTACATTTACAAAGATAGCGGTAGGCGATAGATATACCTGCGGTATAAGGCTTGATGGAACCTTACAATGTTTCGGTGATATAGGAGTAGTAGGTTCTGGAGCTAGCGTACCTGCATCTTATACAAATACTAAGGTTACTGATATTGGGACTTATGATCGTGCCAACTGTGCAGTACGTGCTGATAATGGTAACGTATTCTGTTGGGGTGCAGGTTATGATGATGGCAGTATTACTGTTCCTTTGTTACCTACATCACCTTACCCTGCTTTAGAGAGTCATATAGATACAGTAGGAGTTTATTCATCTACTAATGCTGTTATACCTGCAAATACTCTGACTATAAGTGTAAGCGTGCCTGTTACGGACGCTCCACTACCTACTGGAGATACTTTGTATGTAGTAAGGGTGGATGGTATATCAATAAATGATCCATCTGTTGTAGCTTCTGATGTGTCTGTCTCATCTATAGATTATCAGTCTGAGCTAACTGTACAAGATAACGATACGATTATAGATATATCAGTTGATAAAGCAAGCATAGAAGAGGGTGAAGTAAGTTCTATAGCAACGTTCACTGTTAGCGTTGGGAATGTGGTTTCTTTGCCTTCTGATGGTATAACTGTGGCTGTGCAGGTATCTGGCACAGCATTGGCGGGTGAAGACTATGAGTTTGTTGGCATTAGTGTTTCAGTTATCACACTAACAAACAGCGGTACGAGTGAAAGTTTCAGTATAAGAGTTATAGACGATACTGATATTGAGATAGAGGAAGATGTAAAGGTATCTATATCTGCGGATGCGTTACCTTCAAGGTTTAGATTTGGCACTACAGAGGCTACTATTACTATAATTAGTGAAGATGTGGATCCAGCATTGCCTGTAACGTTTAGTGTAGTGCTATCTAGTGATAATGTAAACGAGGGCGATACTGTAGATTTGACTATATCTGGTGTTGAAGGGGTATACACATATGCTGTGAGTGGAGGCATTACAGATGGAGACATAAGTGTTATAGTTCTGTCTGGTGGAGTGTTTACAGTTCCTTCTAGAGGTGAGACTATAGTAGTATTCACAGCTACAGATGATAACTTTACTGAGGATGCTGAGAGTGTAGAGATCACAGTTACTAATCCAGCTGGTGCAACTATGTCAGTAAGCACAGTGATATCTGCATCAGACCCGTTGAGTGTAAGCGTATCGGATGCAGATAACGTTACAGAGGGTACTAATGTAAGTTCTGTATTCAATATTACATTGAGTGGTGGTGAACCTACATCAGATGTAGTTGTGATCTACAGGACAGAAGACATTACTACCGAGAGTGGTAATGATTACGTATTTGTTACTAGTGGAGTTGTTACGTTTAGGTCTGAGAGTGATTGTGTAAGTAGTTGTGTTCAGACAGTATCAGTGTCTATCGTAGATGATGATACAGGTGAGAGTTACGTAGAGAGTTATGCGTTGTTGTTGAGTAGTGCAGTAGGTGGTGGACGCAGTGAACCACCTGTAATAGTAGATGCTACAGGAGTTGCTATTATATTGGATGATGATGGAGTAGTGAATATAAGCGTAGATGATACTAGTATTACAGAGGGTTCTGCTATGTCAATAGCTACGTTTACAGTAGAAGCTATAGGAGTTCTTCCTGTTAATGGATTAAGTGTTAGTGTAAATATAAGCGGTAGTGCTACTATAAATACTGACTATAATCTTATAGGGTTAGCTAGTAGTATTGCAGTTATCACACTAACAGATAGTAAGAAGAGTAATAGTTTCAGTATACAAGTTATAGACGATCCTGATATTGAGATTGCCGAGGCTGTAGAAGTGTCTATAAGTGGTGCATTGCCATTAGGGTTTGTGTATGGAGTTAGCCTTGCTAGTGTGTCTATATTAAGTGAAGACATAGCACCGTTTAGTGTAAGTATAAGTAGTGTTACAGTGTCAGAGGGTGCTAGTGTAACCTTGACACTTGCAGGTGCATCTGGGGTATACACCTATGCTGTGAGTGGCAGTATTACAGATGGAGATATAAGTGTTATAGTTCTGTCTGGTGGAGTGTTTACAGTTCCTTCTAGAGGTGAGACTATAGTAGTATTCACAGCTACAGATGATAACTTTACTGAGGATGCTGAGAGTGTAGAGCTTACAGTTACTAATCCAGACGGTGCAACTATGTCAGTAAGCACAGTGATATCAGCATCAGACCCGTTGAGTGTAAGCGTATCGGATGCTGATGATGTTACAGAGAGTGATAATGTAAGTTCTGTATTCAGTATTACATTGAGTGGTGGTGAACCTACAGAAGAGGTAAGAGTGATCTACAGGACAGCAGACATTACTACGGAGGGTGATAAGGATTACGTATCTGTTACTAGTGGAGTTGTTACGTTTAGGTCTGAGAGTGATTGTGTAAGTAGTTGTGTTCAGACAGTGTCAGTGTCTATCGTAGATGACAATACAGGTGAGAGTTACGTAGAGAGTTATGCGTTGTTGTTGAGTAGTGCAGTAGGCGGTGGGCATTCAGAGCCACCTGTAATAGTTGATGCTACAGGAACTGCCCGCATCTTGGATGATGATGGAGTAGTGAACATAAGCGTAGATGATACTAGTATTACCGAGGGTTCTGCTCTGTCAATAGCTACGTTTACAGTAGAAGCTATAGGAGTTGTTCCTGCTAGTGGATTAAGTGTTAGTGTGTTTATAGGCGGTAGTGCTACCGTAGGTACTGACTATGTAGTTGAAGGCTTGACATCTAACAGAGTTATTGACCTAAGTAGTATTGAGAGTAGTAAGACATTTGGCATAAGAGTTCTAAACGATGATATGTTTGAGCCAGAAGCTGAGAGTGTAGAAGTGTCTGTAAGTGGTGCATTGCCATTAGGGTTTGTGTATGGAGTTAGCCTTGCTAGTGTGTCTATATTAAGTGAAGACATAGCACCGTTTAGTGTAAGTGTAAGTAGTGTTACAGTGTCAGAGGGTGCTAGTGTAACCTTGACACTTGCAGGTGCATCTGGGGTATACACCTATGCTGTGAGTGGCAGTATTACAGATGGGGACATAAGTGGTATTAACCTATCGGGCTTGTTTACAGTTCCTGCTAGAGGTGAGACTATAGTAGTATTCACAGCTACAGATGATAACTTTACTGAGGATGCTGAGAGTGTAGAGATCACAGTTACTAATCCAGATGGTGCAACTATGTCAGTAAGCACAGTGATATCAGCATCAGACCCGTTGAGTGTAAGCGTATCGAATGCCTCTGATGTTACAGAGAGTGCTGGAGTAAGTTCTGTATTCAGTATTACATTGAGTGGCGGTGAACCTACAGAAGAGGTAAGAGTGATCTACAGCACAGAAGACATTACTACCGAGGGTGATAAGGATTACGTATCTGTTACTAGTGGAGTTGTTACGTTTAGGTCTGAGAGTGATTGTGTAAGTAGTTGTGTTCAGACAGTGTCAGTGTCAATAATAGATGACAATACAGGTGAGAGTTACCGAGAGAGTTATGCGTTGTTGTTGAGTAGTGCAGTAGGAGGTGGACACAGTGAGCCACCTGTAATCACTGACGCTACAGGAACTGCCCGCATCTTGGATGATGATGGAGTAGTGCGTCTAAGCGTAGATGATACTAGTATTACAGAAGATGATGCTATGTCAATAGCTACGTTCACAGTAGAAGCTATGGGAGTTGTTCCTGCTACTGGATTAAGTGTTAGTGTGTCTATAGGAGGTAGTGCTACCGAGGGTGTAGACTATGTAGTTGAAGGCTTGGCATCTAACAGAGTTATTGACCTAAGTAGTATTGAGAGTAGTAAGACATTTGGCATAAGAGTTCTAGATGATGCAGAGTTTGAGTTTATGGCAGAGGATGTAGAAGTGTCTGTAAGTGGTGCATTGCCATTAGGGTTTGTGTATGGAGTTAGCCTTGCTAGTGTGTCTATATTAAGTGAAGACATAGCACCGTTTAGTGTAAGTATAAGTAGTGTTACAGTTAGCGAGGGTGCTAGTGTAACCTTGACACTTGCAGGTGCATCTGGGGTATACACCTATGCTGTGAGTGGCAGTATTACAGATGGGGACATAAGTGGTATAGTTCTGTCTGGTGGAGTGTTTACAGTTCCTGCTAGAGGTGAGACTATAGTAGTATTCACAGCTACAGATGATAACTTTACTGAGGATGCAGAGACTGTAGAGATCACAGTTACTAATCCAGACGGTGCAACTATATCAGTAAGCACAGTGATATCAGCATCAGACCCGTTGAGTGTAAGCGTATCGGATGCCTCTGATGTTACAGAGAGTGCTGGAATGAGTTCTGTATTCAGTATTACATTGAGTGGTGGTGAACCTACATCAGATGTAAGAGTGATCTACAGGACAGAAGACATTACTACCGAGGGTGATAAGGATTACGTATCTGTTACTAGTGGAGTTGTTACGTTTAGGTCTGAGAGTGATTGTGTAAGTAGTTGTGTTCAGACAGTATCAGTGTCAATAATAGATGACAATACAGGTGAGAGTTACGTAGAGAGTTATGCGTTGTTGTTGAGTAGTGCAGTAGGAGGTGGACACAGTGAACCACCTGTAATAGTTGATGCTACAGGAGTTGCTATTATATTGGATGATGATGGAGTAGTGAATATAAGCGTAGATGATGCTAGTATTACAGAGGGTGATGCTCTGTCATTAGCTACGTTTACAGTATCAGCTATGGGAGTTGTTCCTGCTACTGGATTAAGTGTGAGTGTGGATATTTCTGGTAGTGCTACCGAGGGTGTAGACTATGTAGTTGAAGGCTTGGCATCTAACAGAGTTATTGAACTAAGTAGTATTGAGAGTAGTAAGACATTTGGCATAAGAGTTCTAAACGATGATATGTTTGAGTTTATGGCAGAGGATGTAGAAGTGTCTATAAGTGGTGTATTGCCATTAGGGTTTGTGTATGGAGTTAGCCTGGCTAGTGTGTCTATAGTAAGTGAAGACATAGCACCGTTTAGTGTAAGTGTAAGTAGTGTTACAGTGTCAGAGGGTGCTAGTGTAACCTTGACACTTGCAGGTGCATCTGGGGTATACACCTATGCTGTGAGTGGCAGTGTTACAGATGGAGACATAAGTGGTATTAACCTATCGGGCTTGTTTACAGTTCCTGCTAGAGGTGAGACTATAGTAGTATTCACAGCTACAGATGATAACTTTACTGAGGATGCAGAGACTGTAGAGATCACAGTTACTAATCCAGACGGTGCAACTATTATCAGTAAGCACAGTGATATCAGCATCAGACCCGTTGAGTGTAAGCGTATCGGATGCCTGATGACGTTACAGAGGGTTCTGGATGTAAGTTCTGTATTCAGTATTACATTGAGTGGTGGTGAACCTACATTAGATGTAATGGTTACTTACAGGACAGAAGACATTACTACGGAGGGTGGTAAGGATTACGTATCTGTTACTAGTGGAGTTGTTACGTTTAGGTCTGGGAGTGATTGTGTAAGTAGTTGTGTTCAGACAGTATCAGTGTCAATAATAGATGACAATACAGGTGAGAGTTACGTAGAGAGTTATGCGTTGTTGTTGAGTAGTGCAGTAGGAGGTGGACACAGTGAACCACCTGTAATCACTGACGCTACAGGAGTTGCTCGTATATTGGATGATGATGGAATAGTGAATATAAGCCTAGATGATGCTAGTATTACAGAGGGTGATGCTCTGTCAATAGCTACGTTTACAGTAGAAGCTATGGGAGTTGTTCCTGCTACTGGATTAAGTGTTAGTGTGTCTATAGGAGGTAGTGCTACCGAGGGTGTAGACTATGTAGTTGAAGGCTTGGCATCTAACAGAGTTATTGAACTAAGTAGTATTGAGAGTAGTAAGACATTTGGCATAAGAGTTGTAAACGATGATATGTTTGAGTTTATGACGCTGAGGAGTGTAGAAGTGTCTATAAGTGGTGTATTGCCATTAGGGTTTGTGTATGGAGTTAGCCTGGCTAGTGTGTCTATAGTAAGTGAAGACATAGCACCGTTTAGTGTAAGTGTAAGTAGTGTTACAGTGTCAGAGGGTGCTAGTGTAACCTTGACACTTGCAGGTGCATCAGGGGTATACACCTATGCTGTGAGTGGCAGTGTTACAGATGGAGACATAAGTGGTATTAACCTATCGGGCTTGTTTACAGTTCCTGCTAGAGGTGAGACTATAGTAGTATTCACAGCTACAGATGATAACTTTACTGAGGATGCAGAGACTGTAGAGATTACAGTTACTAATCCAGATGGTGCAACTATGTCAGTAAGCACAGTGATATCAGCATCAGACCCGTTGAGTGTCAGCGTATCGGATGCCTCTGACGTTACAGAGAGTGCTGGAGTGAGTTCTGTATTCAGTATTACATTGAGTGGTGGTGAACCTACAGAAGATGTAATGGTTACTTACAGGACAGAAGACATTACTACGGAGGGTGGTAAGGATTACGTATCTGTTACTAGTGGAGTTGTTACGTTTAGGTCTGGGAGTGATTGTGTAAGTAGTTGTGTTCAGACAGTATCAGTGTCAATAATAGATGACAATACAGGTGAGAGTTACGTAGAGAGTTATGCGTTGTTGTTGAGTAGTGCAGTAGGAGGTGGACACAGTGAACCACCTGTAATCACTGACGCTACAGGAGTTGCTCGTATATTGGATGATGATGGAATAGTGAATATAAGCGTAGATGATGCTAGTATTACAGAGGGTGATGCTCTGTCAATAGCTACGTTTACAGTAGAAGCTATGGGAGTTGTTCCTGCTACTGGATTAAGTGTTAGTGTGTCTATAGGAGGTAGTGCTACCGAGGGTGTAGACTATGTAGTTGAAGGCTTGGCATCTAACAGAGTTATTGAACTAAGTAGTATTGAGAGTAGTAAGACATTTGGCATAAGAGTTGTAAACGATGATATGTTTGAGCCAGACGCTGAGAGTGTAGAAGTGTCTATAAGTGGTGTATTGCCATTAGGGTTTGTGTATGGAGTTAGCCTTGCTAGTGTGTCTATAGTAAGTGAAGACATAGCACCGTTTAGTGTAAGTGTGAGTAGTGTTACAGTTAGTGAGGGTGCTAGTGTAACCTTGACACTTGCAGGTGCATCTGGGGTATACACCTATGCAGTGAGTGGCAGTATTACAGATGGAGACATAAGTGGTATTAACCTATCGGGCTTGTTTACAGTTCCTGCTAGAGGTGAGACTATAGTAGTATTCACAGCTACAGATGATAACTTTACTGAGGATGCCGAGACTGTAGAGATCACAGTTACTAATCCAGACGGTGCAACATTATCAGTAAGCACAGTGATATCAGCATCAGACCCGTTGAGTGTCAGCGTATCGGATGCCTCTGATGTTACAGAGAGTGCTGGAGTAAGTTCTGTATTCAGTATTACATTGAGTGGTGGTGAACCTACATCAGATGTAAGAGTGATCTACAGCACAGAAGACATTACTACGGAGGGTGATAAGGATTACGTATCTGTTACTAGTGGAGTTGTTACGTTTAGGTCTGAGAGTGATTGTGTAAGTAGTTGTGTTCAGACAGTGTCAGTGTCAATAATAGATGATGCAATACAGGTGAGAGTTACGTAGAGAGTTATGCGTTGTTGTTGAGTAGTGCAGTAGGCGGTGGGCACAGTCAGAGCCACCTGTAATCACTGACGCTACAGGAGTTGCTCGTATATTGGATGATGATGGAATAGTGAATATAAGCGTAGATGATGCTAGTATTACAGAGGGTGATGCTCTGTCATTAGCTACGTTTACAGTATCAGCTATGGGAGTTGTTCCTGCTACTGGATTAAGTGTTAGTGTGTCTATAGGCGGTAGTGCTACCGAGGGTGTAGACTATGTAGTTGAAGGCTTAGCATCTAACAGAGTTATTGAACTAAGTAGTATTGAGAGTAGTAAGACATTTGGCATAAGAGTTCTAAACGATAATATGTTTGAGCCAGATGCTGAGAGTGTAGAAGTGTCTATAAGTGGTGCATTGCCATTAGGGTTTGTGTATGGAGTTAGCCTTGCTAGTGTGTCTATATTAAGTGAAGACATAGCACCGTTTAGTGTAAGTGTGAGTGCAGTTACAGTTAGTGAGGGTGATAGTGTAACCTTGACACTTGCAGGTGCATCTGGGATATACACCTATGCTGTGAGTGGTAGTATTACAGATGGAGACATAAGTGTTATAGTTCTGTCTGGCGGAGTGTTTACAGTTCCTTCTAGAGGTGAGACTATAGTAGTATTCACTGCTACAGATGATAACTTTACTGAGGATGCTGAGAGTGTAGAGATTACAGTTACTAATCCAGATGGTGCAACTATATCAGTAAGCACAGTGATATCAGCATCAGACCCGTTGAGTGTAAGCGTATCGGATGCTGATGATGTTACAGAAGGTTCTAATGTAAGTTCTGTATTCAGTATTACATTGAGTGGTGGTGAACCTACAGAAGATGTAATGGTTACTTACAGGACAGAAGACATTACTACGGAGGGTGGTAAAGATTACGTATCTGTTACTAGTGGAGTTGTTACGTTTAGGTCTGGGAGTGATTGTGTAAGTAGTTGTGTTCAGACAGTGTCAGTGTCTATTATAGACGACGCCACACCTGAGAATACAGAGCAGTTCAGTGTAAGGCTAACCAATGCTACAGGTGGGGGACACACCGATTCACCTACTATATCTACTGACACAGCTACTGCTAGCATCATAGATAATGATGGTGTAGTGAGTATAAGTGTAGATAATAATAGTATTACAGAAGGTAATGCTATGTCAGTTGCTACGTTTACAGTAGAGGCTACAGGAGTAGTGCCCGCAAGTGGCATAAGTGTGAGTGTAAATATAAGCGGTAGTGCTACTGTAAATACTGACTATGATCTTATAGGGTTAGCTAGTAGTGTTGCAGTTATCACACTAACAGATAGTAATAAGAGTAAGAGTTTCAGTATACAAGTTATAGACGATCCTGATATTGAGATTGCCGAGACTGTAGAAGTATCTATATCTGGTGAGTTACCTGCTAATGTTGTGTTTGGCACTACAGAGGCTACTGTTAGTATATTAAGCGAAGATGTGAGTCCAGTATTGCCTGTAACGTTTAGTGTAGTGCTATCTAGTGATAAAGTAAACGAGGGCGATACTGTAGAATTGACTATACAAGGTGTTGCAGGTTCATACACCTATGCTGTGAGTGGTATACAGGCAGATGATGTAAGTGGCATAGGTTTGTCAGGTGTGTTTATGTTATCCTCTATAGGTCAAACGGTAGTAAAAGTTACAGTAGTAGATGATGTATTGAGTGAAGGTGCAGAGTCTGTAGAGATTACAGTTACTGCTCCAGATGGTGCAAATATGTCAGTAAACACAGTGATATCTGCATCAGACCCGTTGAGTATAAGCATATCAGATGTTGAAGTTGCTGAAGGTGAACCTAACGATGTTACATATGTAACAGTCGCAGTATCTGTTATCGGAGGTATACCCACAGATGCAATCACATTCCACCCAATCACTGATGAAGGTAGCAGTACAGCCGGGGCAGACTACTTAGATGTAGATTTTAGTACTAATATTGTGTTTAACTATAGTAAATGTGCATTGTCCTTGATTTGTACAGAGATTCTAACATTTGCAGTGTTAGGTGATAATCTAGCAGAAGACACAGAGCAGTTTAGTGTTCAAGGATTACTGTTAGGTACTGGTGGTCATCCTGATGCGCCTACTATTTCCAAAGGTGTAGTAACTATATTAGATAACGACTACCGTCCGACTCGTGTTTCTGGGCAGGAGTTTGCTAGTTCCCTACCGTTGGCAGTAGGTACTACTGTAAGAGTATCACTATCTGGTTACTTTACAGATCAAGATGATGACGATGCAGTGTTGAGTTATAGTGTAGTGAGTGATACAGGTGATACAGGGTTGAGTGCTAACATTGTCAGTGGTAATGTGTTATCTGTTAGTGCAGTGAAGGCATTAAGTGTTACATTATCCATATATACTACAGATGGTGCTAACAGAAGCACTGACTTTATAAGTACTACTATTAGCACTGTTCCTACATTATCTATATCTAGTTCTCTGAGTACTATTAGAGAGGGTTCAACAATCTCAACTGCATTGTTGACATTGAAGTTGTATAGTCTAAGTTCAGATGTGGTAGAGGTTAATGTTGGCTTGAGTGGGAGTGCCTCACAAAAGATAGGTGCTGTTGGAACTACAGGAGACTATGAGGTATTATTGGGTTCTAGAGTGATAGAAGTTGTATCTGTAACCCTTGCTGCTGTAGGAGGTGTTGGCGAGACTGTTATAGGTATACGTGCGATTGATGATACTGCATTTGAAGCTACTGAACGAGTAGTTGTTTCTGTAACTCCTCCTATGAATACTGTATTAGATACTACTTTTCCATTAGAGTTACTTGTAGAAGATAATGATGGAAAAGTAGGGCTATTATGTGCAGATAGAACAAACGAAGTAGTGATATTACAGAATAACAATCAATTTGGTATATCGTTATCAGGTTGGGAGTTACGAGAAGTGCAGGCTGGCAAGCAAAATCCTGCATCATATGTATTTCCATCTGGTACGTATGTAGAGACTGGTGAGTTTGTGCGTGTATACAGTATTACATCGGCTGGTGTGGTGCATGCATTCGGAGTATCTAATATATGGAATCAGGATGGTAGTGATACAGTATCTCTGTATAATGCTGGCAGTGATAGGCTCTTTAACCGTAATACAAGTAGTAATTGTAGCGATGCATATGATTTAAATGTAGAAGTATCGTCTGTATCTAGCAATGTATCAGAGGGCGGTACTGCAGAGTTCTCTGTAACTTTGTCCAATCCTGCTCCTTATATTAGGAATGCGGAGGTTGATTGGGCTATAGCAGGCGATGTTGAATCATCGGACTATATGGTTACCCCAACTACATCAACACGTCTATCTATTGTGGGTAATAAAGAGGGTAAAATATCTCTACTGATTACTGATGATACTGACACTGAAGGCTCTGAGCGTGTAACTATAGAGTTATCTAGTGTCTCTTCTTATGGATTTGCTGCTAGTGATATTGTGATATCGCAGAGTAGTGCTACTACAGTAATATCTGCATCAGACCCGTTGAGTGTAAGCATATCTAATGCTGTTGATGTTACAGAGAGTGCTGGAGTAAGTTCTGAGTTTATTATCAGTGTAAGTGGTGGTAGCCTTACAGAAGATGTAACTGTGAACTACAGCACAGAAGACGGCACGGCAACAGCAGGCACAGATTATGCAAGTGTAGCTAACGCTATAGTTACCTTTGATGCAGGCACAGATTGTGTAAGTAGTTGTTCCGAGACAGTATTAGTGTCTATTATAGATGACACCGTATCTGAGAATACAGAGCAGTTCAGAGTAAAGATAAACAGTGCTACAGGTGGTGGACATTCAGAGCCACCTGTAATAGTTGATGCTACAGGAGTTGCTATTATATTGGATGATGATGATGGAGTAGTGAACATAAGCGTAGACACTAATAGTATTACAGAGGGTAATGCTATGTCAGTTGCTACGTTTACAGTAGAGGCTACAGGAGTTGTTCCAGCAAGTGGTATAACTGTGAATGTAAATATAGGAGGTAGTGCTACTATAAATACTGACTATGATCTTATAGGGTTAGCTAGTAGTGTTGCAGTTATCACACTAACAGATAGTAAGAAGAGTGCGAATTTCAGTATACAAGTTATAGACGATCCTGATATTGAGATTGACGAGAGTGTAGAAGTATCTATATCTGGTGAGTTACCTGCTAATGTTGTGTTTGGCACTACAGAGGCTACTATTACTATAGTTAGTGAAGATGTGAGTCCAGCATTGCCTGTAACATTTAGTGTAGTGCTATCTAGTGATAAGGTAAACGAGGGCGATACTGTAGAATTGACTATATCTGGTGTTGCAGGTTCATACACATATGCTGTGAGTGGCATAACTGCAGACGATATAAGTGGCATAGGTTTGTCAGGTGTGTTTATGTTATCCTCTATAGGTCAAACAGTAGTATCGTTTACAGTTGTAGATGATGTATTGAGTGAAGGTGCTGAGACTGTAGAGATTACAGTTACTGCTCCAGATGGTGCAACTATATCAGTAAGCACAGTGATATTTGCATCAGACCCTTTGAGTGTAAGCGTATCGGATGCGTCTGATGTTACAGAGAGTACAGGTGTCAGTGCTGAGTTTATTATCAGTGTAAGTGGTGGTATACCTACATCAGATGTAACTGTGAGCTACAGCACAGAAGAAGGCACGGCAAAAGCAGGCACAGATTATACAAGTGTAGCTAACGCTATAGTTACGTTTAGTGCAAGCACGTGTAAGTGGTTGTTCCGAGACAGTATCAGTGTCAATAATAGTGACACTACAGCACAGAGGGCACAGAGCACAGTTATACAGTGTAGCTAACGCTATAACAGTGCAAGCAGGTGGTAGACACACTGATTGTTCCGATATACAGTATCAGTGTCAATATATACAGATGACACTACACCAGAGGGCACAGAGCAGTAAAAGCTGTCCAGGTGGTAGACACACTGATTCACCTACTATATCTACTGACACTGCTAATGTCCGCATCATAGATAATGATGGTGTAGTGAACATAAGCGTAGACACTAATAGTATTACAGAGGGTAATGCTATGTCAGTTGCTACGTTTACAGTAGAGGCTATAGGAGTTGTTCCTGCTAGTGGTGTAAGTGTAAGTGTAAATATAAGCGGTAGTGCTACTATAAATACTGACTATGATCTTATAGGGTTAGCTAGTAGTGTTGCAGTTATCACACTAACAGATAGTAAGAAGAGTAAGAGTTTCAGTATACAAGTTATAGACGATTCTGATATTGAGATTGCGGAGAGTGTAGAAGTATCTATATCTGGTGAGTTACCTGCTAATGTTGTGTTTGGCACTACAGAGGCTACTATTACTATAGTTAGTGAAGATGTGGATCCAGCATTGCCTGTAACGTTTAGTGTAGTGCTATCTAGTGATAAAGTAAACGAGGGTGACACTGTAGATTTGACTATATCTGGTGTTGCAGGTGTATACACCTATGCTGTGAGTGGCATAACTGCAGACGATATAAGTGGCATAGGGTTATCAGGTATGTTTATGTTATCCTCTATAGGTCAAACGGTAGTAAAAGTTACAGTAGTAGATGATGTATTGAGTGAAGGTGCTGAGACTGTAGAGATTACAGTTACTGCTCCAGCTGGTGTAACGTTATCAGCTACTACAGTGATATCTGCATCAGACCCTTTGAGTGTAAGCGTATCGGATGCGTCTGATGTTACAGAGGGTGATAATGTAAGTTCTGAGTTTAATATCAGTGTAAGCGGTGGTATACCTACATCAGATGTAACTGTGAGCTACAGCACAGAAGACGGCACGGCAGAAGCAGGCACAGACTATACAAGTGTAGCTAACGCTATAGTTACGTTTAGTGCAAGCACTGATTGTGTAAGTAGTTGTGATAAGACAGTCTCAGTGTCAATAATAGACGACACTATATTAGAGGATCTAAAGCAGTTCAGTGTAAGGATAAACAGTGCTACAGGTGGTGGACACAGCGATTCACCTACTATATCTACTGACACAGCTATTGCCCGCATCGTAGATAATGATGGAGTAGTGAACATAAACGTAGACACTAATAGTATTACAGAAGGTTCTGCTATGTCAGTTGCTACGTTTACAGTAGAGGCTATAGGAGTAGTGCCCGCAAGTGGCATAAGTGTGAGTGTAAATATAAGTGGTAGTGCTACTATAAATACTGACTATGATCTTATAGAGTTAGCTAGTAGTGTTGCAGTTATCACACTAACAGATAGTAATAAGAGTAAGAGTTTCAGTATACAAGTTATAGACGATACTGATATTGAGATTGCCGAGACTGTAGAAGTATCTATATCTGGTGAGTTACCTGCTAATGTTGTATTTGGCACTACAGAGGCTACTATTACTATAGTTAGTGAAGATGTGAGTCCAGCATTGCCTGTAACATTTAGTGTAGTGCTATCTAGCGATAAGGTAAACGAGGGCGATACTGTAGAGTTGACTATATCTGGTGTTGCAGGTGTATACACATATGCTGTGAGTGGTATACAGGCAGATGATATAAGTGGCATAGGTTTATCAGGTGTGTTTATGTTAACTGCTATAGGTCAAACGGTAGTAAAAGTTACAGTAGTAGATGATGTATTGAGTGAAGGTGCAGAGTCTGTATTGTTTACAGTTACCGCTCCAGATGGTGCAACTATATCAGTAAACACAGTGATATCAGCATCAGACCCGTTGAGTGTAAGCATATCTAATGCTGTTGATGTTACAGAGAGTGCAGGTGTCAGTGCTGAGTTTATTATCAGTGTAAGTGGTGGTATACCTACATCAGATGTAACTGTGACCTACAGCACAGAAGACGGCACAGCAGAAGCAGGCACAGATTATACAAGTGTAGCTAACGCTATAGTTATGTTTGGTGCAGGCACTGATTGTGTAAATGGTTGTTCCGAGACAGTAGCAGTGTCTATTATAGACGACACTATATTAGAGAATATAGAACAGTTCAGTGTAAAGATAAACAGTGCTACAGGAGGTGGACATACCGATTCACCTATTATATCTACTGACACAGCTATTGCTCGCATCATAGATAATGATGGGGTAGTGAACATAAACGTAGACACTAATAGTATTACAGAAGGTTCTGCTATGTCAGTTGCTACGTTTACAGTAGAGGCTACAGGAGTAGTTCCAGCAAGTGGCATAAGTGTAAGTGTAAATATAAGTGGTAGTGCTACTATAAATACTGATTATGATCTTATAGAGTTAGCTAGTAGTGTTGCGGTTATCACACTAACAGATAGTAAGAAGAATAAGAGTTTCAGTATACGAGTTATAGACGATTCTGATATTGAGATTGCCGAGACTGTAGAAGTATTTATATCAGGTGAGTTACCTGCTAATGTTGTGTTTGGCACTACAGAGGCTACTATTACTATAGTAAGTGAAGATGTGAGTCCAGCATTGCCTACAACGTTTAGTGTAGTGCTATCTAGTGATAAAGTAAACGAGGGTGACACTGTAGATTTGACTATATCTGGTGTTGCAGGTGTATACACCTATGCTGTGAGTGGCATACAGGCAGATGATATAAGTGGCATAGGGTTATCAGGTGTGTTTATGTTATCCTCTATAGGTCAAACGGTAGTAAAAGTTACAGTAGTAGATGATGTATTGAGTGAGGGTACTGAGAGCCTGATGATTACAGTTACTAATCCAGCTGGTGCAACTATATCAGTAAGCACAGTGATATCAGCATCAGACCCGTTGAGTGTAAGCGTATCGGATGCGTCTGATGTTACAGAGAGTGCTGGAGTAAGTTCTGAGTTTATTATCAGTGTAAGTGGTGGTATACCTACATCAGATGTAACTGTGAGCTACAGCACAGAAGACGGCACAGCAGAAGCAGGCACAGACTATACAAGTGTAGCTAACGCTATAGTTATGTTTGGTGCAGGCACTGATTGTGTAAATGGTTGTTCCGAGACAGTCTCAGTGTCAATAATAGATGACACTACACCAGAGGGCACAGAGCAGTTTAGAGTAAAGATAAACAGTGCTACAGGTGGGGGACATACCGATTCACCTATTATATCTACTGACACAGCTATTGCCCGCATCCTAGATAATGATGGTGTAGTGAATATAAGCGTAGATGATGCTATTATTACAGAGGGTGATACTATGTCAGTTGCTACGTTCACAGTAGAGGCTACAGGAGTAGTTCCAGCAAGTGGCATAAGTGTGAGTGTAAATATAAGCGGTAGTGCTACTATAAATACTGACTATGATCTTATAGAGTTAGCTAGTAGTGTTGCAGTTATCACACTAACAGATAGTAAGAAGAGTAAGAGTTTCAGTATACAAGTTATAGACGATCCTGATATTGAGATTGACGAGAGTGTAGAAGTATCTATATCTGGTGAGTTACCTGTGGGGTTGCGTTATGGCACTACAGAGGCTACTATTACTATAGTTAGTGAAGATGTGAGTCCAGCATTGCCTGTAACGTTTAGTGTAGTGCTATCTAGTGATAAGGTAAACGAGGGCGATACTGTAGATTTGACTATATCTGGTGTTGCAGGTGTATACACATATGCTGTGAGTGGTATACAGGCAGATGATATAAGTGGCATAGGGTTATCAGGTGTGTTTATGTTATCCTCTATAGGTCAAACGGTAGTAAAAGTTACAGTAGTAGATGATGTATTGAGTGAAGGTGCTGAGACTGTAGAGATTACAGTTACTGCTCCAGCTGGTGTAACGTTATCAGCTACTACAGTAATATCTGCATCAGACCCGTTGAGTGTAAGCGTATCGGATGCGTCTGATGTTACAGAGAGTACAGGTGTCAGTGCTGAGTTTATTATCAGTGTAAGTGGTGGTATACCTACAGAAGATGTAACTGTGACCTACAGCACAGAAGAAGGCACAGCAACAGCAGGCACAGATTATACAAGTGTAGCTAACGCTATAGTTACGTTTAGTGCAAGCACTGATTGTGTAAATGGTTGTTCCGAGACAGTATCAGTGTCAATAATAGATGACACTACACCAGAGGGCACAGAGCAGTTCAGTGTAAGGGTAAACAGTGCTACAGGTGGTGGACACAGTGAGTCACCTGTAATAGTTGATGCTACAGGAGTTGGCACAATCCAAGACAGTGACACACTACCGTTCAGTGTAACAGTAAGTGCTGTTACCGTTAGCGAGGGTGATACAGTAACCTTAACACTGCAAGGTGCTGTAGGAGTATACACATATGCTATTAGTGGTGTGTCTGCAAATGATGTAAACATTGCCTTGTCAGGTAATGTATCAGTAGGAGTGACAGGTAAGCATACCTTGGATGTTACTATAGTAGACGATGTTCTGTCTGAGGGTACTGAGAGCCTGATGATTACAGTTACTAATCCAGACAGTATTGGGTTATCAGTAATCACAGTGATAAGTGAGTCAGATCCTTTGAGTGTAAGAGTGTTAGATGCTCCTTCTGTGTCGGAGGGTGATGCAGGTGCTGATAGCAAGTTAGAGTTCATTGTGAGAGTATCTGGAGGTATACCTACATCGGATGTAGTTGTGAGTTACAGGACAGAGGGAGGCAGTGCTACTGCAGGTGAGGATTACCAGAGTGTAAGAGATGGTGAGTTGCGATTGAGTAGTTCCAGCTGCACTAACATACCATGCGATGAGCCCATAGAGATATCGTTGCTAGGAGATAATGAAGCAGAGGGTGATGAGAGTGTAGAGTTGCATCTGTTGAGTGTATCAGTGAGTTCTGGCTTGAGTGTTAGTATATCAGATGCACTAGGTATTGGCACTATATTGAATGACGACTACAATCCTGTAGTGTTGATTCCAGAGATGCGTGTATTATCGTTGGTGCGAGGTACTAGTGTGAGTGTAGAGTTGTCGTCTGTATTCAGCGACAGAGATGACCCTGTGTTGTCGTATACAGTGTCAGTGCTTCCAGTGTCCAGCATAGCAGAGGTGAGCATATCAGGGGGTGTGTTGTATGTATCTGGCATAGGGCTTGGAGTTACAGAGTTCAGTGTGTCAGCGAGTGATGGAACAAACCCTGTAGTGTCATCTATGTTTAGAGCCACAGTGTCTACTGAGTTTGTTCCTGTAGTGAGAGTTAGTGGGTTAGGCGTTGAGTTGTCAGAGGGTGAAGTAGGCAGAGTGAAAGTAAGTCTGACACAGACATCATCAGTAGGGACAGTGTTGTATGCTAACTATGTGATAACAGGAGGTACTGACATAAGTTCTCAAGACTTTAGCAGTGATAGTCTATCTGGTAGAGCCATGCTGGACTATAGTGTGGGTGTAGATGCATACATAGAAGTTGAGATAAGTTCTGATGGCTTGTTTGAGAGTGTAGAGTTGTTTGAGTTGCAAATAGTGAGTATAGATGGTGGAGTTATAGAGGGTTCTGGAGTTGTTACAGGTAGTATAGGTGTGAATGTGGGTGAGTTGTTGGAGTTGACTATATCAGATGCGTTTGTGAGTGAAGATGCAGGTGTAGTTATGTTACCTGTTGTTATAAGTGGAGCATTGAGTAGTAAAGATGTGTTAATAGATGTGTCAGTGAGAGATGTTGATGCTAAGTCAGGAGCAGATTATGGGTTGCAATCTGTAAGTCCATTGGTTGTGCCTGCTGGTGTTAGTAGAGGTGAGGTTTCAGTTGTATTGGTAGATGATGTCTATAATGAGGGTGAAGAGAAGTTTGAAGTTGTGTTAGGCAATGTTCTAGGAGGTGGTGGAGTAAGTAGTCAGCTCAGAGTTATTAAGAGTGTGTCAGTTGTTACTATACGTAGAAGTGATGCTATAACAGTGTCTCTGTCATTGCTGTCAGAGCGAGTGGATGAGAGTGTAGGCGACTCTGGAGTTAGCGTAGAGTTATCAGGTGGTCTGCCTACGTCAGATGTATTAGTGAGTTATGTATTAACAACTGGAGTTGGCACATTGTCTTCGGATGACTACGATGATGTAAACAGTGGTATGTTGAGTATAACTCATACTGATTGCACAGCACTAGGGTGTGTGAGTAGTCTAGGCTTGGAGATAGTAGATGATAGTATAGAGGAAGGTTTGGAGGGTCCTCTGACGGTGAGTTTGAGCAGTGCTGTTAGTAGTGGCGGTGGCGATGTAAGAGTGAGCTCTGATGCGGATAAGTCAGTTGTGGAGTTGTCTATAAATGAGAGTGATGGAGTGATATTATCTACTAGTGCGGTGTTGAGTATTGACAGAGGCACAGTTAGAGTGTCCGAGGGCGGGAGTGCTAAGTTTGTTGTGTTGCTTTCTGATCGTGTAAACAGTGATATTGATATTGATTGGGAGTTGTTGCCGTCTGGTAGTGCATCTTCTGATGACTTTGTGTCTACTAGTGGTAAGGTTAGTATACCATCAGATGTGTTGTCATATGTTATAGAGGTGGGCATAGTAGATGATGTGTTGTATGAGTTAGATGAACAGTTTGAGTTACGTATAAGTGTATCTTCAAGTTCAGTGCACAGTGTAAGCGGGGATGGTAAAGGAGTAGGAGTTATATTGGGTAATGATGGAGGTGTATTGTCAGTAAGTCGTGTTGGGTTTAGTGAGGTTCGTGAAGGTTCTAAAGCGATGTTTACAGTGTCGTTGGATAGTGGCTTTGAGTGGGGTTCAGTGTCTGAGAGTTCTGCAGATTCTATAAGAGTAGATGTGTCAGTAGGCGGTGATGTGGATAGTGCTGACTATATGATGTTATCTCCTAGTGCAACTACACTAGTGTTTGAGCGTGGTGGTTCTATTAGTAAGTCGTTAGAGTATGCGATATTGTCAGATGGAGACTACAGTGAGGGTAGAGAAGAGTTATCGTTATCTCTAAGTGGGGTGAGTCCTAGCGACTTGAACAGTATATCGGTTGTATCAGGTGAAGCATCTGTATACATACCTGCGGAGGTTGGTCGTGAGGTGCATGTAGATGTTATGGTGTCAGGGAGTGGTTTTGTGAACGAAGGTGAAGATGTTACTATTATGTTTACACTTAGTGGAGATGGTTATGAGTTGTTAAGTGGTGCATCTGTTACAGTAGAGTATATGCTATCATCTATAGCGGATCTTACTGTAAGCAGTGCAATGGGTGATGTTGTTATGGAGTTTGGGAGTGGTTCTGAGTGCACAAGTCTTCCTTGCAGTAAGAGTGTTGTTATATCTGTATTGGATGATGATCTGTCAGAGGGTGTTGAGAGTGTGAGGGTGAGTTTAGGTGCTCTGAGAGTAGATGGTGGAGTTGTGAGTGTTGTTGGAGGTTCTATGAGAGAGGCTATATTCAGCATAAGAGTAGACCGTGCAGATGACTTTACAGTAGAGTTATCGCCATCTAGTGGTTCTATAACAGAGGATGGCAATGACGGAGTAGATATAGGAGTAAACGTTGTATTATCAGGAGGTATACCCACCAGTGTAGTAGAGGTTAGTTACAGAGTATCTGGAGATGTGTCTGGTGATGACTATAGAGATGCGAACAATGGAGTGTTATCTATAAGTGAGGTTGATTGCAGTAATGTGTTTGCAGATGATAAGTGTGTATTGAGTCTAGGAGTAGAGTTAGTAGATGATGTAGTGCGTGAGATTGCCGAGCGTATATTGCTGGTAATAGAAGGAGTGAATGTAGGCGGAGTGTTGTCTACAGAAGAGTTGCTTGTTGTGAGTAAGTCGTCTAGTGTAGTGTTGATAAGTGAGAGTGACCCTGCAGAAGTTAGTGTAAGTACCCCTATAGGTGAAGTGTCAGAGGATGTAGGAGTTGTATTGTTCACAGTGTCGTCATCACAACCATTGGATGCAGGTGAGTTGTTGGAAGTGGATGTGAGTATTATGGGCACTGCAAACATAAACACTGACTATGAGGTGTTAGTATACAGTGCGTCTGCGTTTACAGTTGCCTTGGACTCTGCAAGTCAGCAATCTGTTGTTTCTATAAGAGTGTTAGATGATGAAGTGTTTGAGTATGCAGAGAGTATAGAGTTTAGTCTGACAGGTGTAAATGGCGCATCTAACAGTAAGTTATCTAGTGGTGGCGATGTAAGCAGTAGTGTTATAGTAGAAGATAATGAGTTGTTATCGCTTAGAGTGGTGGACTCTGTTCGTTCTGTGAGTGAGAGTGTAGGTAGTGTTAAGTTTGATGTAATGAGTGATAAGGTAGTGTCATCAGTTGTTACACTTGCAGTGTCAGTATTGGGTGGTGAGGCTACAGAGGGCACTGACTATGTAGTGGATAGTATCAAGCATATAGATTCATCAGGTTCTGGTTATGTGAGTATAGACGTGTTAGATGACATTGAGTTTGAGTTATTAGAGTCTGCATTAATTGCATTGACAGTGTCAGTGGACAGTCGTTCTAGTCGTGTGAGTGTGTTAAGTAGTGTGATAATGTTATCAATAGATAGTGAGGATCCATTGTTAGTGGGTCTGGATGAAGTTGCATCAGGTGTTACCCTACCTTCTAAGAGAGGTGATGCTGGAGAGTTTGTAATAGGTTTGAATGGAGTTGCCCCTTCTGATGTGTCAGTAGAGTGGTATGTAGAGGATGCATTGGGAGCAGTAGTTGTTTCGGGTGTGAATGTGATACCTACAGGTATGTCCCAGACTAGAGTGTCTGTAACTATACCTACGGATGTAGATGAAGTGTCGGAAGGTATAGAGGCTTATGTTCTGACGTTGTCTAAAGCTATGAGTATGTTTGCATTATCAATAGATGCTACAAAGCAGAGTCTATCGTTCAATGCTGTAGATGATGATGTTGTGAATGTGATTATAAAGTCTAGTGCAGTGTCGTCTATATCTGAAGGTGATAGTGCTGTGTTTGTGTTGGAGTTAGATGGAGTATCTACTAGTGATATACAAGTGATGTTGTCGTTATCAGGTGCTACATTGTCAGATACTACAGTAGTTATACCTGCTATGAGTAGTGTAGCATCGTTTACAGTGTCATCTGTAGAGGATGCTATAGTTGAGAGTACTAGCACATTGGAGGTTATGCTATTGAGTGTATCTGGAGCTAATGGAGTGTTAGTGGAAGTGGGTAGTGTATCAGTGAGTAGTGTATTAGTTATAGATGATGATAGTGCTGAGTTATCAGTAGACACTAGAGATGTAGAGTTATCGGAGGGTGCTAGTGTAGATGTAACAGTAGTTCTGAGTGTTGAGTTAGCATATGATATAGAGGTGTTCTGGAGTGTTATAGGAGACACTGCAGATGTGAATCCGTCATCAGGCTCGTTATTGATAAGTGCGGGTAGTAAGTCTGGTAAGTTTAGACTAAGTGGCGTGTTGGACAAGGTAGTAGAGGGTGAAGAGAGTGTAGGTATATCGTTGTCATCCTACAAAGTGGATGCATCTATATCTAGTAGAGTGTCAATAGTGGATGACAGTAAACGCTTCATAAAGTTGTTGAATGCTGACAAGACATCCTTGTCAGTGAGTACTACTGCTACTAGTGTAAGCGAGGGTGGTTCTGTGAGGTTTGTGTTTAGTTATACTGGCGGTGTTGGTGTAGGTATTAATGTAAGGTATAATGTGTTGTTAGAAGGTCTGTCAGCGAATGCATTAGATATAAGTAGTTCTGTGGTATTGAGTGGTAGTGGAGGTGTATTAGATATAGTTATACCTAGTGATAATGCAGCGGTTGGAGATAGGTCTTACAGGTTGTCAGTATCTGGATGTGGGAGTGAGTTTGCGTTGTTGTGTCAGGCTATCGACATTAGTGGAGCAACGAGTGGTATAATCCGTGTTGTAGATATAGACACACCACCTACTGCTCCAGTTGGAGGTGGCACAGGTGGAGGTGGTACAGGTGGCTCTCGTCCAACAGATACTGGTTCTGGTACTACATTCACATCTGATCCACCTAGTGTATCATTACCTTCTGGTGAGTTAGCAGATGCTGTAATAGCAGAAGATGCTGGTCCTGTATTTGGCTCTGTGTTTGTGAAGTTTACCCAAGCGGATTCTGGCAGGATATCAGATGTCAGAGTTATCACAGTTAAGGACTTATTCACCCCTGTTTCTAATGTGCTGGAGATTATTCCTGCAAACTCTATAATAAAGATAGATAGCACTAAATTCAGTGAACTTAGTATGTCATTGGAGGGGCTACCTAGTGATGTATCTATAGGGACTATATACGATATAACACCTCTGTTTGATGATGGTTCAGTAGAACAAGAGGTTACAGATGTCAGTGCAGAGGTATGTCTACCTATACCCAGTCGTATAGTTCGTACTGCCCGAGACTTCTATCTGTATCACTATGTAGATGCAGATGGTGATGGTGTACAAGTGTGGGAGCGTCTGGATAGTGTAGTTACTGAAGGTAGAACACATGTATGTGCACAAGTTTCGAGTTTCTCTCTGTTTGCTTTGGGTTATACCCGTATAGAGTTTGATGATGAAGATGGTGGTTTACTACCACCTACAGGTGGTGTATCACCTGATGTGTTAGTGTTGTGGGTTTCTGCTTCTGTAGGCTTGTTGCTTGTTGTGTATGGTGTGCGTGTTGTACGTACAAGACGTGCAAGAAGCAGAAAAATTTGAATCTAATAATATTTATATATCTCTATTACAACCTAAATCGTAATATAGTGTTAGAATAGTATTTGTTGTAATGATAAATACTATTCTATAAGGTTGTTGTATAAGCATATAATTAAGAATTATTAAGGATGTTTATATTGAGTAGATCATATTTAAAAAACAGGTTAGCATTCTATAAGTCTTCTTTCATATTCATTGCTTTATTACTTGTGTTACTGACGGTTTCCGGGTGTTGGGTTTCCACAGGTAACCCACAAGATACATTTGATTACGCAGGTCCTGTTGCACGTGAACAAGGTGAACTCTTCAATTTTATATTTGTAATAGCAATATTTGTATTCGTTATTGTAGAAGGTCTTATAATATATATATCTTGGCAGTATAGAAGTAGTAAGCGTAAAAATATGCCCAAACAGGTACACGGCAATACACTACTTGAAATAACTTGGACAATAATACCAGCAATTATACTAATTGTAATAGCAATACCGACTGTTCAAAGTATTTGGTCTACATCTCGTCCACCTGAAGAAGGCATGAACATTACTGCTATTGGGCATCAGTGGTGGTTTGAATTTAGATATCCCGAACAAGGTATAATTACAGCTAATGAAATGTATATTCCTGTAGGCGAAGATATAATTATCACTCTGGATAGTCAAGATGTAATTCATAGTTTCTGGGTGCCTAAACTGGCAGGTAAAGTGGATATGGTACCAATTAGCGAAAACATTCTTTGGCTTAGAGCAGACCAACCCGGTACCTACTATGGACAGTGTGCTGAGTTTTGTGGCATCGCTCATGCACATATGCGGTTTAGAGTAGTAGCATATACCCCAGAGGAATTTATTCAATGGAGCGATGAATGGTTTATACCACCAGATGCCCCACAAGCATCGTCACCTGAATCAGAAGGACAGGTTTTATTTACAGCTAATTGCTCTACTTGTCATAGTGTAAATACTGACTACGGCGTAGAGATAGCATTACAGGAGCAACGTTGGCAATCTTGGCAAAACGATCCCGAAGGTTCACTACTTGTTTCAGCACCCAGCCTGATGCACTTTGGCACACGCTCTACACTAGGTGCGGGCGAAGTCGAAATGAACATGGAAAATCTAATACAGTGGATAAAAGATCCCTCCGAGATAAAACCGGGCACACGCATGCAACAAAACGCATCTATTTACCGAGTAGATCCTGAAAAAGCAAATCCACACTCCACGAGGGCTAGAGCTAAATTGTCAGATGACGAGGTTGAAAAAATAGCTAAGTACCTTATCTCGCTAAAGCCGGGAACTGACAGTGGTGTAGAACAGTAAGACTAAGCATATTTAAGGACTTCACTAGAATGAAAACAGCAACTATTACTATTCCGCGTATATTTCCACGACCAAAGCACTATAAAGGCGTTTGGAGTTGGATTGCTACAGTTGACCATAAACGCATAGGTATTATGTACGGCGCTGCATCACTGTTTTGGTTTATTGTAGGAGGATTTGAAGCACTACTAATGCGCGAACAGTTAAGGGTATCTGAACAGACTTTTATCAATCCTGATCTGTATAATCAGCTGTTCACAATGCATGGAACTACAATGGTATTTCTTGTTGGTATGCCCTTAGCAGCAACCTTTTTTAACTTGCTTGTTCCACTTCATATAGGTGCACGCGATGTTGCATTCCCACGCTTAAATGCGTTGAGTTTGTGGATATTTATATTTGGGTCTATCCTTCTTAACGTGAGCTGGCTAACAGGAGAGGCGCCTAATGGTGGCTGGTTCGGCTACGCTCCGAATTCAGGTTCTACTTACAACCCCGGACTCGGTATGACATACTGGGTATTAGGTTTAAATGTGCTTGGTATTGCATCAATTGCAGCAGGGCTTAACTTCATAGTTACAATAGTTAATATGCGAGCACCCGGTATGAGCTTCTTTAGAATGCCTGTATTCGTTTGGATGGCTTTTATAACATCTATACTGATTATTTTAGCACTTCCTGTACTGACTGTTGCTCTTATACAGTTGCAAACCGATCGGCTTTATGGCACGAATTTTTACAATCCTATCGCAGGAGGCGATCCAGTACTTTGGCAACATATGTTCTGGCTATTCGGTCATCCGGAAGTTTATATACTTATTCTACCCGGAATGGGGATAGTCTCTGAGATAATACCGACATTCTCACGTAAACCCATTTTTGGATACCCCTTTATTGTGTTTGCTGGTATTGTAATAGCCTTTTTAGGGTGGTTTGTATGGAGCCACCATATGTTCACGGTTGGGCTCGGCCCAGCGGCTAATACAGCGTTTGCGATATCTACAATGGCTATTGGAATACCTACAGGCGTAAAAATATTTAATTGGCTCGGAACAATGTACGGCGGATCAATAAGATTCACCACACCAATGCTTTTTGCTATATCGTTCATCGCACTGTTTACTATCGGTGGAATCAGTGGCGTCATGCATGCTGCAGTGCCATCTGATGCACAACAACAAGATACCTACTTTGTAGTTGCTCACTTCCATTATGTGCTTTTTGGAGGGCTAGTTATGGCTATATTTGGTGGAATATTCTTTTGGTGGTCTAAGTTCTTTGGATGGAGTTTGAACGAAAAACTTGGTAAAATCACTTGGTTACTTATGTTTATAGGATTCAACCTACAGTTTGCTCCTATGCATTGGCTAGGGCTAGATGGAATGCCACGCCGTATATACACATACTCCAGCGAACTGGGTTGGGACTTGTTAAACACTGTTGCAACTATGGGCGGATTTATAATCGGTTTTAGTATAATACTATTTGTTTACTGTGTAATATACTCTTACATCAAAAGACGCCCCGAGGATAGCGATCCTTGGGATGGACGTACTCTAGAGTGGTCAATTCCATCACCTGTGCCTCACTACAACTTTAAGGAAATACCAAAAATAGAAAGACTAGATCACTTCTGGTACACTAAGTACCCAGAGCTTATAGAATCGGGTTCACACGCTCCTGTAGCCAAACAAACAATGCCTGTAACCCCTCCGTCAGGTGGTGCCGTTGATAATCATACAGATAATGGGCACAAAGAAGATTCTATACATCTACCTGATATGTCTTATTATCCTATAGTAGTAGCCGCGGGTATTGTAATCATCGCCGCAGGACTTATAGCAGGGCAAGTTATATCGGCACCTGTTTTTATAACATCCCTTGCAGTAGGTGGATTTGTAACTTTGTGGGGTATATTCGGATGGTCTTTTGAACCAGTGAATGAACCACATGCAGATGTTGAAAATACTAACCATTAATGAGTACGTAAGATGTCAGATTCACACGTAAACGCATACGGCGAAGCAGTAAACCCTTATACTGGGGTAAGCAATAAGAAATTGCTTATGTGGGCGTTTTTGGGCTCAGATATTATGTTCTTTGGCGCATTTATAGGTGCGTTTTTGGTATATAGAAATAAAAGCCTCGTTGGACCATACCCCGCAGATGTCCTAAATATACCTATAACCACCCTCAGCACTTTTGTACTATTAATGAGCTCGCTAGCAATGGTGCTTGCACTCTACTATCTTAAAGAATCCCGAACAGCCTTAGCTAAACTATGGCTGTTTACAGTAATACTACTTGGAGTGATATTTATAGGGTTTCAGGTGTTTGAATTTAACGAATTTGTTCATGAAGGACTAACGCCACGTACTAACCTCTTTGGAACAACATTCTTTATACTGACAGGGCTACACGGAGCTCACGTTACCGTAGGCGTTTTATGGTTATCAGTATTACTTTATTCAGAATTTAAGAATGTCCTAAATAAGGAAAACGCTATTGACCTAGAAATAGCCGGACTATACTGGCACTTTGTAGATATAGTTTGGATTGTAATATTTACAGTGATTTACCTTGTTTCAGCTAACGACGGGGCGCCTCCAGGGGCACCGCCATTCATACATAACTGAAAGTAGATAGGAGTGATACTCTATTGAAGATTCAAGATCTGTTCAGCCACCCTGCAAAAGGGTGGCATACACTACCTAAACCACCTGTGGAAGCCGATCCAGCGGATGAACAACTCATAGGCGGCTTACGGAAACCAATAAGGCGGTTCTGGGATAAAATGACTTCTACAAACAGACATGCTACTCCTGCTTACTATTGGGGTATAGGCTTTGCCTTGGCTGTTATAACACTATTAGAGGTTTGGCTCTTTGGTGTACCAATATCACGCTTTTGGTTTGTAGTTTCTATGCTGGTATTGGCTCTTTTGAAATTCGTGTTAGTTATATTCTTCTTTATGCACCTTAAATTTGATAACAAAATGTATAGCCAAGTGTTCATATTTTGTATGGTACTTGGCGTATCTGTTTACGTTTCCGCAATTTATCTTTTGGCATTCCACGGCGCGGGGCAATAAAAAATATATTTTCATAACCTTTATACATTAAAACACTTATACAGATTTTCTAGTTTAGGGCTTTATTGATACAAGATTTTATCACCGAATGGAATCTGTTAAGTGGCTGGGCGTTTATTGTCAGTGTTTTGGTTGTTATATACTCATTAGGGCTTTACAAGATATATTTGCGTATAGGTAACAAAGTATTTTATATATACCGCTATAGGTTGGCGTTCTTTGCTATCGGATTTCTGTGTTTATCTACATCTTTATTTGGACCATTTGAAGCATTTGCAGACAATATGTTTTGGGCTCATATGGTTCAACATATTCTACTGATAAGCATCGCCGCCCCGCTTATACTTGTTGCATCGCCTATGCCTGTGCTCATATGGGCATTCCCTCGTCGTATACGTATAGGACTTGGTCTTTTATTAAATACACATAGTAAAACCAGAAAAACCTTATCTATAATTACAAAACCAACCATTGCATTACCTTTATTTATTGTAACTTTGTGGTTATGGCACTATCCCAGTATTTATGACGCTGCACTGAGAAATACTTACATTCACCTCACTGAACACTTTACAATGTTTACAACAGCTATGTTGTTTTGGGTTTCTATAGTGGGACCTGCACCTTTTAGGTCTAAGTTACCTTATCCTGCACGAATGTTATACATAGTCTTTGCAATGACAGCCAGCTCCGCTCTAGCGTTTTTAATAACCTTTTCCGATACGGTTTTATATACACACTATCAAAATACGGTAGCACTATTCAATATACCAACAAAAGAGGATCAAACAATAGCGGGGCTGCTTTTATGGTTACCCGGCAATTTTATATATTTGCTAGCCATATCCGCACTGTTCTTTAAGTGGGCTTCTGTAGAAATGAAGAAGACTTAAATAATAAATAAACCTGAATACTTTGTATAGAATAGATAATACACAGAGAGGTAAATCCCACTTTCATATAGACTTTATGTAGTATAGGTTACTTGAGGCTATCATCTTTTGTAACATTGCCTCGGAGATACTTTTCAAGTAGATTTGTGTGCCCCAGTGATCATATAGTTGATCAATCATCTGAATTATACTAACTGGTTTATTGTTGTTTATAATTAGCAGTATAAACACTGATTCTATAATTGGAGTGTAGATAGTTATAGGTTTCCTATTTTTCAAGCAATTTTCTCTTAGTAAATGTATCATATCCTTCGGACTAGGTAATTGGCTTATAGCTACTTCTCCAGAGATAGAATTACAGTATTCACATTGCTTGCGCCGACAGCGGCGTGTATACATAATATAAGATAGTGAAAATCCTGTCTTCGTTTCGCTGACACTGGTATCTATGTGGTATTTCAGTGTGTTGTTTTCGTTCATAATTGCCTACCCTTTCAGATAAGTAGAAGTGTTATACGTTTTAGTCATCTAGCAGTTCAACCTCTACTTGACTACCTTTTTCTATTTTCGTTACATGTTCTGGGCATATCGCTAGTCCATTAGCCAAAGCCATAGATAGGATAACACTAGAGCTCTGATTACCTGTAGTTTTGGCTACTATTTCACCGTCGGTTTGAGATACTACTACACGTTCATAAATTCGTCTACCATCGTAGTTTATAATCGGAGTTTGCATAATGGCATTCACAGTCGGACGACGTTTTATTTTCATTCCTAGCATTTTTTGTATGGCGTAGTGTGCGAATTGTAAAAATGTAACCTGAGTACTCACAACGTTACCGGGTAGCCCTATGTGAGGTACTTGTGTTTTATCAGAGCGACTGATTAAACCAAATGCAAGAGGTTTACCGGGTTTCATGTTGATAGACCAGAAATTTATTTTACCTTCTTGTTCTAGTACTGCTTTAACGAAATCGTAATCGCCTTTTGATACTCCGCCAGAGGTAATCACTAAATCGCATGAATTTATAGCACGCATCAAAGAACGTCTAACTGCATCTAAGGTGTCTGGTACTATACCGAACATTTCGGGTATACCCCCACTTTTTATTATAAACGAGTGTAAACCGTAACTGTTAGAGTCGTATATTTTGCCCGGTGGTAGTACCATGCCCGGTTCTACCAGTTCATTACCTGTGGATATAACCCCGACTACAGGTCTGCGTATAGCCTTCACCACGCTCTTCCCAATAGCAGCTGCAGCAGAAATATGAGAAGGAGTAATTACTATCCCTTTTCTTAAAACTACATCGTTCTTTTTCACCGATTCACCTATTGGTTGGACGTTTTCAAGCGGACTAGGTGAATGTAAGAAGCCTATACCATAAGCTTCATATGCTTTTTTAGGATTCTCTATTTCGTCAGTTTGTTCAAAGGGTACTACAGCGTCAGCGCCATCGGGTACTGGTGCACCTGTCATTACTCTAACAGCGTAACCGCTTTTTATATGAGCATTTGTTATATCGCCTGCTGAAACCGCTCCCATAACAGTTAATATAACCTTGTTTGATGATGAAGCGTTTATCAAGTCTATACAACGCACTGCATATCCATCCATGCGCGAGCAACGAGATGCAGGCAGATCAATTGTAGAAACGATATTTTCATCTAGTACAAGCCCCAACGCTTCTGATAGTGGAGTTGCCTTTGATTCCATCACACTGCACTCGGACAAAATATGTTCCCTTGCTTCTTCTACACTCAGCATGTCAGGATTACGGGTTTTTATATTTAGTCTATTCATAGTCAGATTAGCGGTGTTTACTATCTAATTTCGGCTTGATATTTTCTTTTTATCTCTCTTGATATACTGCTAAGCGACCTATTCACTTCTTTGGCGCTGAGCGTATAGCCGTGCTTTTGCATTACTATGCGTATGGCAATAGAATGTTTATCTGAGGGTATGTTTGGACCTTTGTATATATCAAATATAGTTGCGTTAGACACAAGTTTATTCTGTAAGATAGTTTTTGTTATTTCTACTGTCGGTATCCGTTTTTCAACAACGACTGCTATATCTCTGATGGTTTCTGGCATTTTAGATATAGGTTTAACAACAATTTGTTTGGATGTAAGTGCATCAAGGTAGATTTCAAAAATTGATGCCGAACGCACGTTAGTGTTAAATTTATCTAATATATCGTATTTTATCTCACCTACTCTACCGACATTTTTACCGTTTACTCGTATAAGAGCGGTACGCCCTGGTATAAACGTTGAATCTTCTGCTGGCTCAAATTCTACATTAGCACCTATGCTTTGGGCAAAAAATTCTACCGCCCCTTTGGCATCAAAAAAATCCGCATCTCTATTAGTAGAGTTAGCCCAATACAGTTGCGATTGTTGTCCTGCAAAAGCACCTGCAACAACAAGTCGCTCTGTAGGCACTCCATTATTGTTAACATAAAAGATATTCCCGCATTCAAAAACCGCTATCGGAGTACGTTGGTTAGAGTTTTTTGCTATCGTTTCAATAATTCCACTTCTCAAAGTACGGCGCATTATAGAGTGGTTGTTAGATACTGGGTTTCTCAGAGCAACTACTGCAGGTTTTGATGGATCTAGATTCAGTTTGACTTCACTTTCTTTTGCTATAGCCGAGTATGTAATGATCTCTTGCATTCCTGCTTGGACAAATATATCTTTTACTATATCCGCTGAAATGTGGCTATACTCTTTATTGGGTATCGGTACAGTTCCTATTAACATTTTTGTTGGAATAGAATCGTAACCGATTATGCGAATTATTTCCTCACATAGATCTTCTTGTATACTGACATCTGTGCGCCACCAGGGCAATGTAACACGCCATCCATAGTCGGTTTCTTGTAATTTAAAGCCCAAAGATATCAGAATATCCTCAATTTTTTCGGGAGGTATGTTTATACCTAGTAGTTTTTTTATAGTAGATTTATGTAAAGATATAGCCTCAATTTCTGTAACTCTACCCGGATAGTTATCTATTAGGTTTTCCACACAATTTCCACCTGCAACTGTAAGAATCATATGTATAGCGCGTTTAATTGCTTGTTCAGCTAATTTGGTATGTAATCCACGTTCAAATCTTTTAGATGCTGCACTTTCTATAGCAAGTTTTCTTGCACTTTTACGAACAGCCACGCTGTTAAATGTAGCGGACTCTATCAGTAAATTAGTAGTTTTAGATGTGATACTGCTATTTTTAGATCCCATGACACCAGCAACACCGATACTTTTTTGAGGATCAGCAATCATCAATTCTTCTCCAGTAAGTGTATGCTCTACGCCGTTAAGTGTTGTGATTTTCTCATCATTGACCGAACGTCTAACAATAATTTTGTTTTGTGATATTGTGTCTAAATCAAAAGCGTGTAGAGGCTGACCGTATTCCCACATTACATAGTTAGTAATATCTACAATGTTGTTTATAGGGCGTTCGCCTACTGCAATTAACCGATCTGCTAACCATTTTGGGGAAGGCGCTATATTGACTCCAAGTATTACAGCAGCTATGTATCTATGGCATAAATCTGGATCTTTTATTTCCACACGGACGGTATTACCTATGAGTTTAGAGACTGTCTTGTAGGTAACTGAAGGCATTTTTAGCGTTGCACCTGCTATATGTGTAATTTCTCTTGCAATACCTATGATACTGGTACAGTCCGTTCTGTTAGGTGTGATAGAGAAGTCTATATAGTGTTGTGCTAGTAATTCTATAAGCGGTTTGCCTATTGGAAAATTTTCAGGTAGAGTTACTATACCTTCGTGGTCTTCGCCTAATCCTAACTCTTTAGGGGAGCACAACATACCCTCGGAGACAATGCCCCGTATTTTAGATTTCTTTAAGTACATTTTACTATTATCATCAGATTTGGGGTCAATTAGTTCAGCACCTATAGCAGCATAAGCAACCTTTTGGTTTTTAAAGATATTATTGGCGCCACAAACTACTTCTACCTCTTGATTGTTAGAATCTATTGCTACTTTCACAAGATATAATTTGTCAGCGTTTGGATGTGGTATTATATCTTTTACAACTGCAACTGACACTTTACTCCATCTGCTATCTTCAATTACGACCGATTCAATACCCTGCATAGTTAATTTATGAGCTAATTCATCTAACGGGGTATTAAAGTCAATATACTCTTTTATCCAAGATACGGGAATCTTCAATTTACTTTTCTCATAAAACTATTGGTATATTCACCTTTACATGTGGAATTGACACAGAAAACGCAAGTCATTAATAAAGAATTCTCTTATGTCCGAAATATTGTATTTAAGCATTGCGATACGTTCAACACCCATACCGAATGCAAAACCTGTAAGTTCTTTAGAATAGCCTAAACCTTGTAACACATTAGGATGCACCATGCCTGCACCTAGTACTTCTATCCATCCTGACATTGCACACAGTCTACAGCCTGATCCTGAGCATGAAAAACATTCTATGGACATATCTACACCGGGTTCAACAAAAGGGAAGAAGTCGCAGCGAAACCGTATCTTGCTTGTTCCAAAAAACCGCTTGGCAAATTCAAACAAAGTGCCTTTAAGATGAGTAAAACTTATGTCATCACTTACTGCAATTCCCTCAATTTGGTGGAACTGCCATTCGTGTGTAGAATCCGTAGCCTCATGCCTGTAACACTTGCCGGGCACTACTACTCTTAATGGTGGCTGTTGTTGTTCCAAGATTCGTACTTGCATAGGAGATGTGTGCGTTCTCAGTAGCATATTGTTATATGTGGGTAATTCTAACCATATGGTATTCCACTGATCGCGTGCTGGATGGTACTTTGGAATATTCAACATATCAAAATTGTAACGCTCTTCTTCTATTTCTGGACCAGTTAGAGTTTGAAATCCCATATTATTGAATATCTGCATGATACTTCGGATAGTAGAAGTTATAGGGTGGTACCTCCCGATAGGTGGTTTTCTACCGGGCAATGTAACATCAATAGCTTGGGGGTGTTCTAAGGTTTTTAATCTGTTTTTTGCTGTGATAAACTCTTCACTCAGCAATTTTTTTGTAGCGTTAGCTTGCCTACCGACTGTAGCACGATCAGCAGTGGGTAGTGCTTGAATACTCCTTAAAAATGCAGTTAATTGCCCGTTTCTGCCAAGGTATTTAATATACCAATTGTCAAAACTATCAGTGTCCGTAGCTTGGTATAAACTGCTCATAGCACTACTTTTAATACTGTTTAAGTTATGTAATTGTATATCTGATATTTCAAAAACCTTTTGAATTATTAAGTAAAACGCAATATTGAGTATAATTCTATGTAAAAATTTGTAGAATATACTGTAATAATATATTACTATAATTATTACAGTTTTACAGTTTTATGCAAGTACAATAGTGTGTTTGATAAGACACTGTACTATAACTAGGAGGCAATCAGATGGAAGCTTATTGTATGAAATGCAAAGCCAAGCGCGAGATGAAAAACCCAGAAGCTATCACAATGAAAAATGGGCGTGCTGCTAATAGAGGCACATGTACTACGTGCGGTACTAAGATGTTCAAGATCGGTGGTAAATAAATTATTATTACTCTGTTGGCGTTTTATTTTTAGAAACACATCAGTATTAAAATATGGTCAATAATCGTACAAGCGTGTTATTGAACGATTCAGAGCGCCGTCTGCTTTTTTCGGTTGTTTATAGTGTTCTACCTGCTGCCGACCTTTCAGAACAGCAGAAAGCCTTACTTGAAAGAAATATACAGGATATTGTAAGAGAAAAACCTCACCTTGGCGAAGGACTCAAACGGATTCTTAACGCTCTATCCTTAGACCCTTTGGTACGTGCTTTAGGCGGTTTTTACGCCCTTGCTTTAGAAAACAGAAAAGCCCTTCTTTACGATACACAAGAATTGATGCCCAAGCATTTCCATAATTTAGTTGAGCTTTGCAAACTTTCTTACAGCAGAATTTAGATTCGTAAAAGGTTGTATTGCACTTATACTGTTATTTTGTGGGGATGTAGCTCATTTGGGAGAGCGCTTCGTTCGCAATGAAGAGGTAAGGGGTTCGATTCCCCTCATCTCCACCATTACTTTAATCGGAATTGTATTGTGAACTTATGTTTATTTTTTGAATAAATAAGTATAAAGCTGACTTTTAAACTGCTCTGCCTGTTTGCAGAATTTCTATGTAGAAATTTTGTATATTGCCCCTGTAGCTCAGAGGATAGAGCGGTGGTTTCCTAAACCATGTGTCGCAGGTTCAATTCCTGCCAGGGGTACCATTTATCAGTTATTCTAGTATTCTGATATCACATTAGGTTTTGTACTAGTCCGTTAATTTTTACTGGAATACCATCTTTGATAACTGATGAAGCGGATTTGAGTTCGCGTATGTTATGTGCGGGATCACCATTGAAAATGGCGATATCAGCTTTAAGCCCCGGACGCAGACTGCCTACACTATCAGATACTCTTAAAGCGTTAGCGTTATCTAGAGTTGCACATCGTATTGCACGCCAAGTGTCCCAACCTAGTTGTTCATGAAGTGCCCATGCATTGCAAGCTGAATCGCTATGTTTAGCTCCTAGCATGCCCATATCTAATCCAGCTGTAAAACGTACTGAACCTTCATCCATGCGCTTTAAGAGTGCTAAATGATCTTCAGGACTGGGTACACTGTAGCCTAATGACCGATGTGGTTTTTGAGGGGGTATTTCGCCTTTT
The DNA here is from genome assembly GCA_964274945.1 of Dehalococcoidia bacterium. Classification (GTDB taxonomy): domain Bacteria; phylum Chloroflexota; class Dehalococcoidia; order Lucifugimonadales; family Lucifugimonadaceae; genus CAXXBX01. Next base: position 820,730 of record CAXXBX010000034.1, on the reverse strand, counting down.
GCTGCCATTTCCTCTGTTAGCATTATGTGTGCAATCGTGGGATCAACCCAGATACCTTTATCAGCGATTTCGCGTGCTATATCTTCATCGTAATTCAGCCCTTTTGATACGTCAAAATCTAACCATCTTGCATGGATTATATGATCTACCCCTGCAGTAACGCAGTTTTTAATACCCTCTGCAGATAGGACATGAACTGCAATTTGTGAGCCCATTCTTTGCACTTCATTAACTGCTTTGCTGAGAGTATCTCTGCTATACTGAACTTGGCGTGGGTTAGAAGTTGGTGTAAAAAGTCCACCTGTACCCATAATTTTTATAATGTCAGCACCCATTCGTATCTGTTTCCTAACTGCAGTAATTACCTGTTCATCTGTATCCGCCTCTGTAGCAAAAAACCAACAATGCCCACCTGTTATTGTTATCGGAGCACCAGCTAGAAGCAAGCGTGGACCGTACATTAGTCCGCTATTTATAGCATTTCTAATGGTAAAAGCTACATCGTTACGTGAACCTAAGTCTCTAACTGTAGTTACACCTGAAAAAAGGCAATTTCGCATGTTATTCACAGCACGTATAAGTAATTGTGAGTAGTTTTCTGTCATTGCTAAATGTAAGTTATCGTAAGTTCCACTGCAGTGCATATGACAGTGTGCTTCTATAAGGCCGGGCAACATAGAAACATCCCCTAAATTGTAAGTGTAGTGTGTTTGTGCTATGTCTGTAGGAATATTGCTTTGGGGTATAACTGCCTCTATCGTATCGTCACGAGTTAATAAAGCGTGCTTATAAAGCCAACCATCTACAAATTCTTTTGCAATTCTTGCACAAAAATATACTCTTTTTTTTACCACAGTGAACTACCTTGTTTTTATAATGATTTGCTAATGTAATTTAAATTATCATTAAGTACTAATGTTACTGATATTAGAACACTCTTTTTTGTGTGTTTTTATAGATTATATGAAAATATAATTTCGTTATGCGTATACATCAACAAATATAGTATAAGGGGTAGAAAAGATGAATGATAATCAAGAGGATATAATACAGAGTTGTATTAGCAATCACGGTGTAGACTACTGTGAGGTACGTATTGAGAGATCAGAGTCGGTGAGAATAGAGAAACATTCAGGCTCTCAAGATAGTATAAACCAATTAGATAGCCTAGGCGGGTGTATTAGAGCTGCTTACAAAGGCGGATGGGGTTTTACATCGTTTAACAATTTATCCAATTTAAAGCAAAAGGTTAAGGAAGCAGTTGAACAAGCAAAGGCGGCTCAGCGTGAGACTACACAACTCGCTCAAGTACAACCACATAGAGAATCTATACCTCCTGTAATAGTGAATGACCCCAATACAGTACCCATTGCTGACAAGATTGATCTTGTAGATAGATACCGAGATATAGTACTCTCTCAGCATGGTGTGGACGGCGTAGACATAATTTACGGTAATAGCCATCGGAATGTAGTTTTTGCTAATTCAGAAGGCTCTATGATAGAACAGGAATTTATACACGTCGTGTTAAGGGTTCAAGCTATAGCAAATAGCAATGGAGAAGTACACCAGTCAGGTTTTTCTATAGGATCATTAGGCGACTACGGCTTAGTAACTAACATTGACGGCATGGTAAGAGATACCGCTGCGCGAGCTGCAGCACTTACAACAGCGAAGACACTTAAAGGCGGAGAAAGAACTGTAATTCTAGACCCTATACTTGCAGGTGTTTTTGTACACGAAGCATTTGGGCATTTATCAGAGTCCGATAATATCGCTGAGAACACTGACCTCCAGAAAGTAATGTATATGGGGCGGAAATTCGGCGGTAAACATTTGAACTTTACTGATGGTGGTTCCATGCCCGGATTACGCGGTTCGTATAAATACGATGACGAAGGCACACCTTCATCACTTACACCTTTGGTCAAAGAAGGAGTACTAGTAGGACGTCTGCATTCTCGCGAAACTGCAGCTATTATGAAAGAAAATCCTACAGGTAATGCACGTGCTATAAACTTCAACTTTCCACCAATTGTACGCATGACTAATACAGTTATAGAACCCGGAGAAGCGACACTTGACGACCTCTTAGAAGGTGTAAAAGATGGAGTTTATGTACGCAATTGGTACGGTGGGATGACTCAACATGAGATGTTCACATTTTCCTCCGGTGAGGCATACTTGATCCAAAACGGACAAATCACCGATATGGTTTGCCCCGTTATGCTTACTGGCAACCTGTTTACAACTTTAGAAAATATTGATGCAGTTGGTAATGATCAAAGTATCAACCAAGGCGGTGGGTGTGGTAAAGGAGGGCAGTTCCCATTACCCGTATCTAATGGCAGTCCACATATTAGAATACGAAAATGCCTCATTTCAGGCAATTAACTAAAAAGAACCGTTATGCCTAAAGAAAATTAGGATCTAGTATAGAATTAAATGAGTTAATCCATTTAATATTTGTACATATTCTATTTTCTATGCTATAAAATTTTTAAGGAAGAGACTATAACAAGATTAACCCTAAGCAACATGAACAAAGTACCCAATACCTTAATTGAAGAAATTCTTAACAACGCTGCACAAACCTGCGACGATGCTGAAACCTACTTTGTACAACAATTCAGCCGATCGGTTGTCTTTGAATCAAATAAGCTTAGAGAAATACAAAGTAAAGAAATAAATGGGATTGCATTACGTGTGATAGCATCAGGTAGAACGGGTATAACATCTACAACTAATATGAGCAAGGCTAAAGAAACAGTTCCTAGGGCTTACACACTATCAAAGTTCGGACCTGAAGTAGGTTTTCGGTTTCCACAATTGGCGGCTACTAGTCAAGTTACAACCTTTGATAACAGCATAGAAAACATTACATCTAAACAAATGGTAGATGCAGCACAACATACTGTAGAGCAGGTATTATCAAAGCATCCAAAAGCCCAGTGTAGCGTGTATATTCAAATGGCGTTGGGCGATATTCAAATAAATAATTCATCAGGGCTTACAAGGTTTGACAAATTCAGTAAGTACTCTGTTGTTCTATCAACGCAGATGATAAACGATACTGATATGTTGCACGTTTGGTCCTGTCACACTTCTTGTTCCCCTTTTGATTTAAATATGATTACTGACTATGTGGCTAAACCCGTTAACACTGCTCTTACTAACTCACAAAAAATAGCCAAAACTCCACCTAACGGAACTCCTGTAGTGTTTACTCCTAGAGGTGTATCAGCGGCACTTATAGAACCACTGATAGAAGGATTTAATGGGCAGAAAATAGTAGAAAAATCATCGCCTCTTACAAATTCTTGGGGCAAACAAGTAGTAGGGGAAAATATCAGTATTAGGGATAACCCCCTAATTGACTTCAACTCCCAAGCGCGTTCATTTGATGACGAAGGAGTTCCATGCGGAATAACAACCCTCTTGGATAAAGGAGTAGCTGTATCGCCATTGTTGGATCTTAGAAGTAGTACAGAGCTAGGAATGCAATCTACAGGATCGGCTAGACGTAGTCTCACAGGGTTACCTGCACCATCACCTAGTGCGTTAGAGATGAGCCCTGGCACTACACCGCTTGCTAATATTACAAAACACGGCAAAGTAGTGATTGTTGAAGATCTCCTCGGGGCAGGACAAAGTAACGTGCTTGGAGGTGAATACAACGCTAACTTATCACTAGGATACCTCGCAGATAACGGTGAAATAATCGGTAGACTAAAAAACACAATGGTATCTGGGAACGTTTACGAAACGTTAAAAAACACAGAATGCTTATCTCAAGAACGCGAGTGGGTATTAGATTCAGTTTATTTGCCTTATATTCGCTCTAACGCCGTTAATGTATTAGGTGGATAATGAACAGCTCCCCACAAAAGTACAGTCAAGAATTCTTAATTAAATTATCCTACCTATCTTACAGACAAGCAGTTAGTATGTTAGCAACTTGTAATTCTTCACACAGTGAACTAGCAAATGTACTTTTAAAATCACATAATATACGGACGGGTTTAGAGTTTGATAATATATTCAGAGCAATGTTAGATTCTAACGAACCATGCGCACGCATAACCGCTTTAAAGATGTTTTCCGAAAACCGTGATATACAGATAATTCGTAAAATTGCTACTATTATTACAGACGATCCCGATAGAGATGTTAGATACCAAGCTGTGCAATCAATTTGGTTTGCTGTTACTTTATCAGGTGTATCTCAATTACCTAAATACACCGACGAGGCTCTTTTCTGTGCGTTGAAGTACGCTGCATCTTCCGACACGGATGAGTGTATTAGAAGAAAAGCCCTAGAGACGTTTGCACTTTACAGTACCCAGTGCGCCCGACTACTGATAAGTAAATCGCTTGTAACTAATATCCCGGGGGATATTGCTTCTGGTATTGTGGCAGCTGCAAATGGTGGTTTTAAAAACTTCCTACCTGCCATAGTTGCGTTTAGCAATGATGTATCTCCAGAGGTGCGTTGTGCAGTGGCGTTCGCACTAGGACAAATATGCAACAGTCAGCAAATACATCTGCTTTTGCCTCTCCTTGACGATGAAAACCTAAAAGTTCAATTACAGTGTATTGAATCTATTTCAAATATAAACAGTGAGAATAGCGTGGTTATTTTACTAAAATTAGCCAAGTCTCAACAAATAGAAATTGCTAAAGCCGCACAAGAAAAGATAAATAGTATGCGTGAATTCTACGACTTAGGCTCTATAACAGAAGCTGAATCACCTAGTGATATTTACGGGTTTGAGTTTGATATCCCTACTTCAGATACTGATAATACTGACTACTATACGCGCGAACCCGCAAGTTGGGAATTATCACAATAACTACCATTCTGTTACAAATTATCTATAACAAACATTAAGTTTAATTGTCAGCAGGTTTTGGTAGTTTATAACAGATACACAAACGCACTATCACGACTTTTTACACTATTTAACCTAGAAAATTATAATATCGGTGAGTCTCGTATCTCAAAAGTGAATTTAGAAGCTATACGGCTACTTTTAAAACGTTTAGGTAACCCTCAAGATTCACAAACGATTATTCACGTTGCAGGGTCAAAAGGCAAAGGTAGCGTGTGCAGTATGTTAGAGTCTATTATGAAATCCGCAGGTATTACTACTGGTTTATACTCTTCACCTTCGCTTCACAACTATACCGAAAGAATACGCATAAATGGGAGTAATATCCCTGAAGAAGACTTTTGTAGAGTATTTGAAGAAGTCTTTGCGGTTGTATCTGAAATTATAGGTGTAGCACAAGGCAATCATGAAATGCCAGTCCCGCTCCGTGTACCTTCTGTGTTTGACGTGCTAACTGCAATGGCTCTGTTATATTTTAAACAGAAGAATTTACAACTAACTATATTAGAAACAGGGCTTGGTGGTAGATTAGATTCTACAAATATTGTCTCTTCTAGCATGTCCGTAATCACACGAATCTGTTTAGACCACACAAATATTCTTGGAAATACGGTTGAAGAAATTGCTTATGAAAAAGCGGGAATAATAAAACCCAAAACTATAGTAGTGGTAAGTGATACGCAACCTCAATCTGCAAAAGAAGTTATAATCAATACTGCCAGTAAACTTGAGTGTAGAGTAATTGATGTTAGTAAAAATGCTCAACTGAAATCACAATCTACATTGTTTAAAGGAGGGCAAAGGCTATGTATTTGCACACCTAAGGGTTTGTATGAATTCAATTCGCCTTTAATAGGACAGCATCAAATATCTAATGTGAAAACGGCGATTGCCACAGTTGAAAATATGCCTCTATATAGACCTACTGTAAAGAATATATTATATGGGCTTCAAACTATGGATTTTGCAGGACGTATAGAAGTTGTATCTCTACAACCTTTGATTATAGCTGACGGTTGCCATGAACCAGTCTCTGCAAACGAGTTAGTCAAAACCATTCAGATTCATTTCAAGCAATATAATAAATGTATCTTTGTATTTGGAGCAACACTAGGGCACGACTATATAACCACGGCACGGATATTGTTACCAATTGCAAAGTATTTTATAGTTACACAGTCTCGTCACCCACGTTCAGTCAATTTTATGCAACTAACCCAAGAGCTGTTAGATGTGGGTATTCCTGTTAAAGCTTCCGTAGATAATGTGAAAGAAGCTTTGGATACCGCTAAAGAAAGCCTTCAAAAAAATAATATGGTTGTGGGATGCGGTTCACTATTTACAGCCGCAGAAGTAATTCAGTCAGTTAAAGTAGTAGAATACGAATTATATGCATTTGATGGCTACAAGTGGAATATTAAAAAAGCAAACTATAAATTACATAATACTGTTTAAAGATACCCGTTGTAGATACTTTAAATTGTTACAATAAGTATATATTGAGTAGCGTTGGATGGGTATTTTTGTATAAAGGATTTTATATTGGACAATCTACTAGAAGCCGTTGAACTTACAAAAACTTACGGCGATGTAATAGCATTAGATAAAGTCAGCATTGGCGTATCTGAAGGGATAACTGGTCTCTTGGGTGCAAATGGTGCAGGTAAGAGTACCTTAATCCGTGTTTTTCTTGGACTAACTGAACCTACATCTGGTAAAGTATTCTTGCTTGGCAAGGATATAACAAATTCTACGTTATCATATAATGTAGGCTATATGCCCGAACATGACTGTTTACCTCTGAGCACTTCTCCAGCAGAGTTTATCACGCATATGGGGTATGTCGGGGGCTTACCGTGGAAAATTGCCAAGTCGCGCGCAGCAGATACCTTAAGACACGTAGGGCTAGAAGAAGAACGCTACCGACCTATAAAGGATTACTCGCTGGGTATGCGTCAACGCGTCAAACTAGCACAAGCACTAGTACATGATCCTAAGTTAATTATTTTAGACGAACCGACAGCAGGGCTTGATCCAGATGGACGTTTAAAAATGCTCAACTTACTAACAGACACCTACAATCAGTTCGGTATTAATATTTTAATAACCTCACATTTACTAATTGATATTGAAAAAATTTGCGATAAAGTTGTACTTATCAGTGAAGGTCGTGTATCTCTTAAAGATTATGTTACTACATTAACCGAAGAATCTGAGAATATAGAACTGCGTTTGTTGGACAGGGTAGACGAACTTATCCAAGCACTAGAAAGACGTAATCTAAAACCAAAAATGCTAGATGCCTTTAGTTTGATTGTTCCAAATGTGTTAGGTGACAGTGGATATGACGCTATTAGAGATTCTCTTGTAGAATCATCTGCATCTATTGTACGTATGGCACCAGTAAAACACAGCCTACAAGAGATATTTAAGGAATAAGCAATAATCAATGGTAATATACTAAAGTGAATATACAACCTACTGCTGTACAAGAGCAAAACAGTAACGCTAGAGTTTATAACCTTGGATATGAAGGTTATAAAGGAACACATAGCGGTAGAATGCAAGCTTTTTACGCATTGTACAAAGATACCATTCTTCAATCTTTAGGTATAGGTAGGGTAGGGAAAGAAAAAATAATCCCTTGGTTTTGTATAGCCTTAATTATTGTAGGTTCAATCACTTGGATATTTTTCAATCTGCTATTCAATTCTGTACAACAGAGTCTAGGCAGTTTTATTATCACACAAGAGTATAACTACAGTAACGGACGTGATTTATACGGCTGGATAGGATTCAGTATTTTAATATTCGTATCTGCTGTATGTGCGGAGATGTTTTGTGTAGATCGGCGGCAGAGAATTTTGGTTCTTTACTTTGTTAGACCTGTTGATAGGAATTCATATATTCTGGCTCGCTTATCTGGTATTGCTACACTCTGTTTTGTATTTGCGTTCGTACCTCAAATTATTGCTTTTACGGCTTTCTGGCTACAAAGCGATAGCACGGCATCTTGGTTTGGGAATAGCTGGCAAGCTATACCTCGCTTGTTAATTGCATCGGCGGCAATAGCCATCTTTTACTCAACTGTAGCTCTGTTGGTAGGTAGCATAATAAACGGACGTACATATTCAGCTTTAGTAATTTTGGTTATTTACTACATTGGATATGCGGTTAAAACTGCGATTACGACTATCAACTCTATAATTGGATCCACTGAGGAAACATGGTACGTTTTTTTGCATCCTCTTCGTTACCCTGTAGATATTGCAGATATAGTGCTTAGATTAGAAAATCAAGATTTTGCATTGTTACAGGTCATAATTTACTTTTTGCTGATACCACTACTTGGCGGATTAGCCTTTTGGCGATATAGGAGAATGCAAGTATGAATGCAATAAATATAGAACATGATAATAAAACCATTTCCGACAGTACCGTTGTATTTAAAAACGTATCTAAATGGTTTGGTAGCTTAGTTGCACTCAACGACGTATCTTTTACAATAGGGGCAGGCATTACAGGTTTACTAGGACCAAATGGTAGTGGTAAAACTACACTCTTAAGAACAATGGGCGGCTTAATATCACCTTCACAAGGAACTGTTTCACTCTTTGGGAGTTCTATACGCGAGGACATTAGGTTATATAACCGTATCGGTCTCCTCAGTGAACACGAAAACGGCGCTTATATGAACTTAACAGGCAAGAATTTTCTTACAACTATATGTAAATTGCGTAGCATAGGAGACGTAGAAACTGCGGTCAACAACGCAATTAACTACGTAGATATGAATTTCGCAAAAGATCGTTATATAAGAGGCTACTCCCGTGGAATGAAGCAGCGTATACGTCTTGCGGCGATACTTGTTCACGATCCAGACGTATTGGTGCTAGATGAACCGTTCAATGGCACAGATCCTAAACAACGGCTGGAGTTACAGGATATAATAAAAAATATGGCAAAATTAGGCAAGACAGTCCTTATATCTTCACATATATTGGATGAGCTTGAACAGATGGCTAGTAACGTAATAGTGCTGATTAGCGGCAAAGTTGCGGCTACGGGCAGTGTTAAAGGCATTAGGGCATCATTGACGGAAAGACCGTATGAAATTCGTATATCAGTCAGTTCACCACGTGAAGTTGCATCAAAGATATTAACACTTGATTCTGTAGAATCCATAAAATTTGATGACGGAGATATAGTAGTGAGTGCTCTAAAACCCTCTCAAGTACAATCTACGCTTCCTCAAATAACAAAGCAGCTGGGTGTAAGGTTAACTAAAGTAGTGCCGTTAGACGATTCACTACAGAGTATATTTGGGTATCTTAGAAGTTAAAATATGTTTTTATATACATTTTCTATAAAACAGTTACTGACAGTTAAACGCATATTACCTATTTTAGCTGTGTGTTTAATACCTGCCGTTTTGGCGTTATTTGATTCCGTACAACTACAGGATGTAACACCACTAATAATCAGTTTTTTAGTGCCTGTTCTGGCTCTATTTGTTGCTATACCTGCTTTCTCTGATGAAATAGAGTCCAAAACACTCTACTATATAATCTTTACACCAGTCAAGAGGTGGACTATAGTTTTATCAAAGTGGGGTGCATCATTTACTATAGGAATACTACTATTTTTCATATCTGTTACTGTAATTACGCTATCTTTATTTATTAATAGCGCAGACATTGTAGCTTCAGAGGTAGTTGGTTTTATTATCGGTGGTACTGTAGCCATGATTGCTTATACGTTTATATTCCTCTGGGTTGGCATGAAGTTCTCTAGACCATTTGTGGTTGGAATACTGTATATACTGATTTGGGAATTTGGGCTAAATTTTGTTGGTACGGTTGCAGGATCGGGTGAAAATAGTAACTTTGATTATCTAAGCATTAATGGTTACGCAGTAGGTATTTTGAGTAATATCTCATCTGAACAAGATCCCTCTTTAAATGTATGGGGGGCTTCTGTGGGGTTAGTAATAGTTATATTAGGATTCTTATACATCTCAATACGAAAAGTTAAAACTATGGACGTACCTTGAGGTACAAGATTCAACTGCAGTATAGGTATATAGGGGCCCGTAGCTCAGTCGGTTAGAGCGCTACTCTGATAAAGTAGAGGTCGGAAGTTCAAGTCTTCCCGAGCCCACCATTCATAAATAAGTTCAATTATTTACTTAAAGCTATAGTAAATCTTTTATACTTAAGTTTAAAACCATTGTTTATAGGAGAGTATTATAAAAATTCTAATTGTTGGAGCAACAGGTGCTACAGGAAAACTGGTAGTAAATCAACTACTAGAGAATGGTCATGAGGTTAAAGCATTTGTTCGTAATGATAAAAAATTCACTAAAGAAATTATAGACAACAAAAATATGGATATAATCACATCAACAGTTTTAGATATAAGTGCCGAAGACTTAGAAAAGCATATGCAAGGATGCGAAGCGATTGTATCAACCTTAGGGCATAATCTTAGCTTTCAAGGTATGTTTGGAAATCCAAGACGACTTGTAGCAGATTCTATCGCAAGGTTATGCAAAGTCATTGAAAAGAAAAGAATCAATGAATCTGTAAAAATAATTTTGATGAACACTGTAGGTTGTAAAAACGAGGACTTAAAAGAGAAGATTTCTTTTTCTGAACGTTGTGTATTTTTTTTACTACGCTATCTACTTCCTCCACATTCAGATAATGAAAAGGCAGCAAATTATCTGAGAACTTCAATTGGTCAAAATCATTCAAATATTGAATGGGTAATAATACGTCCTGATAGCCTAACCAATGAAGAAAATATAAGTCCATACACTACTCATCCGTCTCCGATTCACTCACTATTCAATCCAGGAAAGACTAGTAGAATTAACGTCGCGCATTTTATCTCAGACCTCATATCAAACAAATCTAAATGGTCTGAATGGCAAGGAAAAATGCCAGTAATTTACAATAAGGAAGTTTAGCGTCAGTTATTAATTCTGATATTTCTAAAGAGTTCTCTTTAGAAATATCACGGTGCGATATCGGTGTTACCACCCAGTATAGATAGTATAACTCGTAGAAACTCCAAAGATGTAAAAATGGTTATAACCATTATCAAAGCTGACGTTATTATTGGTAATATGTATGCAAATGTGCTACTTTTACCTTCTGATTTGTATTTGAGCCATAGATAAGATAACCAACCTCCAAACCCAAATATAGTACCACTAAACCAAGCAATATATATTCCAACAAGCCCATACGTATATAAAAATAGTGGTGTATCAAGTAATGCTTCCCGCATGGCTAACCCAAATCCTAAGGGTATTTTATTGCCCTCGCCTTTTATGTACAAAGTAGTCAAGTCTAAAGGTAGATGTAATAAACCGGTTAAAAACGAGATAAATGAGCCAAAAACCGCACCGATAATTATCCAACGCCAAGGCGATAGCGAAAAATTCCTAAATTGCCCAATAGTTCTTATAAGAATGATAGCAAGCAGTACACCGCTCGCGATACCACTAGCGGAGAAGATGAAAAAGTTGGTTAGCGAAGGTCTTGCCAGAGTGTAATTGTAGTAACCTCGCTCCTGTGCCTCGAGTAAAATATCAGTTATATATAGTACTGTTAATCCAAGAAAAGCACCAGAAACTGCCATCACTATAGTGAATATATTGCGGTATCTCTGTTCTGTTATGAACCGTTGTTTTTCTACTGCGCGTATTTCTTTTAAGTTTGTTACCATACCAAATTATATTATACACACAAAGGCAGGGTCTTTGCTTTCACAAAAACCCTGCCTCTTTAAGTTGTAGATTAATATAGTATCCGAACGACTATATTAAAATCTTACTTAATTGGTGGTTGACTTAAGCTCATTAAGGATGAGCGGGAAGGTCAAGTGCCAGAAAGCACCGTTTGTGTACGGATTAACGTTTGTAGGATAACCCGTCCAGTATTCAGTATTCATTGGTATACGGTGGTACCACTCAACTAACTGTACATCTGGGAGTTCTGGTAGCCATTCTTCCATACCTTCGCGCCATAGTTTTCGCATAGTATCTACGTCCTCAATAGGCGTTGTGCCAACCTCATCTGTTACGCGGTCCCAAGTACTGTTTGACCACTTGTAGAAGTTGGATTGATGTGCATCCTGACTCAACTGAGATGATGACTGATAAAGCCTCATCGTGAAGTAAGGATCTCGCACACTACCACCGTGTCCTCGCATAGCGCAGCTGATATCACCTGCAGATTGTCTATCACCTGCGTCAGGTGGGTTAGTGTAACTAGCCTCTATACCTTGGTCATTTAGTTGCTTTGCAACTACTGGTCCTATATCGTTGAATATACCGAACCCTAGTATATCGCATTTAATGGATTCGCCATCGCTATCTCGCCAGGTACCGTCTGCATCCTTCGTAAATCCAGCTTTAGTTAGACGTGCATCACCTTTTGTCGGGGAGTACTCTAAGGTATTGTACTCCTTGAGCAGATCATCTATTTCAGTTTTGTATACCTGAAGCGGTTTATATGAAGGCAAAGGCAACTCGTATGCAGTTCCAGATCCGCCATAACCTGTTTGAATTACTTCATCTCTGTCAATGTAGTAGCTGATAGCCCAACGTACATCTGGGTCGCTGAACGGATAATTTTCGTTATTGAAGAATAACGATATTGGCCACCAGTCCACATAACCATAAGGTTCTGATTGCCCTGAGTGTGTTATTATCTTGGGGTTTTGTTTAATAACTTCCTGTATTGTTGCAGGTCTTAAGTCAAGAGTCATATCGGCGCTGTTGCTAATTAACGATTGTGCCATCTGCTGCTCGCCTGGGTTAGGAATGTATATTATGCGTTCTACTTCTGGCAGTGCAGAGACTAAACCTTCATCAACAGCCCACCATTCATCATCTCTATCTATTACTTTCTGTTCAGGTGATGTTGCAGTAAGGCGCCATGGGCTTGTAGTTACAGGCCAGCCGTTTGCTATATCAAAGTGAGTGAATTCAGCCCAGTTTTTACCTTCAAATATGTGTTTTGGAACTATGTAAAGCCCTATATCAAACTTGTACATCATAAAGTACATAAACTTTGGTCTCGGACCTACGAAATTAACCCTCACAGTGTTCTCATCAACAACTGTTACAGACTCAACATCCGAAGCTACTGTAGCAGCACGACGAACCATAGGGTTATCACCGTTATCGTTAAGATACTGCAGAGTATATGCTACATCTTCTGCTGAGAAATCTTCACCATCACTCCACTTTATACCTTCTCTTGTATAAATCGTGAGTTGCGTAGAATCAGCGTTGTATTCCCATCGCTCGGCTAGCCATGGATAAAGTTCATCATCAAAGGCACTATAGTAAGCCAAGGGTTCATAAAACAGCATAGAACCGTTCTGATGGCTTGTACCTAAGTTATAGGGACTCCATATTTCATGATCGCTATATTGACCTGCAGCGCCTACGCCACCAGATCCACCCCAAATTAACCGCAAGGTCTTTTCACGAGGTATATTTTGACTACCGCTTGTATGATTACAGGCTACAACTACTATTGCGGCCAAAGCTAAAACAATCGGTAAAAGTGTTAATATATACTTTTTAGTGCGCATGGTTATTTACATTCCATTTCATATTGACTAAATTGTTACTACCATTTTATTACCACTGATCAACTCAACACTTTGATCAATGTATAACACTTATTCTATAGAATAAAATAATAAAAAACAACTAAAATTCATGAAATAATTTGATAATTCTTATATACTTACTAAAATTAAAATGTACAGTTTATAGATATGTGTATTTATGTAGTTTATAGTTAAAGGCTTGTTTTTATGGAAATAGGGTACATTGTTCGGCGGTTTGCGGTATTTTTGTTAGTTATAGTAGTAGCAAGTACGCTTATCTTCTTTTTACCTAGGCTCTCTGGAGAGGATCCCGTACTGCGTAAGCTGCTGGAAGAAGCAACTCGTGGAGGTTACGTCCCTCCTGACCTTGAAGCTTACGTTGAGGCATACCGAAAAGAGTTAGGTCTTGATCAACCGCTTATAGTTCAGTACTGGAACTATTTAAGTAATCTTGCAAGATTGGACTTGGGTATATCTATCACCAATTTCCCGACACCAGTAATATCTCTGATACAAGATAGAATACTGTGGACGTTTTTTCTTGGAGGTTTAGCAACATTAGTCGGGTTTAGTCTAGGGACAATGACAGGAGCGCTTATAGCGTGGAATAAAGGTGGAGGTTACCTTAAGTACATGCTTACTCCGTTTATAGGCTTTGCACCGATACCTTACTACCTACTGGGCTTACTGATGATATACTTACTGACATATTTAGTTAGCGCTTTTCCACCGTATGGCGGATACTCTGCTGGAGAGTGGCTATTTAAAGATTGGACAGATATAGCTTTTGTTGCAGATGTGCTATATCATGCCTTCTTACCGGGTATCTCTATAGCTCTAGCAAGTATGGGTTTCTGGGCTTTGGGCATGCGCGGTATGATGATCACGACACAAGGGCAAGACTATATGGTGTTTGCACAAGCTAAAGGGTTAAGCGCTAACCGTATATTCTTTCAATACGCCATGCGTAACTCGTTACTACCACAAACAACAGCACTTGCACTCGCTTTGGGCACTATAGTGTCGGGGCTAGTACTAGTTGAAATAGTCTTTAGTTACCCCGGCTTGGGCGGTCTGTTGACTCAATCTATATCACAGAGTGACTTCCCTACGCTCCAGGGCGTTATGTTTATAGTAATCGGTGGTGTAGCACTTTCTACATTTGTACTAGATATGGTATACCCACTTATTGACCCACGTATAAAGTATTCTAACTAGATAGTAAGGAGTTGGTTATAAATTGCAAGACAGCAAATCTATTATAGATAGTCAAAATACCCTAAGTTCAATATATCAGGATAGAATAGTACCTTTATTGAGGTATCTAAGGCGTAACCCGATACTAATTATAGGTTTAGCTATTCTTTTATCTATTGTATTTTTCGTAGCTATTGGTTACTTATTTTATGATACTTCTAAGGCTGCATTAGGGTCATATGGGCTAGGGCTTTCGCCGTCTTTCGCCAACCCGCTAGGTACTGATCAACAAGGCAGAGATGTTCTAGCACTTATGATTGTAGGGATACCTATTACATTACGTATAGGTTTAATAGCCAGCATTATAGGAGTTAGTGTGGGGCTTATATTTGGGCTTGTTTCAGGTTATTTTACAGGATTAACCGACACCACAATTAGAACAGTTGTAGACGTTTTAGTAACGATTCCTTCACTCTTGGTACTAATTCTTATAGTGGTCTCTGTTCCACAAGGTAGCCTGACGTTTGATCAAATAGCGCTTATAATTGCTTCCCTTGCATGGTTGTGGCCTACGCGCACTATACGTTCGCAAGTACTCGTTATGAGGCAACAGGCGTTTGTGAGTATAGCGAGATTGTCCGGCAGTAGCAGCTTGGAAATAATATTCAGAGAAATGATGCCCAACCTCGCACCCTATATATTTGCTAGCTTTGTTAACGCACTGGCAGCGGCAATGCTAGCGTCTATTGGACTAGAGGCATTGGGATTAGGGCAAGACCTGAGCACTGCAACCCCCAGCTTAGGCTTGACCATATATTCTAATATCTGGTATTCATCTATACTACTCGGATTATGGTGGTGGTTTGTACCTCCTATAATAATAATGGTTATGATCTTTGTAGGTCTTTTTATGGTTACATCAGGTTTAGACGAAATAGCAAATCCTAGATTGAGAAGGAGAGTATGAACAGTAACTCCAACGAAACAGAAACAAAAGCACTTGTAGTAAAAGATTTAAAAGTATACTACAACACTGATAGCGGGCAGGTAAAAGCAGTTGACGGTGTCAGTTTTACACTTGATAAAGGCGAGCGGTTAGGTCTTGTAGGTGAGTCAGGTTCGGGTAAAACAACTATGGCAACAGCTATTATGCGCATGACGCGCTCTCCAGCAGAAATTGTAGGCGGTAGCATTTACTTAGACGGCAAAGATATTTTAAGTCTTAGCGAGGATGAAATCAGGCGGATATACCTCTCAGAAATATCATTGGTACCGCAAGGTGCTATGAACTCCCTTAACCCCGTAATAAGAATTGGCGAGCAGATAAAGGATGGCGTAATTGACCATATAAATAAACCATCATCCAAAAGCGAGTTAAATAGCTTGGTTTCGGACTTATTAAACAGCGTTGGACTAGATGCACGTGTTGCAAATATGTACCCTCATGAACTTAGCGGTGGTATGAAACAACGTGTTGCCTTAGCAATATCAACATCATTAAAACCTAAGATTATATTAGCAGATGAACCTACAAGTGCATTAGACGTAGTTGTCCAACGCCAAATAATGGCAACTTTAGAAAAAATTCAAACTGAAATAGGGGCTGCGGTGATACTGGTAGGGCACGACATGGGGCTTATGGCACAATTTGTAGATACACTAGGTGTTATGTACGCAGGCAAACTAGTAGAGTTAGCCAAAGTAGAGGATATTTTTGCTAATCCTTTACATCCTTACACGAAATTACTGATATCTAGCTTGCCAGACTTGGAAGAAAAACGTAAATTTTTTGGTATACCCGGCTTACCACCTAATTTGATAAATCCGCCAAGCGGTTGCTATTTCCACCCACGATGTCCATCTGTAATGGAGGTCTGCAGAACTACACCTTCACCTGTCAGTGAAAATAGTGAGTTAAAAAGAGTAGTATCTTGTCATTTATACAGTCAAATCACCGAGGAGTCCAGGAATGAATAACGGTAACGGTACAACAACGTCTATATTACAGCTCCACAACGCCCGCAAGGTTTATGCTTCGGGTATTTTTAGAAAAAGTAATTTCACCGTTGCCGCTGATAATGTAAATATTTCTATTGATCCCTTGCATGGAATAACAACTATAGCTGGCGAAAGCGGGAGTGGTAAAACTACAGTAGCAAACTTACTCTTAGGTGTAATCACTCCAACATCGGGCGAAGTTCGCTACCAAGGCAAAAACCTACGTAGCATGAATAGAGCTGAAAAACGTGAGTTCAGAAGAGAAGTACAAGCTATATTTCAAGATCCGTTTGAAGTTTACAACCCTTTTTACAAAGTTGACCATGTGCTAAAAACACCACTCAATAATTTTGGTATAGTATCAAACAAAGATGAGATGCACGAGAAAATAATTACAGTTCTGGAAATGGTAGGCTTGCGTCCTAAGGATACCCTAGGTAGATTTCCACATCAGCTAAGTGGTGGTCAAAGACAACGCATTATGGTAGCACGTTCGCTACTGCTAGAACCAAGGGCGATAATTGCAGATGAACCTGTATCTATGGTAGACGCATCTTTGAGAGCAACAATACTTGAAAGTATAAACCGTTTTAACAAGGAATTGGGTATTGCTATAATTTATATCACTCATGACCTGACTACCGCCTTTCAGATCAGTGAAAACATAATAATAATGTACAAAGGTAAAGTGGTGGAAAGTGGTGCGGTGCAACAAGTTATAGGTAAGCCACAGCATCCTTATACTCAACTATTAGTAGAATCTATTCCACAACCGAACCCTAAAAAGCGCTGGGCTGGTACAGTTGTACAACATGAAACAGGAAGTGCAGATACGCTAGAAGGTTGCCAATTCGCTCCACGGTGTCCTTATGTAAAAGAGGAATGCCATGTTAAACAACCGCCTCTTTATATAACCTCACAGAATAAGGCTGTATCGTGTTATCTATATAAAGACGAGTCGCATGGCACAGCAGATTCTTCGTCGGATGTATTTGTATCAACTGCAGAAGATAAGAACACTATCTCAAATAGTAGTTAAGTGATTCTCTTTATGGAGATAGACGACTGACTTGTTAGTTATGAATTACAGGGCTATAGTTAGCGATGTACTTTATCTATGACTGTACGCTACCACTTTCAAGAACTATCACCATTGCCCCTAGAATACCTGCATCATCTCCTAGTGAGGTTATTTCTACAGGTACGGACTTTGCATAACGGTATCTAGGAAGTGAATAACTTATAATAGCGTTTTTAACTTCGTTCCACATAGGTGATAGTCCTCTCACTACACCACCGCCTAAGTAAACAACCTTTGGATCAAAGATATTTATTAAGCTGCTGATTCCTGCGCCAATGGTATTAATTACATGAGATACTACTTTTTTAGCAACTTTATCCTGAGCAATTGCAGAATCTATAACCATTTTGCTTGTTATTGAATTTATATTACCATCTGCTAAGGTCATCAAGCGTGTGTCGCTGTTTTTTAGCACTGCATCACGTGCGAATTCGGCAATAGCGGTGCCAGAGGCGTTACCTTCAAAGCACCCATCGCAACCTACGCTGCATCGCCTGCCACCGGGTCTAACTAGTATATGTCCCATCTCGCCTGCTAAACCGTACTCACCTGTCAGGAGTGTTCCGTGTACAACTGCGCCTCCACCTATGCCAGTACTTATAGTTACGTATAGTAGATTTTGTGAACCTTTGTGTGAACCAAACTTACTCTCTGCAAGAGCGGAGAGGGTCGCATCATGACCTATTATCGGTTTTATTCCTATGTACTTTTCCAGCAAAGGCTGTATAGACTGTTGATGCCAAGTATGTAAGCTAGGAGGGTATATATAGATTCCATTCCAAGGTTGTACAGGACCTGCTGATGCCAAACCGAAACCTTTAAAAGAAAATATATCAGTTTGTTTAGCAAGGCTTCTAAGTAGATCGCTGAGCCTCTTACCAGCACTTTCAATACCACCAAAGGGATCTGTTGGTATGGTATCGCGGGCAACTATAGTGGCATTTCTACTAATAATTGCACCTCGCATCTGTGTGCCTCCTATATCAGCACATAATATATAATTTGAATTAACATTTTGCGTAATATTCATAATATAATTTCCATATGATAGTTTCTTTAGACTCTAATAATAGTACAAGACATATAAAAGCTGTACGTGCTTGGAATCGTTTAACACCTTTTGAAAAAGTATGGGTAAAAAAGTTTGCTACCCTAACTAATAGACAATTTAAGCCTACTCTATCTTTTAAAGATATGTATAACACAAGAAGGCGGCTTTTGTACGCTTTATGTAAGACAGGCAAAGATTTTACTGTAAATGAGTTAGTGTTTATATTGATAGTTAGATGGGGACATAACACAGATCGCGCTACTGTGCGTTCACGGCTTGCTGAAATGGCTATGGATGAGGATATACTCATTACTGAAAATGGACGCTATTCAATCACAGAGCAGGGGCTTGAACAGATGGAAATGCATGCAGCCCGTAGAAATATTCAGAGTAAAAGTGCACACACTAAAAAAATTCACTATACTAAACGGATACCCGTATCTAAGAGTGCTGAGCAACGCAATAAACATATTAGTAAAAGACCTAAACCATATGCGGGCAAGTCTACTGATAATTCAAAACGCTCTAAAGTTCAAGTATCGCGCGGCCGAATATCTCGCCGTTCTTAAGGTCTGTGCAGGCTGTGTTAATATCGTCTAATTGGTATCTACGTGTAACTATTTTGTCTAGTGGAAATTTGCCATTTTCGTAAAGGCGTAAGTACATTTGAAAGTCTTTTTCTGGTAATGTAGCGCCTAGACTACCTCGGTACTGACGTTGATGGTACATAAAGTGTCCGGGGTCTACACTCATCTCTTTTGCAGGCATACCGATAAGTACTGCCATACCGCCAATATTATTTGCTCCAGGTCCACCTCCACGAACGGAAGGGAGTATCTGTTCATTGGTTATTCGTAAACCTATAGCATCAAAAGCGAAGTCTGCTCCGCCTTGTGTTATTTCTGTTATTGACTCTATGGGGGCTTCTTTTGAGGCGTTGATAGTATGCGTAGCACCAAATTGCTTAGCAAACTCTAATTTTTCATCGTTAATGTCAACTGCTATGAGCGGGTAGGCGTTTAGCACTGATGCCATGATGATTGCTGATATCCCAACGCCACCTATGCCATAAACAGCAACTGAATTTTCAGGACGTACCTTTGCCGTGTGTAAAACCGCACCAGCACCAGTGAGGACAGCACATCCAACAATGCAAGATGTATCTTTCGGGCTATTGTCGGGTATTTTTACCACATAACCAGACCAAACGATGACATCTTCACCCCAAGTATAAGTAGGGCCATATAGAGGTGCTTCATTCCAAGTAGCGCCACCGGGCGGAGCAGCCCATCTACCTTTTATCGGCATTCTAGGTACCCAAGATACTATAGCTAAATCACCTTCTTTTAAGTGCGTTACGCCTTTACCGACAGAGGTTACCACACCCGTCCCCTCGTGTCCTAGCAGTGAAGGCGTTTTATGTTCGGGATTGTGCATCTGGTGAAGCTGAGAATGGCAAATACCACTAGAAAACAGCTTTAAAACTACCTGATCCTCTTTTGGATCTGGAATTTGAATTTCATCAATTACTATAGGCTGATCGTACTCTGCAAAAATTGCTGCTCTACTTTTCATTTCTATCTCCTATCTATAATATAAATACATTATACATTTAGTATATAAAATTAAAAAAGGTTTAGTAAAAACTTATATTTTAAGTTAACACTTCAAATAAGTTTTAGAGAGAGAACAAAATTTACCTGATTAACTTATCAGTTTCTATGTTTAGAAGCTATCGTTATTTAAATCTTGTGCTGAAACAGGGCTTAAGTGTGTTTTACGGAGGCAACGGGCAAGGTAAAAGCAACCTAATTGAAGCAATTTATATGCTATCTATTGCTAAGAGTTTACGCACCAACAGCATAAGTGAATTGATACACTGGGATCTACAACATAGTGACGTGCAGGCTCACATCCGCGGTATTGCTATCAGTAATAGTGGTAAATCCGAAGTACAGATAACTTTTAACAACTCACAAAGTAGCTACAACGAAAAACAGCACATAGTAAAATCTCTCAAAGTAGACGGAGTAGTTCAGTCTAGACAAGAAGACTTTGTAGGGCAGGTTAAGGCTGCTTGCTTTGATGTAAATGATATTTTAGTGATTACAGGACAGCCAGTAGCACGTCGCAAATTCTTAGACATACTCATCTCAAAGACCAATACAAACTACCTTAAAACTTTACAACGCTACCGACTCGCCTTGTTACAACGCAACAATCTTCTAAAAGGTATACGAGAAAGATACTACGACATAGGGCTGTTGGAATTCTGGAACGAACGCCTCGCATATGAAGCCGCAATTATTGTAAATGAACGTAGCATTGCTATAGAAACTCTTGCAAAAGAGGTAAGTAAATTGGATTGCTTATTTCCCGCTTTGAGTGGTCTCTCTCTCGTGTACTTACCTTGTATTTTTGACAATTTCCAGCAAACTCGGGAGAATGCACGTAGTGGTATACCTGCAGATATTCAAAATACTATATTAAAGCACTTAAATTTGCTTGAAAAACGTGAAATAGCACAAGGCACTACATTGATTGGACCACATAGAGATGACTTTCTTATAAATTATAATCAAAAACAGGCGCGTCGTTACGCTTCAAGAGGCGAGTTGCGTATATTAGCACTATCTCTTAAACTTGCAGAAGCAGGATATACTCAAAGCATTACGGGCGAAACACCTATAATTTTACTGGACGATGTTTTTTCGGAATTAGACCAGCGATACCGCAACTTTATACTAGAGACTATATCAAGCTATAAACAGGTAATTATAACTACAACAGACTTGAGCGTTTTTAGTCCTGAAATTATCTCACAAGCAAGCCTTTTCAGTATATCTAGTGGAGATATTACCGCAAACTAAGTGCTTATATTACGGTTAAGTTTCAATAGATACAAGATTCTCCTGAGGTAGTGTAGTGAGCTCTGCGTGCCTATCAGATAAATGCAAGCTACTCTCTAGCTTAATTCTTATACCGTTTAGGTCAATGTATGGGGAAATTGTTATAAGTAAACCTGACTGCAATGTTTGTTTATAGTAAGCCTTTAACCTACAGAAATTGGCGGTATTACCTAATTGGTAACCTATTGGACTACCAGACTCGTAGATACTATAACCAGCATCGTGTATAACTCGGTACATCCATAGATATACATCCCATCCTGTTATAGTTTCTTGCTGTTTAAAAGCGTTATTAATAAGCTCAAAAGATGTATCTCTAGCATCTTTAACTACATTAAACACTTGCTTTATATGGTTGTTGTGTATGGTTTTACCTAGCATAGCTACCCAAGTTGTCTTAGCGTATATAGGATATTTAGTGTTAAGATTTGCGTTCTTCTCTTTTGCACACAGGTCTATTAGTAACCATCCATTACGCCTTACAGTTGCTGAGGTATCAGTAGTCGGTGTGTACAGTGGATTAGTAGAGTTTTGATTAAAAGCGACAATCGGAGCATATTGAGTTTCTAAATTCATATTGTTTAATTGTCCTTTTATAAACTCGGATAAGTCATGTTCGGTAAGACGCCAGTTAATATTTTGTCCTGTGAAATCTAAAGTCTCGTTAACTATATTTGTGAGTTTTTTAGCTGTGAATTTATGTGAGTCTATTTGTGCAGTTGTCAGTTTAGATAGTGAATAATTTAGAATACTTTCGCTAGGTATAACTGTGGCATATGAACCTATAAATTCTAATGCAGTATCACGATTATATGCGGAATCTAAGGCAATTTTCGGTGATTTAGTGCTAAAGCAGGATTGTACGATACTGCTAATTATCTGTTTGACGTTTTCATACCTGCTGTAACTATAAACCGTTAGGGGTAGTTTGTTGAAATTTGGCGAGTCTGCACTATGAGCAACAACTGTAGGAGCTGATTGAGGAGTTACAACTATCCAGACTTTCTGTTTTAATTTCGGTAATTCGGTATACAACAGTTCTTCAATAATGTAGTTATGGTTGGGCGAGATGCATAAAAGCCAGCAATCTATGCCCTCAGACTGCATGAATATCTGTGCATGTTGTATAGGTGTTAGTTCTAATTTATTGCTGTTCGTGCCACTCATTGTGCAATTTTGGATATTGCCTAATCGCATTGTAGTAAGATGATAGCGTATTTATATCTAATCTTATTATAGGTGTATTTATTTCCACTGCATTTATACAATCTCGGTAGCGAAAAAAAATATCACGTATACCGTTAGTTTTTTCCTGTACATTAGTCAGTTCTATACGTAGAGATTTATTAAACAGTATCGGATGCCCAAAACCTACTTTATTCTTAGGTAATGTTATCAGTTTATCTGTTTCTCCGTGCGACTTTAAAAGATGTCTAATAATGCACTCAGGGCGGGGTTGATCTACTGCAAGTATCATAATTGTATCAGTGTCTTTTGCTAGTGCAGTTACACCGATAGACACTGACGTTGATTTGCCTTTGTTAAACTGTGTATTACGTACAAATGGCACGCTAATTGCTTGTTCTACGCTGTCTGCGTAGGCACCAGTAACAACAAGCAATTCATCCACACCTACGTTAACCAATGTATTGATTTGAGCTTTAATAAGTGGCGAGCCAAACCAATCAAGCAGCTGTTTAGGTATACCGACCCTAGTAGATTCACCAGCTGCTAATATTACGGCTCCTACTTTGTCTTTAGACAATATGTTTTGTTGTAAGCATTTTTTCGGATCGATCGGCTCTTTCTTTAGCCTTTAGTAGCATTCTGTTATTGGACATCATTGGCATACCAGTGCCGTTGAAGCGGTGTTTTAGTATCTCGGCAATTACGCTTATGGCTATTTCTTCTGGAGTTCTTGCGCCTATGTCTAACCCAATAGGTGAGCGTACTCTTGAGACATCTTCAAATGGGCGTCCTCGTTTTAGTAATTCTTCAAAGACTAGTACCGACTTTCTTCTACTACCCAATAAACCGACATAAGAGGCGTTGGTGTCTAGTGCAGCATTTGTGGCGTCGGCATCGTATTTGTGCCCGCGTGTAGCTATAACAATAAAAGAGTTTGCATTTATATGCATGTTAGAAAAAGGTTCAGTGTAGCTACCTGTAAATGTACCTTGTGCGTTTGGGAATCTCTGCGGGTTAGAAAATTCCTTGCGATCGTCAAATACAAATACACGCATACCGACAGAGTTCGCAATCAAGCTAATTGCCTTGCTTACATGACCGCCACCTGTAAGTATCAGTGTAGGTGGTGTTGTCCAAGCTTCTATATATACTTCTGACTTAGTGCCTCTATCTACTATATACTCTTGTTTGCCCATTGCCATTAGATTGAGTGCTTTTTTGATAATTACTTGGTCTCTTTCACTATCAAAGAGTGTGCCTACAGTTTCGCTATTTTCTCTTATGAGCATACTTTTTCCAACGGTATCGATGTTATTGTTTGCCTTTACAATAGTTGCAATAGCAACTGGTTTGCCACCTTTGGCTGCTTTGATAACTTCATCAGTGAATTTAGTAAAATATGAGTTGTTTTCTATGGGTTGGATTAGAAATCGCATAGTTCCTCCGCACACGAGTCCATCTTGTGCGGCTAGGTCTTCGTTTAGAGTGTAATCTTGCCATTGTGATTGCCCGCCTCTTTTTAGTATTTCTAGAGATGTAAACCATATATCGCCTTCTACGCAACCGCCGCCTAGTGTGCCGATTCCTGTACCGTCTTTACGGACTAGCAACCTGGCACCGGGCTTTTGTGGGGTAGAGCCCCAAGTATTTACTACTGTTGAGAGTACAGTGTCTCTACCTGCAGATACTTCTTCTTGGAGTGCCTTAAACACAGGTGGTACATATGTTATTTTTTGCTCTGACATTTTACTACAATCCTTCTATAAATAAAGTACTTAACGTATTCCTACCTGATCAATAGTACGTATGTACTGAATGATATGCTGTTTTTCTATGATACCCACAATTCTATTACCAATACATACAGGTAGTTGGTTGATATTGTTTTCTACCATTATTTTGAATGCATCTATAAGTAGAGAGCCGGGTTCAACTGTTTTAGTATCAACTGTCATTATATCTTGGAGTAATAGAGAGTTTCTGCGGTCGCGTGGCTGGTTAACGAAGTCTTTAACTGTAACTATACCTAGTATTTCTTCATTTTTTGCTACTATAGCTGCGCGATTGCCTTCTCTAACAAAGTGTTGTTCTATTACTTCACCTGCTGACGTATTTGCATGGAACATTTTGAAGTTTCTATTCATGATTCTGGCTACTAAAGTATCGCCTAACTTGTTTTTTATACCTATGTAGCTTTTTTGGCTACCTGCAGAAGATAAAAGAAACAACCCGACTATTGAAAGCCATAATCCGTTTACGGGAGTGTTATCTGCAGTAAAGAATATTGTCACGCCCAATACAATCAGTGCAAAGCCTAATATCTGTCCACCCAATGCTGCAATATTTGTTGCTTTATCTTGGTTGTTTGTGTAACCCCATAAAATAGCCTTAAATATTCGCCCGCCGTCTAGCGGGAAACCCGGCAGTAAGTTAAATATAGCGATAATAAAGTTAACTTGCATTATTATCAACGTAATTACTCTCATTAAAGATGGTTCTACAAACACAAATGCGTATAGTGCCCAACAAATACCGCCGATAATCGCACTCGTTAGAGGGCCAACAACTGCAATAGAAAACTCTTCACTTGGGTTTT
The DNA here is from genome assembly GCA_964274945.1 of Dehalococcoidia bacterium. Classification (GTDB taxonomy): domain Bacteria; phylum Chloroflexota; class Dehalococcoidia; order Lucifugimonadales; family Lucifugimonadaceae; genus CAXXBX01. The sequence goes on along the minus strand of CAXXBX010000034.1, from coordinate 795,184 downwards.
TACTATCGCGTGCAAGGTTACTGACACCGCCCAATATAAACAAAGTTATTCCTTTTACACCTATACCGTAACGCTTTGCCATTAATGAGTGTGCAAACTCGTGGAGTAGCAATGAGACAAATACCAGTATTGCAGCGGTACTTCCACCCAACCAAACTAACCAAGTCTGCCATTGTATGCTATTTGTCTCAGCGTAACCGGGAAGAAAAAAATTGCTCAGCGTAAAGATAAATAGAAACAGTATTATAAACCAAGTAAAGTGGACTCCAACCTTTATGCCGAATATGGTAAATAGATTAAAAGATGGTTTCATTTATAGTATTTGTCAGCTATAGGTTTTGCAATGATCCAGATAATGTATAAGCAAGTGCCTTACATAGTTAATTTTACTATATTATAAGTAGATTTTTATATACTAAATACATATTTAAAAACGTTGCGATACAATTAGTTCTGACTGTAAAGTGCAATTTTTAAAAAGCCAAAACTACCGTTATCTACCGCGACTATAGCACTGCCATCGCTAGTTAAATCTATGTCTTCACCCGCCCAATCGCTACTTAAATCATCGTTGTAGGTGGTTTGCCATTCTAAATTACCGTTACTATCAATCTTAATTAAATAAACGTGCCAAGTATCTGAACAGTCTGCACCATTGCACTCTGAGTAAATTGAGTATTCGTCACCAGTGCCTGCTACTACTATACAACCTCCGTCGGGAGTCGCCTTTATTCCCCAAGCTTCATCGTGTATGTATTTAGGGTTGAAACCTCTGGGATTTCCCTGTTTGACTTCCCATAATAGTGTACCGTCGTTATCTAATTTCACGGTATAGGTATCCCAATTTTCTGTACCTGATAACGTGTGCCCAGTTAGAAAAATACTACCATCAGCTCCAACGTCCATACCAAATGTATGATCTTGATTATTGCCTCCGAAAACCTTACTCCAAATTACGTTTCCAAGCAAATCCATCTTTATTAGCCCGTAATCAAGTGCTTCTTGAGTAAGTCCTGAGATAATAAGTTGGTTATTGTAGAGTTTCACTCTGTATGCATGTGAAATGTACTGATTCAAATCTTTTTCTGAAATTTTATTTCCGTTAATATCCAAAGACATCATATAGCCTTGTCCTTCGGTGTAAAAGGTGCTTTTTGAATCTTCTGCATTAATATAACCTACTGCGACAATTCCATCAGGTGTAAGAGTAATGCTTTCTATAGAATCGCTTCCTTTATTATCGTATATTTTGCTAAAAATTGTAGTGCCATCTGTTTTATCTAGTTTTATCAAGGCACTATCTTGATTCAAGCTCCCAAATATCAGATATCCATCGTTTGTTTCAATAGCACCATTGCCTAAGTTGTGCCCACTTTCGCCGATCTCTTTTTTCCACAAAAGTGCCCCTTGTTTATCAGTTTTAACCACTAATATCCTAGCGCTATGGGGTATAAAACCAGTTTCGCCGATCTGCAAATAGCCACCATCTTTACAAGTCAAAACGTAATGTCCATGCGATTCTTCTCCAGAACCCGAGAAGGTTGTAGACCATAAATATTTTGGATGTCCTACTTTATTCTGTATGGATGCATCACTACTTGTATGAGTATCTGAGCCCACTTCTGGCGTTGCTATAAGTAAATCACCATTTTCCTGACTACTTGTATCCACGCACCCCAAAAAGAGTGCAGGTATTAATATCAGAGAAAATATCCCTAGAATTCTAGTATTCATTATGATCAGAATTATATTAATTTTTTTGACTGTTTACAAAAAGCTTATAACTGATATACCAATCACGGATATTAAAAATATTCAGTTAATCGGTGTTAAGATTCAATATCTGACAAAAGCAAGTATTAGTGTTACAAATCTAAATCAACTATAGTAGAATTATATATAATGAATCAGCATGAGAAGATAAATTACGTAGAGTTTCCCGCAAGGAATATGAGAGCCACAAAGAGGTTTTTTGCCGATGTATTTGGCTGGAGATTTAAAGAGTTCGGGTCTGAGTATGCTGCTTTTTACAATCAGGGCATAGATGGTGGGTTTTTTAGATCTGACTTAGAGTCTGTTACAAGTAAAGGATCTGCCTTAGTTGTTTTTTATAGTGCAGATCTGGAATCTACGCAGATAAAGATAGAAAAAGCTGGTGGCAAGATAACTCAACCCATATTTTCTTTTCCGGGTGGGAGACGTTTCCATTTCACTGAACCAAGTGGTAATGAGTTCGCAGTTTGGTCAAATATATATAGATAATTCTATGATAGTAAAACACTTCAGTAACTGAAAGGATATATTGTTCTATGAATATTCCCACTGAACCTATAGGTAGTGTTCCCCGTACTAGAGAGCTACAAGAAGCAATGCGTGATTTTGCAGAAGGCAAAATTTCACGCCAGACAATTGACACAATAGTAGATAAAGCCGTGCGAGAAACTATCCAAGAATTTGAAGCCACAGGTTCACCTGTAATCACAGATGGTGAACAAACCAAGGCAAGTTTTGTTACATATCCCTTAGCAAACTTAGAAAATCTAGCTCCCGATGGTGTAATTATTCCATTTAAAGATGGGCATACTCGCCAGTTACCCCGTCTCAAGCATGCACCTTTCCAATATAGTAGTTACGCAGGTGCATATTTACCTATTGCTAAGAAGTATACTTCTAAACCTATTAAGCAAGCTGTCATTGCTGTATCAGCTATATCGCTACTGTACCCCGCTGATGAAATTCATGGATACTCAAAAGAGCAGTTCCTAGACGATTTGGTAAAACACGGGGTCGCTGATATCCGTAGCTGCTTTGCAAACGGCGCACATAATGTGCAAATTGACTTTACAGAAGGGAGATTAGCTGTCAAGCTTAATCCATCTAAAAGTTTGTTAAAGCACTTTGTTGATCTCAATAATAGAGTATTGGCACATTTTACATCAGAAGAACGTAAACACATCGGTGTACATACGTGCCCAGGAGGCGATCACAACTCTACTCACAGTGCTGACGTTCCTTACCGGGAGCTAATCCCAATACTGATGACACTAAACGTGGGTAATTTTTATTTTCAAATGGCAAGTGAAGAAAGTCCCTCTGAAGTACTTCTTACAATAGCCGAGAATTTAAAACCAGACCAGATGATCTACGTTGGAGTTATTAATGCAATCAATGAGGAAGTGGAATCAGTGCACGATGTCTATAACCGTATTTTAAATGCTGCACAGTATATTCCTATACAGCAACTCGGTACAACTGACGATTGCGGTTTTTCACCGTTTAGTGATGACACAACTGCGGATCGCAGTGTAGCTTTTGCAAAGATAAAAGCACGTGTACTCGGTACCGAGATGGCATCGGCAAAATTAAGTACTGGATAATAACTGGGAGTATTAGTGAATCGTCAGGTTGCCCAGTTTCTAAACGGAACGGCAAATGCAATTTACTATGAAACCGAAAAAACGTCCATTGTTTGCGGGGACGTACAGAATACAGAACTATTTAAAAAGCGGTTTATAGACCTCATAGTTACTTCGCCACCTTATAACGTAGGCATTGATTACTCATCTAATAACGATTCCTTATCCTATAGCGACTATCTGATTTTTTCTACAATATGGTTAGGCAATTGTTTCAAATGGAGCAAACCACAAGCGAGAATGTTACTAAACATACCTTTAGATAAAAACAAAGGCGGTAACAAAAGCGTAGGAGCAGACTTAACAAAAATAGCCCAAGATGTAGGATGGAAATACCATGCTACTATTATTTGGAATGAAGGCAACATATCTCGTAGAACAGCATGGGGCAGTTGGCTTTCTGCTTCCGCACCATACGTTATAGCCCCAGTTGAGTTAATCGTTGTGCTATACAAAGATACTTGGAAGAAAACAACAGGTAGCAAACAGTCAGATATTAGTAAAAAAGAATTTATGGAATGGACAAATGGATTATGGACATTTAATGGCGAGAGCAAGAAAAAGATAGGACATCCCACACCTTTCCCTAAGGAACTTCCTTATCGTGCAATTAAATTATTTAGTTATGTTGATGATCTTGTGTTTGACCCGTTTGTTGGTAGTGGCACTACTTTAGTTGTAGCGCAGAGCAGTGGTAGATATTCTATCGGCGTTGATATTGATATTACCTATTGTCAACTTGCTAAAGAAAGGCTTATTTCTGAAACAGGGTTGTTATCTGAATATCCCTAAGAGTGTTAATTAATGTTAAAATATAATCAAGTAGTATCACAGCTAAGGAGAGGAAATTTATGCATTATATCCAAAGAATTTTTATTTTAATTACTCTTGTACTGACATTTATCGCTGTTCTCAGCTGTAATCACGCCAGTGATACACAGAGTAACACGGCAACTGAAAGATCCGAACATAGTGAGAGTAGATCAGACAGTGAAAGTGGCAATGGCGGAGAAGATGATGAAGAGTACGGTACACAACTTACTATTGATCAGACTTACAATCAAGTTAGATACGGCGCTCGTCTTAAAATGTCTTACGATAAGACAAGTAAATCCTTTAAAGGTACTGTAACAAACACCACAGACGATATTTTGAAACAAGTCAGAGTTGAGGTTCACTTATCAAATGGCACAGAACTAGGTCCAACGGCTCCTGTTGATATGGTTGCTGGTAAAGTGATAGAAGTTACATTAACTGCTAAAGACGAAGTGTTTAATAGTTGGTCTGCACACCCCGAAGTTGGCGAAGATACAGGCAGTGAACACGGTGAAGATGATGAAGAGTACGGTGAAGATGATGAAGAGTACGGTGAAGATGATGAAGAGTACGGTGAATAAGATGATGCAGACAGCGACGATTATCAGTAAAATGTAGTTTTATAAAATTCTGTAGGTTAATATTCACTAATAACTTGTTCATATAGCAATTTTTGTCTTTTGGCAGATTCTCTGTACATTTGCGTGATGTTGCTATCGGGATAGAAAGTTTGAGTTACTTTTGGTTTTACATCATTTAGTGTTTTCCAAACCCCTAATTCGTGTAGTGCTAGTATAGCTGTGCCTCTGACGGTTTCTTTGGATTCTTCGGAGGTCTCTACTGTAATCCCGAGTGCATTTGCCATTGTTTGCATCCACCAAGGTGAATTGCATATTGCACCTCCACAGGCAATAATCCGAGTGTCTGCCGTGTGTTTAAATTTTGGCATGCGTTCTAACACCATTATAAACCGATATGCTATTGCTTCTAACATTGCTTGTAGAATATCTAGCGGTGTAGTTGCAAGCGACAAGCCTGTTATAACACCTGACGCTATAGATGACCATCCTACAGATCGTTCACCTGCTAAGAAAGGTAAAACCGTTAAACCGTGTTGGTCTGGTTTTACCTTCAAGAGATTGTCATTTATTTCATTTAGTGCGGGTAGGTTTAGGTTGTTTAGTGCCCAAGATAGCAGATTGCCTCCTTCGCTAAATGCACCCCCTAGTAGAGAGATGTTTCTATCTATTTTATAAACCCATAGTCCTTCAGGCACCATAGGGTCTGGATTTTCTTCATTAATTATCAACATACGCATAGCACCTGTAGTGCCGACTGTTAGGGCTAGCGTTTTTGGCGATGTACAACCTGCGGCAACATTGGCTGCGAATCCATCGCCTACACCTAAGAAAAACGGTTTTTTCGTAAGGCTTGGCCACCGAGATGCAAACTGAGGACTTAAGCCGTATATCGGCTGTGAGTATTCTTGTAAACTCGGCATGTCGTTCGGAGAGATATCTAGAACTTGGAGTAGCGCCTCATCCCACTCTAGTTTATGCCTGTTGAGCATGCCACTCCAAGCTGACATTGCGTAACTACAAGGTGTATTAGATATATTAAACCATCTGTTATATAACATAGTTGCTACATCTACCCATTTACTGACGCTTTTCGCGAGCTCGGGTTGCGTATGTTTTAACCATAGTATTCTAGCGGGCAGGTAAGCAGAATGCATGATAGTGCCTGTTCTTTGGTGTGCTGCTTTATGATCAAGCACGTTCTTAAGTAACAGTGCGTAATTTTTGCTGCGTGTATCAGCATAGGTATATATAGGCGTAATAGGATTGCCTTTTTTGTCTAACCCTATAAAAGTACCCGCCATAGAATCTAGAGAAACTGCTGATATACTTTTAGCAAGCTGACCAATAGATTCCAGTACTCCGTCAATTGCGTTTTCTACTGCATTAAATATTTCATTAGGTAGTTGTTGGTTTGTGCCATCAACTGTTACATGCTGTATGTTTTGCACAGTGCAAGATCCTATACAACGTGATGTAGCATCAAATACTGACGCAGTGATATTTGTAGAGCCTATATCAACACCCAACACTAATGGCGTTGTTAAATCCATAGAATTACTGTAAGAGTGGTAGTTAATAGAATTGAGTTTTATACTTTAAATAATCTTACCAAACCTGTGAGTGCATTATTGCAATTAACTGCTGAGTATATCTGCTATTGCACTACCCACAATCTCTGCCTCGCCTTCTTCCATACCGAATATATGTATTTCCATGTGAGTGTTTGAGTTATCGTTAGTGCGTGTCCATATCGGTGGATCATGTTTCCTAAGAGCTGCAACCAGCTCTGTAGCGTCTATTTTTGCCGTTTCAGGGTCAATAACTATAGACGTACCAAAAGGGTGATGTCCTTTTATATTGTTTATAACTTTAGCGGTAACGCCTTTAATGCCTTGTAGGGGTTTGGCTATTGCATTGCTTTTTTGTTCTGCGTCTGCGAGTCGTTGTTCGTGGTCTCGCCCCATCCAAGATTTTACCGCTACTAGTCCACCGACTATTTCTTGTCGGTCTATCTTGTGTGGACGCCCTATACCTCTAATTCTGCGGGTTTCGTAGCCAACAAAAGAGTGGCATGCTATAGCGTCAATGACGTCTTTTGTACCTAGTGCAAGCCCAACTGATTGAGGCGCACCAAGGTATTTAGCGGCTATAGCCTGAAATGAAGCCCCCATTCTAACGTACTTACCCATATTTTCTAGCGGATAAATTTGCCCTGCAGAGTCTACCATAACTGGTTTACCTTTTTGTGCTGCTATTTCTATGACTTGCTCCAATGTGAGTACGTTTGGATCTACGGGGTTCTGTTCATATACAGGGTAGTGCACGACTGCTGTTTTTTCGTTTATGGCTTTTAGTAGGTCATTAGCTGTTGTGCCATCTTCGTTGCCTACGTCTATGAGCTTTGCGCCTGCTAGTTCTAGACATCTATCGTACCAGTATCTCTGACGTTTCTGAATTATAATTTCGTTTGGCATTCCTGTAGTATCAGGTAGGCTTTGTATTTTTTGGTCATCGCAACCTGCCATAAATCCTGCTGTGGCGAGCGTAAGTGCAGAACCTGCTCCAGATGTAATATATGCTGCGGGTACGTCTAGCATTTCTGCAATAATGTCCCCTACTTTCTGCTGAAGTTCTATCAGAGGTATGTAAGCATTTGCAGATTTCATTGCTTGTTCAACCTCAGGTAGAGGGGTAGAACCACCTAATAAAGTAACACTACCGATAGCATTTATAATGGGTTGTGCACCTATATCTCTGTATATTGTACCCCAGTCATCTTTCATTTTCATATTCATCTATTAGTATCTCCTTTCTATTGAGCAACGATTAGACGTGTGTATGTGTTTGCTTTAATATTTATTGGTTTGTAAATACGTATATAATATTATACTACAACTATACTGATAAGTTTTTCTAGTCTTCTAATGTCGATATATCACCTTCTGGTAATCCTAATTCGCGTGCTTTTAGTAGTCTACGCATTATTTTACCTGAACGTGTTTTGGGTAAAGTATCTATAAAGTCTATTTCACGAGGTGCTGTTCCTGCGGCTAGTTTTTCTCTTGCAAACTGTAGAATCTCTCTTTTTAGTTCTGGGGTGGGTTGATAGTTTTGGCTAAGAGTTACAAAAGCTTTAACGACTTCCATAGCTATAGGGTCTGGTTTACCGATAACGCCTGCTTCTGCTACGGCGGGGTGTTCTATAAGTGCACTTTCTACTTCAAAAGGTCCCACGAGGTGCCCGGCGGTGTTGATAACGTCGTCAGAGCGTCCGTGAAACCAGAAATAGCCATCGTTATCCATGTATGCTTCGTCGCCTGTTATGTACCATCCACGCTTAAACCTAGTGTTGTAGCGTTCTACTTGTCCGAAATATGTATACATCATAGATGGCCAGCCCGGTCTTACACCCAAGAGCCCCACTTTATTAGCGGGTAGTGGTTTGTAGTTACTATCTAGTGCTGCCATTTCAATGCCGGGCATTGGCATCCCCATAGAGCCCGGTCGCACAGGCAGAGTTGGATAATTAGCACACATTATAGCGCCTGTTTCGGTTTGCCACCAGTTATCGTGTATTGGCATTCCGAATTTGTCATTCCCCCATACTACAGCCTCGGGGTTGAGTGGTTCTCCTACACTTGCAATAAAACGCAGAGATTTAAATGAGTGTGATTTAATAGGTTCATCACCTGCCCTCATTAATAGTCTAATCGCGGTAGGTGCTGTATACCAAACTGTAACATTTATTTGATCTATGACGTCGTACCATCGGTTTGCACTAAATCCGCCTTCGTATATTACTTGTGTAACGCCGTTAGCCCAAGGTGCGAGCATGCCGTAAGAAGTACCCGTTACCCATCCAGGGTCGGCTGTGCACCAGTATATATCTTGAGGTTTTAAGTCAAGTGCCCATTTGCCTGTTAACCATTGTTGAACTATAGCCTGATGTCTATGGAGCACACCTTTTGGCTTACCTGTAGAACCTGATGTATAGTGCATAACTGCAAAATCGTACTGATGTGTATCTTCAATAACAAAGTTTTCCGATGATGCGTTTTGCATCAGATATTCGTATGATACAGTATTTTTTTCAGGAATATACGTATCTCTATTATTTTTATTGACAATCACAATTTTCTCAAGTGTTTCAATACTGGAGAGTATCGGTTTTATCTTCTTGTATAGCGATGGTGAAGTTATAAGGAAGCGTGCTCCTGCATCTTGCATTCTATCTTTGACTGGTTGAGGTCCAAACGCTGAAAATAACGGCACGATAATCCCGCCTACCTTCAGTGTCCCAAAGCTAGCAATGTAGAGTTCTGGAATTCTGTCAAGGAATAAAAATATGCGATCACCTTTCTTTATGTCAAGGTTTCGCATAGCGCTACCGAATCGGTCGGTCAGTTCTTTGAATTGTGTATATGAGTAAGTTTCGTGTTCGCTGTTTTTACCAAGCCATATCATTGCGGTTCGGTCGCCGTTGCCTTTGTTAACGTGCCTATCTATGCATTCATAAGCGTTGTTTAACCCGCCACTAGGTAGCCAATCCATATGCTCAAATGCATCTTTGAACCAATTAAAGTCGGCTCGTATAGTGTCATAATCTATAAGGTTAGGTGTAAAGTTATTTTTTTTATTTATTTCTTTAAAGTGTTCTGGCATTTTTATAACCTCCTATTTAACTTATAACTTATTAAACTGAATTGTATATTGTGATTTGAGTTTAAAGGTTTTAAATCTTAATTAATATTATAAACATACGTAAAGTATTTATATATAATAGTAAATTCAGGAAGGGATAAATAGTGTATGAAGATTATTTTTTTACAAGATGTGTTACCGACAGCTAGGGCTGGCGATGTTAAAGAGGTGAAAAACGGCTTTGCTCGTAACTTTTTACTACCGCGTAATTTAGCAACTCTTGCTACTAAACGGGCAATTGATCAAGCAGAGAGCTTGCGAGAACACGCAAAAGAACGCAGAATACGCGAAATAGCGGATTCAAAAGTACTTGCTGAACATTTATCCGAAAACGGGATACTTATTGTCGCAAGGGCTGGTGCGTCTGGTAAACTCTACGGATCTGTTACACAGGCAATGGTAGCACGCGCAGTATCTACTGAATTAGGTAGGAACATTCCCCGCCGTAACATTACCATTGAAAAACCTATACGCTCTACAGGTAAGTTTAGTGTAGAAGTTAGATTATCCGAATACATTACCACAAACACAACCGTTACCGTTAAAAGTGATATAGAACAGTCAATGCAGGCAACTGAACCGCAGTCTATCGTTGAAAATCAAGAACAAAACCATACTAATACCTAAAAGATAGTAACAGCTTTGATACTTCAACCTGACAGGTTACCGCCTCACGATCTATCAGCAGAAGTGGTAGTTATCGGCTCTATCCTTATAGGTGGTGAAAACGTATCTAACGTTTACGTTTTTCTAAAACCAGAAGATTTTTATAGAGAAGCTCACAGATTTGTGTATGAAGCTGCACTTGCGCTATTCCATAGAGGCGAACCAGTAGATCTAATATCAATATCACATGAGCTATACAGTAAAGATCGTTTAGAACTAGTTGGCGGCGCAGAGTTTTTAAACAACACATTAACAGTAGTTCCAACCTCACTACATATAGAGCACTACGGGCGTATTGTTCACCGTACAGCAACAATGCGTAAACTTATTGAAGCAGGTAACAAAATTGCCAAGATAGGTTACGAATACGAAGATAGTACAGACGTTACAAAGTCTATACGAGGTGCTGAATATATTCTAGATTCCGTACGTTCAAGAGACGAATCGAGGGACTTTGTCCATATACGCGATATTCTAGATAAAGGGTTTTCCGATATTGTAACTGATAATGCTGACAATTTACGCTCTCAGCCCTTAAATACAGGTTTTAGAGCCTTAGATTCAAAACTTGGAGGTTTATACAGGTCTGATATGATTGTGCTTGCAGCACGCCCTTCGGTGGGTAAATCCATGCTTGCACTAAACATCGCCCTGAACGTAGCACAATCTAACCGAGCAGGCACTTCAAACGAAAAAAACCGCGTAGCCATATTTAGCTTAGAAATGAGTGTAGAACAGGTTGTCTTTAGGTTACTCTCAACACAATCACGCGTAGAACAAACTAAAGTAAGAGACTACCTCACTATATCCCGAAACGCCCTTAATGAAAGCGAAGAAGCACGTTTGATAGATGCATCAGGGTTACTCTCAGATATACAAATATTCATTGATGATACTCCTTTTCAAACTATAACAGAAATGCGTGCCAAGTCAAGACAGCTTGAAATCGTACACGGAATAGACTTTATAGTCATAGACTACATGCAACTGATAGACGGTGGATCTAGCAGAATTGATGTTAACAGAGCGCAAATCGTATCAGAAATCTCACGTAATATAAAAGGTATGGCAAGAGATATGGACATCCCCATCTTAGCACTCTCGCAATTAAACCGAGCCATAGAGCAAAGACAATCATCCCCCAGACCGTTACTCTCAGACTTAAGAGAATCTGGTAGCATAGAACAGGATGCAGATATAGTTATATTTATACACCGTGAAGATAAACTCATTACTGAAGAACAGTGGAATCAAAGATACGCAAAATCCTCCGATCAATCACAGGAAAAACCGTATCCTAAAGGGATTGTAGACCTGTTAATAGCTAAACACAGACATGGTCCAGTAGGCGATGTAAAAATGATTGTTAAAGAAGATATGGGGCAATTTCACGATTTATCTAGCGTACAATATAAAAACGTAGAAGTAGTAGCTTTTTAACAGCTAGTGTTATTTGAGAAAGGATAGGTTAGTATTCAAAAAACTCACAGTAACAAATTCAAAGGGTTTGAGCTAGGTGTATACTACATACCAGTACCTGCACCTCTTTTATCAATTCTGCTTGAGGAAATAGACAACATTGATGAGCTCAAAGTAGTATTCCGTGCAATTTTAGTACTTAACTACAAACCTCTCAGGTGGAGATCGGTTACAGTTAATGAGCTATGTTCGGACATCACAGTTGCAAACATGCTAAACGCAGCGGGGCAAGAGCTAAAACGTAAAGTAGAAATAGCATTAGATATGGCAACAAAACGAGGAATATTTATAACCTACATACCATCACGCGGAGGCAGAGAACGTAATCAGTACAGTAGTTACAATAAAGAATTCTTGCTTAACACAACACAAAATAGAGCAGCACTACTACGAAACGGACAAAAAACCCCTCCAGAACCACTTTATGAAATAGTCCAGTCACAAGAAACTGATAACAGTGCAGGTTTAGTCTGGCGAATTTACGAAGAAAATATAAGTGCTATAACGCCAATAGTAGCTGATAATATTAAAGACGCTTTATCAAAATACTCAGAACAAGAAATAATAGACGCTATATACATTGCAGTTAATGCAAACGCTAGAAACTGGAAGTATATATCTTCTATTCTACAACGACAAGAAAAACAGAAAATAAATGGACAATATACAAGTACATCTAAAAAAGATGTTGATGAGTTTATCCAAGAGTACCTTAAACGGCAACGGGCAAGAGGCAACACCTAAACCTAGGAGTTCAGGTTGTAGAATTTGCAACGATTTAGGCTGGGTATATGCTTCACACGACTCAACTAGCCTAGAGCAGTGTATATGCCAACCTGATACTCTTAAACAGCAACAAGAAAATATACGCCACTCGTCAGGGATGTATAATTTATTAGATAGGATGACCTTTGAATCTATAAACCCAAACGGTAGAGAAGGCTTTGTATGGTCAAAATCCTTTCAATCAGTGCTTGAATCTGCAAAAAAATACTCCGAAAACATCAACGGTTGGCTATTAATAACAGGTGCACATGGCACAGGTAAAACTCATCTTGCCGTTGCAATAGCCAATGTATGTATTGCAAGAGGTATAAAAGTAATCTATGAACAGTGCCCAGATTTGCTAGATAAACTAATAAACCAAGGTACACAAGAACTACAGCTCGCATTAAAAGCCCCTCTGTTAATATTAGACGACTTAAGTATATACAACCGCACAGACTGGGCTGAAAACAAAATCGGCTACCTTCTTAGTAAAAGGTATACAGAGCAACTACCGACTATTGTTATTTCTCACATAGAAATTAACTCGCTAAGTAAAAGAGAATTTTCTATACTACAAGATAGTAAACTTGTTAATAAAATACATATACAGCAGGATTACAATACATTTAAATCGCCTACTGATATTGAACAAAGCAACTTAACAAATATGAGCTTTGAACTCTTTAACACTTACGGGCGTAACGCAACAGGTATGCAACGACGAACACTGATAGAAGCTAAAGCGGCTGCAAAAATATTCGCTGAAGAACCCAACGGATGGTTATATCTAAGCGGTGCAACTGGTGTGGGCAAAACTCATCTGGCTGTCGCAATATTTTTGTTCCGAATATCACTAGGAGAACCTGTAATATTCAAATTTATACCAGATATGTTAGATGAGTTACGTAATACATTTAGCCGACAGGACTACACAGGCTTCCACGATAAAATATCTACTATAAAGGATTCACAGTTGTTAATACTAGATGACCTTGGAGCACAGGTAAACACCTCATGGTCAGAAGAAAAGATATACCAAATATTGACTCACAGGCACGATAGAAAATATCCAACAGTTATAACAAGCCGTATACTTTTAGATTCTACAATAAATAGCATCTTGCCGTTTAGCCCCAAGTACTTATCTGCCATCATGTCCCGACTAAAAGATGCATACGTAGTTCATGAGAGGTACATGGACGCACCAGACTATAGAAACAGAGGAGAATAGTGAATAACGAGTCATTAGAAACCCAACTTGCTGTCAATGCAATTAGGGTTTTAGCAATTGACGCTGTAGAAAAAGCTAATTCAGGGCATCCTGGTACTGCAATGGGTTTAGCACCCGTTGCATGTGCACTCTGGACAAACGTACTACGTTATGCTCCTAAAAATCCAGATTGGGCAAACAGAGATCGCTTTGTTTTATCATGTGGTCATGCCTCAATACTGCTATATTCACTGCTGCATCTAAGCGGGTATGATCTCTCTATAAATGATATAAAAAACTTCCGACAATTGGGATCTAAAACACCGGGTCATCCAGAGAGAGGCTGTACGCCCGGCATAGAAGTTACAACAGGACCATTAGGGCAGGGGTTTGGTAATAGTGTCGGTATGGCAATAGCGGAGAGCATACTTGCACAAAAGTACAATCGTCCTGGTTTTAACATAGTTGATCACAGAACTTGGGTAGTAGTATCTGATGGCGATATTATGGAAGGTATATCTTCCGAAGCTGCATCATTAGCAGGACACTTAAATTTAGGTAAATTATTCTGTATATATGATGATAACAGCATAACTATTGACGGCGAAACTAAACTAGCATTCAGTGAAGATGTAGCAGCAAGATTTAAATCTTACGGTTGGAATGTAATTAGCGGTATCAACGGGGATAATTACAACGATGCTTTAAAAGCATTGAATAAAGCTGTATCTTTTAAACACAGTGCGCCAACGCTGATTATTCTAAAAACTACCATAGGATTCGCAAGCCCTAACAAATCAGGCAAAGCTAGCGCACACGGTGCACCGCTTGGAGCCAAAGAAGCACACCTCGCTAAGGAATGTCTGGGCTGGAAATATCGCGAATTTGATATACCAAAAGAAGCATACATACCCTATATAAGGCATATCAAATACTGTGAACAAATTAGAAGCAAGTGGCTAAAATTGCTAGAAGAGTATAAAGCAAAGTATCCATCACTTGCAGAAAACTACATGGATGATCTGCAAGGTAATCTAAAACCAGATTGGGATAAAAACTTAGATACACTAATTAAAAGCGATATTGTAGATACACCTAAGCCTACCCGCTCTATCAGTGGTCTAGTAATTGAAAATATTGCCAAAAGTAATCCTATGCTTATTGGTGGTTCAGCAGATCTTGGTACATCTAATAATACACTTATAGCAAATGCGGGCTCTTTCCTTGCAAACAATCGCTCTGGGCGTAATATACACTACGGGGTAAGAGAGCACGCTATGGGCGCTATTACTAACGGAATAGCTGCACACGGAGGCTTTATACCTTATGCAGGCACTTTTCTCGTATTTTCAGACTATATGCGAGCAGCGATAAGAATCAGTGCTTTAAGTAGTCTAAAAGTAATATGGGTACTGACACACGACTCAATATTGCTTGGCGAAGATGGTCCAACACATCAGCCGATATCCCATATAATGAGCCTTAGAATGATACCCGACCTAACTGTAATTCGCCCCGCAGATGGCAGAGAAACTGTAGAAGCATGGCAAATTGCAATGAAAAGAAAAGGTCCCACAGCAATTTTACTAACAAGACAAGAAGTTAAACCCTTATCTAAACTATCAAATACTGTACAATCGTACAAAAATGGTACTTCAAAAGGAGCGTACGTTGTTGTGGATACTAAAGAACCTAAAGCTATAATAGTAGCTACAGGATCGGAGGTTGCTGTAGCTGTTGAATGCGCTAATATTTTAATAAATAGTGGTATAAAGGTAAGGGTTGTCTCAATGCCGTCTTGGGAACTCTTTGAAGAACAAAGTAAAGAATATAAAGATAGCGTGATGTTGCCCAATGTACAAGCAAGAGTAACTGTAGAAGCAGGTACAACCTTGGGTTGGGAACGTTATGCAAAAGATAAGGGTGAAATTATCGGCATCAAGAGCTTTGGTCTCTCAGCACCACATCAGCAGCTAACAAAGAAATTTGGTTTTACACCAGAGAAATTAGTACAAGCAGTGAAAACATCGTTATGTAAGGTAGGTAGAAATTAAAATTGCACTAGGGGCAGACCATAACGGACTAAACCTAAAATCTAATTTAAAAAGTTTTTTAGAATCTATGCAGCACGACGTATGTGATGTAGGTGCGCATACATATCAACCAGAAGATGACTATCCTGATTTTTCTAATAGTGTTGCGCAACTTGTTGTTACCGCAAAGGCTGACAAAGGGATAATAATTTGCGGTACAGGAGTGGGAGCCTGTATAGCCGCCAACAAAATCCCAGGGGCAAGGGCGTCCGTCTGCCATGATGCTTTTTCAGCGAGACAGGGCGTAGAACACGATAATATGAACATTCTTTGTATAGGCGCTAACATTATCGGTTATTCTTTAGCTCTCATGATAACGAAAATATTTATAAACGCACGTTTTAACTCACAACCTAAGTACTACCGCCGACTCAAAAAGGTGGAAATGCTTGAACAATGGAAAGATAACAAACAGTGAACACTCTATTACATATAACAAATAAAGGGCAAGCAGTTTGGCTAGACTCGCTAAGTAGAGATATATTACAGTCTGGTAAACTCCAACACTTGACACACATAGGTTTGAGCGGAGTTACCTCTAACCCTGTAATTTTTGAAAACGCAATTACAAAAAGCACTGCTTACGATCAAGATATACGCACACACACAAAGTATACAGATTCACCAAAAGATATTTTTGAATTCATAGCTACACAAGATATTAAAACTGCAGCTGATATACTACACACAGTTTACGAAGCAACTGATAAGACTGACGGCTACGTCTCTATAGAAGTTGACCCGCGATTTGCACATAATCCACAAGACACAGTCATAGAAGCACAAAGGCTATGGCAACGAATCGGTAGACCAAACGTAATGATAAAAGTACCCGGTACTAAAGAATCTGCACAATCTATAAGAAAGCTTATATCTTTAGGTATAAACGTTAACGTTACTCTTCTGTTTTCAATAGAATCTTATATAAGAGCGGCGCAAGCATACATTCAGGGGTTACATGACTATATAGCTTCTGGTAAAGGTACACCTAGTAGTGTCAACTCGGTTGCATCGTTCTTTATAAGCAGAGTAGATACTAAAGTAGATAGCATGCTAACCACTGACGATCCACGCAGAGGAAAAGCAGGTATTCTAAATGCACTAGAAGCATACAAGCATTTTAATAATATCTTTAGTTTTAGCGGAAGAAGTAATAGTCAGTTTATTCAGTTACTTTCAAAAGGTGCTAATGTACAAAAAGTTCTGTTTGCATCTACAAGCGTCAAAAACCCCAGTTATAAGAGTAGTTTATACATTGACAATTTGTTGCTTAAAGATACTATAAACACAATGACAGAGCCTATGTTAGAAGAGATACTATCATCATATAACTCCGAAGTAACAGACTCCCTAAATAGTAATTACACGTATAGTGAACTCTATAGTAGTTTAAACGAAAGTGGTATATCACTAGAAACGGTAACCGAGCAGTTACTTGAAGAAGGTATAGCTCTGTTTTCTGAGGCTTACAATAGACTTTTATCAGTAGTAGCCCAAAAAGCAGGTAGTATTAAAGAAACTTGCTAAAATGGTGTCCGAAACTGCTTACTTGACGGATATACTGCAATGGTTCGCAAGTAACAGAATTGTAGAGCGTGTTTGGGCGAGAGATCCTTCAGTATTTGCTGATAATTCATCAGAGGGTACGCATCCTGCGTCTATGCTAGGTTGGTTAAATCCTCTCCCGCTGACTTTATGCGCCCAACATAAACAAGAATGGCAGGATTTAGTAGCTTTTGCTACACAGACTGCAGGAAAGTATAGAGATGTTGTAGTTATTGGTATGGGCGGTAGCATAATGAGTGTAAAAGCATTCAAAGATGTATTCAGTGGCTTGGCTTGTAATGTAAATCTGTACACTATTGACGAACCATACAAGCAAACTATAAATCTAGTTTCAGGTCGGATTGACCTTAAAAAAACACTCTTCATTGCTGTTTCAAAGTCTGGCTCTACTGCGGAGACTTTGGCTATCACAGATGCATTTAAAGCACTTTGCTATAAACGTGGTGTAGTTAGCAATTTTGTAGCAATTACGCAATCAAGTTCGGAGATGCTAACTCGCAATCAAAACCTATTTAGTAAAACCTTCACTTTCCCAAAGAGTGTTGGAGGTAGATATTCCGCACTATCTGTAGTTGGATTGCTACCTTTGCTTTTGACGTTCGGCTCTACAGTAATTTCACGTGATATGAGGTTTACACAAAACTTAAAGGTTATGCATAATCAGTGTAACTCAAATTCATCTTCTGATAATCCCGCATTACTACTTGCTGCTCAGCTATATCATGCTGCAATTAACGAATATCAATATATTAATATTGCTTTACCTAAGCAGTTGGCAGGGTTTGGGATGTGGCTTGAACAACTCTTGGCGGAATCTTTGGGCAAGCACGGCAGAGGAGTTGTACCTATTATTAATGAACCTATCCTATCACGCCAACGCTATGGAGATAACAGAACCTATATTGCCATAAATTTTTCAAACAACTCGTTGCTAATTCCACCCGTGCATCACGCTAATAGTATCTCTATATCATCTTATGAAGACATAGGAGCAGAGATGTTTAAGTGGATGTTTGCAACTGTATTAACAGGAATTGCAATAGGAATAAATCCACTAGATGAGCCAGATGTGAATCTATCAAAAGAGTTCACTAGAAAGTATATTAACAGTGCTAAAACTTTCCCACTACCAGATAAGAAAATATCAATTGAAAATGCTCTACATAAGGTATTATCAAAAAATCCGGGTTATATTGCAATAGTGGGATGGTTTCCTCAAACGGAGATTACTGATACTGCAATCGCTAAACTTCGCGCTGCGATTACTAATAAAACAAAATTACCGACTGTTTTTTGTTACGCACCATCTTATCTTCATTCTACTGGACAGCTCTTCAAAGGCGGACCAAATAACGTATGTCTAATAGCTTTAAAACCTGACACTTTGCCAAAAAATGAAGCAGATACACTAGAGCAACTAGTTTATTCTCAGTTGTTGGGTGATATTGATGCAATGACATATAAGTATCGTTTTGCTGTATTGTGCAATGTAGAAAGTGATTACACACATGCTATAAACCTTGCCACTGAAAGAATTGAACTTCAAGCATGATAAATATAGCCCATAGATATACTCTAAAGGTTTGTATTACAGTGTTTAAAGTTACGATGTAATATATACTATTAAAAGGTTATTTTTACTTTAGATAAGAAACTGAACACGAATGCAAAAAACAGGCACTAATAGTATTGGTATAGTTGGCTTGGGCAAGATGGGCGCAGGTATAGCAAGACGTCTAATTGCAAGTGGCTGCAGTGTATACGGCTATGATATAGACAGAAACGTCAGAGAGCAGATGAGTGACGAGTGTCTTATATTTGATAATATAAATGCTCTTACTGAAATTTTGCCAAAGCCTGCCGTAGTGTGGATTATGGTGCCCTCTGGGAAACTAACAGATACAATTATCAAGCAGGTTATTAATTGCCTTTCTATCGGTGATATAGTAGTAAATGGGGGTAATTCACACTATACAGACTCGCAAACGCATTATCAATACGCTAAAGAGCGTGGAATACACCTACTAGATTGCGGTACTAGTGGTGGGCTCCGCGGTAGGCACTACGGCTACTGTCTAACGCTAGGTGGCGATAAAGAAGCATTTGACTTCTGTATGCCGATACTCAAGATGCTCTCACCCGAAGATAGTAATTCCCCGATGTATGTAGGTAACTCTGGTGCGGGGCACTTTGTCAAAATGGTACATAATGGCATTGAGTACGGTATGATGCAAGCCCTTGCAGAAGGTTTTGAGATAATAAAGGCAAAGCAGGAATTCAATATAGATGTATCAGAGCTAGCCCAAGTATGGAGTAAAGGCAGTATTATTCAATCGCTTTTACTGAACCTAATAGCCGATCAACTGCAACAGCAAGGCGCGGATCTACCAAATATCAGCGCTTATGTAGAAGACTCCGGCGAAGGGAAGTGGGTGGTTAAAGAGTCGGTTAACTTATGTATCCCTATACCTGTAATAACAGCCTCGCTACAGGCACGCTTTCGTTCTAGGCAAAATGAACCTTTTGGTCCAAAGCTACTAGCGAGTATGCGTAATAGTTTTGGTGGGCATGTATTAAAAGTTAAAGAAACTCTTTAGCGTAATGTTAATCTAATGAGTCTGACGAGTTACTCTGTGATTATGCCACCGCCGATTAGCTGACTGCCTTCGTAGAAAACCGCCGCCTGCCCCGGAGTAATAGCACGCACAGGATTGTCAAACACTACTCTCGCAGAGCTTTTGTCAGTTGGTATCACTGTTGCGATTTCTTCTTTAGCATTGTAGCGTATGCGTACTGAAGCAGTTATGTTATGTGCAGGTTTGGCTGTTATCCAATTTACTCTTTGGAGAGTTGCCTCTCTTGCAAATAATTCTTCTGCATGCCCTACGGTTACACGTCCGCTTTTCTGCTCTATAGACTTTACATACATCGGACGGGTAGATATACGAGGTAGACCTTTGCGCTGTCCGATAGTAAAGTTGTGTATTCCCGTATGCGTCCCTAGTACATTACCTTTTGTATCCACTATATTACCTGGGGTCTTTTTTTGTAGTCGCTGTTCAATAAATTCTCGGTAGTTACCGAAAGGGATAAAACATATATCCTGACTATCGGGTTTATCTGCAACAGGTAGTTTATCTAATTGGGCAATTTCGCGTATAGTTTGTTTTGAGAAGCTACCGACGGGGAGTAGTATGTTGCGCATCTGGTTTTGATTTAACCCAAAGAGTACATAAGATTGATCTTTATAAGGATCTTTACCTTTGAGTAATAAAAATGTGTCATCAACTTGTTTTATACGTGCGTAGTGTCCTGTAGCAACCACGTCAGTGTCCATCAGTTTTGCGCGTCTGAATAGGAAATCAAATTTCATTTTGTCGTTGCATGCTATGCAAGGATGTGGTGTATATCCGCGTTCGTACTCACTAACGAAGTAGTTGATAACGTATTTTTCAAACTCTTTTTGAAAGTCCAAGTAAAGATGTCTTATACCTATAGCACGGCATACTGCACGAGCATCGTTTACGTCATCAGTAGAGCAGCAAGAACGCCCTACAGCAGAGCCTTCAAAGGGGTTGGCAAATAGACGCATTGTAACCCCGACTACATCATAGCCTGCTTTTACCATTAATAAAGCCGCCACTGAAGAGTCAACTCCACCACTCATAGCAACAATAACTTGTCTTCGTTTAGATTTATTCCAATTTACTTTATTCATCTGATACAATTATATAGGCTATGTAGTTCCATAAATATTTGATAATGATAATAAATCCACAAAGTACACAATTTGATAATAAACACTCATTGCTTGATATAAGTTATTCAGTCAGTGAATTTATTTATCAATATAATGCTACAAACATTTTACTGATAGATGTTAGCAAACACTGCAGCTTTACTAATTTTTTTATTATAGCAACCTGTATGACGCCTCTTCATATAGATAACATTATTAAACGCCTTACAAGTTACTGTAAAACGCTCGGCTTACAGGTGAACCATATAGAAGGTAGAAGCCAAAGCGGATGGGTTTTGATAGATTTAATAGATATAGTTATTCATTTAATGAATGAAGAAGCAAGAACATTTTATGACCTTGAAGATATGTGGTCACAAGGATATCGAGTGGTTAACTTATTATAGAATGTTTACTACAGTTTAATGCAATATATGGCGAACATATGAAGAAAGCACTTATAGTAGGTAACGGACTATCTAGTTACAATCCCCATGCTGCAGGTATAGAAAAAGGGCGTAGTATCTTTCGCGTGAACCATTTTTTTCTAGAGCCGAAACTACTCTTCGGTAAGAGAGTTGATTACTATTGGCAGGGATCTACTACGAAGTATGCAAAATACTATGTTAACAAAGTTGTAGAAAAGCGGTTATATGACATTAAAAACGAGACGGGTTACAAAGACAGTTTGGTTACGCCAAATTCGGTGTTTGGTACAGTTATTCCGACTTCAGTATTGGTTTTTGTTAAAGATGCGTTACTACGAGGTTATGAAGATATAGCTATTGTAGGAATAGATTTTTATCAGCACTCTGATAACGATACTTCATATATCAATAAACCTCATTGGATAAAGTATCTGGATTATAGACTATCAAAGGTATATTACTATATGTTTCCTACTTTATTAGTTATTGCTGATTCTTTGTCATATCGTTTTTTGAAGAGGCGGATTGCGGTTTTTTATAGAGAGTCTACTCTTAATTCATCTTATTATGTAAGTGAAGAAGAGTTTTATAAGAGTTATAGAACTAGCCCTAGCGCTATTTTTCACAATGTAAACGAGGATATCAAGTATCTAAAACATACTATTTCGGAGTTTCCCAATGCCCGGTTCACTGTGTACTGTGCCCGAAGTGAGGTTGCAGATATATATAAAACTATCTTCGCAGATGCACCTGATCAGTTGGTTGTAAAGATGCTTCCTAGGGTTACTTTCACTTATTCACCTCCTTTTTATAGAAGACAGATAACCCTAATTACTGTAGAGTTCCTGTTAAGACCCTTTCTTGTTTGGCTTTTCATCAAAGTACCCTTTATCAAAATACCTAAATTTGTATCAAAATACCTCAATAAATTTATTGCACGAATATTCAAGAGTAAGTTCTAATATATGAAGAAAGCACTTATAGTAGGTAACGGACTATCTAGTTACAATCCTCATGCTGCAGGTATAGAAAAAGGGCGTAGTATATTTCGCATGAACCTATTTTTTCTAGAGCCGAAACTAATCTTCGGTAAGAGAGTTGATTACTATTGTAAGTCAACTCCCAGGCAGTTTGTAGTATACTATGTTAACAAAATTGTAGAAAAGAGATTATATAATATTAAAAACGTGTTATCTAAATTAGATCGCAAGAAATCATCCCAGGAAGTATTGCTAAGTGTATCAATTGCTGTAATTGAAGCAGCCTTACTAAAAGGTTATGAAGATATAGCTATTGTAGGAGTAGATTTTTATCAGAAACCTGATAACGATACTTCATATATCAATAAACCTCATTGGATAAAGCATCTGGATTATAGACTATCAAAGGTATATTACTATATGTATCCTACTCTATTAGTTATTGCTGATTCTTTGTTATATCGTTTGTCTAAGAATAAGAAGCTGATTGCGAATATCCCTTTGGACACTAGCAATTCTATAAACGCTTATAAGTACGGTGCAACTGCAAAAGTAACAATGATACACAATATGAATTATGATATTAGATGTCTAAAGCGGATTATTTCGGAGTTTCCCCATGCCCGGTTCACAGTATACTGTGACCGAAGTGAGGTTGCAGATATATATAAAACTATCTTCGCAGATGCACCTGATAAGTTAGTTGTAAAGATACTTCCTAGGATTACTTTTACATATGCACCTCCTTTTTATAGAAGACAGATAACCTTGATTACTGTAGAGTTCCTGTTAAGATACTTTCTTGTTGGGCTTTTCATCAAAATACCTCAATTGGTATCAAAATACCTCAATAAACTTATTGCACGAATATTCAAGAGTAAGTTCTAATATATGAAGAAAGCACTTATAGTAGGTAACGGACTATCTAGTTACAATCCCCACGCTGCAGGTATAGAAAAAGGGCGTAGTATCTTTCGCATGAACCTATTTTTTCTAGAGCCGAAACTACTCTTCGGTAAGAGAGTTGATTACTATTGGCAGGGATCTCATATATGGTATGTGCAATACTATGTTAACAAAGTTGTAGAAAAGAGGTTATATGACATTAAAAACGTGACGGGTTACAAAGACAGATTGTTTATGCCAAATTCAGTGTTTGGTACAATTATTCCGACTTCAGTATTGGTTTTTATTAAAGATGCGTTACTACGAGGTTATGATGATATAGCTATTGTAGGAGTAGATTTTTATCAGCACTCTGATAACGATACTTCACATATCAATAAACCTCATTGGATAAAGTATCTGGATTATAGATTATCAAAGGTATATTACTATATGTATCCTTCGTTATTAGTTATTGCTGATTCTTTGTTATATCGTTTGTTGAAGAGGCGGATTACGTTTTTTTATAGAGAGTCTACTCTTAATTTATCTTATTATGTAAGTGAAGAGGAGTTTTATAAGAGTTATAGAACTAGCCCTGGATCTATTGTTCACAATGTAAACGAGGATATCAAGTATCTAAAACATACTATTTCCGAGTTTCCCCATGCCCGGTTCACTGTATACTGTGACCGCAGTGAGGTTGCAGATATATATAAAACTATCTTCGCAGACGCACCTGATCAGTTAGTTGTAAAGATGCTTCCTAGGGTTACTTTTACATATTCACCTCCTTTTTATAGAAGACAGATAACCCTAATTACTGTAGAGTTCCTGTTAAGATACTTTCTTGTTAGGCTTTTCATCAAAATACCCTTTATCAAAATACCTCAGTTTGTATCAAAATATCTCAATAAACTTATTGCACGAATATTCAAGAGTAAGTAGTGAAGTCAGTGTACTTTGTTTGTGTCAGAACTTGGTTTGGTTTATCCGTGTTTTAAGTGTTGACATAGCGGGAGCAGACTCAAATATCAGTAAGGTAGTATTAAAAAAGAAGGATATACACGGAAGTTATGGATGCTGAAAGAGCCTTAAAGTCAAATAGACATTTTGTTGTCAATTTAGAGGTAGTGTTAGCATTAAGCCACTACTTTAATATATACGTGGGAGTGTGCGAAAAAGGAATTTTTTTATACTCTATACGTCTACCTTGAAAAAACTCGTCAATTGCTCTAGTTTCACCAATGCCTGCAGGTTTGCCAAAGTCATCAAATACAATAACACCGTTCGTAACTACTCTATCGTATAGATAGTTTAAAGCTGTTAAAGTAGCATCATATACATCAACATCTATGTGTAATAACGCTATTTTCAATTGAGGGTTTTCGGAAGTATATTTTGGAATTTCCTGCAAAATATCACCTTCTATTAATTGGTAATTCATCAGGGGTTTTTTTGTTAAATATGCATCTAGATCATTAACTGAGATACCATTCCCAGCCTCCTGTTCAAAGACTTTTATGAACGCACTATCTTGTTTATCATCCGTTTCGGGGAATTTGCCAAAAGCATCAAAACCAATAACCTTGCGTGAATATGAACTTTCTAACATGTCTCTAAAAGTCGCAAAACGTATAAGTGACGCTCCTTTGAACACACCACACTCAACAATATCTCCGGATACTCCCGAGATAAGTTTGTAAATCTCATAATGAGCTATTAGTTTGCCGATTCTAATAGGATCACTTGTTAGATAAAATCCATTTTCATAATGGAATGCTTTAGACGTTAAATAGTTCAATGTACTAATTCCTTTACCATATAATTGCATCTATTTGACGCTTGTAGTTAAAAATTTCGTCTGGAGAAAAGAAAAGCTGAATTTCTCTTTCTGCATCTTGTTCGTTAGCGGATCCATGTATGAGGTTGTTGCCTTTATCTACTGCAAAGTCAGATCTTATAGTACCGGGTACAGCGTCGTAAGGGTCAGTTGCACCCATAATTTTTCTAACTAGCTTGATGGCGTTCGGACCGCATATTACCATAGCAACAATTGGTAAAGAGGTGATAAACTCTATTAAACCTTTATAAAACGGTTTTAACTGATGTTCTTCATAGTGTTGTGCGGCTAACTCTCTTGATACTTGAAGCATCTTCAAACCGCATATCTTCAAACCTGTGTTTTCAATCCGCTCAATAATTCTACCTATAAGAGCTCTTTGGATAGAGTCGGGCTTTAATAGAACAAGTGTAGTTTGATATTGGTTATCCATTATATTAAGCTACTCCTTATACTGACTTTAAAAATTCGCATTTTTTGTTTGTAATTAATATTTATTGTATCACTGTATAGCAGGTTTCTAGTGATAAATAGGTATCGGTGGCACAGAAAATACCTTATTGTTATAAAACATATTAGTGGCAATGGAGAGTAATGTAGTCGGTAGACGTGTTGGTACTGTAGTAGCAAGACATTTTGCATCAATTAGATTACATAGAACACCGACGCCTTCGCCACATATATTTGCTGTTGGTTCAATCTGCTTAGATAAATCGGAGTAAGTAGAAAATTGCCCATTCAACGCACTATCTGTAAAGTCATTTGACGAGTGCCTTACCCATGAAACACCTTCTCGTCCTAAGGGAATGACCGAGTACAACGGTTCTTTTTCGGATGCGTATTTAATGTATGGTGTTGCTTCTATAGCGTGAGTAGGTACGCAAGCTATTGGTAAATTATAGGGCATAGCTAAACCGATTGCAGTACTGATACCCACTCTAATAGAAGTAAACCCTCCTGGTCCAACAGCTACTGCTATACCTGCTATTTTATCAAGCGTTACTTTTGCTTTTTTTAGTATAGACACTATTGCTGGCATAACTTCACTTGTATGCTTACCTGATGTGAGCCATACATGTTCTGCAACATCACCCGAAGGAGAACGTACAATTACTGAACCCCATTGGGTTGAGGTATCTATTCCTAAAATAGCAAGCATCTTCTCAAATTAACACGTTATATAGAATCGTTTTGTTTATGTTTACTAATACGTAGGCGATTCAAAATACTAAGCATAAGTTCTTTACTTCTCTTTCCGTTATTTTGTATAGTTAAAACTCTTTTGTTATCTATTTGGCTTTGGTTATGAAAGTTAAGCGTTATAGTACAGTTATCAGAGGGTAAGTAGTGAATTGCGCGTTGTGGCCATTCTACTACGATAGCACCTTGTTCAAGTTTTTCATGCAATGCAAGTTCACTTACTTCAGGTGGATTCTCTATGCGGTATAGATCACAGTGGCTGAGTTTTATGCGCCCGTCATTATGTTCGTTAACTAACACGAATGTTGGGCTTCGCACAGGTAGACTACAATCTAAACCTTGTGCTATGCCTCTTGTTAGAGTAGTTTTACCTGTACCCATTTCACCCGATAAGAGTATCACATCACCGACATTTATAACTGCACCTATATGCTGACCTAAAAGCTCGGTTGCTTTATACGAATGTGTAACAAGGCTTATATAGTCAGTGGTGCTTGTTGTATCTAAGACTTGTATTTGTAACTCTTCCAATGTGTTAAAAGTTTTCCCAGCCTTTGGTTTTTAGCTTTAACTCGCTTCCGTCTAGTAAGACTCTGACTTCTCCGTTTTGTGAGTAACTCTTTACTTCACCGACTACTGTAACGGAATTCATAGTTGATAAAACTTTATCCATTGTATCTGTGGATGCCGTAAATAGTAGTTGATAGTCTTCTCCGCCTGTCAGTGCCATGTTTTGTGCTTCTTTTGGAAAAACCAGACTAAGCTGTGGTAATGTGGGTAGTTTATCGGCGTATATAACCGCTGATACTTTACTTGCTATAGCTAATTTTTCTGTATCGCCTACGAGCCCGTCGCTTATATCCATAGCACATTTTACGCCAAGTTGTGCAAGAGTTTGTGCCTCGTGTATCTTTGGCACAGGATGCAAGTGTGCAACGAGTAAAGGGTCGGCTTTATGTAGTGGTATACCTTGTTCTATGGCTTTCAACCCTGCGGCTGCGCTACCTAAACATCCTGTAACGGCTATCATATCGCCTACTTGTGCTTTATCTCTACGTAGGACTACGGGTTTGTGCTGACTATTTACCGCGGGGCTGCCAATAAAAGTTACGGCGATAAATAAGTTATAGGACGCAACGCTATCCCCACCGACACACACACCGCCAAACTGACAAAGCGCCTTACGTATACCTATGTATATTGCTTGAACCTCTTCGGTAGATACAAACTTGGGTATGCCGATAGATACCACTGCATAAAGAGGTATACCGCCCATAGCGGCTATATCGCTTTGATTAGATACAATCGCTTTCCAACCTATATCTTCAAACGACATCTCTCCTATACGAAAGTGTGTGCCTTCTGCCATTGCATCGGTTGTAACTATTAGATTGGGTTTTAAATAGGCTGCGTCATCACCAATACCGATAATCGGTCTTGTAGAGTTATTATCAGTGTAGTCTAGTATGTTGCTGAGGGTTTGTATAAGTTCAAATTCACTTTTAAGTTTCTTTTGCATATAATTTAAAAGTTATCACACATAGAGTATAAAGTATTATCTATTATAGTATAGAATAATACCATATCTAATCGGAGGGATCGCATAGTGGCCTAGTGCGCCCGCCTGCTAAGCGGGTAGAGGGCTTTTCTCCTTCTCGCGGGTTCGAATCCCGCTCCCTCCGCCAGTGTTGCATCGCTGATTCTTGGTAAAGATAAGTTTTTTAAACATTTAACAATTATTTTCTCATGATTGTTTACATCAGACTTTTAAACTAAACAAACTGATATGGATGATAAGTACCTCAATAAAATAATACACGGAAATACTTTGGAGTTGATAAAAAATATTCCTGATAACTACATCCATTTAATCTTAACAAGTCCTCCTTATTTTGGTGCAAGAGTCTACGGAAACGAAACACTTGGAAGAGAAGCAGACCCGAGAGAATATATTAAAAATTTATTAGAATTTACTTTAGAATTTAAAAGAGTCTTGCATAAAGAAGGCTCTTTTTATCTTAATATCGGAGATATATATTTTGGTACGAAAGGATTTAGTAGAAATAAAGGCAGATACGCTAGAAAGACAGATAAGCATTACAAAGAACATAAAATAGTTAAACCACAAGGTAATTATTTACAACATAAACAATTACTAATGTTGCCTGAACGATTAGCTATAGGAATGCAAGAGCAAGGCTGGATATTAAGAAATAAAATAATATGGGACAAACTGAACCCTGTACCGAGTTACTCCCCTGATAGACGCTATCCCGTATATGAACATTTCTTTCATTTTGTAAAATCAAAAAAATATTACTTTAATTTAGATAAAGCAAAAGAATTAAATCACCACAGGGATATAGTAAAAAATGGAATTGAACCTTTTAAAAAACATCAGGCAACATTTCCTTTATCTTTAATCAAACCATTTATTTTAACAACCACAAGGGAAAAAGACCTTGTATTTGATCCTTTCATGGGAAGTGGAACTACAGCGCTTGCTTGTATAGAGTTAAATAGATATTATTTAGGGTTTGAAATTAATAAAGAATATTATGATTATTCTGTTGCACAGATAAGAGAATTCAAATATAATCCTTCAATATTATGTTTATAAATAATTTTAATAAAGAACAAATAGCAATATACTCTAAATACATTAACTGTATGGGTTCATTGTCAGGTTTATTTAGTGAAAGTAAAATTCCATTTTTACATTACAGAGCAGTAGAGAATATGTTTTGCAAATCATTTGAAGCAGAGAATCTCTCAAGATCAGATATAGCTTATGATGCAAAATTAGATTCAGTAGGTATCGGGTTAAAAACTTTCATTGCTTCTAATAATACAAGTAGAGAAAAAATAGCAGAATTTAATGTTCATAGTAAAGAATTAATAGAACTCAACAAGGAAAATTTGGTTGAAAAATTGTCTGATTTAAGGAATAAAAGAATTGAATTTGCTAACAGAACCTATGGAATAGTAAAAGGTATATATCACTGTTTAGCTAGGCAAGAGAGTAAAATAAATATATTTGAAACTGAATACGATTTTATAAACATAACCAGTATCAAAAATATAAGAAAAACTAAATCTAGTGTATTTTTTGAAGATGATAAAAATACATACTCGTATAATTTTTCAAAAAGCACCCTATATCGTACCTTTCATATACCATCTAGCGCACTTACTGTATTTATAAAAATAATAGATGACCCTTACGAATTAATATTAAAAATAGTTGATCCTTCTCAATTTGAAACACAAAACGAATTAGAAACTATTGTTTTACCATTATACTCTACTAGAAATACAGAAGAGAAAATTGTTCCTGATAAAAGTGGCTTAAATCAGTGGAATGCCAAAGGAAGAAAAAGAGACTTAGGTGAAATGTATATTCCTGTTCCTAGAAAAATACATCAACTTTATCCTAATTTCTTTCCTCCTAAGGATAAAAAATTCGTACTTGTTCTACCGAATGGAGAGGAATTATCTTGTAAAATCTGCCAATACGGAGGCAAAGCGTTGATGTCAAACCCAAATAAAGATTTATCAGAATGGCTTTTAAGAGAAGTTTTGAGTTTATCTCCCGGAGAAATATTAACATATGATCATCTTAGAAAGGTAGGAACAGATAGTGTTAATATAACAAAAATTAATGAAAGAAGATTTAAAATTGATTTTGTCCAAATAAATAGTTATGAGAAATTTATTTATCGTACAATATAAATAAATTGGTTAATTGTGAAACTCAGGAGGTTATAAAATGCTAAATATATTTAATCAGTTCCATTTGTTGAATAATAGGCGAAAATAACAAAAATATCAAGCAAACTCATTAATAATTTCTTCGTAGGTGGTAGCAATGGAGGAGGAACTGGAGGTGGGGGCGTCATAGGTAATACTGGCGGTGCTTACTCTTTAGGGCTGATTTTTATGCTCGCGATACCGGGATTAATATCAGTTGGTAGAAGGTTTATTAACCGTAAATCCAAATAGGAAACACAGCATACTAGAACCGTATACATAATAAATCAAAAACGTTTGGTGATTATATTGCAAATCAACCTGATACAACATACAACAAAGAAAGTACTGACTGAAGGAAAAGGACTAGATAAGCTCTAGGCATTTTTTAAATATCACCTTCATTTGCAATAATAAAATATAAAATATCCATTAAATATTTTTCTTTTTGTCTACCTTTAGGGATTAATTCTTCATTGATTGATAAATCTTTAAGAAATGATTCTAATAGATCTGTATTGTAATTATTGATAAAATTATCAATCAATTTCTTAAATTGATAACTTGAACTAATATGTCTCTTTAAACTCAAAATTATATTATCGTGATATTTCAATAAATTAGTTCTTTCATCTATAGCTAATAATTGGAATAACCAAATATCATCATATTTATTTTTTATCAAGCTGTTTAAATCAACTTTCTTTTGATATAGATAGTTAGATATTTCGTGTCCATAAACGCTACTTATTTCGATAGTAAGGTTTTTATCTAATGTTAAATTCAGAAATAAATTATTTATGTTTATTTTATCTATATAAATATCATTATTTTCTAAATAATGTTTTAATCTAATAAAACACTCTTTACTAGAAGAATAAAAGCCATATTGACTATCATATTCTTTTGTAGCATATTCTCCATCAGTATTAAACAGTATGCCTAAAGATAATCTTAGTTTATTAATTTTAAAATAACGATAAAAATCTAATAATTGATATTTTGTATTCTTGTATTCAAATACTTTTTCCTTTTCTATAAAATAATTTAGTATCTGTCTAAATTTATTGTCAAAAATTTCTCTTCTAGATGCTACACCTCCTGAATCAACTCTATTTTTTAGTTCAAGGAAAGAAATTGTATTACCTTGAATATAACATAAATCTGTAGTTGCATCATTCTGAGCTATAAAATTCCAAGGACATAATCTTAGACTTTTCTTCTCTGAAGCATCTAATTTTTCTTTTCCAAAGAGTTTAGATTTTCTCATTATTTCTTTAAATAATAATAGTTTAGGTAGATCACTTATTTTATTGTCAATACAGCAATTCTCATCAACTGCCGCTAGCTTTTTTTCAATATACTTACCTCTTCCTCCTTTGGATGCTTGAAAATACGAGGTAATTCCTAAAAAAGCTTCGTAATAATGTTTATCTTCTGCATTATTAATACCGTTAAATTCTTTATAAATAAAATCAAATTGACCTTGATTTTTATCCGTTGATAATTCATAGAGATTTCGCGTTATATTTTTATAAGGAGCATAAAGAAAATAATCATGATCTGATAATGAGTTAGATTCTTTAATGGTAAGAATATTTCTTAATA
This sequence comes from Dehalococcoidia bacterium, assembly GCA_964274945.1. Lineage (GTDB taxonomy): Bacteria > Chloroflexota > Dehalococcoidia > Lucifugimonadales > Lucifugimonadaceae > CAXXBX01. The sequence goes on along the minus strand of CAXXBX010000034.1, from coordinate 763,455 downwards.
ATTTATTTTTCATACAATAAAATACTTTCGCCTCTTATCGCTCTATTTCTGCTACCCAACAAAGGATTAAAAACAGTTTTTATATGTTTTAAACCGTGTTTTATACAGAATTGATGCGTTTTTGCTGTAGTTGGCAACTTAACACCATTTAAAGAGCTATCACCAATTACAATAGCTATTTTGCCATCTTTTTTAGTTACTCTAATCATCTCTTGTATTGATTTTTCTAAATCTATAAAATAGGTAATAACTCGTTTTTCAGCAATTCTCTTTGAGAAAATATTCTCTTTTACTTTCATTCCTAAGTATTCATTTTTGATTTCATTCATTTTATGATTAAAAAACCCTATTTTGTTTAAATAATTGTAGGCGATTTTGTCTTTTTCTACATAATCCAAAGAAAAGTAATAGGGCGGAGAGGTTATAATAGCATCAATAGAATTATCTGTAATTCCTGCTTCTTCTAAAGATAAGACATTACCCTGTTTCAAAATAGCTTTTTGATAAGTCATTTCTTTCTCTTTTAGAAAATTTTTAAGCTTTAAATAGCAGTTTTTTATATAAGTAAATTTTTCTATAAAGAGTCCTATTGCACCTTTTTTATTATATCTACTTGTTCTTACAAAAGCATCTATAGTATCAAAGTATATAAGCAAGAGTAATTTATATAGAGTATTATCTTGTATTATTCTCTTTTCTTCCTTTAATGAATCGTAAATTTCAGTTAATTGCTCATTTGATAAATCAAAGTAACTTGCCTTAACAAAAATGAGCTCATTCTTTAAATAAGAGATTATGTTACCTATTGGATTAATATCTAAGCCGATACTTTTAATCCCCATAATACTACATTCATGAGTTGTTGTTCCGCAACCATTATAAGGATCTAAAACTATATGTTCATTGTTTAATTGGAATACATTAGCAATCGTTCTTACTAGCCTCGGATAAAATTTTCCTTTATATGGATATAAATTATGAAAAGCATACGCATTTGTATCTCCAAATAAATCTGTAATTTGAGCATAAAAGGTTTTTTGATTATCTACAGTATCTAAATGTGCTATTCTATCTTTGATATATGTTAAATTTTGATTATCATTAAATTCTACATTGTAATTGATTGGATCTATTTGATAATCACTACTTAACCCCGATAATTCTAAATTTAAAAATTGAATATCTGCAAGAGTTTGTATCCAATATCCAAAGGCATTTTTTTTGTTAAATAAGTTTTTATCATGTGCTAATGCAAACTCATTAATAATTTCTTCGTAGGTAGGGTATTCTGTTTTTATGTTATTCATAGCGATTGTATTTCCTTCATTTCAAATAATTAGCTAAATAGATGATTTTTGTATAGTTAACTGTCAAAATGTTGTTTGTTGTCTTTATAAGTTAAAATTCACCTTTTTTAAAGAAATATCTTCAATAGAATTATCTTTTTGGCAATCAGCTATATTACTTAATTGTACAAATTCCTGAAAATTCAAAAATCTAATTTGCTTGATTTGATCCTCAAACATACTATTCCCTATCATCAATTCCTCTTTAATTCTTCTAATATATTCTTCCTTTATTTCGTTTAAAAAGAAATTTCTTTTCAATTTTAATGCTGATTTACCAAGTGTTCCGCTACCAGCAAATGGATCAAAAATCAAATCACCTACAAAAGAGTAATACTTTATTACCCGATTACATAACTCTAATGGAAAAACTGCACTATGAATTTTATCAAAAGCTGGATCAATATGCCAAACATTTGTTGTTTCATACTTTTCTTTTACCTTACTTTTCTCTATCTGCTCATTACTATATTGTCTGATATTCCAATCTATTAACTTGTCTGTTTTCTTTCTATAAACCATTAAATATTCAGTAATTGCGTTTGGCTTATATGCTAATGGTTTTCTATGCTGTAAAAACCCAGCATTTCTATTTTTTACACTTGATTCGGGTTTTACCCAAATAATGTCGTCAATAAATTCCCAGCCCATCTCTGTTAGCCTATGATGAATGTCATAAGGTATAGGATACCTCTTACTTGAATGACTACGGCTAACCCTAGGAATAATAATAGGAGAGGTATTGAGAATAAGAAACCTGCCTTCTTGTGTAACCCTATGCGCTTCCTTAAAAACATTTTCTAAGAAATTTAAGTATTCATCGTAACTTTGATAAATTGAATAATCTCTGGCATTATAATAAGGAGGAGAAGTAAAAGTGAGTTGAATTGATTCGGCAGGAATATAATTTAAGATTTGCTGCGTGTCGCCGTGTACGATTAAATTTTCTAAAGATAACGAGCGACATTTATATCTATCTGAATAACTTGATTTATATTTAGTATAGTTAAATTCCTTATTGATTATCTCTCTAATCATTTCATTTGGGTGACTAATGAGTTTTTTAAGTTTATCTTGCACCAATTGCTTTTCAGAGAAAACTAATAGTCCGCGAATAGCCTGCATAACTATTTTGGGGTCTTGATTTGACAAAAAATCAATTAAAATTGGTATAGTTTTCTCATTTCTTAGCCTTCCAATAGCAGATATAGATTCTCGTTTTACCTCTGTACTTTCATCCTCAGTGGCATATTTGATAAATTCGCCTAGTAAAAAAATATCATTTAGCTTAGCTAAATTCTTTACTGAAAGAGATCTGATTTTAGAGTTTTTACTATTCATTAAATACAGTAATGTATTACGAGTATTCCCATTTTCTAATTTACCTAATTTTCCAAGAGTATAAATAATTACATTATCTTTTTGATTTTTAAAATAGTCAAAAAGTTCATCTTGATTATTTTTCAGTTCCTCAATTTGGTTTTTATTTAGTATTTTTCGCATATTACTATATTATTTTAAAAGATGCTTTTAATTTCTAAGTGTATAGTTAGTATCACAAATACAATAAATTTCAATCACCTTTGTGCTGGTAAAGTAAGCATCTGGCTAGGAGCTGATACCACAAGATAACACACTGATCCAATTATCAGTACATATCAGTAGTGTAATATTTGTTAAGATAATGGTAAAAGGCTATGAATCAAGAAGAAAAAATAAAATACTTGGAATTTATTCAAAACGTCATAACAAGGATGAATGGTAACTCATTCCAGATAAAAAACTGGTGTATCATCATTCTCTCGGCGATTTTTATAACCTCTATTTCTCAAGAGAATCGTTGGATTATACTTGTTGCACTATTTCCAATAGGTTTATTTTGGCTCTTAGATTCTTACTATTTGACACAGGAAAGAAGGTTCAGAGCGCTGTATAATCAAGTGATCAAAGCAGAAAATGGCTTAAAAGTCTTTGAAATGGACATAACGCCATTTAAACATGGTAGCTATTCCTACTTTACAGTCTTACGTTCAAGAACAATCTTTAGTGTATATCTGACTATGGCTATGATAGTGGTAGGCATATTCTTCATACTTGGGCTATAACAACAGTACGCAACTGTCTAAACGGATTATAAACCTTGTTACTTAAATCAATCGTATACCAAAAAAATTAATGCCTTTTATTTAAAACACTCTGTAGTTACTTTTTTCAACCCGTTAACTGATATAATAATTAATGGACAATCTTTTCAGACAATGCGTCAGTGCATCGGTATGTGTGGATATTATTAAAATACTACAATATTGATATATTTTGTCGCTTAGTTATATTTACAATTTCTTATAAACAGTCTATGATAATATACAATAGCAACATAATTACTGCAACAAAAGGAGCATAAAAATAACTACGAAAGTATTGGTAACAGGTGCATCTGGTAAATTGGGCAGCTTTGTAGTTGTCGATCTAATATCACAAGGTTACAGTGTTGTAGGTATAGATCACAAGCTGCCAATGCAAGTGTATGGTGAGCGATTTGCCTTCATTCAGGGCGATACTACTGTGTTTGATACAGTCAAAGATGCCATGCATGGAAGTGATGCTATAATACATTTATCGGCAATACCAAGTCCAATACATCATTCAGAGAGTGAAACATTTCGGGTAAACATGTTGTCAAACTGGAATGTGCTTGAATCGGCACAAGAGTACGGTATCAGTAAAGTAGTGATGGCATCTTCAGTTAATGCTGTAGGTGCTGTGTATTCTGCAGGTATAACACCTCGCCCTTACTTTCCAATTGACGAAGAACAACCGACTTTTTGCGAGGACGCCTACTCTCAAAGCAAATGGCTTGGAGAAGAGATGGCTAATGCTTTTTGTCGTCGTCGCTCTATGCAGATAGCATCAATGCGATTTCATGCACTATGGACAAACCAAGAAAAAATAGATTGGTATCACAAACTACAGGCTAATCAACTAGATCCTTTTGGTACAGCAGCTAAACACTTTTGGGGTTGGACAGATATTGTAGAAGGTGCCATAGCGTGTAGATTGGCACTGGAACAAAATTGGCAAGGACATGAAGCGTTTTTTATAAATAGCGACGATACATCTACTAGCATACCTACTATGGAATGCATAACACACTGCTATCCCAGCGCTACAATAAAAGAGCCTATGCCTGAGTTTACAACTGCCATTAGCAACAGTAAAGCAAAACGTATGCTGAATTGGATCCAGAAATCACAGTGGAGGAACTTAGATAAGTAATAAAATATTAGACTGGAACTTTTCAAATGAATACTCAAATACTATACAAAGCACCGAAAATACCCGTAACTGAACTAGAACAAAATGCATTTTGTCAGCCATCAAATAACCTCCGTACAATTACTTTGGAAGAGGAATTTAAAGCAGGCGTTAGATGGCAGAAAATACCAACACGTTACGTGCGCATGTCTCCAGAAGAGATACACGAAGGTATAAAAGAATCACGTCACAGGATAGGCAAAGATCTTATAATTTTAGGGCATCACTATCAGCGTGATGATGTAATTCAGTACGCCGATTTTCGTGGTGATTCTTACCTGCTTTCAAAAAAAGCAGCGGAAGAGAAGAGTGCACAATTTATACTTTTCTGCGGTGTTCACTTCATGGCAGAAACCGCCGATATCCTAACGGATGCATACCAAAGAGTGTTTCTGCCCAATATGGCTGCAGGGTGCTCAATGGCGGATATGGCAGAAACGGAAGACGTTGAAGTCTGCTTAGAAGAGCTGGATCAGGCTCTAAGTAGTTACTCTGAAAAAGGTAAAGTACCCGTAATACCATTGACATATATGAATTCCACGGCAGCCATCAAGGCAATGTGTGGGCGTAACGGCGGTTTAGTTTGTACATCATCTAACGCAAAGCAAGCTATGGAGTGGGCATTCACTAAAGGCAGAAGAATTCTGTTCCTACCAGATCAACACCTAGGACGAAACACTGCACTAAAATTAAATATTCAAGCGGACGATATGGTGGTTTGGAATCCACGCTTCCCACTAGGAGGTATTAAACTGGATAAACTACAAAACGCAAAAGTTATACTATGGAAAGGGCACTGTTCAGTACATACTCGCTTTACTACTAAACAGATACAAGCAGCTAGAAAAAACTATCCTGATGTCAACGTAATTGTTCATCCCGAGTGCACTCGGGATGTGGTTTTCAGCGCCGATATGAACGGATCCACTGAATACATAATTAAAACAGTATCAGCTGCAAAACCTAACACGAGTTGGGCTATAGGCACAGAAATAAACTTAGTCAACAGATTAGCAGCTCAAAACCCTGATAAAAATATATTTTGTCTAGACCCTATAGTTTGCCCATGCGCTACTATGTACCGTATTCACCCTGCTTACTTACTGTGGGTAATGGACGGCATACAGGCGGGTATATCTATAAACCGCATCAGCGTTCTGCCAGAAGATAGAAGAGATGCACTGTTAGCACTGGAGCGTATGCTAAATATAGGTGGATAAAGCAATATTAGTCTGGTATGCTACATTTACCTAAAGATATAGTCATCTCTATTGTTAAAAGCGCCATATATGAAGACGCACCCTATGGAGATATAACGACTAACTCGCTCATACCGCAAGATATTACAGGCGAAGCAAATATAGTGTGTGAGGATACAGGTATACTCGCGGGTATTAACGTGGCTCTACAGACGTTTTTAACTCTTGACTCACGAGCAAACTTTAAAAACTATAAATCCGACGGTGATAAAATATTCCCCAACGATACCATAGCCCATATATCTGGCAACTTAGCCGCACTGCTAACAGCAGAACGCACAGCAATTAACTTTCTACAGCGCATGAGCGGCATAGCAACTTTAACTAATAGATACGTCCAAGCAGTAAGTGGTAAATGTAAAGTAGCCGACACACGTAAAACAGCCCCTGGATTACGCATGTTAGATAAATACTCTGTCGCAGTAGGCGGAGGGCATAACCACAGGTTTGGACTCTCAGATGGTACGCTAATCAAAGATAATCATATACAAGCTATGCAGAACATGGGCTATACCATCACCGAAATAGTTTCACAAGTCAGAGCCAACGTGCCTCACACTATTAAAATTGAAATAGAAGCAAATCACCTATCAATGGCACTAAAAGCTCTAGATAGCGGAGTAGACGCTATTCTACTAGACAACATGCATCCCGACTTAGTAGAGCAGGTAGTCGTAGCGTCTGGTGGAAAATGTATAACCGAAGCCTCAGGTAACATCACCCTAAATAACATAACACAAATGGCAGATACAGGCGTAAATATTATTTCTGTAGGTGCAATTACACACTCAGTAAAGGCTTTAAATATATCTTTAGACGTGCTGTAACGCTATTTTTATACTATTGTACTGATACTTTACTCGGTTACCGTAGCTCATGAGTATCCACGATAAACGTTGCAGGACCGCTGTTTATCAGTTGCACTTCCATCATTGCGCCAAAAACACCTTGCTGTACCGATAACTCTTTTTCTTTGAAGAGTTCAACTGTGGTATCAAATATGCTTTTGGATATTTGTGCAGGTGATGCTGGCGTAAATGAGGGACGTCGTCCTTTACGTAGATCTGCACAAAGTGTAAACTGACTGACAAGCAACATTTCGCCGTTTATCTTATGTATGGGTAGATCAAAGCTAGAATGGCTACTCTCTGATGGGAATAGACGCAAATTGCAAACTTTATTTACAAGGTAGTTTGCATCTTCTAACGTGTCCCGCGTTGTGATACCCAGAAGTATCAATAAGCCTTTACCGATTTTACTGACTACTTTACCTTCAACGCTAACGCTTGCAGAAGTAACTCGCTGTATAACTGCTATCATATCGTTACTTTTTCTGTGAGTTTTTATTTTCAGGTTTAACTTCCGAGTTTTTCTCCTGCTTTTTAGGCTTTTTTTGAGTACCGTTATTTTTTACGCTAGCTCTAGCTGCAGGTTGTTGTTCGGATTGAGTTCTACTCGCACGGTTATCGGTAGTATAAAACCCTGTGCCTTTGTAGACTATGTTAGGTATAGAAAACCGTTTTTTCGCTATTGCACCGCAATTATTACATTTCTCTATGGGGTCATCATGCCAACCTTTACGTACTTCAAATACATTACCACAATTTGGACAATCATATTCGTAAATAGGCATAGTGTTCCTTTCCTTGCGTACTTAGCATATAAACAGTATTGGATTTTATCAAGTAGTGTAATTTAAGTTTGGTCTTACGTAAGCGTGTACATCGGGCAGTGATGATGTACCCGTAAGGTAGATATCTATTTGGCGTGCACATGCTCTACCGCTGGCTATAGCATGTACAACTAGAGACTGCCCGCGTTGCATATCTCCGCATGCAAAAACTTTATCTATAGATGTTTTAAATTTGCTGTTTGTTTTCACGTTTCCTCTGACATCGTACTTTGTACCGAGATCATCTAGTAGTCCTTCGTGTTGTGGGTGTACGAACCCCATTGCCAATAGTACGAGATCAGCTTCTACTATGAATTCACTCCCTGGTATTTCGTTCATTTGAAAACTACCGTTGCCGTTAGTAGACCATTTGACGCGTTTACAAGTCAGGTTTTGTAGTTTCCCTGTCGGTGAAGAGTTAAATTGTTTAGTTACGATACAAAAATCTCTTTCTCCACCTTCTTCATGTGCTGAAGACGTGTGTAAAACTAACGGCCACTCTGGCCAAGGATTGTTTTTATTGCGTACTTGTGGAGGCTTTGGCATTATCTCTATTTGGGTAATTTGCTTTGGCTTTTGTCTATGAGCAGTGCCTAGGCAGTCTGCGCCTGTATCACCACCACCTATTATTACTACATGCTTGTTTTGTGCAGTAATTACTGTATCTTTGGGGAATGTTTTACCTTTGAGTATACGGTTTTGTTGAGTTAGATATTCCATAGCAAACCATACGCCATTAATATTGCGGCCGGGCACGGGCAGATCGCGTGGGACTGTAGAGCCACCAGCAAGACATACAGCGTCGTATTGATCTATTAACTCTTGTGCTGATATATCCACGCCAACATTAGTAGAGGTTTGAAATACAATACCTTCTTGTTTCATTTGGTCGACACGCCTATCTACGACCCATTTCTCAAGCTTAAACTCAGGTATACCAAGTTGTAGTAGTCCACCGATGTACTCATCGCGTTCAAATACGGTTATATTATGTCCTGCTCTGTTGAGCTGTTGAGCTGCACTTAAACCAGCAGGCCCAGAGCCTACTATCGCTACACTGAATCCTGTACGATATTTAGGTAGTGTAGGCTTTATCCAGCCTTTTTCCCAAGCTTTATTAGATATTTCTTTTTCAATCATCTCAATTGTAACTGGGTTATCGTTAATTGCTAAAGTGCATGCAGGCTCACATGGTGCAGGGCATATTCTACCCGTAAATTCGGGGAAGTTATTAGTAGCATGAAGCATTTTAATGGCTTGATGCCAATCCCCTCTGTATACAAGGTCATTCCATTCGGGTATCAGATTACCTAATGGGCATCCGTTACTGCAGAATGGTATTCCACAATCCATGCAACGACCTGCTTGTGCAGCGGCAGACTTATCTGACCAATGTTCATAAACCTCTTTCCAATCTAGGATACGCTCTTGCATATTCCTACGTTGTGGTAGTATGCGTTTAGTTTCTTTGAATCCTGTTACTTTACCCATAATTATGATCAAACATTTACTGTTTTCTGTTTTCTTGTATAGTTTGTTTTAGCGAGGACACGTGCGTAATCCCTTGGTATAATCATCACGAATTTACGTAAGCTGTGATTCCAATCTGTCAGTATTTTTTGTGCTACTTGAGATTGAGTATATTTGAAGTGTTGCTCTAGCATCTGTTTGAGTTCTACTGCGTTTTCCGAATCTGTGGGTATTGCTTTTATATCAGCAGTATCGTTGTTAAAGTTTTCGGAAAACGAATTATTGCTATCAAAAACGTATGCTATTCCTCCTGTCATGCCTGATGCGAAATTTCTACCTGTTTTTCCTATTATACATGCTCGTCCTCCTGTCATGTATTCGCAGCCGTGGTCTCCTATTCCCTCTATAACTGCAATAGCGGCGCTGTTACGTACACAAAACCTTTCACCGCCTTGTCCTCGGATATAAGCCTCGCCTCCTGTGGCGCCATATAGTGAAACGTTACCGATTATTACGTTATCTTCGGGGATATAAGTTGAGTTTGCAGGTGGTACAACAATTAGCCTCCCGCCTGATAGCCCTTTACCGAAGTAGTCGTTTGCATCGCCTTCAAGTTTAAATTCTATTCCTTTCACAAGAAATGCACCGAAACTCTGACCAGCTGCACCTTGAAACTTTATGTTTATTGATCCCTCAGGTAAACCTTGCTCTGAGTAGTTCTTAGCAACTACGCCACTTAACATTGCCCCTACAGAACGGTTACTGTTATTTATTTTAAGTGAGGCTTTTACAGGTATGAGTTTTTGAATTGCAGGTTGTGAGATATCTAGCAGGTGTTTATCCATTACTTTATGTAGCTTATGGTTCTGCTCGCGGAAGTTATAGTTATGAGCCCCTTTAGTCAGTTTAGGAGGTGTAAGAAGACGTGAGAGGTTGAGTGTATTAGCTTTTACCTGTTGTATGTCAGTGCGAACCTTTAGTAAATTGCTTGCACCTACCATTTGGTTAACGTTTTTAAACCCAAGTTTTGCCATATGTATCCGCACGCTTTTAGCTAGCATCATAAAATAGTTAACGACTGCTTCTGGTGTGCCTGCAAATTTTTCTCTAAGTTGTGGGTCTTGAGTTGCAATTCCTACTGAACAGGTGTTGAGGTGGCATTTTCGCAACATGATGCAACCCAGTACAACGAGAGAAGCCGTAGCGACGCCCCATTCTTCTGCACCGAGTAGTGTAGCGACTATGACGTCCATGCCTGTTTTTATTTGTCCATCAGTTTGAACTACTATTCGGTCGCGTAGTCTGTTTGCAACGAGTACCTGATGTGTTTCAGCAACACCTAGTTCCCAAGGCAAACCTGCATGGCGTATAGATGATAATGGCGAAGCACCTGTGCCACCCGAGTCCCCGGATATTAGCACTACATCCGCTTTAGCTTTTGCGACACCTGCTGCTATTATCCCAACGCCGACCTCTGACACTAACTTGACGTTTATGCGTGCTTGTGGATTAACGTTTTTCATGTCGTATATCAGCTGGGCTAAGTCTTCTATTGAGTATATATCGTGATGTGGTGGTGGTGATATGAGTTCTACACCTGGGGTTGTTTTACGTATTTCAGCTATATAGCTACTTATCTTATGACCTGGTATTTCACCACCTTCGCCCGGTTTTGCACCTTGTGCCATTTTTATTTGAATATCTTTAGAGTTCGCCAAGTAGTTTGTAGTAACGCCAAACCTACCACTGGCAATTTGTTTTACCGCTGAATTTTTAAAGTCACCGTTAGGTTCAGGGACAAACCTACTAGGATCTTCACCGCCTTCGCCTGTATTACTACGAGCACCGAGTCTGTTCATTCCAATTGCAATGGTTTCGTGTGCTTCTTTACTGATTGAACCAAGCGATATTGCTCCAGTTGCAAATCGTTTTACAATTTCAGTTACAGGTTCTACTTCTTCTAAAGGTATGCTTTTCCTTGTATAGTTAGGTTCAAGTAGTTGCCGAATTGTGATTGGACTGTTACTTTCGGTATCCACAGCCTCTTCAAAACGTTCGTATACATGCCAGTCGTTGTATTTAGATGCATACTGTAATAGTGTTATTGTGTTTGGATTCCAAGAATGATTTTCTCCACTTGTACGCCAATGGTATAGCCCGCCTTCGTCAAGGTATACACCGTTAATTCTCTGTTTTTGATCAAAGGCACGAGCATGGTTTGTCAAAAGATCAAGTTTTATCTCTTTTGTTCCTATACCCCCTATACGAGAAGCCGTACGGGTAAAGTGTTTATCTATGAGTTCCTGTGATACCCCTATTGCTTCAAACTGTTGTGCACCAATGTACCCTTGTAGAGTTGATATTCCCATTTTTGCAATGGTCTTTACAACTCCGCTTTCCAGTGCTTCTATATAAAGACGCTGGGCGTTTTGGCTTTTAGAAGGTGATACTCCGTTGTCAGAGTCTGAGTTATCCCATAAATGTGCAATTGTATCAAGCGCTAGATAAGGATTGATAGCACTCGCCCCATAACCAAACAGTGTAGCGAAGTGGTGAACCTCCCTAGGTTCGCCAGACTCTAATACAATATCAGCCTGTAGACGTTTATGTCTTCTTATAAGATAGTGATGCAAGGAACTAACAGCAAGCAATGAAGGAACGTAAGTGTTCTCGGCATTCACACCTCTATCAGAGAGTAGAATTACCGTATAACCCTCATCTATAGCTGCTTCGGCTTCTAGGTGTATCCTATTCAGTGTTTCGTCTAGTTCACTTGTACCCATTGCGATGGGCAGTAGTGTAGATACTGTCTTTGTGCGTAAGTATCTCAATTTTAACCCTTGTATAGTAGCAAGTTGGGTGTTATTTAGAATAGGTTTATCTATACGTAGAAGTGCACAGTGTTCTGGTGTTTCTTCCAAGAGATTACCGCGTTTACCGACAACAACCGAAACCTGCGTAACGAGTTTTTCCCTTATTGCATCAAGTGGAGGGTTAGATACTTGTGCAAATAGTTGTTTAAAGTAGTGGAACAGTGGCTGTGGTCTATTTGATAGTACTGCTAACGGTGCATCGTTACCCATAGAACCGACAGGCTGACTGCCCTTCTCCGCCATAGGAGTTATCAGCATGTTTAAATCTTCTCGTGTATATCCAAAAACTATCTGACAATCCTGTAAGTAAGGTTGTTGGAGTCTATCAGGTGGCGGTACGTTTGGAATGTCAGTTAGATTTAGACGATAATTCTTTAGCCATTCACCATACGGTTTTTGTGTAGCAAGGTTTTTTATAACGCTTTTATAAGGCACTATACGTTTTTTTGCAAAATCCACAGTAAACAGTCTCCCCGGTGCGAGTCTGTCTTTAAATAAAACCATATCAGGCGGTATAGGCAATACCCCAGTCTCAGATGCCATTATCAATTTGTTGTCTTTTGTTACACAGTATCGGAACGGACGGAATCCGTTGCGATCCAGAGTGGCACACAATTTTTCCCCGTCAGTCATAACCATCATTGCCGGCCCATCCCATGGCTCCATGATTCCGAAGTGGTACTCATAGAATTCTTGGACTTCACGACTCATAGATCTGTTACCATACCAAGCGGCAGGTATCATCATAGATGTTGCATGACTTATATCGCGACCTGACATAAGCAACAGTTCAAGTACATTATCAAATGAGGCAGTGTCAGAATCGTCATCGTTACAAATTGGTAGTAAATCTTTTATATCTTGTTTGTAAAAATTAGATTGTAAAGTACTCTCGCGTGCCAACATCCAGTTACGGTTTCCACGTACTGTATTTATTTCGCCGTTATGTGCGATAAATCGCTGTGGGTGTGCCAGCCTCCACGAGCCAAGTGTATTTGTACTAAAACGAGAATGTACTAATCCAAACGCACTCTCCAATTCAGGGTCGTTAAGGTCTTTAAAAAAACGAGATATCTGACTCGGTAGCAACATGCCTTTGTAAACTATCAGCCGAGAAGATAAAGAACATATGTAAAAATCGTTGCTTGTACGTTGATGTAGGAACGAAGTAGAAGAGCCTTTAAAAGATCGTTCAACTTCTTTTTCTATGCGTTTGCGAGCAAGGAAAAGCTGGCGTTCAAAATTGTCAGTATCCACGTTTTCATATAAAGGTGTAACAAAGCACTGATATATACTGGGCATAATAGCACGTGATTCTAAACCTATCGTAGAAGCGTCTACTGCTACACTCCGCCAGCCAAGCATCCTTAGCATACTGTTTTTAAATACTCGTTCTACTATATCCATACAGCGTTGTTTGAGTTGCTGTTCCATTGGTAGAAATAGCATACCAACTCCGTACACAGAGGATTTTGGTAGTGTTAAACCTATACCTTGTGTTACTTTCTGTAAGAATTTATTGGGCATCTGGATGGTTATGCCAGCCCCGTCACCGCTGAATTCATCAGCTCCTGTGGCACATCTATGTTCTAGATTTTTAATGATAGTCAGCGCATCACTTATGATGCCCCTAGACTTTACTCCATTAATATTTGCAACTAAACCTACGCCACAGGAATCACGTTCAAACGGTGGCTCTGACAATAACGCTCTCTGCGATAATTTATCCACATTACCTCCAAGCATTGTAAAACGCTATACGGTATAGCGTCAGAATATTAGTAGTGAACAATGAAAATTACAATCAACAAATAATTATATTAACATAATACTAAGGTTAACTGAGGTTATAATATACGCCATTTTTCTAATTTATCCCAGCATGGTTCAAGCCCAAGCCCAGGCATTTGTGGAGGATAAACGTAACCGTCCTCTATCTTTAGATGATGTTGCCATATATTGCCGTGCATTGGATTGACGGTATCTCTGTAGTATTCCAGTATTAAGCCGTTATGTATAGCAGCTACAAGATGGATGTGTACTTCTTGTGCCCCATGCGGTGCTACGTCCATATCGTGAGCCTGTGCTAAGGCTGCTACTTTCATAAATTCGGTTATACCGCCGAGTATTAGTCCGTCAGGCTGTAGGATGTCTACACATCTTTTTTCTATTAGTTCTCTAAAACCGTATCTTGTGTATTCGTTTTCGCCTGCTGCTATTGGCATATATGTAGAGGTTGTTATTTCGCGTTGTCCTTCGTAATCGTCGGGTTCTACGGGCTCTTCAAACCAGAATATATCGTACTTTTCGGTTTTTCTTGCAAATTCTATTGCTTGGTAGTGCCTATAGGCGTTGTTTGCATCTACCATCAAACGAACATCTGGTCCGATGGCTTCTCGGCATACTTTGACTCGTTCTACATCTTGGTTGATACTAAGTGCACCGATTTTTATTTTAACTGCTCTTGCCCCTAGGTTTACATTTGCTTGCATTTCGTCGGCGAGTTCTTTTAGTCCTTTCCCTTCTTCGTAGTAACCGCCAGCGATGTAAGTATCTACTTTATCTTGAGCACCGCCGAGTAATTTCCAAACGGGTAGCCCTGCGCACTTGCCTTTAATATCCCAGAGTGCGATATCAATACCGCTAATTATTCTTGTAGATATACCCCTTCTACCGACTAATTTGGGCCGCCACATATGCTGCCAGAGTCGTTCATTATTGAGCGGGTCTTGCCCAATTAAAATTTTACTGAAGTGTTCTATAAATGCTTTACCGACTTGTGGGGTAGCCTCAATACCGCCTGCTATTCCGATACCGTAAATATCAGGATTATCAGTTGTTATTACTACAATATTCAGTAGGTTATGAGTATATGTATAAAGTCCGTTTGTTATGGGTTTTTCCCGTGGCCATTTAAACATTTCCAGTTTTACATCGGTTATTTTCATTTAAACAATCATCTCTTTCTATTAGATGCTAATATTTTGTACTTCAATATAAAATTGTTATTAAATAGTGAAGTATAAACCTTATATACTGTACAATAGTATAACATTTAAATTAGGGGCCCTTAGCTCAGTTGGTTAGAGTGGGCGGCTCATAACCGTTTGGTCGCAGGTTCGAGTCCTGCAGGGCCCACCAACATTTACACACTCTCCACATTATAAAAAATACTCTTTAGATACAACTAGATTAAAATTGCAGGTGTGAAAACCTACCTTAGCCACCTCTTTTACCAATAGCTTCTTGATCTTTTGCTGGGATCAGATTTTTATACGTATTCTCAATGTTTTTAGGGGTAGTAATAAGGCTATTGGCTATAATATTCATAATAGCAAATAGCTCAATAACATGATCTTTATTCTCATTTATATCAATTTCTCCAGGATGAACCGCATTATTACCAGTTACTCGAATTATATCTAAAGATTGTTGGATTTTTGGATCTAGCCCCTTAGAGACCAATGTTTTTATATCTTCATTTATATTCTTACCAGAACAACCAATTTGTTTTAACAACTTCTGAAGTGCCAACCTAAGTATCGCCGCAGAACCTCTAGGTGATGATGAGTAAATTTCTGATGCTTCAATATATAAATCTTTTATATCTTTATTCATATCTTCATTCGGTGGATCTACAGGTGCAGCGATAGGGTAAACCATTTTAGAATCAACCCATAAAGCAAAATCTCTGCAAGATACACATGTAGATATAGCAATTTTATCAAGTTCAGGAGGCTGTTTTAAATTATAGCCAGTTTTAAAAGTATCTTCCAAATCTTGCAAAACAGGTTGCAGTGCCCCAGCTGCATCTTGCTGTTCTCTTATGGCTCCAAACATTTGTTCCTGGAGGGCATAAGTGATCTTACTTTCGATAAAATCTTTTTTTGTAGTCCAATATTGATGAGCGACAATATTGCAATTAGGACATTTAAATGTCGGTGCATTGAGTGTTGGAACATTAGGCAACATTGGCAATACAGTATCCTTTTTGACTGGTTTTATTTAAATGTGAACACAATAAAAACTGACTATATACCTTGTGTTTTACGAACTGCGGTTTGGCTGGAATATATAAAAACCCGCCCCTTGTGGGTCCATCGCTAGTGAAATTTTACCCATAGCTATACTAAGTACATCTATGAGATTTTTCCCGCCGAGCTCTACTATCTTAGCTCTACTAGATTCAATATCGTCAACAGTTAGATAAATCGACCAATGTGGAGGTACATTGCCCCAATCTTCACGAATTTTTATCATAACGCCAACGGGCATTTCGCCAACAAACAAGACTCTGTAATCTACATAACGATTCTCTTCTTCAATCTCTCTTACATTGTAGCCAAAGACGTTTTTATAGAACTCCGAAGCAGAGTCTAGATCATTAGTTGCAAGTTCAAACCAAGCAATTGCACCAGACTCGCCCATAATGTCAGCACCGATGTTAGATCTAGGTTGCCATAGTGAGATGACGGCACCCTGCTGGTCGGATATTATAGCCCTACGCCCGGTATCCATAACATCAACAGGTGGTTGTAGTACCTTACCGCCTGCTTGCTCTACGCTTTTTACTGCCGAGTCAACATCGTTAACAGTTACATAAACATTCCAACATGGCGCTACGTTCTCCATTTGAGGCGGTGCTTTAAAAGAAGCGGCAACATTGTGTCCGTTTAGCTGGTGCAATGTATATACCATATCTTGCATCACGGGCACATCTACTGATTCCCAGCCTAGAAGCCCTGAATAAAATCGTTTAGCGCCTTCTGGGTCTGTGGTTGCAAGGTCTGCCCAAGAAAAAGCACCATGTGGATAAGAATCTACCTTTGGCATTTTAATACTCCTATTCTTATTTAGTTATAAATTAATTGTTTATACTTTAACATAATATTAGATTATAGTATATATGATAAGTTATAAGGCGGTAAAAATATGAAAAATACAAATATCTTTAGTATATCTGCGAAAAAGCACATCACGACAGACATAGGAAAATTTCAGTACTACTCGTTACATACAATCAGTGATAGCGGTTTAATAGATTTAGAAAAAACACCATACTCTATTAGAGTGCTTCTTGAGAATGTACTGAGAAATTCAGCTTATGGACCAACGAGTGATACTGACATTGAACTCGTTGCTTCTTGGAGACCTAATTCTACGATACCGCAGGAGTTCCCTTATATGCCTAAAAGAGTGCTACTACAGGACTTTACAGGTGTGCCCGTCATAGTGGACTTAGCGGCGATGCGTGATGCAGTTACGAAATACGGTATTCCGCCCACTAGAATCAATCCCGTTATTGCAACAGATATGGTTGTAGATCACTCGGTTCAGGTAGATTACTTCGGCTCAGAAGACGCTCTCACACGTAACATAAATAGAGAATTTAAACGTAATATAGAGCGTTACTCATTTTTAAAGTGGGCACAGTCGTTTAATAACTTGCGTATCATTCCGCCCGGTGTTGGTATAGTGCATCAAGTTAACTTAGAGTATTTGGCGTCTGTAGTTATTGCAAGCGGGTATGATGAGCCACTATTATGCCCTGATACCTGTATCGGAACAGATTCACACACAACTATGGTTAATGGGCTTGGAGTACTCGCTTGGGGCGTCGGCGGTATTGAAGCAGAAGTGGTCATGCTCGGACAGCCTTACTACATGCTTATTCCAGAAGTTGTCGGTGTACGGTTAGTTGGGCAGATGCCACAAGAAGCAACAGCCACCGACCTTGTTCTTACCGTAACCGAGAAGCTACGTCAGCTCGGTGTTGTCGACAAATTTGTAGAGTTCTTCGGACCCGGACTTAATAAACTATCTGTAGCAGACCGCGCAACAATCGCTAATATGGCACCTGAATACGGTGCTACTTGCTCATACTTCCCTATAGATGAAAAAACTGTTGACTACCTTGTTTCTACAGGGCGAAGTTTAAAAGATGCAACTATAGTAGAACGATATGCCAAAGAAAACGCCCTTTGGCACGATAACTCAGTATTCCCAAGTTATTCTCAAGAAGTTGCAATTGATCTCAGTAGTGTTGTGCCAAGCGTAGCAGGACCTAAGAGACCACAAGATAGGCTTGACTTGAGAGAGGTATCAGCAGATTTCTATAAACGTTTTCCAAAGCCCAAAGAAGCAGATATCGCAGTAAACGGTGAAAACGTTTCTATAAGTGACGGGGCAGTTGTAATAGCAGCGATTACATCTTGTACTAATACTTCTAACCCAAGTGCTATGGTTGGCGCTGGGCTGTTAGCAAAGAACGCTGTTGATAAAGGTTTAACAGTCAAACCGTGGGTCAAAACAAGCATGGCACCCGGTTCACGAGTTGTAACAGATTACCTGAATTTGGCAGGGTTGGACGAATACCTCCAAAAGTTAGGTTTTCACACTGTCGGGTATGGTTGCACTACGTGTATAGGTAACTCTGGTCCACTACCAAGTGCAGTAGCAACAGCCGTTGAACAAGAAGGTTTACGCGTAGCTGGCGTGCTTTCGGGCAACCGTAACTTTGAAGGCAGAATACACCCACAAGTAGTTGCAAATTATCTCGCTTCTCCAATGCTAGTAGTAGCATATGCAATTATGGGACATATAGGTGATATAGTTAACGAACCACTGGGATACTCCGACACTAGGACGCCGATATTACTAAAAGATATATGGCCTTCATATGAAATTATTCAAAAAACAGTAGCCAATTGTGTAAAGCTATCTATGTTTGAAGAGCAGTATGCAAAGGCAGACGCAGGGACAGAACAATGGCAGAATATCCTTGTGACAAAAAGTGATCTCTTCAAGTGGGATAAAGGCTCTACCTATATTCAAAAGCCACCGTATTTTGATGATTTTACAAAAACACCAAGTCCGATCGCATCTATAAATAACGCGCGTGTGCTAGTATTTTTATCGGATTCTGTTACCACAGATCACATATCACCTGCTGGTTCAATACCACCTTCTACGCCTGCTGGGCAGTATCTTATCGGTAACGATATACCAAGGAGGGAGTTCAATACATACGGCACAAGGCGTGGTAACCACAACGTAATGATGCGAGGCACTTTTGGTAATATACGCTTACGCAACATACTAACGCCCGATATGGAAGGCGACTGGACAATACACATACCAAGTAACGAAAAAATGCGTATATTTGATGCAGCTATGCGGTATAAAAAAGAAGGAACCCCCCTTATAGTTATAGCTGGTAAAGAGTACGGCACTGGGAGCTCCAGAGACTGGGCAGCTAAAGGACCAATGCTGCTAGGTGTCCGTGCTGTTATTGCCCAAACATACGAAAGAATACATCGTTCAAACCTCGTAGGTATGGGAGTGCTACCTCTACAATTCACAGAAGGGCAAAGTGCACAAACTCTGGGTTTAACAGGTAAAGAAAGCTTTAACATTGTAGATCTACACAAAAGTCTAACTCCACGAGCAACTATTAATATCACAGCCCAAGATGATACAAGCGAACAGCAGAAAAGTTTTTCAGTAACCTCACGTTTAGATACTGATATAGATGTAGAATACTACAAACACGGTGGAATACTACCTTACGTTCTAAGGCAAATCATAGATGCAGAGAGCTCTACTTGCTAACATCAATGCCTGATACAAGGTACGAAGATAAACTATATACATTGGGATACCGCCACATAGCAGGTATAGACGAAGTAGGAAGGGGCGCATTAGCAGGTCCAGTAATTGCATGTGCTGTAATACTTGAACGAAGTCCTACAACACTACTGGGCATAGCTGACGATAGCAAAAAAATGACAGCACACGATAGGAAGAAAGTATCTGCTATTGTAAAGCAAGATGCCATTGATTGGCAAATAGGATTGTCTACTCCGTTTGAAGTGACAAACTAGGCGTTGTACATGCTACTAGAAAAGCTATGATACGTGCTATACGTCTGCTCAACCTCAAACCTGACTGTTTACTCGTAGATGCTTTAGACCTGCCGAACGTTGCAATAGAACAGAAAGCTATTATAAAAGGGGATACTATATCGGTATCAATTGCTGCCGCTTCAATCGTAGCAAAGGTCACACGCGACAGAATTATGAACAGATACCACGACAAGTGGCAAGAGTACGGTTTTATATCTAACAAAGGCTACGGAACGCCAAGGCACATTAATTCTCTACAAATGTTCGGTCCAAGTCCTATACATAGGCAAACATTCGCTAGAGTTAAAAAGGGCTATCCCAAGAAGCAACTACACTTGTCTAACGGAATAGGTAAAGCAGGCGAAACAGCCGCAGATCATTACCTTAGATACAATGGCTACCGTGTAATACAAAACAACTATTTAACAAAACATGGTGAAGTAGATATAATTGCACAAGAACCCACAGGTAGGTTAGCCTTCTTGGAAGTACGATCGCGTAGTAACCAACAATTTGGAACTCCGCAAGAATCCCTTACAAAACATAAAAAACAAAGTCTATTACTAACTGCACAGTCTTTTTTACAAGATCATTGGGAAAGTAGCGACTCTCTACAATGGGGAATAGATATGGTAGCTATAGGTATCAGTAAAACAGGTAAAGTAATAAATATTGAACTTATAAAAGACGTTATTGATGCAGATACTCTAGAACCTCATCAAGTATTTACATAGGCACACTGACTATAAAGCGGGCAATGTTTACATAGAGGATTCCTTGCTTTACAAGTCTCTCTGCCATGTGTGATAAGTAGAACGTGGAATTTGAAAGTTTGTTCCTTATCCACAAGGGCTTCTATAATGTGGTGTGCTTTATCTGCAGTGCAGTTTTGTTGCAGTAGACCCAGCCTTTTTGATACTCTAAGGACATGCGTATCTACGGGTATAGCAGGGGCGCCAAATGAAAAAGACATAACTACCGAAGCGGTTTTTATACCAACGCCCGGTATTTGCATAAGCCACTCTCTTGCTGTTTGCCACTCTAGTTCTGCTAGCCATTCAAGGTCTAGACTACCTCTTGTGTTTTGTATTTCTTCTAATGCCCGCTTGATAGTTTTTGATTTTTGGGTTGCAAGTCCACCTGTCCGTATCAGTTGCGTGATTGTGTTTAAATCGGTGTTTGCTATTTTTTGCCAAGTACCCAGCTGCTTTAAGTTATTGAATGCTTTCTCTGCGTTTTTATCAGTCGTATGCTGTGTAAGAATAGTAAATATAAGCTCATCTAGTGCGTTTAGTCGGGGTTGCCATTTGAAATTACCGTAACGCTCTGTGAGAGTAGATATAATGTATTCAGGTGTAGGAAGCAAGCTACTTTATAGTAAGTTCTCATTTCGTCTGGTAGATACTTTACAAAACTCAACTATACCGTAAAGCCCTGATAGAAATTTAGATTTGGGTAAATCTACTAATGCGGTTAGGGCTTGCTGTAAAAAGGTATCTGCTACTTTTCTACTCTCGTCAAGGGCACCTGTAGTTTTGACTTGTTCTAATGCTTTACCAAGCAGTGCTGAGCGTTGCTTTTCGGCAGCGAGTAAAAAGTTACTTATTACGTTGTGTGCGTAACTGCTGGTTTCCATTGCGATAATTGCGGGTAGTGTTATTAGCCCTACTTCAAGGTCTCTTACATTGGGTTTACCGAGCAAGTTAACGGGTAGTGAGTAATCGGATATATCGTCAAGTATTTGGTATGCTATTCCAAGGTTTAGCCCATACTGATGTAGGCGTGTGGCTTCTTCTTGTGAGCAACCACCTAAAATCGCCCCGCTCTCGGCTGCTGTGGCAAATAGCGAGGCTGTTTTATCTTTAATAAGACGAAAGTAGTCTTCTCTGCTTCGTTCTAGTTTCCAAGCACGGTCTATTTCGTATAATTCACCACGTGATAACTGACAAATGGTCTTTGCGAATTCCCGCACGATATAAAGATTGTTTGTATCACAAACAAACATAGCTGACTTTGCAAATATGTAGTCGCCTAAGAGAACTGCGACATCCTTACCCCAGACTTTACTTGCGGTTTGGACACCTCGCCTTATGTCGGCGTTGTCAATTGTATCATCGTGGACAAGGGTTGCAAGGTGGAGTAACTCAGTTGCGGTTGCCATGCTTATGCAACTATTATCTGGTTTTTTACCCCATAACTGACAACTAAGCAGGGTAATTGCAGGGCGTAGCTTTTTACCCGAGGTTGTTAGCACGTGTGCTAACTTTTTAACTATATCATTGTGATAAGGAATTTCACTCTGCGGGAGTTGTACTATAGATTCTACAACCTTATTAAGATCACTCGCTATTGGTGCGAATATTGTAGATTCAAATACCTCCGTGTTTGACATGTGCATTTTATATATGATGGTTAACTATTCCTGACACTCGTTTCTTCTTCAATGATACTAGTATCCAATTTTTTAAATAGCGGGTTTGGTTGTAGTATAGGTTTATTAAATTGCAATTGTGGTATTTGCCAGCCGTTATCGTAAATGTTGCCTTCTAGCCCTAGTAATTCGTACAAATTTTGTGAAGATTCAGGTAGAAATGGATAAAAAACTTTACTAAGCGTTGCACACACATTAAGACACACCCAGAGTGTTGTCGGAGTTTTATATTTGTTATTTACTTGTGATTTCCAGGGTGCTGTAGTGTTGATGTATCTATTGCCTAGCTGTGCGAGTGTCATAGCGTGTCTTAGACCGACTTTGAAGTATCGTGCCTCAATAGCATTTGCGCATTGCTTTAAACATTCTTTGCAGGCATTGAGCATAGATATATCTTCTTCTGTTAGCTCAAGTGGTTTGGGCACAGTACCTTTAAACTGTCTGTATGTTAATGATAAGGTTCTGTGTACGAAGTTGCCATAAGTAGCAACTAGTTCGTTATTATTTGCTTGCACAAACCCTTCCCAGCTGAATTCAGAGTCGGCATTTTCGGGCATGATAGACGTTAAGTAGTAGCGTAAAGGTTCAGGTTCGTACTTATTAAGATAATCTTTAAGCCATACGGCGTTACCTTTGCTTTTGGAAAACTTGCCTTTTAGGTTTAAAAACTCATTAGCTACTACGTCAGTAGGCAGGTTAAATCTTTTACTGCCTATAAGTATTGCGGGCAGAATTATTGTATGAAATGGAACGTTATCTTTGCCTTGGAAGTAGTAAATTTCTGCTTTTTCGTCTTCCCAAAACTCTTTCCACTTATCGGGCTGTCCTATTCTTTTTGCCCATTCTACGGTTGCCGAGAGGTAACCTAGGACAGCTTCAAACCAAACGTATATGCGCTTGTTTTCATATCCTTCTACTGGTACAGGTATACCCCAGTTAATATCACGTGTGATAGCCCTATCTTGGAGACCGCTCTTTAACATCCTGAGTGTCTGGTTACGAACGTTAACCCGCCAGTTAGTTTTTTGGTTAACCCACTCCAAAATATCTTTTTGGAAATTAGTAAGTTTTAGAAATAGGTGTTTTGTATCGCGGAATACCAGCTCAGAATCGTCCCGTTTAGAACGTATATCTATTAGTTCTATTGGGTCTAGTGTTCTACCACAATTTTCACATTGGTCGCCACGTGCATCTTCATATGAACAGTGTGGGCACTTTCCTTTAACCATTCTGTCGGTTAAGAAAATACCTTCGCTATTAGAAAACGGTAATGTTTGGACTGCTTCGTAGATATGTCCGTTTTCTAGTAGGCACTTAAACAGGTCTTGAACTATTTCAAAATGATTATTTGTATGTGTATGTGTGTATATGTCGTAGGAAAAGTTCATCTTTGTTAGACAATCTTTCCATATGCTGTGGTAGTGGTTAGTAATGGATTCGGGGCTAACGTTTTCGTCTATGGATCTCAATATAGTAGGCGTGCCGTGCATATCACTGCCCGAAACCATAGCGACTTGGTTTCCAATGCAGCGGTGATACCGCGCAAATATATCTGCAGGTATAGTAGTGCCTGCTATATGCCCCAGATGAGGCTCACCATTTGCATAAGGCCACGCTACTGCAACAAGTACTTTTCTAGGCAAAATATTTACACCTTTTATTTCAATTATGTATTATGTACAAAATTATACTGATAATTTTATAAAAGAGTTGCAATAATTAAAGTGTAAATATTTTATGCAAAATACAAGACGGTTTATATAAACTTTTAAGTTAACAATAATGGAGTAAAAAATGATTATAAGCAAAGATTATCGTCAATTAGAGTCTAAGTACTATATGCAGGTTGTTAGACGTATGTTACCGGTTATTGCAAAAGGCAAAGGTTGCAAAGTCTGGGATGTGGACGGTAACGAGTACTTAGATTTTACTGCAGGTTGGGCAGTGCTTAATGTTGGACATTCGCACCCTTCTTTAAACGATGCAATTGCGAATCAAGCTTCACAGCTAGCCCAGATGACTAACCTTTTCTATACTATTCCACAGCTTGAATTAGCTAAAATTCTGGTAGATAACTCGTGTATAGATAGGATATTTTTCTGCAACTCCGGGGCTGAGGCAAATGAAGGCGCAGTTAAGCTTGCAAGGAAGTGGGGTAGAAAAAACCTAAACGGTGCATTTGAGGTAATTACTGCAGTAAACTCATTCCACGGACGCACACTTGGTATGATGTCTGCTACTGGTCAAAAGCACTATCAAGATGCATGGCAACCATTACCACAAGGGTTTGTTAACGTAGAATACAATAATGTAAAGTCTATAAAAGAGGCAACTACAGATAATACCTGTGCAGTACTACTTGAGCCACTACAAGGCGAAGGTGGAGTTAATATTCCTGATAACGACTACTTATATCAGGTTCAGGAGTGGTGCCGTTCCTTAGGTATTCTATTTATGCTAGATGAAGTACAGACGGGTATGGGGCGCCTGGGTACTCTGTTTGGCTATCAACGATTTGAGGGCGTACAGCCCGATGTGATAACCTTAGGTAAAGCCTTAGGTGGTGGCTTACCTTTAGGTGCTTTTGGTAGTACAGAGCAGTGCTCTGTGCTAGAACCGGGCGATCATGGTTCTACATTCGGAGGTAATGCAGTAACTACCGCTGCAGGCGCGGCTTCAGCACGTGTAATTCTTGAAAATAACCTGCCACAAAAAGCTCTAAAGGCAGAAAAGTACCTCTTTGAAAAAATCAATAACCTTAGAAAACGCCACCCGGTTATAACAGGCGTGCGTGGAATGGGCTTACTTATAGGTATTGAACTAGATGAAAATATCGCAGCTGAATTAGTACAAATCTCCCTAAAAAAAGGTTTACTCATAAATGCTGTCAGACCAAATGTAATCCGTCTTATGCCACCATTGAATATAGAAAACAGTCACATTGACATGTGCATAGATATAATTGATAAGGCAATCTCCGAGATTCACGCAAACGTATAATAGTCAGTGAGGAATGTAGTGAAAAAAGAAAAATGTGTATTAGCATATAGCGGTGGTATGGACTCAACATTATCCATACCCTGGATAATGGAACATTACGGCTTAGACGTTATTACTCTTACCTTAGACCTGTGCGGCGACTTAAACCTACAGCAAATAAAACAGAGAGCTCAAGAAGCAGGTGCTGTGGAGTGCGTAATACAGGATATTCGTGAAGAATTTATTAAAAACTACGCCTTTAAAGCACTCTTGGCAGGTGCTATATATGAAAACACATATCCGCTTTCTACTGCATTAGCCCGTCCTCTTATGGCTTTGCGTCTGGTAGAAACTGCACAAAATACAGGAGCAGTCGCCGTAGCACACGGATGTACAGGCAAAGGCAACGATCAGGTTAGATTTGATCTCTCTGTAAAAGCACTGAGAGCTCACACCGAACCTCTGAGAATTATCACCCCAGCACGAGAGTGGGAAATGACCCGCGATGAAGAAAAAATATATGCTAAAAAAGCAAATATATCCCTGGATAAACTCGGAGGCGATCGTATTTACTCTATAGATCGCAACATATGGGGGCAGGCAATAGAGGGCGAAGATCTGGAAGATATTTGGCACGAACCACCAGAAGACGCACACTCATTGACTAACTCACCTATACACAAAGCACCAAATACGCCAGAAGAGGTTACAATCTCTTTTGAATCGGGCGTGCCCACTGCTATTAACATGCAAAATATAGAAGATACAGTTAAATTAGTATCTACACTCAACACATTGGCAGGTAAACACGGCATTGGTAGAATTGACCATCTTGAAAACCGCCTTGTAGGTATAAAATCTAGAGAGGTATATGAAGCACCAGCCGCAACGTTACTATTTGTTGCTCTAGCAGCTTTGGAAAAAGCTACTTTATCTCGCGAACAGCACAGGTTAAAGTCAATGCTATCTGTAATCTACGCTGATCTCGTTTACGATGGACGCTGGTTTACAGCACTTAGAGAAAACATTGATGATGCAATATCTAGCATTCAACGTTACACTACAGGCGACGTCAGAGTTAGACTATATAAAGGACAACCGACTGTTACAGGCATAAGGTCTCACTACTCTCTTTACGATTATAACCTTGCCACATACTCTTATACTGACTCGTTCGATCATACGTCAGCTACAGGGTTTATTGATGTCTATTCTTTACCCGCAGTTATACAACGCCGTAACCAAATAATGAAAGATGCACGCTAAACAGGATCTATCTGCTATACCAAGAGGGCAACCCCTTGTAGATGAATTTACAGTCTCACTCAACTTTGACAAACGTCTATATAAAGAAGAAATAGCCGTTTCTATAGCACATGCAAAAACTCTTGAAAAGGCTGGTACTATTAGCGCCTCACAATCTCACTTAATACAGCAAGGGTTACTGAAGATAAAAGCTGAAATAACGTCTGGTAAGTTTCCATGGCGAAATGATCTGGAAGATATACACATGAACATAGAGTCGCGCCTCTATGAAATCATAGGTGATACAGCAGGATGTTTACATACTGCACGTTCGCGAAACGATCAAATAGTAACTGTTACGCGTCTTTTTGTAATGAGTGCGTCATATGATTGTTTGAAAGCATTACGCAACTTGCAGTATGTACTACTTGAAATAGCAGATGCCAATAAAGCAACTATAATGCCCGGCTATACGCATCTACAGAGGGCACAGCCTGTAAGACTTTCTCACCATATACTCGCTTACTTTGAAATGTTTACACGTGATGCAAAAAACTTTACTATATCACACCAAAGTGCCGACACTTTACCCTTGGGCTCTGGCGCCCTCGCTGGTGTACCCTATCCCATAGACCGCGAGTTCACAGCACAGATTTTAGGTTTTAGCATAGTAAGCCGCAACTCAATTGACGCTGTATCAGATAGAGACTATATTGTATCTTTTATACAAGCTTGTGCACAGTGCACGATACACCTCTCTCGGTTAGCAGAAGAACTGATATATTGGGCAAGCACTGAATTTGGTTTTATACAACTACCAAACGGTTACACAACAGGCTCAAGCATTATGCCCCAAAAGCGAAACCCCGATTATGCCGAAATAGTAAGGGCAAAAAGTAGCAGAGTAATTGGTTCACTCGTTGGCATACTTACACTACTAAAATCATTACCTCTTGCCTATAACCGAGACCTACAAGAAGACAAATCACATATGTTCCAAGCACTTGATGCCACGTTATCAAGCATAGAAGTTATGTCTGGAATGTTAAAGCACACTATATTTAAAAGTAAAGTAATGAATACAGCAGCAGAGAGTGGGCACGCTATAGCAACCGATCTAGCTGACTACTTAGTTAAAAAAGGTTTACCTTTTAGAGAATCGTACGCTACAGTCGTAGAGTTGTGGAACATTGCTGTCAGTAGAGGCGTTTCCTTAAACAACCTACCCTTTGTAGAGTATAAAAATGCAAACCCTCTTTTTGAACCTGATGTAATGAACCTCTCACCGCAGGAATCCGCAGACAGTAGAGATATATATGGAGGCACCGCATATAAACAAGTAATTACACAAATACAAAATGCAAAAGAATATCTGAAAAATTCAGACGTAAAAGACATAAATCCACCTAATGTCTAACTTTTCCACTACTAAAGGAAGCGTAAAAGTTTCTGCATCATTACTTGGAGTCAGTAACTACGGTAACCTCAACAAACTGATTAAAGCAGTGGATAGTGCACAGAACGCAGGCTGCAATGAACTCCATTTAGATATAACAGATGGACACTTTGCCCCAAATATCGGGTTTTTACCTAAAACCGTAGAATACATTAGACGCTTTACCACTTTACCCATAGAAGTCCATATGATGGTTCAAGATCCGTTATCAATGGTAAAGGACTTTGCCAATGCCGGCGCAAATATATTTTCAGTGCATTTAGAGTCAAAAAATGCCAACACAGCAATAAAACAATCAGTAGAATTAGGGCTAATACCTAGCCTAGTACTACTCCCTAACACACCGATAGAAAAAGCAACACCCACACTCGTAAATATACAACGTATAGTTTTACTAGCGGTAAAACCCGGCTTCTCAGGGCAAAAAATGGATACACGCGTCATAACAAAGCTAAGTAATCTACACAGACAAACAAAAGATAGCCACACATTACAAGATATCGCCATAGATGGTGGAGTAAATTTCCAAACGGCAAATATGTGTATCAAAGCAGGATTTAATTTTTTAGTTTCTGGATCCTTTTTGTTTAAAGCAAAAGATATGCGTAAAGCAGTCAAGCAACTACAAAGCAGTTACACAGATAGCGATATTATAACCACTACGCAATAATAGTCATTATACTATATAAAGTATGCACTATATTTAATAGACAAAAAGATGTTTAATTCAAGAGGGAGACCAATTGTGGCAAAATGCAATATATGCCGTAAAGGACCAATGTTCGGACACAACCGCAGTCACGCACTAAATGCAACCCGAAGACAGTTCAAACCAAACCTGACTAAGCGGCATGTGAAAGTAGACGGAAAAGAGATAAACGCGAAAATTTGCAATAGATGCATCCGCACGCTTGAAAAACAAGGTCGTCTACAAGCAATTGTTAGAGCTTAAATTTAACTAATAAACTGACTATCGGGGCTATACGCAACACTAGGCAGTAGATAAACCGCCCGGGTTTTTGCTAATGTTACTCTTTTGTTAAAGAGTCTGTTATTTTGAATAGTAAGGCACGCGGTGTAAAACGAGTTGTAGAAGCCAATACACGATTTGCCAAACCCGGTACGTAACTCGCCTTTTTCTTAAACATATTATCAATACCCGACTTCGCTACCATATCAGGATTCATGCGCTTACCCAACCCACGTAAGTTTTTCTCGCTTATACTTGCGTTCTCAAAAAACTTTGTATCAGTTAAACCGGGTGCAAGACAAGATACAACAATTCCAGTACCTTTTAGTTCATGTGCAATTGCAAGCGAAAAGTTTAAAACATAAGATTTTGAAGCTGCATAAGACGCCATACGCGGAATAGGGGTATAACCCGCTGTTGACGCAACGTTTAGAATATAACCGCTCTTTTGTTGCATCATATGCTCACCAAAGTAACGACACAGCATAGTAAGATTTACAATATTTAACATTAACATGTTTTCTACTCGGTCTGCTGATAGTGACGTACTATCACCGAATGCTCCAACACCAGCATTATTCACAAGAATGTGTACGTTTAAACCTTTTTCTTTACAGGTATTGTAAAGGTGTAAAGCACTACCTTGCTCTGATAAATCTATAGCTATACACTCTGTATTTTTAGAAGAGTTTATCTCCTTTTTAGCTGTTTCCAATCTGTCCATATCTCTGCTTACCAGTACCAGTTGGTATCCACGCGATGAAAGTTCCTTTGCCAACGAAAAACCTATCCCGTAAGAAGCACCTGTAATCAAAGCAATCTTGCCATTCTCCATAAAAAATCTACCTTTATATTCAAAAAAATTAAAATATTACAATATTCATTGTAACAAAGCTGATGACTATATCTGTTGGGAGATGTTGATTTTATATAACTTATGTTTATATTTATCTTTACATTGCAAAATTATAAAAAATTTAATACTTTCAAAGGTATATAATATTATCATTGTGAAAATAGGTTTAATAGGGCTCGGACGTATAGGACAGATGCATTTGGGCTTACTCACGCAGAGGGTAGAAGGTGCTATATGCAGTACTATTTACGATCCTGTATCGGATTTAGCTAAGAAAATTTCCCTGAAAACAGGTGCTACAATAGCCTCTTCTGCACAGGATCTGATACATTCTCCCAATGTAGATGCCGTAGCTATATGCTCACCCACTCATACTCATATTGATCTGATAATTGATTCTGTATTGGCGGGTAAACCTACATTTTGTGAAAAACCTCTTGCACTGAGTCTAAACCAAATAAACCGTTTGGAAAAAGTAGTGGAAACATGTAAAAACCCCATAGTACAAATTGGTTTTAACCGTCGTTTTGATACTAACCACAGCGATGTTGCTCAACGAGTGCATCAAGGTGATATTGGCGATGTACACATAGTGAAAATTACAAGCCGAGATCCTGAATGCCCCCCGCTAGATTACTTAAAAAGCGGTACAGGTGGAATATTCCTTGACATGACAATTCACGACTTTGACTTAGCAAGATACATTACTAATTCACCAGTAACACGAGTTTTTGCTACAGGAGGAATACGTATTGAACCATACTTTGCTGATTTTGATGATATTGATACAGCAATAACACTACTGACTCATAAAAATGGGGCTATCACAGTAATAGATAATTCACGCCAAGCAGTATACGGATACGACCAGCGCGTTGAAGTGTTCGGCTCTAAAGGTATGGTCTCATCAGATAACCCGTTTATCACAACTACATCTTTTTATAGCCGTTCACAAATAAGTAAGTCAAAACTGTTTTACTTCTTTATTGAACGATATACTCAAAGCTATATTACGCAATGGCAAGCGTTTATCAACACAGTCCGCAACTCTACACAACCAAAAGTTACAATTGCAGATGGTAAAGCCGCACTGGTGGCTGGGCTCTCTGCTTGGCGTTCTGTAAAAGAGAAATGTCAAATTGAATGTGAAGAGATTGCAGTTAATTCTAGTTCAGAAACAAATTAATTAAGTCAGGTGGTCTTATGAAAAGAAATACAGAAGAATTACATTTGCGAGGTTTTGTCGATCAGAGTTTTAACAAAGCCGCTAGGATACTAAATATTCCGCACGAAGTTGCTGATAACATACGCGTATGTAACTCGACGTACACAATCAGGTTTGGGGTTACTCTAAGAGGTAAAATATACAACTTCGTGGGCTATAGAGCAGTGCATGAAGAGCATAGGGAACCCGTTAAAGGCGGTATACGTTACGCACCTACCGTAGACTCGGAAGAAGTTGAAGCGCTAGCAGCTCTAATGACATATAAATGCGCATTAGTAGAAGTGCCATTTGGTGGCTCTAAGGGCGGACTTTGCATTCAACCACGCGACTGGCAGGAAAATGAACTAGAACGCATTACACGTAGATTTACATACCATCTTGTCAAACGCGACCTCATTAACCCAAGCCAAAACGTACCCGCACCAGATATGGGAACAGGAGAGCGGGAAATGGCTTGGATCGCAGACGAATACCGACGTATGAATACAACAGATATAAACGCTATAGCCTGCGTGACAGGAAAACCAAGACACTTGGGAGGAATATCAGGACGCCTAGAAGGAACAGGCAGAGGAGTCCAATTTGCACTACGCGAATTCTTTAGGCATAAGGAAGACGTTAAATTAACAAAAATGTCTGGCAATCTAGAAGGTAAAAAGGTGATTGTACAAGGGCTAGGCAATGTTGGCTACCACCTTGCTAAGTTTATGTCAGAAGAAGATGGTGCGATCGTTATTGGAGTCGCAGAAAGAGACGGAGCAGTCATAAACCATAAAGGCTTAAATATAGATGCTCTCAAAGAATATATTTTTGCAACAGGTGGTGTTAAAGACTTCCCAAACTCGCAGTATATAGAAAACGGCAGTGATCTACTAGAGCACGAGTGTGATATTCTTATACCAGCAGCAATAGATAGCGTTATAAATTCTAAAAACGCCCAAAGAATCAAAGCACCGCTGATTGTTGAAGCAGGTAATGGACCTGTTACTGCAAGTGCTGACGCTTTTCTGAAAGAAAAAGGGACTGTGATTATCCCCGACATTTACGTCAACGCAGGAGGCGTTACAGTGTCGTACTTTGAGTGGGTTAAAAACCTAAGTCATATCCGTTTTGGAAGAATGCAGAGGCAACAAGAAGAATCTCGTAATATGATGCTAATTGATGAAATATCTAAACTGTTTGCTAATAACGAATTCCAACACAATATCTCAGAGCAATTTAAGAAAAAGTACATAAAAGGACCAACAGAACTAGAGCTGGTAAACTCTGGTTTAGACGATACTATGCGTTCTGCTTATCAATCTATGAGTAACTTGTGGCACTCTAACGATAGAGTAGAAGACTTAAGAACAGCCGCTTACGTAATAGGTGTGGAGAGGGTTGCAGCAAGCTATAAATCTAAAACTTTTTAATCGTCAGTAACCTAGCCGAAGTGTTCAGTTGCTATACGGTTTAGTTCCACATTAGCGTCTAGTAACATATCGTTAATTGATTCTACAAAGGGCGTTGAACCGCATACATACACCTGAATTACTGATCCTAATACACGTAGTTCTTGCTCTACCATAGATTGAGTTATTCTACCCGTGCAACCTTGCCAGTTGCTAGAGTGAGATCGGGTTAACGTATGTATTACCTTCGGCGGATTGTACCCATAATTTTCAAGGTGAGATATATCATTCTTAAAGATTATTCTTTCTTCTGTACGTGATGAATAAATCAAAGTGGCGGGTGCTTTGGGCTTTACCTTGTTGCGGTGTAAAAGCATCGCCATAATTGGTGCAATTCCAGAACCGCCTGCAATAAACAAAATTGGTATATCTTCCGCACCAGTCCATGTGAAAGGACCACCGAAAGGACCACGTATCTCAATAGTGTCATCTACTTGTGCAGCAGCGTGCATAAAGGAAGATACTTCGCCGTCTTTGAGTAGCTCTACCGTAATTCTTATGCTATTTTTATAGTTACCTTGTGCAGATATTGAGTAACTGCGTTGTGCTTGATATCCATCAGGAGCTGTTAGCCTTATATCTACATGCTGACCGGGTTTGAAGCAATCAAAACCATCTGCTAATAGTATAAACGACTTAACGTCAGGAGTTTCTTGTAGTATATCTTTTATTGTTGCAGTACGCCAGACAGTCCTGTGTATCATAATACTAATAGTGTACAGATCTTTACACTATTTGGAGAATAACACTGTTTATTTAGTATGAATAATTTTGTTCTGGTATAAGTAATTAATTAATATATCTACTTCTTCTTGGACTGTAATTTTGTCGGTATTTAAAACAATTTCAGGGTTTTGGGGTTCTTCATAAACGTCACTGATACCTGTGAATTGTTTGATTTCACCTGTGCGAGCTCTTTTATACAAACCTTTAGGGTCGCGTGCTTCTGCCACAGATAGAGGAACTTTAACATAAACTTCAATAAACCTAAGGTTTGCGTTTTTATGCAACTTGCGTACACTATCTCTATCAACAGAGTAGGGGCTGATAAAACTTACTATACTGATAACGCCTATATCTCCTATCAGTTTACAGATTTCAGCGATACGGCGTATATTTTCAGTGCGGTCGTGTGCCGAAAATCCAAGATCCTTATTAATGCCCAACCTAATGTTGTCGCCATCAAGAACGTAGCAGAGATATTTTTTTGTAAATAGTGCTTTTTCAAGTGCAACAGCAATAGTGCTCTTACCGCTTGCTGAAAGACCAGTCAACCAAATAGTTACACCTCTCTGGTTAATAAGTTCTTCTCTGTGTTTGCGTGTTACTTCACTACTATACTGACTGATATTCATAGCTTTCCTTTCTGCATCTAAACAGGAATTGGTTTATATCCGAATGCTTCAAAATCTTTTTTATAGAAGGAGTTGAGTTTGCGTATAAGACTTAGATCCAGATCCTCAACATTTAGTTTTGATTTGCTAGCGTTATGGTGTGGTAAGCCATTAAAGGGTATACCTACACTTTCACAAACATAACGAACATCATCTTCAAGTGATTCATAGCGTATAATAAAGTCAACAGGTTTATTACTAAAGTAGTGTACCGTATAACATACCTGCGGAACAATATAATGATCTTTCTTTACCATTTCAAAGTACCAGTGTGGATCCATTGAGTGGAGAGTAGGAAACATCCTATACAATCCTCCTGTATACGATTCATGTGTGTGGTATAAGTATGCACTGATAAAGCGGTCAATCGGGTGTCTAACAGCAACTATAGTGGTATATGTTTCCCAAATGTGTTTAGATACTAGTAAACTAGGGTAATTATGATTGGCACCCACATATATGGTAGCTACACCAAATACTGTCTTTAGAGATGTTCCAGCAACTTTGGGGTTGTGGATAAACACCAGCTTTTTATCGTGATTTATTGCCCCCCTCCGATTATACGGGATATCTGTATTGTAATTAGAAAGAGTATAAAGCAATTTAAATAATACTTTTCTATTAGATACAGCTAAGCCCCTTAGTGCAACGTATCTGTATCTTTTTCCCCTCAACTTAGCTGTTAATATGTCTAGCACTATATCATTCTCCTGCTTGGTTAATAAGTTCTTCTCTGTGTTTGCGTGTTACTTCACTACTATACTGACTGATATTCATAGCTTTCCTTTCTGCATCTAAACAGGAATTGGTTTATATCCGAATGCTTCAAAATCTTTTTTATAGAAGGAGTTAAGTTTGCGTATAAGACTTAGATCCAGATCCTCAACATTTAGTTTTGATTTGCTAGCGTTATGGTGTGGTAAGCCATTAAAGGGTATACCTACACTTTCACAAACATAACGAACATCATCTTCAAGTGATTCATAGCGTATAATAAAGTCAACAGGTTTCTTACTAAAGTAGTGTACCGTATAGCATACCTGCGGAACAATATAATGATCTTTCTTTACCATTTCAAAGTACCAGTGTGGATCCATTGAGTGGATAGTAGGAAACATCCTATACAATTCTCCTGTATACGATTCATGTGTGTGGTATTTAAAGCCGCTAATAAAGCGGTCAATCGGGTGTCTAACAGCAACTATAGTGGTATATGTTTCCCAAATGTGTTTAGATACTAGTAAACTAGGGTAATTATGATTGCTACCTACACCAAATACTCTCTTTAGAGATGTTCCAGCAACTTTGGGGTTGTGGATAAACACCAGCTTTTTATCGTGATTTATTGTCCTACGATTAAATGGGTGATAATCTGAATTGTAATTAGAAAGAGTATAAAGCAATTTAAATAATACTTTTCTATTAGATCGTGCTAATTTCATTAGTGCAACGGATCTGTATCTTTTTCCCCTCAACTTAGCTGGTAATAGATCTATCACTATATCATTCTCCTGCTTGGTTAATAAGTTCTTCTCTGTGTTTGCGTGTTACTTCACTACTATACTGACTGATATTCATAGCTTTCCTTTCTGCATCTAAACAGGAATTGGTTTATATCCGAATGCTTCAAAATCTTTTTTATAGAAGGAGTTAAGTTTGCGTATAAGACTTAGATCCAGATCCTCAACATTTAGTTTTGATTTGCTAGCGTTATGGTGTGGTAAGCCATTAAAGGGTATACCTACACTTTCACAAACATAACGAACATCATCTTCAAGTGATTCATAGCGTATAATAAAGTCAACAGGTTTATTACTAAAGTAGTGTACCGTATAACATACCTGCGGAACAATATAATGATCTTTCTTTACCATTTCAAAGTACCAGTGTGGATCCATTGAGTGGATAGTAGGAAACATCCTATACAATTCTCCTGTATACGATTCATGTGTGTGGTATTTAAAGCCGCTAATAAAGCGGTCAATCGGGTGTCTAACAGCAACTATAGTGGTATATGTTTCCCAAATGTGTTTAGATACTAGTAAACTAGGGTAATTATGATTGCTACCTACACCAAATACTCTCTTTAGAGATGTTCCAGCAACTTTGGGGTTGTGGATAAACACCAGCTTTTTATCGTGATTTATTGTCCTACGATTAAATGGGTGATAATCTGAATTGTAATTAGAAAGAGTATAAAGCAATTTAAATAATACTTTTCTATTAGATCGTGCTAATTTCATTAGTGCAACGGATCTGTATCTTTTTCCCCTCAACTTAGCTCGTAATAGATCTATCACTATATCATTCTTCTGACTTGGTTAATAAGTTCTTCTCTGTGCCTGCGTGTTACTTCACTACTATGCTGACTGATATTATAATCCTGTTATTTTTTAACCGTATCGTTGTTCTTTCCAAGGATCGCCGTACATATGGTAACCATAGGCTTCCCAAAAGCCGGGTGAATCCATATCCATAAAACGTAATCCTGTGACCCACTTAGCCGATTTCCAAAAGTAGAGGTGTGGGACAAATAAACGTGCGGGGCCGCCGTGTTTAGGTTCTATGGGCTTGTTATCGTATTCATAGGCTACCATTGCCTTACCATTGATAATATCAGCTACGGGTAGGTTAGTTGTGTAACCACCGATACAGAATGCCATAACGTAAGGTGCTGGAGGTTGTTTTATACCAGCCGAATCAAAGAGTGTGTCAATTGATATTCCAGACCAGTCTGTATCAAGCTTTGACCACTTAGTAACGCAGTGTATGTCTATATGCATATCGGTTTTAGGTAATGCTTTAAACTCATCCCATGACCATATAGCAAGCTGTTGGTTGTTATACTCAATAGAGAAGTGCCATTTTGCAGTGTCTATACGCGGTGTAGGTCCTGCGGTTAGTACTGGGAAATTCCTTTCTACGTACTGCCCTGGGGGTACTCTTCCGTCGTTTCGTGTTCTATTCCTGCCGAAAAAAGCTCTTGTAAATGTCATTGTATCTGCTCCTTTTTATTTTTAATAATGAGTTTTGTGATTACCAGTTGTTTAAAGACCCATCTTTGCGTAATAGACGCGGAGGCCAGCTTTGCGGAGATACTCTACATCGCTCTGCTTCGTCTACGTTAAAGTCTACCCCTAGCCCAGGTGTATCGGGGCACCAAGCATAGCCTTCTGCCCACTCTATTTGCTGTGGGAATAAGTGTGTATCAAAGGTGCCCGGCTGTTTTGGCATTTCTTGTACACCTACGTTCGTTGAAGCCATACATAGAGCGACACACGCCGCTGCTGACACTGGTCCTAGCGGGTTATGCGGGACAATATCAATGTAATGGGTTTCTGCCCAGTGTGTAATTTTTAGCGCTTCGGTTATGCCCCCTACAATGCATAAGTCTATCCGTGCATAATCTATAAGATCTTCTTCTATAACTTCTCTAAACGGCCACTTAGATGCCCATTGTTCCCCTGCCGCTAAGGGTAGGTTTATTTTACGTCTTAAGTTGTGATAAGTGGCTGGATTTTCCGAACGCACTGGATCTTCAATGAAGAAAGGCTTGAATTCCTCTAAGTCTCTACATAATTGAATAACATTGGCGGGATCTAGACGCGTGTGTACGTCTAAGCATATTTCTATACTTGAACCAAGTTCTTGGCGTATCTTGTCCATTATCTTAACCGATAGTTGCATAGATTCTTTTGGTTCAAGTGTAGCTACCCCTGCTAGTTTACTGCTTCTACCAGATTCGGGTAAGCCCCATCTTACGAATTGCCAGCCTTCCTGAACTACTTGCTTAGCGTGATCAACAATTTTCTTTAGGGTACTACCGTATACATGAGGATAGCATACAACTTTATCTCTTACTGGGCCTCCTAGTAGTTTATACACGGGCATATTAACGGACTTTCCTTTGATATCCCACAGTGCAATATCTATAGCGCTTATGGCACTGCAGTAGACTTTGTCGGCAGGGAAGAAGCCCAAACGAAACATTTCCTGCCAAAGTCGCTCGCTCTCCCAAGGATCAGAACCTATTACAAGCTCAGATAAGTGTTCTATTGCGTTTTCTATGGCTTTACCCCAATTGCGTATACCTACTTCACCGAGACCATAGTGCCCGGAGTCTGTATCTACTCTAACTATAAAGTATGAGTTTCCAATTTCGCCTGCGACTGAAAAACTTCTTATTTTAGTTACTTTCATGTGTTCTACTTCCTTTGTTTATTATTCATACTTTTCAAATGCTTTTATCTATTATAGCATCTATAACTGTTGGTGCGTTTGAATCTATTGCTCGTCTAATTTCGTTTGTTAGTTCTGCGGGGTTTGTAACGCGGACGCCATTTGCACCGTAGGCTTTTGCCTGTGCCACAAAGTCTATAGGTTTTTGAAAGTCCATTGCGAAAAATTTGTCAGTTTTTTCTTCTTTACCTATTAACCTGCGGTAGTGGTTCATGTTTATTTTCAGAACTCTGTAAGATGAGTTATTACATATAACAAATACAGCAGGCAGTGATTCGTTAACAGCTGTCCATAGCCCTTGTATGGTCATCATTGCACTGCCGTCACCTATAATGCCGATAACAGGTTGACCTTTAGAACCTAGTTGTAAACCTATAGTTGCACCAATGCCCCAACCGATAGCTTGCCCTCGTCCACTAAAGTATCTACCTGCAGAGGAGGGGGATATCGCTTGAAAAACCGATGGTGCAACGCTTATACCGTCATTGAATACATAAGAATCCTGCGGTAAAGCGTCAGCTATAGCTTTAGCCATAGCGGTTTCGGTCATTGGGAATTTGTCAATTTCTCTTGCTGCCTTTGCTTGGAATTCTTCTCTACGCAGTTGTGATTCTATTTCGGCTTGGCGTACTCTCTCTTTAGCTGAATCTTTTTGGGAACTGGTATAAGAATCTACTACTGCTTGAGCTAGTTGCACCATAGTATGATATGGTTGTGCCACTATTCCAACGCTTGTATGTTCACTACGTCCTATCTCATCAGTGGCAACATCTATATGTATGAGTTTAGTGTTTGGGTTGAGTATTTGTTCAGACAAATAAAAGTAATCTTCAAACGCTGGGCAACCTGCAGCAACGATTACATCGGAGTTACGTAAAAGTTCCAAAGATTTTGGCTCGCGTGGTTGGATTTTACCCTGCCATAACGGATGGTTTGCTGGGAAGTTAACTGATGATGAGTAGTGTGCACATACTTTCATACCTGCACTTTCTGCGAGTGCCACGGCGGCATTAAGTGCTAAGTTACCACCGTACTCATATACGCGATCACCGACTACTAAGAGCGGATTCTGCGCATTTGCAATTATACTTGAGGCTGCTTCTATGGCTTTTATATCAGGTAATGGCGGATATACAGGTGTAGATGGTTGTATTATTGTGTTTGCGGTTTCATCAAACGCATTAGCTGACATAGCAACGAAGGCAGGCCCCGCCAGAGGCGCTCTCGCTTCTTGGAATGCACGGCGGATCGTAGATGCAACCTGTTCCGCCCAAGTTATTTCACTAGCCCATTTAACAAAAGGACGCGCCATGTCTGCCAAGTCCGACCGACCCGCTGCAAGCTTGCGTATATCCTTGTTGCCAGCAGTAACTACCATTGGTGCATAAGTGTACTTTTGGTCTATCATAAGAGATAAACCATTTGCGAGTCCATTATCAATATGTAAACTGACTAGAGGTGTTTTCCCACTAGAACGCCAGTAACCATCAGCAATACCGACTGCAACTCCTTCTTGAAGAGCTAATACGTAATTGATTTTAGGATATTCATGCATTATATCTATCATTGGAGCCTCGCTTGTACCGGGGTTACCGAACATGTATTCTACTCCTTCGGCAAGAAACATTTCAAGAAGTATGCGTTTACCTGTTAATATGGGCATTTAAACTCTTAGCCTTTCAAAAAATTCAAGATATAGTCAGATTCAATAACAATGTTATCAGTAGTAGTAGTGCTATAAAGACCAAAATTGAGAAACTGCGATTAATATTCACAAAATATTTATGTATAATATACTATATTACAACTATGAAATTATATTTAATACTAGTTAATACATTTAAAGAATTGAGGTAAGATTATTTTGGGTATTGTAATAATTATCATCATAGCGTTACTGTTAGCAGGGGGTATTGGTCTTGCTATTGCAGTTGTTGCTATATACAATAGACTCGTTTCACTCAGGAACAGAGTGAAGAATGCTTTCTCGCAAATAGACGTTCAACTACAACGTAGGTACGATCTTATACCTAATTTAGTAGAAACTGCAAAGGGGTATATAAAGCATGAGCGTGAAACTTTAGAGGCAGTGATATCTGCACGTAATCAAGCCGTAGGGGCTGCACAGACAGCGGCACAGAACCCAGAAAATGCAGAAGCTATAAGAGGCTTAACAGGAGCAGAAGGTGTACTTACAGGTGCACTCGGTAGGTTGTTTGCAGTTGTGGAAGCTTATCCAGACCTAAAGGCTGATCAGAACATGCGTCAGCTAAGCGAAGAGATGACATCTACAGAAAACCGTGTGGCTTTCTCACGTCAAGCGTTTAACGATTCAGTTTTAACGTATAACAATGCACGTGAAACCTTCCCATCTAACATAGTAGCAGGCATGTTTAAATTCAACGTAGCAGAAATGTTTGAAGTACAAGATGATTCGGTAAGGGAAGCTCCCAGAGTTTCGTTTACATAAACACTACTAAAGTAAATATATGGACTTTTTTGAACAACAAGATATTGCTCGCAGGAAGACTATATTACTCGTTTTACTATACATTACGGGTGTAATATCTTTACTTGTTGTAGCGGGTGGTGTTTACTTTTTACTTGCCACTGCTTTACTGGGTACGGCAACTTTGTGGGGGCTTATAGTGGTGGAAGTTATTACGCTACTAATAATCTCTTCTTCTACTTTGTACCGTGTTAATTCTCTGCGTGGTGGCGGTAGCGTAGTTGCTGAGAGTTTAGGCGGGCGCTTGCTACTACAAGAAACTAGGAATCCACAAGAGCGAGTGCTTCTAAACGTTGTAGAAGAGATGGCAATAGCCTCAGGAATGCCAGTGCCGCCTGTTTATGTATTAGACAATGATAACTCTATAAATGCCTTCGCTGCAGGTACTTCTACGCAAAATGCAGTTATCGGTGTTACCAGAGGCACTATAAATACTCTTAGTCGTGATGAACTTCAGGGTGTTATTGGACATGAATTTAGCCACATAGTTAACGGCGATAGTAGCGTAAATATGCGCATAATTGGTGTAACCTTTGGGTTAGCAGTGATGGTCATTATAGGATATACGATAATAAGGTTTTCAGCTCTTGGAGGCTCAAGAAAAGGTCAAGATAACAGAAACAATGCTCTATTGTTTATAATCGGCATGGGAGTTACGTTCATTGTTTTGGGCATTGTAGGGCAGTGGTTCTCATCGCTTATTCGTGCAGCGATTTCAAGGCAGCGCGAATACCTCGCTGATGCTTCTTCAATTCAGTATACACGCAATCCATTGGCAATTCAGGGGGCTCTTAATAAAATACTTATTGCATCTGACGATCAACAAGATAACGCTAAAAAAAGAGAGCGTGACTACCAAGAAATATCACACATGCTTTTTATGAGTAATTTTAGCACACATCCACCACTTGAAGAAAGAATTGAAAGAATAGAAGCAATATCAAGGATCCAACTTGATACTCCTGACCAAGTAACCCCTATCGCAGAATCGCCTACTTCTTCAACTGTAACCCCTCAACCTGCACAGTCATCACAACAAAAATTGCAGTCTCTCGTTGGTTCAATTGCAACAGTAGGGCTACTGGGAGATTTTTCAATAGACGGATCTGTAAATACTACTTACGCTCAAGAACTGCTCTCTTCTATACCAGAGGCTTTTACTCTAGCGGTTCACCAAGCTTATTCAGCACGTTCAGTTATCTATGCGTTACTGCTAGACAGTAATCAGGAAATTAGAAACCTACAGCAACAACAACTTGCCAAAAACGCCGATCCTGATACCTACAAGACTACCTTAAAACTTATAGATAGCTTGAGTCTTCTAAA
The DNA here is from genome assembly GCA_964274945.1 of Dehalococcoidia bacterium. Taxonomy (GTDB): domain Bacteria; phylum Chloroflexota; class Dehalococcoidia; order Lucifugimonadales; family Lucifugimonadaceae; genus CAXXBX01. The sequence goes on along the minus strand of CAXXBX010000034.1, from coordinate 721,535 downwards.
AAGGGAACACCGACTACCACTAGTAGAGATGGCACTGCCTGTGCTCTCACAGATGGCGAAACAGCAATACATAGCATTCAAGGAGAATATTAATACCTTAATAGAAGCTGACTCTGATATGTTAATCTCCGAGTGGCTACTGCAGCGTGCAGTAGTTAAACACCTAAATGAGGTATATGGAATAAGTACTAAACTTAAGTCTGGTAGTAGAAACATAAATAATCTTTCAAAAGAGTGCTCTACCGTGCTATCTGCACTTGCTTGGGTTGAGCATCAAACACACGAAGAAGCTTTAAATAGCTTTTCAAAAGGGGCAGAGGTACTAGCAAAGAATAATCTAGAGTTACAAGAATCTTTTCCTACCTTTGAGGATATTGAAGGAGCCTTAACCGCACTATCAGGCATAAAAGCACAAAATAAAAAACTGTTTATAAAAGCCGCAGCAGTAGTACTAGAAGCAGATGGTAATGTAACTATTGAAGAGATTGAGATGTATAGAGAAATAGCAAACGCACTTGACTACCCTGTGCCTCTAATAGCACCTCGGAAATTATAGTCAGTAACTGATATTTAACTACGCTCATCTACTTTTGCGGTATAAAATTAAACTTTAAGTTAAAGCAGGAGGTTTTAATATGAGAATTGTAGATATAGATATAGATGATATTTTTGATGTAGTGCATAGCATTAGGTCAGAAGAAACTAAACAGCTAGTTGCCGCTATCAAAGGTTTAAATAAAGGGCAGGCGCTCGCCATAACGCTTGATGAGCAGAATACTCAGAGTAGAATTAAAAGTAAGCTAATATATGCTGCTAAAATTGCTAATGTAAAACTAGACATGGTAAGCGATTCTGAGAAAATTATGTTTTCGTTAAACAATGGTAAGCAAAAAAGCAAGCAAAAAAAGCAGTAATTACATATAGAGCATTGCTTGGTCGGGACGGCGGGATTCGAACCCACGACCCCCCGCTCCCAAAGCGGGTGCGCTAACCGGACTGCGCCACGTCCCGGAACAATCAACTCACTTTACTATTTTACTATCTTTAATGCTCGTTTTTAGCAGTTTTAATTTATTAAACGTACAACCTATAAGTAAAAAGTCAGTACTTTTATAGTAGTATAAACAGTAATGTAATGTTTAAAATTTATAATCACTTTACTAAGGTATGAGTCACATGGATATTGTATTTCTTGGTACAGGAACATCCGAAGGCATACCGAGAATTTCATGTTTAATGAATACCAAAGAGCGTTGTAAAACGTGTTTTGATGCATTGAAACCTTCTTCTCCTAATCGTCGGCGAAATACATCTATAATGATACGCATTACTGATAGTAAAAATACTACTAGAGCAGTTCTTATTGATGTAGGTAAATTCTTCTATCACTCTGCTATAGAATGGTTTCCAAAACTTCAATTAGCAGTACCGCAAGCGGTAGTATTAACTCATGCCCATGCTGACGCTTCTGGCGGATTGGACGACCTTCGCGACTGGACAAGAACATTGCGTATCTCTATGCCCGTATACGCTAGAGCAGAAGACAAGGAAGCACTCTCAAAAACCGCTTACTACCTACTCAACCCTGCTAACTCCAATAGTGGAGGTATAGTTGCCAATTTAGATTTTATATTCTTCAATAACGAACCGTTTGAACCAGTAGAAGGTTTAACTCTAACTCCTCTCACAGTAGAACATGGAAAAGGCATTACTTGTAACGGATACCGTTTTGGAGATGTATGCTATGTATCGGATGTTTCTAGCTTTCCCGACGAAACTTGGGATAAAATGCAAGGCTGCCAATTCTTAATAATAGATTCATTAAGATATAGACGTACTTACGGTTCACATTTAACATTTGAACAAGCGGTAGAAAAAACTCTAGCACTGAGACCAAAGCGATCACTCTTTGTGGGCATGTCTCATGAACTAGAGCACTATTCAACAAATGCTATTTTAGGTAAACTATCCAAGTACGGCATAGATGCACAACTAGCTTATGATGGTCTTATAGTGAAAGCCAATATTTAAAAGTACAGCCCTATAGTCGGATAAATATTTCCGTATATACAGCAATAGAGTTAGAGTAGTTCATATTGTTGTTGTAGACTCTTCTAAAGCAGTGATTGCACGTTTTATTCGCTTGGTTGTTGTTGCTCGCCCTAGTACTGCCATAGTGTCAAATATAGGTGGAGCAACGGTTCTACTCGTAATTGCTACCCGAATAGGATAAAAAAACTTACCAGTATTAAACCCTTTGTCTTTTGCTGTCTTTCTAAAAAATCCTTCAAGATACTGTGCTTCAAATTTTTCTAAAGAGTCGCATATATCAAGTGCTATTTTCAAGAATTCAATAACGCTACTGACATTAGGTCCCTTTGCAGTCAGTGTTGCAAAATTTGGCAAGGGTATATTATCAAAGAATATATCTACGGCATCAGACGCTTGTTCTAACCTTTGTATACGCTCTTTAATCAAAGGAACGACTCTACTAAGCATGTCTGTATTTATAGGTCTTTGGACACTGTCTGGTAAGCCACCTTGCGAATGTTCCCGTTCTAGGTATGGAAGCAGACTGTTTGACAGTTTTTCGGAATCCATTTGACGTATATATATGGCATTCATCCAGTTCAATTTATCTAAATTAAATATTGATGGATGGGACTGTATACCACTTAGATTAAAGTTTCCAATCAGCTCTTCTTTAGAGAATAACTCTTGGTTTGTACCGTCTGACCATCCTAATAGAGCCATATAGTTCACAATGGCGTGTGGTAAAAATCCTTTAGATATATAATCGGATATGGCTGATGTGCCGTGCCTTTTGCTCATTTTTGTTTTATCTTTTGCAAGCATCAGTGGCACGTGTGCATATAATGGTGAGTTTATTTCTAGCCCACGTTGAATCAGTAAATGGCGTGGTACACTTGATATCCACTCTTCGCCCCTTATAACGTGTGTGATTTTCATCAGATGGTCATCAAGGACATGTGCAAGGTGATATGTAGGCATTCCATCAGATTTTAGTATCACAAAGTCGCTTATTTTAGATAAATCAAAGTTGATAGTTCCGTATACTCTATCTTTAAACGCAATGTTACCCGTATATGGAACTTTACACCGTACGACTACGGGTAAACCCTGTTTCAGCGATTTTTCTATCTCTTCCCTAGGTCTAGTACGACACTTACCATCATATCCGGGTGCCTGTTTATTAGATATTTGTATCTGTCTAATTCTGCTTAGTCTATCTTGGTCACAGTCGCATAGGTAGGCATAACCTTTTGATACCATTGTTGCAGCTGCTTGTGAATAAAAGCTCTTCCGTTGTGACTGAATATATGGTTCAAACATCCCTCCGACATCGGGGCCTTCATCCCAATCCAAGCCTAGCCATTTCAGTGATTCTGTTATCTGTTGAATGGCATTTATGTTTATACGTTCTTGATCTGTATCCTCAATACGTAGTATAAATTGCCCTTTTGTATGTCTAGCGAGTAGCCAGTTGTAAAGTGCAGTCCTCATATTACCAATATGAGGTGATCCAGTAGGGCTTGGAGCAAATCTTGTGCGAACAGGTAATGTAGTCATAACTATAGTTTATCTAATATTTCTATGGATTCTTGTAGTTCACCGGGTAACTGACAAGTAAACTGCATCGGCTTGTTCGTTATAGGGTGATCAAATTCCATATACCAAGCGTGAAGAAAATGTCGTTTCAAATTTTTTAAAATGCCAAAGCCTCCACCGTAAGTTGTGTCACCCACTACGGGATGCCCAATAGCAGACATATGTACTCGTATCTGGTGGGTCCTACCAGTATATAATTTTACCTCAAGTAGTGAAAAAACACCTAACTTGCGAATAGCACGGTAAAATGTTTGTGCTTTTTTCCCTGAATGAACTACCGCTTTTTTCGTTCGGGTTTTCTTAGATCGTCCTATTGGAGAATCCACAAGCCCAACTGATGGGTTTGGGTTTCCATGAACAAGTGCTTTATATAATCTTGTGATTGCGTACGATTTTATCATCTCACATAATATATAGTAAGTTTCTTGATCTAGTGCTGTTAAGATTAGCCCTGAAGTGTTTTTATCCAATCTGTGAACTATACCCGGTCTGGTTTTGTTGCCCACGTTAAGTGCTTTAGGAAAAGTAGAAGTTAGTATATCGCTTAGTGTCGCTGAGTGAGTGTTGCCTTCACTGGGGTGAGTTAGTATATTAGCAGGTTTATTATAAACCGCTATGTACCTATCGTGGTATATGGGATGTATCTTTGGAATATCGGCAATTTCTATCGTCCTTGAAGAGTGGTTCATTATAGTAATTCTGCTTTTGGGTATTACAATGTATGAAGGTCGTTTTACTACAATGGAATTTACTTGTGTCAGTCCGCTTTTGATAGATTTAGCCGATTTTGAACGCGTTAAACCAAACATCTCTGAAATAACTGTATCAAGGCGTGCGGGTAGTTCGTTATACAGTAGCGTGTTTGGGATAGTCATGCTTCTACTTTGACGTCATGTTGTTCCGACTCTACTATTTGTTTGTCAGCTTGTTCATCTTTATTCTGAAAGAATAAGCCATACAATGTGTATATTCCAATAGATACTGCACCTATGGTGGCAAAAGAGTCAGCTAAGTTAAATACAGGAAAATTACCTACACTTATAAAATCTATTACGTAACCCAGCCTTATTCTATCTATTATGTTGCCTACGGCTCCTCCCAATATCAGCCCGAGGGTTATGCTGAAAAACCAGTGCGAGCTGTAGATTAAGTAAAGCATCAGTACAATAGTTGCAGCACCTAAAACTAGAAATATCAGGTTATCGCCAAGGAATTTGAAAGAACCAAATGCCGCTCCATAATTATGCAAATGGTGTAACTTAATTAAAGAGTTCAAAGTTATTGAACTGTTAACCTGTATATTTTCTACTACAATATACTTAGATAACTGATCAAGAAATACGACGAACACGCAGAGAAAAATAGTATAAGGATTTATGTATATGTTTAACTTGATAACGCTGTACAAGGTACACTTTCTCTTCTTTTTGCTTTATTATAAATTTGTATCTATATAAACAGTTTATTAAATATATGTTGCTAGAGTAGGTTATCATTGTCAAATAAAATAGTAGATTTGCGTAGCGATACTGTTACGCTTCCCACAGAGGATATGCGTCGCGCTATGTATAATGCAGAGCTAGGCGATGATGTATATGGTGAAGATCCATCCGTTAACTTACTCCAAGAGCGTGCAGCGGATTTAATGGGTAAAGAATCGGCTTTGCTTGTTTCGTCAGGAACTCAGGGTAACCTTGTATCTATATTAGCACATACTAACCGCGGTAACGCAATAGTAGTAGGTGATGCAAGCCATATATTCCACTATGAGGCTATGAGTGCTTCTACACTTGGCGGTCTGGGCATGTTGCCTATACCTACAGAGGACTCAGGTGTTTTACTGCCAACCGCAATAGAATCGGTAATTCCTGATGAAGATGAACACAAGGCGAATGTAACTCTTCTGTGTCTGGAGAATACTCATAATACCAAAGGCGGGCGTGCTATATCTTATGAAGATATGCATACTATGTGCGATTTAGCACACGCTAAAAACCTGAAGGTACATGTAGATGGAGCACGTATTTTTAACGCCTCTGTTGCTTTGAACACTCCACCTGCTAAACTTGTGGAAGAAGCCGATTCCGTTACTTTTTGTCTATCTAAGGGCTTATCCTGCCCTGTAGGTAGTTTAGTAGTAGGTAGTGCAGAGTTTGTGCATAAGGCTAGAAGGTGGCGTAAAGCGTTAGGTTCTGGTATGCGTCAGGCGGGTGTAATTGCCTCTGCGGGTATTGTAGCACTCAACAGTATGATCCAACGACTAGCAGAAGACCACGATAACGCTAAATATCTAGCCAAAGGGTTGCAAGATATCCCCGGTGTAGATGTAAACGTAAAATCAGTGGATACAAATATAGTGTTCTTTAAACTGCATAGCGAAGAAACTACGAATTTGCCTCAGCAACTAAAAAGGTTTGGAATACTTATTAACGGATCAAAAAACATAATCCGAATGGTTACACATAGAGGAATCAATAAAGAAGATATTGATTACGTGTTACAAAGCATTTCTACTACCCTAGATACGTTATATTAGAGTATAGCTAAAAGTTAATATTATCCTGTAATACTATGTAAATCGTGGCTGGGGGTATCAAGTCAGTGGCGTTGTAGTTTATCTACTACGACGTGATACTGAGAACAAAACGCTTCTTTGTTTCATGAGAGCATTTTGTGTAAACGCTGAGTGGCTTTGCTTATGTTCTCTCGTGAATTGGCAAACGATACTCTTACATAGCCCTCTCCGTATTTACCAAACGAATTACCTGACAAAAGAGCAACGCCGTACTTTTCAAGCGATATTTTTGCAAATTCGTCGCTTGAAAATTGCGTTTTGTGGATACTTGGGAATGCATAAAACGCCCCCTTTGGTATTGGACAAAACACACCCGGTAACGAGTTTAGTTGTTCAACAATTATAGAACGACGTTTGTGAAACTCTTGCATCATTTTATCTATACTGTCGCGAGGACCTTCTAACGCCTGTATAGCAGCTATTTGTGTGAAGACAGAAGTACACGAAACGCTATTAGTGACTAACCTGACCATAGGTTCAACGAGCCAAGTTGGTAAGATACCGTATCCAATACGCCAGCCTGTCATAGCGTACGATTTAGAAAACCCATCAAGTAGAATCGTTCTTTCCCGCATACCCGGGAATGTACTAATAGATTTATGTTGCCCTTCATAGTACATATCTTTATACACTTCATCGGATAGTACCACTAGATCATGTTTTACTGCTATATTAGCGATCCTTTCCAAATCGCTAGAAGGTATCACAGAGCCACAAGGGTTACTTGGTGAATTTATAATTATAAGCCGAGTTTTGTCTGTTATCAGTCTTTCAAGTTCATCAATATCTGGGTTGTATTCATTATCTTGACGGAGTGGTAATGGTATCGGAGTACTGCCAACGTACCTAATCATAGATTCGTATATTGGGAAACCGGGATTAGGATAAATAGCTTCATCACCCGATTGTAGCAGTGCGAGCATGCTAAAGAACATAATTGGTTTAGCACCCGGTGTTACGACTACTTGCTCAGGGTCAACGCTGTAACCGTGTTGTTTAGTTTGATGCTTTGCTATTACCTCCCTTAGTTCGTACTGACCTGCAGAGGGACCGTAGTGAGTCCATCCGTCATCTAGAGCTTTTTTAGCAGCATCTTTGATATGCTGAGGAGTTTCAAAATCAGGTTCGCCTATTTCAAGGTGAACAATATCTTTACCCTGTTTTTCTAATTGCTTAGCTATTGCAAGTATCTCAAAAGCTGTTTCTGTACCTAAATTTGACTGTCGTCTAGCTAATTGCATCAATAATTCCTATACTTTGTTAACACTCTTTTGCAGTATGTAAACTACTTGCTTGCAACATCGAATGTCTTAGAGAAGTAATTGCCATACTAAATTCATATTATATTTTATAAAATTAAGTAGGTATAAGTTAAATTAACTATAAAGTATAAAATATAAATTTATACTAGGCGCGCTAGCTCAATGGTAGAGCAGGTGACTCTTAATCACAAGGTTGCGGGTTCGAGTCCCGCGCGCGTCACCAATTTTATAAGTGGAAATTGTAAATATAATAGTATTTGGAGGTGTTTATGAGTAGTAGGATTCAAGAACCCATAGTTTTTATAGGTACTTATACAGAACATTCACGAAGTGAAGGCATCTATACATGTCGTTTAAACAAAACAAACGGGCAACTTACACAAGTCAGTATATTAGACACTATAGTTAATCCTTCTTTTTTAACTTTACATCCTGATAAATCAGTACTCTATTCGGTATCTGAGGTTGGTAGCGATAAATCACAAGTAGAGCACGGCGAAGTAGTTGCATTTAAGATTGACTATAGTAGTGGCAACCTTGAAAAAATAAACTCTCAGTCTACAAAAGGCAAAACACCTTGTCATATCACAGTGGATAAAAGTGGTAATTGTCTTTTAGCAGCTAACTATGGCAGTGGGAGTATAGCGTCATATAAAATTATGCCAGACGGTGGAATTGAAGAAGCAACCTCATTTTTTCAGCATCGGGGTAAAAGCAATGCTGTACCAGAGCGCCAAGAGGGTCCTCATGCACATTCTGTTACACTCTCACCGCGTCAGGACTTTGTATTTGCCGCAGATCTTGGAGTAGATAAAATATTTTCTTATGCAATTGATACTACTACAGCTATTCTAACGCCAAACCAGTACAATCCATCTATAATAACTGATAAAGGTGCTGGACCTCGCCATATGGATTTTCATCCCAATGGACGGTTTGCATACGTCATAAATGAATTATCTAGTACGATAACAGCTTATAATTACGACTCAAAGCGAGGAACACTAGAGAAAATTCATTCAATTTCAACGTTGCCTGAAGGTTGGGTAGGAAATAACACATCCGCTGATATACATGTACATCCAAACGGAATGTTTGTTTATGGCTCAAACAGAGGTCATAATTCTGTAGTCGCTATGTCAATTGATCAGGTAAGTGGTAGAATTGAGCCTATATATTACGCTTCAACACTTGGGAGAACTCCAAGGAATTTTACTATAGATTCTAAAGGGGAGCTCTTACTTGTGGCAAATCAAGATAGCAATACAATAGTGCCGTTCCATATACTTAGTGATGGTAAAATTACATGTTTTGACGCTACTTTTAATGTTGCAAGCCCTACCTGTATTGCAATATCATAAATAGTGTTAATCTTTTTATTTGGGGGAGTGGCGAAATGGTATACGCGCATGCCTTAGGAGCATGTGCCTTCGGGCATGTGGGTTCGACTCCCACCTTCCCCACCAAGCATAGATGTCAGTGTGAAATTATCTGATCAAGAAAGAGACGTGTTCGTTCCTCTTTAGGATTTTCAAAAAAGTCCTTCGGGCTACCGATTTCAACAATTTCACCTTCGTCCATGAAGATAATTCTGTCTGCAACGCTGCGTGCAAACCCCATTTCATGTGTTACGCATATCATAGTCATTCCAGAGCGTGCGAGTTCTATCATAACCTTTAGTACTTCGTTGATCATTTCTGGGTCAAGTGCTGATGTAGGTTCGTCAAACATCATTACCTTCGGTTCCATAGCGAGTGCTCGTGCTATAGCTACACGTTGCTGTTGACCACCTGATAACTGACCAGGGAACTTATCAGCTTGCTCGGGAATACCTACGCGTTCAAGTAGTTGGTGTGCCCGTTGCTCCGATTCTTTTCGCGATATGTGCCTGACTTTTTGTGGCGCAAGCGTTATATTACGCTTTACAGTAAGGTGAGGGAATAGGTTAAACTGCTGAAATACCATACCTATTTCAGCGCGTATTTTATGTAAATTACGGCTATCGTCCGAGAGCTCAATATTATCAACTACAATCCTACCTGCATCATGCTGCTCAAGCTGATTTATAGTCCGTAACATTGTAGATTTTCCAGAACCAGAAGGACCAATTATCACAACAACTTCGCCAAATTCAACTTGAAAGTCAACTCCCTTTAAAGCAACAAAGTCGCCAAACTGCTTATAAACTTTCTCTAATATAACTACAGGTTTATCTTTATCCACTGTTTATCCTCGCAATTTCTAAATTTTGGATTATCTTTTTTCACCTATTCCGAATTTGTTTTCTACATTCGCGCCTAGTTTAGAAAGGGCATATGATACTAACCAGTATATCAGTGCAACGACTATATAAATCTCAAAAAACGATCCTTCAGCTATATCAGTTTGGCTACCCAAGACTTTTTTGGCTATTTCTAGGGTATTTATCAACGACAAAGCAGCTAGTAGTGCTGTATCTTTCCATAGTGCAATAAATCTACCGACAAGTGCGGGTATAACTGCTCTGATTGCTTGTGGTAGGATTATAAAAACGTACCTTTGCCAAGCAGAAAGTCCTATTGATAGTCCAGCCTCAAATTGCCCTCTAGGAATAGATTGTAAGCCACCCCGTATAACCTCTGCAATATATGCAGCGCCAAAAAAGCTAAAGACTATCATTACACGAAAAACTAGATCTATATTACTAAATGCCTCACCTATAGGACCAAATTCATCTTTTAGAAACGTAGCCAACAATAGCCATACTAAAAGCGGTGCAGCACGAATAACTTCTATATATATTACTGCAGCTCTTCGGATAGCAAAAAACGGTGAAATCCTACCTACAGCAAGTAGTACGCCGATAATGAATGAAAAAACACATCCTACAACGAATACTAATATATCAAGGAATATGCTCTCCCAGTGATTTATTGAAACACCAGTCTGAAGCAAAATAACTACGGGGACAAATAGCACCCAGATCGCTCCAATTGATTGTAAAAATACTGACTTTTGTTTGAGATTCACACTGTAGCGACGGCTCAATGCGGTAGTTGTACCTAAAAGAGCTAACACTCCCGCCGTTAATAACCAGTTTAAGCCAAAATTTTGAGCAAATCCAAGTGAAAACGCATATAGCCACGAAGGTGCCCATCCTGATTCGCGTACTAAGTCGCGATCAATACCGCTAGAACCCTCTACAGCTGTTTCTACAATTTGGAGGTTTGTTCCAAGCCCAAACGTCAAAAATATAACAGATACAATACCTAAGGTGATAAAAAACGGTCTTAGCTTGCCACCCCAAATGCCATATGTTATACCTGCTAACGCGACGAATAAAAATAGCGATACCCATAGTCGCCAAACTGAATCAGCAGGGTAGCTACCAATCAGCAAAATTCTCTGATTCAGTGCTACCAGATTCCAGTTGGCATCAACTAATATAAACTTAATGAAGAAAAACCCTAAAGTACCAATTACAGCCGTAGTAACCACAGTGATGATAGAATTACGCCAATTGTTAAATAGATTTTTTCGCATCCATTCAAACGTTTGGTTTATTCCGCTAGCTCTTCGTGCTATCACGTTATCTGAACTCGTTTATTTATAAAATTCATAATTGTGGATATGATTAAGTTAGTAATTATAAAGAGAACAAATATAAACATATAGGACTGAAGTAGATTGCCCGAGTTGTTAACTATACGGTTAACTATCAACACTATTTCGCCGTATGCAATAGTATGCGCTAGTGTAGAATCTTTGTTTGTGTTTTGATACTCATTATTGAGGGCGGGTATCATAATTCGTAAAGCTTGGGGCAGTATTATTAACGAAAATCGCTGATATCCGCTTAAACCTATGGAGGAAGCAGCCTCAGTTTGACCGAATGGTACAGCCTGTATAGAACCACGAACTATCTCTGCGATAAAAGCACTGAAGTACAGTGTCAGTGAGATAATAGCACTGATATACCCAATACCCAAGTAATTACCCCCTTCATATGAGAAAAATCCAGATGCAGACTGAACTATATTCGGCAGTGATATTTGAATAGGCAAACCAGTAACCAGATACACAACAGTAGAAATACCCAGAAAAGCGAAGAGGCTCCGAGAAATAGGATGTTTGGGTTCTCCGCTTTCGTCCTCTTTTCTGATTAGGTATCGGTAAAGATAACCAGATGCCACAAGATTGACTAAGACCAAGATAATAAATATCACAGCAAATAACAAATCAGCAATTTGAAGCCACGGAATAGCAACTCCGCGGTTACTAATATATACAAAACCACTAATACCTGCGCTATTTTCTATCTGTGGAAAAATCCTAAAGGTAGCAAACGCAAAGAAGAACATAATAACCAACAACGGTAAGTTACGAAAAGTCTCTACATACAGCCTGCTAATTCTGTTAAGAATAGGGTTAGCAGAAAGCCTTGATACACCAACAAGCAAACCCAAAAACGAAGAAGTAATTATTGCAAATATAACTATAGAAACAGTATTACCAGCTGCTTTGAACAGTGCTAACCACCTATCATCAGATGACTCTATCTCAAGAAACCCAAATATAGACGACCTGTCAGGGCTACCGTAGGGACCAAAAAGAAAGCTAAAATCAAAAAAGCTAGATACAATAGAAACAGCTAGGTATATACCAATAACACCTGCGACAAGCCCCACAGATGAATTTATCAGTATATACCTGTAGCGTTTACTAAACCAGATTGTTGCTAGTAATTGCAACATACTTATATAATCATCAAAGTAATATTTATATTATCTCATAGGAGGTGAATATAGCAAGCCACCATCAAGATAAGAAGCATTTAATGAACCTGCACGTGTCAGTCCAACTCTTCCAAGAGTTACATCGTATACTTCACCGTAGTTACCGACCTGTTTTATTACATCCTGCATAAAGGTGCCGGGTATCTTACCACCACCAATACCTAAGTCTGAAGGACTACCAGACCCAAATCCAACACCTAGTAGACGTGCTACTGTATTATTAGGTGGATTAGCTGCCATTCTATCAACGTTTGCTGACGTTACTCCTTGCTCCTCTGCGATTATCATACCGTTTACTACCCAGCGTACAACGTCTTCCCATTCCGAGTCGTAGTCTCTAACGCTAGGTCCTAGTGGTTCTTTTGAGAGTGTTTCGGGTAATACTATGGCATCAATATCATCGTCAGTTTGGAGGTTGAAAAGATGCCCTGCTAGCTGAGATTTATCTGATGCAAACGCATCACACTGACCACTTATAAATGCAGATAAAAGTGGCGGATGACTTTGAAATGTCAGTTCTTTATAACGTATATTTGCTTCTTCTAAGTAGTCTGAAACTGCACCCTGTGTAGTACTTCCATCAAGAATACAAATAGTAGCATCTGCAAGCCCTAGGACGCTTTTTATACCGCTATCCTCTCTCACCATAATACCTGTTCCATCATAAAAGGTTGTTGGAGCGAATGCAACATTAAGTTTTGCATCACGCGTTGCTGTCCATGTAGTCGTTCGTATAAGAACATCTATCTCATTAGCGCCAAGCAGCTCAAATCGGTTCTGAGAGGTAGCTTCTTTGAAGGATACTTTATCTTTATCTCCAAATATGGCAGCTGCAAGGGCACGACAGTATTCAACATCGTTACCTGTTGCTGTGCCGTCTGCGTTCAGCACTCCAAAGCCCGGTGTATCTACTTTAATGCCACATATCATTTCACCACGTTCAATAATTGTGGTTAGTGTATTTTGGGCAGTTACTCCTCCTGATGCACCATTTGAATTATGGTTACATGCTATAACAACAAATGCACTCAATAACACAGTAATAATTAGAATATTAACCCTTAACTTATACACTATTTATCCCCCTTTATATCTATATTTTTTATATTATGGTCTGTCTATCTCATAGGTGGAGAGTATATCAAACCACCCTCAAGATAAGAAGCGTTTAATGAACCTGCGCGTGTAAGTCCAACCCGTTCAAGCGTTGTATCGTAGGCTTCACCATAGTTACCGACCTGTTTTATTACAGACTGCATAAAGGTGCCGGGTATCTTACCACCACCAATACCTAAGTCTGAAGGACTACCAGACCCAAATCCAACACCCAGTAGACGTGCTACTGTATTATTAGGTGGATTAGCTGCCATTCTATCAACGTTTGCTGAAGTTACGCCTTGCTCCTCTGCGATTATCATACCGTTTACTACCCAACGCACAACGTCTTCCCATTCCGAGTCGTAGTCTCTAACGCTAGGTCCTAGTGGTTCTTTTGAGAGTGTTTCTGGCAGTACTACGGCATCAATATTATCGTCAGTTCCAAGTGTAAACTGATGTCCGCCCAGCTGAGACTTATCAGAAGACCATGCATCACACTGACCACTTATAAACGCTGACCTTAGAGGTGGATTGTCTTGAAATGTCAGTTCTTGATACGTGATACCTGCTTCTGCAAAGTAGTCTGATACGGCGCCCTGTGTGCTTGTTCCATCAAGAATACAAATAGTAGCACCTGCCAATTCTGAGACGCTCTTTTTACCACTATCTGATTTCACCATAATACCTGCACCGTCATAAAAGGTTGTTGGTGCAAATGCAACTTTTAGCCCAGCATCGCGTGATGCCGTCCATGTAGTCGTTCGTATAAGAACATCTATCTCTCCAGCACCGAGCAACTCAAATCGGTTAGCAGATGTAGCTTCTTTAAAGCTTACTTTGTCTGTATCTCCAAATACAGCAGCTGCAAGAGCTTTACAGTATTCAACATCGTTACCTGTTGCTGTTCCATCTGCGTTTAAGACACCAAAGCCGGGTGTATCTGCTTTAATACCGCATATGATTTCACCACGTTCAATAATTGTGTCTAGTGTATTTTCGGCAGTTACTCCTCCTGATGCGCCATTGCCACCAGAGTGGCTACAAGCCGCAATCGCTAATACACTAAAGAGTGATATAATCATAATACCTAGAATTTTTAAAATTCTTATTTTACTGATCATAATTTGAATATCCTTACAAACTAAAATTTTTACTTAATTTACCTATATTTTATACAATTCACACTATACGAAATAACACCTGATGTAAATAATATGTACGTATATATTTACATAAATTCTACTTGAATTTCTATTGAATACTGTATTTTATGTGTTTTATAGCATAAAATAATTTTGTATCTTCAATTAAATCCATTAAATCTATCATTATTTATTATTGAGTAATATTACTAAAAATCAGGCATATATACGTAATTTTTGTATTATTGCGCATATTGATCATGGTAAATCTACTTTAGCAGATAGACTCCTTGAAATCACAGGTGCTGTAGAGTCGCGCGACCTGCGTGAACAACACCTAGATTCAATGTCTATAGAACGCGAACGTGGTATAACTATTAAAGCTGCTGCTGCGAGGTTAGCGTTTAAAAAGTCGGATAAAGAGTATCAACTCAACCTTATAGATACACCCGGTCACGCAGATTTTGGTCATGAGGTTTTACGCAGTTTTTCTGCGTGCGAGGGTGCGTTACTAATTGTAGATGCCACTCAGGGTGTGCAAGCGCAAACTGTTGCTAATACTTGGCGTGCTATAGAACATGGACTTGATATTGTGCCCGTAATTAACAAAATAGATATGACGTCGGCAGAAGTACAGAGAGTCAGTGGTGAAATAGAAAAAGAATTTACCTTCAAGCAAGAAGAAATACTCACAGTCTCAGCGAAATTAGGCACGGGTTTACACAGTCTATTTGACGCTATCGTAGATAAGATAAAACCTCCGTCAGGCAATCAGTTATCAAATTTAAGGGCTATTGTTTTCGATTCCGAATACGATTCCTACAAGGGTATTATGGTACACATTAAAGTTGTAGATGGCTCTGTTCAACAAGGGCAACCGATACTTTTTATGCGTACTGGTTGCCAAACTGTTGCCAAATCTATAGGATACTTTCAACCTAAACCTATAAAAACAAGTCAAATCTCTACAGGTGAAGTTGGTTTCATAATGACAGGCGTAAAAGATATAAATCAGGTACGCGTTGGTGATACCGTTACACTTGCACAATCACCAGCGGTAACACCATTGCCCAGCCTAGATAAGAGTAAACCTATGGTATTTTCGGGTATTTATCCTACAGGTAGTAACGACTATACCGATATACGTGATGCTTTAGGGAAACTAAAACTTACTGACGATTCGGTCACCTATGAACCTGAATCTTCAGCAGCTTTGGGCTTTGGTTATAGATGCGGGTTTTTAGGCACACTACATATGGAGGTAGTAACAGAACGACTTGAACGTGATTACGGGGTAAGCGTAATCACTACTGCACCGTCAGTAGAGTATCAGGTAGTGCTTAAAAACCAAACTAGCGTTATAATCGATAACCCTTCAAAAATGCCAAACCTAGCAACTATAAAAGAAATTCGCGAGCCTTGGACCAGTTTATCTATTATAGTACCTTCTAAATACACGGGAACAGTTATGGAAATAGTAATGGCTAGACGAGGTAGTTTTTTAGATATGGAGTATCTTCAGGTATCATCTTCTCAAATTGAGAACTTACAGTCAAGCCGTGTGGTTATAAGATTTGAGGTTCCACTTGCTGAGATAATATCTGGAATAAATGATACTCTAAAGTCAGCTACTTCTGGGTATACATCTATGGAGTACAAGATTATAGAACAACGACCCGGTAAACTCGTTAAATTAGATATTCTTGTAAATCGTGAACCTGTAGATGCTTTTTCTATGCTTACGCACAGAGATAATGCATTTGCAAAAGGTAAAGAGCTAGTCGGTATGCTAAAAGAGCTCATACCTAGGCAAATGTTTGAAGTACCGATACAGGCTGCTATAGGCGGTAAAATACTAGCACGGGAAAATATAAAAGCACTCCGCAAGAATGTACTAGCTAAGTGTTACGGTGGCGATGTAACTAGAAAAAGAAAACTACTTGAAACACAGGCAAAGGGTAAGAAAAAAATGAAAATGATAGGTAAAGTAGAAGTGCCACAAGAGGCATTTATGGCTGTGCTAAAGATCTAAAACCACAGAAGAGCCATTCAGCGCATATAAACAACCTTATCTTACTGCCAACCATTTACTATTTTAATAGCTGTATCTTTCATTACTGTGTTTTTACTAGCCTCCAATAGTGTTGCTTCCAGTATGCCTTGTGGATTGCCTACATCTATATGTACTCCGTTTATGTTTTTAGCCCACGTTGCAACTTGTTTAGAGTCTGTGAGTATAGCGTCGGTTATTTGTATATCTTCATTATTTGCGGATTCAGTAGGTATATGCTCAAAAACCGAAGGTTCAAGTATATATCGCCCCACTATCGTCGTACGACTATTGACAGTGCAGGGTTTGGGTTTTTCTACTAAGTTTTTTACCCGCAATACACCGTTGCTAACCTCCTCGCCAATAATAACGCCCTTTGTGTGTATCAAATCCAGAGGCGTTTGGATAGCTCCTATAACGTTACCGCCGTACTCCTTTTTTACCTCCATTAGCTGTTTAATAGCAGGTACTCTCGCCCATATAAGATCGTCCGGGAGTATAACAGCAAAACTTTCGTTGTCTACCCAATTCTTAGCTGTTAATATTGCGTGACCTAATCCAGCAGGTTTACTTTGTATTATAGTTATAATCTTGGCTAGAGATACAATTCTCTGATGGCGTATAGCTTGTTCTTGCTTGTTCTTCTTTAAAACTGATAGTAAGGCTGGCGTATTGTAAAAGTACTCTGCCACGCGTAACGTATCGTAAGAAAGTATTAGTGCGATATCAGTTATACCTGATTCCACTAACTCCCTGACCGTATAGTCTATAATGGGGGTTGAGAGTATTGGCATAAGTGCTTTAGGTACCGAGCGTGTCGCGGGTAAAAGCCTTGTACCTAGCCCAGCAGCGGGTATGATTGCTTTCCTCAATCTCAATTACGTAATAAAGTATATTGCTGAAGATCCCATATCAATATAATATATTACACGTTATATCTGAAAACTAAACTCATTGTTCTATAAATTATCTTTATCTTGAGTTCCTATTCTATCAGAATATTTAGTAATATTTTATTAGTGGCCATGCGCGTGGGGGATTAGCGGTCCTCTGTATTCGAAATCCGCTATAGCGAGACGTAATTCCTGTAGCCCGGATATCTGTCTTCGTCCTCTGGTGTATTGAACTTGTGTTGACGTTATAGTCCTACACGGCGAGAATTTGTAAAACTCCGTCAGGTCTGAGAGGAAGCAGCGGTATACAGATACCTTGGGTGCTGTAGGGGCACTGTAATAGAACAGGTGCAGTGCTACAAGTCGCTGATAAGCTTTTCAAACTGCAGGAGGCATGGTCACTTCATTTTAGTTCTACAACTATGTATAAACCAAAACTAGGACAGCATTTTTTAAAAGACCTATCTGTAGCTAATGAAATTCTAGAATCTTTAGATATACAATCTTCTGATTTTATTGTAGAAATAGGTGCTGGTACAGGTGTAATGACTCCCATAATTGCAAAGAAGGCTTATAAAGTCCTAGCTATAGAAATAGATTCTAATCTAGTCAAGTATCTCAAGCGTAGATTTGTACAATTCAAGAACTTAACACTACTAGAGGCAGACGCAAGGGAGTTAGATTTTTCATCTTTGGTAATAGATAAGAGTAGTGATTATAAATGCGTCGGTAATTTACCTTACTATGCTGCTGCGAGAATAGTACGACGTATTTTAGGGTCTACAGTACCACCAAAAATTATAGTAGCAATGTTACAAAAAGAAGTTGCCGAAAATATGGCAGCAGAGCCCGGTAAAATGCGTTTTCAATCTCTGCTAGTGCAGTCAGTAGCTAAAGTAGAGCTACTATTCCACGTTAAACCAAACTCTTTTTCACCTCCGCCTAAGGTTACTTCATCAGTTGTACGTATTACTCCTTTCACTAAACCAAAGATAGATTTTTTAAAGTTACCTATAACGCTAAAGATATCAAAAGCAGCTTTTAACGCTTCAAGAAAGACGTTACATAACTCGCTCTCTGCAGGTACGCAGACAGAAAAAAAGTCAGTAGAAAAGGTGCTCTCTACAGCTAAAATAGATCCCACAAGGAGACCCGCCACATTGTCAGTTGAAGAGTGGCTAACCCTTAGCAAAGTATGGGAAAGTCAGCTGACAAAATAGGGCACGGTATATGAATACACTAGTAGAGCAAGCACACGCAAAGATAAACCTTACTCTAGAAATACTAGGCAAACGCACAGATGGATACCACGAAATCGCCAGTGTAATATCAACAGTTACCTTAAAGGATACAATAAAGTTGTGGTATTCAAAGGAAATAGAAGTTATACTTCGCAGTGCAGATGGGCTTCAAATAGGTAAAGAAGATAACTTATGTTACAAAGCCGCTAAACTGTTATACGATATTACAGGCATAAAGAAAGGTGTAACCATTGAAATTACTAAGAGAATTCCCGTCTCTGCGGGTTTAGGTGGTGGGTCGGCAGACGCTGCAGCCACTTTAAGAGGAATAAACACTATTTGGAATTTAAGTGCGTCAAATAAACATCTAGCAATGGTGGGTAGTAGAATCGGCTCGGATATACCCTTCTTAGTGCATCAGGGTTGTGCGGTTTTATCAGGTAGAGGCGAAAAAGTTACTCTCTTAAATAAACCTAAACTCCAATCACTGATTATCATCTCACCACTTGCTATAACAAACGTTAAAGATAAAACTCAGTACATGTTTAGTATAATGAATAAATCCGACTATTCTAACGGTTTATCTACTAGAAAACTGGTTCAACATATACAGACAAGCCAAATATGCAAATCACAACTGTTTTTTAACACGTTCTTAAATAAAATGTTACAAGAATCAAAGTTGTTCAAAGATATTTATCACGAACTGATAAACCTTGGTGCAAGCAACGTGATGGTTACAGGTGCGGGTCCATCAATGTTTGCATTAGCCCCTGATCATAGCACAAGCATGGCGTGGAAATATAACATAGAAAAACTGGGTAACGTAAAAGTATTTATAGAACGTATTTGGCATCCTTTGGATAGAAATGATAATTGAATTTATATTAGCGGGGGTACTATCAGGTACTATCGCGTGGCATGTATCTCTTCTGCAGAGTGTAGGATATATTTGGCGGTCTTTAAACCTTAAAATACCCGCAAGGCGTTCTGTATTTACATCTACTAGAATGCAACGCAAGGCGGTAATTTACACTTTATCAATAGCGTTTTTCTGGAATATTTTAGGTGTCAGCATGAGCGTTCTGTTGTATTTTATAACTACATCAACTGACTATGTATTTGATTACTTTGCCGTTGGAAATTTATTGTACTTAGTTTTGATCTTAATCATTTCACTGTGTGTACTGATATTTTCTTACCTCTTTTTAACCGACAGAGTACGCTATATGCTTTACCAAACAGTAATTGGCATTGCTATTTTTGGCGTTTTACTTCCTAACCTTGCGGTGGCTTTGGTTAAGTATTAGAATCGGTTTTTACTTTAGCGATTCAACTGCCTTAGAAATCTCGCTGTATTCAGGTTCTTGTGTAGGTTGCGTTGATACCCAGCTCCAAACAATCTTGCCTGTAGCGTCAATTACAAAAACAGAACGTCTAGCTACTACGTAGCCTTCCATACCTGCGAGGTTATGGAATTCAACGCCGTAATCCTTTATTGTGCTATGAGTATAGTCGCTTAAAACAGGGAAGTTTAGCTTGTTTTGCTTTGCGAATTCAGCGTTAGAAAACCTACCATCAACAGAGATAGCAAGCACTTGAGCATTCATGTTTACAAAACTGGTAATGCTATCCCTAAATTCACACATCTCTTTTTGACAAACGCCTGTGAACGCTGCTGGAAAAAAAGCCAGCACTACAGGTTTGCCTCGGTATGAGAGTAGCTCTACCTGATTGCCATTTTGATCGTATAAGCTAAAATTCGGTGCCATCTGACCCGTAGAAATTACCATGTATCCCCCTTCGTTTAGTTGTATCTTTTAAAAATTCTTTTTTATAGCAAGGTAATTGATTATAAGTTCTAATGTACCTTACATAATATAAGTTTATGATATTTGATAGTAGTTTATATATAAAATACTGTAGGTAGGTTGATTTTGTTTAATAAAATATTGATTGCTCTAGATATAGAGACCACAGGACTTGACTGTTCCACCGATACTATACTTGAGTTTGGCGCAGTGAAATTCAAAGGTAAAGAAATAATAGATACCTTTTCACAAATTGTTAACCCTGTTAGAACTCTTAGCCCATTTATTACGGCACTCACAGGTATAACACAACAAGAAGCCGACAACGCACCAGTATGGGAAGAGGTACACACCTCAGTAGCCGAGTTTATTGAAGATATCCCAATAGTAGGGCACAATGTAAAATTTGATATTGGGTTTATGCAAACACATAACCTACAAATTCCTAGCGAGTTTTACGATACTTACGAGCTTGCACTGTCTATGTTACCTAATGCACAGAGCTATAGCCTTACTGCACTCATAGAAGAATTTGGGCTAGTGAATACTCAACCTCACCGAGCGCTAAGTGATGCAACTGCAGCAATGAATCTATTTGTGGCATTGCTAGATAAGGTTACACAATTCGGTAGTGCTTTTATAAAACAGATCCTGACTATCGGTAGCCCTACGTGGCAGATGGGCAGTATTGCACGTCAAATACTCCAACAGTATACACAAGAAAAAAGCAACCAAATACCTAACACACAAATACATTCTCTAAACCCAGCGGCAATAGCAGCAAGAATAGGAGGCAGACGCAGTACAGTATCGGATACAGGTAGTATTAAAGAAGCTTTACCGTTATCACTGCTTGATTCAGTAGAGGATGTATTTTTGGGAGATGGACCGCTCAAGAGCCGCTTTAACGCATATGAGATAAGAACAGGGCAGTATAAAATGGCAGATGCCGTGGCAAAAGCGTTAAAAAACAGAGAGAATTTAGTTGTAGAAGCGGGCACTGGCATAGGTAAATCACTCGCGTATCTTATACCGTCGCTAATATATGCCAAGTGTTCACAAAAACCCCGTCCTGTATTGATTTCTACAAATACGGTAAATTTACAGCAACAACTAATGAAAAAAGATGCTGATATCGCAGTCCATGCTGTTACAAGATTCACAAATAGAACTGACTTTTACTACACGCAGATCTTCGGACGTGCTAATTATCTTTGTTATCATCGTTTTGCTAACTCTATTGCTGAAGGAGGTATTGATGACCAAGATGCCAACCTATTACTGAAATGTCTGATTTGGCTTGAAGAATCCAAAGATCCTATAGATGGTGTACGCACTGGGCTCAATCTAACTAGAAGAGAGAATGCGATCTTTACCCGATTCTCTGCTGAGAGTGCAACCACATGTTTATACGGTTCGCCAAGCGCTTGCTTTTACCGCAAAGCCAAAAAAGAAGCCTCACAAGCAGATATTATATTTATTAACCACGCTTTACTCATTGCAGATAAACTAAACTCTAATAATATTTTACCACCTCATTCCGCTCTTATAATAGATGAAGCCCACCACCTTATAGATGCCGCAGCAAGCGGGTTTAGCTTTGATATAAACCAAATAGAAATAGTAGAACTAATTAGCAGTTTCGCTAACGAGTCCGGCTATGTGGGTAATCTGGTAAATCAATTATCTAACAAACCTTTACCACAGCATAGCAAAAACAGGTTATACGAGTTAAATGCGCAACTAGTAGATAACGCTCAAATCGCTATTGATTATACAAAAACTTTCTTTAACGCTGTATCCTACAACGTTAAAGTCAGTGATATACGTATATCCAAAGAGTTAATGAGAGATAATTACTGGCAAAATATAAAAATTATGTTTACCACCTTGAAGCAAGCACTTGATAACACCATTACCACAACAGAAGAGTTACTAGAAGAACTTAATGACATAAGTCTAACACCCGGACTATTGAATATAGATAGTAAAACTTCAGACATCACAGAGAATATTGTAAAATCGCTAAGCACCCTACGTCAGTACACGGGTTGGTTAAATACCACTATTGTAGAGCCTGACGATAATTACGTATACTGGGTATCTAAGAAGGGTAAAGAGGTGAGTATACACGGCACTCCTATAGATGTTTCACACTACCTAAAGGAGTTGTTATTTAATGACAATACACCCGTAGTACTGACTGGAGCTACTATCGTGCAAAATGGCGATTTTGGTAAATATACATCTGCAGTTGGTATAGATAACTCCGTGAATATACAAATAGATTCGCCTTTTGATTACGAAAGAGCTTCCCTTGTGCTTATAGCGTCGGATATTCCGCCTATCGGTTCTATCTCGTATCCAAAGATTCAAGTTGAAGGCATACTACAAACCGTAAGAGCATGCAAAGGTAGAATACTGGTTTTATTTACCTCTCACACCGCTCTCAGGCAAGCATATAGCGCTTTAGAAAATGAATTAAAAAACACAGACGTTAAACTACTGGGGCAGAATATTACAGGTCCTCCTACGCGTGTTATGCAGTTGCTGTATAAGTACAAACGCAGTGTAGCACTTGGAGCAGCTAGTTTTTGGGAGGGTATAGACTCGGCAAATGTCTCTTTTGATGCAATCGTAATTGCCAAGTTACCTTTCCCCGTACCGTCGGATCCAGTTGTTGCAGCACGCTCGGAGAGGGTAAATGACAGTTTTAGAGATTATCTATTACCTAAGGCGGTACAGCGCTTCCGACAAGGCTTTGGGCTTCTCATTCGCTCTAAGGAAAACTGCGGTGTGTTTGTAGTACTTGATAGCAGAGTATTGCAAAAGGAGTATGGCAGAGATTTTATGCGTTCTTTACCTAAGTGTCCTAAGAAGAAACTACCAGTTGCTAGGTTACAAGAGTATATAACAGGTTGGTTATATCCACCGGGTAACTGACCCCAACTCTGTCTTGCTTTGTATTAATACCTTGCAATACCGCCATAGGTGATTCCGGTTAAATGTTCCATCTCTACGTTCCAAGTGGTTAGATCATCTATACAGAATTTATTGAGGTGGTCGTGTCCACATGCGCGTGCCATAACTTGCATTAGTTGCGTAGACGCTCTGATGAAGTTATTTAGCTGTTGTGCACCCTTTTTGATATTTAGTCGTTTACGTAGTAGTGGATTTTGAGTTGCTATTCCTACAGGACAGTTATTTGTATGACACGCTCGCATACCCAAGCACCCTATAGACTGAATAGCAGAGTTTGCAATTGCAATTGCGTCTGCTCCGAGTGCCATTGCTTTAATAAAGTCAGCGGGTAGACGTAATCCACCTGTGATAACGAGAGATACTTCCTTAACGCCTTTTTTATCAAGGTACTGACGTGCACGTGCTAGCGCTGGTATAGTCGGTACAGAGATGTTATCGCGAAAGAGCAGAGGTGCTGCCCCTGTCCCACCGCCACGTCCGTCTAGGATAATATAGTCTACACCGATCTGCAGTGCGGCTTCTATATCACGTTCAATATGCTGTGCAGAGAGTTTTACACCTATGGGAATGCCATCTGTAACACTGCGTATATAGTCAGCGAATTGACGGTAGTGATCTATCTGTGTCCATTCGGGAAAACGCGATGGTGATATTGCTGATTCGCCTTTTTTCAAACCTCGCACTTGGGCAATTTTATCTGTTACTTTATTGGCTGGGAGATGCCCGCCTGTACCTGTTTTAGCCGCCTGCCCACACTTAAAGTGAAAAGCCTGTGAGCTCTTCACCTTATCTACTGAATAACCAAAACGCCCTGACGCCAATTCATACATATAGCGAGAGTTAGATACTTGTTCATCTTGTAACATACCGCCTTCTCCTGAACATATTGCAGTGCCTGCTAACTCTGCCCCTGTAGCAAGTGCAATTTTGGCTTCTTCAGAGAGCGAACCAAAACTCATATCCGAGACAAATATAGGACATTCAAGTACAAGAGGTTTATTAGCCCTTGCTCCAATAACAACCTCAGTACCGACATTTGCATCGTCTAACAGAGGGACCTTGTGCAATTGAGCAGTTAAAATTTGGATATCCTCCCATTTAGGTAAGTTACGTATCGGAACGCCCATAGCACTGACACGCCCATGATGCCCAACATCGGATAAACCATATTTAGCAAGGTGTTGAATGTATTCAGTATGAGGTTCATCAGGTGTTCCGTGAATATCTTTATATAACCCTTGATATTCAGAACGGTCATAAGGTTGTGGATTTTTATCAGCCCAGTCGTTGATCTCATCTTCATCAACAATAACTTTGCCATTTTCTACCCAAGACGAGAAACGGTGCAATTGTTCTGCTGGATTATATGAACTTATCCCTGTTTTATAACTGTAGTCCCAGCTATGGAGTCCACAGATAATATCATTACCCTTAATGTAGCCATCAGACATCAAAGCACCACGATGAAGGCAACGTCCATACAGGACTGAAACACCATAATCATCCTTCCAGCGAATAATGACCAAATCAACATCTGCAACCAGCGCATACTTCGGCTTTAAGGGTACTAAGCTTTCCCAGTCAGTAATAGATATTTTCTTCATATTAAGCCCTTTATTGATTATTATTATCAAGTGTTTTGGTTTAATAGTACTGTATTCTTTAGAAAATTTTTACAGGTAAACACTAAAAAACTTCGTAAGGTATTTATATCATTACATCTTTATAGATATAATTTGCAAGTGTATAACAAAGTAATCGTATCTGATGAACCTATAGATTTACCTGCGACTCTTGACGGTGGGCAGGCTTTTAGGTGGTGGCTACAAGCAGATGGTTCTTGGCGAGGTATAATCGGTAAGTACGTTATTAAAATTGTACAAAGTAGTAGTACACAAATTGCCGTTGAGGCACTAAACGCTACAGATCAGGATAATTGGCAACAAAAAGTTAATTACTACTTCCATCAACAATCTACTCATAGGCAACTTTTAGAACGATTTCGTAATGATGCATGCGTTTTTTCGGCACTCACTACTTTCCCCGGTCTTAGATTGCTAAGGCAAGACCCTTGGGAGTGCTTAGTCACTTTTATAACATCGGCTGTATCTAACATTCCAAGGATCAAAAAAAACATAGATTCAATCGCAGCCTTGGGCGAACGGATAGGTGATGGGTTACATGATTATCAGTTTCCAACTCCCGAGCGAATTATTGACACAGGCACATCAACATTACGCAGTTTTAGGCTTGGTTTTCGGGCTGATTACATTGTAAAAGCAGCGTATGCAGTAGCAGAAGGTACGATAAATCTAGAAAGCTTGTATTCTGAAACTTTTGAAGAATCACGCAAACAACTGACTAATTTAACGGGCGTCGGTCCTAAGATTGCCGACTGTGTATTGGGTTTCTCGCTTGACAAAGGAGAAGCATTCGCTGTCGATCGGCATGTACGCAGAGCAGTAGAACGCTGGTATGGTATCCCAAAAAGTTTTACGAACGAGCAAGTTGCTGATAAAGGGCGCGAACTCTTTAACAAAGATTCAGCAATAATTCAGCAGTATATATTTCATCAAGAACGTATAGATAACTCTGTAAATAGAAAAATACTATAACACACCATGAGTTGCTATAGTACCTCTTCCTTGTTACTGACTTTATGTATAGAAGTATAAAGTAGATAAAGCAACAATCAAGCTAAATGATGCTTTTTATGGCGGGTAGTATAAGTATAAAATACCGCTACTATAAAGAAAAACTGAACTTCAAACAGACGAGAAAGTTAACGCAATAGTAGATTCAGTCAGTGTTTATAGTATCGTATATCTTAAGCGTTCTTGTGCAAATTGGATCTCTTCATTTTTAGATCTAACATGTCCGTCAAGTTTTGCACGCTTTATTTCACCAAGCACCTGACCGATTATTGCCCCTTCCTTAAAACCTAATTCAATAAGATCGTGCCCATTTACCTCAGGTATTATGTTTTTATATTTTGTTAGGTAGTTGTGGATATGCATTTTTTTTAATGTAGGTGGCAATATGCGTAATTGTACTGCTAACCCTTCTTGTGGGATATCTTCAAGTATTGCAACGACTTCACTTGGATACAGGTTTTGTTGTTCTAGTAGGGGGGCTACGGCACGGTATCTTGGGCAACTTACTAGTGCTTCGCGCCATTGATGTTGGGCATCTATGCAACGGGCTAGTATTTCACTTTCTTGGCGATTCAAACTTGCAGATATGCATGCTAAATAGTAAGTAATCGGCAGGTTATCGGGGGAATTGCGTAGAAGTTCAAGGCTAACATAGCCTATATGGATAGACAGATCAATTGCGGCGATAATGCCGAGTGTTTCTGCCATTGCTAATATATCTGCCCTTTTAGGTTCTAATAAGATCTTCTTAAATTCTGCTCCTATGCGAGAGGGACTCACCGAGCGAATATGGTGTAAACTTTTGACGAGTTCTTCTTGCGTATCCTCCGATAGAGTAAAGTCAAGCCGACTTGCATACCTAACTGCACGGAATGCACGAGTAGGATCATCGCTAAAACTACCTTTGTTAATAGATTTTATACGACGTTCATTTAAGTTTTTTAATCCGTTAGTTGGATCAAGAAATTCACCGAATTTATCAGGTGCGAGTGCTATTGCCATAGCGTTCAGGGTAAAATCTCGGCGTTTTAGGTCGTACTCAATAGGTGCGGGTGTTATATCTGGTAGTGCTCCGGGGGTTATGTATTTCTCTTTCCTTGCTGTAACTATATCTAGACGTTTCCAGCCTAAGTCTAAGTTCGCTGTGCCAAACTGAGATAGCTTTAAATTTTTACCGTCTAATGCGTTGTATAGTGTCTTAGCGAACACTTGGGCATTGCCAACAACAGAGATGTCAGGATCGTTGCTATCTAAACCGAGTAACATATCGCGGACTGTACCGCCTACAAGGTAAGCCTCCATGCCTTGAGATTTGGCGAATCTACCTATTTTATATAGTAGATCAAATGTCGCTTTATCAGTGCCTGAAGATAATATTTTTGATAAATCAGCCAAAGAATTAGTTTCAAGTACTAGTATCCGAACTATTAATAACTACCATTTGCCCTGCTGTAATACCCGATTCAACTACGATGGATATACCGTCGGATTCCCCGAGTGTTACAGGGATTTGTGTATTTAAGCCGTTTTCGCGAACAAGTACATATGGTTGCGTACCAGTGCCTTGTATTGCCAGTAGTGGCACGATTACAGCATCTTCAGTTTTGGATATAGTGCCTATACAAAAAGCGTTCATGCCTTCCCGCAGTATCAGCTCTTTATCAGGGTTTTCAAAACTTGCAACTACCGAGAATATGCTACCTGTAGCAGAGCCTATCTTTTTTATATTACCTTGGAATATTCTACCGGGATATGCGTTTAACTCTACCGCTATCGGCATTCCTTCATTTAACTTTCTTATCTTTAGCTCTGGGACACTTCCGTTTATTTCAAGCATATCTGTGTTTTCCACTGTGATGTACTTGCTATCAGAAATCTGTTCTCCGACTTTCATAGCGATGTCCGTAACCCTGCCAGATACACTAGATACAAGTTCTACTTCTTTAATATCAGTTTTTGTTTTTTCAAGTGCCTTTTGTATAGATGATAATAGTATCTCTTGTTGTGAATAGCTGGAGTTTATACTATTAACAATTATCCAAGCGTCTTTTATTTCTTTTTGTATACACAAGTTGTTTTGATCTACGGGGTCATTTTCTTCACAAGTTATTGTAAATTCACCTGGGTAAATTGAAAGCCAACCAAACACGACAATTTCATTCCAGCGTGTATTGGGGTCATCTTGGTCACTGACTCTCTGACCTGAGTTAAATGTGCTATCTAAGTTGGTAATTTGCCATTCTGCAAATAACGTATCTGGATCTTTTAAACTTTCTTCTTTAGTCATTTTAATACCTAACCATTTATCTACGACGTCCTCGTACCGTTCTAGTGCATCTTTTCTTTGAGCGGCAACGGAGTTTTCAATATCATCGTCAAGTGCTTTCAATGCCTTTTCATACTCTAGTTCTATCTCTTCTAAACGTGCTTGAAATGTAGTAATATCTATTTGTGAAAGTTTAGCTAGTACTTGACTTTGTGTAACTGTATCGCCTTCTTTTACAAAAATTTCACCCACGGTGCCCCTAATCAAGAATGCTTCTCGTGAAGTATTGGGAAAAGATACTTTACCTGAAAAAGATACTACAACTTCTAAATCTCCTATTTCTGCAGGAACTGTGTTGTAGGTTTTATTATCTACAGAATCGCCAGCGTGGAAACAAGAGGTTACTGACATTGATAGGATAATAGCGAAAATAATCGGTATAGTGTAAAATCGTTTGTTCAATTTTATGTTCACTAAGCTCTCCTAATCTCTACGTAAAGCTTCTACAGGTTGTAACTTAGATGCTGTAAATGCGGGATATATGCCAAAGAACAAACCTACTCCAGCAGCAGTACCTAATGATAGTGCCAATACCTGCCAAGTTAACGCAAAAGATGGTAAAGCTGAAGAGTCTTCGCCTCCTTGTGGATTTTGGTTGAAGAAGGTTATAGCTAGTTGCCCAATTCCAACGCCTATTATAAGCCCAATAATACCACCGATAAGGGTCAAAATAACAGCTTCAATTAAGAATTGAAAAAGGATATCTCGCCCGCGTGCGCCTAGAGATCTACGAAGCCCTATTTCACTAGTTCGTTGTCTAACTGTAACCAGCATTGTGTTCATTACACCTACACCACCAACAAACAAAGATATAGAAGCTACAGCAGCAAGGAATGTTTGTATAGCGCGTATTATCCTGTCAATACTTTCTAATATACTACCTAGGTTAAAAACGTTAAAGTCTTCAACTGCACTCCTACCGAATTGAATAGTTAACCAAGTAAGAACTTCATTAGAAGCGTTATCAACGTCGGCTCTACCGTTACTAGATACTATTAATACGGGAGCATTAACCTTCCCTTCTCTTGTATAGTTGTCAGTAGTTGAAAATTCGGTTATATATGTATTTATAGGCATTAATACGGCATTGTCTAAGTCTCCAATACTAAAATCTTGTAAACCAGCTTTCACTCTACCGATAACGGTAAATTCATTACCGGCTATAGCTATTTTAGCCCCTATTGGGTCTCTATTAGTTCCAAATAGGTCGTTGGCGATTCCGTTTCCAATGACAACTACTCTGCTAGAATCGCTTCTTGTAAAATGTTCCTTGCTAAAAAAGCTCCCTGCAGAAAACTCATATAGATTAACTTCAGCGTAATTATCTGGAACTCCTGCGATTGGGGCAGTAAAAGAATTAATGTCATCCGTTTTAAATACATTAGCACCGTTGCTACCAAATTCATTTACCCCCTGGACTGAAGTATCCCTAGTGCTATTTTTGGCTATAGCCTGTTTACCGACAAGCCACACAGCCGCTTGAGATGATAGTACAGTGGTTACACCTGTATAAGATGTTTTACTTGCCCAATTACTAATTGACTCTATCTGATCAAGGGTAACTCTGTTTGTTAAACGCGTACTACCTGTATCTTTTGAAAAAACCTGTTCGGTTTCAATATCGTTAAAGATAAAAACACGTTCAACACCGAAAGAGGACAAATTACTTTCAATTGAATTGCGAATGCTAGAACCTAGCCCTACAAGTGCTACTACAGACGATATACCTATTATAATCCCCGATAAAGTAAGAGAACTACGGAGTTTATTAGACATAAAAGAGCCTATTGCACTTTGTATAAGATGCATTGTACTACCTCCTCTCTATTACTCATTACAGGCTTAGATACTAATACCCGACTAAAAATCATCTGGACCCAGAGGTTTGCTGTCTGCAAGTTCTACCAAAATCACTTGTCCTTCTTCAATTCCAGATTCAATTACTACAGATGAATCGTTAGACATTCCCGTAGTTACGGGTAGTTTTATGGGTTCACCTTCCACACCGGGTATATTTACATAAGGTTCTGTATCTATATCGTATACTGCGACTGTGGGTACGATTATAACGTCTTTGTATTCCCATAATGTGGCTGTGCAAAAGGCGTTCATGCCGTCACGAAGCAGAGCTTCGCCTGGAGATTTAAACGTTGCAGTTATTTTAAAGCTACTACCTTCTGCAATGCCTATTTTCTTAACAAAGCCATCAAATAATACGTCTGGATAAGCGTTGACTAGTATACTGATTTCCATATCTTCTTTAACTTTAGATACTAATACTTCGGGTATAGTTGCATCTACTTCTACTATTTCTGAGTTTTCTATATTTATATACTTATCGCCTGATGTGTTATCGCCAACCTCCATATTCACGTCTAAAACTCTCCCAGTAGTTTTGGATACTATCTGAGCATCTGATATATCGTTATTCGCTTTTTCTAAAGATTTCTCAGCTGCTGATAATGTGATTCTCTGGCGTGCATAATCTTCACTTGCTCTCTTGAGCGTTTGCCAAGCATTATCTATTTCACTACGTGCACATGCGGTATTTGGGTCTTCGGGATCGTTCTGATCACATACTGCTAGAAAATCACCTGGGTAAACTGATACCCATTCAAAAACCACACTCTCGTCCCATCGTGTGTCAGGGTTATTTTGTACATTACTATCTGACACTACGTCAAATATAGATCGCAGATCGGTAATACCCCAATCTTTGAAGAGTATATCAGGTTGTTTTAATTTCTCATCATCTTGTAAGTTTATACCCAGCCACTTTCTCATTGTGTATTCGTAATTCTCCACAGCATCTTCTCTTTTAGCAGCTAAAGAGTTGGATATGTCAGGATCTAGTTGATCGTTTTCCCTTTGATATTCTGCTTCTAACCGTTCAACTTCAGATTCAAAATTTACGATATCTGCTCTAGATAGCTTTGCGAGTAATTCTCCTTTTTTTACATTCTGCCCTTCTTCTACGAAAATTTCGCCAATTTTTCCACTAGATAGAAAAACCTCGCGCTCACTGTTTGGAAAATCAACTTTTCCTGAGAAGTGAACTTCCGACTTTATAGTACCTTTTTCAGCTATAACAGTAATAAATTGTGTCTGAGATTCAGCACTGGAGTGGAAACAGGCAACTGAAACCGTAAATAAGCTACAAAAAAGAATAAGTAGCATACATAAGCGCAAATAGTGAGTTTTTCTAGATTTGCCAGAATTCAATTACGTTCTCCTAATGTATAGATTCAACATTACGGCTTTGAACTACTCTTTACGTAGAGCAACGGCAGGTTGCAGGGTTGCTGCTCTAAATGCGGGGTAAATACCAAATATTAGCCCTACACCTACAGAAGTTGAAAGTGCATATAACACTATGCCTGCTGTAAGTTGAAACGATGGTAGAGGCGTTTCATTACCACCTGTATTAAAATTAAAAAGGTCTATAAACGACTGCCCAAGATATATACCCCCAATAATACCTATAGCACCTCCAATAGAGGTTATAACTATAGCCTCTATAAGGAATTGTGAAATTATGTTTGCCTTCGTTGCACCCAATGCCCGACGCAAACCTATTTCTTCTTTACGCTCTGTAACTGTAACTAACATAGTGTTCATAACACCTATACCAGATACAGAAAGCGTTACTACTGACACTGCATTAAAGAAAAAAACCAATGCTCTAGTGGACTGTAGCGCGCTATTTATGCTGTCTTCTTGTGCACTAATAATAAAATCTGTTATCGCACTGTCTCCAAAGATAATAGTTAGAAGCGTTAAAATTTCGTCAGCTGCTTTACGTACGAGGCTCACATCTCTGCTGACCACCGTTATATTAGATATTTGAATTTCACCATCAGATGTGTACGATGCACCAAATTCATCTACAAATGTATTTATTGGTATAAAGACGTTTTCTTCATATCTTGTAAACGGACTCTTCCCATCAATAACACCGATAACTACAAACTGTATATTTTCTATAGATATTGTTGCACCGATGGGGTTTATGCTAGAACCAAATAGATCTGCAGAAATAGTTTCTCCTAATACAGCAACTTTACTCTGACCAGCTGCTAAGTGACTGTTATTGATAAACGATCCTGATTTAAACTTATAGTTGTTTACATCGGCATGTTGTGCTACAACGCCAATCACTGATGTAGAAAATGAGTTTACGTTATCAGCTTCAAAGTTACTTTGGCGTGCGCCCGCAAATCCGCGTACTGCTGTCTCTGATGAACTAGCATCGGCTATCGGTTGTTTACCTACAGCCCAAACCACCGACCGACGGTTCAAAGATGTGATTACATCACTGTAGGCATCCTTATTTTCCCACTGTTGTGCAGAAGTGCGGTCTTCAAAGGTTATTTTGTCAACCATTCTGGTAGTTCCTGTATCTTGTGAAAACACCTGATCTTCATCTGGGAATTTAGGTTCAACAGTTATATTGGTAATACCTAAGTTGTTTAAATCTTGGTTAACTGAACCGCTCATACTGTTTCCCATACCGATAAGTGCGACGACTGCCGAAACACCTGCTGTCACACCCAGTAGTGTTAGAGCACTGCGGAGTTTATTTGATCCTATAGAAACTATAGCACTGATAATAAGGTTAAACATAGTTCTATGCGGATACTTCCGAGAATCTAGTAGAATCTATTCGCTGTATTACAGGTTTATCGGATACTATCTTACCATCAGAGAGCCGTACTATTCTATCAAGATGGCTGGCTATATCATCTTCGTGTGTTACTATAATCATTGTTAGGTTCTTTTCAATGTTTAGACGTTGCAAGACACCCATTATTTCTAAGCTAGATCGGCTATCTAGGTTACCTGTTGGTTCATCAGCAAGTAGTATGCGAGGCTCTTTGACAAGTGCGCGTGCTATGCCAACTCGCTGTTGCTGCCCACCAGACATATACGCAGGGCGGTTTTTCGCTAAATCCGCTATACCAACTGTTCGCAAAGCATCAAGACTGCGTTTAGTGCCGTTAGAACTGTTATTACCGTATAGTAGTGCTAACTTCACATTTGCAAGTGCATTGAGACGGGGAAGCAAATTGTAAGATTGGAATACAAAACCCAACGACACGCTCCTGAGCTTAGATAAACTACTGTCGTTCATTTTGCTTACATCTTTGTTATCAAAGATGTACTTACCATCAGTAGGTTTATCCAAACACCCGATAATATTCAGTGCCGTTGACTTACCACACCCAGAGGGTCCCATAATACCAACCATTTCACCCTCTTGTATTTCAAGGTCTATACCATCAAGTGCAGCCTTTTTTACCTGACCTGTAATATAAATTTTGCTTACTTTTTCTAATTTTATTATTGCCATAATATTGATCAGCTCTTCAAATTAACGTCTACGATTGCCGGGTCCAGGCCCACCGAATTGCTGTTCATTGTCAGTGTTATCAGTTGACTCTGGTACAACTACCATCTGATTTTCTTCTAATCCCTCTAATATTATCACTGATATACCGTTGCTATCGCCGACTTTAACTGGTGTTTCTACATTGTTCATGCTTTCGCGTACAGTAACATACGGGTTATCTATTGTGCCTTGTATAGCACTTACGGGTATAGTAAGCACATTCTCATAATTAATAGGCGTGATTACTGCAGATGCGTTCATACCTTCTACAAGATCTAGCCCTTTGATGGAGTCTATATCTACATTGACTTGAAATTCAAGCCCTCTTCCTTCGCCGACCTTCTTAAGCTTACCTTCAAGAGGTGTGTTGGGGAATGAGTTAACTGTAATAGTTACAGGTAAGCCTTCTTTTATTATTCCCACCTCAAATTCTGTAACCGAACCTACGAGTTGGATATCGTTTAAATTTTCTATAGTTATATACTTACTACTATCTGTACTGCTACCTGATTGAGAAGATTCGGGAATAGACTGATCGCCGATTGACATGTTCACATCTGTAACCGTGCCAGCGGTACTTGCAACTAATTGGACGTCTGCTAAATTGTCTTCAGCCTTCTCCAAGTCTTTTATCAGTGAAGAAATTCGCAGTTCTTGCTGTGAATATTCATTTTGTCTGTTTTTTATGTTTTTCCATGCACTATCCAATTCATCTTTGATGCATAGAGTATCGTTTCCCTGTGAAGTGCTTTCACAATCCCATTCTACACTACCTGGGTAGATAATGTACCAGAAGGCTATGGCACTTTCATCCCATGCTGTATTTGGGTCATCATTTTTAATGCGGATACTATCACTGATTAAGGATTTTGGGTCATCTACACCAAGGTTTTTAAATATATCCTCTGGTGGGAGTTCAAGATATTCTTCAGTCAGTGCTAGCCCTAGCCACTTTATGAATATTGATCTGTAATCTTCCTTGGCATCTTCTAGCTTGTCAGCAATAGAGTTTTTTATAACAGGATCTAGTTGTTGAGTTGCAGCATCTAGCATTACTATTTGCGAGTCAACTTGTGCAGACAGCTCTGCCGTATCAGATATAGAAAGTTTTGCAAGTACTTGATCCTTTTCCACATAGTCCCCTTCATTTACTAATACATCACTCACTATACCATTGACCAAAAATACCTCTTGCTTGCTTGCAGGAAAAGAAAGGTAACCGTTAAATGAAACTTTAATATCCAAATTAGTCCTTTCTACAGGTGCTGTAGAAACAGTAGGGGTTACAGATTCATGCATACATGAAGAAAAAACCACAATCATAGTGAGTAAGAGTACAAGCCTCATACCCATCTTTACAATATTCCAATAATTTACATATGACATTAATACTTATTATAAATAATTTTTTAAATAAATGAAATGTCATTTGATAAAGTAGCAATATAACTTTAAAAATACAATTCAACAACTATGATAATGTGTTAAATATAATATTATGATGGATGCTTTACCCGACTCTAATATGTTGAAAAATATAAATTTGTTAGAAAAGTTTATATTCCGTGTAATTTTTTTGTTACTTATAGCACTGATACTTTTAAGCTTACAAGCCTGCAACCATGTCAGTGATGGTGAGCCTACCAAGAGTAGTTACAGTGAAGAGGCGCCCGACTCTACGCAGAGCCTTAACCTCAATAACACTGAAGATAACCCACAAAGCTACATTACATCTATACATGAAATACAAGGAATAGTACCCGCTCCTGACCCTAATTTCCCCACGCCGTACCCATCCAGTGGCGATGGCGCAGACGACTCTCCACTAGTCGGTAGTATAGTAACTGTAGAAGGCGTTGTAGTTGGCGTAGATGATAAAGCAGGGCAGTCACTCTCGGGCAGAGTATACCACACAGATCGCGGTATATATATCCAAGAAGAACTCGCAGACCAAGATCAAAATCCAAACACATCAGAGGGTATATTTATTCAGTTTAAAAGTAGTACAGACTCAGTAAAAGATTATCCTATAGGAACGGTGCTACGTGTAACTGGTGAAGTCGCTGAACACTTTGAACTTACTGTTATTAAACCTAGCGAGATTGTCGCAGTCGGACGCACTCAACTCCCAGAGCCTGTAATAATTGAAAACGATACTGTATCAAGAGACTACTATGAGTCACTTGAGGGCATGCTAGTTACACTTAAAAAAGGTGTTGCTTCTTCGGGTGGAACAAACAAATTCGGTGAACTGTTTGTTAACGTAGGTGATTCAAACAATTTATCTATAAGAGGAAGTAAGTTACCTATTATAGGCATTGTTGATGACGCAGGTGCAAGTAACCCTAAACTACCACGACGTCCAAGTAAAACTTCATCTACGCTCATCCTTGCCGATATGTTTGACATCATTGAAAACGTAACAGGTACTATGTCTTATTCCTTTGACAATTACAAAATAGTTCTCCAGCCCGCAAGTGCAGGCTTTGAAAAACCTACGGTAACCTCTTCACAGGAGGTTTTATATCCCTACAACTTAGAGGATAATGTTGTGTTAGTAGAAAACCATTTACGTATAGCATCGGTAAATGCCGAAAACCTACTCCCAGTCGGTACAATCTACGACGGCGCCAAAATTGACACTGATGAGTATAATCAGAAAGTTACTAGAGTAGCTAACTCTATTAAGCTGATACATAAACCAGATATTATATCAATACAAGAAGTATACGACTTAGAAAACCTAAAAGATGTTGCTCTCTCACTAGGCAATTATAGTTACCACTTACATGAAGGTAATGACAATCGCGGTATTGACGTCGGTTTTCTCGTTTCCACAAAATTGGAAGTGCTTGATGTACAACAGCATGGTAAAGATTTTCCAAACCCTACAAACCAATCTTGTAGCGATGTTAAAGGGCTCCTTTTTGACCGTCCGCCGCTTGCTTTGAAGGCAAAATATCAAGATTTCATCTTAGTTGTAATAAATGTTCACTTTTCATCCAAAGCGGCACACGATGATTGTCGTAACGCACAAGCTGACTTTGTTGCAGAGCTCGCCAAAAGTATCCTTGATACGAACAAAAACGTCGTTGTAGCGGGCGATCTCAACGCTTTTGAAGATGAAAAAGCACTAACTACTATTGAGAATGCAGGGTTAGAAAACCTCTGGTATAAAGCACCAAAAGGAGAAGCTTACAGTATAGCCTTTTCTGGTGCTCTACAAACGCTTGAACACATCTTAGTAAGCAAAGATATTTCGGAGCGAGTTGTAGATTTTCGGTATCCGCATATATCTACACATTACTACGATAGAGCAATTCTCGCAGAGTATGATAAAATTGAATTTCTAGATGGGCATTCACAATCGGATCACGATCCTGCACTGGTAACTATAGCACTGAATTAATAAATAAAATAAAAAATAAATGTTTGTAATGAAATGAGGAAATGATTTACATGAATACTGATAAAGTCAATTCTAAAAATGAAACAAAGCATTTTTATTTTGCTTATGGTAGCAATATGAGCACAAAAGAAATTAACGATGCTATAAAAATAAGCAATGAAAAAGCAGAGGTTGTAGGTATTGGCAAGATTGAAGGTTACAGGCTGGATTTCACAAGATACTCAAGTAAAAGGCAAGGTTATGTAGCGGATGTTGTAAAAACTCCCGGTTCAACTGTTTGGGGGGTTGTGTACAAATTATCAGCTCAAGCGTTTGAATTTATAGATAAAAAAGAAGGTGTTAGTTTACGCGCTTACAAACGAAAAACAGTTGATATCCATATTCAGATTAATGCTATTATAAGTAAGATTAAGAGCATTATAGGTAAAAAAGTAGTGCCAGTAAGAGCGATACTTTACACGGTTGTTAAGAAAAAGACAAAACCCTTAAAACCACCTACAGCCTATTCCGATATAATTTTAAAAGGTGCGGAGGAGCATAAACTGCCAGATGATTATATTAAAAACCTGAATCGCTATATATCTTCTCTAGCAAGCCCAAGAATTCTCAGTGTAGCCCGGTAATCAACTTTGACTGGCTATCTATTGATTACATCAATCTCTACGGCAGGTTTATTCATTACTGCTGTGTTTACGCTTTTTTACATATACAAGCAGCTAGAAATTGCAAGAAAAAGTGTAGGCGCTCAGTTTACACATAGATGGGAAGAAATGGCACTAAGGACTTCTTTTCTTTCTTCACGTGAGGTTATAGATGCACGTGTTTGTTTGATTAAGCACTTAGGGCAAGTCGTAGAAGAAGGAGAAGTTATACCTTATGAGCGATTGGAAGCCGCTATGCAAGAAACCCCTGAGATTTATGTATATATCCGTGTTATACTAGGGCACATTGAACGAATTGCTATAGCATGCCGCGTGAATATCTTTGACGAGGAAGTGGCTTATTATTTAGTATCCTATTCTTGCATACAATTTTATACAACTTATAGTGAATTTATAGACAAAAGAAGAGAAATAAGTCCATTATACCTGAAAGAAGCTGCTGATCTCATAAACAAATGGCAAAAAAAGCGTAGTACCACCGTTCATGATTTAAAACAACGTCCATGAGAGGATAAAATAGAAGAATTCAAAGGTAAAGTAAAAGCACCAGAGTTTACTATCGGTTTAGAATGGGTGAACACAACAAAGCCGATAAAACTCTCAGACTTGCGCGGGCGTCTAGTACTTATAGACTTCTGGACGTTTTGCTGTATAAACTGCTTACATATCCTCCCTCACATTGCAAAACTTGAACGTAAATTTGGTCACAAATTAGCTGTTATAGGCGTACACTCGGGTAAGTTTCAGTCAGAGCGTTCTACACAAAACATTAAAGAGGCAGTACAACGATACAGAATAACTCATCCTGTTATAAACGATCATAGGATGCAGGTTTGGCAATCTTACACAGTCAGAGCGTGGCCTACCCTTATGTTTATAGACCCTTTAGGCAACTTGTTATTTAGGCATCAAGGCGAATTCGCACCTCAAAAGCTAGAGAATATAGTAGAACGTTTAATTGAAGTCTACGAAAAAAACTCACTACTGACTGATCAACCTTTACCTTTTATACTGAAGAAAAACCAAGATACCAAAACGCTTTTCTATCCGGGTAAGATTGAGTGTTTTAATAACGATGTAATTATCTC
Source organism: Dehalococcoidia bacterium (assembly GCA_964274945.1). GTDB lineage: Bacteria > Chloroflexota > Dehalococcoidia > Lucifugimonadales > Lucifugimonadaceae > CAXXBX01. The sequence goes on along the minus strand of CAXXBX010000034.1, from coordinate 682,548 downwards.
CGACTCAGGGCACAACAGGTTAATCGTTGCTGACCAAGAAGGTAAGGTTAAGCAAGTTATAGGTTCGGGGGAGCGAGGCTTATTAGATGGCAATTTTGATAGAGCCCGCTTTAACAATCCGCAGGGTATTGTAGCTGTAGAAAATCTAATGTTCATTGCAGACGAAGGCTCACATACTATACGCAAGGTTGATATGACTTCTAAAAGAGTAACAACAGTTGCAGGCACAGGAGAGCAGGCACTGTATAGTCATACTGGCGGAGATACACCCACAAAATACCCTTTAAATTCACCATACGACTTAGCGGTTTCTACTTTAACAAATTCTATATATATCGCAATGGCAGGATTTCATCAGATATGGCGTATAGATGCAGTTAACGGCAACATTGAACCTTGGGCAGGCAGTGGCTACGAAGGAATAAAAGACGGCACTAGAATGGAGGCAATGCTAGCACAACCTATGGGCGTATCTTTTGCAAGACATAACCTATTCTTTACTGACAGTGAAAGCAGTTCAGTCAGAATAGCAAAAGAAGGTAAAGATGGACGTGTTATTACATTAGTAGGTGAAGGACTCTTTTCGTTTGGTGATAGAGACGGTATATCAAAAAGTGCAAAATTACAGCATCCTGAAGGTATTACTATAGTAGGTGCTAGAGACATGCTTTACGTCGTAGATACTTATAACAACAAATTGCGTAGTATATCGTTAACTACTCTTAGCGTATCTACAGTCAAATGCCTAGATGAACATGGTAACATTATAGAGCAACCGTTTTACGAACCCAGCGGAGTAACGTTTGGTAACGGACTAATTTGGGTTGCTGACACAAACAATCATTCGGTCAAATTTATAAAACCTGAAAGTAGAGTCCTTAAAACTCTGAACTTGTAAATCAATGCCTAATCAACTTGCCAATGAGGGCAGTGCATACCTACTACAACACAAAGACAACCCAGTAGAGTGGCTGCCTTGGGGTAATCATATATTTGATACTGCTAAAAAGCTTGATCGTCCTATATTACTCTCAATTGGTTATTCGGCTTGTCATTGGTGTCATGTAATGGCACATGAGTCTTTTGAAGATGTAAACATTGCAAAATTGATGAATAACCTGTTTGTAAACGTCAAAGTGGATAGAGAAGAACGCCCTGATATTGATGCCATTTATATGTCTGCGGTGATTGCGCTTACCCGTCACGGAGGCTGGCCACTTACGGTTTTTCTCACGCCAGAGGGTAAACCTTTTTTTGGTGGCACTTACTTTCCAAAACACAGTACGCGAGGTATGCCTCCTGCTTTCCCGCAGGTTCTTATAAACGTCGCTCATGCTTGGGAAAACCAACGCTCAGAGCTATATAAAAGTGCGGAATACCTCACTACATTAGTAGAGACGCAAAACTCTGCAAGCCCTAAAGTCAGTAACCGTAGTAATCTACAAACGGCAGTAGATTATGAACCAATATTCAAATACGCAGATAAAGAGTTTGCTAAACAATTTGACTCACAATACGGCGGTTTTGGTAGAGCACCGAAGTTTCCACAACCTCCTGCTATCAACTATCTACTGTATAGGTGGCAACTTACACAAGATGACACACTATTGCAAATGGCAGAACACACACTAAACAATATGGCTAAAGGAGGTATTTGCGACCATATAGCTGGAGGTTTTGCAAGATACTCCACTGACGAATACTGGCTTGTACCACACTTTGAAAAGATGCTCTACGATAACGCACTGCTAACAAATACATACCTTTACGCTTGGCAGATTACTAAAAATAGCGAATTTGCAAAAACTCTAACTGATACACTCACTTGGATGGATAACGAAATTTCACATCCAAATGGGGCGTTCTTATCGTCTATAGACGCCGACTCACAGGGAAGGGAAGGTATCTTTTATACTTGGACACCAGAGCAAATAGAAAATGCGTTAAGTAGTCAGTTAGCAAGAGTTGCCAAAGCTTGGTGGAACGTCACTGAAGAGGGTAACTTTGAAAAAGCGAACATTCTCCACGAACCTAAAGGATTAACGCAAGTTGCTAATCAGCTTGGGATAACACAACAACAACTGACTGTATCTATAGACAGCGCCAAAATGCTACTTCTACAGGAACGACAAAAACGGATACCGCCAGCAGTTGATAGCAAAGCAATCACTGCATGGAACGCAATGGCAATAGATGCGTTCGCTAAGTGTGGAAGTGTTATGAATAATCCTAAGTGGATAAACCGTGCTAAGCGTTGTGCACATTTTGTAATTTCTACAATGTTCAAACAGCAAGATACCCTGTTTAGAACGTGGACTGCATCTAGAGGTGTAAAGCATATAGGCACGCTAGAAGACTATGCGTTTTTAGCTAATGCTCTAGTTACGCTGTGGGAAGCAGAATTCGATAGGTTTTGGCTAGACACCGCCGAACTACTCTGCGATCGCATAATTACACTATTTAAAGATAATAAGCGCGAATCATCGGACTTTTACGATTCCACAACGCTATCTACAGACCTTATAGTTCGCCCGCGTATACTGCAAGATGCACCATACCCTAGTGGCGGATCTATGGCTGCGGTTGCACTCATTAAAGTAGGCTACCTTACAAGTAGAAACGACTTTTTAATCACAGCGTATGACGCTATTAAAAACGTAGTACAATATTTAGAAAACGCACCAACGTCATTACCACATTGGCTGTTTGCTCTAGACCTCATGAATAATCCATTTAAACAGATAGTAGTAGCAGGCGATATTACACACCCAACGACCAAGGCGTTTTTAAAAGAGATAAGGCAATCCTTTTACCCGCGGTCAGTATTAGCGTGGACTAATGGTAATCAGAATGGTAACAAAAAACTGCCTTTACTAGAAGGTAAAACTCTCGTGAATAACTCGCCCGCATTGTATATATGCGAAGATTTTATATGCGATCTACCATTAAGCACACTTGAAGCTCTACAAGAAAACCTTGCTCCACAACAAAGAAACTATTGATTTGAAATAGATTCTTAAATTTGCAACAATAGTAAATAGTCAGTTATTTAAAGGTTAATTATATAAAAATTGAGGTGAGACTATAAGAACACCTAAGTGGAAGGCTCTGCTATCTTCTGCATTTAAGCGTGAACGGCTTGATGATACGTTATGGGAAGAAATAGAAGAAGCTTTTATCCTAGCAGATGTAGGTATTAACGCTACCTCTAAACTGATAGATAAAGCTAAGATTCTTGTCAAGAAAAACAATCTAAGCAGCAGCGATGCAGTTCGTGATATGTTAGTAAATGAAGTAGCAAGGCTTATGTCTAACACAAAGCCAACTAATTTCAATATTGAATCTCCCCAACGTTTAAGTGTAATGGTTGTTGGTGTTAACGGATCTGGTAAGACTACTACAGTTGCGAAGCTAGCACAGTTAGGAATTTTGCATAAACGGCGTGTTATGCTTGGTGGTGCAGATACATTCCGCGCTGGTGCTATAGAACAAATATCTCTGTGGGCAAAAAAACTGCAAGTGCCTGTTATTACAAATTCTCCAAATTCCGATCCTGGCTCCGTGGTATATGACACTTTATCGTCAGCACAACGCAGTAAGTCAGATATGGTTTTGATTGATACTGCTGGGCGTCTACAAAATCGGCACAACTTAATGCAAGAGCTTAAGAAAATGCAGAAAATTCTCTATAGTAGATGTAAAGATTTGAGTTTTACCCCTGTAGTACTTCTAGTAATAGACGCTTCTACAGGACAAAATGGTATTACCCAAGCTAAGCTATTTACTGAAGCAGTAGACAGCGCAGGCGTAATTATTACAAAAATGGATGGTAGTGCTAAAGCAGGCTTTGCGTTATCTATAGTTGAAGAGCTAAAATTACCTATATTGTGGATTGGTAACGGTGAGGCTTTGAATAACTTAGAACTGTTTTCAGCTAGTAACTTTGCGAAAAGACTGATACTAGACTAGTAGCAACATATACCCTTATCATCTTCTGACTTCTTAATTATTAACTATACGTTGTGGCTGATATACTGGAAGTTGTTAAATGGTTCAGTGCCCTAGTATTTCTTGCTATTGCGGGTTTTGGAATAACTTGGAAAACCTTTACATTTATACCATTAAGAGGAATCTATTTTTCATCTACTGTGGGTATTATGTGCGTTGGGTTGTTGACTTGGCTACTGAGCACTCTGAATATTTTACCTAATACTCGTTTTTCTTGGTGGCTTGTGTGCGGCATACTGGTTTTATTTTCTTTATGGGTAGTAATTTCTAATAGAAAAAGCATAGCGACTACTTTAAAGAATGAGTTTTGGGCTATTTTCACAAGTGGCTTGCTTTTTCTATTGTTTTTTATAGGCTTTGCTATCTTTAGAGCATTTGATTCTGCAATCGCAGCTACCGAAAAACCTATGGAGTTCATGCTGTTGAATGTTTCTGCGCAAACACTGTGGGCGCCTCCGCAAGACGCTTGGCTTGCTGGCGAAAGTGTTTCTTACTATTACCTCGGATATTGGATATTTAGCGGTATTGCAAACGCCTTGGGTACTCAATTATCTTATGCTTTCAATTTATCTCTTGCTAGCGTGGCGTCGTTGTGTGCAATTAACGCTTTCGGTACTGTATTTATGTTTATAAAACTACGCAACATTAGCGATTACAATTTGTTACACACGGCAGAGTTGAGTAGTAGCCGAGTCGCCATATTGGGCGGAATATTCGGTATATTCGCATTGTTAATTATGGCTTCGTTCGGGGCATGGTGGGAACTCCTAGCACATCTAGGCATCGGTAGTGTAGGATTTTATAATTGGCTTGACATAAAAGCACTCAGTCTATCAGAGGGTTGGACTTCATGGATACCACAAGACTTTTGGTGGTGGTGGCGTTTATCACGCGTTATTAACACATTTGATGATAACGGCGATCCACTGGATAACACAATACAAGAATTCCCTGCATTTAGTTTTATTCTAGGTGACTTGCATCCTCATGTATTATCTATACCATTTGTTCTGCTGGGGTTTGCAGTGGCTCTTAACGTCTGGCGTTCACCTTACACATGGAGCATAAAATGGATTAGACATAATAAATTTTCTTCAGGATTTATTGCAGTGCTTTTAGGTATGTACGGCTTTTTGAATGCCGCTGATATGCCCTTCTTCATGATAACTTTATTCATTACTGGATTTGTAAAAAATCGCTTGATAAAACCTAACGATAACTTCCTGATAACCTCAATAGTTGCAATACTACCTCTGATACTTTTATTATCAACGGGTGTACTGATATTCTGGGATGTTTATCCACCTTTCGGTGCTTTAGGTGGTCAGTTACATTTTCCATATATAGGTATCAACTTGTATACTACACGTTTTGTGCACTTTTTTACTGTTTATGGTGTACATATCATTATGCTGATGCCTTTTGTTTTATTTTTTATCTGGCGTGGGCTTATACCAAGTATTAAAGATAAAAGTTTTAACAAAGCTAATCTGATACTGCTAGCATCTGTATTTTCGTGTTTATTCTTAGTATGGCTAGTATACAATCTATTTGGTAATCCGAATTTTGAACTGACTACAACTACATTTAATAACTTATTTAATAGCAATAACGGTTTATTTATAAATAAATCAGTGCGTTTAGAGGAAATCTTACCTAAGGTTATAACACCGTTGTTTTTATTTCTTATTGGTGCGACAATCTGGGTAAGTCTTACTAACAATAGATATACTGACATATACAACAAGTTTCCTTTGTTACTGCTTGTTATATCTCTAATTTTACTTTATATTGTGGAACTGTTTTTTGTAGTGGATGCGTTTGGCACACGACTAAATACTGTTTTTAAAGTTTACTATCAAGTTTGGCTGATCGTATCTTTAGTCAGTGCTTACGTTACTATAATCACGATACATAAACTACTAACTCACAAAAGAAGGTACATATTTATTCTTGGAATATCTTGGAGTATATTTACTATTTTTCTTATTAGTGTGCCTGTAAATTATACTGTATCAGCTATGGTGTCCAAGGGTTCATATAGTATTGGAACACCAACTCTTGACGGTACTCGTTACTTAGAATTCGCTGAACCAGCCGATTATGAAGCGGTAAACTGGATTTTAGATAACGTTAGCACTGATGAAAGGCTTGTTGAGGCATGGGGAAACAGTTATACAGAGTTCGCAAGATTCTCTTCGTATACAGGCAGACCCACAATATTAGGCTGGTTAGGGCACGAACGTCAGTGGCGAGATAAAGATACTGATTTTGACAGCAGAATAAACGCACTTGCAACTTTATATACCAGCACAGACCCAGCGGTAGTTGATAAACTCTTAAAGCAGTACAAAGTAAAATATCTAGTTATATCTTGCAGAGAGAGAAGTATGTACTCAATACCCGAGAATGCAGCTATAGTAAACAGTGCAATCACTCAAATAGCTTTTCAATCAGTTAATAAGTGTATTTTTAAAGGTAAAATTGCATCTGTGCAAATATATCGTGTGATTAAATCGTCATAAAATACTATTGAATGCTTGAATTTTAATCAATTAAGCACTGCTTAAACATATGTTGCATTTTGGTTTTGATATAATTATTTTTACTAGTCCTCATAATAAAGTTTATAAAATCAGTATAAAGAGGTTGAAGTCATAACATTAACTCATACTCAAAAAGATTTGCAAAAGCAAATAAAGGATATAGTAGAGTCACAGAAACAACCTACGCGGACTGTGCTATCTTCTCTTTTAGCCATCCAAAGTGCTATAGGGTATATACCCGAAGAGGCACTAAATATAACAGCATCATTCTGTTCGGTGACGGTAAATGATGTTTGGAGTGTGGCTTGCTTTTATACTAATTTTCGCTTCTCACCTCCTGGAAAACACGTTTTAGAAATATGCTGGGGGCCAACTTGTCATTTGATGGGGGCACAAACCGTTTTGGATGCAGCACATAAAGTACTGAATATTGAATCAGAAGGTGAAACTGCAGATGGAGCAGTAACACTGGCGTACAATACCTGCCTGGGTGCATGTTCACATGCACCTGTAGTATCTGTAGATCACTGCTTACAAGGTAACATTACATCAGAGCGTATAGCGAAAATCACCAACGATATACTACAACAAATAAGTAGCAAAGATAAATCAGATTGAGTGCGAACTTAGACTATAAATCCCTGAAAAGCAAAGCTTTAACCTTGATGGACGAGCTAAATCACTCGGTTTGGGTAAGAGTAGGGGGCGGATCCTCAGGGCAGGCTGTAGGATCATACAATACATTTTATAATGCCCAAGAAATAGCTGAAGATATTAGTCCAAACATTAAGGTATCTCTAGTCGGTACCCTTGGTATGATGCACCGAGAACCAGTGTTGGATATCACTAAAAACCAATTACGTCTGTTTTTTGAGAAAATCTCTAGTACCGACGTTAGGGAGCTGTTAGCAAAATCTCAAAGTTCTGAATTAGAAGCTTTAATCGCTCACAAAAAAGCATTTGCCTACAGTTCAACGAATAGTAAAGAGATCGCAGGGCTACCGAATCTATGTGATATTCCCGAATGGAAAGCACAAACGAAAGTAGCGACGCGTAACTTTGGTAACATAGACCCACGCGAAATTCTTCACTATATTGCAGTCGGAGGGTATTCATCCCTTAATAACGCTATTAACGGCATAGCCCCAGAGTCAGTGCTAGAGGTTATAAAAGATTCCAAATTACGTGGTAGAGGAGGCGCAGCCTTTCCAGCAGGTCTAAAGTGGTCGTTTTTAATAAACTCTACCGCTCCACAAAAATTTGTTCTATGTAACTGCGAAGAAGGAGACCCCGGCGCATTTAACGACAAAGGAATCCTAGAAAACGATCCGCACACTCTACTAGAAGGGCTGATAATAAACGGTTATGCTACGCGGTCACATAAAGGATACGTGTTTATTAGATATGGACACTCAATTCCTATAGACAATATGCAATATGCAATTGATCAAGCATATGAATACGGACTACTTGGGGCAAACATACTCGGCTCTAATTTCTCTTTTGATGTAGAAATTGCATTTACAGGTGACTCGTATGTAGCAGGCGAAGAAACCGCCATGATGGAGGCTATTGAAGGTAAACGTGCTACTCCACGCTTTAAACCTCCATTTCCTGCTCAATCTGGTCTTTGGGGTAAACCAACAAATATTAATAACGTTAAAACTCTCTCATATGTTCCTTGGATACTAGATAACGGTGCTGAGAAATTTAAACAACTCGGTACTGAAAAAAGCTCTGGTACAGCTATAGTATGTCTTTCGGGGCATATAAATCGCCCTGGTCTGTATGAAGTTGCTATGGGGATGACTATAAAAGATGTACTCTATAAAGTTGGTGGAGGGGCACATGATGGCAAGAAAATTAAATTCTTGCAAACTGGTGGTCCACTAGGTGGTATTATGGGCAGTGAAATGTTTGATACTCGCATAGACTTTGACGAAATGTCTGCTGCTGGCGCCATACTAGGCTCTGGTGGTATAATAGTAGCAGATCAGACAACTGACGTCGTTGATATTACGCGTAATCTGATTGCTTTCAACCAATTTGAATCTTGTGGTAAGTGTTTCCCATGTCGCTTGGGCAACACGCATATGTTAGATATATTGGATAGAATGTGTAAAAACGAAGCATTGCCAAAAGATATTGAACTTATTGAGAAAATTGGTAAAGATATGCAAGCAGGCTCGTTATGTGGTCATGGACAGCTAGGTTTTAAACCTGTAGCATCGGCTATAAGGTACTTCTCGCAGGAATTTAATGATAGGTTACAAAAACGTTTACCTACCTCTGGTCCGTTTGAGGATGGCTCGTTTATTTTTCCTACTCGTACACGTATATAAAGAAAGTAAACAATGAATATTACAATAGACGGTAAGTTGATCGGTGCTAAAGCAGGGCAAACCATTTTACAAGCAGCGTTAGAAGCGGGCATCTATATACCCTATTTATGCTACTACCCGGGTATGAAGCCCTACGGTGCCTGTAGAACTTGTGTAGTTGAAGTAGATTCAAACGGACGTAAAGGTGTTTTAGCTTCTTGCACTGTACCATGTGCCGATAACATGGTAATCAACAGTAAAACATCAGAAGTAGAACTGCTACGTAAAGGTACTATTGAATTACTGATGTCTGAACATCCGCATGGTTGCCTTACGTGCCATAGAATTGAGCTTTGCGGACCGCAAGATATATGTCAGCGTCATGTGTCAGTTACAGACCGTTGCACAGTTTGTCCTAAAAACGAACGTTGTGAACTGAAAGATACTGTGCGTTGGGCTAATTTAGATCTAAGAATCCCGCTCAAATACAATAGACGTAACTTACCCATCCATACTGACGACCCTTTTTACGATAGAGATTACAATCTTTGTATAGTATGCGCTAGATGTGTTCGCGTTTGTGATGAGGTTAGAGTCGATAATGCACTTACTTTAACAAGTCGTTCTGGCGTTGCACTCGTCGGCACTGCACATGGAGTCTCTTTGCTAGAATCTGGATGCGAGTTCTGCGGTGCATGTATAGACGTATGCCCGACAGGTGCCCTCGTAGAACGAGACTATAAGTGGGAGAAATCGGCAAAGGATGTGCAAACTGTATGCACAAACTGTCCTGTAGGGTGCAGCATGGTAGCAGAGGTAAACAAGTTTGACAAAATAGTTAGATTTAAGGGCGATCTTGCAGGCAGTGCAAACCAAGGACAAGCATGCTTTATGGGAAAATTCGGTTATGATTACCCAAACAGCAAGCAACGCGTTAAACATATCAGTGTAAACAGTAGTAAATCAGATATTGAACACGCATGTAACGTAGTTGCAGATGCCTTTAGTAAATACTCTCCAGATGAGATTGTGTTGATTTCTTCACATAGAGCAACTAACGAAGAACATTATACACTCCAGAAATTTGCACGCGTTATATTAGCAACAAATAACGTTACATCTTTTATGGACTTGTATCCTTCTGCATTAGCAACTCTGCAAAAACGCAATGGACACTCTGGTTCTACAGCCCCGATATGGTCGCTTGAAAATTCAAAGGGTATTATGGTTGTATGTGGTAACCCAACAGATCAACAGAACGTTGTAGGAGTGCCTATAAAACGCGCTACTCGGAGCGGAGGCAAGTTAGTTGTAGTTGATAGTAGAGAAACAGAGTTAACCAGATATGCTGATCAATGGATTCGCTGCTACCCCGGTACTGAACCTGTTGTAGTTTTTGCAATAGCATCCGTGTTAGCGAAGCAATCTAAAGTCAGTAATCACTCTGTAACTACAGAACAGTATAAAGAAATTAACATTAAAGACTTGCTTAGCAAAACGGGGGTTTTAGAATCCGCTATTTACAGAGCAGTAGATACCATTGGAAATAGCACATCGTTCTCATATGTTTTTGGATTTGACAACCTTACACCGACACAGTCTTCTATGCTTGCTAATACCATGTCGGATCTTGCAGTGCTAACAAAGTGCAAAAGTAGCATATATCCTTTATATCTAGGGGCAAATACACTGGGTGCTCGTGAGTTTGGTTGCGCACCTGACACTCTACCCGGCGGTTACTTTGATAACAGCGAACTCCAAGATCACTTAAGCAAAGTATGGAATTCACCTATACCCACTAACAAAGGTCTGGATATACACAGTTTAGTCTCTAGGATGTCTGCTGGTAAAGTAAAAGCAGCATTTCTAATGTTAGATGGCTCTAAAATAGTAGATAAATATCTACCTGAATTAACAAAAGCAGTGAGTAATTTGGAGTTTTTGTCGGTATATTCTGTATTTGAAGATGAGATAACTAAGAAAGCTGACGTTGTGTTTCCGGCTTTGACCTTTGCAGAAAAACAAGGAACAGTAGCAAATCTTGAACGGAGAGTATTGGCTATAAATCCGCTCTGGAGTCCCAAGAATGGTGAAAGGTTGATATGGGATATTTTCACCTTAGTAGCTAAAAATATGCGGAGAGATAAATTTGAGTTTTCGTCGCTCCAGTCAGTACAGAGTGATATTAAAAACTCTATGCCTAGCTTAGGGCAGGTTAACGAATTAGCGAAAAATCAGAGTATCATGCAGTATAAAACGCCTACTGCAAAGCACTACGCATTAAGCACGAATGGTACAAAGTCTTTTTATCCGCATATTAGGAATCACGGTAGCCTACTGCTTGTACCAGGCAGAGTGTTATCTCAACACAGTCAGCCCATAGGTATTGTTAATAAAAGCGGTATGAATTACTTACAAAGCGAAGAGATCATATCTATACATCCACAAGATGCTAAAAGTAACAGCATATCAAATGGCGACTCTGTGAGCGTATATGAAAATGACAATCTTATACTCAGCGGTATTGCGTCTTTAAACTCTCCGCATAAGGGGGCGTTATTTACTACATCACTGTTTGGTAAAATGGTTTCGGATATGCAGGATGATCCAGATCCAGATTCTAGTCAAAACCTCAATCCGCTACTTTTTAAAAATGTTAGTATTTGTAAAAAAGTAAAATAAACTAATATAATTATGTATAGAAGACTAGTATAAAGTGAAAGGATATATTTAGTGTCAGCAACAAAAGTTATCAGTATCTCAGATTCCAATTTTAATAGCGAAGTAGTAAATTCTAATATCCCAGTTATGGTGGATTTTTGGGCAGAGTGGTGTGGACCTTGTAAAATAGTGGCTCCGTTGATTCAGGAACTTGCGGAGGAATTCAATGGAGTGTTCAAGTTCACAAAATTAGACGTAGACAGTAACCCGCAGTCAGCAGCAGAGTATGGCATAAGAAGCATACCAACCCTGTTGATATTCAAAAATGGCAAACCAGTAGATCAAATTGTAGGTGCCCTACCAAAGAGTACCATCAAAGCACATATACAAGAGGCTATATAAATCTATAAACATGTCAAACAGCTATTACGAACTGTTCAAAACTGTAGGCGGATTGAATGTTGGATACGCTACAGAACTGCTTGAAAAAGTAGAACAGCAGAGTAACAACGGTAGCAATGGCAGATATGCATCTGATACGATCCTAGTTCCCCAAGATGGACAATTCAATAGTGAACTGACTAAACTATTATCTTTCATTAACCATATTAGAAGCTATGGTTACAAGTACGCAAACGTAAATCCGCTTGATGAATCGGATTATAACCCCAAGAAATACCTAGATCCAAAGCTCTTTGGGCTTTCCCAAAAGGCGGTGCAGTATAAGTATGCGAAACATGTAGCAGAACTAATTGAATATCCTACGTTTGAAGGTAAAAATACTCTAGATCTGTTTAATAACTTAACCAAAACTTACTGCGGCTCAATAGGGTATGAATTCTTGCATATACGCAATATTCAAGAACAAAATTGGCTACGTAGTACTGTAGAGCAAAGTTCTTACAATCAGGATATATCTTTACAACAATCAAAATACTTGTTAGAACTTTTGACACGTACGCAAACTCTTGAAAAGTTTTTGTATAAAGCGTTTCCCGGCTCTAGATGGTACAGTCTTGAAGGTATGGAATCAGTTGTTGTGCTCTTAGATAGAATTGTATTTCAATCTACTCTGACAGGTGTAGAAAAGATATACGTTGGTATGGCACATAGAGGCAGAATAAACTTACTAGCACACATATTTGGCAAACCATATAATGAGATACTCTCCGAGTTTATGGAAGGTGGATATACTTATCTCGCCAACTTAGAATCTAAGGGATGGATGTCAGATGTAAAGTATCATATGGGTGCAAGAGTAGAACTTGACTACGACAATGACGGTACAATGGACATTACAATGCAGTTAATGCCAAATCCCAGCCACTTAGAAATGGTAACGCCTGTTGTAGTAGGATGTGTAAGGGCAATACAAGACGAAATATCAAATCGGGCAGAATTACAACAAGTAATGGGCGTTATACTACACGGTGATGCAGCATTCGCAGGGCAAGGAATAGTAACCGAAACCCTGAACCTGTCCAATTTAAAAGGTTATCACACTGGCGGTACTATACACATTGTTATGAATAATCAGATAGGTTTTACCACGGATCGAGCAGATAGCTTTTCTTCCAATTCGCCTTGTGATGTTGTAAGAGGCTTTGATGTTCCTATTGTACACGTTAATGCTGACGATATACCCGCGTGCCTCTCTGTAGCACAACTTGCCGTGTCGTATAGAAAACGTTTTGGTAAAGATTTCGTGATTAACCTCATAGGCTACCGAAGATTTGGGCACAATGAAACCGATGACCCCACAATTACACAACCTAGTATGTATCTCAATATATCTTCTCTAAAAACAGTTAGAGAAAAATATGCTAATGATTTAAACGAAAAAGGTATTGTACCAATTGAAGAATCCAACCAAATAGCCAAATCTGTACTAGACCATCTCTACGAACTAAAAGAGCAGCTTGACTCTATATCGTCATCTCACGAGACAAACGAGTTTAAACCCGACATTGTAACCCCTTTGTCGGATTTAAAGGTGTTTGGAAGTATTAATAACTCTTCGCAGAAACTAAAAGATATAAACAAAGTAATATGTACACTGCCTAAGGAATTTGTAGCTCATAGGGCTGTTAAACGTATTTTTAACCGTCGTCAAGAGGCGTTTGAAAAAGGCTTTGGCATAGATTGGGCACACGCAGAAGCACTTGCCTTTGGTTCTATCCTACAGGATAACATATCAATTAGGTTTACTGGTCAAGATGTAAAGCGAGGCACGTTTAGCCAGCGCCACGCTGTCGTATTTGATAATACTACTCAGGAAGAGTTTATACCTTTATCTAGTATAACACCGGGCAGATTTGAAATTTTCAATTCACCTTTATGCGAACTTGCAGCGTTAGCATTTGAACATGGTTACTCTGTATTCAGTAACAAAACTATGGTTATATGGGAAGCACAATTTGGTGATTTTGTTAACAACGCACAAGGCATTATAGATGAGATGGTAGTCTCTTCAAGAGCAAAATGGGGGCAACACTCTGGTCTAGTTATACTATTGCCACACGGTTATGAAGGGCAAGGACCCAACCACTCACATGCGTATTTAGAACGCTTCTTAGCTTTAGCTGCGAGAGGTAACATATCGGTGGTGTATCCCACAACAGCGGCACAGTACTTTCATCTCCTGCGAGCGCAAGCCTACACAATTAATAAAGGCAATGCACGCCCCCTTATAGTTATGTCAGCAAAGAGCCTATTGAGAAACCCATTAGCATCATCGCCTCTTCAATCTCTGGAACAAGGTAAATTTCGTAACGCTATTATTCATCATAAAACAAACCAAGATATTAAAAATGTTAAGAGGCTGATCTTGTGTTCTGGGAAAATATTCATAGACTTAGTATCTAACCCCGCACATGACACAGCAGATGATTTTGCAGTAGTAAGATTTGAACAATTGTATCCATTTCCTAGAGCAGAGATATGGGAAATTTTGTCAGATTTACCTCTACTCCAAAAAATTATCTGGTTGCAGGAAGAACCACGTAACAGAGGGGCATTTGGATACATATCTATGGTACTAGGCAAAACACTAAACGGAATTGATATAGAATATGTAGGGCGTTCTTCTACTTCTACACCTGCGGCAGGCTCTGCGTGGCTGCATAAGGTACAACAAAACCAACTAACACGCAAAGCACTAGGCTATATTGATTAGTTCTATTACGGAGCAATAATAAATGAGCACAGATAGTGATATACAAATACTCGTACCAGATCTAGCTGAATCCATAGCGGAAGCGGATATAAGCGGAGTAATAAAACAGGTCGGAGATACGGTGAAAACAGGTGAAACCACTTTTACAATAGAAACTGACAAAGTAGAAATGGACGTTCCTTCACCCGCTGACGGCACTATTAAAGAGTTAAAAGTTAAAAAAGGCGATACAGTCCATTCAGGTGAAGTTCTAGGTACTATTACTAAAACTGATATTGATGGTAATGTACCATCTAATACTGATACTGTACCCGATTCCTCTAGCCAGCCAGTTCAGCCAATGGCAACGACTAAAACCGATATTGATGATAGTGTACCAGATACTTCAACCTCTGATACTGATACAGTACTCGATTCCTCTAGCCAGCCAGTTCAGCCAATGGCAACGACTAAAACCGATATTGATAGTAATGTACCAGATACTCCAACGTCTGATACTGATACTGTACTCGATTCCTCTAGCCAGCCAGTTCAGCCAACGGCAACCCCCGTTGCAGAAAGAATCGCCCGTGCACGCGGTATAGATTTAGCCAGCGTGCACGGTTCAGGGCGCGATGGGATCATTACAAAAAGCGATGTTGAAAATGCATTAAAGAATATATCTAAAGAGCAAAATAGCACAACTACAACCATTACTGAAGTCAAAACTGATGCCAAAACGAAAACAACAAAAAATAGTCAGAGCAAAAGTAGTGATATATCTAAGTTACATAATTCACAACCTACTGAGCAACAACCCGAGCGTATCATTGAGCAAAAAGAGCTGGTATCTTCGGTAAATAGAGTTAAACTAACACGCCGACAACTTACAATGGCTCATAAAATGTCAGCCGCACAACAAGAGGCTGTTATGACAACTACATATAACGAAGTTGACATGACAGAAGTATCTAAAATACGTTCAAGCTACAAAGATGAATTTGAAAAAACATGGGGTATAAAACTAGGTATAGTCTCTTTTTTTGTTAAAGCATGCATTGGGGCTTTAGATAAGTTTCCTATATTTAACGCTAAACTTGATGAAAAAGAAGTAGTTTATTACGCTGATAAAAATATCGGTGTAGCGGTTGCAGCTCCAGAAGGTCTAGTAGTGCCTGTTATACACAAGGCACACACTAAAAACTTGGCTCAAATAGAGTTAGATATACGTGAGCTCGCTATTAAATCTTTCCAAAAAACACTTTCTATAAGCGATCTCACAGGCGGAACATTTACAGTTACTAATGGAGGTGTATTTGGCTCTTTGTTATCAACGCCCATAATAAACTTACCTCAAACAGGTATACTCGGAATACACACTATTAAAAAGCGTCCCGTTGCAGTCGGTGAAAAAGTAGAAATAAGAGCAATGATGTACTTAGCTTTGACATACGATCACCGAATTGTAGAGGGTGCAGTAGCAGTGCAATTCCTTAACTGTATTCGCAATTCTATTCAAAACCCTTACCGAATGCTATTAGAACTTTAAAACAATACACGAAAGGACAGCATTGTTTTTAAGTCTTCCAAACGATCGTTACGACATTTTGTATATAGATCCACCTTGGGATTATAAAGGTCAATTACAACATGCAGGAAAAAGTAAAGGAGATACCGGAGGTGCTATAAGACACTATAATACAATATCCATAAACGATCTAAAGAAATTAGATATCCCAAGTATTACAGCGAAAGATAGCTTACTGTTTATGTGGTCTACTAATCCACACTTGGATCAAGCAATTGACCTTGGTAAGTATTGGGGGTTTAGATGGGCAACAGTAGCATTTGTATGGAATAAGGTAAGAATTAATCCGGGTTTTTACACAATGAGTCAGTGTGAATTGTGTCTTTTGTTCAAGAAA
Organism: Dehalococcoidia bacterium; assembly: GCA_964274945.1. Classification (GTDB taxonomy): domain Bacteria; phylum Chloroflexota; class Dehalococcoidia; order Lucifugimonadales; family Lucifugimonadaceae; genus CAXXBX01. Next base: position 665,933 of record CAXXBX010000034.1, on the reverse strand, counting down.
GGGCGAATACCAAAACCACGCGGTTCAAGGAACGTTCGTCAGTTAATAGTGGAAAAAAGAGGACTTCACTCACAAAAACCAATTAACGTTAAAGAACGAATAGAAATAATGTTTCCTAAACAAAAAAAGATAGAGATTTTTGCAAGAATAATTTCTGAAAACTGGGATCACTGGGGTCTAGAAATACATTAACAATTTATAAATATAATAGTAAAGTCAATGAAGAGATACATTTACAAAAAAGCAAAAGAGTATAAGAATACCTTCTTTAGATCTCATTATATGCGTAATCTGTTTCATCCTATCTATTGGAAGATGAGAGGTGTATACTGGGACTATAAAAGTACACAACTGCGTAGGTCATATGCCGGTATAGAGCCAGTTAAGCCAAAGCATATATTTGTTATAACGCTTACAAAGATGCCTACATCATTAGAATCAGCGAATAAGTGTATAGAATCTGGTAAAGTATTTGGTGAGAATGTAGAAGTGTTTGACGCTATTGATAAGTTTCAAGCGGAAGAGTTTCTATTATCTAAAGGCGTAGTGAACAACTCACGTGTGAATAGTGCGTTTTTGGGTTGTTTTGCATCACACTATGTACTATGGGAGAAGTGTGTTAAACTTGGAGAACCTATAGTAATATTAGAGCATGATGCGGTGTTTGAGACATCAGTGCCTAAAGTGCGTTTCAAGGATATAATATGTTTGTCTAAACAAGCAGAACAGATGTCAGTTGAGTATCCTCTACAGCTTCGGAATAAAAATGCTCATGCTGGAGAGTACTATCTGCCAAGGTTTGCTATGTATGGAACATGTGGTTATGGAATAACACCATCTGGAGCGACTAAGTTGATACACGCAGCACAGCCTAGGCTTGTACTAGAATCGGTAGACAATTTTATCAATAAATCTATTGTAGATATATGCTATTTATTTCCGCCAGTTGTACGTGTTAAGAATAGCTTCTCAACAATATCTAACGAACGATATGTTTGGCTAAAGCGGGAAGGTTATTTTAGAGAGTATAAAAATAACATAGATGATGCTTGGGTAGGAGGTAGTAATGATGTATGGAAGGATTACCCTTCTTGAGAAGGGGCTTGTAAAGTCAATGCAGAGATACATTTACAAAAAAGCACAAGAGTATAAGAAGACCTTCTTTAGATCTCGTTATATGCGGGCTATGTTCCATAATATCTACTGGAAGATACGGGGTGTATACTGGGACTATAAAAGTATACAACTGCGTAGATCATATGCCGGTATAGAGCCAGTTAAGCCTAAGCATATATTTGTTATAACACTTACAAAGATGCCTATATCATTAGAATCAGCGAATAAGTGTATAGAGTCTGGTAAAGTGTTCAGTGAAGATGTTGAAGTGTTTGATGCTATAGATAAGTTTCAAGCGGAAGAGTTTCTCTTATCGAAAGGTGTAGTGCATCACTCACGTGGAAGTCCTGTGTTGGGTTGTTTTGCGTCGCACTTTGCATTATGGGAGAAGTGTGTTGAACTCGGAGAGCCTATAGTAATATTAGAGCATGATGCAGTATTTGAGACATCAGTACCCAAAATGCGTTTCAAAGATATAATATGTTTGTCTAAACAAGCAGAGCAGATGTCAGCTGAGTATCCTAAACAGCTCAGGGAGAGGAATGTAAAGGCTGGGGAGTACTATCTGCCAAGGTTTGCTATGTATGGAGCATGTGGTTATGCAGTAACACCATGTGGGGCTGCTAAGTTGATACACGCAGCACAGCCTAGGCTTGCACCAGCATCAGCAGACAATTTTATAAATAAATCTATTGTAGACATATGCTACTTGTTCCCTCCGACTGTTCGTGTAGAAGCTAAATTTTCAACAATAGGTACGAATTCAGGTCGATACATTCCTGAAGAGACTTTTCTTGATAAGAACACAATCATAGAAGATATCTGGGTAGGGCGTAATGATATATGGAAGGATTACCCTTCTTGAGAAAGGTCTTGTAAAGTCAATGCAAAGATACATTTACAAAAAAGCAAAAGAGTATAAGAATAGCTTCTTTAGATCTCGTTATATGCGGGCTATGTTCCATAATATCTACTGGAAGGTACGAGGTGTATACTGGGATTATAAAAGCACACAACTGCGTAGGTCATATGCTGGTATAGAGCCCGTGAAGCCAAAGCATATATTTGTTATAACGCTTACAAAGATGCCTATATCATTAGAATCAGCGAATAAGTGTATAGAGTCTGGTAAAGTGTTCGGTGAATATGTAGAAGTGTTTGATGCTATTGATAAATTTAAAGCAGAAGAGTTTCTATTATCTAACGGTGTAGTGCATAACCCACGTATGAATAGTGCAGCATTGGGTTGTTTTGCATCACATTATGCACTATGGGAGAAGTGTGTTGAACTTGGAGAGTCTATAGTAATATTAGAGCATGATGCAGTATTTGAGACATCAGTGCCTAAAATGCGTTTCAAGGACATAATATGTTTGTCTAAACAAGCAGAACAGATGTCAGCTGAGTATACTAAACAACTCAGGGAGAGGAATGTAAAGGCTGGAGAGTACTATCTGCCAAGGTTTGCTATGTATGGAGCATGTGGTTATGCAGTAACACCATGTGGGGCTGCTAAGTTGATACGTGAAGCTAGAACTAACGGTATAAGAGTAGCAGATTTATTTATGAAGAAATCTATTGTAGACATATGCTACTTGTTCCCGCCAGTTGTACGTGTTAAGAATAGCTTCTCAACAATAGTTAATAAACCATACCCTCGTGTCAATATGAAAGGTTTTAGAGAATATACAGAAGATACAAGTATAAAAAATGCTTGGGTAGGAGGGAGTAATGATGTATGGAAGGATTACCCTTCTTGAGAAAGGTCTTGTAAAGTCAATGCAGAGATACATTTACAATAAAGCAAAAGAGTATAAGAATACCTTCTTTAGATCTCGTTATATGCGGGCTATGTTCCATAATATCTACTGGAAGATACGGGGTGTATACTGGGACTATAAAAGTATACAACTGCGTAGATCATATGCTGGTATAGAACCAGTGAAGCCAAAGCATACGTTTGTTATAACACTTACAAAGATGCCTATGTCAGTAAAATCAACGAATAAGTGTATAGAGTCTGGTAAAGTGTTCAGTGAAGATGTTGAAGTGTTTGATGCCATAGATAAGTTTCAAGCGGAAGAGTTTCTGTTATCTAAAGGCGTAGTGAACAACTCACGTATGAATGGCGCAGCCTTGGGTTGTTTTGCATCACACTTTGTACTATGGGAGAAGTGTGTTGAACTTGGAGAGCCTATAGTAATAATAGAGCATGATGCAGTATTTGAAACACCTGTACCCAAAATGCGTTTCAAGGATATAATATATATATCAAGAGAATTAGAACAATTGGCAGTTCGTAAGTATCCTGTCCAACTTAGGGAGCGGAATGCAAAAACTAGAGAATACTACTATTCTCTAGGTCGTCTATCTGGTACGTGTGGTTACGCAGTAACACCATCTGGAGCTACTAAGTTGATACGCGCCGCAAAGATTGGACCTATAACATTTCCAGATTTCTTCATAAATAAATCTATTGTAGACATATGCTATTTATTCCCACCAATTGTAAGAGCCGAACCTAGCTTCTCAACAATAGTTAATAAACCATATGGTTATATAAAAAAGAAAGGTTATTTTAAAGAAGATATAAATATAGAAAATGCTTGGGCAGGTAGTAATGATGCGTGGAAGGATTACCCTTCTTGAGAAAGGTCTTGTAAAGTCAGTGCAGAGATACATTTACAAAAAAGCAAAAGAGTATAAAAATACCTTCTTTAGATCTCATTATATGCGGGCTATATTCCATAATATCTACTGGAAGATACGAGGGGTATACTGGGACTATAAAAGTATACAACTGCGTAGATCGTATGCTGGTATAGAGCCAGTTAAGCCAAAGCATACGTTTGTTATAACACTTACAAAGATGCCTATGTCAGTAAAATCAACGAATAAGTGTATAGAGTCTGGTACAGTGTTTGGTGAAGATGTTGAAGTGTTTGCTGCTATTGATAAATTTAAAGCAGAAGAGTTTCTTCTATCTAAAGGTGTGGTAAACAACTCACGTATGAATAATGCAGCCTTGGGTTGTTTTGCATCACATTATGCACTATGGGAGAAGTGTGTTGAACTTGGAGAGCCTATAGTAATAATAGAGCATGATGCAGTGTTTGAAACACCTGTACCCAAAATGCGTTTCAAGGATATAATATATATATCAAGAGAATTGGAACAATTGGCATTTCTTAAGTATCCTGCCCAACTTAGGGAGCGGAATGCAAAAACTAGAGAATACTACTATTCACTATTTTGTCTGTCTGGTACATGTGGTTATGCAGTAACACCATCTGGATCTACCAAGTTGATACACGCTGCAAAGATCGGCCCTATAACATTTCCAGATCACTTCATAAATAAGTCTATTGTAGACATATGTTATTTATTCCCTCCAATTGTAAGAGCTGAACCTAGCTTCTCAACAATAGTTAATAAACCATACAATTATCTAAATCGGAAAAGTTATTTTAAAGAAGATATAAATATAGAAGATGCTTGGGCAGGTAGTAATGATGCGTGGAAGGATTACCCTTCTTGAGAAAGGTCTTGTAAAGTCAATGAAGAGATATATTTACAACAAAGCAAAAGAGTATAAGAATACCTTCTTTAGATCTCGTTATATGCGGGCTATGTTCCATAATATCTACTGGAAGATACGAGGGGTATACTGGGACTATAAAAGTATACAACTGCGTAGATCGTATGCTGGTATAGAGCCAGTTAAGCCAAAGCATACGTTTGTTATAACACTTACAAAGATGCCTATGTCAGTAAAATCAACGAATAAGTGTATAGAGTCTGGTAAAGTGTTTGGTGAAGATGTTGAAGTGTTTGATGCTATAGATAAGTTTCAATCGGAAGAGTTTCTGTTATCTAAAGGTGTAGTAAATAACTCAGATATGAATGGTGCAGCCTTGGGTTGTTTTGCTTCACACTTTGTACTATGGGAGAAGTGTGTTGAACTTGGAGAGCCTATAGTAATAATAGAGCATGATGCAGTATTTGAAACACCTGTACCCAAAATGCGTTTCAAGGATATAATATATATATCAAGAGAATTGGAACAATTGGCATTGCGTAAGTATCCTGTGCAACTTAGGGAGCGGAATGCAAAAACTAGAGAATACTACTATTCACTAGTTCGTCTGTCTGGCACGTGTGGTTACGCAGTAACGCCATCTGGAGCTACTAAGTTGATACGCGCCGCAAAGATTGGACCTATAACATTTCCAGATTTCTTCATAAATAAATCTATTGTAGACATATGCTATTTATTCCCACCAATTGTAAGAGCCGAACCTAGCTTCTCAACAATAGTTAATAAACCATATGGTTATATAAAAAAGAAAGGTTATTTTAAAGAAGATATAAATATAGAAAATGCTTGGGCAGGTAGTAATGATGCGTGGAAGGATTACCCTTCTTGAGTAAAAACTACAGTAAAACTAAAGATACTGCTTTTATAGATATTCATACTCACATAGATCAGCACGACTCTAACGAGATTGTAGATATACTCAAAAGGGCATCAGATGCTGAGGTGGGAGCAATCATTACTGCTGGGGTTACAGATACATCTTCTAGCATGTGCGTAGAACTTGCACAATCTAATGAATGTATATTTGCGGGTGTCGGTATTCATCCTCAGGAAATAACAAAACCTGTGAGCAATCAACAACTTGATACTATAAAAACACTGATATCTTACCCGAAAGTAGTTGTTATGTCTGAGATTGGCTTGGATTACCAACCGAGTTCTATAAACATATGGTCATTACAGAAAGAACTTTTTGCTGAACAGATAAACATAGCCACTGAATCAAAATTACCTATAGTTTTTCACAATAGAAATGCTGACAAAGATACGCTACAACTGTTAAAATCTGAAGGTGGAGAACAAGTCGGCGGAGCTGCACACTACTTTCAAGGTGATTGGGAGTATGCACAAGCGCTATTAGATATGAATTTCTTTATCTCACTTGCAAAACCACTACTAAGAATGCATGAACTTCAAGAAGTATCAAAAAAGTTACCCCTAGACCGTATTGTATTAGAAACCGATTCCTACCCTCAGCCTTTCAAAAGTAATAGGAAAAAATGGACTGAACCCAAAGATATACCTGTGATTGCTGTATTTCTTGCCCAAATCCGAGGTATCTGTGTTGATGATATCAAGCATACAATATTGAATAATACGCTTCAAATGCTAGGAAGTAGAGGCAAACATATAAAAGCATTATTATCAAAGTCTTATACAGTAAAGGATACCCAAATTGATTAGTGGCATGTGTAAAATGGCTCTCAAAGAGTGGGATGTAATTGTATCAGCACTGGCATCAGGGCAACAAAGTATACTATTAAAAAAAGGTGGCTTGCGAGAAAGCAAACCCCGCTTTGAAGTAAAGTACGATGAATTCTTTATGTATCCTACTTACTACCATCAATCAAGGCAGTTTTTAAAACCTAGCGCCACTGACTTAAATCACGAATCAGAACAAGATATCGACGGAGTTGTTACATTGTCAGTGTTTGTAGAAGTCAGTAGCATATTTGAAATACATACCCAAGAAGAAATTATGTCTATTGAACCTTTTCATATCTTTAACAATTCATTATTAACAAAAAAGTTTAACTGGCGTCCCAGCCAACCTCTGACTCTGCTGATAATTCGTGCTTATGTACTACAACAGCCACAAGCCTTAATGGTAATGGATGAATACATTGGTTGTAAGTCTTGGGTAGAGTTTATTGAGGAATATCCTGTTGGTGTTGCTAAGCCAGCCATTAACGAACGCCGATTTATTCAATTAAAGTCGCGTATAACTCAAGCGTTAAGCCCCGGGCTGAATAAATAGTATATAAAACTCACTGATAACTTGAATTAACCTTATGCATTATCGTACACTACAATCTACTGATATTAAACTCTCTGAAGTAGGGTTTGGAGTTTGGGGTGTCGCCACGGGTTGGTGGGGCAAAGTTGATAAACAGGATGCTGTAAAATTAATCAGAAAATCCGTGGATCTCGGTATTAATTTTTTTGATACCGCCAACGTCTACGGACAAGGTTATGGAGAAGAAATATTATATGAATCTCTACACGGATACAGTAACGACTTAGTTATAGCCACAAAATTCGGTTATGACATAAGTGCACCTAGATCAGGACACCATCAAGAAAGACCACAACGTTGGGATAAAAATTTCATTAGGGCTTCATGTGAGAGTTCTTTGAAAAGACTACACAGAGATTACATAGATCTCTACCAATTACATAACCCACGTTTAACTACTCTTCAACAAGATTCCTTGTTTGAAGAGCTAGATAACCTAAAAAATCAAGGAAAGATCCGTTACTACGCTGTGGCTATTGGACCAGACTTGGGTTGGCTTGAGGAAGGTAAATTTGCAATAGATAATCTAGGCATACCCATACAGATGATTTACTCTGTGATTGAACAAGAACCTGCAAGACAGTTTATCAACTCTGCAAATCAGCATAGTATAGGGCTAATAACGCGCGTTCCCCATGCTTCGGGTATTTTGGATGGAACTTATACAAAAGACACCATCATTGATCAAAATCGGTTTGGTAGTAGTGATCATCGTTCACACAGACGCCTTGCATGGTTTAAAAGGGCAATAAACAAACTCCAAAAGCTGGATATTCTTTTTGACTCTATACCCACGGCTACAGTAGGGCAAATCGCTATACGTTTTTGTCTACAGAAAAATATAGTTGCTTCCTGTTTACCTACAATAACATCCGACCAACAACTTGAAGAGTACGTCGGTGCTTCTAATCTACCTAAACTGTCATCTGATGTTATTGCAGAGGTTGAAAACTTATACAATAACAACTTTTATCAGACGTATAAAGAAAGTATGCGTTCCAGTATCAGTGAAAGCGGTTGGACTAATTACTAATATATATTAGTGAATTCATCTATTCGTACTTCTTTTGACCTCTGCTTCTGACCCATATTGCAGCAGAATTTGAGAGCAATAATACACATAGCAACACTATTATACCCGCTGATGCTAAATGCCTGAATTCGTCTTTTGGCTGTGCTATCCAAGTATATATTTGCAGGGGTAATACGGTAAATCTATCGCCCGGAGATGAGGGTACAAACTGCAGGAATACCAACGATGATATTATAAGTATGGGTGCAGTCTCACCTACTGCGCGCGAGAGCGCTAATATAATACCGCTCATTATGCCGGGTATAGCTTCGGGCAGTACTACGTGTCTGACAGTTTGCCATTTTGTTGCTCCTATGGCGTAAGAGGCATCGCGCCTGTTAGCTGGAATTGCCCGCAATGCCTCTTGTGCCGATATTATCACTATGGGCAAAATTAACAGCGTCATTGTCATAGCTCCTGCCAATACGCTACGAGATCCCCCAAACAGTATTTGAACGAATAGCACAAGTCCAAGTAACCCGTAAACTATTGACGGCACACCAGCGAGATTTGCAATATTTAATTGAATCAAATATTTGAACTTCCCAGATGTTGCAAACTCCTCTAAATATATAGCGGTTGCGATACCTATTGGTAGACACATTGCAGCGGTCATAACTATGATCCACACAGTTCCCATCAGTGAAGCCAGAACACCCGCTCTACTAGGGTATAGTTGAGAAGAGTAGTTGCTGATAAAATTCCAACTTAACCAACCTGCACCGTCTATTAGAACGTAAATTAACAGTGTAGTAAGCATCACTAGTGCAACAACGATAGATAGCACAAATATTCCTAGAAAGAACCTATCTCTTATTTTACGGTACTTATATTTTCTATTATTTGTTATGTAAATCTGTTCATCCATCTAACTGTGGTTAATAGACTTGTCTAAAACGTCTAACTAAAAATTTGCCAATAAGGTTGAGTATCAGTGTTATAGTGAATAAAAGCAGCCCTACAGCGAAGAGTGTATTGTATTCTAAAGTTCCTCGTGGGGTTTCACCCTGACTTACTTGAACAATGTATGCTGTCATTGTTTGTATACTTTCAAATGGATTGAATGCAATTGTTGGCTTGGCGCCTGCGGCTATTGTAACTATCATAGTTTCACCTACTGCACGTGATATGGCAAGCACCAATGAGGATACTATACCAGAGGCGGCAGATGGTAAAATAACCCACCGAGCAGTTTCAAATTTTGTAGCACCCAATGCATAAGAGGCATCTTTAAGAGAACGAGGTACGCTAAACATAGCATCTTCTGATAGAGTTGCAACCATAGGCATTATCATAATACCCATAACTAAACCTGCACTCATAGCGTTGAATATTACCACGTTCTCATCACCGAATATAAACTTAAGTGCAGGTGTAACTAGTAAGAGCGCAAAGTATCCATATACAACAGTCGGTATACCCGCCAGTACTTCAAGGATAGGTTTAAGAAGTTTACGTAACCACGGTTGTGCATACTCTGAGAGAAATATAGCAGAACTTAAACCAAAGCTAAGTGCAATTCCACCAGCAATTACTGACACTAAAAGCGTGCCAGTGATAAGAGGCAGTACCCCAAAAGAACGGTACTCTGGATCTCGTGCAAGCGGTGTCCACTGAGTGCCAAATAAAAACTCCGACAAAGGTACTTCAAGGAAGAAGTTAAGACTTTCTAGTACAAGTGTTACTACTATACCAACTGTAGTAAACACAGATATAAGTGTACAAATCCGAAGTAACCAGACAACTATCCTTTGTTGAACAAGTCGCTTAGGTGTGCTCGATCGGTATGGATTATTAGAGTAGTTCAAGTTACACTAATATTATATATTAGAATTTTAATTTGTTAGTTGTGTAATTGATTCTATACCTTTTTGGTAATCCGATTCAGGTAGTGCTACATAACCTACTAGTGACGCAATTTCAGATGCGTTATCAAGATAGAACAAAACAAACTCTCTTACGTGCGGTTTAGCCAGTTCCGCATTATTCACATAAATGAATAACGGTCTTGATAATGGATCATATGTACCGTTGTTAATAGTTGCTTCGTTCGGTGCTACACACCCAGAGCCGTTATCTACAGCGACTACATTTAGTTTATCTCTATTTTCAATATAATAAGCGTAACCAAAGTATCCTAGTCCGTACTTTGAACCTTGTACACCTTGCACCAATACGTTATCGTCGGCGCTAGGAGTATAGTCTTGTCTTATTGCACCGTCTGTCTCTAAGATCTCTTCTGTAAAGTAGTCAAAGGTACCTGAGTCGGCATCTGGACCGTAGAGTTCAATATCTTCTGCGGGGAAGCCCCTACGGACCTGCTCCCATGTGTTGACACTGCTGCCGGGCTCCCATATCTTTTTCAGTTCTTCAACTGTGAGGCACTGTACGAAGTCGTTGTCTTTACTAACGACCACTGACAGTCCATCAAAAGCAACCATTAGCTCTATAAACTCTATACCATTTTCCTTTGCTACATCTGCTTCAGAGTCTTTAATTGGTCTTGAGGCGTTAGAGATCTCGGTTTCTCCAGTTGCAAATCGCTTGAAACCACCGCCTGTACCACTTATCCCTACGTTTACCCGAACGTCACCGTGTACACTTGTAAATTCTTCAGCTATTCCCACGGATATAGGATACACAGTAGAAGAACCGTCAATCTCAATACTACCTTGTAGACCACCATTATTGCTTTGTGAGTGGTTGCAACCTAAAAGCAGTACAAAAAAAAGCACTATTATCAAAAACAAACTTGATAATAGTGCTCTCTGAATATCAGTGAACTTGTTTTTATGTGTTTTATATATATACATTATAATAACCTCCTATTTTATTGTATAAATATCACTATTTAAGTTATATACTATTTTTACAAATGTCAAATTGTATAACTGATTTAATTCTGCTTTCTTGACACAAAGAATTCAACGACGACAACAACAATTATCCCCAAAAGAGCCATACCAACAGCGAGTACTAGGTCAGTACCTATAGTTGGCAATACAATATTTGAATTGTCAGTTCCACGCCAAGGCCATAGGAGAGGTATACTACCAACTATGAATCCGAGCATAAGTGAAGCAGTTTGCAAATACCATCTTTTGAGCAGTAGACTTATAATTCTTGAAAATGTAACAATTGATATAAGGACACCTGAGCCTAGAAACAACAAGAAAACAAAGTCTCCATCGTTAATGGCACTTATTGTTTGATGGTATTTTCCCAGTATCAAAAGAATATATGCTCCAGAAATGCCGGGTAGTATTAGTGCCAATGCCGCAGTGGCACCACTAATGAATATAAACCAGTATGTGTTAGGCGTTTCACCACCATCTGAAAGCAGAGATATCGCATACCCAGTTGCAATACCGATAGCAATAAATACCGCAAGAGTATAGTGCCATCGGTGAATTCTTCTTGCAACCACGTAGCACGAACCACACACTAAGCCTATAAATAGACTATTTAGGTATACAGGATACTCTTGAAAAAGCCATTCTAGACCGCGAGCTAGAGTTACTATTCCTAAGAGTGCACCTATAGATACCGCAACAAGGAAGTATAGATTTGATACTCTAATAGCACTATGCCACTGACGCTGTAAAAGTGCCTTCCAGAACTCAGCATTAATAACACTACTAATTGATTCTAATAATTCATAGTAAATGCCTAAGACAAAGGCGGCTGTGCCCCCTGATACACCCGGTACAATATCTACAGAGCCTATTACAAAGCCACGTAATATAAGCAGTAGATAACTGTACAGCCTCCTTGGTTTATCATTGATCAACGTGTTTACTACATTTCTTAATATCTTTATCAGTTATTTACATGTTGTTTTGCTAAGTAAATATTTATACAGTAACTGCTTACAGAGTACACTTTTAAATAAAGTAAAATAAAAGTTTATGGAAGCGATTAGTATAAATGTCTAAATATAGCCGTTTGATGAAAAAAGGCAGTCGCAATATTGAAGGACGTAGAGCCGTACTAGAATCTATAAAAGCAGGACACAAACTGGAGCATATACTTATATCTAACAGTGTACAACAAGGCAGTCAAATTACGGACATATTAGATCTCGCCAGCAAAAGCTCTATCCCTGTAGAGTGGATAGCCCATAAAGAAATTGAAAACCTTTCTGTAACTAAAAAGGCACAAGGTGTAATTGCGATAGGCATAGATCAAAAATATTGTTCTATAGAGGATATAATCTTTTATGCCGATAAACATAATAGACAACCGCTAATATCTGTGTTAGATGGAATTCAAGATCCTTACAATCTAGGGGCAATAGCGAGGAGTTTAGAGGTAGTAGGTGGAGATGGTATTGTAATACCTGCAATCAGAGCAGTAGGTATTACACCCGGTGTTGTAAGAGCATCAGCAGGAGCGATAGAGCATATAAACGTCGCAAGAGTAAGGAGTATACCCAGAGCCATAGATATTATGAAGTACTGTAAAATAGTTGTTATAGGGCTAGATGCTAAATCAAAAACTGATATTGCAAACATTGACCTAGACATTCCTTTAGCACTGGTTACAGGATCTGAAGGGAGTGGTATATCAAAAGCAGTAGAAGCTAAATGTGATCAAATGGTATCAATACCGACTTTTGGAGCAGTTGCTTCACTAAATGTTTCAGTTGCTACAGGTATCGCTTTATTTGAGGTAGCTAGACAACGCAGGGATTTACGTAAACCCTTACGTTGAAATGAAGGTAGTTCAAAAAGATATTTAAACGTATTAAAGCCTCTAATAACTACAAGTGGTACGTTTTTTGGATAGTTGCAATTGCACTATTTGTGATGGTCATGGATATATCTGTTACCTTTCTTGCTCTTCCAACGATTGCCAAAGAGTTTGAACAGAGTTTAAGCAGTGTAACTTGGGTGGCACTGTCTTCTTCTTTGGTAATTACTACTCTTCTTTTACCTATGGGGCAGGTATCCGAGTTTTTAGGACGTAAGCGTTTCTACACTGTGGGTATGTCTGTTTTCACAGGCGGGGCTATTTTATCAGCACTTATGCCCACCTTTGAACTGCTTATTTTTGCGCGTGTTATTATGGCTATAGGCGCCGCAATGTGTCAGGCAATAGTGATGGCAATAGTTACCTCTGTGTTCCCCAACCATGAGCGAGGCAAAGCGCTTGGAATGATAACAACTGCAGTCTCTATAGGCGGTATCGTAGGACCTGTTTTCGGTGGACCTATAATCGCAGCTTTTAGCTGGCGTGTAATGTTTATTTTACTTGCAATACCGACAGGGCTCGCTGTTTTCTCCGGCTGGCTGATACTAGACGAAGAAAAGATGAATACCCCACCTAGTAGAAACGATTGGAAGAAATTTGATTGGATAGGCGCTGTTATATCGGCTATAGCATTGTTCATATTCATTTTAGTAATAGCTAACCCCTTCGGCTTACCTTTACTGTCAGTACAAATGATAATAGGTACAATAGCATTCGTTGTACTTTTTATACTCTTTATTATCTATGAGCGAAAAGCAGAAATACCTATGTTGTCGCTTTCTTTCTTTTCCAATCCCACTTTTAAATGGGCTAATTTCACAAGATTATCCGCATTTACTGGTAGCGCACCAGCGTTTTTCATAATGCCCATATTTATGCAGATATTCCTCGGATACACACCAGGACGCACAGGGTTTATTATGTTCCTCAACTCTCTTGGAATAGGAATCGCTTCACAGTTTAGCGGAAGATTATCCGACAAAGTCGGTAGCAAGATGCTATGTATTTTGGGGATACTAGGGATTTTATGTATGAATATTATATTTATCTTTTTTGATGAAGGTATAAATGTAATTCTATTAGGCAGTCTTCTGTTTACTTATGGAGTATTTATGGGTATTTGGATGCCCCCTAATATGTCATTAACTATCGGTTCTGTAGAACGTAAACACTATGGCTCAGTAGGGGCACTTGTGAATTTAGTCCGTAATGTAGGTAGTGTAACAGGGCAAGCTATATTTGTCGCTGTAGTAACTGGTATTATGGTCGGTATGCTCGGTTTTGAGATAGAGCTAGCCGCAATTGGCACAAATGCAGGTCAAAATGTAAGAGATGCCTTTATACTAGGTTGGCAGATTGCATTTATAGTTTTAGCCTCTTTTATAGGGATCTCCTTAGTTACAGCTTTTCTGACTAAGGAGATCAAACCAAACGCCAGCTGATATTTGTACTGCGGTTTGTATGTTTTTTAAAATTAATAAGCTGATTTTTAACGCTTTAACTCTTTTACTTTAAAGTAGTATTATAATAGTGATAGTAGTTACGGCGAATCTGAAAATATTCTACTATTAACAAAGTGTATTTATACGGAAAATTTACGATATGAAACCCCTAAAAGATAAAACCGCTTTAGTCACTGGTGGAGGCACAGGCATAGGTAAAGCAATTGCTTATGAATTTTCAAAAGCAGGTTGCCAAGTTGTTATTGCATCAAGACAATACAACAGATTACGGCAAACAGCAGAGGATATAACACAATCCACAGGCGTAAAAGTAACCCCAATACCAGTAGATATTACACAACCAGCCGATGTAGATGCTTTGTTTAGTAAAACTCTAGCACTCTTTGATGGCAAGTTAGATATTTTGATCAACAATTCAGGTGCATTTGATGGCGCACCTATTGATCAAGTTACTAATGAACAATGGAATCGTGTTATAGATGTAAATGTATCTGGTGTGTTCTACTGCATGCGAGAGGCGTTTAAGGTAATGAAAAAACAGAATAGCGGTAAAATAGTGAATATCGGCTCAATAGCTGCTTTCCGCCCTAGAAAAGAATCTACTCCTTACTCTACAAGTAAGAGTGCAATTATAGGTCTAACCAACGCAGCAGCACTTGAAGGTCGTGAGTTCGGAATAAGTGTATCTGCTTTACACCCTGGTAACGTTATGGTAGAGCGCAGGCACTCTGGCAGTTCACAAACAGGGCAAGATACCGCACATGAAGTTATGATTCAGACAAAAGAAATTGCTAAAACAGCTCTTTTAATAGTGACTCTACCTAGAGATACAAACATACTGGAAACAGTGATACTACCCTTAAAACAGGAATATATAGGACGCGGATGAACAATTTTATACGCGTTATACTTGTAGTTGCAGCAGTAGGTATTGGATCCTTCCTTATATTTTCTGCTGTGTTCAGTCAGAGTTTATCTCGCTATGTATCTGATATGCAGAGGTTTAAATCATCTATTGAAAGTGCTGGCGTCAGTACACTCGTATACAACATGCTAGTCCCTGCTTTAGTAGAAGACGCTACATCGCAACAAAGCATCCAAATACCAATCGCAGACTCAGATGTAGAAATCAATCTGGATACACCTACCAAAAGGCAAGCTCTAGTGAAAATAGTTAATAGCACATTGGACAAAGATGACAATTTCGAAAATCTCCTATTTCAGTCAGTGCAACAAGTGCTAAAAATTATAAGAGGCGCAGATGAAATAGAACCATTGCCCGTAATGGAAAAAATTGTTAATGAACTGGCTAACAGCGTAGAAGCTAATATATCAGATCTTAGTATAGGTAATGACATCGCAGGATATATAGTTGAATCTCAAGATTTGTCCGCTTTAGATACAATCGGTATATCCCTATCTAAAGAAACCTCACAAGAAGTATTTGGTGAATTTATTGATGACGCTATTGTAGATGTACTGAGAGAATACGCAGACTATGTATCTGGTGAAGAAGATGAATTTTACTATAAACTGGATACTGACGAATTGGGCGATGCAATTAAAAAACTACTCTTTGATGAAATAGACAACGCTGCAGCAAAGAACCAACTAAAGCTTGGACCTACCCTTGGACCTGTGATTCAGAGCCAATTTGAAGATTTAGCAGGCGTTGAAATCAGCGAATTTCCTTCTGAACGGATAGATGAAGCAATAGAAGATGCAGGCTTGCAAGAGTGGAGAACTCAAATCGTAAAAGATGTCGTAGGTGGATTCATAGATTACACACTAGGAAAAGAGAATGCCCAGACACTCACTGTTAACTTTGGAGAAAACCGCCCTGTCCTAATAGATGTTATATCCGATATATCTAAAGAACAAACGACGACTATATTAAACCAGTTGCCCGATTGTGTTGCAGGTTCAACGTCAGAACAGTCCGCAGTGCAAAGACTAGATAACGCTAAATTACCATCCTGCATCCCCACTCTCAACGCTTTACTCTCAAGTAATCTAGCCAGTAGTGTGTTGCCTCAAGCGAATATAATCGGTGGCATTCTTACGGCATTCCTGCCAAGCCAAGCAATAAACGTAAGAGGAATACTAATCCAAGGCGTAGAAACACAACTACAGCAGGCAATTAACGACTTCGTACCAGAAACCATAACATATGAATGGGCTACTCTAACTTCTCAAATAACTCAAAGTGATATAAGCGATACAGATGTGCCCGCATTACCCACCCTTGAAATCACACAAGATGCCTTGGATGACATACCCGCACTCGCCATACCTACTGAAGGCATTGAACTAGAGGAGGAGGTGCCTTTCAGTATTGTGAACATACTTACCTTCAACTGGGTAGCGCTAGCAATACTTGGATTTTTATCAGTTTTAGGGTTTTCAAAGCTACTTGGCAACATATTTAAGTGGTTTGGTATAATCACTTCGCTGGCTTCGTTTGTGGCACTTGGGTTGTTTGTATACGTAAGGTTTTATTATCCGGGCGTTATTGCAAGCGAATTGGCAAATCTACCTTTTATAGAAGAGGAAAACTTTACCAAAACAGGCAATGTTCTAAGATCAGTAGAGTTAAATAACGTAATTACAAACATTATAAGCGATTTTACATCTACAGCATTTATATATACTTCTTTACTACTTTTAGGCGGACTGTTATTAGTGTTCACTGCTATGCTAATAACCAGAAGAAACAGTGAAGTACATAACACACAATACTAAAGGAGTTTTTCAATGTACATAGTAATGGTAGATCTTATGGTACAACCTGATAAAGTACAAGAATTTATCAGCGCGGCGATAGAAGATGCAAGTAACTCAGTGAAAAATGAACCCGGTTGCAGGCGGTTTGATGTAATACAAGACTCCGTTGATAAAAACCATTTCGCTTTTACTGAAGTATATAACAGTATAGCGGACTTTGAATTCCATAAATCTACACCGCACTTTGAAGTATGGAGTAAAGTGTCAGTAGACCTTGTAGCAAATGACCCTAAAGTTGCATTTTGCCAACCTGTATTTCCAAGGCAAGATGCTAATTGGAGCGCATATAATCCCTCGGCAATACACGACGATTACTTCAATCAAGGTTCTCTACATGTAATTCATATCGCACGACTTATTAAGCCAGAGTGTATAAACGAGTTTATAAAAGCAGTTTCACTTGACGCAATAGGCTCTACACATATGGAGCCAGGTTGCCTGCGTTTTGACGTTTATCAGGATATAGATAACCCTTCACAGATATACTTGTACGAAGTTTACGTAAACCCCGATGCCTTTGAATATCATAAAGGCACGCCACATATCCGCAAGTGGCAAGAGACGGTAAAAGATATGTACGCATCAGATACACGCACAGGGGTTGTAGGTAAGAACATCTGGCCAGCCGACAACTGGAACTGGTCTTCAGGCAAACCTATCAGCTAGTTATATTTTAACTCAGTAACTGACTATTTAAGTTCGTTCAATATAGCCTATCTCTGGATAGCCTCTTTTGGTTTCTGGGTCGTTTTCTACTCCTGCGTTTGCATCTGCGTACCACAGCACACCGTCTTTAATAGATAGTCCGTGCATAAACGGACCAGCTTTTGATATAGAAATTATATCCATTTGTTCGCCTGTTTCGGTGTGATACTTCACTATTACGTTATCGGTAGTGTGAGCACACCATATACCCTCGCCGTCAAGTGCCAGACCATGCAGGCGTGTAAGTTTTACGTTAAATTTACGAACTACCGAGAGAGAATGACCTTCAAGTAAGAATATAGCAGGTGGATTAAATGCAGTAACCCAAATAAAGCCGTTATCCCATTCTATGCCGTGTATACCGCCACCGTCGGGCGTGCGGTACTTATCAATCAGTTCCCCTGTTTCCATATTTAGTTTGTATATGTAGCCCAGATGCGTATCTGTTGGTCTGTATGCCCTTGATTGCGTACGACCATTAGAAGCAGTCCAGATGTAACCGCCACCTACGGTTATCCCCGAGCCGTTTTCGGTAGGCGTCTTTATAGTGCTGATTAGTTTGCCATCTTGGTTAAGCACAAAGACATCATCCGTTTTCTGATCGATCACAAATAGCTTGTTATCTGCCCATTGTATACCGTTGGGCATATCACATGGAGAATTAAAAAGAGATACTGTTTTCACTGACATAATACTATTTTACCTCTATAGATTGTTGTTATTTAAATATCCTTGTTTCAAATCATTATATAATATAAGTTACGTTTCATGTATCAGAGATATGCCTGACATCTTATTAAAAATCTTTTATAAGCGTATGAATTAATGTAAGAGTTCAATAAGCTTTTAAGCATTCTTGTGATATTGAAATAATATTTTCCTAGATGTTTTTCCATGTAATTAGTCCACCGACTGCACCCGCAGAGGTCGTAACAACAATCATCAATATGCGGATACTTATTTCATTATCTATAGCGATAGCGGGTGCTGTACCACTTAACATACCACCTAAACCTCCTAACACTACATAGGGTAGACGCTTCCGTTTTTTGAAAATCAAACGGTCATCTGTAAGAATTTCTGCAGCCAATCCCAAATTCTGACTAGCAGTTTTTAGATCATCACCTTGCAAACTCAAAATAGCAGTTGTAAAAGCTGATTCAGCCGTTAGTAAAATGCGACGTATAGTTGTAATCTCTGGTTTATTGGTTTGCAAACTCAAACATATAGTTCTAAGAGATAATTCAGCATCTTGCAAAATCAAACGGGCATTTTTAGTATCTGGTTCAAGGGATAGGAGAATAGCATTGACATTTGTAATCGCTGATTCAGAGCACTGAAGAGCATGCGTAATAGATGATTCATGTTTATTTGACTTTATTTTCAAAATAACTTATTATGCAGGTTGCAAACTCAAAACGGCAGTTGTAAAAGCTGATTCAGCTCCTTGCAAAATCAAACGTGCAGTTGTAATTTCTGGTTTATTAGTCTGCAAACTCAAACTAGCACTTTTAAGAGATGATTCAGCAGTTTGCAAACTAAAACGTGCATTTGTAATATCTGGTGCATCGTCCTTTACAATCAAACGTATAATTTTAAGAGATGATTCAGCAATTTGCAAAATCAAACGTGCAGTTGTAAGAGCTGGTTCATCAGTTTGCAGAATCAAACGTATAGTTGTAAGAGATGATTCAGCAGCTTGCAAAATCAAATCTGCAGTTGTAAGAGCTGGTTCATCAGTTTGCAAAATCAAACGTATAGTTGTAAGAGATGATTCAGCAGCTTGCAAACTAAAACCAGCATTTTTAAGATCTGGTTTATCAGTTTCTAACCTCAAACGCGCAGTTTCAAAAGCTGATTCAGCAGCTTGCAGGGCAAGTGTAAAAATTGATTCCTTCTTATTTAACTCTGTGTGTTTCATCTGTTCTATCCTAGCCTGCGTTCCCAGCATTTACTGTAAGAGTATCTGAGCAACTGCTTGGTCTTATTGTGTATTGTATTATATATACTAATATACTAAATATTACTGTAAAAGTATTGACATTTGGATATATTCTATAACACAATCAAATGATTTGTATAAAATATTAACTGACTTATATATATTTACTGTTCATAAAAATCAGTTTCAAGGATTGAAATAATGTTTACTACCGATAGCGAAAAGATAATTTATCTAGATCATGCAGCAACAACTGGTGTGCGTGAAGAAGTGTTAAGTAAGATGTTGCCTTATTTCACAAATTCGTATGGGAATCCTTCTAGCTTGTATGCGTTAGCAGGAGAGGCTCGCAATGCTATTGACAAAGCACGTGAACAAGTTGCACAAGTCATTGGTTCCAGAACAAGCGAGATAGTATTTACTTCTGGAGGCACAGAGTCGGATAATATGGCTTTAAAAGGCGCTGCTATGGCATTGCATTCACAAGGTAAACACATGATTATTTCGTCTATTGAACACCATGCGGTTATACATCCTAGTGAACAGCTAGAGAAAATGGGTTGGCAAGTAACGAAGCTTGCAGTTAATAAGAGTGGACATATAAATATACGCGATCTTGAAGAAGCTGTAACAGAGGATACATCTATAGTCAGTATTATTCTTGCAAATAATGAAATAGGCAGTGTGCAAAACTTGAGCGAAGTCAGCGACACTGTTCATAAGAAAGCAAGCGAATTTGGCACTTCTATAGTTGTACACACGGATGCAGTGCAAGCAGTCGGTAAGTTATCCGTTAACGTAAAGTCTCTAGGTATAGATATGATGTCTCTTTCTGGTCATAAGATTCACGCTCCAAAAGGTGTCGGTGTACTATTTGTAAAACGCGGTACGCCTCTTGAGCCTTTACTAGCTGGCGGTGGGCAAGAGCGTCAAAGGCGTTCGGGCACAGAAAACGTAGCAGGCATAGTTGGCATTGGCGAAGCCATTATGCACGCTGAAGCAGAACGAGAAGCATTTTGTAAACACACAGCATCGCTACGGGATAACCTCATAGACCAAGTTAGCAAACGTATACCTTGGTCGCTGGTCAACGGAGATCCTAAAAGTGGTTTACCACACATAGCAAACATATCGTTCCCTGGGCTAGAGGGCGAGCATATCCTACTTGGATTGGATTTTGAAGGCATATGCGCATCTAGCGGTAGTGCGTGTAGCTCCACTTGGGTAGAACCCAGCCATGTGTTATTAGCCTTAGGTATGGATGCCGATAGAGCAGTGTCTAGTGTTCGGTTTTCGCTCGGTAAAGATACTACACAGGCTGATATAGATTACACCGTTGATAAACTAGAGTCAGTTATAAACAAGCTAAAGAATATGCCATCACTTGAAATGCAAACTAATTCTACATCACTCTAGTGGGTATTTTTACGTTAAATACTGACATTAGGCAACGGGCGAGTTTTTACCTTATTGCAGTGGCTATCTTTAGCGTTGTGTCTGCGGGCGTGCTGATTCCGTTTTTCATTCTGCAGGCAAATCAGACTCCCTCAACCACTGCAGGGAGATACGTATGGATAAGAATTATAGAAAGCGTTAAAACACAGCCTGAAGTCTACTTCCAGACATTAGATTCGGCAGGGAATACTGTCAGCTGGTTCGTAAATAAAGAAGAACCAACTAATAGTATATCTTACCTACGTGTTGCGATTATAAATCAACAAAATTCTGAAGAGATAAAACTATCTGTTGATGAAGCATCAGCTGAACTATTAGATAGTAACGGTAAATCTTACCCTCTTATAGATACTCGTCAGGTTGAAGCACCGCTGGATACAAGGTATCTTGTAGAAGGTTTTCAATATATTTGGGGCGATATATCTCTACAAAAAGGGTATCTTGTAGAAGGTTACCTACTTTTTGAAACACCCCCTGACGTAAAAATAACTACTTTACGATGGAAAACGTTAGATAACATATCTATCTACTTTGAATAAACAAATACCAAATCGTAGTTATCCTACACCCAAAAATAGAAGGTTATCACCTGGTCGTATGCAGTATATGCGGACTAAGGCTTTATATCCCGATACTATTCTGCTGTTTAGAATAGGTGATTTTTACGAAACATTTGAAGAAGATGCAAAAGTAATGGCTAAGGAGCTCGGAATTGCACTTACTACTAGAGATATAGGTGGTGGGCAACGCGTTCCACTTGCGGGAATTCCATATCATGCCTTAGATAACTACTTGCCGAAACTTATCAAGGCAGGCTTAAAAGTAGCAATCGCCGAACAAACTACTCATAGCACAGAAGGCAGTAAAGCACTGGTACAGCGTAAGGTTGTACGCGTAGTAACACCCGGAACTGTAATAGAGCCTAGTATGTTAGACTCTGGAATAAGCAATTTTCTTGCTGTTGCAGTAGTAGAAGGCAACATAACAGGGTTTTCATATGTAGATCTAACTACATCTGAATTTGTTACAAGCCAGATAGACTCCCAAGAGCTTCACAACGAATTAACACGCGTATCACCAAGCGAAATACTTGTTAACTCTCAAGCAATGCAAATGCTAGAACATAACAAGCAGTCTCATGCAAGTCCGTGGTTGTTAACGCCAATAAAAAGTGATAAGATTATAGATACCTCCCAAGCTGAGGAGGTTCTCAAAGCACATTTTAACACGGTAACTCTTGACGCATTTGGATGCCAAGATAAACCATACGCCACCGTAGCAGCAGGATATATTTTAAACTACTTGTACGATACGCAGATGGGCGTATTACCGCAAATAGTCTCCCTCAGAACCGACACTGTATCTTACCGCATGTTATTAGATACCAAGACGATACGCGATTTAGAATTAGTTCCAGATACTAATAGAGTTACAGACAAAGTTAGCATTCTCTCCGTACTTGGTCGCCCCAAAACACCTATGGGTAAAAGGCTACTGAGAAGTTGGGTTGTCAGCCCTCTCGTTATACGTGAAGATATACTCGCGAGGCAGGATAACATCTCGATGTTTTGCGATAACCCACAAATACTACAGGAATTACTGATACTGATTGCGCGGTTTGATGACCTTGAACGTCTCATAAATAAAGTCAAAACGCTTACAGCAACACCTCGCGATCTACTTTCTATTGCCAATGGTTTGCAGGAATTGCCCAATATCTTGAAGGTAATGTCTAAGTTACCTGAGCCTGTGAAGTTTGATAAAGGTAAAATCGTAGATGTTCCCGAACCTTGCCGACTGATAAATTCAGCAATTAAAGATGATGCATCAACGATAGTAGGTAAGGGTGAGACTATAAAATCTGGTTTTAACAATGAGTTGGATATGCTGAGAAATAGCTCAAATAACTCACGGGCTGAAATAATCGCAATTGAGACTCAGTCTAGAGAAAAAACTGGTATAAAAACGCTTAAAGTAGGTTACAGTCGGGTATTTGGTTACTATATTGAGGTGTCAAAATCTAATATTAACAAAGTGCCAAAAGAGTTTGAGAGACGGCAGACGGTCGCAAACGGCGAACGGTACACAATGCCTATTCTCAAAGAGCTAGAAACTAGAATCCTAAAGGCGGGTGAACAGATAAACTACTGTGAAAAAGCGGTTTTTGAAAAAATTTGTAAAAATATCAGTGCCTATAGTGAACTAATATTAAACGTCGCTAGCGGCATAGCACGTTTAGATGTGTTTACTACACTAGCTATGACTGCGGGCAACAATGGCTGGATAAAACCAGAAATTACCGAAAAGCCTATACTGAGTATTACAAAAGGAAAACACCCTCTCGTAGAGGCAACGTTAGGACCTGGTAGATGTGTACCAAATAAAGTGGAAATGTCACTCTCGGATAACCGTCTTATGATAATAACAGGACCTAATATGTCGGGTAAATCTACGTATATAAAGATGGTAGCAACACTCACACTAATGGCACAAATTGGCAGTTTTATACCTGCAGAAAAGGCATGCATAGGCATTGCAGACCGAATATTTACACGCGCTGGGCTATCGGACGACATAGCGGGCGGGATGTCTACTTTTATGGTGGAGATGCTAGAAACTGCCTCTATACTAAACCAATCTACTTATCGTTCACTTGTTGTATTTGACGAAATAGGTAGAGGCACCAGCACCTATGATGGTTTAGCAATAGCCCAGGCAGTATCGGAGTATATACACAATTCTGCACATCTGGGATGCCGTACTCTGTTTGCAACTCATTTTCATGAGCTAACAGCAGTTGGTAACAATCTGTCAAGAGCAGGCAATTTTCAGGTGGCAGTTACTGAAAAAAGTGGACAAGTATTCTTTCGTTATCATATACTACAAGGTGGTGCTGACCGTTCTTACGGCGTGCACGTGGCACAAATCGCCGGTATACCCAAGCCCGTAGTAGAACGAGCTAAAGAACTTTTACAGAACCTTGAAAATAAGCAATTATCAAACGGTATAGACACAGTCAACACGACACTGCAGGTGTACAATAAACAGTACACACAAAGTAGCATGTTACCGTTGAACAACAGTCAGGTTATATGTAAGATAAAAGACTTAGATATAGGTAACATTACACCTATTAAAGCTTTAAACATACTTATGGAACTTCAAGAGTTGGTTAACGCCGACAACTAAATCTATGTATTAAAGAAAGGAATAAATTCTGTCAAAATGTTTGGAATAATACCATCGGTTTATGGGATATCAGCGTCCGTTATATTTTTACTTATGGCACTATTGCAGTGGCAAAAGAAAAACGGAGCTATTTTTAGCAATGTAGAGGACTGGTCTATAACATTAGGCTTTGCGCTTTTAGGTATAGGGTTTTTAATAAAGTATATACCTAAATTCGTTATTTTTTCCTTCATTAACTTTATAGCGCATCCGATTACTTTTGTAGGGTTGCTATTAATGGCATTATACTTCTTTACACAATTCGGGATGCTGACAACTATGACAACTCTTACACTTTAGAGGAATAAAGGACCGAAGATAACGGAAACTATAGCCATTAATTTGAGTAGTATGTTTATTGCTGGGCCTGACGTATCTTTAAACGGGTCTCCTACTGTATCGCCAGTAACTGCTGCTGCGTGGGCGGGTGAGCCCTTTCCGCCGAAGTTGCCCGCCTCAATGTATTTCTTAGCGTTATCCCATGCTCCGCCTGTGTTTGCCATAAATATGGCTAGCAGAAAGCCCGATGCAATGGAACCTGCGAGCATACCACCAAGTGATGTTGCGCCAAGTATAGTGCCCACTAATATTGGAGATATAACAGCCACTAGACCAGGGAGTATCATTGCTTTAAGCGAGCCGCTTGTAGATATATCTACGGCGCGTGCGGCATCTGGGTTTACCCCCTCTTTGCCTTCTTTTAGCCCTTTTATTTCTCTAAACTGACGTCTTACCTCATCTATCATAGCAGAGGCGGCAACACCTACTGCACGCATTGTCATACCTGCGAATAGGAAGGGTAAAAGAGCTCCTATGATAACTCCTATTAAAACTTGGGGATTGAGTAGATTGAACTGCGTTATACCTACGGCACCACTATAAGCTGCTAGCAGTGCAAGTGCGGTAAGAACTGCCGAACCTATCGCAAACCCTTTGCCTGTTGCGGCTGTAGTATTCCCTAGTGCGTCTAGGGCATCGGTACGTTCCCTAGTTTCTTTGGGTAACCTTGCTTGTTCAGCTATTCCGCCTGCATTGTCAGCAACCGGCCCATAGGCGTCAGTAGCGAGGGTTATCCCCAAAGTGGCAAGCATACCCACCGCAGCAAGCCCAACACCATAAAGCCCTGCTAACTCATTTGCTATCCATATGCCTACTGCAACAGCAATTACTGGAATAACAGCGCTAAACATACCTACAGCAATACCTGATATTATTGTGGAAGAGTGCCCCGTTTGAGATTGACTAGCAATCCACTTTACAGGATTGAGCTCGTACTTGCCTATCTTTAAACCTTCGTAAGAGGTGAAGTATTCAGTGGAAGTTCCTATAACTTGTCCTACTACCAGACCTGTTAAGACTACCCAGAATAGTGCAATATCTAGTTCAGGTACGATAAGTATAAATATAAGTGAGCCGATGAGCGCGAGCCCGCCTGCACCAAATATACCAATACGTAACGAACGTAGGAGCTTGCTCATATTTGGTTCATTGCCAGTCCTTATTATAGCAGACCCTATGATAGCCGCTATAATACCTATAGAAGCTATCATTAGAGGTAGTACTGCTTTTGGCTGACTTGCTGAATAAACAGCAGTGGTGAACGCAAGTGCAATAGATGCGATAATGGATCCTACGTAAGATTCAAAGAGATCAGCTCCCATTCCTGCTACGTCGCCTACGTTATCTCCTACATTATCAGCGATAACTGCTGGGTTTCTTGGATCGTCTTCTGGTAGCCCTGCTTCTACCTTACCGACTAAGTCAGCCCCGACATCAGCAGCCTTGGTGTATATACCACCTCCTACTCTAGCAAAGAGTGCTATTGAAGAAGCACCAAAACTAAACCCTGCAATAATACTTGGATTTTCAAATATCAACCAAAAAACCGAAACACCAACTAAACCGATGCCTACAACAGTAAAGCCCATAACTGCCCCAGCGCTAAACGCTATGCGTAAGGCAGGATTAAGTGCTTGTTTTGCTGCAATAGCTGTACGCGTGTTGCCTCTGACTGCTATGTTCATGCCTATAAACCCCGCCGCTGCTGATCCAAGTGCTCCAAACAGGTACGCAATGGCAATCCAAGGTCCTGTTGCCTTTATTCTACCACCTGAAAACAGCTCTTCTATTCTGGGGTTACTCAAGATATTCAAGTCTATGAACAAAAACAAGACTATAAACACAATAGCAACAAATCCAAATAGCGTAATATATTCACGCTTTAGAAAAGCCATAGCACCTTCTTGTATGAGTTTACCCACTCTCTGCACCTCGCCCGAGCCTTTATCGTTACGAATTACACGCCAGCTAAAAAATCCCGCCGTACATAATGCCAATAAACCCGCAACTGTTGCAACTAATACTAAAGCCATTTAACTCTCCCTCATTATTTTAGTTATGATAATTGGTTAATAACACGTCTAAATATAGTCTTAACGTTAAGCACCTTACCCCACGTCAGTTTAGTATTTGTGTTTATACTCCTACCTACCTGATTTGCCAAGTCAGTATATGTAGTAAAGATAGGAAAAGGTGCTTTGTGAAGAAAATATTTATCAACAGGTATACCGACTGGGACCGGTAACAGACTTAACAATTTCTCTGCAGCCGATGGTGTAATTATGTATGCACCTGCATTGCGGCTACTCCCTATCTCCTCGGTATTACTCTTTTCTATTATAAAGTAAGATTGATTGTAGTCCTTTTTTTCTTTAATAAAGCTAGGGTATAGGGTTATTAGATACTCTTGACTAGAGACTGGCGGTACATAGTCAAAGATTCCAACCGCGTGTGGATACAGGAAATTATCATCTTCCATTACCATACAAGGTTGTTTTAGAGTTGCTATATATTGCCACGCTCTAATATGTCCCACGGCACTGCCTATATTACCGATGTAACATTTTCCGCCACCGGGTGCCAGTATATGTTCTAGTTCGCTACCTCTTATTTGAGTAGATTTTGGTTCTATATTCAGGCGTAGTTTTATTTTTACCCAAATATTGCGATTATCCTTAATATGTTTTGCTATTTCGGGAGTGCCGTTTAGGTTTAGCCAGTTTTTGTTAAAGCCTTCTGCAATTTCTACAGGAGGCAGTGGAATTGCGAATTTGCTCAAGCGATTACGGAACTTCTTAAGTCTGCGAGCGCCAAGTATTGGAGGACTAACAACAACTATCTTTTCTATTTTCGCCAATTTTATTCAAAAAAGTTTTTACCGATTTTTGTATACATTACGATACTATACAAACGGCTTTGATAACTCAACGACAGCGTCTTTCGGATTGCTTGCTTTAGTAACTGCAGCCATAACGCAAACCGCACTAGCACCTGCTTTAACACAATCTTCAACATTACTGATGTTTATCCCACCTATGCCAACGACAGGTACTGATACTGCACGCGAGACATCTTGCAGTACCTTTAACCCTGCCGACCGAGTATTTTGTTTAGAGTCCGTGTTATAAATGGAGCCTACAGCTATATAGTCAGCAAACTCAGACTCAGCATTAAGTGCTTCTTGTAGTGTAGCGTTAGATGTACCTATAATTTGCGAAGTAGAAAGTAGCTTACGAGCGTTTTTGATGCTAATATCCTGCTGCCCCAGATGTAAGCCATCTGCATTTGAGACATTAGCAATATGAGGCTGATCATTTACTATAAATATAGCATGTGCCTGTTTACACAGGTTACCGATACTATTTGCCTCTTGCAAAACTAACTTATCGCTATTTGTTTTATCCCGTAGTTGTATAGCACATGCTCCGCCATCTAATACCTGATTTGCAATATAGGTTATATCGCGTCCATTGGTATGTTCAGGGTCAATAATTACGTAGACGCCTTGCATTATGCTAGCGATGTTTTTACGTACATCTATGCCAATTCTTGCCACTACACGATCAACTACTTTAAAAGCGCGTGTAATCCATTCATTTGATATTGATTGTTGGTCATTCACTAACTTCAAGGCTTGTAAAATCTCAAGTATATCTCTTACAATCGTAGCAGATGTAGTACCAATTGAAGTGGCATTTTGTAATTTTCTAATGTGGTGAAACGACTGCCGTTCTCGCTCTTGAGCTGCTAATGGCAAAGGTAGCGAAGCACGTAACGATGCAATATCGGTTACTAGCCCAATAGGCGAATTGACTAACGACTCAAGCAGTCGTAACAAACCGTGTATAGCGTCTAGTTGTGAATTTTTAAAGTCATCTAGCTTGTACATATTTTTATCCTATATATACTGTAAACCAAATTAACCTTATGTATTGTAGTCTTTTCCAATGTAAATAAAAATATAATAAGTAGTAGTGCTTTAATTATCTATATTATCATTATGCTTAGTGTTTATTTTAAAAATTCATGATAAAAGTAAGTAAGCTTTCTAAAATCTACGGAACATTTCCTGCGCTTGTGGATGTGTCATTTGAAATGCTAAAGGGCGAGGTTGTGGGATTTCTTGGTCCAAATGGGGCGGGTAAAACCACAACTATGCGTATTATAACTGGATACACAGCACCCACGTTTGGCAATATAACTGTTGCGGGCTATGATATTCAATTAAACTCTGTTGAAGCACGCAGAAATATCGGCTACCTGCCCGAAAACGTTCCTCTCTACTACGATATGACCGTAACTGACTACTTAAGCTATATGGGAAAACTGCGTGGTATGGGAAAGTCAAAACTTCATAAAAGGCTCAATCAGGTAATAGAACAAGTTGAACTCGGCGACTACAGAAATACCCTCACAGGTAAGTTATCTAAGGGGTACCGACAAAGAACAGGCTTAGCACAATCAATAATACACGAGCCAGAAGTTCTAATAATGGATGAACCTACAATAGGGATTGACCCTATACAAGTTGTTGAGACTAGGCTACTCATTAAAGAACTAGGTAAAACACATACACTGTTAATTTCTTCACATATACTGCCTGAGATCAGCAATATATGTGAGCGTGTTTTAGTTATACACGAAGGTCGAATTGTAGCAGATGGAAGCCCAAACACACTATCTGCAAATATCGCACACTCGGCGAGAATTAGAATCGGTGTAACTGGTGCATTACCCAAAGCTATTATTAGAACACTCCGCACAATACCGTCAGTTAAAGAGGTAAATATTGAAGATATGCCATCGTTTATGGATAATGTAACCTCATCTGCTATCCCCATATCTGTGGTTGTAGACACTATTCTGGGTATGGATGCACCTGGGCTTATTGCTTCTACTATTATAAACAAAGGCTTTGGGCTTACCTACTTAGTTCCAAGTACAATGACGCTTGAGGAAATATTTTTAAAAATTACAGGGGGTACACTAAAAAAATGAAGTTTGATGAGTAGATGAATAACATAGTAACTATCGCTTTAAAAGAGATAAAAACTTACTTCGCCCTACCTATGGCTTATGTTGTTACTGCGGCTTTCTTAGCCATAACGGGTTTCTTTTTTGTCGCTTCAGTATCGGATCCGTTTGCTCAAGCGTCCATAAGAGGTTTTCTAGCGGGTGCGGTATTTACACTTATTTTTATGGCACCTGCTATTACAATGCGTCTATTGGCAGAAGAACAAAAACTGGGCACACTAGAGATAATACTAACCTCTCCAGTTAGAGAGATAGAGATAGTACTAGGAAAATTTATAGCTTCTACAGTAATGCTGACACTGATATTCGGGTTATCGTTTTACTTTGTTATTTTACTATTTGTGTACGGAGACCCTGACCCAGGCCCAATATTTGTAGGATACTTTGGGTTGTTACTTTACTCATTTGCTGCTCTCTCAATTGGTTTGTTTGCTTCTTCTTTGAGCTCTAACCAAATAATAGGGTTAGTTATCGGTGCGGGTATACTCACAATTTTAACTCTATTAGACTTCATCTCAGAACGGACTACAGGAGTAATTGCGCAGGCTTTACAAGGGGCACAGCTAGGGGCATCGCTCTCTATATTTGACCTAGAAAGCTTTGGTGTTGCACCTAGTGGACGTTTTGCAGGTTTTGCAAAAGGAATAATACAATTAGAAGATATAATATACTACATTTCAATATCTAGCATATTCCTGATTATGGCTGTTATTTCACTAGAATCTAAAAGACGGTAACCTCATATAAGTGAATAAGCTTGTCCAAAAAATAAAAGCGTGGTTTAACGAATATGTAATAGACCAATTTGTCGGTGGAACTAGTAGTATTACAAAAATTAAAACTACACTGGTTGTAGCAGGTAGCTTGATTTTTGTTATGGGTAGCTTTGTATGGATATTTTTTAGAGAGTTATCCGACACAGGGCTAATAGTAATGGCGGTAGGTGCATCTAGCCTACTACTAGCAGGTGTACTTTCTTGGCAGAGAGTGGCTAGCGCTCTGTTTGGTAAACAAGGTAAATATCAGGCTAGCACCGCCTTGGTACTGCTGTTAGTTATAGTATTCGCTGGAGTGATAAATTATCTTGTATTCTTTGCATCTAGTAGACCCGATCCTGCAAGTTGGCTACGCATAGATACTACAGCAGGGCAGAGCAATACTTTGTCAGAGCAATCAGTAAATACCTTAAAGAACATTAAAGAACCAGTTATAGTAACCGCTTTTTTTACTACTAATTCACCCGAAAGTGCACTCGCTTGGCAAATAACAGAGGATCTACTTAGCGAATTCAAACGTAGGTCGTCAATCGCTACATTTGACTATAAACGAGTTGATCCAGAACTCCAACCCAACACTGCTATAAATTACGGTGTTCGTGGTTTTCCTGCATTAGTCGTTGAGTTAGCCGATTCCCGACGTAGAGATATTATATATACTCCAACAGACCAAGACGGTAAGATAGAACCATTCAACGAAAAAAGTATTATCACAAGCCTGCTAATAGTAAACGGTATAACACAGAAGACCGTCATGTTTATAACAGGGCATGGGGAAAGAATAATATCTGATAATGAACCATCTGGCAGAGGGTGGGGTTTTGCAGCTAGAGAACTCTTTAGAGAAAACTACAAAGTATTAGAAGGAACAGTAGAGGAACTGGCTCTTCTGCTCACCAGCCCAGACCCAAACGATGACCCCGCTGTAGTCGTTTTAGCAGGTCCGACACAGGATATATCACTACAGGAATCCGAATTTCTGTTAGCGTATCTACAAAACGGTGGGAGCATGTTAGTATCTGTAGAACCGAATACGTCTGTTTTTGCCCCTAATCTTGCATCGTTGTTGCTAAACTACGGCTTAGCACTAGGTGAAGGTGTAGTAGTAGATTTATTCAGTTCCGTTGGTGTACAACCTACTTTTTTGCAAATAAAGTCTGTAAGCGGGCAGATTCCAACCCATCCGATAACAAGTAACTTTGATGTGATTTACCTCCCCGGTGTGGTTAACTTAGGCGTAATTCCAGAAGCAGCACCTGATAGTATACCAATTACTGAAGATAGGTTACCTTACATAGACTACTATCCTCTAGCTCTTACAACTTTGGAAAGCTGGAACGAAACCCAATCTGACGAAATTTCATTTGATCGAGGGGCAGAGACTCCAGGACCACTTACAGTAGTTATAGCCATAAATGCCATAGCAGGGCTGAATGGCAAACCTACTAAACAAGAGAACGGTACAGGTTATATAAAATCACAACTGGTCGTAGTAGGTGATGCAGATTTTGCAAGCAATGCACTGATAGCATCGGCAAGAAACAGCGACTTGCTTGTCAATTCTGTCAATTGGCTTGCTGATGATTTTGAACTTATAACATTACGCCCTAAATTTACCCAACCGCGTTTACTCTTCCTCACACGTAGCGAATTGTCGTTTATCAGGTGGAGCGGTTGGTTGCTTATACCAGTTTTAGTTAGCTTATTAGGAATATGGGCTTGGTGGAGAAGAAGGTAGGGCATTCCAATTGTTAAATAGGTTTCACATAGGGCTGATTCTTGTGTCTACACTATCTTGGGTATTGATTGCAGTTACTTGGTTGTTTACCTTAGGACCATTCTCTACAAGCACATCCGTAGAAAGATTGCCTTTCTTATATACCTTACAGAGAGAGGATATTGTTAAGGTAACAGTAGAACATAACAGTAATGTGAGTTCGTGGATATACCGAGAAGATATTCAGCGCTGGGTTTTTGAATCTATGCCTTGGGTAGTTGTTGATGATACACGTTGGGCGGGCATACTACTGCTGTTGAGTGGACCTAGGCAGGCACGCACATTAAACGAATACGCAGACAATCTCTCGGAGTTTGGTTTATCTGATCCTGCAACTGTTGTATCACTGGGTTTAAGGGACGGTACAGTCCGTAACATATCAATAGGTATAAGTACCCCAGACGGTCAGCGTAATTACGTTTACACAAGTAGCACAGGTAGTTTGGCACTTATAGACGTAAGCTGGAGCGAAATTATAACCCGACTAGTAGAACAACCTCCTTACCCAAAATGGTTTTACAAGTTTCAACCGCTAAGTGTGAGAGAATTGATAATTTTTGAAAACTCTAGCATTAAACATGCCTATGGACGAAATACAGAATCGGGCAAATGGTTTATATGCGTATTACCAATAGAAAAGGATCCTTGCGATGGCGAAGATCCTGCAGACAGTGATAGAGTACTAGAAAATTTGCAACATATAGCCAACCATAAAATAATAGGTCTCGCAGCCTTGGACCTTAACACTGTAGAAGAATTTGAACAGTTCGGCAACACAACTAACTCACCATATATCCGCATAAGGTTAGAAAATCAAAGTCCGGATGGTATTACAGAAATTACAGGTATAACTTTAAACATTGGTAACAATACATCTGACGGCAACGGCGTATATGCTGTTATTAGCGAAACAAACGACGTAGTAGTACTAGATCGCAACTGGACAGAAATAGTAATAAATAATCTGTTCACCAATCTACCACTTTATGAAGAATCTTGATAACAAAAGGAACGAAAAATGAAATGTGAAATTATTGCAATAGGTCGCGAACTCTTAATGGGGGAAATAACTGATACTAACTCGCCTTTTATAGCTCAAGAACTTGCAAAAGCAGATATTACTGTAAGTAAAATATCGCAAGTCGGCGATAATCTAGCAGATCTAGTACATTCCTTCAAAGTTGCACTAGATAACGCAGATATGGTCGTAGCATGCGGTGGTCTAGGACCAACATCTGATGACCTAACAAGAGAGTCAGCAGCAACCTTGTTCAATGAAAAACCTTATGTAGATACCGCTCTACTTCAATGGCTGAAAGGAGTATTTACTAAAAGAGGCATACCAAACATGCCCAAATCAAACGTTAAACAAGCATGGCTTATACAGTCAGCCACTCCGTTGCATAATCCTATAGGCACAGCACCGGGTTGGTGGATACAAAAAGATGGTAAAGTAATGGTACTCGTGCCAGGTCCACCTAGAGAACTTCAAAGTATGTGGCATACCTCAGTAAACCAAAAACTACAAACGATAAGCACAGGGCAAAAAATTGCCGTCCGTACTATAAAAACCTTTGGAATGACAGAAGGCGACGTAGATCAAGTACTCAGCGATCTCTTTGGTAAAGAAAACCCTTACTTAGGTATATACGCCAGACGCGACGGTATACACCTTCGCACAATTGCACGTGCAGAGTCTATCCAAGAAGCCGAGCGTATATTAAATGAGGTGATTTGTGAAATACAGTTACGTATACCCAAAAGTATCTGGGGCTACGATGAAGACCTTCCCGCAACATCTCTTGCAAGGTTAATACAACAAAAAGGTATAACGCTCGCAGCTGCTGAAGGTGCTTCAGCGGGTTGTGTTTCATCAATGATGCAAGAAGCAAAAGCAAGTAACAATTTTCTAGGTTCATTAGTTGTAAACAGTGTTAACCTGACAAAACAACTAGATATATTAGAACCACTTCTAAACTCCGACATTAAAAGGCATATAACGCTTAACACATATAACGGCGATAAAGAAAGTAACCTTGCGGTCAGTATGGCGTTTATGGCAAAACAGATGTTTGGCGCAGACGTTGGTTTGAGTACTACTCCAGCATCTGTTTCTGAATTACAGACACCAATTTATGTAGGTATGGTTAGCCAAAAGGGCGTGCGTGTTATTAGAAACAGTTTTGTCCGAGGACGTGTATACCTTAATGAACGCACGGCACTATTTGCACTTGTAGAGGCTGTAGGTTGGTTAGAAAACGACTAAAATAGCCAATACTGTAACATAAGTTTTACTTGCGAGGTAGTCTTTATATTTTAAGTTGTCAGTTTTTTGTATAGTTGTGGCAGACGCTGCGGTAAGAGTTTAACATCGCTTAGCACCTCGTAACTTAGCCCATCCATCATAGTTTTTAGGTAATCGTGCCCAGATTTATCTACAGTTAGGCAAAATGGATGTATATTTTGGCTTTGTGCTTCTAGTAGTGCCATTCTTGTGTCGTGGACTGCATAATCTTTTTCTACGCCTTCCCGACTATATCCTCTGTCTTGTGGTCTGCCATCAGATATTAAAAACAGGAATTTAGATTTTGCACCGTCTTTAACCATCTTGTGTATTGTATGACGTATGGCAGGTCCCATTCTGGTGGCGTGTAGAGGGGCAATACGGTCAAGTCGCCCTGCTGTTATATTGCGATCAAACTTTTCATCTATGTCTTTTATAGTATAAAATTCTACGTTGTCGCGTCCATATCCAGAAAATCCATAAATTCCGTATGAGTCATTTAGTTTTTCTAGTGCGTTAATGAGGAGTACTATACCTTCTTTTTCTACGTCTATTATTCGTCTGTAAGGTCTGCCGATGCTATTTCTATTTCGTATTAGCTTTGTAAATGTAGATGGATTGTCAATATTGCTCCAGTTATCGGTGGATGGTGGTATATCTTCAATAGCTTCTGCAGTTGAGGCACTCATATCTAGCAGGAAGCTCACAGTAACAGAGCGTTCGGTTTTGTTGCGCCTCCAGTATATTCTCTCATCGGGGGTAGATTTAGCCCGTAGGTCAATAATCGCTTCTAACAGAGCATCAAAGTCTGCCTCTTCGCCGTCGTATATACGTTTATGCTTTTTGTATTGTGCAGGTGCTATCATTTCAAATTGGGTTTGTATATCGCGTACCAATGCTGCGTTATTTGCAAGTGTTCTCCGATAAAACTGCGGCTCGCCAACGCTTATACTTTTTTCATGTACAAGACACCAGTCCTTTTTATATTTACCTTCTTGAAAATCCCATTCATCATATAGATATGTATTGGGTTTAGAATCGTCTAATACAGCGTCGTTTTCTGTATGGCTGAAGGTATTATAATTTTGTGAATTTACCTGTTTTAGCTGTAACTCTTTTAGTATATTTTGAGAGATTTCTTCTGCTTCTTTGTTGCTTATCTCTTGTGTTTTTACGTTTTTTTTAGGAGAGTTAAGCAATTCTTGTATTTGTTGTGGTGTCAATTGTGTATTAGCTTCTGCGTTTTCATTTTGACCTGCACTTTGCTGTAGCATTTCCATTATTTGTGAGAGTTCAGGCTTAAAATCGCCTCTATATGAAACTTCTTGTGGAGATTCGTACTCCTCTTCTGATGGTTCTTCTTGGTTCTCACCTGTATCACTGATATTTTGGTCTGAGGATCGCGTGCTGTCTCCGTATATCATTTGGTTTAGAGCAAATTCATCTAAGAGTGTGTCTTCTAGAAGATTCTCCTGTTCGGTTGGCTCTTCTGGTAGAGTATTGAACTGGTCGGCATCTAGTTTTTCGTTAGCGACGTTTAAAAGCAGAGCATATATTCGTATAGTTGCTTCTGCGGTATCTTCAACGTTTGCCAATGGTTTAGTGAGCATGTTTATACAAGAACGTATACTTTTAGCAGTTATTTGATGTTCCTTAGGCACTGGTATATCTGTTTGCCCAAGCGATACCCGAACTATGAACTCTACTAACGCTTCACGCACTGGTAGAGACTCAATTATAGGTCTTTGGGCGAGTGCTTTCTTTTGTACGGCTTTGTAGTGCAGTGTCAGCCCTTTGTATTGTGAAAATATGCACGAGTCTACACGCGCACTTTCAACAATTGAGAAGATATCTCTTGCAAGGTCATTATCGTTAAATAAGGAGAAGAACCTTCCTATATGTGTAGTTACCTTATCAGTTTGGGCTGTAGTATTTGCAGAATCGGAGTCGTTGTTAGTAGAATTCGCTATTCGCTCTGTTTCAATTAGACTACGTATATTTTTGAATATATTTGCACTTTTTTCAAAATTGAAGTCAAAAGAACCAAACTCAATATAACCTGCTTGGTGGGTTGACATCACTTTATAAAACAGAAAATTTAATTCCTTACTGGGTTCATGGTTTACTACATCAGGGAGATATATATTACCGCCTGCAGTAGCAGGAAGGTCTTTTTCAAACCATCCGATGTGTTTGTCTACCAAAGTCTGCGAGGGTTGTATTTTTATCAGTTGTGCCGATAGTGCCTGACAATAAAGCTGAAGTAAGCTTGCAATATTTTTTAACTCTACGACATATGAAAGTGAAGAGAGTTTTTTAGTAGAGGTATCACATTCTAAACTGAAATATTTAACGAGTGCGTCCGACTTGCCATAGGCACTGTTTAAACCGTATGTTACCCACTCATGCATCTGTTGGACGTTTACCTTATTCATCACATAGGGAAGAGATTTTAAGAACACTGGCACAACGGCTGGGTTAGAGTTGTATATAATATCTGTTATATCAAAGATTTCTTTAATTCCAGACTTTTTAAACATGTTGATTGCCACCACGCCGTACTGTAAAACATCAGATATTGGTGCAGCAGTGTGTATGTTGTTAGATAACTTATTAGCCATCTTAATAAGATAGTGCTGCGACTCACTGCTCATCGTTTTAAGCGAATGCATGGCGGTCTGATGCAGTGGCAAAACATTACGCCAAGATGCTTGGCATGTTCTTAACGATAGTTCTATAAAGTCATCTGCGTTTCTATTACCGAGTAAAGGTAGTATACTGACTGTAGATTCGAACACTTGGTTTGCTACCTCTGTTGAACGACGCGATAGCATATCTATTAAATCAACAAGTTGCTTTAGTTTTTCAAAAGATAGCCAAGTGAGTAATTTGGGTGTTAACTGGAACATTCTGAAAGCAAGGTTAGATGACTGCCATGTGCCTTTGTAAAGCGAACGACACATATTCGCCCATGTATCTATATGGCGAGGTGGAACGAATTTTGGAATAGATTCTAAACTAGCATCTAAATATGCACAACACAATATAGACGAGCGTTTAAATATAGATAAACCAACTTCACCCCAGAGTATTAACTGTGCGTTACCTAACTTTGTAGAGAGAGGTATAGAATTGCAAAAATACTTTTCTGCAGTGTGGTTGTTGTACTGTTTTTTATCTATCATTTGGACACCAATATCTAACCACTGCTTAAACGCTTGATTACTTAAATTAGGTTTGACATAACCTACAGCGTTGTTGTAAGTTTGTAGTATTTGAGGGAATTGATGCAGTCTATCTAATAGCACTTTCAATTCTTGATTATCGTAATTACTTTTATCAGACAATTTTTGTTAATGACTCTGCTTAAATATTCTGTATCTACGTAGATAATGGCTTAGTAAAGGTAACAATTTGGTCAAGTATTCTGGCTGTTGCACCCCATATAACTTTTCCATTATATGCGTATATCCTAGTGTGTTGTGCTGTTTTTACATCATTTATGAAGGTTAAACGTCGGTAATTTCTGTAATCATGTAGTTCTGATAATGGTAGTTTAAAGACCTCAGATACTTCACGCTCATCCAGATGGATAGTGTTTTTAGTCAGTTGTCCGGTAAAAGGAAATACTAAAAACTTTGATATTGTTGCTTCTGGGGCAAGCTCACTCCAAAAGGTTATATAGCGTCTGTGTATTCCAATTTCTTCTTCTGTTTCGCGTAATGCTGTATCTAGTAGGGTTTTGTCGCTGGGTTCTACTATGCCTCCGGGGAAAACCCAATCACCAGCGTGGGTAGATAGATTTGGCGATCTTCTTGTAGTAATAACCGTTACCTGATTATGATTGTCGTTATAAAACAAGACCATTACTGCAGCGATTTTATAGCTTGTGTAGTCTTTGGGTTGGGCATTGGTGATATTTGTGTTTGCCTGTATACCTGTAAACCGCTCAGCAACTTCGGTAATTAACATTATGCAAAGATTGAGTATACTACTTCATCTATACTCTGATGTAGTTCGTGGTCGTCGGTTATGCCCCATGTTATTGCAACTTTGCATGCACGGCGCGGTGATATACCTTCATTGATAAGTCTGCCTGCATAGATAAGCGACCTTGTTGATGCGCCCTCTTCTAAACCAAATTCCGAAAGATTCCGTATTTTGCTTGCAAGCTTGGCAAGCAGTAGGGCAGTTTCAATATTTACGCCAGACTCATGTGATACTATTTTTGCTTCTGCATCCGTTTCGGGGAATTCAAACTCTAGGGCAACAAACCGCTGCCTCGTGCTGTGCTTTAAGTCTTTTAGTGAAGTTTGGTAACCGGGATTATAAGAAACTACTAACAGAAATCCCGGATGAGCTTGGATAACTTCACCTAGCTTATCAATAGAAAGTGTCCTTCTATGGTCAGTTAAAGGGTGAATAATAACTGTGGTATCTTTACGCGCCTCTACTATTTCGTCTAAATAGCATATACCTCCTACTTTAACAGCACGTGTCAATGGTCCATCTAGCCACTGTGTGCCTCTTGCGTCTAGGATATAACGCCCTACGAGATCACTTGCTGTTAGATCTTCATGGCAGGCTACAGTAAGTAAAGGTAAACCGTTTTTTGGAGTCAGTCCCTGCGTTTCACTAATGCGTGTTATAGGCTGTCCTAGACGCCACGCCATATATTCTACAAAGCGAGTTTTACCTGTACCTGTAGGTCCTTTAATTAAAACAGGAATCTTCTGCCTATATGCAGCCTCAAATATACTCACCTCATCTTGACGGGGTATAAAGAAAGGTTCTTTATCAATACGATACTCTTCAACTTTGTAACGCGTGTGTTTTTGTGTGTGATTGTCCATAGTTCTCTCTATCTACTAATTCTACTTTACAGAGTAATTTTGTAATAAGTTCATATTTAGTAACTGTTTCACTTTGTGTTGTAGTGACTCTATTGTGTCGTTGTTTGTTATTAAATGGTAGGGTTTGCCAGAACTTCGCGATGCACTTATATATTTATCTAAACTCATCTGTATGTTCATAAAGGCGAGTATTTCAGACTTGTTGATTCCTTTTTTTGTAAGTCTATGCAGTGTGTTGTTATCATCAGCTGATACTATCCATATTACATCTATAAGGTCTATCCATTCTGCTTCAAATAGGCGTGTTGCTTCTATTAAAGATACTTCTTTGTCTTGGTTTTGGAGTATGTTTTTTTCTACAATTTCACGGACGTGGGGCCAAATGGCTTTTTCTAGCGATTGGCGTTTGACGTGGTCTGTAGTTATAACTTTACGAATATAATCGCGGTTTATATTCATATCAGCTCCATTAGTAATGGCAGAATGACCAAATATTGAGAGAATTTCTCTATATATAACCTCGTTCTTCATTGAGTAAAGATTACGAACTACACTATCAGCATCTATTGAATAAACGCCCATGCTGTTTGCTATTGCGGATATTGTGCTTTTACCTGATCCTATCCTACCTGTTAAACCTATAATAGACATGCTTATTTTACTTATTGACTTCGTTACCCGGTGTTGTAGTTATCCAAGTACTACCGTTTTCAAAGTGCTCTTTTTTCCAAATTGGCACTACTTGCTTTAATGTATCCACAAAGTAAGCTACAGATTCAAGTGCTTCCTTACGATGCTTTGCACTAACTGCAACTACCATACTGATTTCACCCAGTTCTACTTTTCCTGTTCTGTGGGCAACTGCTATCTTACCTATCTGCCACTTACTACGTATATCGGCAATGATATCATGTATTTTATTATAAGCCATAGAATTATATGCTTCATACTCAAGGAATTGTACGCTTCTATTCAAGTTTTGATCTCTAGTAACACCTATAAAGGTTACTACAGCACCGTACTTTTTAGACATTACACTTTTAACAAATACATCTTGATTTAGTGGTTGGTGAGTTATTTTAACGATGGTATCTTCTTCGGCTCCGCCGCTTACGGGTGGTATTATTGCTAATTCGTCACCGTGCTGTAAAGGTGTGCTGTATGTAGTGTATTCGCCATTAAGAGCTACCATGAATTGCTCTGATACTCTAAATTTGCCCTCGGTTATGCTTGATAAAGCCGATATCGCATCTTTAACCACAGGTCGGTTATGTAGTGTTATAGTGATACTACTATTACCGATTTTTTCACGAATAGAAG
Source organism: Dehalococcoidia bacterium (assembly GCA_964274945.1). Lineage (GTDB taxonomy): Bacteria > Chloroflexota > Dehalococcoidia > Lucifugimonadales > Lucifugimonadaceae > CAXXBX01. Next base: position 625,139 of record CAXXBX010000034.1, on the reverse strand, counting down.
CAAACAGTAAGACTTTTACATTTATTGTGTTACTCATTACTATAGAAAATTACCTATTCTTTGGCTTAGCCCTTTCTCAAATGTATCCTTTACTTGGGATAAAGGAATATCTACTACATCTTTTATAGATACTTTTGGGTTATGGCTTATATGTGGACCTACAGAGCCGATTATCACACAAGGTAATTGAGCTTTATCTGCAAGTCGTATAATTTTATTTAAACATTTTTCTGATGTTTCTACAATTACTCTTGAAGGGCTTTCGCCGAACATACCTACTTCCCACTCTTGAGGTAGCGGTTTGTTTAAAGTAACTCCGTGGTTCCCTGCGATCGCAGACTTACAGGCTGCAATCGTTACCCCACCTACTGAACAGTCGTGTGCAGAGTAAGCTAAATTGTCAGTTATTAAGTTAATACAGAAGCGTTGTACTATCCACTCTAATTCCAAATCTATGAATGGAGCACCAACACGGCTTTTGATTACGTTAAAGGCGTACTCACTACCCGGTAAACCTTTATCGGTATCCCAAGCAGTTGGAGAACCTATAAGTAAAATAGTGTTGTTTTCTTTACAGAAGCCTATGTTTACACACTTTGTTACGTCTTGCAATAAACCTACACAACCGATTATAGGAGTTGGTATTATAGATGTTTGGTTGGTTTCATTATACAGGCTGGCGTTTCCACTAACTACAGGTATGTCCAAGGTTAGAGAAGCATCTCGTATACCGAGCGCAGTTTGGTATAACTGATATTTGATTTCCTCTCTTTGCGGATTGCCGAAGTTTAAACCGTCTGTGAGTGCAATTGGTTTTGCACCTGTAACCGATACGTTTCGGCTTGCTTCAGCAACTGCCATAGAAGCACCTATACGTGGATCAAGTTGACAGAAGTAGCCGTTGCCATCGGTTGCAACTGCTATTCCCTTAGGCGATGTTTTTATACGAAGTACAGCAGCATCACCCATAGGCGGAATAACCGTATTATTTTGAACCATATGGTCGTACTGCTGATATATTGAACGTTTTGAAGCTACATTGGGCGATGATAGCAACTCTAATACAAGTTCTTTCGGAGTTCTATTTCGCTCTTTGCGGTGCAATAGCGGTCTAATGGATTTATTTATTGATAATATCTCCGGGGTATCTGGGTTAAACTCGTACTTAGGTGGATTTGTCAATAACGTTGCTGGAACATCACATATCTGTTTACCGTTTTCTATAACTGTTACGGTATTCCCATTAGTAAACTTGCCTATGACGCTAGCGTAGAGTCTCCATTTTTTAAAAACGGATAACACTGACTCTTTTGCACTTGGTTTAGCAGATATAAGTATTCGCTCTTGTGATTCTGATAGCATTGTTTGGTATGCGTCAAGGACATCTCTCTTGGGTACATCGTTTACGTTTATTTGTATACCCATATCAGAGTTTGCTGCCATCTCAACGGCTGCGGAGGTTATTCCGCCTGCACCACAATCTTGCATTCCAATTACGTTAGCAATTCTTGTAACTTCTAAGCAAGCCTCTATAAGACATTTCTCAAAAAACGGATCACCTATCTGTATTGCTGAGCGTTCGCCATTTTGACTATCTTGAAACGTATTTGATGCCAATCCTGAGGCGCCGTGTATGCCGTCTTTTCCTGTCCTTGCACCTGCAATTATCAGTATGTCGCCCGGCGCACTAGCAAAAGGTTTCAGTAGATTGGTGTCATATACAATACCAAGGCACATGACGTTAACTAGTGGATTGTCGTTATAAAATGTGTCAAAGTGTATTTCACCGCCAACATTTGGCACACCTATACTGTTACCGTAGTCAGCAATGCCTGATACCACGCCATCTAACAGACGTATCTGTTTACCTTCTAAGGGATTGCCGAATCTTAGAGAATTCAGTAGAGCAATAGGTCTTGCACCTGTAGCGAGTATATCGCGTACGATACCGCCCACACCAGTTGCCGCACCTTGATAAGGGTCTACCGCCGAAGGGTGGTTATGAGATTCAATTTTAAGTGTTAGGTAAGTGCGGTTATCTAATTTTACAGCGCCTATGCTATCTGAATTTCTGTTATTGGTAAACATGTTTATAAGTGGCTTTGTATGCTTATATCCGCAGTGTTCACTCCATAACGCTCCGAACATACCGAGTTCAAGTAAGTTCGGCTCTCTTTTTAAGTTTTTAACTATTGACGTATACTCATCCCACGAGATAGCGATTTCATTCAGTAGTTCCTGTGTTATTTTCATAAAATTATTATGCTTTATTGTATAACTGCTAGATACTCTTCTTCACTGATGCAAATACTATGTTACCATCACTACTACTTAATATATCCTCACATGCTCGTTCTGGGTGTGGCATCATGCCCAAGACGTTACCTTCTTCACTGATTATAGCAGCTATATTATCCACAGACCCGTTGGGGTTGTAATTACTTGTTGTATCTCCTGTAGGTGATGAGTATCGCATAACTATTCTGTTTTGCTGTTGTAGCTGATGGAGTGTTGCTTGATCTACTTGATAGTTCCCGTCGGAATGAGATATAGGTATGTTCAGTATATTGCCTTTTTGTGTTGCTAATGTAAAAGGTGTTTGACTATTTTCAATCTTTAAGTTAGTAAACCGACATATGAATCGCATGTGTTGGTTACGAGTGAGGCAACCCGGTAGTAGCCCCGCTTCACATAGAATTTGGAAGCCGTTGCATATACCTATTACGAATCCGCCGTTATCTATAAATATTTTCAGGTTTTGCATCACGGGTGAGAATTTAGCAATTGCTCCCGGTCTTAGATAGTCGCCGTACGAAAAGCCACCCGGTAGAATTATAAGGTCAAAATTTGATAGTGTTTCAGTGCTTTCATGCCATACATACCCGGAGGTGCATCCTATTCTTGTAAGAGCGTGCCTTGTGTCATCATCACTCCAAGTGCCAGGGAAAACCACGATCCCAACGTGCATAATTTAGCGATTTCTCTGGGTTGATTTAACGGATTTGCGGTACTTAACCGCTGCATTTCTTTTGCGTATATTCGTCGGAGGTTCAAAATACTGCCGTTTACGTATTTCTAGTATTATTGTCTCTTGAGAAACCAATTTAGTAAAACGCCGAAACATACTCTCAAACGATTCACCATCTGCCATGTTAACTTTCACAAATCCTAATTACCTTTCATTATAATCCTTATAACCCAAACGCGAATTATATAAAACTCCACTCACTAAATTTTACACTTTTTTAAAGCACTATACCACTGCTATTATTAAGAGACCGCATATCATAACCCCTTACTTTAGAATATAATGCTTCTAAGTTTTCTATTTTATATTCGCATGGTCGAGATTGCAGAGCAGCTTCCCCAAATATCAGTATTGCTTGTGATACCTCTAAACCAGTAGACACTTTTAACGCATAAGCATATGCCCCTATTTGCAGTTCATAATGCTCTGCCTTAGTTGCTATGTCAAAGCCTCGGAGCGCATCGGTCTTGTAGTCTACTACTGTAAGAGTTTTATCTTGATTTTCTATTACAAGGTCTATTGTACCCGATATATATATCGGTGATAAGTGTTGTTTAGAGGTTATATGTGCACTTACTGACGACTCAGTCCAAAAACGCAAAGAAGAAGCTCGTTTTACTGTATCTGTTTTGAGTATCGCTTTTGAGAGTTCTAAGGCTCTTGAGTATCCAGCATCACTGATACTAATACCAATTTCATTTGCTTTAGCGATTACAATGGCATTTATGTCAGTATCTGATTTGCCAATAGAATCTTTAAGTATCGCGTGTACTAATGTTCCAATTTTGGCGCCATTGCTGTTTGCACTCGCATTGTTTTTATAAGGTTTACTACTGTTATACTGACTATTTTGAACCATGTCGCTAGGCGATGCGATTAGAGATACTTTAGCCTTTTGAATGGTTTCATCTGTTATTTTCTTCCACTGGCTTCTATCTGGTGATACCTCGCGTATGGGTGTATTTACGATTGTTGCATCTGTTAGCATCGCGTTAGAATCGTTGACGTTCCAGCTTGATTTAGTTACTTCAGATATTATTTTGTAAGTCTTTTTGCTATTTTTAGCATCCGCGGGGATCGTGCCGATAAATAAGTGATCTCTTGCTCGGGTTACGGCTACATAATCTAACCTGATGTCCTCTTCTTCTGCAGCTTTCTTATCCGATTTGCTAGCGTTTTCAAAGCCTCTGGTGTATATATTCTTAGACAATTTAGCTTCTGTACGATTTTTATAAAGCGTTTTCGTAAAGATTACATCTGTAGATTGGCGTGTATTATTTCTTGTTTTACTTTGTAGAATTAAAATCACAATTGGGAACTCGCGTCCCTTAGAGTTATGAATAGTCATACACTTTACAGTGTTCTTTTCCGCTGTTCTTACTGTTACGTTAGGCTCTTGTGTTCCCTGTATATACTGCAGGAATTCCGATATTGTGAAATTGTATCTTTGTTGTAGCATTTGTGCTTGTTCTATAAGTGTATCAATAAGACGTAAATACGTGTAAGCCCTAGGTCTGGGGTGATAAAGTGCTATAGTTTCCCTAATATGACGTTTACGAACTATTGTATTAATAAGGCTTGCAACTGTTACAGTATGCTTTTGTGTGTAAAATAATTGCAAATCTGCAAAGGCGTTAGAGATGTTACCATATTCCTGACTATTACTCTGCGTGTCGGTGTAATTGTAACTATTACCTGCGTTGTGCCACTTAAAAATTTCTTCATCACTGATACCAAATATTTGCGAACGAAGAGCAGCAACTACGGCTACGGCATTTGTGGGGTCTGCTATACAAGTAAGCGTATTTATAATATCATATATCCATCCGCGTGCATAGATGTTCTGGTTACCTTCAAAAAAGTAGGGTACTTTGTGGTCTATTAGACTGTCTTCTAGGTAATGTTCTACTAAATTGCGGTCTCTGAACAACACACATATATCCTTATATGTAGAGGCACGCAATTGCTCACCCTGGTGTGGGAGTTTTTCTCTTACCATGCAACCACCATTACCAAGCCATAAGATGAGTTTTACTAATTCACTGTAGAGAACCTGTTTATCCGATGCGGTACCTAATTGTATGTATGTGACTTTATCTCTAGATTGCACAGTGGGTTTTAAACTACTATAATTCGCTTGCAAGTATTCATATTCAGACACTTTACGTTGCGTCATAGCTTTTTCAAATACCTCGTTTATCCAATTAATAATTTCAGGTCTTGAACGATAATTATTTTCAAGAACAATTGTATTTGTAAATTTCTTTTTAGTCCTGTGCACTGCCGATATGTCAGCACCTCTAAATCTGTATATGGACTGCTTGGGGTCACCTACAAGGAACAGTGCTCCTTTACGCTTATTAGTAATAAGTTCTATAATTTCTATCTGTAACGGGTCTGTATCCTGAAATTCATCTACTAGTATATTTTTATACTTATTTTGAAAATACTCTGTATACTCTGGTTTCTTGAGTATATCTCTACACCATACTAGAGTATCTCTAAAATTGGGTGTTCCTGAGGTTTTGCGCTCTGCTGCGTAATCTAAAACGTACTGCCTTATACACTGAAGAATCAGCAGAAGAAATTTTTGTCTACAAGATGTTTTTATATTGTCAACACAAGTATTTAATGTTGTTGTGTTACTTATAATATCTTGTTTATCTTGTTCTCCATTGCGCCAATTGGCTTTGATTCCCAGTCGTTTGTTTGTTTTTACGTCTAAGAGTAAATAATCATCGGGTGTTTTAATTTTTGCTACTTGGCTGAACAAATCAGTTAAACACTTATACAATTTATCAGTATCTGGGTTAGTACAATTCCGTGCTACTGTTTTTAGATCGTGGACTATTTTTGCTATATTAGATATTTCTTTTTGTTGTTGTTGTAATTCAAATTCTTTACTGTATTCAAACGTTTCACTTTCAATTAGGTCGTAGTTGCGGTGGAACTGTGTAATAATTGACCTAAATATTTTATACGGATTGCTAACCCCTTCGCTAAAGCACTTTTTTGTCAGTTCTGATAGATGCTTACTTTTAATCCAGCTATTCCATCTGTTACTATCAAAGAGTTTTTCTTCATCTATGAGCGGATCAAGTGAGTATGCAATTTCTATATCAGGTATCTCGGATAATATAGATAATGCAAAGCTATCTATAGTTTGTATAGGTGCATGATGTAACTCATTGATTGTATTTATATAAACGTCTTTATCTGACTTTAGGCTGTGATTTTGCTCCATATCCTTCAATTTTTCTCGTATACGGTAGCGGAGTTCACTTGCAGCAGCACGCGTAAATGTAATTACCGCTATTTCCGATATCTTAGTGCCTTTTTCTATAAGGTGACAAACACGAGACACCAATGAGCTAGTTTTCCCAGTGCCTGCAGATGCTTCTATGTAAATGTCTTCACCGAGAATGTTTAATGACTGATGTATACTTTGCTTACTATGTATCACGAAGAATTACCTTTTTCTTTCATAATAACGTACTGCTGTATATCTATATCGGACATCTTGCGTTTCCATATACTTTGGCGAATATATTCAGAAGGCGGGCATATTCTTTTAAAATCACACACTCTACAGCTATCATTGGCACGGGCGGGGAACATACCACCTAATATTACGTTATAGATGGTTGTTACGATATTCTTTAAATCCTCTTGTGATTCTACAAGTGAAAAATTACTTGTTTTACTATCAGATAAGATAAACCAGTAAGCACCTTCTAATTCACTAGGATTTACATTCCATAAACCTGAAATAGCGTACATATAAAGTGCTACCTGTATCGTTTCACCTGTACTCAGATCCCCGTTTTTGATTTTAGATAAACCTGTTTTGTAGTCAATAACGAAGTATTTACCTGTTGCTGACTTATCTAACCTATCTATAACACCTCTTAATGTAACGGTCGTATCACCTATTTTTAGGTCTGTCCTGATATCAAATTCTGTTTCAGAGGGTATCCAACCTTGTTTTAAGTGTTCAATATCTTTACTCAACCAGTTATGCAGAGAATGCATAATTCGTGGTTTTTCAACATCCCATATCTGACCATTTTTAGATTCTTGTTCTATATTGGCATCTACTATTGCAGATAGTGCTTGTATTTGTGTATTTTCATCCGCACTAGTATCTCTATCGGTTACAAACTCTTTTAATATGCGGTGTACTAAAGTGCCAAATTCAAGCGGAGATACTGTTGTCTGTAGCGGATCTTTGTCGCATCTTGGTATAGACAGTACATACTCAAAAAAGTATTTCATAGGACATTTTGCGTACTTTTCCAGCGCTGTTGCCGAAAGTGGACGGGATTTTAGCAGATTCAGCAGTTTGGATTTACTACTTAGACGCCCGTCAAATTCTGTTATTCTGTCCATTCTACGCGATTCTAGAAGACGAATAGCGTGTTTAACGCAAGAGAAGTCTCTCGTCAGTTGCTGTTTTACTTTATGCGTGTATTTATCATCTCTAGGTCCATTTAAGGCAAGTGTTATATCCAGATCCCAAACATCGCTGCAGGAGCTAAATTCGTCAGTTTTTAGGTAGTTATCTATAAGATTTACAGGATGACGGAAATTTAACATATCTTCTACTGTAATATTTGAGTCTGTTTTAGATACATTTTGTGCTTCTTTGATAAACCAAACTGATGGTGGCATATCGTGTGATCCGCCCTCTGACGGTGATAGATTCCAGTATAAAAAGCGGTTCGGGGCACTTTGTAACGCAGTGTAGAAACTAACTCTTTGTTGTAAGATTTGCTCTGCATCGCGGTCTAGCAGTGCTATATTACGGGTTTTTTTAATCCACTTATGCAAAATGTTGCGACTCTGTGCAGATATACTAGGGAATACACTATCGGTCATGCCTAGAATGTGAACCGCTTCAAAGATACAACCTACAGCGTTTCTATAATGTGATACAAATACACCATTTCTGTTTGAGTTATCAGCAGCAATATCCCAGTTTTCTATTTCGTCTAGCAAGGTGTCCTTGAACTGTGTAAGAGATATATCAGTTGAGGAGTTTATTCTTGTAAAACTATCTAACAGATCAGAGAACTTGTCTGATGCATTAGTTTTCTTGTCGCGTATTTCTACAGGTAGGTACTTAATGCACATACTACGTAACCATTCTGCGAATTCTTTGTAACTGCTGGGTTTAGTTTTCAGTGATTTTCGTAACTCACTTATAAAACCGATAACTGCACTTTCACTACTTGCTAGCCTGTTTTCCCAATGTTCATCTGTGGTTTCATCGCTGGGGATTAGTTCATGCACTATCAACCTACAAATAGCGGGTACAGATGAAATCGTATATGCAGTAGGATCTATATAAACAGGTGCAGTAGATAACCACTTAATAAAACTGCTCTTAGAGAGGTTTGTTTCTGCCATTGTTATGAGGGTTTCTACAAAACGCCCTATGGGGTGGGCAATTAGTTTTGAAATGGCAGGGGCATTATATGGAATTCCGACAGCGTCCAACTCATCGCATATCTGTTGTGTGTATGTCGTGTCTTCGTATAATACTGCTATTTGATCTGGACGTATATTACTTTTTACAAGGCTAAATATACTCCTTATAACCGATCTTACTTCATCCGAGCGGGATACAGCAGCAAATAGTTTAGTTTGTGGTCTGAGTGTCTTTATACCAAACTTAGATACTTTACAGTTCTCTGGTAAAAGTATCAGCGGGGGAGATACGTTATCTGTTGTAACAATAATTGCCTTACTGTGTTGCATCAAAGATTTATACACAGTGTTACTGGCATGGCTATAAGTCGGGTTTGAAATTACCAACGTTATTATGTAACCTAATTCTGATTTTAGAATCTTGGGATTTTCAGCCATTTTCGCTGCTGCTTGTTCCCGATCTTGAACGGTAAACCTAGAGGATTGTTCGTTTTTAAGACGTGTATAACTTAAAAAATGAGTTATTCTTTGGTTATCTGATTCTTGTTCTAGTATCCTTGCTAAATCTTTTGGATTTAACTTTTCCAGTTCCATAAAAAAGTCGTATAATTTTCTATAGTTGCTGCGTTTCCACCCATGGGTATAACAAGATTGCCTGACCAGTTCTATATCTTCAATTTTATCCAAAGCTATTTTGGCAATCCTATGCATATATGCCAAGCCTAGTTGTTTAGAGATATCTCTTAATCCAAAGAATTCAACGTTAAAGAGTCCATTTTCAAGCTCATCAGTAACTCTGTTTTTCATATACATACCCGATGAATAGTATCTACTAGCAAAGGGTACTACTACAGTAATACGTTCTAGCGGATCTTCCGACCTTATCAGTTTGATTTGTTCAACAATTGCACTGACAAATACCTGTGCGTCCAGAGAAGTTTCAATAATAGGTGGTGAGGGTGTGTTAGTAAATAATTTGAACTGCACCTTTACCTTCGCTTGCAAAAATTGGTGCCCCAGGCGAGATTCGAACTCACGCACCCGGCTTCGGAGGCCGGTGCTCTATCCAACTGAGCTACAGAGGCTAAAATGTAACTGATTTTATATACATTTAAATTTTTATACACTCTTAACTATTGTACATTATTGTATAAACTGTATATAATTATGTATAGTGTTCTAAATATCGGTATTTATAATCATAGGATTAGAGTGTAGCCTAAATAATTAACGTTAAACTAAATACATCGCCAATAGTATTAACGGGTAACGCCCATCCAGAACTTGCTCAGCGTATATGCAATTACCTGCGCATACCACTAGGGCGAGCCGATGTGTTTAAGTTTAGTAACGATAATACATTTGTTCGTATACTTGAAAACGTAAGAGAACGAGACGTATTTATAATCCAACCTGCTGTTGAGCCTGTAAACGACCATATTATGGAAATGCTTATTATGATAGATGCAGCTAAACGTGCATCTGCAGGGCGTATAACTGCTGTTATACCTTACTATTCATACGCACGTACTGATAAAAAAGATCAACCACGAGTACCGATAACTGCAAGGCTGATAGCTGACCTTATCAGTACAGCAGGTGCAAAACGGGCGTTATTAGTTGAACTGCACGCTGGGCAGGTACAGGGTTTCTTCTCCTTCCCTGTGGATGAGCTTACCTCTATGCCGCTTATGGTAGAACATTTTTTAAAAAACCCGCTGTCAAACTTTGTAGTAGTAGCCACAGATATAGGTATATCTAAAAAAGCAAGAGACTTCGCAATTAGACTAGACGCCCCGCTGGCTATCATAGAAAAACGCAGAATTGGCAACCAAGACTCAGTAGAAAGCCTAAATATTATCGGTAACGTAAAAGGTAAACGTGCTATCCTGTTTGATGATGAAATAAATGGGGGAGGCACTATGCTAGCAGCCGCAAATATTCTCCATGCGCAAGGTGCACTAGAACTTATAGTATGTGCTACCCACCCCGTACTATCCAATGACGCACTTAACAAACTGATATCGGTTGAAACCATCCGCGAGATAATAGTAACAGATACTTTACCCATTCATAAGGATAAGATGCACCCCAAACTGAAAATAATAACTATAGCACCACTACTAGGGGAAGCGATTATACGCATAAATGAAGGTCGCTCTGTAGGGGCACTATTCACTAATTAGCGTATGTTCAACCGTCTTTTATCAAAAATAATTGGTAACCCCAACAAACGTATACTGGATAAGTTACAACTTACTGTAGATGAAGTAAACGAACTTGAAGAAGAGTTTGTATCTCTTACCAACCAGCAACTGAAAGATTACACAATTACGCTGAAATCTCGTATAAGTGATGGCGAAGAACTAGATGACATTTTGCCCGAAGCGTTTGCTGCTGTACGCGAATCGGCAAAACGTACTATCGGCATGCGGCACTACGATGTGCAGATAATCGGTGGTATAGTGCTACATCAGGGGCAGATAGCAGAAATGAGAACAGGCGAAGGCAAAACCTTAGTAGCAACACTACCAGCATACCTAAATGCACTTAGTGGCAATCCTGTTCACATCATAACAGTTAACGACTACCTCGCACGCAGAGATGCCTCATGGATGGGGGCGGTTTACGAACAATTAGGTTTATCAGTGTCTTGTATGCAAAGCGCAGGGTCACTTATGTATCAGCCCTATAGTTATAACAGTAACGCTACTAAAAACGGTAAAGACATAGTAACCAATGACGCATCAACCTCGTTTATAGGCATTGCTGGCGAAAATATGCATCCTTGCGATAAAAAACAAGCCTATCAGTGCGACATAATATACGGCACTAATCAGGAATTCGGCTTTGACTACTTACGCGATAACATTACACCCGTGTTAGAAAACAGAGTGTGCAAAAAGGATATATCCACAGCATTTGGCATAGTTGATGAAGTAGATAACGTTCTCATTGACGAAGCACGCACACCTCTTATAATCAGTGGCGAATCAGATACATCTACTACTGAATACGCCAAGTACGCACATATTGCAAAACAATTAGAAGAAGATATAGACTTTGAAATAGATAAAAAACGCCGTAATGTTATCATCACAGAAGAAGGGGTGGAAAGGCTAGAACAAATACTCAATATAGATAACCTCTACGCCCCTGATAACGTTTCCACATCTCACTTCATTGAAAACGCTTTACGCGCTGCAGTTATATACAATCGTGACGTTGAGTATGTAGTTAAAGATGGCGAAATTCTCCTCGTAGATGAATTCACAGGTAGACTCATGCAAGGTAGAAGACTAGGGCACGGTATGCATCAGGCACTAGAAGCAAAAGAAGGCATATCTATAAGAAAAGAGACTAAAACTTACGCAACAATCACTATACAAAATCTCTTTCGCTCTTATAATAAACTCGCAGGGATGACAGGTACAGCAGCTACCGAGTCAGAGGAATTTGATAGGATATATAAACTAGGTATAGTACAGATACCAACTAATAAACCAGATATCCGAAAAGATCTACCTAGCAAGATATATCTTACTGAGGAAGCAAAGTGGCGTGCTGTACAACAGTACGTTATAGAACTACATAACAAACGTGTGCCTGTATTAATAGGCACTAACTCTATAGATAAATCCGAGAATCTGAGCAATATGCTACGTAAAAAACGGATCCCCGTTCAAATTCTCAACGCAAAACACCATGAGCAAGAGGCTGCCATAATTGCCCAAGCAGGTAGACCCGGTGCAGTAACAGTATCTACTAGTATGGCAGGACGAGGCACTGACATAATACTCGGCGGTAACCCGCAAGCACTCGGTATAAGTGAAGAGCAGTGGCAAGCTGACCACGAAGAGGTAACAAATAATCAAGGACTATTTGTTATCGGAACAGAACTCCACGACTCAAGGCGTATAGATAACCAACTACGAGGAAGGGCAGCCAGACAAGGAGACCCCGGCAATACGCTCTTCTTTATATCAGCAGAAGATGAGATCGTACGCAGATTCGGCGCAGACCGCATAAAAAGTGTCATGAGAATGTTAAATTGGAACAACGACGACCCGATAGAAAACAACATGCTATCAAAAGCTATAGAAAGCACACAAGTAAAAGTAGAATCATATAACTTTGAAATACGACAAAATCTTGTGAAATACGACGATATCCTGAACGTCCAACGCAAAACCGTATATAGTCTACGAAAAAAAATACAAGAAGCCGAAGATGTCCAAAAACTTGCACTTGACTACGTCCAAAAGGAAATAACTACTATCTGCCAACAGACAATTCAAGGCAGAAGAGAACAGTGGAACCTCCCTTTAATGCGTCAAGACCTCGGACGGATATTCCACACTTTTACACAAATATCACAAATCCAAGACAACACTACTCATGAACTGAAAGATATCCAAGATAAACTCGTAGAATATGCACAAGGGCTCTATACAGAACGCAAGGAGAAATTTAGCAAAGACATCATAGACAAAATGGCACGCTATTTACTGCTGAACACTATTGACCAATCATGGGTGGAACACTTATCTATTGTAGAAGGCGTTCGTGAAGGTATAGGGTTACAAGCAGTAGGGCAACGCGACCCTCTAGTGCAGTATCAACGCATCGCATTTGAAATGTTTAACGATATGCTAAACAGAGTACAAACTAACTTTGTGCAACGCTTGTTCAACTACGTCCCTGCTAATGTAAACCCAAATAGGCAAGCTCCTATCGGTAGACCAAATGTACGCAACAACTCTATAAGTTCTAATAAAACAAGCGTCAAGCGTAAGCAGATAGGGCGTAATCAGGCATGTTACTGCGGTAGCGGTAAAAAGTATAAGCGATGCCACGGGAAAGTTGCATAACCTCATACATATTCTATAGGCTATACGTCCTGATATAATTCAGTTGGGCAAAAATGGCATCCGCCCCAAATGTCAGTTACAATAGTTAACATAAATTGAAAAGATGTAACTCTAGCAACTGACATCAATACAACACATTGCTAAATATAACTGTTACTATAACAAATAAACATAATGAACATAAAAATATTATTAGGCGGTGTTCTTTTCGCTCTTTTGCTAGTAGCGTGTTTGAACAACGTATCATCAACTGAGGAACTACCTATGCAACCAGAAGTAAAAAACACAGTAGACGATAGCAGAACAGTATACCGAGAACAAGATTCCGAAGCGAACTCTATACCTAATTTTGTAGCAACAGTAGCTGACTCTTTTACGGAAGTAACTGACACTAACCGCAAATTGCTGATACTATACGGTCAGGTGTTAGACGTAAACGGTAATCCAGTGGATAACGCAGCGGTTGAGATTTGGCAAACCGACGCCTCAGGGGTATATGACCATCCTAACGATCCCAGTACGGCAAGACGAGATACAACATTCCAGTTCTACGGCACCTCTGCTACTGACAAAGAGGGCTGGTACGCCTTCCGAACAGTTCTACCAGGGCGATATGAACCACGACCTCGCCATATCCACTTCAAAGTGAAGCAGGCAGATAAAACCTTACTTACGAGTCAATTCTACTTTCAAGAAGATATTGCACAAGTCCGAGCGGAAGGTATGTTCTATGCAGTAGGTGATAGTGGTAACTTGCTCTTGTTGCAACCATTCAAGCATAAAGATACGCTAATGGCAAATGGGCAGATTGTAGTAGATACCGACATCGGTGAAGGCACATTGCCTCTTACGCCATCGCAAGCAGAGGGTCCTTACTATCCCGTTGTTTCTTTAGCAAATTATGATAACGATTTGGTTACACTGAATTAGTATCTAGTACCTTCCAAGCATCAGCAAGGGCAGGGCTCTGCTTGATGGCATTGATACTCTACTCACACAAGTAGCAAGTAGTAGAGTAATGCTATATAGCATGTCAATAGTTTATTGGCGTTTAATAACCCAAAGTTACACTATTTTACACTGATAACTTACTCATCCTGAAAAGTTCCGCCAGATATGCCTTGCTTCCTGATAGCGTTTTCCTCGTAAGGATTAGTAGCTTGAGATTCAGTTACGTTTCTAGGAAAACTCCTCCATGAACTGTTACAGCGTGGACATCTTGCATGTGTATACGCTTCTTCTTCATAGAGGCACTTCGCACAGAAGACCATAGTTGGTTGGCTATCACTATGCCTATAAGAGGTAATACCCCCGCAAGAAGGGCACTTTGGGATAATAGACGGCGTAAACCTTAGTTTTATACTTCGCCCACACACCTCACACACAAACGTCAGTTGCAGAATTGACATACTATTATTGCTCCTTATTTGTTGCTATTTATACGTTTTCACTACTATTTTATATCTATAATATAAATAAAAAGCATCATATCCATAGAAAGGAAGTGTCATATGAAAATAACTAAAGTTACAACTACAGTATTACAGAATTCCAACTCTCTTGATTTTCAAGATGCTACTATGTTCAAGAATACAAAAGGTCCTTACTCTCGGCGTCAGCTTTTTGTACACATACACACCGACGCCGGGGTCGAAGGGCTTGGTGTCGCAGCTGGCATATCGGCTACGCGTGCAGTCATCCACGATATACTCTCGGATGTACTCATAGACCAAGACCCCTTCAACATAGAGATGCTTTGGTACAAGATGTTTTGGTACGTTCGTGGCTTGGGTATAAAAGGTGTTTCAATGCAAGCTATATCGGCAGTAGACATTGCACTCTGGGATCTAAAAGCTAAAGCATTAGGTTTACCTCTATACAGGTTGCTCGGACCAGCACACACAGAAGTGCCAGTTTACGGCTCTGGCGGTTGGACAAACTTTGATATACCCCAACTCATAGCAGAGCAGGATGGTTATGTTAAAAAAGGTTTTACAAAAGTAAAGATGAAAGTCGGTAAGGATTTCGGGCAATCTGAAAGAGAAGACGTAGAACGTCTGCGTGCAGTACGTAAAGCACTCGGCGATGATGTAGAAATATTTATTGACGCTAACAACGGATACTACGCCAAGCAAGCAATTCGCATGGCAGGCATATTTGAAGAGTACAACGTCGGCTGGTTTGAAGAACCCGTTATACCAACAGATATTGACGGTCTTAGAGCAGTTGCAGTATCCACGCCTATCCCTGTTGCAACAGGTGAACACGAGTATACAAAGCACGGTTTTGCGGATCTAATATCACGTCAAGGGGCTGACATTGTACAACCCGATGTCGGTAGGCTAGGTGGAATAACAGAGTGGATGAAAGTAGCAGCAATGGCACATGCCTTTAACTTGCCCGTAGCACCGCATGCCTTTCAACTAATTCATCTGCACTGTGCAATGGCAACGCCAAACATTAAGGTAGTAGAAATGCTCGGAGTGGAAACTGAATCTAACCTTCTCTGGTATAAAGACTTCCCAATGCCACAAAACGGCATGTGGAAACCACACCCCGATAAACTCGGGCTCGGGCTTGAACTAAACCCTCACACAGTACGCAATAACTCAGTAGATTAGTATCAGCTTTAACTCTTTACTTTCACTATTGAGCGACCCGCGAATTTGTACCCGTATGGGAACTCGTTAGCTTCCATAAGTAGCTTAGCTTGCTCTTCCATGCCCAGCAGTGATGCAACAGTGTAGCCGACGTCAAATAGCCTTGCGACAAACTTTGTATAATCACCAGCGACAAGTGCGCCTTTACTGTCAGCAATAGTTGTAAGCACAGGGTTACAACTGTGAGATGGAGTATCCTCTTCTATATTGCCGTGATCGGACGTTAGCACTACAATCCAACCTTTTTGTAGTGCTCTTGTAACCATAGCTTTAACTGCCTTATCTGTTTCTTCTAGTGCAGATACAGCCGCCTCAAACTGATTTGGTAGTAAGTGCCCTACCATATCGCTAGACGCAAGATTACAGCAAACCAGTCGGTTACTTGGTGATTCCAAATAATACAATACGTGTTCTGCTACTTTATGCATTTGCATAGCAGGAAACTTGTGGAAATCCCAGTCAGATGAGATCTGCTCAGATGTTATAGATGGCACTATTTTACGGATTTCTGACTCTTTGTTTTCAGGCGTTGCCCGTAAGCCTCTAAAAAAGTAGCCCATATGCGAAGACTTGACACTCTCCGAAACCAGTACATACTTATGGGACTCTGGCATTGCTTTTGCCCATAAAGTAGCTATTGAAGTAGGTACGGGCTTAGTTGCGAAGGCAACGTTAAAGTTGTGCATAGAATCTAATACAGGGTGGCAAGATGCAATAGCACAGTAGTGAATTTTGAAGTCTTTTGCTATCCAGTTAAGTTGCCAGTGTCGCCCGCGTTTTGCGGATTGCTCTAGTAGGAACTCCTTAGCACCTGTGAGAGTCGCTGCCTTTATCCGTTGCCGATCTGACCTAAAGTTTAGGTTTAAAAAGGCATCACCATCTGCTAAACGCTTAAAGCTGCCACTACTATCTGCAACCGCTATAGGTGGAATATTTTGATCGCTTGAACCCTGTTCATGTAGTTGCGACACTGTTTCTACTAAACCGTTAAAGCCTTCTACTTTGATGCCTTCTACTTTAGTTAAGAGACTCCAGTCTGCCTTTGCCAGATATTCTCTATAATCTCTATCCATTGCTATACCACGCCCTATTACCCAACCAAGGCAATCCAAAGCATTGTACTTTTTCAGCAACGACTTAAGTTTATAAAGGTAGCCTCCTATGCCTTTTTGTATCTGTAGTGATGACTTAGCCCCGCTATCTCTACCGTCTAAAACCGCTTGCATAACTACTCTAGACGTAGGAACTTTAATCCGTGTGAATAGTAACTCAAGAAAGGCTTCAAGATGTAACCAGCAAGAGTGAACACCGCCATCTATCCCTGTAGTGCCTGAAATCATGAAACAGAAAACGACCTTTTTGTTATTAGATAGTGCACTCTGTATTGTTGCGTTTAGTGCTTTATTAGTAAAGAACGTGCCCTCTTTAACCGACTTGCTGATTATGCGTGAGATCTGAGGTACCATCGTCAGACTACCGATATTTTGGTGCCCAGTTTCTGAATTGCCCTGAAATGGTGGATCGGAATTATCAAACCCTACCCACTCGCCAGATGCTAAAGTCGGTACTGTAAAGTGTTTGTTCCTAAAAGATACAATAAACGGTGTGTGTGTTGCCCAAGGGACGTATTTCCGTTTAATTGATATAGAGCGACGTAGATTATCTATAACTGTAGATAAACCACAATCCAACAAACTCTGCTGTGCTTGAGCCACAATGCTACACTGATAAAGTGCTGCTTGCATGTCTGCGCCAATTGGAATGCCTTCCGCGTGTATTGGATGCAGTAGGGATGGTATTTTATCAAGATGCACAGTATCGTATACGGTCTTTTGAATACTTCTCAGAGTACTCTTTTGTGTATTGTTAAGATTTATAATAACCTCTGCGATGATGTCGTTCTGTTTGCTGAGGTTAAAACCTAAACCGTCTACTACTATCAGAAGTACTCGATCTTGTAATCCTTTATTCTTGGGCACTATTTTCATAATTCCAAGATACATTAATATTACTGATTTCAAAACCGAGTTCGTCTAACCAGCCTTGTGGTATCTCAAGTGCAGCAATATATTCACCATTAGGTCTATAGTTTACCGATTCCTTAGAACACCTTGATGACCAGATTGAATCGCTTTCGTTTTCTTTTCGTCTGCAAGGAGACATTGATGCGTATCCTATAACGTTGCCGTTATCTGATATGTACAAAATATCTAGAGGAATATATGTATTGAACATCCAAAAGCCCCCTTTATAAGGTTTATCAAATACAAATAGCATCCCTGTATGATTTGGTAGAGTAGCTCGGCACATCAGCCCTTGTTGTCGGTTTTTAGATGTCAATGCTAACTCCGCAACGATACTAACGGATACAATGTTATCTGTCAGTAGCACATCTGTTTTAGGTAAGGGTTGGCGTGAGATATCGTTACAGTCTGGTGAAGATACAAATGCCACTGTGTTTGTTATTGACGGTATAGGTGTGTATGTAGGTAAAGATGTCGGTACTGCTGTCGGTGTTGACGTAGCATAAAACACAACAGTAGGTTCAACAGTGGGTGTTATGTTATTGCTATGGCTACATTGTATAAATATCAGTACAGTACAACATAACATTGCTGTAATTAGTATCAGTAAAAAGCGTTTCACTAATGAAAAGAATTAAGTTTATCGTAGTTCTTTGGGTATTTTGAATGTGATGTTCTCGTCACCTGTGCCTACGCGGTGTATGACTGTGGGTTTGATCGCTTCTATTACACTTGTTACAACTTTTTCTGGAGTTGAGGCACCTGATGTGATGCCAATTCGGTTGACCTTTCTGAGGTAGTCCATATCTAACTCTTCAGGACCGTTTATTAAGAACGCTTTGACGCCTGACGATTCGGCTACCTCTTTTAGGCGATTGCAGTTTGAGCTATTCTTTGCCCCTATAACTAGTACAACTTCTACCATGCCAGCGAGTTGGGTAGCCGCTTCTTGACGGCTTGTGGTAGCATAACAGATGTCGTTACGGACGATTGCTGACGGGTACTTGTTTTTTATTGTATCTACGGTATTTTTTGTATCTTTTACCGAGAGTGTAGTTTGAGTTAAAACGGCGATTTTTGTATCTCTGTTCCAACTGGGTAGTTCTGTATCGTATCTATCATCTAGGAGTGTCATTTCGGTTTGACCTGTTGTTCCTATTACTTCTTGATGCCCTTTGTGCCCAACTAACAGTATTTTACGACCTTCTTTGGCATACCTTTTAGCTTCGTTGTGGACTTTTGTGACTAGAGGGCATGTAGCATCTATAACATTTAAGTTCAATTCTTTTGCCTTATTGTAGTCTGAGGGCGGAGAGCCATGTGCGGAAAAGATTACTACCGAATTCGGAGGTACATCCGCTACTTCTTCTACAGTTATTGCACCTAGCTGTTCTACTTCCCACACTACTTTTGGGTTATGGACTATCTGATGTTTTACATACACTGGTGCACCGAATTTTTTTATTGCCAGTTCAACTATGTTTACTGCCAAAACTACGCCTGCACAAAACCCTCTTGGACTCGCTAGAAAAACTTCCATTTAATACATCTCACTCTCTATTATTTGATTTTTTTACTATTCTGCCGATACTTGTTTTTGCATTCTCACACTATTAATTATAGGGCGATATAATGTGTAAATTATTAATGTTGCAATCATAAACATTAATGCAACACTTATAGCTAAAATTTTATACCCTAAGTCTTCACTAAATTCGTTCAGTGCATCTAGTATAGGTCCTGCCGCATATACTAATGCACCACCCAATATAGATGACAAATTGATAAGACTTAAATCTCTAGCAACAAATTGCTTGGACACTATGCTGTTTGCAATTGTCCAAATAACAGTGATAAGCATACCAATAGATGTTCCAAGAATTACAGCTATAGGTAGGATAAATAATAACGATGTGTTAATTGCCAATAGAATAGCTCCTAATGCCCCCAGTGATCCTGCGATTACAAGCACTTTATCTTTGCCAACTTTATCCGCGAGTACGCCCGCAGGCACTGTCCCCAGCACTGCGAATATTAACGTAGTGAGTATCACAGGGATAGAACTGTGTTGTGCATTTTCAACGTTAATAACATTGCTTAAATAAGGCTGTGCATATCTGCCCATTGCTGCAAAGCCAGAGAGCATAAACGCTACAGGTAGTACGAATGCTAAGTAGTTCCCTCTTTTACGGGTTGTGTTTTCTGACTCTACCGCCGTCGCAGAAGTTTGATGTCTATCCATATAGAGACTGCTGTAGTCATTGTCAGTGTAAGGAGTTTTTTTTATAGTCCTCATTTTGATAAATGTCCACATTGCTGTTGTGGTAATTACAGTTGCTAATAAGGCAGAGGTTACCCATAACCAGTAATTACCATTTTGTGAACTATAGAATCCTGTTAGCACAAGTGCGCTGATAACGCATATACCCGCACCGAGTATCTTGATCATATTCATTATTCCGTACGCTCGCCCTATATTGGCTTCGCCCACATTATCAAATACCAATGCGTTTGCTGGCCCCTGTGAGAGATTTCCAAATATCTGTATTATAACGAAGATAGCCAATAGACCTATAAAAGTCGTTACAATCGGTAGGAACATTACAGTTATAGCAACACCAATACCTCCGAAAATAATAAACGGCAATCTGGAATGTGTACTACTGCCCATTTTATCAGACACAAAACCTGCAAGGGGCTGAACTATTGCCGAAGTCAATAGCCCCGCTAATGATATGATACCAATACCTCCCAAGATGCCAGAAGGTTTAATGTTAATAAAGAGAATACGTGCCCCTTCTAAATCTATTATCTGCGCAACCCTAACTTGTAGAAATACATAACCTATACTGAAAATAACACCCGTCAAGCCAAAATTGTATAAATTCATGTTTAAATAGAACTTTAGGTCTTGGGAATCTATCCAATTAGTCAAATGTTTTATATGTAAATTCATGTTTTAGTAGGTAAAGTATATAAATAAAAATGCATAGTAATTGAATATAGTAAAAAGCAATTATATGTTATTGTTATTAAGTCTACAACAATGCTTAGTACGTTTTGTATAAAATAGTGGTTTGGAGGTCTAAATTTACAAGTTTATATAAATTATGGATTTAAAAAATTGGATACGTTCGGTAAACGATTTTCCTAGTGCAGGCATTGTATTTAGGGATATAACACCGTTACTTAGGCATCCTCCAGCGCTACGTTATGCTGTCAATTATTTTACTGATACCCTTAGCGCCCTAAGCATAGACTGTATATGCGTTGTTGATTCACGTGGTTTTTTATTTGGTTCACCTATAGGAATTAGGCTTGATCTACCTATAGTGCTCTTACGTAAAGGTGGCAAACTACCACCTCCAGTTATCAAGCAAGAGTATAAGCTTGAGTATGCAAGTGCAACTATAGAAATAGGTGAAAAAGTGCTATCACCCGGTCTTCGTGTTGCCATTATTGACGATCTACTCGCCACTGGCGGAACTGCAAGAGCAGGGGAGATTCTCGTAGAAAAAGCAGGCGCTAAACCCATCGCCGATGTGTTTTTGGTAGAACTGACCGATCTAAAAGGAAGGCAAAATCTACAATCACAACATGTTATAAGTCTTGTTAAATACTAATTAGGTAGCTATATACAATGAATTTGCAAATGAAGCAAGTATAACAAAAGATTTTATAGAGTATGCTTGTGAGAATGCAAGTGGCAAAAGATTAACATATCAGGATCTTAAGATGAGTAAAAACAATGCGATAATAGAACCGATAGGGCTAGGTTTTGATGAACATAGTAGGTAATGGTAATGTTGCAACATCCACACCCAACAATGTATATTCTAAGCAAAGGACGATAAAACAAGGTAAAATAAAACTTCCTGCTGGATTGGAATTAAACACAAAAATTAAAATGGATGGGTTAAAGCTACTTTGTCAGTTAGATAGTAATACATTTCCATTAGTATTTTTTGACCCTCAGTATAGAGGGATATTAGATAAACAAGGGTACGGAAACGAAGGAGATCGACAAAAGGCAAGGGCAGGTCTTCCTCAAATGACTGATAAAACAATAGGTAAGTTTATAAAAGAAATAAATAGAGTATTACATCCTAGTGGACATTTCTTTTTATGGGTAGATAAGTTTATTTTATGTAATGGTATTAGTGAATGGTTAAGTGGAACTAATTTAGAAATAGTTGATTTAATTACATGGAATAAATTAAGAATGGGTATGGGATATAGAACAAGAAGAACAAGTGAATATTTATATGTAATACAAAAAGCACCAAAAAGATCAAAGGGAGTATGGACTGATCATAGTATTAAAGATGTATGGGATGAAAAAATAGAAAGAACCCATGCACACAATAAACCCATCAACCTTCAAAAAGTGCTTATTCAGGCGGTTACAAATGAAGCCGATATAGTTATTGACCCTGCAAGTGGTAGTTTTTCGGTATTGGAAGCGTGTAAAAAAGCTAATAGAAATTTCTTAGGATGTGATATCATAGGAGCATGACAGCTCTTTTAAGCAATGCACAAGGTAGAAGACCTAATCAGTCCCCCAGTATATAGATCCCATTAATTACTAATTCTACTGACTATGTTAGCGAAACGATCTTTACGTCTAGGAGCAACATTTGACCTATGGCGCACACTAATATCCGAGCCCAGCGGTGATTCACACTCTCCTATACGCCACCAACAGCGCATAAAAAAAATGGGTGAGGTATTTCAGCAGTACGGTATCAGTACCTCAAGTGATAAAATAAGTGCAAGCCTACAAAAAACCCAGAACCTCATAGCAAACGACCACTTATCAGGTAAAGATATCGGTTTTTACAAACGCATGAAGCAGATAGTAACGCTAATTAGCAGCACAAGTCTACACACATTGGGCGAACAAGGTTTAAAAGAGATGTGCAAGGCGATTGATACCGTCTTTTTAAACAACCCACCGCTTTTGATAAAAGGGGCTTTAAAAACTGTAGAAACTGTTAAATCTTATGGGTTTACTATCGGTATAATTTCCAACACAGGGCTAACTTCTGAATTCGCTTACCGAGTTTGGCTAGACAGAGTGAATTTGTTAAATCTAGTAGACTCTCTTGTGCTTTCTAACCATGTAGAGTGTTCAAAGCCAAGCAAGAGAATATTTGATATTGCACTATCACAAATGCAAGTTAAACCCTCGCACTGTATACATATCGGAGATAACCCCCATGCTGACGTTTATGGTGCTAACCAAGCAGGTATAACTACAGTTTTAGTAAACCGCTTAGAAGGCATCTCTTGCGATGTAGTACCGCAATTTGAAGTAGACTATATATACGAAGTAGCTAAAATAGTCAGTGAATTTGGTGATTCAATCCTAACGCCCGAGTTTTTGTAGCTTATAAAGTTCTTTGGTTTCATACCAACCTTCTTTTAACAATTTTGCCACAACAACACTGCGAGCCTCCTTTGCCTTTGGGTGCTCAAGTAGTTCTTGCTTACTTTTAGAAACTTCGTTAAACGGAATTGTGAATTTTTCCTCGTGTAATTTTGTGGTGTTATCACCGCTTCTATGAGCATAGATATAAAAAGTCTTGAGTGCGAACGACCGCCAACTTTTTTGTTCTCTTATGTCAATGTTACAAGCGATTTTTTGGTAGTTGTATAGTGGTACAAATATATCAAAATTAAAGTGCTGTTCATCTATATCCATAATAGGTGCACCGCCAAAGACGAAATTTGTTTTAAAAACTTCATCACCAGCATGCTCAAGCGTAGCAATAAGTGAATTGTAGCCCGACTCTGTATATGCAATATGAGGTTTATATGATGTTGTGCGATCTTTATTCCAAGTATGAGAGTCTTGGTTTATAGATTCTTCCGACTCAAGTTCCATAACTCCTCTTTGTAAAGTGTCCGCCCCTGTGTAGTCTATATTGTGCCATGGGTCTGCTTGTTGAGGGTTACGAATAAACTCCATAATAACACCTTGATGACCTTCGGGAAAGGTAGTATCTATACATATTCCGTACAGGCTGTGTATTGGGCGGGCGTGTATATCACGGTGTTGAGTTTCTGCGAACGTTACTACACAGTATGTAGACGTATCCTCAAATCTAATGCCTGCAAGTACGGGGAACTCTTTAAATATATTACGTTTATACGATGCATCACGCCAGTGAGAGTACAAACGCACTAAAATTGTTAGATTATTCTCACTGAGTATACTAGATGGTGCTATCATCCAACGGTAATCCTTTGTTTTAGATCTGGAATACATTAACTGTTGATATATCATTTCATCAAGTCCTTAACTGGAAATATAGCCGCCGATTCAACTACCGGGCGTGTGCTTGGGTTATTGGCTTGTTGCTCCGCTTCTATCCTTATATCAGCTTTGCCAGATGATGTATTGGATACCCAATTGGCAAACCTTTGGAGATTGCTCTGTTTTTTGAAGAGCCCTCTTCTACGTTCCGATTGTAGTAATTTGTCTAGTACCCAAAGAAGCGGTGAAGCAACGTTTGAAGGTCGTGGATAAACTTCGCTAGGTGAGGGGGGTGTAAATTCGGGGTTTATCGTAGGTGGATTGAACGGTTTAAAGTAAATGCCTCTTGCATTTCCTCTGTGGGTTTCGTAACCTGAGGGTTTATAGATGTGTTCACCTTCTTCGCCTTCTACAGTGGTTTTGATGTAACCTTCGCCAAATGCACCTACTGGTACTACAGCAGGATACCAATTTATCTTCAAGCCTGTAGAGAGCTCAACTGATGAGTTATGCGTAAGTGCTTGTAGCATACTTTTACAATCTTCTAGCACCCTGTTTACTATACCAGCGTAGGGTTTTCGTGGTACTGGGTTTCTGTGCCCCGAGTCAGATAACCTTACTTTATCATCAATTAGGTCAGAGTCGCACTTAGATACCACAATTGAAATAGCTAAGTGGCGTTCTTTTGGTTCACCGACTACAAACTTAAGGTACTGAGGACTATTTTGAAACGTGGCGTAAGAGTTAATAATTCCGTTGAGTATGTTGGCGCCTGCCCATCGGCGTCTAGCGACTTGATCCTCATAGTAAAAAAGAGGTATTGCGTCAATAAACATAATTATCCCATCGCTTCTAGCAAGTAGAGCCATGAGGTGATTTGCTTCGTCAGAGCCGTATTTAAACTCTTCTATAGCGCCTCCTCGGTAGTCTACCCAGTTGAACTTACACACGGGCTGATTCTCATGAGTCAGTTCAAACTGCCAATCCATTCTTTCTACTGTACCTTCTGGCATAACCAGTTTACCTGTGTTATCTTCTAATATCTGCGTCCATGACATACTGCGGAGTTTTTCATCTTCTGCTACTTTTTCTTCAAAAGTTTCACCGACACCTTCTATCTTATGCAAGCCTACATATCCATGCCGAAAAAGTTCAGAGAAGGCGTGCATATAAACCGTCTTGCCCGAGCCTGAACCTCCGAGCATAGTGATTGTAAACTCAGGTATTGCTCCTTCCTCAACTGTATTTTTAGAATTACCTCTCCTAAATATACCCATAAATTACTCCATATACTATCGTGTAAACTCTTGAACCGGGAATATCACCGCAGACTCAACTACAGAACGCGTACTGATACTATTGGTTTGCTTATCTGCTTCTATTTCTATTTCGGAATCACCTGATACTGTGCTAGATACCCAGTTAGCAAATCTTTGGAAACTACCCTGTTTTTTGAACAGCCCTTTCCGCCTTTCGGACTGCAAGAGTTTATCAAGTACCCATAAAAGCGGTGATGCAGCGTTAGCAGGCTTAGGATAAAATTCTTTACTAGAAGGTGGTGAAAACTCCGATACTACAGTAGGCGGATTGAAAGGATGAAAGTAACGCTTAAGTGAATTCCCAGGAAGCACTTGCGCTGTATCATCAGGTTCGTACATTTGATCGTCTTCACCTTCTATGGTAGTTTTAACGTAACCTTCGCCGAACGCACCTACTGGAATTATAGCTGGATACCAATTCACACTGACACCAGTAGCAAGTTTAACGGATATGTTATTACTTAGGACTTGTATCATTTCATTACAGTCTTGTAAGAATCTAGTTACCACCCCTGCGTACGGTCTGCGCGATGAGACGTTACGTTGAACAAAGTCTACTTGCCTTACTTGGTCGCTAATCAAGTCGGAGTCGCACTTAGAGACAACCACCGAGATAGCCAAGTGGCGCTCCTTAGTGCTATCTAAAAGGAAGTTTAGATACTCAGGGCTGTTCTGAAAAGTTGAGTAGGAGTTAATTATTCCAATAAGAGTATCCGCACCCGACCAGCGTAGTCTGTTAGCCTGATCTTCATAGTAAAAAAGAGGTATAGCATCAATGAACATTATTATAGCATCACTTCTTGCTAACAGTTGCATGAGGTATTTTGCATCTTCTGTCCCATCTGAAAACTCTTCAATCGCTCCACCTCTATAGTCTATCCAGTTGAATCTACATAGAGGCTGATTTGCATGTGTTAGTTGAAACTGCCACTCCAATCTTTCATTAGTGCCTTGGGGCATAACTAGCTTTCCACGATTATCTTGGAGTATACGAGTCCACGACATAGTACGTAGTTTTTCATCTTCGGCTAGTTTTTCTTCAAGTGTAGTACCGACTCCTTCTATCTTATGTAGACCTACGTTAGCATACCTAAACAATTCCGAAAACGCATGCATATAAACCGTTTTACCCGATCCAGATGGTCCTAGCATAGTAACTGTAAACTCTGGAACTGAGCTGTTTTTATTGCCACCTTTACCTTTTACGTTACTGATTCTTTTCATCAAACCCATAATATACTACCTCGCTTATAGAACATAAATACTTTTTTTGTAAATAAACTAACTATAGTATTGATTATATACTTTTTGTGAGTAAAAATAAACCTTATTCAATACCTTTTGCAAACGGCATAAGTACAGAAACCACGGCATTAGATGCTGGGGTAGCAATACCGTACTGCCTAGCGTATCTGACAACTGCGCCTAGTAACCACTCAAGTTCAAGAAGTTTACCCATAAGCAGATCCTGTAACATAGACGAGCGGTAACCTTTAGCCTCTGCAAGCCCTTCGTTTAGCTTATCATCCACCACTGTGGCGGGGAGTTTAACGCCTATTGCAGTTGCTACTAGTGCTATTTCTTGCATTATCGTTCGGAGGGTATCTACACCTTCCGTATGGCGAACTAGGTCCGATAATGCTGAGCGTGAAGCAGCCATTAAACTACCAAAAGCCCCGACGCTTATAACCTTTATCCAAAGGGCTGATGCTATGTCTTGAGAGAATACAACGTTAACGCCTTCAGTTTGTAGGGTAGTTGCTAATTTTCTTGCGAGGTCTTGGCTTTTACTGTTTTTACTTCTACAACCGACAATTAAACGCGGAGTCGCATTGCCACTTTGTACTACTCCGTTTGGGCTCTTTTCGGCTTCAATATAGACGGCAGACTCTATAACGCGTTCAGCGCCGTATGTTTTAGAAAAGAGGTGCCCCGGCTCTAATCCATTTTGTAGTGTGAGTATACTGGTATTTTGCCTTATCATAGGTTTAATCAACTCGGCTACTTCTGCATTTGCGTATAGTTTAACTGCTATCAGTACTAAGTCTACGTTATTCAGTGTATTTGGTGAATCTACTACGTTTATAGGAATCGCTTGAGTACTTTTGTCAGTTTTAATAGTAAACCTGTGCTTAATAGTATTTGCCCTTTTAGCTCTAGCTATCAGAGTTACGTTATGCCCTGATAACGATAGCATACCGCCAAAGTATCCACCAACTGCACCTGAACCCATTACTGCAATATTCATAATTTCTTTACACTGTTAAAATAGATTACGCTTGTAATAATATACAATTTATATAGTTAGTATTGTCTATTATAGAAAACAAAAAAGGAACTAATAGCAAGTGTTACAGATATCTGAAGTTTACGCAAGAGAAATACTAGATTCAAGAGGTAATCCGACTATATACGCTAGAGTGAGGCTCAATAACGGAGTGGTGGGTATATCGTCAGTGCCGTCTGGTGCAAGTACAGGCAAACGCGAAGCAGTTGAACTCCGTGATGGCGACTTTAATCGTATGAATGGTAAGGGTGTTCTAAAAGCAGTTTCTAACATAACTGATAGAATCGCACCCGCTATAAAAGGCATGGACGCTATGGATCAGGTTAGTATAGATAATAAAATGATAGAACTAGATGCAACCGACAATAAAGCGAACTTAGGTGCTAATGCATTACTTGCTACCTCGTTAGCAGTGTTGCGTGCATCGGCTAATGCAAGTAACTTACAGGTTTTTTCTAGGTTTGCACAATTATTCGGCACTAAAGAACCTCTTTTGTTACCGTTACCTCTGTTTAATATTCTCAACGGTGGAGTGCACGCCTTTGGTTCTACCGACTTTCAGGAGTTTATGATTGCCCCTATTGGCGCTACAACCTTCTATGAAGCGCTATATACAGGTGTGGCAATCTACCATCAGCTGGGAATTTTGTTAACTAAACAAGGTATTTCTACTAACGTTGGTTTTGAAGGGGGTTACGCACCGCAATCGTTATCTAACCGTCAGGCACTAGGATTCATAACAAGAGCTATTGAAACTGCTGGCTATCTACCCGGCGAGGATGTGGTTATAGCAATAGATTCAGCAGCTAGCGAACTGTATACACAAAAATCACAACGATACAACTTAGTAGGTGAGGGCAGGAGACTAACATCACAAGATATGATTGAAGAATATCAAGCGTTATATAAAGAGTTTCCTATACTATCTATAGAAGATGGACTTGCAGAAGATGACTGGCAAGGCTGGCAAGCACTAACTAAACAGTGTGGCAACCACATTCAACTGGTCGGAGATGATCTCTTTGTAACACAATCGGGCTATATACGGCAAGGTATCAAGGCACAGACAGCAAACGCCGTACTGATAAAACTCAACCAAGTCGGCACGGTAACAGAAACCTTAAGCTCTATGAAGATAGCTAAAGAAGCAGGTATGGGGCTTATTGTCAGCCACCGTTCTGGTGAGACTGAAGATACAACTATCGCAGATTTATCTGTGGGTACAAGTGCAGGGCAGATAAAAGCAGGCGCACCCGCTAGAGGCGAACGCACTGCAAAATACAATAGATTATTGATTATAGAAGAAGAACTAGGAAATAAAGCATCTTACTGTGGTTATAAAGTCCTAAATCGGTTTTTAAAGTAAAGTAACGCGTTAAGGTTTGTATATAAAGTGAACAAGATAAATGTCGGTATAAACGGTTTTGGTCGTATAGGTCGGCAAGTGTTTAAAATACTTCATAAACACTATAGTGAATTAGTAAAAGTTGCGGTAATCAATGACCCTAGCAACCCAGCAACTAAATCGCACCTACTCACATACGACTCGGTATACGGAAGATACAATCAACACGTTGAAGCAACAAGTAACTCAATTATATTTGAAGGTAGAGAAATACCGTTTATTCTTCCAACATCCGATGGCGTAACGCAGTGGGGCAATTATCAGGTGGATATAGTACTAGAATGTTCAGGAAGAATCCGCGACGGTAAGCAAGCACAAAGACACATAGCAGGTGGCGCAAGCAAGGTTATAATATCAGCACCCGCTAGTAATTGCGACATTACTATGGTACTAGGCGTTAACACTGAAGATTACAACCCAATAGCACACCATGTAATATCTAATGCATCGTGTACCACAAACTGCGTAGCGCCAATGGTAAAGGTGCTTGACGACGCATTTGGCATAGAGCATGCATTAGTCAGTACAATACACGCGTATACAGGTGATCAGCGTTTAGTAGATAGGACTCACAAAGACCTAAGGCGAGCCCGAGCCGCGGCGAACTCTATAATCCCAACAACAACAGGAGCTGCGAAAGCAGTAGCGCAGGTGATTCCAAAACTGGCGAAGAAGTTAGACGGCATAGCCTTCAGAGTGCCAGTTTTATCTGGTTCGGTTGCAGAAGTAAACGCTAAAATTTACAAAGAAACTGAACCTCAAGAAGTAAACGCAGTTTTTAAATCCGCAGCTGAAACCAGCCCACTTAAAGGAATATTAGCGTATTCGGAAAAACCGTTAGTATCTTGCGACTATATAGGAGATCCCCACTCTTGTACTTTAGATTCGCTCTCTACAATGGTTATTGGTGGCAAGTTTGTCAAAATCGTTGGATGGTACGATAACGAGTGGGGATATGCTCATCGTATAGCGGATCTAACGGCAGTAGTAGCACAATATATTGTAAACGAACAGGAGTAAATAGAATAATGAGAAGCGGTGTTACAAAACCAGAGGGTTTTATTGCAGGCGGCACATTTGCCGGTATCAAACAGTACACTCCACAGAAACGAGATATAGGTTTGATAATCTCTAAAAAACCTTGTACAGTTGCGGGTGTATTTACTAAAAACTTAGTTTTATCGCCTTCTACACTGTTGAGCAAACAGATAGTCGCTACTAACCGAGCGGTGAGAGGTGTTGTGGTAAATAGCGGTTGTGCTAACTGTGCTGTCGGCGAACAGGGATATAAAGACGCAAAAGAGATGGCACACCTAGCAGCCCAAAAAGTCGGTGTTACAGGTGAAGAAATACTAGTAGCATCTACGGGTTTAATAGGTGTGGAACTACCGATGGCACTGATACGTAACGGGATCGGTGAAATAAGCATATCGGAACATGGCGGTGATGAATTCGCACGCTCTATACTCACAACAGATACACGCACAAAAGAATTTGCACTAACTTTTACAGTTGAAGGCTCTACAGTTACAGTTGGTGGATGTGCCAAAGGTTCTGGTATGATACACCCCAATATGGCAACTATGTTAGCTTTTATAACTACCGACGCAAATGTAGAAAGAAACTTCCTACAGCAGTGTCTTACTGAGTCAGTTAATTTAAGTTTCAATCAAATAGATGTGGACGGCGATCAGTCCACAAACGATATGGTACTGCTACTTGCTAATGGCGAATCGCTTACCTCTAAGATAGATGCCAACCACGACGCTGCACCCGTTTTTAAAGATTCACTGCAAAAGTTGTGTATCCATTTAGCAAAGGAAATAGCAAAAGATGGCGAAGGGGCTAAACACTTAATAGAGGCTTCGGTTCACGGCGCAGTATCTGATAGAGATGCACAACTGGCTGCCCGCTCAATAGTATCTTCTACACTCGTTAAAACCGCTGTATACGGTAACCACCCAAACTGGGGACGCATCATTATGGCACTTGGAAATAGCCAAATAGAATTAGACGAATCTAAAATACAGATATTTATAAACGATATACAAATCGTAGAGGGCGGTATAGCCATAGCGTACAATTCACAAAGCGTGGTGCAGTCAATGTCTTCTTTTGATGTAAAGATTCAGGTTAACTTAAACTGCGGTAAAGGCAAGGGCACTGCATGGGGCTGTGATATGACAGAAGAGTATATAGTGTTCAATTCAGCTTACTCCACTTAGACAATTGACTTTTTCTACAACTCTGCTACCGACTGATAAACTTGTCGTTGTTAAATTAGGTGGTTCTACGCTGGGTTACGGGGAAGATTCCTTGCCTTCAGTTGCGCGCCTCTGGCACAGCGGTGCGAAAATTGTATTAGTGCACGGTGGAGGTAAAACCGTATCCGAATGGATGGGCAAGTTAGGCTTAGTACCTGAATTCGTTCAAGGGCTACGTAAAACCGATAAACAGTCGCTAGATGTCATCTTAGGTGTGCTAGCAGGTAAGATAAATACCGAAATCGTTGCACAACTTATTTCCTTAAATGTACAAGCGGTTGGTATATCAGGTGTATCGGGGAGTACCATTGGTGCTAATCCAATATCAGGTTTAGGGCAAGTTGGTCAAATCACACATTGCAACGAATTTATACTTCGCTTGCTTTTAGATAACGAAATTATGCCTGTAGTTTCGCCGTTAGCGCTGAACTTAGTTTCGGGCAGTAACACTGATAGAATACTAAATGTGAACGCTGATACTGTAGCAGGTTACCTTGCACGCCAACTAAAGGCTAAAATACTCATACTACAAACTGACGTCCTGGGCGTTATGGATGAAAATAAACGAGTAATACACAAAATGCTTACTCGTCAAGCTAAAGAATTACTTTTATCTGGAGTGGCATTTGGCGGAATGATCCCAAAACTACAGGCATGTATAGTGGCTCTAGAAGCAGTAAACTACGCATACATTATAGATGGTAGAAAAAGTAGCAACATAATAGACTGCCTACAGGGTAAAGCTGTCGGAACTCGGATAAGCTAAAAGTATCAGTTAAATAATTTATTAATAAACCTACTACCGTTCTCTAATGTTCACGTACTTGACATACTTGCAATTATTTGCTATCAATACCTGATAATAATTTATAAATAATCTGTTATTGTATATATTATGTTGCAGTTAGAATCTTTTACAACCTCAAACGCTTATCGGAATTCATTGGGGGACTTACGCTACTTGAGTACTGATGATCGTCAGTTTGTTTACGATGCACTTGATTTTGCTTTTCAGTGTCATAAAGATCAGACAAGGCTTTCGGGTGAAGCGTATATTAAGCATCCTATTGCTGCCGCTGCGTATCTTGCCAAGCTTAAATTGGATAAGGTTAGTTTAGCTTCTGCACTGCTTCACGATGTGGTTGAAGATTGTGGCGTTGAGCCCATAGAACTCCAGAAGCATTTTGGGAGAGAGGTTCGTAATATTGTAGAAGGTGTTACTAAGCTATCTAAAATTGAGTCTAAACGCCCTGATAATGGAGGCTACGCTTCTGATGCTAGTTATATTAAAAACACAAATGGACATACTACACCTTCTGCAAAGAGTATAATTGCCCTCAGACGAGTGCTTGTCGCTACTGCTTCGGACGTTCGCGTTATTGTTATCAAACTTGCCGATCGCCTCCATAACGTTTCAACTCTGGAGTATATGGCACCTGAAAAACGCAAGCGAATAGCGGACGAAACACTCAAAATATACGCGCCACTTGCACACCGACTTGGTATTGCAGATCTCAAGTGGAGGTTGGAAGATCACGCCTTTAAACACGCCTACCCCGCAGAATACCGCATGGTTTCGCAAAAAGTCAACCGTAAACGCAACGAACGAGAAAAGTACACCGAAAAGCTACTCTCAAAACTGAAAACAGCACTTAAATCCGAGAAAATAAACTGTATCGTCTACGGGCGTCCTAAACACCTTTATAGTGTATACAAAAAATGGCTGACCTACAGAAGCATGAACAGAGAATTTGATGATATATACGATCTGGTAGCATTTAGAGTTATCACAAACAGTGTACTTGAATGCTATCTTGTGCTGGGTATAGTGCACAACATTTGGAATCCTGTACACAAGGCATTTGATGATTATATAAGTAATCCTAAGGAAAACAACTATCAATCTCTGCATACAGCGGTTATGGGGTACGATAAGCATCCGTTTGAGGTACAAATACGCACTCACGAGATGCATAAAAACGCCGAAGAAGGCGTGGCAGCACACTGGGTATATAAAGAACACACACAAAGCGTAAGTATACGAGATAAAACTTTTGATTTGAGAGTAAAGTGGCTACAGAATATTCTAAAAACACTGCGAGATATACAAGAAGGCGAAGGCTCAGACCGAGAATACATTCAGGCAGTAGAGGACGATGTGCTAGGTAGTAGAGTATTCGTATATACACCTAACGGCGATCTGGTTGATCTGCCGTCAGGGGCAACACCCCTAGACTTCGCATACGCCGTACACACAGAGCTAGGACACTCCTGCATCGGCGCTATAGTTAACGGCAAGGCTTGTGCACTCTCCACCACCCTTTCAAATGGTGATACTGTAGAAATACGTAAATCTAAATACTGCTCCCCAAAAATTGATTGGATCAACCCACACCTTAAATATGTTATTAGTACCTCTGCACGCTCCAAAATTAAATCATGGTTTAGAGCACGTGAAAAACCAGAACGTATAAAAACAGGAGAATCTATATTAAACCGACAACTGAAAAATTTCAGAATAGACGTTAATGAAATATCACAGCAACTAACCGTTGAACTAGGTTACTCTACTTATGAAAACCTGCTTGAAGCTATCGGTTCAGGAAGACTTAGCACTGATAGAATTGCCAAATGGCTAGCGAACCACTTACATAAAGATAAAGAGACACAGGACTATCACAAAAGTAAAAACGTTTCAAAACTCACTAACGGTAGAGCCAAGGCGCATACAAGTAGTATCGTGGTAATGGGGCAGGAGAATATGAAAACCCAAATATCTAAGTGTTGCCTGCCAGAATACGGAGACCCTATAATCGGTTACGTCTCATTGGCAGGGTGTATTACAGTGCACAAATCAGACTGTAGTAACTTGCGCAACCTGACAAATTACGCGCGTATAGTTGGGGTATCTTGGGGATACTACCCCAACTCGCGGGCAGATAGACTTGAAATAAACGGCAGTGATAGAGTCGGATTAATACGTGACATAACTGATATACTAGCTCTAGAAAAGGTCAATATACACTCAGTCAAAAGTAAAAGCGACAAAAAATGTAGTAGAATACGTTTGACACTCTGCCCGCGTGATACAGAACAATTAGCAAAACTGATCGACCGTATTTCCGACATTGAGGGTGTAAACCACGTAGCAATATTAAGAAAAAAGAAAGAGAACAAAGTCAATGCCACATGAAAAGTCTTTACGCGTTCAACAAAGAAACGCACGTAGGAATAAATCCATACGTACCTATACACGTTCAAGGGTAGCAATTGCCCGAAGAAGCATAGAATCAACGCCAGATCAACCAGAGACTGAATCTGCCTTAAAGGTTGCTATTATTGCATTAGATAAAGCAGTTACAAAAGGTATTCTGCATAAAAACAACGCCGCCAGACGTAAATCGCGTCTTATGCAACGCTTCAACAAAGCGACTGCATTGAATTAACTAAGCACTCTTTTTTAAACACTAGAGTAAACCTTTTCTATTTGATTGTTTCAGTATAGCAATGGCAAATAGCCCAAATACACGCTTTGAATGGTCTATACACCACCCATTTGGTAGTGATGAATCCGATGAATCCCAACAAGGCAATACGGTAAAAGTATGTGTTAAAGTACGCCCTAAAAAAGGGCTACTTCCACGTTGGCGTTTTGTTGTACCCGCAGATTATACAGATATATTAGAGTGGGGAACTATCAATACTGATGCTGATACCGATACCGTCAAAACTAACCTTAGAGGAAAAGTTGGAGGAGGCCCCCTCAAACTCCTGAACGGTCCTGAAGTCCGCTGGATGGGCGCGATTGAACCTATTTCTAGCGATACATATGCTTGTATAGTATTCAAAGGCAAACCGCCGGACTACATAATGTTCGGGCAGGGAGATACACCGTCAGCACCTCCCGGTGCATTAGAAGGCATAAACTTCGTAGAGCCAAACAACTAGATTTTTTATAACACTAATGACACAGGCAACAGTAAACCGAACTCAACTTTTTGGAAAGCTGGACTTCAAAACTCTAACTTATAATCCCGACTTCAAAGAGGACAGCGTAAGAGAAGTTATTATTTTGCCAATGATAAAAGCACTCGGTTACAAAGAGCAAAATATAGTCAGAAGTAAAACACTTAAGCACCCTTTTTTGAAAATTGGCAGTAGTAAAAGGATACCCATTAAGCTAATTCCAGATTACTGCCTAAAAGTTGAAGAAAACTTCGCTTGGGTCTTAGATGCAAAATCCCCAGATAAAAATATAGACGACTCGGGTAACGTAGAACAAGTTTTTAGCTACTCATCACATCCAGAAATTAGAAGTAAGTACTTCGCACTCTGTAACGGTATAGAGTTTACAGTTTACGGTAGAGAATCAACTAACAAGCCGATACTAAAGTTCTCGCTCGACCAAATAGAGTACTACTGGGGTGAATTCAAAACACTCCTCTCTGTAGGTAGCTTTCAGGTTAGGCATGGTTTTGTTTACGAACGTACACAATCTTACACAAAAGCTAACACCAGTTTTGACTATGCAACTCGTCCCCTGTTAGGTGAAATAGAAGTAAAAAAACAGGCAGCTAAAAGACACTTTGGAGTACACGGCTACTTTACTAGGCAATCTTGGAACGTCGTTGCAGAGTACATTAAGAACTTTAGCCAACCCGGCGACCTTGTACTAGACCCGTTCGGTGGTACTGGTGTAACTGCAGTAGAGGCTATGATGAACAACCGCAAATCTATTAACATAGATACAAACCCAATGGCTATATTCTTAGTTGACTCTCTTATTGCTCCTATTGATCAGTTTGAGCTCGCACAGGCTTTTGAAGAAGTCAGAGCCGAATATCTTGCAAACGAACCTAACACTCCAGAAGAAATACAAAAGGCTCTGAAAAAGTACAAACTGCCCAAGCCGCTACCACTACCTAAAGGTTCTGACGTAAATACTACCGACCAGCTCTTTAGCGATAAGCAAACAGCACAGCTTAGTTTGCTGAAGTCTCTTATAAACAAACAGAAAGATAAAAATATCAAAAAGTCGCTTATGCTTATGTTTTCGGGAATTGTGGCTAGACATAATTTAACGTACCATATTTCAGCGACTACTACAAGAGAAGGTGGTGGAATTGCTTCTCCGCTTCGGTACGGTAGATATAGAATTGCTCCATCTCCAACACCAATTGACTTAATGAAGTACTTTGAGCTTCGTTTTAAAAAGGTGAGTGCAGCTAAAAAGGAGATGGCGTATTTTATAAACTCCAGTACTATATCGGATATAAAGGTTATCAAAGGCACTGCTACGGATTTAAGTTTTATACCTAACCAAAGCGTAGACTACATTTATACTGACCCGCCTTACGGTAAAAAAATTCCTTATCTGGACTTATCTGCTATGTGGAACTCTTGGTTAGACTTAGATGTAACAGAAGAAGACTATAAACTTGAGGCTATTGAAGGCGGTGAGTATAAGAAAAGTAAAGACGAATATAAAAGCCTCATAGCGCAGAGTATCCAAGAGATGTTCCGAGTGTTAAAGTTTGACCGTTGGATGTCTTTTGTTTTTGCGCATAAAGACCCTGAGTTTTGGCATTTGATAATTGAAACTGCTGAGGCTTGTGGTTTTGAGTATATCGGGGCAGTGCCACAAAAAAACGGGCAGACTAGTTATCATAAACGTAAAAACCCGTTTACTGTGCTCTCTGGGCAACTCATTATTAGTTTTAGGAAAGTTCGCAACCCTAAGGCAGTGCTCAAAGCGAATCTTGGCATGGATATTGCACAAATAGTTATCCAAACAATAGAGGGGGTTATTGCTAAAAACGACGGTGCAAATATAGAACAAATTAACGACGAACTCATAGTAAAAGGGCTAGAACTTGGCTTTTTAGATCTGCTCAAAAAGGAGTACACAGATTTAACTCCTTTGCTTCTTGAAAATTTTGACTATAACGAACAAACGCAGTTATTTAACATCAAAAACGATACCCGATTCAAAACGCATATAGATACCAAGCTGAGAGTTAAATACTACTTAATTAGCTATTTAAGAAGGATGGAACGACAAAATAAAACTGCTCACTTCAATGAGATTATTCTGTATATAATGCCCTTATTGAAGAACGGCATAACTCCAGAGGAGCAAACTATTTTGGGTGTGTTAGAAGACATAGCCGACCGTGTAGGTGAGGATAGCTGGAGGTTGAAACCAAAAGGTCAAACGGCAATGTTTCAATGAGTAACTATAAATACGACGGTAGGTTAACTACTGCTTTTATAATTACTGCTTCGCATTCTCAATTGCTTTTGAATTCAACTTAGCCCATATAGTGCCATTAGTTTGGTAGAATTCACGTAAATCCTGAATGTATGCACGGAAGTCGCTATTTTCGTCAGTTATACGGTTAACGATATTCCAATCTACTTCTATACTCTCACCTGCAGGTATAATTATGTTACTCTTTGTTGGGTTTGAAATATTCAACTGTATAACTCCAATGCCATGTGCCCTTGATAAGATATTCAGCTCCCTAATTAGTGTGTTACTTTTATCCTCTATATTAACAGCCACGAGGTAACCAAAATTTGCCCAAGATGAATTACTCACAGCTTGGTAAAACGATTCGCGAAGATTAGATCTAGTAATCTCTAATTTAACTTCAAAAGACCAAAGCCTAGCAGTGCTCCCTTGTGAATGTAGATTTACAATATCTTTTACTTCATGTGTAAAGTCAAGAGTTAGGTTTTCTATTCCAACAACATCGGGATAAAGCCATCTATTACCGCCCGGCCCCTGTTTGTTCTGTGAGCGTTTTTCATCAATTCGCTTTGCGTAAATACCCAATTCAGACCACAAATACTTTATTAACGGTTGATAACAGTCATTTTCCTTGAAGTCCTTGGCGTTATCGTTAACTTCATTTGAGGTTACATTATCTACTGATACTTCAGGCTCATTATAGTACTTCTTAGGTTTTTCGTCTGTACTTTTAAAACCGTTACCTTTCAAATAACGTGGTGCTTCTGCTTTAAGCTGATCTATAAGACCTTTATCAGTTTTGAGTTCTTGTTTTTTTGATTTTTGCTGTTTTTCTTTACATTTGTCAGGGTACTCTTTAAAGTACTGCTTAGCAAGTTCCTGAGCAGTCCATCCTTTACCAGATTCTTTTAAAACTTTTCTTACAAATTGAGAATATTTCATGTTTTACGTTACATTTCCTTTAGAGATTTACAATTGTATTTTAATACATAAGTAAAATTTTATATAATGCTTATCAGAATTTCTACACATATAGTGATACTTTTTGTAATTGTTATTGCAGTAGTGGGCAATGTTAGTACACAAACCCTGAACGTTGCTATAGAGTGTATTGAATTCAGCGGTGAAGAGTTTATACAGATCAGAAACTACACGTCTACACCGCAAAACATATCGGATTGGGTAGTAAAAGATATATCCGATGGCAACCCATCTTTTACCTTTCCCAGCGATACAGTATTACCTGAGAACGGCATTGTAAGAATCTACACCCAAGAAGTACCCGATGGTTCACCTGCAGGTACGTTTACATTTGAACGTAGCCGCTCTATTTGGTCTGACTCGGATCCCGACGAGGGTGGGCTATTCAACGCAGAAGGCATAATGCTCAGTTCAAAATCCTACCCTCCAAGTTGTAAAGAGATTACAAAATCTATTGACGATAACCAAATTAACAAAGATACTACTCAATACGATATATCAATAGAATGTATTAATTTCAAGGGCATCAGATTAGATGAGCCCGACGAATATGTTCAAATACGCAATAATCACAGTGAAGAAGTCCAACTAACCGATTGGATACTAAAAGATATATCGGATGGCTCTCCTGAGTTTGTATTTCCACAGTACACTCTGCCCGCGGGGGAACGCGTGCGTGTCTACACAAACCAAGTGCACCCTTATTGGGGCGGTTTTACCTTCAGTGAATCCCGTTCTATATGGAGCAACAGCAGTGGGGCAGAGGATATAGCAGGGCTATTTGCACCCGACGGTAACTTGGTAACGAGTCTCTCTTACCCGCCCGACTGCATCCAAATAAGCAAAGAAAACAAACTACTGAGGGCAGACATTGCACTTGAAGGAGTAACTGCAGAAGTAGGTAAACTTGAAATAGTGTGTATATCTTACACTGGTGAAGAGTACGTTACTATTCAAAACACTGACACTAAACCTCTAGATCTCTACGGCTGGCGATTGCAGGATATAGCAGACGGGACTCCGACATTTGTGTTCCCCGAGTACTCCTTACAACCACAAGAAGCCTTGCAAGTATATACTTCACGTAGCGATAACGCACAGTTCTCCTTTGGTTATACGTCTTCAATTTGGGCGGATAATTCTCCTTACGATCAAGCAGGGCTGTTTTCACCCTACGATATTGAAACACCCGTTAGTACAAAAACCTATCCCCCAGGATGCGAAGAACCTACCGATGACGACGACCAAACTACACCCAGTCAGGAGGTATTTATAGAAAAAGGCGATATAGAAATAGTATGTGTTGATAGAATCCAAGAAGCTGTAGTAATACAAAACACACTTACAGATCCGCTCTCCATAGACGGCGTACAACTCATTGAGGTACAAACGGGCATATCTAACCCAGCATCTTACACGTTCCCCGAGGGTACTACTATCAGTAATGAAGGTAATATAATCATCTACAGTGCATCATCGCAAGGTAACACCTACGCATTTGGCAGAACTTACATCTGGAACAACGACGGTAGCGACTACGCTCTACTGCAAAACCCCAACGGCACAGAAATAGATTCCTCCCGCACTAGCGAGAACTGCCTTGACGCCTATATACCAACTCAGCCTACTCAGCCTAGCGTAGATATTGCTTGGAATCCTGCGCAGATCGTTGAAGGGGCTAATCCCTCAAATGCTTTGCTCACCGTCAGCATTTCGGAAGATATACTACAACCAACTCTACTGACTATAATACTAAGCGGCACTGCCGAGTTCAGCAAAGACTACACAGTATCAGGCTTTACAACATCTCTACTGACTTTATCATCAGTTTCAGGTTGGAGTAGTAGAAAAACCTACGTCAGCGTTACGATTCTAGACGATACTATTCAAGAAGGAAAAGAGTTGCTTTATGCATCAGTAGGGCAGCCTATACCTTCTGGGGTTACACTTAATAACACAACCGCAACACTGACAATATTAGATAACGACACACAACAACTTATTGAAATAGCATGCACTAATAGAATAGATGAATTCGTTATATTACGTAATAAAGGCTCTGAACCTGTATCGTTAGAAGGTTGGACACTACACGAAAGACAAGCAGGCAAGAGGAATCCTGCAATCTACACATTCCCCAGCGGTAGCGTTATCAGTGGTGGCGGTACTCTCCGAGTATACAGTGCTATGAACGAAGAAAATACAGAGTATGAACACTTTTTCGGCAGGTCAAACATATGGAACAACTCTGGCGGAGATACAACAGTACTGACAGACCCCAACGGCAATCAGGTAAGCGAGGTTACACCTGTAAATGAGTGTCAGTAGCGTTTATCATAACAATTTACGCATAAACTTATGGATTTCAGTTTATATAATGTGTGAATATATAAACAGTATTTACTAAAATACTATAGTAGTAAGTAACTAAACATATTATGAGAGGAATTTTATAATGAAATATAAAGTGGCAATAACCTGTGAAATTGTAACCGATTTAGAACCAGTATGGCAATCAGTGCGTAGCATGGGCATTGAATTAGATATTGAACCACACGGATCTATAAAAGATACAGGTGCATACATTGAAGCACTTAAAGATGCAGATGGCGCGCTTATATCTATTAACCCTCTTACTACTAGGGAAGTTATGCAGGCTTGTCCAAAACTTAAAGCAGTATCTCGGCTTGGAGTTGGTGTAGACTCCATAGATACCCAAGCGGCTACAGAGCTTGGCGTTATGGTCTGTAATGTCCCTGGTGAAAACACAGTAGAAGTTGCTGAACACGCTATTGCGTTACTATTGGCTATCGTTAGGCAACTGCCACAATCTATAGAGGCGGTGAGAGCAGGTGCTTGGGGCAACAACATTAAAGTATTCAATCAACTTAAAGTATCAGTAGATAGAGTAGCGGGTAAAACTGTAGGTATCCTTGGGTTTGGCAATATAGGCAAAGCGTTTGCAGTCCGTATACGTGGCTTTGGTCCAAGGCGCGTGATATCACACGATAAGTATGTATCACAAGCACACGCAGATGCACTAGGCGTAGAAATGGTCTCAATGGATAAGCTACTCGCTGAGTCGGATTTTATAACCATTCATGCGCCACACACTCCTGAAACTGACAAAATAATAAACGCTCAAACACTTTCAAAGATGAAGGAAAACGCTATTTTAATAAACTGTGCAAGAGGCTCTCTAGTAGATGAAGAAGCACTCACGGAAGCGCTCAAAAACAAAACCATAGCGTACGCAGGTTTAGATGTTACAGCAAAAGAACCGATATCACCGAATTCGCCTTTGTTATCGCTACCTAATGCGTTTATCACGCCTCATTTCGCAGGTTACTCACCTACCTTTATGCAAGAGTGTGGCAGAAAACAGGCGGAAAATATAACACGAGTTTTAACAGGCAATACCCCTCACGGGCTAGCCAATCCAAAGGTACTCACAGTAGTTACTGGTATGCGTTCAACAGGACAAAAATGGGCTGGCATACCTGAATTTTAAGGTATAGTCTTTATACTTTTATATAACAAAACATAGTAACTGACAGTTATTTTCTGCTGCTATGTTGGCGGTGTATTCCCTGTTGCCACCAATCTTCTTGGAATGATGCATAATCTTGAAGTGGGATCAGGTAGTTTAAGTTTTCAGTCAGTGCTATCGTAGCCGCCAATGATGCTATATCGTCTAGCTTTACGGGGGTTTTATTAGGAATCTTTTCTTGGAGTATACTAACTATATCTGTATTGTATACGGCACTACTGAATTCCTCCGATTTTAGAATGTTGCTAATAAGCTTTATATTTGTTGTTATGCCGTCTATGGTTAGGTCAGAGAGTGCCCTTTGGAGCAATTTTAGTGCGTCGTTTCTACTTTTTTCAAATGCAATAACCTTTGCTAACAGAGGATCGTACAGGGTACTCACAATTGAACCTGTTGTTATACCGCTATCTACTCTTATGCCTTTACCTGTAGGCGGGGAGTAGTTAGATACAA
Organism: Dehalococcoidia bacterium; assembly: GCA_964274945.1. GTDB lineage: Bacteria > Chloroflexota > Dehalococcoidia > Lucifugimonadales > Lucifugimonadaceae > CAXXBX01. Next base: position 582,355 of record CAXXBX010000034.1, on the reverse strand, counting down.
CACCTGGTGCAGGGAGCATTGTGTCGGGGTTTTCGGCTAGTATCCTTGCTTCTATAGCGTGCCCTTCGCGCTGAATTTCTTCTTGATTCAGTTGTAACGGTTGCCCTGACGCTAATAGTATCTGCATTTGCACTAAGTCAAGCCCTGTTACTGCTTCTGTTATACCGTGTTCTACTTGTATGCGTGTATTCATTTCAATAAAGTAAAATTCACCATCTGGGTTTACTAGGAACTCTACTGTGCCTGCGCCCGAATACATTGCTTCAGAGGCTAGCTGTGCTGCGGCTTGCCACATTGGTGATAACTGTTCTTCTGATAACTTACTACAAGGTGTTTCTTCTATGAGTTTCTGTTTTCTTCGCTGGACGGAGCAATCTCTTTCAAAAATGTGTATTGCTTTACCTTTTCCGTCACCAAATATCTGAACCTCTACGTGTGAAGAGTTTATCAAGTATTTTTCTAGGTATACCGTGGCGTCGCCAAATGCATGTGAACTAATAGATACTGCACTTTTTAAAGCACTTGCCAGTTCGTTTTGGGAATTCACACTTTGTATGCCCATGCCACCTCCACCTGACGTTGCTTTTACAAGTAACGGGTAACCTATTTCATTTGCGTATTTGTATGCGTTGTCTATTGAAACTGCATATTCAGTACCGGGTAATACGGGGACGCCAGCGTTCTGTGCAAAATTTCGCCCTTGTATTTTGTGCCCCATAATAGCAATAATATCGTGATTTGGACCAATAAATACGATTCCATTATCTGAGCACATCTGTGCAAATTTTGGGTTTTCGGAAAGAAAACCGTATCCAGGGTGTATGGCTTGAGCACCGTACTTTTTGGCAATATGAATGATACTTGCCATATCCAGATAATCACTTTGGGCGGGTAATTCAATTGCTTCATCAGCAACAAGAGTGTGTAAAGCACCTTTGTCAGCTATCGGGTATATAGCAACACTCTTTATGCCCAGTAATTTACAAACACTAATTACCCGACAAGCTATCTCACCTCTATTTGCAATTAGTATACATTTAAACATATAGAAACCTTAATCTATATGTAAATTATAATATAATAACTTGTTATAGTAGAGTAATATTACTATATATCTAAATTGATTATGCGGAAAAGTTAGAGGTGTTAAATGACTGTTACAAATTTAATAGACGGTAGTAGTGTAAAGCCTGTATCGGGCGAACAAGTTTCTGAAATTAACGGTAAGGTAGCGGTTGGTAATTGGCGTGTCAAGGGTGGTTTGGCACAAATGCTAAAAGGTGGTGTAATTATGGATGTAGTTACACCAGATCAGGCGAAAATTGCCGAAGACGCAGGTGCAGTGTCAGTAATGGCGTTGGAACGAGTTCCTTTTGATATTAGACGCGATGGCGGTATCGCCCGAATGTCCGATCCCTCATTAATTGAGAGTATCATTAACGCTGTTTCTATACCTGTTATGGCAAAATGCCGTATAGGGCACTTTGTGGAAGCTCAAGTGCTTGAATCTCTCGGCGTAGATTACGCAGATGAATCCGAAGTGTTAACACCAGCAGACCCCGATAACCACATTAACAAGTGGGCGTTTACAATGCCTTTTGTCTGCGGTGCACGCGACCTTGGCGAGGCACTACGTAGAATAGGCGAGGGCGCAGCGATGATACGCACAAAAGGAGAAGCAGGCACAGGAGACGTAATTGAAGCAGTTAGACACGCCCGCAGCGTAATAGGTCACATAAAAAAATTAAGCCTCATGGATAAAACTGAGCTGATGGCAGAATCGGCAAGGCTTAGAGCACCTTACGATTTAGTTGTGTCAGTCGCCGAAAACGGTAGATTACCAGTTGTGAACTTCGCAGCAGGGGGTATTGCAACTCCAGCAGATGCAGCTCTTCTTATGCAAATCGGTGTAGAAGGTGTCTTTGTAGGTTCGGGTATATTCAAATCGTCCAACCCTCAAAAACGTGCCGCAGCCATTGTAGAAGCTACTACACATTACAACGATCCTGATAAAATAGCTAACATTTCTAAGGGCTTAGGCACTCCTATGTCGGGTTTGGATACTACTAAAATGCCTGACAGTTCAAGGCTAGCAACGCGAGGCTGGTAAATCTTTGCAATCTACTGCTATACCGCCGCGTATTGGAGTATTAGCTCTACAAGGCGATTTTGCTGAACATATATCTCTGATTCACAAAATAGGCAGTCTACCAGTAGAAGTTAGGTATGCTGAACAACTAGAGTATATCCAAGGGCTCATAATACCCGGCGGTGAAAGCACAACGATTACGCAACTACTACATAAAAATAACTTCATAGAACCGCTGTATAAATTTGTACAACAAGGTACACCCTTATGGGGCACTTGTGCAGGGCTGATAATAATCGCAAGAGAACTCACCGACCCTTACCCTATACCTATGGGTTTATTAAATGTTACCGTTTCTAGAAACTGGTTCGGACGACAAATACAGAGCTTTGAGTGTGACATCGTTGTTCAATGGAGCGTACCTTTCTATTTTCGCGCGGTTTTTATCAGAGCACCTGTTATCCTAGAAGTCGGAAAAAACGTTCAAGTAATAGCTTCACTGCCAGAACCAAACAGTTACCCTGTAGCTGTTAGAGAAGGTAATATACTCGCAACTGCTTTTCACCCCGAACTCACTGACGATAAACGCTTTCACGAGATGTTTAATTCAATAGTAGTTCAAAACATGTCAAAGCGTCCAAACTCCAATAAGAATATATAGAGGTGTAGAGATCCACTTGGGTAGTAATATTATTGATAATTTAGACAGGTTTCTTGAAATTCTACCTACCCGTGTACTGAATGCAATAGAGCATAGTGAGGATATCCACGCATTAACGGAGGTAGTGCTAGACTTTGGCAGACCTATAGAAGCGAGGTTCTTAAACCGCACTATGAGGCTGCAAAACGATTTTGTATCTATGCAAGATATAGGCAGTGTTATAAATAAAGTCGGTCAATTCGGTAACGATAACAGAGCAGGTATAGAACGCACACTTCATAGAATCTCGTCTATACGTAACAGGGCTGGTGAAACAGTCGGGCTGACTTGTAGAGTCGGTAGAGCAGTGCAAGGTAGTATAAAATTGATTGAAGAGATAATTAAAAAAGGGGCTAGTACGTTACTGTTAGGTAGACCGGGTATAGGTAAAACCACCATGCTTAGGGAAATTGCTCGCGTGCTTGCAGACGATGAAAAACTAAGAGTTATTATCGTAGATACATCTAACGAAATTGCAGGCGATGGTAACATTCCACACGAAGCAATAGGAAGCGCAAGGCGTATGCAAGTGCCAAGTAACATCTTACAACACGAAGTTATGATAGAGGCTGTTGAAAACCATATGCCCGAAGTTATAATAATTGACGAAATATCTACTGAGAAGGAATCACTTGCCGCACGCACTATCGCCGAGCGAGGTGTACAGTTAGTTGCTACAGCACATGGTAATACACTTCAAAATATCATCCTAAACCCAGTACTCTCCGACCTTATAGGTAGTATTCGTTCTGTGACACTAGGAGATGTTGAAGCACGCCGCCGCCGCTCTCAAAAGACCGTAGCAGAAAGAGAACGCCAACCCACTTTTGACGTGGTTGTAGAAATAAAAGAACGTAACTATGTCTCTATACACAGTGATACAGGTAAATCGGTGGACAGAATGCTACAAGGGCAACATGTGCAAGTACAAAACCGATTTATATCCGATGAAGGTTACGTAGCTAATGTAAAAAATGAATTCTACGCCCATGATTCAAGGCATAAATCTGTATCCTCAAAAAATAACTCACATAAACAAGTATCTGCAACACCTCCCGATACACAACCTACAGAAGAACAATTTAATACTGATAATACTGACAATAAACCTAGCAACGCTGACAATGATAATCGTATAAAAGTTTATCCGTTTGGTATACCAGTACATACACTGCAGTTTGTTGCAGATAAACATCAGGTGCCTCTTGTAGTTGTGGACGACCCAAAATTGGCAAAGGTATTTGTTACTACAAAGTCTCATTACAACAAACGCACAGCTTCATTAAAATACGCTAATAAAACACGACGCCCTGTTTACGTCATACATAGCCCATCTACAGAGCATATATCAAAATTCGTTACATACTTTAACAGCGGTAAACTCAAAAGCAGTAATAAACAGTTGCCAGTCCATACCCAAGATGCAACTACGTTAAATAAGGATAAATTACCACATCTGAAATTCTTAGAAAGTATCAGAAATAGGTTTATTCATAGAAGTAATACAGATGATAACAACAGTATTGAGTCTTACACGCAGATAAATAATTCCTCAAAAAACTAAGAATTATGGGAAAAGATTTTAAACACAGTAGTATCGTTGTTACATTTGAAGGCAGTGAACATATGGGTAAAACTACCCACTCAAGGCTACTCACAAAAAAGCTAAAACATGAAGGTTATAACGTGTTACTTTCTCGGGAACCTGGTGGGACACAATTGGGAGAAGATATACGAAATCTTATTATGAATACAAAATTTGATGACATTACCCCGCTTGCTGAAATGTTACTCTTTGCAGCAGCACGTGCACAGCTATGTGAGGAAATTTTAAAACCCGCACTACAGAGTAACTCAATAATTGTGTTAGATAGATACGCCGATTCATCACTCGCTTACCAAGGCTATGGTCGTGGAGTTGATATATCAACTATAAATAAGATAAACCAAATTGTCACCAACGGTATTATGCCCGATCTAACGTTCTTAATGAGCAATTCAAGTGGGGAGTCAGTGCCTGATAAATTCCAAATAAATAGGTTTGATAGTGCTTTGTGGTTACACCAAAAAGTTAAAATAGGTTATCATGATATAGCAGTAAACGGTCGCTGGCGTTTGATTAACACAAGTAAAGATATAACCCAAAATAGCGCTTACATTTTGAACGAAGTGCTCACAACGTGGAAAAATAAAGAAATTTATAGTAGGCAGGAGTAGATAATTTGATAACAAATTCACTAAAACAGAAGTTAAATTCAGGCATACCCACCTTAGGTCCATTTATAGGGCAACCTTCTCCACAAATTGTTGAACTCATCGGCTGGATTGGTTACGACTTTGTAATTATTGATTGTGAACACGGTCCAATGGATTACGAAACCGCTGAATCTATGATACGAGCAGCAGAAGGTGCAGGTACTACTCCCGTGGTAAGAGTTGGTCTAAATGAACCTCAGCACCTACAGCGTTACTTAGATGCAGGTGCACAAGGAATAATGGTTCCTCTTATAAACACAGCTGAGCAAGCAAAAAGGGTTGTAGATGCTGTAAAATACCCACCTATCGGTAAGCGAGGCGCATACCCCGGACGCGGTGCAAGGTATGGGTTACAGGACTTTGCCGAGTATATACACCAAGCAAACGAACAGACAGCTGTTATACTCCAGATAGAAACACCAGAGTCTATAAAGAACTATGAGGAAATTATCAACACTGAGAACGCTGACATAATCTTCTTTGGACCGGGCGATCTTTCTGTGAATTTTGGCAAACCCGGGCAACCACAACACCCTGAGGTTGTTTCGGTAATAAAGCAACTTGTAAAAAGTACCTTATCTGCAGGTAAACACTGCGGCACAATGGCTGTATCTCCAGAGTCGGTGAAGTTCTGGCATGACGTAGGTGTAAACTGGCTCGTTACAGGTGTCAGTAGCTTTATTGTATCCGCAGGACGAGCTCACCTAGCTGAGAGTAAACAAGCCATCGGTATGTAGTGTTTATTAAAACTCTATACCGATTTGAGCTTGTATATTTTGGTCGGTATAGTGATGTTTTATAGGTAGCATGTCAGTAACCATGTCGGCTGCATCTATTAGATCTTTGTGTGCGTTTCTACCTGTGATTACTACGTGTAAGCCATTTGGTCTTTCTCTTAGTGTGGCTAGCACTTCTTCAACTGATATCCAACCGTAAGTTATTGTGTAAGTGAGTTCATCAAGCATTACCATATCATAAGCATCTGATAGTATCATTTTACGGGCTATTTCCCAGCCTTTGCGTGCTCTGCTGGCATCGTCGGTGAGATTTGTGGATGTCCAAGTAAAACCGCGTCCTGAGGATACAAATTCTATCCCCATTTTTTCCATAGCCATGTGTTCTCCATACTTTGCACCGTCTGCTTTTATGAATTGAACGCATGCTATGCGTAACCCTCTACCCCAAGCCCGCATTAGTAATCCAAACCCTGCTGTGCTTTTCCCTTTACTGTTACCTGTGTTTATAAGTACAAGTCCGCGTTTCGTGTTGGTGTTTGCCATATATCTCTCTAAACTATAAGTTAATTATTGTTCTTAAACTTGGTGATCCTGATTCTTTACCTTGCCATTCGGCATGTTCAAATGCTTTATTTATATCTTCCATATTGAAAGAAGAGACCACCATATCGCTAAGGGGATATATATTTTTTGTTCGTACTAGAAAATCCAGAGCGACAGGGAGTATCCAAGGATTGTAGTGTTGGACGCCGAACCATTTAATTTGTTTAACTATTACTTTGTTTGCAGGAATAGTTATATCTCCTCCTGATATATTTCCTATATCAATGTATTTGCCTCCTTTTCTTACCATGTCCAAGCCTTCGCAGGTAGCAGATGGCACTCCGACAACCTCTATAACTATATCAGCACCGATGCCGTTTGTTATATGGTGCACTAGTTCTATACGCTCTGCAGGCGTGGGGAATTGTGAAATGTTAACAATTTTAGTAGCCCCGCACTTTATTGCCATATCTAGCCTATTTTGGTGTCCATCTATTACTATTACTTGTGAAGCACCCATATCACTTGCCAATGCTGTAGCGTATAGTCCTAGCCCACCTGCACCTTGTATTACTACGACATCTCCAAAATTAACACCTGCTAAATCCATAGCGAAGAGAACCTGTGATAGGGCACAGTTAACCGGCGTTACTGCACTATCTTTCAGTTCATCGGGTGTTTTGAACTTATATGCCCCTTGCTGTAAATAAAAGTACTCGGAGTAACCTCCGTCAGCATAAGGGTATTCTTCTATACCTTTCAAACATGGTCGTGTACGGAATGGGCAGACATTTAGTTGCCCCCTTATGCAGTGGTAGCATGAGTTACAAGGAAAAAAGAATGGAAAAGTTATACGATCGCCTTCTTTGAGAACGTTTCTTAGTGAGTCGTGTTCACCACCTTTACCTATACGTGCTACGACTCCAGTGAATTCATGTCCACTGATTGTAGGCGGACGGTTAAATGGCACTCCAGAATCACCTCGCCATCCGTGTAGATCAGAACCACATATAGAAGCAGAAGTATTTTTGACTAATATACCGCCCGGTTCAGTTTCCCTCAATGGTAACTCAACTATTTCAAAACCTATGCCAGGTCCCTTAAATGTAGCAGCCTTTGCTAGCATACATAACTCCTTTCAAGTATTTACAAAAATTATCTTATAAAATTATACTAATATAATTCTGATAACTAATTGTTGCTGATATCAAACGCTTTATGGTTTGGAAGGTAGAAATGGTACAACAAAAAGTGAACTATCAAATGTATTTGTGAGTATCTTTGCATCCACATTAAACGCTTTTTTAATGATTTTAGGCTTTAGCACTTCTACAGGAGTGCCAAACTCTACTATCCTGCCTCGGTCTACAAGAGCGATAAAGTGGCAAAATCTTGAGGCGAGGGTTAGATCGTGTATTGATAGTAAAATTGATGCATTTTGTTCAGCAGCACCTTGTAACACATTCATTATTACAAGTTGATGGCGTAAATCAAGCGCAGATGATGGCTCATCAAGAATAATAGTGTTTGTGTCTTGTGCCAATACACGCGCAAGAATCACTAACCGCTGCTCGCCACCTGATAGCTTAACAAAATCTGTTTTATAATATTCTTTTTTGATACCAACTACTTCTAGGTACTGTTTGGCTATTTCAAGATGACTCTTTGTATTTCCCAAGAACTTACCCATATAAGTAGCTCTTCCCATCATAACTGTCTGTAAAACGTTAAATGGGTGAGCACCGATAATTTGAGGCATATAGGCTACGTGTTTGGCAAGATAGTCAGGTAAAAGAGTTTTTACATTATTACCATCTATAAAGACTCTACCAGAGTGTTTATGTAGCAGTCCTGCACAACATTTTATAATTGTCGTCTTACCACTTCCGTTACAGCCGATTAAACCCACTATGCTACCTTGAGGTACTTGTAGGGATACGTTTGATAGCACCTCTCTATCTGATAGTACTACTCTTAGGTTTTCTACGTCTATCAAGAGTTTTTATGCGATTAAAGTCTGTGGTCTGTTTAAAACTGTTCACAAGGTAGAAAATTATTTATATTCTTTGCCTGTTCTGGGTAAAGAATTAGAACTAAATCTTCTACTCCGCAGATGTTCCAATGCGATAGCGTTGTGAAGTGTTGCCCGCCTACGACGACGACTTTGTCTTTAATATGTGGCAGGGATTTATTGATAATCGGATCGTTCATTAGATAATTTGCAAACTCTTCTCCGCCTTGTGATTGGGGTATAATGATAATATCAGGTGCCATTGAGATTATACTTTCAACAGATACCTGCAGTTCGCTATCTAAACCTGCTTCTTTTGCGGTATTGATACCGCCTGCAAGTTCAATTATCCGTCCTGTTGTTGAATTATCACCTGATACCCAAATAGAACCGCCATAGGATGTTGCAGCAAGCACACGTACTTTATTCTCCTCAAGCATATTTGTGATATTGGAAATTCTATCCAACCTCGCGTTTATAGACCGAGTCAGTTTTATAGCTTGTTCTTCCTCACCGATAAGATACCCTAGAGTTAATATATTAGGTATATTACCTTCTACAGAGTTTTCTAAGTCGCTACGGAATACCGTTATACCTATTTCGTTTAGCAGCTGTACAGTGTCAGCATTGGTGTATTTAGATACTATAACTATGTCTGGGTTTAACTTAACAATTTCCTCTACATTTGCGGATACGGGTGGCAGTTCTTGTACTTTATCAGCAATATTGGAATATTCAGGGTACACAGTATATTTAGATATACCTGCCATTCTATCGGTATCTTGTAAAAGTGCTAATACAATTTCGTCATGTCCTAATGATAAAGTCAGTATACGTTGTGGTGGGCTAGGTATTTCTATAATTCCGTCAGAGCTTATAATTTTCCTGGGCCAATCGGTATTTTTATTTACTATACTCTCAATAGCTGTATACTCTTCTGGTAGTGTATACGCTGTAGAAACTGGTGTAGTAAGTAAATTGGTATCTGTGTTTTGATGCGAACAAGCCAACAGTAAAATAACTATAGTAGCGTAAATTAACGATAGCGTAATTCTGTACAATTTCATTTGTTCCTCACAGTATTGATATCTATAATTGTGTAACGTTTTGTTTGTAGCGTATCAGCAAATACATAAAAAACGGTACTCCAAAGAGTGCACATATAATACCCACTGGTAGCTCGGCAGGTGAGACGACTGTACGCGCTACAATATCTGCCGAAATTAGAACTATTGCACCTAACAGTGCACTTAACGGAATTACAATGCGGTTGTCAGCACCTACAATTAGACGTATACAATGAGGTGCTATTAACCCTATAAAACCTATAGTACCTGATACTGCAACTACTGAACCCGTTGCTAATGCTGTTGTTGCTATAAGTGTGTTGCGCACCAGCCCTACTCTGACACCTAATGATTTTGCTTCGTCTTCAGTTGTTGTTAGTAGGTTCATATCTCTTGAAAAGAATACCGCTACAAATAGACAAGCAGTGAACGGTATTCCGCTAAGGATAACGTCTTGCCAATTTGATGCTTCTAACCCGCCTGCCATCCAGAATATCATTTCTCGTTGTGCTCCAAAGTCTCTAGTAAATAACACTATAATGGATACTATTGCACTGATTAGAGATGAGGTTGCAATTCCTGCTAGTAACATGGCACTGGTGGAGTATCTGCCTCCTATTCTAGATATACTCTGTACAAAAGTAACACATAAAGCTGCTCCTATAAATGCAAATAGTGGAAGGAATATAGGTGTTATGGCTGCTAAACCAAAGCGTATAGAAGTTACTGCACCAAGCGAAGCACCTGACGATATACCTATAATTCCCGGATCAGCCATTGGGTTACGGAATACGTTTTGAATCATTGCTCCACTGATTCCAAGTGCACTACCGCCTATAATAGCAACAAAGACACGAGGCAGCCTCACAACGTTAACTACTAGCTGCTCCGTAGATGAGCCTTGTAAATCTATCAGCCCTACAAGTGAAAATATAGATTTAATAACTGTAGTAGAAGATATATCTACAGGACCGATAAACAGGGCAAACAAACATAGAAACGATAAAGTTATCAGTAGTAATAGTAGCGAAATACCTATCTTACTATATAGAAAAATTAAGATACTCCGTTTGTATTTAAGCTACGCCACCACTCTTTGCGAGACAACACTTTACCATCTGCCTCTATATCAGGATAAGAGATTCTCTTACGTTTACAAACTCTCGCTAAATTAGGGTAACCGATTTCAAATAGTAACCTTTGGTACTCATCTCTGGGCAGTCTTGGTTTAGAATACATCAATTGATTCTGTCGTTGACGTTGTGCTTCGTATAAAATCAGTGCTGTAGCTACAGAAACGTTTAATGACTGTACCATACCTAACATGGGTATAGTAATACATTTTGTAGCAGCAAGGTTAGTTTGTTGGGATACGCCGAACATTTCACTGCCTATAACAATAACTGTTGGTAATGTATAATCCACTTCGCGAAAATCTACTGCGTTATTAGATAAACTCGTAGAGAGTATCTGTATACTGTTGGTTTTAAAGTAGTCAAGTGCTTCTTCAATAGTGGTGTGTGTGCGTAGATTAACCCATCTTTCACTACCCATAGCGATTTTTTTCGGAATAATTGTGTTTTCATTCATCACGGCGTGTACTGTATGAACACCGACAGCGTCGCAGGTACGCATTACAGCAGCGATGTTTTCAGGTTTATGGAGTTTTTCCATGCATATAGTTAGATCAGGCTGACGTTTATTCAATACACTGCATATTTTGTTGTATCTTTGTTTATTCACTGACGTTACTTAATGTTCTGACGAGATTAAAATAACTCTAATGATATAGTGATTTCCTGATTATTTACTATAAAAGCCGACTTTTGTGCAAAAAGCTTCTCTACGTTAGTCTGCAAACTAACTGCAAGCGTTTCATTTTTGATAAATGCACTATGTTGTTTAACTGCATCAGTTACGGTGTTGCTATCAGTATTTATAGTTAGTTGTATCCTATCTGATATGTTTAACCCGCTAGTTTTTCTCAAATTTTGTATTCTATGCGATATTTCCCTTGCTAAGCCTTCTGCAAGTAGACTCGGAGTTATTTTGGTTGATACGCCAGCCCACCATCCATGCGAGTCTGACGATGTTACAAGCCCGTTTTGTTCTACCGTGTTTTCTACTATTAACTCATCCCGTTGTATTGTGATATCTTGCACCCTGTTCACACTTTCAAAGTAATGTTTATCAGATGCCAGCAATGCGTTAAGTACAATGTCTTTAATAGCTATTGGACGATTATCTACAGTAAGTTTTTTAACTTGTTCAATATTATGGTTCAATATATACTCTATTGCCTTTAATTTTGATCCGTACTTGGGACCTAGTTTTCTGTAGTTTAGCTTTACTAATATGGAAGTATGTGTGTACTCATTTTGTTCTGCTGTACTCCATTCTATAGAGTGTATGTTAAGCTCTTCTTTAAGCAGTTCTTCAATGGTGGCTCGGTGGTTACCAATAATAAGTTTATATTCCGTGCTTGGTATTCCAAAGACTACTTTCTGTAACGGTTGGCGTACCTTGATACCTGCTTCTGCCCTAGCTGCTCTTGCTACACTAGATAGATTTATTGCTATGCGAGTCCTTTTTATAAGGTCATCATCTATTAGATTTGGTTGTGATTGTGGCCAATCTGTGAGGTGTACGCTGCTGGTGGTGTTTAGGGTGAGGTTGTTATACATTTCATCGGTTATAAAGGGTATAAATGGAGCGAGTAGCTGGCATAGCGTTGTCAGACACTCGTGTAATGTAAAGTAAGCGGCTCTTTTATCATCGTCTATTTCATTTTTCCAAAAACGTCTCCGAGAACGCCTAATATACCATTTAGAGAGTATATCTACAAAAAACTCAAACTCCGATGCTGTTTGGCTTATCTGCCAGTTATCCATCTTGTATGTAGTAGATTCAATCAGTTTGTTCAATTCGCTCAGTATCCATCTATCTAATTCGGATATGTCTGTAGGTTTTTTAGAGTTTGGAGTCCATCCATCTATTTTTGCATATGTAATAAAGAAGGAGTAGACATTCCAAATGGGTATAATAAATTTTCTTCTGACCTCATCACACTGTTTGTATCCGAAGTTAAGGTTTTTATCTAGGCTTTGTCGGGTAAAGAGCCACCGCATAACGTCCACGCCGATTTCTTCTGCGGCTTGTTCAAACCATATGGCATTACCTTGAGATTTATGCATCTCGTCGCCGTTTTCATCGCGCATTAAGGCATATGAGAAAATAGTCTTTGTTGGCGCTTTGCCCGAGATCGCCACAGACATAGCAATCAGCGAGTAGAACCAATTTCTGAACTGACCAGGGAAGGATTCTGATATCCAGTCGGCGGGAAACCATTTATCCCAGTAGGGCTTATCGTTATTATACTTAAGAGTGCTAAAGCCTACTATACCTGCATCTAACCAGGGGTTACCAACGTCTTTTATACGTGTCATTTTACCTTTACAATTTCGGCACTGAATTTTAACTTTGTCTATCCAAGGGCGGTGCGGTGAGTGCCCTCTGAATTCTTCAAATCCTTCTATAGATCTTTCTTCAAGTTCTTTTAAAGAACCAATGACCTCAACACAGCCATAGCTGCACTTAAATATAGGTAGTGCTAGACCCCAGTATCGCTTTTTGGAGATCATCCAGTCGCTCATGTTCTTTAGCCAGTCCAATTCACGTTCTCGCCCGAAGCTTGGTATCCACTGTATTTGTGATGTGGCATTCATAAGCATAGGGCGTAGTTCTTTCATAGATATAAACCACTCTGAGACCAATCTGAAGACTAATTCTGATCCGCAACGCCAACAATGTGGATAGTTGTGGTTAATGCTTTCAATCTTATAGAGTAACCCTTTTTGACGCAAACTTTGGTATATGTATTTTGTGGAATCACGCACATTGATATCCGATAGAAAACCAAAACCGGGCTTGTAGTAACCATCATCACTTAAAGGAGATATGACTGGCAAAGATAGTTGTTGCCCTAGTAAAAAGTCCTCTTTACCAGCGCCAGGTGCAATGTGTACGATACCAGTACCTTCCTGATTGCTTACTTCTTTCCAAATTACTACCGTGTGAGCTCGTGGATTGTTCAATTCTTTTTGTACAGGCAGCTCTATAAAAGGAGTATTGTACTTTAACCCGCTCAGTGTACTACCTTTTACCCGTTTGAGTATTGTATATTCACCTTTTATAACGCTTAGCCTATTGGCACTTAGCCAAAATTCATTCTTATTCTGCTTGCCGTTGATGTTAGTTTCAGTAACTATTTTTACATATTCATCTTCTGGATTTACTGCTACCGCGATGTTAGCAGCTAACGTCCAAGGTGTTGTAGTCCATACTAACAGTGAAGCATTGGAATCTACTAAGGGGAACTTAACAAATAGACTTGGATGGTTAACTCTTTTATACCCGTCTGTAACTATTTCGTGTTGTGAGAGCCCAGTGCCACATCGCGGGCACCAAGGCATAACATCCTCGCCTTCATATAACCAGCCATTTTCATGACATTTCTTCAAGAAATACCATATAGTGTAGTTATTCTGGTCCGACATCGTGTGATAAGAATTATTCCAGTCCATGAAGTAACCTAACCGTTTGGACTGCTGTGTGATTTTACCTGCAAAGTGTTTAACACGTTCTTTACAATCGTTTACGAATTTATCTATGCCATAATTTTCTATCTCTTTTTTAGATGCAAACCCTTTTTCTTTTTCTACTTCTACCTCTACCCACAGCCCTTGCCCGTCAAACCCGTTCTGAAAACGTTGTTGGAATCCTTGCATGTTTTTATATCGCTGAAATATATCCTTGTATGAGCGCCCCCATGCATGATGAACACCCATAGAGTTATTAGCAGTTATGGGGCCATCAATGAACGAATGATACTTTTTTGCAGAACTATTTTTACTTAAGTAGGCTGTTGATATATTCCGCCTTTGCCAACGCAGTAAGGTACTGTGTTCAATATCTACAAAGTTGGTCCTAGGTTTGACTTCTTCAAATTCAAAGATTGGATTTACTGTTTTTATATTCTTATCCATAAATTCTCACAGAATATTGTTTTTATAGTTTTAATAAAGCCTATGGTGTACTATTAAAGAGTAATTGTGTAGTTGTACAGTGCTACACTTGCTATTATAAACGAATTTTTAATATTATTTACTGAGCTTATCAGTAATAAGAATAGGAGTGTTTATTTTGAGTTTTGAAAATCCTGTTGCAGTGTTGTGGATACTTATCTCGTCAGCACTCGTTATGATAATGACTCCAGGGCTAGCGCTTTTTTATGCTGGCTTGGTTAGACAAAAAAATACGGTTAACACCTTAATGTTCAGTTTTGTCTGTTTGGGGGTTGTTACTATTGTATGGGTTCTTTGGGGCTACAGTATAGCTTTTGGAGATGGAATTGCAGGCTTATTTGGGAACCCAATACAATTCTTTGGTTTTAGAAACGTTTTAGATTCCGTAGCAGAAGGCAATAACAGCATGGTATATGCGATTTTTCAGTTAATGTTTGCTATTATTACTCCTGCACTGATTACCGGGGCGTTTGTAGAGCGGTTTAAGTTTACTACATACTTAATTTTCCTAGTTCTTTGGGTTACCTTTGTTTATGCCCCTATTGCACACTGGGTATGGGGTGGCGGGTGGATAGGTTCATCCTTCAGCAGTGTAACCGACTTCGCAGGAGGCACAGTTGTACATATAAATGCAGGTATAGCCGCTGTAGTTGTAGCATATCTTGTAGGTAAGCGTAGAGAAATGGGAACGGGGTTTCAACCTCAAAATGTACCGTTTGTAATGATAGGTGCTGCACTGTTATGGTTTGGTTGGTTCGGATTCAATGCAGGTTCTGCTTTAAGTATCGGTGCTGATACTGTACGCGCGTTCGCTGTTACTCATGTATCCGCTGCTACTGCTATGCTTACTTGGGTGCTGATAATGTACTATAGAAACAAAAAAATCAGTTTAGTAGGTACAGCTACGGGTGCAGTAGCAGGCTTAGTCGCTATTACACCTGCGGCTGGTAACGTGGGTGTATTAGGGGCACTAGGTATAGGGTTTGGTGTGGGCGTGTTGACTTACCTAGCAGTTGAACTTCGGCATCGTTTTGGTTTTGATGACGCACTAGATGTATTCGCTGTGCACGGAATAGGCGGCATCTGGGGGGCTGTAGCGACTGGTATATTTGACTTAGATAATTTCTTCAATTTCAGTATAATCGGGGCAAACCTACTAGCAATACTAGCCACTATATTGTGGTCAGGTGTTCTCACGTTTGCTATACTAAAGTTACTGGATAGAGTACCATCAATGCGGTTGCGTTCAAGTCAACAGGATGAAAATACAGGCTTGGATGTCCCATATCACGGTGAACGTGCGTATGTATCAGACGGCGCTGATTGATAACTCAAAATTGCAAAATAGTTTGTAAACCCAAATATCAGTATAAGAGGTATAAAAATGGTAAAAATAGAAGCAGTGGTTCGCCCCGAACGCATTAACATAGTTATAGAAGCTATAACTACGGCTGGTTGTAGTGGCTTTCATATATCAAACGTTACGGGTAAGGGCATACAAGATGGAGTAGAGGTATTCACAGCAAGAGGTTCAACGACTGTTGCACGCGTTTCTTTACCAAAGGTACTCCTTACTACTGTTGTAACTGACGATATAGCTAGCAAAGTGATCGACGCAATTATATCTGCTGCACGGAGCCCAAACGGCGGTGCTATAGGAGATGGTAAAATATTTGTATCGCAAGTTGCCGAGGTAATTAGAGTTCGGACAGGTGAGAAAAACCAAGAAGCACTCTAATATTGTAAATATAGGTTATTCCGATTTTATATATACTTTGGCAGTTGTAGCACAGACTTTACGCTTTAAAATGTGTTAAAATATCACTTATAGATTAAATTCTATTTGAAGCTATATGAGTGTTGGGTGACTCAATACTACTTAAGGAGCGTAGCTCAGTTTGGTCAGAGTGACGGACTCCAAATCCGGCGGTCGGGGGTTCGAATCCCTCCGCTCCTGCCATATAGAGCCGGGGTGGCGAAACGGTAGACGCGCTACGTTGAGGGCGTAGTGTCCAATATGGACTTGAGAGTTCGAGTCTCTCCCTCGGCACCAATAATAATTTGTTATTATGTAAATATATGGCGGCGTAGCCAAGTGGTTTAAGGCGGAGGTCTGCAACACCTCTATTCGGCGGTTCAAATCCGCCCGTCGCCTCCAATTAATACTACAAAAGGAATCACCATGGCAAAGCAGACATCAAAAAGAGCTAAAAATAAACACAGGCAAAAGACCCAAAGAGCACAGTATCAGCAGTCTAGTGAATTATCTACAAATATAGTAAATACACGGTTTAGACTGATTATATTTTTAGTTGCACTTGTAGGTTGTGGTATAACCGCATATCTTACATACACAGGTTTTACTAGTACTGCCGTTTTGTGTTTCTCCACACCTGATGGAGAATCCAGCGCAAGCGGTTGTAGCAGTGTGCTCCAAACCTCGTGGGCTAGGTTTCTAGGTGCACCGCTCGCTTTGTTTGGGTTTATTGCTTATGTAGCAGTAGCCAGCTTAGCTATTTTACCCTCGGCACTCAAAAGAGCAGATTGGGAGAGCTACTCGGCATTGGGTATTTTGCTCATAACTGCTTCAATGTCCGCTTTTAGTCTGTATCTTATGATAGGGCAGTTCTTTTTACTTGATGTAACTGGTATATGCTACTTTTGTATTGCCTCTGCACTGATAAGCTTGATACTGTTTGGATTATCCTTTTTTATATATAAATGGCCAAAGTTAAATACGCCACTGTACGCTACTAGTGCGTCTGTTATTCTCACACTGATTATAGCGATATCTATTTTTAACGTGGAAGAAGCACCTCAAACGTTAAATGGGCGTATTGTGGTTGCATCTCCTTCGCAGGGCAGTGCAAGTGCACCCTATGGATGGAATATTGAGACGATATCAGGCGAAGCAGAAAAGGATCTGGCTACACATCTTGCTGCCGTAGATGCCCGTATGTACGGCGTTTGGTGGTGTCCTCACTGCAATGTACAAAAACAGTTGTTTGGCGAAGAGGCATCTAAAGAAATACTTTATGTAGAGTGTGATTCTATGGGCATAAACCCACAACCTAGGAATTGTATACAACAAGGTGTTACTGGTTACCCCACTTGGGTTATAAACAATGAATCTTACGCAGGTTTATTATCGTTAGAGGAATTAGCAAATATAACAGGATATACAGGTCAATCAGATTTTAGATATATACAACCTCAACGCTGATAATGTACTCTTTGATTTTGATAAACAATGAAATACGATATAATAAACGGAAATTGCCTAAGCGTACTCTCAGAATTAAAGGGCAATGACAAAAAATTTGATTTGACATTTTTAGATCCTCCATTTAACCAACAAAAGGATTATAGATTTCATAACGATCTTATGGATGCAAAAGCGTATTGGCAAATGATGAAATCAGTATGTCTTCAAGTATTTGAGGTAACAAATAAAGGTGGCGCTATCTATTTTATGCAAAGAGAGAAAAATACAGAGTTCGTTTTAAGTACTCTTAGAGAAACAGGCTGGTCATTTCAAAATCTTATTATCTGGAAAAAGAAAACATCTGCTGTTCCCGTTGCAAATAAATTTGGTAAGCAATATCAGATTATTGCCTATGCGACTAAAGGAAGTAAGGCAAAGGTGTTCAATCGTTTGAGAATAGATCCAGAACTACCAGCATCATATAAATACAAAAGGGAAAACGGAATATTTGTAACCGATGTTTGGGACGATATAAGAGAACTGACTTCAGGTTTCTTTGCAGGTAACGAAGCCCGACGTAACAAAAATGGAGAGCGTATCCATAAGCAACAGACCCCAATAGCGCTATTGCTAAGAATTATATTGACTTCTTCTTGTGTGAGGGATACTATACTAGACCCATTTGCAGGTATAGGTACAACCTCATTGGTTGCCCACCAATTACAACGTAACTCGTTATCAATAGAAATAGACCCTGCAAATGTTGAACTTATAAAAAACAGACTAGAAACTATTCAAGAATCTGATTTGATACAAAAATATTATAAGGATTATATTAATACGCAGAATTTGCCAAAAATTTGGGGATATAAATTAAAAGTATCTATGCAATCTGACCAACCACAGATACATAGTCTTTTCAATTAAAAAATGTGTTCTATCTATCATTTTTATAAAAATATTATTACGAATAGGAGAGCTTTCTTAACAATAAAATCTCTGGATATGTTTCCATTTGATAAGATATTGCTATCCAGCGAGGCTAAGGGAAAATTTCCTGATCTATCTATTAAATTGAATCCGAATTCTAAGATTTTCACAGGTGGAGAATTAATAGAACTTAAAGATAGTGGAAGCTATACTGTTTCATCGTTTAATTCTACTATTCCAACAGGGACAAAGCAAATAGCTAGCATTATTACAGGTAAAGATAGTCTCATAAAGCAACAGATGAAAGCAGCAGGTAATAACGTAAATTCTCTTCCTGAAAGAGAGGTGTTTTATCTTGTTAGAGGAAAGAATAAGCGTAAAGACGCGCAAAAAGTTGTACTAGTTCATGGTAGTTTTTTTGAAACTGTTTCAAAAGAAGAACTAATAAGCCAATCTTTTTTACAAGTATTGGAAGAAAGATTAAATGAAAAAGATATAAGAGTTAAATCTGAACTCAAAGTATTATTAACCTCTTTATTTTCTAAACAAGAAAATTTTAGTAAGGTTCGTAATGTTGATAAGGCGTCGGTAAAACTGCGATTTCGAATAATGACCGAAATTAAAGCAGAAGGCAACATACTCAATCCAAAAAAATATCCCTCTATCCTAGATAACACAATCAACTTTATTGTACCCTATCATAGTGAGACAGATAGAGAAACTGTAATAAAAAAATGAACATCGTTTTTACTAAGGAAGAGTTAGCGGAAATTAAAGAATTTACAATAAGACATCATCTTAATGGCAATTTTCTTGTATTTCAAAACCGAATATAAAACGCCATAACATCTCAATGATTCTTTGCGTCATGTAAAGTACTCGGTTATAGTATCTTTAGAGGAATTAGCAAATATATCAGGGTATACAGGTCAATCAGATTTTAGATATATACAACCTCAGCGCTGATAATGTACGCTAATGTCGTATTTGTAGTATAATTATCATATAGTTACTGAAATTAGTTTTATAGGCATTATTACAAATGGAAAATATTGAACTTCTTATAGCAGGGCAAGGGGCAGCAGCATTCTCTTCGGCTTTGTATGCGGGGCGGTATAGAATGAAAACCGTTGTCGTGGCTGAGCAATTTGGTGGTGAAACGGCAATCGGTGGTCTTATTGAAAATTACCCAGGAGCACCCAACATTGACGGATTTGAACTTATGCTAAAATTCAAAGAACAGATAGCTGACCTGCAAGTCCCTGTTATCAGTGCGGATCTACAAGATATAAAACAGCATAACGGTGAATTTATATGTACTCTCACAGATGGTAAAGTCTACTCTGCAATGTCAGTTGTGCTCGCCATTGGGAGAACACGCCGCACTTTAGGGCTGAAAAACGAAGAAGAATGGATAGGTAGAGGAATATCTTACTGCTCTACCTGCGATGCACCGCTTTATAGAAACAAACTATCAGCAGCAGTAGTCGGAGGCGGAAACGCCGCTGTAGAGGGTGCTATTTTACTTGCAAAGTACGTTCCTACCGTGTACTTAGTATACCGAGGAGAATCTCTTTTTCGCCCCGAACCTATACTAATACATACACTTGACGCTACCAAACAGATCCGCAAGTTGCTAAAAACCCAAGTAATAGAGCTACAAGGCGATGATTCAGGTTTAACGCACATAAAGATCGATCGCCCTTATCAAGATACAGATACGCTGAAAATAGACGGGCTTTTTATAGAAGCAGGTGCAGACCCCAAAACCGCAATTCCAAAGCGTTTAGGAATGAAAATTGACAGTAGTACAGGAGAAGTAGACGTAGATAAGCATCAAAGGACAAGCATTCCGGGTATATTTGCTGCTGGTGATCTAACCAACGCCTCTGCCCTAAAGCAGACTGTCACAGCGGCTTCACAGGGTGCTATATCTGCCCTTTCGGCTTATCAACATGTTATATCACAACGTGCTACTCAGCGCACAAATTTTTTAAGTACCTAATAGTTATGTTACAATATCTAATAGGAATGTTTAAAATATTTAATCAGAATTTAATAATATCGATTTTCTTTATAATATTCGTATTATTCGCGGACATAAAACCTGTTTTTGGCTTGTTAGTTGAGGACGGCAACGAAGTGTTTGGTGGCGAGGGCAAAGATGATATTATTACTCAAGGATCTTTTACGCGTGAAGAAGTAACTGGAGGCGCAGCTCAAGACGAATTTAAAGTTATAAATGAACTTCCTGATCAAGTATCAGATGGCTCTACTGGTGTAGAGGTCTCAATATCAGGTCCTCCTGGGCTGTACACTTATGCCGTGAGCGGCAATGTTGATGTGGATGATATTGATGTAGTAGTTATTGTGGATGTATCTGCCACAATTTTGAGTATTAAAGCTGTAGATGATAAGCTGCTAGAGAGTTCAGTACCTTTGGTACTTACAGTTATTTTTCCTGATGGAGCTACATCATCGGTGAGTACAGTGATACCTGGATCGGCATCGTTGAATGTAAGCATATCGGATGCGTCTGACGTTACAGAAGGTGCAAATGTAAGTGCTAAGTTTATTATCAATGTAAGTGGTGTTATACTTCGAGAAGATGTAACAGTTACCTACATTACAGTGGATGGTACTGCAATAGCAGGTGAAGACTATGAAGTAGTTACAAATGGAGTCATTACGTTTACCTCTGGCACTGACTGTCGAGATGGTTGTAACAAGTTTGTATCTGTGGGTATTATAGACGATAGCATATTTGAAGGTACCGAAAAGTTTAGTCTAATGCTGGTTAGTGTTGAAGGAGGTGGATACATTAATTCGCCTACTATAATTGCTGATATAGGCACTGCTCGCATTCTAAATACCGATTGTGAGTTATCGTGTAGTTCCTTCTCGATAAAACCTAAAGACGAATTTTCTTCTAACGAATTTCCTAAACATGTATCGGAATCTGTTCGAGATACTGATGTACCGAATAAAGGAGAGATATTCATAGAACTTGATGAAGGCGGGTCAGCCAATGTTAATGAGATAATGGTTGTTACGTTGATGCGCAAGTGGCGACCTGCCGATATGGTGATAATTGATCTACCAGAGGATTCTATATTTAAG
Source organism: Dehalococcoidia bacterium (assembly GCA_964274945.1). GTDB lineage: Bacteria > Chloroflexota > Dehalococcoidia > Lucifugimonadales > Lucifugimonadaceae > CAXXBX01. Next base: position 560,613 of record CAXXBX010000034.1, on the reverse strand, counting down.
ACCGATCTATCGAAGAAAGCTGAACTTACCGAAGCTTTGGATAACAGGCTGCCGAAGAACATAGACCATATGTGGAACCTAACAGCTCTCCTTGATGACGGTTCAGTAAAAAAAGAAGTACCTAATGTCGCTCCAGAGGAGATTTGCTTACCTATATCTAAGCGTATTCGCGATGCTAAAGTTTTCTATGTATACCACTATGTAGATTTAGACGGAGATGGAGTAAAGCATTGGGAGAAGCTGCGGAGTAAAGTTAGAAATCGTAAACATCATATTTGTATTCAACCTTCAAGTTTCGGACTATTTGCGGTAGGGTCAAAGTCTCCTTAATCCTACTTATACAAAACCTATCCAAACTAATTGTAGATGGTATTATTACGGGTTATTCACAGTCAATCTCGAAGGAGTATAATATTAGTACTGATAGTAACTACTATTACTATGTATAGTTAAGTTATGAATATTGGAGTAATCGGCGCAGGTGCGTTGGGTTTGTCTGCCGCATACCACCTTGGGAAATCGGGATACAAAGTAACTGTTTTTGAATCAGCACCATTTATTGGTGGACAGGCATCCACAATTGAGGTAAGTGGCAGCAGGCTTGAACGAGGGTATCATCATCTGTTTACAAATGATACAGAAATAATTGACCTAATGGGTGAACTTGGAATATCGGATAGATTGCAATGGTTTTATTCGTCAGTTGGAACGTTTACACAAAATAAACTCTTCCCCACTACTTCACCTATGGATCTTATTAAGTTTGGTGCTTTACCGTTTGTAGATAGGCTTAAATTAGGAATTTCAACACTGAGGCTGCGTCGTCAGCGTAACTGGCGTTCTTTGGAAAAATTTACCGCTGATGAGTGGCTATATCAGAATATGAGTAGTGCAACATATAAAACAGTGTGGCAACCTCTATTAAGAGGTAAATTTGGGGCATTCTATCAACAGGTGGGTATGCCTTGGGTTTGGTCAAAGATACAAACACGTTTTGCTTCACGAACTAAGCTAGGAAGAGAGGTGCTAGGATATCCACGAAACTCTTTTGATGAGATATTTAACGCTATAGTATCTAAAATTACACAAAATAAAGGGCAAGTCTTAATAAATTCACCAGTTACAGAGATAATTTGTGAAAACGGAGTAGCTACAGGGTTGAAATACTACAGTAATAATCAGCAACACGATATAAAAGTTAGAAAATTTGATTGCATTATCTCTACTGTTCCGTCTTTTGAGCTTGTTAAGTTAGTTGAATTTCCACAATATTTTTCTGAAAAACTGAAAAGCAGCGTATATTTAGCCGCACTTGTTATAATACTAGTTACCAAAAAACCATTAACGCGTTTCTATTGGATAAATATAGCGGATGCATCTGTTCCTTTTCTTGGACTTATTGAGCATACAAACCTTGTACCTATATCGTGGTACAACGGTAAACACATTTTATATATTACGAACTATCTGAGTAGAAAGGATCCGCTTGTAAGTCTATCTACAGATGAGCTACTGGCACACTATTTACCTCACTTATGCAAATTTAATAAGGGATTTAATGAAGGATTAATAGAAAACTATCATTACAACTATGTAAGTGCTGCACAGCCTTTGATAGGTAAGAACTATTCGCAGAGTATTCCATCGCACCATACACCAGTCAAGAGGCTTTACATGGCAAATACAACACAGATATATCCCGAAGACAGAGGCACTAACTATAGTATAAAAATGGGGAGAGAACTGGCTGAAATCGTACAGCAAGATTCAAAGGTAAGTTTTACTAATTGGTCAGTTTGATGTTTTGTTATATATAATCTTAAAGTATAGAAGTAACGTAGAATTAGATAGTCCTGTTGATAAAACTAGCTTTTAATTTCTTAAGGCTTTAGTATAATGTTTAAAGACACTGTATAGGGAGAAGTTTGGAGGATTATGCCAAAACGGACATACCAACCTAAAAAGAGGCGTCGTGCATTTAGGCATGGCTTTCGTGCAAGAATGCGAACAAAAGCAGGCAGGCGCTTGCTAGCTCGTAGAAGAGCTCGCTCACGTGAAAAACTCACGGTTTAGGACTCTTTATGGGGCTACCTAAAAGTAAAAGATTATGCTATAGAAAAGAGTTTTTATTTGTTTTCAGTAATGGACGAAGATTGAAAAACACTTTTTTTAGAGTAACTATTTGCAACACTAGAACAACTGATTTTCCTCCGCGCTATGGGCTATCTGTAAGTAAACGCATTGGCTCATCTGTAAAAAGGAATTTGCTAAAACGTAGAATACGCGAGATACTTAGACAATTATCAGTTAAAGGTGGGCTGGACTTAGTTATCCATCCACTAACCACATGCTCTAATGCTTCTTACATCAAGATTAAAAACGAACTCACTGATATTATGTTAAAACTTAATGCATTATCTAGCCCCTGTTGCGAGGTAAATGCTTGAAACTGTTTCATAATTTTCTAATCGCAACTTTTAAGGGGTATAAATCTTTTGTATCACCTTATATGCCCGGCGAATGCAGGTTTACACCTACGTGCTCAGAATATATGTTTGAATCTATTCAAGTACGGGGTCTTTGGTATGGGCTTCTTTTAGGAATTTATAGGCTATTGCGTTGTAATCCCTTTTCTAAGGGCGGTTATGACCCACCGTTGAAAGTAAACAAATTTGAATAAGAATCTTGTGAAAATACCTTATTTTAAAAAAGGTTTAATTGCTCTTGTTATCTTTATGGTTTTAATACCGATAACTGCTGCAAACGAATGTAGCCCTTGGACTCCAGAAGGTGAATGGTCATCCTTTGCTGAATACAATGGCAATGTTTACTTTGGTGGTTCAGGTGGTAAATTGTTCCGTGTAAATCCCGAGTCTGGGTCAATTGACAATAACTGGTATTATCCATCAGGAGATGAAGGGTTAGGTGCAATATATTCTACACCTATCATCGGAGATGACGGTATGATTTACTCTACAGCGTATAACTGTACTGGTACAGGTTGTAGCGGCTTTATATTTGCACTATCACCGCAGTGCAGTGAGTCTTTGATACATCAGCAGTGTAACCGCATTATAGAACCAGTTAACGCTAGGCTAATAGGGCAACCTGCACTTTATGAAAATCTTTTACTAGTAGGCGTAGATCAACCTAGAACCACTAGTGAGACAACTGGTTATTTGTATGCACTTGATTTTCAAACTCAAAATAGCTTGGAACGAGTGCGGTGGAGGCTTCCTATTGGTAAAGTCTGGAGTGGTATAGAAGTTGTTAATGATATAGCGTATTTTGGTACATATTCAGGCATGCTTTATGCAGTAGATTTAGCAATTGACAGCAAATACGACTCTGATCCTATGTCCCGTGTGCTGTGGTCTTTTGATACAGATGGCATTATAGTTGCAAAACCAGTAATCAAAGATGGCAAAATCTACCTAGGCGCTTTATCGTCAGAGCCCGATGTTTTCGTTCTTGATATAAATACACGCTTGCAGAGTAATACTGGTTCTTACGATTCACTCAATACAGCTGCAAATGAATGGTCGTTTACAACTGGCAGTGGAGTATGGGCATCTATAGTATTATATGAAGATGTGGCTTATGTTTCCACCATGCGAGGGGAAATATATGCATTAGATACTGTAACAGGTAGCCAATTGTGGTTAAACCCAGTAAGTATAGGTAGCCCTATAGTCGGTGTACCAACGTTAATTGAAAGTGAGAGTACAAGCTTTCTAGCAGTGCCATCTTTTGAAAATGGCGTACACGTTGTAACCCTTCCTAGTGGTTTATATGAAAAGCGTATATATAAGACCGATAGTGGAGTTGCTTCTTCGCCATCTTTAATAGACGGCTTGCTTTATGTCCACGCGTTAGATGGTAAAATTGTGATTTTTGATCCTTTTACACTGAACGAAAAAGGTTGTTTTCAGGGGTTTGAAAATAATCAAGTAGAATTATGTTAGTGAATTAAGAGAAGATTTTGTGAACTTTTTCGGCGATTTTTTCAATCTTTTATGGGATGAAATAGTGATGCGCCCTATTATAAACGGGCTTGCTATTCTGTACGATCTGCTCTTTGATGAATTTGTGCTCGCTATTTTAGTATTTACATTACTGATGCGTCTCCTGTTACTACCTCTTACACTACGTCAGACTAATCAGATGCGTAAAATGCAAGGAATCCAACCGCGTATACGTGCATTGCAGAACAAATATACTCAAAAAACTCCCGAGAACCGAAAGAGACTATCCCAAGAAACTATGCAGGTATATAAGGAAGCTGGCGTCAACCCTATCGGGTGCTTGGGTCCTTTTATCATACAGCTGCCAATATGGATAGGGCTTTATAGGGCTATCCTAAGCGTAGTGCCTACGACACCTGAGTCACTCGTAGAACTTAGTAGAACTTTTTATTTCTGGAATCCTTCTGCTTTAAAGGCACCTTTTGATCCGTATTTCTTAGGTATAGACCTAGCAGCATTTACACAAGTAGCACCGATTCCATTGAGCGTTCTACTGCCAGTTTTGGTTGGTATAACTACGTGGCTTCAACAAAAAGTTTCTACACCTGTATCTACAGATGCAAGGCAGCAACAAACTAGTCAACTGATGCTATGGATGATGCCAGCCATGTTAGGTGTGTTTTCGTGGACTTTTCCTGCAGGTTTAGCGATATACATATTTTTCTCAAACCTAATAGGTGTTATTTTACAGTATTTTGCTGGAGGCAGGCAACCTATAATGTTCTTCGGGCGTATGCTCTTGGGGACGGAAAAGACTCGTGCAGAACTACAAAAAACCCTCAATGAGAGAAATACGCCAACAAAAAGCACAGATACTACAGATAAGGCAATAGAATCAACAAACACAACGGAGAATAATACTAATGGAAATGATCCGGCAGTTTACGGCAAAAACCGTAGGCGAAGCAACCGAAATCGCACTACGTCAATTAGGAGTAGAACTAGAAGACGTTGATATCAATGTAATCACACCCGGGCGTGCTGGTATATTTGGGATGGGTAGCGAGTCAGCAAAAATAGAAGTCAGAGTTCTCAAACAAAACAAAGGAGTTGATCTGACTGCAAATTTACCCAAACAAACAACAGAGCCTCAAGCTGTTAATACAAATATTACTGATACTAATACCTCAGACCCCACCTCGTTGCTAGAACTACAGGACTCTCAACAACAAAGTGATTTAACAGAGACTAATATCAGCGCAACAGCTGCGGAAAATATCAGTGAAATTAGTGAAATAGAAGAGAAAGTTACTGCATATCCAAATAAAGAATTATCCGCCGAAGGATCCGTAAGTGAAGATTTACCCGAATCGGATCAACAAAATAAAAATGTATCCGATAGTGAAGCTACTAAGACACAAAGCGATAATGAAATTGAAGAACTGATATCACAACTATTGGACTATTTTCTTGCAGTAATGAATATAGATGCTGACGTGTACATACTTGACGATAAAGTAAAAGGCGTTATGGTATTTGAAATTGAAGGCGATAGTGTTGGACTTCTAATAGGGCATCGGGGTGAAACAGTGCGAGCATTGCAGTTTCTTATAAAAATCTTAGTGCGTCAAAAACTACATAAAATCCCAAAATTCGTAATAGATATATCAGGGTACCATGACCGCAGTATCAACACTATTAAAGATATAGCCTTCAGAGCGGCAGAGAAGGCTATAACATATAACCAACCAGTAGTTCTTGAACCCATGCCACCAGAACATAGAAAAATTATCCATACCCATCTACTGAAAGATAAAAGAGTAATTACTCAAAGCACAGAACACGGTAGAATGCGAAGAGTTGTTATAAAGCCCAAATTTAATTAACATAAAAATCCGTGATTAAAATTAAAGAACTGTATATTACCCACTGAATTTATGGTTAATTATGAAATGGAAAAGCAATCTTGAATAGTATCAGTGTGATAAAAAATATCTTTATCACATTTAGACCTACTCAGATAACAAAAAACGGTATTATATTCTTTCCTTTGTTTTTCTCTACATATCTGTGGTGGGATAACACAGATATTGCTAGTAAGCTATATATTCTAGCCCATGGGGCAGCTGTTTTCTTGATATTCACGCTTTTATCTTGGGGGATATACACTGTCAATGATATTGTAGATATTAAAGAAGATAAAGCTAATCCTCATAATAGCAATCGTCCAATAGCGTCAGGTGCACTCCCAGTTGGATATGGTATATTGGCATCGGTATTAGTGTTGGGGTTAGGTATTGCATCAGCGTTTGCAATTGCTCCTGTGATCGGTTATATAGCGATAGCATTTGTTGTTATAAATATGTCGTACACTTTCGGTGTAAAACGTATTTTGATTTTAGATATCATGTTTATCGCTGCCAGCTTTGTTGTCAGAGTATCTGCTGGTACGCAAGCACTGGATGTTGCAATTCCTGAAGATATCATCCCCACTCCTTGGCTTTATATAGTTACTGCACAAGGTGCTCTGCTACTTGCCGCAAGCAAACGTAAAGCCGAGTTAAAAAGTCTAGGCTTGAATACACTCGCACAAAGCCGAGCGGTACTTAGCAAATATACCGTTCCTCTTCTAAACCAGATAATAACAGTTAGTGTAGCTAGTGCTTTAGTTTCCTATTCAGTGTACACGTTTTTAATTAGCTCTAATATTGCGGTTGGTATAGTTTCATCTCCTCTCACCGCAACTATACCAATGGTAGCTTTTGGGTTACTGCGGTATCTTTATATATCTGAGAGTCAATATAGTGCTGTAGATCCCTCAAAAGTATTCCTACACGATAGACCGTTACAAGCTTGTATTTTGCTTTGGCTTATTACTTCGGGCATTATACTTACACTGTTCAATTAGTAGTTATTAGAGTGTTTTAAATTGCGTGAATCTTGCGGCGTTATAGGCGTTTTTAATAAAGACTCAAAGGCAGCTTATACAACTTTGCATGCTCTCTTTGCACTTCAACACAGAGGACAAGAAAGTGCTGGTATATCCTCTACAGATGGGAATTTAATATACTTTAAAAAAGGTGAAGGGCTAATATCGTCGGTATTTACACGTAACAACATTGAACATTTACAAGGTTTTGCTGCGATAGGACACACAAGATATTCTACGTCAGGTTCGTCCGTTTTGTACAACGCCCAACCTGCTATTGTAGAGTCTGACGTAGGTGAATTAGCACTAGCACACAACGGTAATCTCATAAACACTCAAGAGATGCAAGAGTGGGTATTAAAGCGTAAAAATATCAAACTCAAAGGCACATCCGATTCTGAAATAATAGCATGGGTTTACGCATTAGCAGAAGGCAAGGATTGGATAGAACGTTCTGAGTTCTGTATGTCAATGCTAAAAGGAGCATATTCACTTACAATTATCAATAAAGATAAACTTATAGCAGTACGTGACCCACTAGGTATCCGACCACTTTGCTTGGGCAAGTTTGGCAAAGGTGGTTGGATAGTGGCATCAGAATCTCCGGCTATAGACAGCATCGGAGGCGAGTTCGTTAGAGACCTGCACCACGGTGAAACCTTAATTATCAGTGAGGAAGGTATTACTTCACACATATGGAGCAAGGCTCGTAGACGTACTTTGTGTTCTTTTGAACACATTTACTTTGCAAGAGCCGATAGCGTCATAGATGGGCAACTAACTTACTCCGCAAGAGTTGAAATGGGTAAGCAACTCTTTAAGGAACATCCTATACAAAACGCCGACATCGTAGTAGCCGTTCCAGACTCGGCTGTACCCGCCGCTATGGGCTTTGCTGAAGCTTCGGGTATACCACTCGTCCAAGGTATTATACGCAATAGATACATCGGACGAACGTTTATTGAACCAACTAAAGAACTGAGAGAACTAGGCGTTCAATTGAAATTTAACGTTATTAAGCACATAGTCAACGGTAAAAGGCTTGTACTAGTAGATGATAGCATTGTCAGAGGCACAACAACCCCCCATGTTATAAATATGCTAAGAGAAGCTGGTGCAAAAGAGGTACATATACGGGTATCATCCCCTCCTATAGTGTCTATTTGCCACTTTGGAGTAGACATGGCATCGTTTGACGAACTCATAGCAGCACACAATACAGTAGCAGAAATAGGGGAAAAGGTAGGAGCAAGTTCCATCGGCTTTCTATCTATAGATGGGCTGAATAAGTGCATAAAAAATAGTAATTTAATGTGTAATGGATGTTTTACTGGTAAGTACCCTATAGATATTGCCAATTTAAAAACCAAAACCACCGACAAAGTAGCGTGAATATTTTTATTAGTCAGTTTAGTAGTATATGATACCTAAAGAAAATATCCGGCACAAAATAACAGGGCTTTCCTATATAGATGCAGGTGTAGATCTACAAAAATCGGCTGACATAAAACGCGTAATCGCAGATATTGTAAAGCCAACTCTAGCCAAACAAACCGTAGTAGCAGGTCCGGGTGGGTTTAGTGGTGTTATATCACCTTTTGAGAATTCGCCTTACCTGTTAGTTGCTAGCACTGACGGTGTGGGCACAAAAACTAAAATAGCGAGAATCGCAAGAGAACATCAGTTTATTGGTTACGATATAGTTAACCATTGTGTAAACGATATATTATGCACAGGTGCTACTCCTTTATTCTTTCTTGACTATATCGGTACTAGCGCACCTGAGAAAGACTTAATTGTTACTCTTGTAAGTTCTATGTCAGATGCATGTGTGCAAGCTAACTGTGCTATAATAGGTGGTGAAACTGCTACAATGCCTGATATATACGCACCGGGTGACTATGATATTGTTGGTTTTATAGTAGGCATATTGCAACATAATAGAGTTAGAAAGCCCAACGCTATAAAACCTGATGATGTGGTTTTTGGAATTCCGTCTAATGGGTTACATACTAACGGTTACTCGCTCGTAAGGAAGATCTTTGAGTTAGATGTCAGTGATAAGGCGTTAAATACAATAGTACCTAACGATGGGCGTAGTTTATCACAAGCGTTATTAGAACCGCATTTATCTTATTTAAAACAAATGGAAAATTACATTAACGATAGACCACACCCTATAGCACACATTACCGGAGGCGGACTGCAGGAAAATATACTGCGCGTTTTACCGCCAAATACACAGGTGTGTATAGACACTAACTCTTGGAGTGTGCCACCTATATTTAGATATATTCAACAAACGGGTAATGTTTCTACAAAAGAGATGTTTAAAGTGTTTAACATGGGAATAGGCTTGGTTGGTTTTTTGCCAAAAGGAGCAAATCCTGCAAATATAGTAGAAAACGCGTTTACAATAGGTAGTGTATCTAAGAGTAGTAAAGGTAGTTCTGTTGAATTATGTGGTATATAGGGCAGATAAAGATAAGGTAATCTCTTATGGCTAAGCGTGCACTTATAAGCGTTTATGATAAAACGGGACTTGAAGAACTAGCCCGAGCCTTCTACGTAATCGGTATAGAAATACTAAGTACAGGTGGGACACTGGATTTTTTAAAGTCGTGTGGAATACCAGCAGTTTCTATTTCGGACGTTACAAATTTTCCGGAAATTCTTGATGGTCGTGTAAAAACTTTGAATCCAATTATCCACGGAGGCATACTAGGGCGTAGGGAATTGAAAAGTCATAACGATGAGATGAGAATGTACGGTATACAAACCATTGATATCGTTGTATGTAATTTATATCCGTTTTCTAAGATAGTTCAAGATGAAAATGTACCGCTTCAAGTTGCACTAGAGAACATAGATATAGGAGGTCCTGCAATGATACGTGCTGCAGCTAAGAACTTCCTGAACGTTATTGTTGTCGTCTCTCAAGGTGACTACAAGGCGGTTGCTAAAGCACTCACATATAGCAGTGTCTCAAATGATATGCGTAGAGACCTTGCCGCTAAAGCCTTTAAAACTGTCAGTGATTACGATGCAAATATAACAGGTTACCTTTACAGATCCAAGGATCAAGTGCCTTCAGGTTCGGGTTTATCATCTACTTTTTGGAAGAGCGGTCCACCACTACGCTATGGAGAAAACCCTCATCAGCGTGCACAAATTTTCACGCCATTCCATGAGGAAGGAGGCACGGCAAACGCTAAATTACTACATGGCGTACCTATGTCGTATCTAAATTACCTTGATGCAGATGCAGCATGGAAAACAGTTACAGCGTTTGATAAGCACTCCTGCACAATTGTAAAGCATACTAACCCTTGTGGACTTGCTATACGAGCAGAACAAGCCTCTGCATATGAAGCTGCTCTTGCTGGAGACCCAGTGTCAGCCTTTGGTGGTATCGTCGGATTTAACACACCTGTAGAACAGAAAACAGCAGATATTATGAGCAATACCTTCTTTGATGTTATTGTTGCACCAAGTTACCATCCGCAAGCTTTAGAGATATTAAATAAACGTAAACGCACACGTATATTACAAGTTAAACAAACGACCCTTACTTCTAATCTATACCTTCGCAGTATCGCAGGTGGGGTTTTGATACAAGAGCAGGACTCAGTTGGTTCGTTTGTTTTTGAATGGGAAGTGAAGACTAAACTTAAACCTTCACCAACTCAGCTAAATGATTTGCAGTTTGCGTGGCGTGCTTGCCGTTTTGTAAAGTCAAATGCAATAGTCTTTGCAAAGAACAGAGCACTGGTAGGTATGGGGGCAGGGCAACCTAACAGAGTTACTAGCGTACTCTTGGCTGCGAAGGTTGCAGGCAAAAATGCTAAAGGTGCCGTCTTGGCTTCAGACGCTTTTTTTTCCCTTCCCTGATGGAATAGAGCAAGCTGCAAAGTGCGGTATATCAGCAGTAGTGCAACCCGGCGGTTCTCTACGAGATAAAGAAATAATCCAACGCGCCAACCAACTTGGTTTAGTTATGTGCTTTACCGGATTTAGACAATTTACTCATTGAAAATTACTAATCAAGTGTATAATGTAAGCGTAGATGTAATTGTACCCGTGCTTAATGAAGAACGTACACTACCTAAATGTATTCAATCTATGAACGAATTTATTCAGAGCAATGCTTATACAAATTGGCGTCTAATTATTGTTGATAACGGCTCTACCGATAGTACACCCTCTGTTATGGCAGAATTAATGGAGAAGTTTAACTTTGTCAGTAGCATGCAGTTACCTCAGAAAGGTAGAGGACGTGCAATCAAGAAAGCTTGGATGGAAAGCAGTGCCGAAGTAAGATGCTATATGGACGTTGACATGTCAACCCACTTGTCAGCACTTCCAAATTTAGTTAATGCGGTACTAAAAAGTAATGCTGATATTGCAATTGGCTCTCGGCTTACTAAGGGTGCAAAGGTAATGGGGCGGTCTATAAAACGTGAAATTATTTCACGTAGCTACAACATTCTACTGAAAATGGTTTTTCCTACTATAAAATTTAAAGATGCACAGTGTGGGTTTAAAGCAGTAAATCAACACACTGCTTTAAAATTACTCCCGTTTGTTGTTGATAACAGCTGGTTTTTTGATACAGAACTACTGATTATTGCCAACAACTGGAAACTGAATATTGTAGAAATACCCGTTCTATGGAAGGATGACTCAGATAGCAGAGTGAACATTCTACAAACAGCGTGGGATAACATAAAAGGAATAATAAGATTACGTTTTGGGGGTATCCCTAAACAGGTGAAATAAACTAATTGCATATATTATGATTAATAATAAAAACCTATATACTAATGAATATAGTGCTTGTATACTCTATAATGTACATGTAGTGTTTATTTACAAATATCAATCATTTAACTAATAACTAAACTGACAGAGGTAGAATTTGGACGATACGACAGAAGTTGTAGAACATGATGTAGAGTCAAGTGAATCAATAGACGATACATTACTTGATGGCATAGACAGTAGTATAACTAAGCAAGAGATGATAGGGCTGATAGATAAATATTTCCCTATTAAACTTTTGCGTAAGAACGATATTGTTGACGGCGCAGTGGTTGAAAAGCTGGATACTGAACAAGAGATAGTTGTTTCTATCGGCTATAAGTCTGAGGGCATTGTGCCTTTTAGTGAGGCAAAATCTCTTGGTGAAAAAGGCTTACAAGAACTAAAATCAGAGCAAAGCGTGGTGGCAATGGTGGTTGCATACGAGGATAATCAAGGCAGACCTGTGCTATCAATAGATAAAGCTCGTGGCGAACAAGGCTGGCGAATACTTGAAAAAGCACTTGAAAATTCCGAAACAGCCAGCGGTGTAATTACAAGTTCTAACCGCGGAGGCGCAATAGTAGATGTAAACGGCATTCAGGGGTTTATACCCGTATCTCAACTAGTCGGGCAGGCTCGTGAACTCTATCAACCAGATAGTCAAGACTATAAAGAAGGGTTTATTGGATTAGAAATTGAGTTTAAAATACTAGAACTAAACCGCCGCCGCAATAGAGCTATATTCTCAGAACGGTTAGCAATGCAAGAAAAGAAAAAAGCACAAAAAATAAAGATAATAAACAGTCTTGAAGTAGGTAGCATACACGAAGGAACAGTTGTAGGTATATCTAATTTTGGTATATTTGTAGATATCGGCGGGGCTGACGGCTTAGTGCACATATCCGAACTATCTTGGGATCCCGTTAAATCACCTGCTGATATGGTAAATGTAGGCGATAAAATAAATGCTTATATTTTAAGCATAGATAAAGATATTTCACGAATTGCACTGAGTATTAAACGGCTTCAATCGCATCCCTGGCTTAGCGTTGATGAGAAATTTAAAGTTGGCGAAATTGTGAAAGGCGGAGTTACAAAAATTACTGACTTTGGTGCCTTCGTACGCATTGCATCAGGTGTTGAAGGACTGATACATATATCAGAATTCAGTAATGAGACTGTAACTCACCCTAAAGAATTTGTCCAAGAAGGGCAGGAACTAGAAGTTAGGATAGTACGAATAGATGCTGAAAAACATCGTATCGGGCTCAGTTTAAAACAGGTAAAAGAGCCAGAAAATAAACAAACAGAATAGTAAAAATTTTATAAGCTTATATAGACATATAACTAGCTTATTATAATAGTGAAAATAACCTAATAGAATTAGATAGCCGAATTTTGTAATGTAAGCCATCTAAATAAAATGGAGTGAAATTATGGCTGGAAGTTTTGATAAATTCTCAGAGCGGGCAAGGCGAGTTTTAGCCCTAGCACAAGAAGAAGCACAAAAGAACAATAATAATTATATTGGAACAGAACATATACTCTTAGGTCTAGTACGAGAACACGAAGGGCTCGCTGCTAGAACACTGATCAATATAGGTATTGATATTAGAAAAATCAAATCCTCAGTTGAACTTGCAATAAAAGAGGGGGCTGTCTCTGAAGATGGCGACGTACGCCTGACTCCACGTGCCAAGCGCGTGATTGAACTAGCAGTAGATGAAACACGTCAGTTCAATCGTTCTGCAATAGGCACTGAACACATACTGATAGGTATAATGCGAGATGGTGCAGGAACAGCAGCAGATATTCTTCAAAGTGCTGGTGTTACACTAGATAAACTACGCGATGAAACTCACAAACTAGACAAGTCCGTTGATAAACAAAAAGAACCTAGGCTTGCATCTAATAAAACCCCTACGTTGGATTCACTAGGCGTTGATCTGACATCTTTAGCTGCCGAAGGCATGATCGACCCCGTTGTCGGACGCGAAGTTGAAATAGAACGCGTAGTGCAAATACTTAGCAGAAGAATAAAAAACAACCCTGTTCTAATTGGTGAACCCGGAGTTGGTAAAACAGCAATCGTTGAGAAACTTGCTTCGTTAATAATTCAAGACGATGTGCCCGATACACTACAGAACAAGAGGTTAGTAACGCTAGAAATGGGTTCGCTGGTAGCAGGTACAAAATACCGAGGTGAATTTGAAGGACGACTCAAAAAAATCCTTAATGAACTACGTACCAGCAGAAACTGTATTCTCTTTGTAGATGAGATACATACAATCGTAGGTGCAGGTGCCGCAGAAGGTGCAGTTGATGCTTCAAACATACTTAAACCGCCTCTGTCACGGGGAGAAATACAAATTATAGGAGCAACAACACACGACGATTACCGCAAATATATTGAACGAGACCCCGCTCTAGAACGTAGGCTACAACCCGTTACAGTAGACCCCCCAGATGCTAAAGCTACTATAGAAATACTACGCGGGATTAAAGAACCTTACGAAAAACACCACGGCTTGATAATAACAGATACAGCACTTGAAACCGCATCACGACTAGCCGATAGGTACATTACTGAAAGGTTCATGCCCGATAAAGCTATAGACCTAATAGACGAAGCATCTTCCAGAGTCAGAATTAAGCATAGCGCAGTTCCAAAAGAACTCAAAGAGGCTAGAAATAAACTAGAAAAAATCAAAAACCAAAAAGAGACAGCTATCAGCTCGCAAGACTACAAGTCGGCGGCAAATCTGAGAGACCAAGAACTAAAACAACAATCTATTGTAGAAGAATTAGAGGCAAAGTGGGGTAAACTACGTCCTACTGAAAAACCACAAGTAACCTCTGAAGATGTAGCAGAGATTGTGTCTATGTGGACTCGTATACCTCTCACGCGGATAGGTATAGCAGAGAAGGATAAACTCTTGCACTTAGAAGAACTGATAACAAAAGAGGTAATAGGGCAAAGCGAGGCAGTACATGTTGTGGCAAGTGCCATACGTCGGTCTAGAGCAGGCTTAAAAGACCCCAGGAGACCTATGGGTGTATTTCTGTTCTTGGGTCCTACTGGTGTGGGTAAAACTCACTTAGTAAAAAAGCTTGCAGAACAGGTTTTTGGTAGTGAGGATGCAATGGTACGCTTAGATATGTCTGAGTATAAGGAGAGGCATTCCGTTGCACGATTATTAGGCTCGCCACCGGGTTATATCGGCTTTGAAGAAGGCGGACAACTAACAGAAGCCATACGTAAACGACCCTACTCACTCATTCTATTTGATGAGATTGAAAAAGCACACCCGGATGTCTACAACACCCTTTTACAGGTCTTTGAAGACGGACAACTGACAGATGGTAAAGGCAATACTGTGAATTTTAAAAACAGTATACTTGTTATGACATCTAATTTAGGCTCTAACTTGTTGTTATCCTCCGGTAGCATAGGTTTTGAAAAAACTAGCACTGAAGATTTATCAAGTGAATCTGAATATCAAAATATGAAAAGCCGGGTAATGGAAGCGGTTAAAGAACCTGCTAACGGTTTTCGTCCTGAATTTCTAAACCGTATCGACAGCATAGTAGTGTTTAGATCCCTAGGCAAAAAGGCAATACTAAAGGTTGTTGATTTACAGATACAAGAGCTACAAAAGCTAGTTTTCACACACGGTATAATGCTAGAAGCTTCCCAAAAATCGCGTGAACAGCTGGCGGAACAGGGCTTTGATAACCAAATGGGTGCACGCCCACTACGTCGGCTTATACGTGAAAAAATAGAAGATGTACTATCAGAATATCTACTAAATGGGAAATTCAAACTCGGAGATACAGTAATGGTAGATTTTGCACAAGGTGAGTTTACTATAGAACTTGTAAATACTGATATAAAACCATCGCCTCCGCAACCTTCATTAACGTAAACAAAAAAAGCAACCTCTACACTGTAATGACTGCTATATCATAAGTACAAGTGTAAATGCTGATACAAGACTCGGAAAATACAGATACTCTAACGGTAAAAGTTGAAAAACTATATAACTTTATATCTGACGCTGGTTCTGTTATGGTCGCGTACTCGGGTGGCGTCGATTCTTCACTTGTTGCATACATAACTCACAAAGTTATCGGTTATGAGCGTAGTTTGATGGTAACTGCAGCTTCTCCTGCAGTATCAGACAATGAAGTAAGCCTAGCTAAAATACAAGCTAGACAGTTTGGATGGCGGCACAAAGTGCTACTGACTAACGAAATGAATAACTCAAATTATGTGGAAAATAACATTCAAAGGTGCTATTTCTGCAAACATGAACTCTACTCAAAGATGTCCCAACTTGCAGATGAGGAAAAAATAAAGGTAATCATAAACGGTACGAACTCAGACGATTTATCCGATTATAGACCGGGCAATACAGCATCAAAACAGCTTAACGTAGTATCGCCTCTGGCAGACTTTGGCATGTCTAAAAAAGATGTACGTATCCTAGCAAAGAAGTTTTCTCTGCCATCTTGGGATAAACCAGCACAGCCTTGTCTAGCATCACGACTACCCTACGGAACTAAAGTCTCGCTAAAAGCACTAACTATGGTGGATAAAGCAGAGACTGTACTGCACAAGTTAGGATTTTTAAACGTAAGGGTCAGGCATCACTATCCCGTAGCACGTATTGAGTTAGATACTCAAGATTTCTCACGGCTACTAAACAAAGAAACAAGGTTAGAGATTGATAAATCACTTAAAGTAATAGGTTATAGATATATATCACTTGATCTAGCACCTTTGCGTTCTGGTAACCTCAACTACTTTATATAAAACAGATTGAAGGCTTACTTAGATGTAATAGGTGGCGTTAGTGGTGATATGTTGCTTGGGGCAATCCTCAGCGCTGGTATAACCAAGGAAGAATTAATAAAGGAACTCAAACTGCTTAGAGTTGACGGCTGGGATATAAGTACAGAAGAGGTTGTTAGAGGTGCAGTGCAAGGTTGCTTAGTAAACGTTAAAATAGAACAAAATTTACAGTCTGGGTTTAACTTTGCTGACTTTATCAACTGCGTACATAACTCACAACTCCTAAACACTGATAAAGAAGCTATCTACTCTGTAATACGCATCTTAGAGCAAGCAGAAAACAACGTTCACGGCGTTACAGATACATCCTCACATACCGTCCACTTACATGAGTTGGGTTCACTAGATACACTGATAGATATTACTGGCGCGGTTGTAGGGCTACGTTTGCTCGGCGTTAAAACACTGATATGTTCACCTTTACCAATTGCCACAGGTTGGTCTTATAACCAGCATGGTAGAATGCCCGCAACTGCATTAGCAACACAAAGCATAGTTACCTCAAACAGAATACCCATAAAGATATTAACAACCCCACCAGATGGAGAAAGTGTTACACCTACAGGGGCAGCCATTGTAGCAGCACTTGGAAAGTTTACCACAGATACGGTAATCCCAAGTACGGTAGGCTACGGTGCAGGAAGTAAAAATACAAGTAACGGACCTCCAAACGTCGTGTCACTGTGGGTTTGTAGAGATACAGAAGAAAATCAAGTTGTACTACTAGAAACAAACATTGATAACACAACGGGCGAAGTGATAGGTTACACAGTTGAAACTCTAATGAGTACTTGTGCACTAGATGCTTGGGTAACACCAATATATATGAAGAAAAACCGCCCTGCTGTAACACTATCTGCACTTGTAACCTTAGACAATGAACAAAAAGCCCTAGAAATAATAATGAAAGAAACACCAACTCTAGGAGTTAAAAGGCGTCTAATAACACGATATACCGCACAACGGTCGTTAGAATGGGTAAATACACCTTTTGGAGATATACAAGTTAAAGTAAAGAGATCAGAAGGTAAGATCATACAAATAACGCCTGAGTACGAGATATGTCGTAAAATTGCAAAGAAAAGCAGCACCCCATTATCAGTAATTATGTTATCTGCTATTGAATCGTATGCAAAATAAAACAGAACGCATATCAAGATACACTGATGACTCTTTTGTTACCAATTATCCGACTATAGGGAGGCACATTGCTGTTGTTGGCGGTGGTGGTAAGTCTACGTTATCAAGAGCGATTGCAGTAAAACACGGTTTAAACCACGTAGAACTTGATGCAATTAAGTGGTTGCCACAGTGGGAAGAACGCAGTAACATCGATATGATACGCTTGGTCAAAGAAGCAATACAACAGAAACACAGCACAGGATGGGTTATTGATGGCAACTACTTTAGTGTTTTAAAAGATATGGTAATACGCTCAGCCGATACTGTTATATTTGTTAATATGCCGTGGTTAGTGATGTTTAAACGAGTAGCTATAAGATCTGTTATAAGAGCCTTAGATAAAAGAAAAATCTGTGGTGAAAACACCGAAAGCATTCGCATGACTTTTATGAGTAGAAAGTCTCTATTACTATGGCATATAAAAAACATTCGCGGCTATAAAGCACGCCGAGGAAAACTCTTACACATGTTAACCCCTAATATACGGTTTATAGAACTTGCTTCACCAAAGCAGTTAAACAAATTCTATGTTATTCACGGCTTACAGAGGAAATAAAGATTTAAACAGATATGACACTTATTTACTACTGTTTAAATGTATTCTGTAGATTCTAGATCGCGAAGCACCAGAGCGGAGTGCGACCTCTTCAACTAATCGCTTTCCGCTAAACCCTTGAGCGCTTAGAATAGCGAGCGAATTGCTTATATCTTTATCTAAAGTTGCATCTAGTGCATCCTTGTTGCCATCCATGACTATAACAAATTCCCCTTTGGGTTTGTTAAAATGTGCAAGTGCCTGCGTAGCGTTACCGTTAAAGACCTCCTCGTGTATTTTAGTCAACTCTCTTGATACCGAAATTTGCCTAGTGGGTGCTATATCTTCTAGTAATTTGAGAGTTTTGTGCAATCGGTGTGGTGCTTCAAACATCACTGTAGGTCCTATCTCTCTAGAAGCCTCTATTAGCACATCACGCCTTTTTTGACTATCCCTAGGTATAAATCCTAAAAAAACAAATCTACTTGCTGTAAACCCCGATACTGATATAGCTGCTGTCACTGCAGAGACGCCTGGTAAAGGGCATACGGTATGCCCGTTTTCTACGGCTATACTTACAGCTTCCGCACCTGGATCACTGATACAGGGCGTGCCTGCATCAGTTAGCAATGCTACATCTTTGTTTTTTAAAAACTCCAAGAGCTTTTGCAGTTTTCTGTCGGTAGAATGTTGCTCAAAAGATACAAGCAAAGGCGATGCACCAATTCTGTTCAACAGTCTTGTAGTAACGCGAGTATCCTCCGCAAAGACTACCGAAACACTACATAAAACTCGCTTTGCCCGTATTGTCAAATCCTCTAGGTTACCGATAGGTGTTCCGACAATATACAGTGTTGACACAGTGCTATGAAGAACTTGCAGTATTAGAGGTAACTAAGTTTACCGACGCTTGTCTGTGCTGTTCGTCTGCGTGGTAAGAAGAACGAACCAATGGACCCGCAACCACATGACTAAAACCCATAGATAAACCCTCTTGCCGAATTTCTTCAAATTCTTCCGGATGGTAAAAACGTATAATTGGGTAGTGTCTCTTAGTAGGGCGTAAATACTGCCCAACGGTCAGCAGACTACAACCTGCTGTTTGAACATCTTGCATTGTCTGGAATAGTTCTGTTTTAGTTTCGCCCAAACCAACCATTATGCCAGACTTAGTAGGTATATGCGATGCTAACGTTTTAGCACGCTCAAGTAATTCTATTGAAGTCCAGTAGTTGCCCTTAGGGCGTACTTTTTTAAAAATTCTTGGGACGGTTTCAATGTTGTGGTTTATAACGGCAGGGTCGGCATTTATAACTCTTTTCAGTGATTTTAGTGACCCTGAAAAGTCAGGTATTAGAACTTCTACTTTACAACTTGGCAATGCTTCTTTGATTGCGCGTATAGACATAGCAAATATAGATGCCCCCCCGTCGGGTAAATCGTCTCTATCTACTGAGGTGATTACGGTATAATTGAGTTGCATCTCTTTTACAGTGCGTGCTAGCCTGATAGGTTCGCTTGGATCTGTGTAGCCGGGCAACCCTGTTTTAACGTTGCAGTATGCACATGCCCGTGTGCATACATCACCTAGTATCATAAATGTTGCAGTTCGCCTCTCCCAGCAATCGCCGATGTTGGGGCAAGCAGCCTCCTCACAGACAGTATGTAGTTTAAATGTTCTAAATCGCTGTTTAAGGTCAAGATAATTTTTACCACCGGGGGCTGATGCTTTGAACCAGCTAGGTAGGTAGCGTTTTTTTACTTGCGTCAATATACTACTTCCAATCTGTTAATATTTAATGTATTGTAAACTCTGTCAATTTACAGTATAATAGTTATATAAAGGTTTATATTCAACATTGGGCTGATAAAAATAATGTCACAATTATATGTACGTAAAATTAACTGGATACTTCTGACACTGTGGATGTTATTGTTTGTTGGGGCATGCTTCTCTTCAGATACCCAAGGTGTTGCAACAGATTCGGCTATAACACCTACATCACAAGATACTTCTATCAGTGCTGTAGTTAGTGGTAGTGATCTTAACCCAATTACTGACACCCAAAGCAGTACTGACTCTGCCAATGATGTCAGTGATATAGTTGTTTCACAGTATGTAACTGAGTATGAGAACTTACTCAAGAGTATATATCAAAACAATATTCCCTCTGTAGTGACGATAAACGTGTTAGAGCTGGGTGGCTCTGGTAGTGGATGGGTTTGGAATGAAGATGGCTACATTGTAACTAACCAACACGTTGTTGCAGATGCTGATACAGTATTGGTGAAATTTTCTAACGGCATTGAGGCTGAAGCGGATGTTATCGCCAGTGATATATACGCCGATATAGCGGTTGTTAAAGTAGATTCGCTAGTTGTAAAGCCACTAAAATTGGGTAATAACGACGATATTTCACCCGGTAACCTCGCTATTGCTATGGGTAACCCGTTTGGAGAAGAATTTACTATGACTGTCGGTATTGTTAGTGCTGTATTTAGAAGTATACGTAGCACCAATGCTAACTACCTAATTCCAGATGCTATACAGGTAGATGCAGCTTTGAATCCGGGTAACTCTGGCGGACCGCTGTTCAACTCACGCGGTGAGGTCATAGGAATGAACACCTTAATAGATACTCAAACAGGCACTAATACAGGTATAGGGTTTGCTGTTCCTATAAACCTTATTAAAAAAGTCGTTCCAAAGTTAATAGAAGACCGTGAATATAAGTACCCATTAATTGGGATGACAGGTACAAGTCTCAACTTATCTATACGGGAAGAGGCGGGTATAGATAGCGATGTATTTGGTGTTATCGTTACAAGTATATCGCCGGGAAGTGGTGCAGAGGAAGCAGGTATGCTTGGAGATTCATATGAAGGCTGTGGTTTTTTTATCATTGCCTGTATGTGGGATGGAGATATAATAGTGGCAGTTGACGATGCAGAAGTTAGATCCTTTGATGATCTTATAGCATATATAACTCTAACAAAATCACCCGGCGATGTAATAGATCTCCAAATAGTGCGTAATGGACAAAATCGGACTATCTCCGTAACACTAGGTGCACGTTAATAAGAATCGTCCTACTAAATAAAGTTAGTATCTTTGTATTTTGTAAAATTAGTTTTCCTATAGATAAGGAGTAATGTAGTGGATAATGAAAAGAATAGCGTTCAGACTTTGGATATTGCACTTGCCCAAATAAGAAAAACCCACGGTACAGGTGCAATAATGCGAATGAGCGAGCGGCCCAAGGAGGATATACCTGCAGTTTCCACAGGCTCTTTGTCGCTTGACTTTGCGTTAGGTATCGGCGGGCTTCCAAAGGGGCGTATTATAGAAATATTCGGCGCAGAGTCCTCTGGTAAATCTACACTGGCACTCTCTGTGGTTGCGCAATCACAACAGTCCAACGGACAGGCTGCTTATATAGATACTGAACATGCACTAGACCCTAACTACGCTAAAGCACTCGGGGTAGATCTCGACCGTGTTTTAATATCACAACCAGATTCAGGAGAACAGGCATTGGATATAGCTGAGCAGCTTATAAAGTCGGGTTGTTTAGATGTAGTCGTAATAGATAGTGTAGCCGCACTTGTACCATCTGCCGAACTCAACGGCGAAATGGGTAGCGCCCACATAGGAATACAGGCAAGACTTATGTCACAAGCTATGCGCAAAATGACAGGTACAATACATAAAACTAATACAGTGGCTATATTTATAAACCAACTGCGCGATAGAGTCGGAGTGTATTTTGGTAACCCCGAAACCACACCCGGCGGTAAAGCTTTAAAGTTCCATGCTTCTGTGCGTATAGACTTGCGTAGAATTGAATCTATAAAATCCGGCGATGAGCTGGTAGGTAACCGCGTCAGAGCACGTATAGTAAAAAACAAGGTAGCACCCCCATTCCGTACTGCTGAGATAGACATATTATTCAATCAAGGCATCTC
Organism: Dehalococcoidia bacterium; assembly: GCA_964274945.1. Classification (GTDB taxonomy): domain Bacteria; phylum Chloroflexota; class Dehalococcoidia; order Lucifugimonadales; family Lucifugimonadaceae; genus CAXXBX01. The sequence continues at coordinate 538,378 of CAXXBX010000034.1, read as the reverse complement.
AAAAGAAGGCGAACTCTTGGATATCGGTGTCAATCACAAGGTTGTAACTAAACGTGGCGCTTTCTACTCTTACGGCGATACTCGCTTGGGGCAGGGCAAAGAAAACTCTCGTGCATTTCTACGTAAAAATACAGAAATAAGGAATACAATTGAACTTAAAATACGTTCAATGTACAGCGGTAACGGGGATAATCAACCATCCGATAATGGTGCGGACACAAATAGTAAATAACACATATGGTGCCCTACGTTGACGTGGGAAATCGTTGTAATTCTAGGCGCCTTACTCTTAAGTGCTTTTATCAGTGGCACAGAAGCAGCACTAATATCAGCTAGCAGATTCCGCGTGCTAAGACTGGCATCAGATGGCGATAAGCGAGCAATCGCCGTTAAAAAAATATTCGCCCTGCCCGAAGAGTTCTTCGGGACAATCTTAGTAATCAACAACGTTATGAACATATTCATAGCATCGCTGATAGGGGCCCTAACTGCCAGACAGTTCGGCGATTCTAATGTCAGTATTTTAATAGCCACTGTTATAACATCAGTACTGATTATTTTGTTTAGCGAAATAACACCAAAGTCTATCGCAAGCGTCACTTCTGTAGAATGGTCACTCAACGTCGGTAGACCTCTATTACTGTTGATGCGTTCATCAAAGTGGGCAATTTGGATATTTATTATACTACCAAAGGTTATACGTAAGTCCATTAAACCTCAATCCACACATGGTCAAACTATGGTAACTTTAAACGATTTACTTTTTATGGTGACTCTGTGTAAAGATAGCGAAGTGTTAGAACCTGCACAGTCTAATTTTATAAGTACATTTTTACAGCTTCATGAAAAGGAACTACGGGATATTATGATACCAAGGACTGAAATAGTGACCGTTGAATCTTCAACAACATTAAAAGATCTTATGAAGATCTATAATGATACCCCATATACACGCTTCCCAATTTGGAGGAACAATCAAGACAATATAGTAGGTACCGTTTCAATTCGTGATCTAGTAAAAGCAGTTGGAGCAGACGGTGCTAACCTTAATAAACCAGTATACTCTCTGATACAACAATCTCTATTTGTTCGCGAAACCAAACCTTTATATGAACTGTTCAAGGAGATGAATGAGCAGAATCAAAAAATAGCGTTTGCAGTAGATGAATTTGGTAGCGTTTCTGGGCTTCTTACCTTGACCAACTTTATAGAGCATATAGTCGGACGTACTGGTGAAGAAGGGCAGAACCCACCTCGGCGATATAGCAAAGTATCTGAAAACTACTATATTGTAGATGGATCGTTAACAATTGAGCAGGCTAATAGCGAACTGAATTTAGGTATTCCAGAAGGCGACTATGAAACTGTGGCAGGCTTTTTTATAAATGCCGTACAATATATTCCCGAGGAGCAAGAGCAGGCAAGCGTAGGCGATATACAAATGGCAGTTATTAGAATGAACCAAAGTAAAATAGAAAAACTTAGTATAAAAAAGACAGCATCAGTTTCTCCAGATCAAAATATAAACTAGATGCCTGACTATAATCTCTTGTTTACTCACATTTTTAGATTTGTGATAAAAGTAAAGCAAGGTTTGGAAAGATCCGGCTATAACCCAGCAATACCTATATTGGTAGCATTCTCGGGAGGAGCGGACTCTACGGCTCTGTTATTGGCAATGCACAGTATACGCTCTAGAGAAGCAATATCGGTTAAGGCAGTATACTACAACCACCATATACGTCCTGAAGAGTCGGCTAAGGAAAGCCATCATGTCAGTAGGATATGTAGCTTACTTAAACTACCACTTATCAAAGGCGAAGGTAACACGCTAGAGTACGCGAGGGTGCAACGCAAGTCTTTAGAAGACTCTGCAAGGGAACTACGCTACGGCTTTTTTGCAACTGCATGTGCTGAAAACAGAGCACAAGGTGTTCTAACAGGGCATACAGCAGATGATCAGGCAGAAACTGTAATACTACAGATAATAAGAGGGGCGGGGTTGCAGGGGCTACGAGGAATGCAACCCAAAACGTTCAGACGCCCTAGAGAAAACACACCCGGACTCAACATACTACGCCCTATGTTAAGCCTCAAAAAAAGCGATTGCATAAAAACCTGTAACAACGCTCAAATAGACTTCCTACAAGATACCTCTAACCTGAACCCTGCATTTACTCGTAATAGAATCCGCAACGAAGTTCTACCTCTACTAGAAAACGTGCGAGCGGGCACTACTAAAAACCTAGTTCGTCTTGCTAATGTTGCTAATGCAGGCGTCAAGGCTATAGAACTTGCCACTCACGGGCTGGCAGTTACACGCGATGAACTCGGTGCAACTATCATAGATCGCAAAACGTTTATGAATCTGCAAGGCGAGATAAGAACCTTCGCACTGAAAAGTGCATTAGAAGGAAATAGAGAACGCCCTCTACACATTTCACAAGTTCATCTACTGGAAATCAAAAGACTTGCAGAATCTGGGCGTAATGGCACTATCAGTATACCTGTAAATATGGAATTTACAGCATATCAAGACAAGCTAGTAATTGCTAAATCATCTTGGCGCAAACATACAGAAGGCTTAACACACTTGCCCGAACTTAGCAGTAGTATACCCCTAAATTTACAAGGTCAAACAACCCTGCCGAACGGCTTTACTATGTCAGCGACGTTAGTAGAATACAATAAACTAAAGCCTACTTTTGATACTTCAAATCTGACGGTATACCTTGATGCGCAACAATGCAAAGGCAACTTATATATACGTAACTACCAAACTGACGACTATTTTACGCCGCTCGGTATGCAATCTGCAGTGAAATTAAACCACTTCTTCAACAGAGCAAAAGTGCCAAACTGGCTAAGAAAACGCATAGCCTTAGTACGCTGCTCCAATGGCACAGTGTGGCTCATTGGCTTACGTATAGCTGAATGGGCAAAGATAACGCCACACACATCTCTAATATTACGCCTACAGTTTATAAAACCACCCTGATTGTATAAATAAGATTTTGATTTTTATACCTACTACTGTATAATTACTTAAAGTAACGAGAGTAAACTATAGTCTTATGAATTTTGGAATTTAGTGCATTGGTAAACGCAATTATTGCTACAGGTGGCAAACAGTATAATGTAAGTGTGGGTGATTCTATTATTGTAGAAAAGCTAACTCAGCAAGAAGGCGAAGCAGTTGTGTTTGACCAAGTTTTGCTACTATCTGATAGCGAAAACACACCCAGCGTAACTGTAGGAACTCCAACTGTTAAAGGTGTTAGAGTATTAGGGCAAGTTAAAGCTCAGATCAAAGATAAGAAAAAGATACACTACAGGTACAAGAACAAAACTAGAAGTGGTATAAAACGTGGGCATCGTCAGAAACTGACTAATGTTGTTATAGATGCCATAGAACAAAACGATAAGGAACAGCAGTAGATGGCTCATAAAAAAGGCGGTGGTACTTCTCGTAACGGCAGAGATAGCGCAGGGCGAAGGCTAGGCGTAAAAATCTTTGCAGGTCAATATATCAACGCTGGCGCTATTATAGTACGGCAACGGGGCACTATCTTTCTCCCAGGAGAAAACGTAGGCATAGGACGAGACCATACTATTTACTCTAAAGCTAATGGCACTGTTGTCTTCGGCTGGGCACGTAAATCAAAAAGACAAATCAGCGTAAAACCCATCGCGGTTGAATAAAAGAAAGAGGTATATTTATAGTGAAATCCGACTTACATCCAAAGTACTACAGCAACGTACAGGTGACCTGTGCATGCGGACACACTTGGTTTACAGGATCTACGCTTGAATCTATAAAAGTAGATGTATGCAGTAAGTGCCACCCCTTTTGGACAGGTGACCAACGCATTATAGATACTGAAGGACGCGTAGAAAGATTTAGACGCAGGTTTGCAGGTAGTACATCAAGCTAATTTTAGCTGAATTTCCTCTGCAGTATGACAAAGAATAAGGACGCTACCTCCAGTAACCTCTACGGTGGGCAGGCGGTTATTGAAGGTGTAGCAATTCGCGGACCAAGCGGCATACACCTCTCAGTCAGGTCTCCAAAAGGTGAAATTCAACGCGAACATATAAGTCTACCCACTTGGTCATCATCTTATTTTAGGAGAATTCCCTACTTACGAGGTATAATTGTCCTAGCAGAAACTCTCGTTACAGGCTTCAAAACCCTGAGCATATCTGCAAGAATAGCCGCTGGCGAAGAGGAGCAAGTAGCAAATAATAGTCGGCTAAACAGTGTTGCATCTGCTATAACCTTAATTGTATCGCTAATTTTAGGAATAGGGCTGTTCTTTGTCTTACCGCTTTGGCTATCTGAACTGGTGGCAGGCGTAATACCAATAAACTCGCTAATTACAAACATTATTGAAGGCATCATCCGACTAGGAATATTTGTCTTGTACCTATTAGGGATACAACTTTTAAAGGACGTCAAGCGTGTGTTCGCTTACCACGGTGCAGAGCATATGACAATCGCAGCCCATGAGGCACAACAACCACTCACTTTAGAATCTATACGCAGGTATCCTAAAGAGCATCCGCGTTGTGGCACTGCGTTTTTACTAACTGTCGCTTTTGTTTCTATTGCTGTTTTTTCGCTAGTGCCCAGAGAGCCATTTTGGCTTTTGGTATCCTCACGTATTGTGCTGATACCGATAATTTCTTCTATCAGTTACGAGCTGATACGTTTCACTGCAACGCACCCTAACCAACCTTGGGCACGCATATTGAACGCTCCGAATATATTAGCACAAAAACTAACGACTAGAGTCCCCGACGACTCTATGATTGAAGTAGCAATAGACGCTATGAACAGCACTTTAGAACAAACTGCTACTAAGAGTTAGTATTATGTTTTTGCTTTACCTCTAAGGCTGACTACTGGGGCTCTGCAGCTGCTGGTGGCGTCTGACGAGTATTTCTTTTACCTCGTTTATATCATGCTCTGTAGAAACTAACAACACCATCATATGGTAAATGAGATCCGCCGCTTCTCCGATTATATCTAATGGGTTTTCGTTATCTCGCCAGCATGCGGCGATTGCCAATTCACCTGCCTCTTCTACCACTTTTTGAGCAATACGGGGCACACCTTGCTCAAATAACTTGGCAGTATAAGAATCTTTGGGGCGAGCTTTGTACCTGCTGATTATGGTTTGCCAAAGCTGATCAATTACACTATCTACATGCATACGTTTTCATAGATTGTTAAAGCATTTAAAACAGAGGTGTAGTAGTCTAACATACCCAGTAATAAAATAAAGTCAAAACTTACAGAGGAGAATTAAGTTAGACTACTAACACATTTAAACAATATCTTAAAAAAAGAATCTGTCAATATGAATTTGAGCAGTAAAGCGCATCGTTATACAATAAAACCACTACGTTGCAAAGTATGAGAGGGACTATCTAACAAGGTAAGATCGGATCATTCAGTATTTTTATTTAAAGCGTTTATAAACGTGTCTGATAACTCCTTTAAAGGAGCGGTATAAAAACAAGATTCGTTGCCTGTATGACAAGTTGGTCCTACGGGTAAGACTTTGGCTAAAATCGCATCACTGTCACAGTCTGTAAGTATTTCTACAACTTTCAGGTAGTTACCAGATGTTTCGCCTTTTTCCCACAATTTCTTGCGGCTTCTTGAATAAAACCAGACGTGCGGACCTTTTATTGTGCGGCGTAGTGCTTCTTTGTTCATCCATGCTACCATTAGCACTTTTAGAGATTGGTAGTCTTGGATCACTGCAGGTATAAGGTCCGGGTGGTTGGGTATGTTGTCAGTCATTTTAGTTGATTCTAACGGGTATATTGGCTTGTAGTAGTGTCTGTTTTATATCTATTAGTGAGTATTCACCAAAGTGTAGTATAGACGCTATGAGTACGGCGTCGGCGCCTGATTTAATTGCATCTATTAAGTGCTGTGGTTTACCCGCCCCGCCACTTGCTATAATGGGTATTTCAACAGTTTGCGATACGGTTTTGATGAGTTGCAGGTCGTATCCTGTCTGTTGCCCGTCGGCGTCAATGCTTGTGATTAGCAGTTCGCCAGCGCCTAGGTTCTGTGCAGATTGTATCCATTTGATAGGGTCTAATTCGTCCGCACTCACTCGTCCGCCGTGTGTATAAACTTGCCACGTTAGGGCATCACCTTGGTGTTGGATTTTCTTGCGTACAACATCTACCGAGAGAACAACACACTGGCTACCGAACTCTTTAGCGAGGTGTGAGATCAGATCAGGATTACGGATAGCAGCGGTGTTGACAGCTACTTTGTCACCACCTGCGTTAAGCATTCTGTGCATATCTTTTACACTGCGGATTCCTCCGCCTACTGTAAGCGGTATAAATACATTTGCAGATACCTGTTTTACTACATTCACAATTGTATCTCTGTTTGACGACGATGCAGTTATATCTAAAAAGACTAGTTCGTCTGCTCCTTGTTGATTATAGTAGTAAGCAAGTTCACTTGGGTCGCCTGCATCACGGAGGTTTACAAAGCTAGTACCTTTGACGACTCTACCTTCGTCCACATCTAAACATGGTATTACTCTTGTTTTCAGTGTCATTTATGTTATTAAGTTGTAGTTTCTGAAGCAATTTTGAGGGCTTCTTGTATATCCAAACTTCCTGAGTGTGCTGCCATTCCAACGATTACTCCTTCTACGCCTAGTGCCTTTAACTTGATAATATCCTCAATGTGGGAAACTCCACCTGCTACGATTGTTTTGTATTTATGGTTTTGAACAAACTTCTTTACTGATTCAAAATTAGGGTGTGCCATTCGTCCATCTCGCTCTATATCAGTGTATATGAAGCGTGTAACTCCGATTTTCAACATGCGGTTTATGAACTCTTCTACGGTGTAGTTGTCCACACTTTTGTACCAACCTTGTGTTTTTATCTTGTGGTTTTCTGTATCTATAGAAATTACTACGTTATCGTTATGAAATTTTTTAACTGTTTGTTTTACGACTGTTGGGTTTTCAATGGCTACTGTGCCGAAGATAACTCTGTCAGCACCTTGTTGTAGTAAGGAAGTTGCATCTTCAAGTGAGCGTATTCCGCCTCCGACTTGAACTTTTACCGAAGAGACTTCACTACATATCTGGTTTACTATATCTGCATTTACTCTGTAGCCCGACTTTGAAGCGTCTAGGTCTACGATGTGTATTCTGGAAGCGCCAGCAGCCTCAAAGCGTTTAGCCGCTTCAAGGGGTGTAGTATCAAAAACTACTTTATCCGAGTAGCGCCCTTGGATCAATCTGACACATTTACTTTCACTTATATCTATAGCAGGGATGACTTCCATATCCGTAGTTTACATTCTTTGAGCAACAAAATTTACAAAGTTTTTATATATTTGCAGTCCCTTGATACTACTTTTCTCAGCGTGAAACTGTACGCCTACAACGTTATCCTTTGCGATTGCACAACACATTTCTTTACTATAGGTAACGCTTGCGGCTGTAATTGCATTGTCATCAGGAACGCAGTAGAATGAGTGCACAAAGTAGAACTCTTCACAATCATTTAGATGGTAAAACACAGGGTGGCTTAAGCTCTTTTTGAAATGCACACTATTCCAACCTATGTGCGGTATTTTAAACGAATAATCGGCGGATTTATTGGGTACTTTTACCACCTTGCCTGCGAGAACCCCAAGCGTCGGATGCACAGTACCACCCTCTTCAGAAAAATCAAACAATAACTGCATACCAACACAAACACCTAAAATAGGCAACCCCGACTTTATAAACTCAAGGATACCTTTATCAAGCCCTCTCTCTTTTAGAGCATCCATTGCACTGAACGACGTCCCAACGCCCGGCAATACAGCACCGTTATGGCACATCAGAGCAGAACTGCTTTTAACTATATAAGGCACTGCGCCAACTTTATCTAGTGCTTTACACACACTATGAAAATTAGCGCACTTAGTATCAATCACCCCTATGGTAGGTTTCTTAACATGCATCTATATGAACATCCCAAACATAAATAAGATATCTACAACTATTTTTGTTATAATTTGACTATATACAAGTATATTATAACTTGGAAATTTTTGTAAATTTATAGTATCTAGTAGGAGTTCCCAATGGTAGTTTCAACAGTTCCAATAAACACTATTCACATAACGGATAAAGCCGCTAAAAAGGTCAAAGAGTTTGCAGAAAAAGAAGGCAAAGAAGGCTCTGCACTACGAGTTGCAGTTAAGGGCGGAGGATGCTCAGGCTTGCTTTACGTCTTAGAAATCACAGACCAACATACACCTGACGATAAGATAATACGTCACAACGAACTTGAAATATACGTGCCGAAAAAAGCATTTGTGTTTCTTGCAGGTACGCTATTAGACTTTTCGGATGGACTCAACGGCAAAGGGTTTGAATTTACAAACCCAAACGCTAAGAAAAAATGCGGATGCGGTAACTCTTTCAGCGTGTGAGGCTGTGTCATGAACAGGTTTGTTAACAGAACCAAGTCAGGAATACGTTTATTCTTCACAGGTACTGACACTTTAGACCTCTTACACCGCATTACAACTGCCGACCTCGCAGATATGCCAATAGGCGAATCAAAAAGAACCATTATTCTTAACGAAAAAGGTCGTATTGAAGATAACTTTCTTATATACAACATCAGTAAGAACTGTTTACTACTCGTATCCGACCTTATGGATCCCGCCCACTTTAGCAGACTAATAGAAAAGTACATAATTATTGAAGATGCCAATCTGCAAGATGCTAGCAGAGAGTTTGCACAGTTTACCGTAATAGGCACAGACGCAAGCGATATCACCACAAACGCTAGCAGAGACTTCAAAGGCTACGCTTTTAAAGCAAACTTAAAATTAGATACTAACACGTGGGAACTGACAGTGCCCGCTGCTTCCTCTAATGACACATTAAGGTATTTAAACCAGTTCGCCACTGAAATAGACGAATCGGTTTTACGAGTTAAGTTTATAGAGCAGGGCATCCCCCGCATAGGTGCCGAACTAGATACAAGAGTAAACCCTCTAGAGGCAGGGCTTCAGCATTTAATTAGTTTTGACAAAGGTTGTTACGTCGGGCAGGAAGTAGTCGCACGGCTTGACACATACAAAAAGGTAAAACGGAACTTAATGGGTATAAAGTCCGCATATAAGATAACCGAAGGCTCTTTGCTAACGTATCAAAATATAAAAGCAGGACAAGTTTGCTCTTACTGCTACTCAAAACGCTTTGGGCACATCGCACTCGCATACATAAGAAGCGAATTTGCAACACCTGCAACACAACTCCTAACACAAGATAAACAAATAATAAATGTAGTCAGCTTACCATTTGAGTAAGCAAAGTAACCACAGCGTTATCGCAGGTAATACAGTATACAATTGACACTTTGAATATTAGTAAAGGATAGTTATATGGTAGATATAAGTCCAATAGTGTTAGCCGCGATCACGATAACAAGCGAGCTGGATAACCCAAAAGGTGTAAACGAAATAATTGATAAGATCCAAGCATTAGTTGGTAATGATGAGTGTATATTCCGCGGTGAACCAAAACATTATACTTATTGTAGTTCGGGGCTCTACCGTGATTTACGTGATTCAGCACCTAAGAATTTATCAGCTGATGAATTGGAGCAATTCATAAAGTATGAACAGGATCAATATACTCGTGATATGGAACGACATGTGCGTGGTACATCCAAAGAAATAGACAGATTAGCAGAACTACAACATTTTGGTGGCAGAACAAACTTTATAGACTTTACCGAAGACTACTTTATAGGGCTATTCTTTGCTTGTCATAGATTAGAGTCAGACGGTAGGTTGATTATCAAGAAGAAGGCTTGTTATCCCGAAATTTCACAAGATAATGATTCTAAATCCAAAGATGTAAGCTTTCGTCCTTTACCTACTAATAATAGAGTGGTAAGGCAGTCAAGCATCTTTGTCATTACTCCAAGGGGGAGAATTGACATAGTAGAAGAAGGTAAAGATTGGATAACGATAAGTAAAGACCTTAAACCATTTATTTTACATTACTTAGAAAAGTATCACAATATAACGGACGAAACGGTATTTGATGACTTACATGGGTATATAGCACAACAGAAGCAATTTAAAGTGTTTGAACGCTACTTTTATATTGGATTGAGATTTTTTAATAAGCGTAATTATAAGCAAGCAATTGAATACTTTGATATAACCACTAAGTTATCCTGTAAATTTGCTCTAGCCTACTTCTATAAAGGGAATGCATATTATTTACAAAAGGAGTTTGATAATGCAATAGCAGGCTACAATGAGGCTATAAAAATTTATCCTAAAGATGTTGCTGCATATACCAACCGCGGACTTGCATATGCTAAACAAGGTAACACTGCTGAAGCAATAAAAGACTACACTAAAGCAATAGACCTTGACCCTAAGTACGTGAACGCATACATTAACCGGGGAGTTGCATATTATGAACAAGGTAAGTTTGACGAAGCAATAGCAGACTTCACTAAGGCAATAGAATTTGACCCTAAGTACGTATACGCATACATCAACCGGGGAGTTGCATATATTGCACAAGTTAAGTTTGACGAAGCAATAGCAGACTACACTAAGGCTATAGAACTTGACCCTAAAGATGCAGTATCATGCACCAACCGCGGGTTTTTATATGCTAATCAAGGTAAGTTTGATAAAGCAATAGCAGACTTCACTAAGGCTATAGAACGTGACCCTAACTATGCATTAGCATACTACAACCGCGGGAATGTATATGCTAGACGAGGTAAGTTTGACGAAGCAATAACAGACTACACTAAGATTATAGATATTGATCCTAATGATACACAAGCATACTACAACCGCGGGAATGTATATGCTAGACGAGGTAAGTTTGACGAAGCAATAACAGACTACACTAAGGCTATAGAACTTGACACTAAGAACGTAAACGCATACTACATCCGCGGGCTTGCATATTATCAAAAAAAAGAATTTGATAAATCTATAGCAGACTTTACTAAGGCTATAGAACTTGACCCAAACCTTACAAGAGCGTACTTCAACCGCGGGGTTGTATATTCTATACAAGATAAGTTTGATAAAGCTATAGCAGACTACACTAAGACTACAGAACTTGATCCTAATGATGCAGAAGCATACTACAACCGCGGTCTTGCATATGTTGAACAAAAAGAGTTTGATAAAGCAATAGCAGACCTTACTATTGCAAAAGGTTTAGCAGATCAACAAAACAACACAGAACTCTCGCAAGAAATACAAAGCGAAATTGATAAATTGAATAACCCACAATAGCAGGGTGTCTTTAGTTGCAAACTTTCAAATTGTAGGTTAAGTTAGCACACAGCCCAAATAGTCAGTGCGAGAGGTTATATAAAATATAATTAGTTATGTTTACCGAAGAGTTTTTAGAATCACCTTACAACCGCACTGAATACTTACGCGCGCTCCACAACGCCTTGCCATTCCGCGAGTACATAGTGCCTATACCCATAGATGAATACAATCAGCAAATCTTAGAATTCTTAGAAATGGGCGAGATAGTGCTAAACGATAAACACAGCACAAAGCTAGGAGTCTTTGAAGTAGTAACAAACCCAGACACTCGCATAGAACGCAATCGTGTCTTCTTACGAAACCTAGTAGCTGACAGATTGATCAAGCAAGCCCGCCAAGAAGGTGCATTCTGTGTTTACCACGACGGCACAAGCCAAATGTGGAGGCTCAGCTTCGTATCAGTAGAGTATGACCTTATAGACGGTGAAATCACTAAAAAAGAAACGTCCAGCAGACGCTTTACATACCTCTTAGGCAAAGGCATACAAGTACGCACTCCACACCAACGACTCTCACGTCTACACCAGAACAGCACACTAGACGACATAAAGGAAGCATTCTCAATAGAACCTCTAAACGTAGAGTTTTACGGACAACTCTATGCATGGTATAAACGTGCAGAACACAGCGTTACATTCCCAAACGATGATAATGTAGAAAACCCCAATAACATCAACCTCATTCGTCTACTGACACGCCTGCTATTCATCTGGTTTCTAAAGGAGAAGGAACTGATAAACCCAACACTCTTTGATAAAGCATCATTGCAAGGCATAATCAAATGGGAACTACCCAGCAGTTACTACAAAGCAGTACTACAGAACTTATTCTTTGCCACTCTGAACAGAGAGGTTACAGAACGCAGTTTTAGAGTATCTTATGAAGGTAATAAGCGTTCTGGCAACTATGGAGTTACCAATCTATACCGATACAAAGACTACTTCATAACCCAAGATGAAGATGAGATCATGAACTTGTTCCGCAAGACACCATTTCTAAACGGTGGACTATTTGAGTGTCTAGACCGCCCAGCTAACTCTACAGAGTTAACATTATACGATGCTGACAGTAGCATAAGAGCCGAACGTCATATGCTTCGTAACGATGGCTTCACAGACAGAGCAGATAACGTTATCAGTGTTCCAAATGAACTATTCTATAACGAGAGTGAAAGCGAACCAGGGCTAATAGACTTACTGATGCAATACCAGTTCACCGCCGAAGAGTCCACGCCGATAGACGTAGAAGTTGCCCTTGACCCCGAACTGTTAGGGTTAGTGTTTGAGAACCTACTTGCAGTATACAATCCCGACACACAAACCACTGCTCGCAAGCATACAGGCAGTTACTACACCCCCCGCGACATAGTGAGTTACATGGTAGACGAAAGTCTAAAGTATTACTTTACATCGTCTGGTATAAGTAGCGAAGTTACAAACAGCATCTTCACAGGCACAGAAGTCAGCAACCTCGCAATGCCCAATCGTAAGGCGGTAACAAAAGCAGTAGATAACTTAAAGGTTCTAGACCCAGCAGTCGGGAGCGGTGCATTCCCTATGGGCGTGTTGCACCGACTTGTAAACATCTTAGAGCAAGTAGACCCACAAAATCAGTTATGGAAGTTGCAACAACAAGAACGTATCAAACTTACACCCGACGCAGAGAGCCGCGAAAGTGCCTTGTCGGAACTAGAAGAAGTGTTTTCTGCAGAGAATCGCTATAATGCATACAGTCGCAAGTTGTATCTGTTAGAAAACTGTCTTTATGGTGTAGATGTCCAACCTATCGCTATTCACATCTGTAAGTTACGCTTCTTTATCAGTCTTGCAATAGAGCAACAACCCAATACCGACGCTTTACGCAACTACGGTATAAAGTCTTTACCCAACTTAGAAACACAGTTTATTAGTGCAAACACCCTTGTGGACTTACAGCGTAGCAGGAACGGCATTATGCATCAGTTGGGGCTTCTTGATGGTGTGGAATACCGTGAGCGTTTGCATAGTGTGCGTCAATCGTGGTTCAATGCAAAGACACGACGGACTAAAGATAAATGCATAAGTGAATATGAGAGCATCCGTGAGGGCATGATAGCAAATGTAAAGTCTAACATAGAACTCTCACACATTGACGATAAGCGACTGAGTGAGTTTGACCCTTTTGTGCATAATGTGTCTTGTAACTGGTTCAATGCAAACTGGATGTTTGGAGTGAGTGGTGGCTTTGATATAGTGTTAGGTAACCCTCCTTACATACGTCAAGAGGCTATAAACTCATTGCAGACTAAAGAGCAACTCAAAGAGATGATGAATAACGACTGTAATAATGGCAAGAACGGCAAGAACAGCAACCACAAAGTGCGTGATTACAAAACGTATCTGTTAGAGCGTTACAAAGATGTGTTTACAAACACAAGCGATATATATACCTGTTTTTATGGTCGTGGAGTGGAGTTGCTAAAGGCGGGCGGTGTTCTCTGTTATATAACCTCAAACAAGTGGATGCGGACAAGATACGGCAAAGTGCTTCGTGAATACATAAAGACTCAAGTAACAATAGAGCAGTTGCTGGACTTAGGTGGCGATCAGTTTGTAACCACAACAGTAGACACAAATATACTTATCCTTAGTAAACAACGACCCACTACTGACTATAAATTTACGGCTGGCAGTGAACTCCCTGATGAAGATACAGAGTTGTGGAATATGAAGGTTAGCGATCTCTCTGTAGATGCTTACACTCTGGCATCACCTGAAGTGTTTGACCTAAAGCGTCATGTAGAGGGTGTAGGTACACCATTGAAGTCTTGGGATGTAAGCATATACAGAGGTATAACCACAGGATACAACGAGGCGTTTATAGTAAATACTGCTACAAAGGATAACCTGATAAGCGAGGACCCTAAGTCTGCAGAGTTACTAAAGCGTGTAGTGCGAGGTAGAGATATAAGTAGATACCGAATTAACTGGGCGGGTTTGTGGCTGATTGCTACAATCCCTGTATTGAAGATTAACATAGATGATTACCCTGCTATAAAAAAGCATTTACTCTCTCACGATAAAAAACGTTTAGAGCAGAGTGGTAAGCGAGGTTCGCGGGCACATACTAATAACGAGTGGTTTGAAATACAACAGAGCGTTGCTTACTCTGATGAGTTTACAAAACCCAAGATCATTTACCCTGTGATTACTAGTGACCGTCGGTTTACATATGATAAAAGCGGTATATATACTAATGATAAATGTTTTATACTGACTGGTGAGAGTTTAGAGTATTTAGTTGGCTTACTGAACAGTAAACTCTGCATGTGGTATATGCAACAGGTAGTAGCTAAACTTGGTAAGAGTGGTTACGAGTTTAGAAAAATATACATGGAAAACTTACCTATCCCGCAGGTTTCTGCTAGTGAAGAGTTGCCGTTTATAGAGTTATCGCGTCGTATTGCGAGTAATAAGTCAGTGGGTAAGGATACAACAAACCTAGAGTCTCAAATGGACGAGTTGGTTTATAAACTCTATGGTCTATCTGATGCACAGCGTCAAGTTGTGGAGTCTGCTTTTCCTACAGTAGAATCGGATGCACTCAAACCCGCAGAGGTTGAACCCAAAGATGCTCAAGCGTATATCAGCAGGGCAAGCGAGTTTGCTAAGCAGGGCAACTATACGGACGCCATAGCAGATTACACTAACGCAATAGCTATTGACTCTAACAACGTAAACGCATACTTTGTCCGTGGGCTTGCGTACAAGGATGTAGGCGATCTTGCCAAAGCCAAAGAGGATTTTATCACTGCAAAGGCTTCAGCAGATGATCAAAATAACATGGTGTTCTCTCAAGCAATACAGTATATAATTGACACTTTGAATATTAGTAAGGAACAGTTATATGGCAGATAATAGGGAAACTCCTGTATGGGAACTTAACTTAAATCCAGAAACATTAAGTAGAATAAGCCAAAAGGATAACGAAAAAGGTGTAAACGAAATAATTGACAAGATTAAAGCATTAGTTGGTAATCAAAAGTGTATATTCCGCGGTGAACCAGAAAAATACGATTGTAAGCCAAAAAAGTACGATCGCCCTTGCAGTTCACAATTTTACCGTGTTTTATGTGATTCAGCACCGAATGGTTTATCACCTGATGAATTGGAGAAATTCATAAAACTTGAACTAAAAGCAAGTGTTAGTGATGTAAAAAGGTATCTTTATGAGGATAATATTGACGAAGTTCACACATTAACGGAATTACAGCATTATGGTGGTTTTACAAATCTTGTAGACTTCACCAAAGACTACCTTATAGCACTGTTCTTTGCTTGTCAAAGTAACTTAGAGTCACACGGTAGGTTGATCATCAAGAAGAAGGCTGATTATGAGAAGAAAGCTGATCGTGAAGATGTAATAGTGACCCCAAAACCTAAACCAAATACGGATACTGATAAGAGGGTAAAAGCACAGAAAAGTATCTTTATCCGTACTTCAAAAGGCTATATTGACATAGTAGAAGAAGATAAAGGTTGGATACTGATAAGTAAAGATTGTAAAACATCTATTTTAAATTACTTAGAAAAGTATCACGATATAACGCACGATACAGTATTCCCCGATCTACATGGGTATATTGAACAACAGAAGCGTCTTAAAGTGTTTGAACGTTCCTTTTCCATTGGCTTGAGATTTTATGATGAAGATGCGTACAATCAAGCGATTGAATATTTTGATATGACGGCTAAGTTATCTCCTGAATTTGCACCAGCCTACTTCTTTAGAGGAACTGCATATTATGCATTAAAGAAGTACGCTAAAGCAGTAGCAAACTACGATGAGGCTATAGAACTTAACTCTAAGTATGCAGCAGCATACTTTAACCGCGGGCTTGCATATTATCAACAAAAGGATTATGCTAAAGCAATGTTAGACTTCACTGAAGCAATAGACCTTGACCTTAAATTTGCAGTAGCATACTCTGGGCGCGGGATTATATATACTGAACAAAAAGAGTTTGATAAAGCAATAGTAGAATTCACTAAGGCTATACAACTTGCCCCTAAAGATGCAGTAACATACTACAACCGCGGTCTTATATATTATCAACAAGTTAAGTTTAATAAAGCAATATCAGACTTCACTAAGGCTATAGAACTTGACTTAAACCTTGCAAGAGCATACTTCAATCGCGGTAATGCGTATCGTGAACAAGGTAAGCGTGATAAAGCTATAGCAGACTTCACTGAGGCAATAACACTTGACCCTAACGATACACTAGCATACAACAACCGCGGTAATGTGTACCGTAGACAAAGTAAATTTGGTAAAGCAATAGTAGACTTCAATAAAGCTATAAAACTTAATCCTAACCTTGCAGCAGCATATTCCAACCGCGGTCTTATATATTATGAACAAGTTAAGTATACCGAAGCAATAGCAGGCTTCACTAAGGCTATAGAACTTGATCCTAACTTTGTATTAGCATACTATTACCGGGGATCTGTATATACTAAACAAGGTAACACTGTTAACGCCATAGAAGACTACACTAGGGTTATAGAACTTGACCCTAAATATGCCATAGCATACAACGACCGCGGAACTGCATATGCTGAACAAGGTAAAGTTGATAAAGCCATAGAAGACTACACTAAGGCTATAAGAATTGACCCTAACTATGCATTAGCATACTACAACCGCGGAAATGCATATGCTATAAAAGGTAAGTTTGACGAAGCAATAGCAGACTTCACTAAGGTTATCGAAATTGACTCTAAGAACGTAGCTGTATACATCAACCGCGGGATTGCATACCACACTAAACATGACTTTGACAAAGCAATATCAGACTACACTAAGGTTATAGAACTTGACTCTAACCATATACAAGCATACAACAACCGCGGGCTTGTATATGCTAATCAAGGTAACACTGATAAAGCAATAAAAGACTATACTAAGGCTATAGAACTTGACCCTAACTTTGCAGGAGCATACTACAACCGCGGGCTTACACATAGAGCTATAGGTAACCTTGACCAAGCCATAGCAGACTTTACTACTTGGAAGGGTTACAATACAGAACCCTCTGAACATATAAAACTCGAAATTGATAAATTGAATATATTAGTGTATCATATTAAAGCTATAGAACTTGACCCAAAGGATGCATTCGCATACTTACAACGAGGGGATGTCTATGAATCCTATGGCTATCGCGACAAAGCCATAATAGACTATACTAAGGCAATAGAACTTGACCCTAACTATGTAGATGCATACAGCAACCGCGGATTTGCATATGATAGCCAAAAGGAGTATGCCAAAGCGAATGCGGACTGGATTAAGATTATAGAACTTGACCCTAAGTATACTGAAGACTTCAAACGCGGGTTTGTAGACCCTAAAAGATTTAACGCTAAAGAAGCCGTAGCATACTACACTAAAGCAATAGAACTTGATTCTAACAATGCATTAGCATACTTCAAGCGCGGGGTTGCGTGTGCTTATCAACGTGACTTTGACAAAGCGATAGTAGACATTATTATCGCAAAAGGTTTAGCAGATGAACAAAACAACACAGAACTCTCGCAGTTAGCACAGGCATTAATTGAGCAATTGAATAACCCACAATAGCAGGGTGTCTTTAGTTGCAAACTGCTATTGTAGGTTAAGTTAGCACACAGCCCAAATAGTCAGTGAGAGAGGTTATAACAAAAACTCACTAAGCCTTTACTTACCTGTGAATTATGCTTTCACCACCATCAACTGTTACTATCTGCCCTGTTATCATAGATGCATCGTCGCTACATAGCAACGCTATAACTTTAGCTACATCTTGTGTTGTTAGAGCTCTGCCTAGTGGCGTCGGGCGTTCTGCTACTTTGGCGACGTTATACTCTTTTGGGAATGCCTCAATTGCTTGTGTTTTGACAAACCCCGCCGATACCGTGTTTACAAGTATACCCTTTTCAGCGAGGTCTATTGCTAAGTAGCGTGTAACTGCCTCCAGCGCAGACTTAGATACACCGACAGCAAAGTAAGGCGTCAGTACCCTCGTAGAACCAAGTGAAGATACGTTTATTATTCTGGCGCCAGATTGCATAACTTGAGCCGCTGCAACCGCCATAAGCCAAGGTGCACGTGCGTTTATGCCTATAGTCCACTCCCAGTGCTTTAGACGCGTCTGTGTGGCTGACCGCATTACACCAGATGCAGCGTTGTTAACTAAGATGTCTAACCTGCCTGACCTTGAGTAAACCGTTTCTACGGCTTGCTGGCACTCAAGCGGATTAGAGACGTTAACACACAGATAGTAAGGTTCGTTAGTGGCTATATCTGCCGTTGCTTTTAGGGTTTCTTGTGCTGCGGAGTGGTTTCTAAAGTATGTAAAGGCGACAGTTGCCCCACGCGATGCTAACTCTGCGACGATAGCCCTGCCGATACCTCTGCTACCACCTGTTACGAGTGCAACCTTACCTGTCAGTGATTCGTTGTTGTGCATCTGAGGTATTATACCCCAAGACCACCGTCAACACAGATAACTTGTCCTGTAATATAACGTGCCTGTTCGGTAGTCAAAAAAACCACCATAGGGGCTATTTCTTCTGTAGTGCCAAAGCGTCCTAGCGGTATAAGGTTTTTTATGTTCTTCACCATTGCATCGGATAAAACATCGGACGTTGCTGTTTTTACGTAGCCCGGTGCAACTGCGTTTACTGTAATGTTGCGTTTGGCTACTTCTCTTGCCATTGCTCTGGTGAAACCGTTGATAGCCGACTTAGAAGCGGCGTAGTTTGCTTGCCCTGCATTCCCGCGTATTCCCACAACGGACGATATGTTAACTATCCTGCCCCATCTTTTCAGCATCATGTTAGGCAATGCTGCCTTTGCACAGTAGTAACTGCCCATTAGGTTTACGTCTATTACCTTTTGAAAGTCTTCGTCTCTCATTCTTATGAGTAGTTTATCGGATACTATTCCTGCGTTGTTGATGAGGATATCTATCCCACCGACGCTTTTTTCTATCTGTTCAAACATGAGTTTTACTTGTGTTTTGTCGGCAACGTCGCCCATAACGGTTGTAACCTTGCCTCCTGTGTTGGTTATAAGGTCGGCAACGGCTTGTGCCTCGTCTGGATGTGTGCGATAGTTTATAACAACTCTGTGCCCTTGTTTAGCAAGCCCCAATGCAATAGCACGTCCTATGCCTCTGGAAGCTCCTGTAACTAATGCATTAAGTATCTTTGTATCGTTATTTTGTTTTTGTTGCATATGAATCACCACCATTTACTGACTGATTACGCAGTTTTGCTAATGCATTGATCTGTTGTTGTACAAAGTCTAGTTCTACAACTCGCTTTGCTGTAGATATAGCATTAGCGATAGCCTGAGCGTTAGATGCTCCATGCCCGACTATTGCGATTCCTTTTACGCCCAGCAGTGGACCTCCGCCGTGTTGTATAGCCAACGGGGTAGTTTTTTCGGCTATGAGTTGCCTGATTTGTGTTAGTTCTGCTTTATCCGATACGCTTTTGGCTATATCGTTGTATATCGCAGTGCCTATAGCTTCGGTGAGTTTAAGTATAACGTTACCGACGAAGCCATCACATATAACCACGTCGGCTTTACAGTTTACCAAATCTTTACCTTCCACGTTACCGATGAAGTTTAAGTGGCTGTTCTTGAGTATATTAGTGGTTTCTTTTACTTGACGGTTACCCTTGCCTTCTTCTGCACCGACGCTGAGTATTCCTATGCTTGGGGCTTCTACGTTGTAGAGTATCTTTGACATAACTGTGCCTAGTACTGCGAAGTCTACCATGCGGGATGGGCGTGTATCAAGGTTTGTGCCCAAGTCTAGGATTATTGTGTTGGGGGAGTAGCCGATAATGGGTCCGCCGAGTGCTGGTCTATCTATTCCCTCTATACTGCCGTAAACTATAGATGCGGCTGCTACGGTTGCGCCTGTTGACCCCATGCTTACGAATCCCTGTACTTTGCCTGCTTTTGCTAAACCTGCACAAACAAACACAGAGGCTTTAGGTTTTGAACGGAAGGCTTCTGCGGGTGCCTCGGACTCGTGGACTACGCCTTGCGATTCTACAACGCGTATTAAGTTCTTCGCTGGAGAATCTATTTTATCAAGTTCGTTTTGTATATCGTTCGTGTTGCCTACTAACACAATGGGAATTCTGTTTTGTTGAGCAGCTATTACAGCTGCGGGTACTGTTACGCTACATCCAAAGTCGCCTCCCATTGCATCTAACGCTATTGGAACTACACTATTGAGCATGTGTTTATTTCTTATCCTTTCACTGGTATTTGTACTCTTACACTGACAGCCTGCGTACCGTCTGTTTTAGTGCAGTACGCGTTAACTATTTCTAACTTTTCGCCACTATTGATTACTACTCCTTGTGAGTAGCAGTGGAGTTTTACTGTTTCTTCTAAGTATATGGGTGCGCCGAATTTTGCTTTTAAGTGAGAGCCGAGCCTCCATCGGTGCCCAAAGTTGTTATCTAAAACCTCACAGACTAGCGCTAAACCTAACATGCCGTGTGCGACTCTCGTACCGAAGAAGCTGTTAGCAGCGAACTCTTCATCTAAGTGTACTGGGTTAGTATCACCACTTGCCTGTGCATACATACTTACCATGGATTCAGTGATCTTACGCTCAAAACTCTTCATTTTATAAATTACACCTTTACTCTGACTGTACTTACTGCGCTACAAACAAGTTGGTTGATTTCGTCAGTGATATTGGTGGATATAACTAAGACGGTACCGTCGCGGCTTGGTTTAACATGCTTTATATGGCTTAGTGCCGTTACACTTTGACCTTGCTGTGTGTGCATATGTAAAGTTACCTCTTGCAAGAGATGCACTGCACCTATACCAATGTCTAGATCTTGTAGTAGATTCCCTAATGCTACAGCAACTGGCAAAAGAGGTGCGTTAATATTGCTATCGCCATATATGCCTATAGATTTGTTATACATGATTGATCTAGCAGGTGTTAGATGTAACTGGTAAGGTCCAAACTTCATGTCTTTTGTGTATTTTTTCATAATTCCTATATATTATATTATATATTGATATAACGGAGGTGTTATTTTTTTGGGTTAAAGTTAACTAACCACCACTCTAGGCTATCGGCGAGGGCGTTCCAGCTAGCTTCTAATATATTTTCGGAAGCGCCGACGGTATTCCAGACTTGCTTTGAGTCTGAAGATTCTATAGCAACTTGTGTACAGGAAGATGTTCCAAGACCTTCCGATAGTACGCGTACCTTGTAGTCTAGTAGTTTAACCTTATCTATGTTGGGGTAGAATCTTATGAGCGCTTTGCGCAGAGCGTCATCCATTGCTGCTACTGGTCCGTTGCCTTCACCTACTGTCAGTGAACGTGTATTATCTACTTCTAGTTTTATATTTGCTCTACAGAACTCTGTTTTGCCGTTGAGTGATACGTTTACATATACATTTAGGTCTATAAGTTTAAAAGGTGCAATGTAATTGGGAGTACGTCTTATAATAATGAGTTCTAGGGATGCTTGACCGAGTTCGTAAGATAATCCTTTGGATTCTTGTGTTTTTACATGCTGGACTATTTCGTAGGCTTCTTTGTTATGTAATACTTGGCTGAGCCCCATATCGCGTATTTTGCGAGTTACATTGCCTCGTCCTGCCAATTCAGATACCGTAACGGAGATAGAATTACCTACTGAGCTTGGCTCTATGTGGTTGTATGCTTGGGGTAGTCGTTCTATAGCGGCGACGTGTAGCCCGCCTTTATGTGTAAATGCATCTTGCCCTACAAAAGGTTGAAAAGGCGATAGGTTGCGGTTTACCTTCTCGGCAACAAACCTTGATACATCAGTTAATTTAACGATGTTACTCGGTGGGATACACTTGATGCCCATTTTGAGCTGTAGGTTAGCAATCGTGGAGATTATATTTGCGTTACCAGTTCGTTCTCCATATCCGTTAACGCAGCCTTGTACTTGAAAAACGCCTGCGTTAACCGCTGCAATAGCAGATGCTACTGCCGTATCGGTGTCATTATGCGTGTGTATGCCGAAAACGGCGTTCGGTAATTGGTTTATAGATTGCTTTGTTATCTGATGTATTTCTGCTGGGAGTGTGCCTCCGTTTGTATCGCAGAGTACTATTCTCTCAGCACCTGCTTGGTGTGCGGCATTTAGTACTTGTAAAGCGTAGTCTCTGTTTGATTTGTAGCCGTCAAAGAAATGCTCGGCGTCTAAGAATACGCGCAAGCCCCTATCTCGTAGAAAAACTATAGAATCGGTAACCATGTTAATGTTTTCTTCTAACGAAGTCTGTATAACTGCTAGCACATGAATATCTGAAGCTTTTGCAACAAGTGTAATTACGCTTGCTTCCGTTTTCAGTAGCGATTGTAAAACAGGATCTTTATATGTAGGAGTATTAGCTTTGCGAGTACTACCAAAGGCAGTTATTATAGCGTTATTTAGTTTAAGTTTGCGTGCTTGTTTGAAGAACTCATCATCCTTTGGATTTGCACCTGCGTAACCGCCCTCAATAAAGTGAATTCCTATAGAATCTAATGTGGTTGCCACTGTGAGCTTATCGTAAACTGATAGAGATATACCCTTTTGTTGAGCACCATCACGGAGCGTAGTATCGTATAGTTCCACTTCTTTTTGTTTCACAGTTTGGTCATTTTGCATGTTTGATTTATTCCTATCTTTATATTTATAATTCTACAAACTCATATAATGTTAATAAATAAGTACCTTACTTACATGGTATTTTATATGGAGGTTATTAAAACGTGGACAAAATTAATATTAACTTAGGTTTAGCCGATACCGTAGCCGTTAACACCTACGGTGAACCCGGTAATAGAACATTTAACGTAACCGTTAAATCCAAAAAAGGTGAAGCTGTTATGTGGCTAGAAAAGGAGCTATTAGACGGACTAGGTAGAGCAATTGGAGAACACCTGAAGAAAATTAGCAAATTGCCTTACGCTAATCCCGATTATCAGCGGTTAGTGGTTGACACAGACGATCCGGGCGACTTTGTTGAAGTTAACATAAGAGCTTACAATCTAGTGCTATCTTACAAACCTTCAAGAGGTGTGTTTACCGTTTCGGCAAAATTCGTTAATGAAGAAGATGAAGAAGAAGAATCAATAGATAACGAAGTAAATTTTTCTCTTCTATCTTCTACTGCAAAAGATATATCTGAGGAGATAAGGAAAATTGTAACTGCAGGGCGTCCACGTTGCCCTATTTGCAGTCAACCTGTAGAAATTGGGATAAGCCACTTATGTACTCGCCGAAACGGACACATTACCATATAGATACATTGCGAATCTAACCCCAAGAAGTGAAGGCACAAATTCCACCAACACTATTAACCGATCATAACCGTAAAGTATATAAACGTATGATGAAGTGGAATGTTGTAGATATTGCTTTGCATCCGCTGGGCTCTAATTACGTTTTTGTTACTAAATTACAACCGACATCAAAAGCTAAAGAAGCTTTATACTGTATATACAAACCCATCTCGGGTGAGAGACCATTAAGAGACTTTGAATACGGTACTCTTCATATACGCGAAAAAGCTGCTTTTTTACTCAGTCAGTACCTGGGTTGGCCCAATATACCCGTAACAGTGATACGATCTGGACCATACGGCGAAGGTAGTTTTCAAGAGTTCATACAACACAATCCAAGCGATAACTTCTTTTCTATACGCGATAGAGGACTTGAACCTTTTGTAGACGTGGCTACCTTTGACATACTAGTAAACAACGCTGACCGTAAAGGTAGCGCCGTACTCTTTGATAAAGAACGCAAGCCATGGGCAATAGATCACGGACTTACATTTAACTACTCTGCTAACGTACGGACTGTAATGTTTGAATTTTCAGGAGTTCCATATAAACCTAAACTTTGCAAAGATATAAAAAAATTGCTTACAGATATACAAGCTAATACAGGTATTGCCATAACACTATCGCAATTATTAGGAAGCGCGACTATAAGCCTGCTTAAAAGTCGGGCAGATAGCATGTTAAAATCCAAAACACACCCTATCTTGAACCCTGATATAAACTTACCTTATCCGTTTTTGTAAACTGAATGATTATACAGTGGTTTTTCTCTTACCTGTTAACATATGCTTCACTTTTTTGAATATGGTCGGTGGTGCTAAGCTTATGTTTTCTGCGATAAACTGAGTTATATTCGGCGAGCCCGCCACGATAGGTCCGATCCATTTACGTAGTTTCTTTTGCGTCATAGCGTTATTTGGGTGCATATCTGCCCAACCTGAGAACTCTACAAATTTGCCGTGTGTATTTGTAGTCATAGTTTTTCCGCCTGCTTCTTGTACTATAATTATGCCAGCGGCAAAATCCCAAACATGTGCAGGACCGCTTACAGCATACTGAAAAGAGTCCATAGCAACCATGCACATTTCATAGCCTGTGCTGCCTATTATTCTTATATCGCCCAGTCTATTTTGTAGAGCTTTACTAACCCGGTAACGAGAGACGAATTTTGAAGGTAAAGAGGATATTCTACCTCTGACGGGTACACCGTCGTTTTCGGCTTTTTGAATATGCAGAGGTTTATCTGTGCCAGCTATAAATGCACCACCACCCAAGCGTGCATGCAGTAGAATATATCCGCTTTTACAAGACCAAGGTAGCCAAATTGCTCCCGTTATCGGTATACCTTTGTACATAGCACTAACACATATGGCATACAAGTTTGTACCGCTTACAAAGTTCTTTGTGCCGTCTATCGGATCTATAGCCCATAAGAAATCAGATTCATTAGAAATATTTTCACTGATATCTTCTTCACCTAGCACTGCGTGTTGTGGAAACGCCGACGTGATAATTTCAGTTATAATACGCTGCGATGATTGATCCACCTCAGTAACAAGGTCCACCCCGACTTCAGGTGCTTTTTGCATGACCTTAAAGTTGCCCCGAAACTTCAACGCTACTAACTCACCGGATCTAAGGGCACACTCAATAGTTACCTGCTCTATGTGTTTAAGCGTTTCTTCACCGATAACTTCAAGAATCTGAGCTTTCGCTATATCAGAATGTGTCTTACTTTTACTCATAATTCTTATTATATATTATAGCGTACCTGATATAAGTATAATCACACTAACGTATATATTAGTGTAAAATTAAATTATGGTATCTAAAACGGCAATATCAATTCTGTGTCCTTGTAACAATAAATACCATATAACAACATACTCGGGTATTTTGCTAAGCCAATCTACAGTTCCAATTACATTGCATCATGGGTTACCTCTCAATTCGGATGTAAACGGGGTTTTGGTATGCTGTTCTTCTACTGATAATGCTACATCTTTCATAACGCCTTTGAAGACTGCAGTAGAAAACTACATACCTGTCCTAGCGGTATCGTATGGTATGGCTTTGTTGAACTTTGCAATGGGGGGTAATAATGTGTTAACAAAATATACTGACAACTTATCACAAGCTTTTAGACGAGTTTTCTTTTCAATTGGTGGTAAACTCTCGCATATCATAGGTGGGTCAGGTTGGGTTAGAGTTGCGGTGGAAAACTGCGGTATTCCGATAGAAGATGTTGCAACAGGAATGATGACCTCCTGTTACGCAGAAGATCTGTCAGCT
This sequence comes from Dehalococcoidia bacterium, assembly GCA_964274945.1. Taxonomy (GTDB): domain Bacteria; phylum Chloroflexota; class Dehalococcoidia; order Lucifugimonadales; family Lucifugimonadaceae; genus CAXXBX01. The sequence continues at coordinate 512,328 of CAXXBX010000034.1, read as the reverse complement.
TACGGGATAGAGCGAGCAGGAAATCATTGGGTAATTGGTATAGGCTGGCATGTCTATGGACAATTACCCAGAGGTTTAGACAACCCTATTTATGCATTGATTGAACGAGCAGTATTAAATAAAACAAAGTAAAAGAAGTAAAGCCACTTAATTTTTTAATAAGGAATAGTAATTATGGTTAGTAATTCATATAACACGCAAGTTGTTGAAGTTGAAAAAGAGATGAAGTCTTCTTATCTAGACTATGCGATGTCTGTTATCGTATCGCGTGCTCTACCCGATGTTAGAGACGGTTTAAAACCTGTTCAAAGGCGGATAATATACGCGATGTACGACCAAGGTATGCGTCATAACACGGCTTACAAAAAGTCAGCCCGTCTGGTTGGTGAAGTGTTAGGTAAGTACCACCCTCACGGCGATACAGCGGTTTACGACGCACAGGTCCGCATGGCACAGACCTTTTCTATGCGTTATCCACTGATAGACGGGCAAGGTAACTACGGCTCTATTGATGGCGATCCACCAGCTGCAATGCGATACACTGAGTGCCGACTCGCACCTATATCCCAAACTCTACTAGAAGATATAGACAAAGACACGGTTGATTGGAGAAGCAACTTTGATCAGTCATTAAAAGAGCCTTCGGTTATGCCCGCACGTCTACCCGCATTATTAGTAAACGGTGCTTCTGGTATAGCAGTGGGGATGGCTACAAACATACCACCACATAACCTCTCGGAAATATGTGATAGCATAATACACCTTGCTGATAACCCAAACGCCACCGTAGATGATCTTATGCAGTTTGTTAAAGGACCGGATTTTCCTACAGGTGCTAATATATGGGGTATCAAAGGTATTAGAAACGCATATATTACAGGAAAAGGGCTGATATACGTACAAGCTGAACATAAAATTGAGATTTTTAAAAATAGTAGGCAAGCTATAGTAGTAACCGAACTACCTTACCAAGTTAATAAAGTAACGTTTGTATTGCAAATTGCACAACTGATTAAAAAGCAACAAGTGGACGGAATCCACGAAGTCAGGGATGAGAGTAATAGAGAAGGCATAAGGGTAGTTATAGAACTTAAACGTGGCGCTTCACACAGCGTAGTTGTAAATAATCTCTACAAGTATACCGAGATGCGCAAGACATTTGCAGCAAATATAATAGCACTCGTTGCTAATATTCCCAAAGTGCTATCTCTAAAACAGGCACTAGAATATTATCTTGAGTTTAGGCATGAAGTTGTACGTAGACGTAGTGAATTCAACCTAAAACGGGCTATAGCTCGCCAACACGTACTGGAAGGTTTGCTAATATCCCTTAAAAACGTAGATAGAGTAATTGCAATTATTCGTGGATCAAGTAACGCTGAAGAGGCGCGAACGAATTTAGTTGAAGAATTTCAACTCTCTAAGATACAAGCACAATCTATATTAGACATGCAACTCCGACGCTTTGCCGCGCTAGAAAGCCAAAAAATTCAGGATGAATATAACGACCTGACAAAAACAGTAGAATACCTTAAAAACATTATATCTAATAAATACGAAATAACACGCGTTGTTAAAGAAGAAACTCAACGACTGAAAGCAGCCTATGGCACAGAACGCAGGACCGTAATTCACACAGAAGAGCTACAGGACTGGCGTAGAGAAGATATAGAAACTAAAAAAGAGGTTGTAATAACACTCAGCAAAGGCGGTTATGTAAAACGTGTAGATGCATCCACTTACCGCTCTCAGCACAAAGGTGGTAAAGGCGTAAAAGGGCAATCTATGACAAAAGAAGGCGACGTTACTATATGCTTACAAGTTGCTAGCACACACGATAATCTGCTATTCTTTACAAACATGGGACGTGTGTTTATGGTTAAAGTCTTTGAATTATTAGATGAACAGTCTCGTAAATCTCGGGGCACACCTGTAAGAAATATTATAAAAATTGAATCCAAAGAAGATGTACAGTCTATTCTTGCAGTACGCAGCCTCGTACAAGAAGGTGTAGATTTAATATTTGCAACAAAAATGGGCTCTATAAAGCGAATGTCTCTGCAATTGATAAAAAACGTAAAAGGCAGCGGGCTAATATGCATCAAAATCGCAGCAGGCGATGAATTACTCTCCGTTGGAATTGCAAGAATCGATCAGCACATAGTAATGGTATCCGAACAAGGTCGGTCTATCAGGTTTCCCTGTAGCTCTATACATCCAAGAAAATTCCGAAATACGGGGGGTATTAAAGGTATGACTATAAACAAGGACGATCGTGTTGTGGGCATGTGCATAGCCGACCAAAACGATGAACTTCTGGTAGTAACTCGTAACGGCTACGGTAAAATGTCATCTCTCAAACATTACCGTTACCAAAACAGGGGCGGTAAAGGTGTTATAACGCTAAAAGTAACTAAACGCAAGGGACCTATAGTAGATATTGCGGTAATCACCCCCGAAGTAAGGAACGATTCACAAGGTCGTCTATTTTTGCTGACAGAACGCGCTCAGGTAATAAGAACTAATCTATCTGAGATAAAGTCAAAAGGGAGAGTTACACAAGGAGCGCGTCTAGTTACACCTGATGAAAACGACGCTATATCAGCTATAAAAGTTATAGAATAGAGCTAAATAAACCGATAATACAGGACATTTGAGTGATATTTGCAAACGCATTATATAAACGACGTTGGCTGATTATAAGTGTATGGGTAATTGTAATAATTATATGTGCTCCACTGGCTCTAATGGCAGGTCGGCACCTACAACCTGGGGGCTTTACTTCTGAATCGTTTCCTTCAATACAAGCGTGGCAAGTATTTCAAGAAAAACTCGGTATCACTCCGATAACACTTGAACTTTTACTCAGCCATCCAGATATAGAAGCCTATGATACTGAGTTTATAGAAGCTGCAGAGCGTGTAGTGTCAGGTTTTGAAGGATTGCCACAGGTCAACCGTATACTATCATATACTGACAACCCTGCGCGTGTATCTTCAGATGGGCACACGGCGTACATTACGGTAGAACTGAATATTTCACTTGAAGAATCGGTGGAATTCACTGAAAATATACTGCCCACACTGCAACATGAACCACTGAGCATGGTATCTACAGGTGCACCGCCTCTGTACAGAGACCTAAGCATTGCAAGTGCAGAAGACCTTAGAAGAGGCGAAACGCTCGCACTGCCATTAGCGTCAGTGGCATTGGTTATAGTTTTCGGTACTTTAGTTGCTGCGATAATACCCCTAGTTGTCGGTGGCACAGGTGCTATAATAGGTTTAAGCGGTATATTTCTACTTTCAACTCAAACAGAGATATCTATATTTGCCTTAAATATAGCATCGCTACTTGCCGTTGGGCTAGGTATTGACTATTCACTCTTTTATACCGCACGCTTCAGAGAAGAACTCAAAAAAAGTAGTTCGGTTCTAAAAGCGGTAATTACTACACACCGTAGGGCTGGTCCTGCAATCATATTTTCTGGTTGCACTAGCTTATTGGGGTTACTTAGCCTATTGCTTTTTGAAATATCGGTGCTACGTTCTATTGCCATAGGCGCCTCGCTTGCCATTTTAGGAGCAATGTTAGCAACATTAACCATACTACCAGCTGTTTTAAGTGTCATGGGCAATAAAGTAGAAATGGTAAAACTACCGTTTTTATCTAATATGGGACAGCGGTTTTGGACTAATCTTGCAACGGTAGTGATGAAGAGACCAGTGCTTGCTCTTGTGCCTGTAATTACCATCCTTGTTGTACTATCGCTACCGATTTTAAATATAAGGCTTGGCACCGTTGATGCCACTATCTTGCCTGATAGGTTTGAATCTCGCAAAGGGTTTGATATTATATCTGAAGAGTTCGGCTTTGTGTCACAAGCACAAACTGCAATAGCGTACACTTTTGATGGTGATCCGTTTGAAGATGAGAACTTGCAGAATCTATACGCATATGGTGCAGCTCTGGAACAGCTAGACGGCGTTGTAGATGTTATAAGCTTTGTAAATATAGATCCGACTTTTACATTCAATGATTACAAAAAACTCTACGCAGTTCCAGAAGCAGTCGCCGATAGAGCAATCGCCAATTTAGTACGCACTACCATTCGTGATGGTATAGCCTCATTCTTTGTTGTAAGTGAACATCAATCGTTCCTGCCCGAATCGCAACGACTTGCCAGCGAAATTAGGGCACTACAACCTCCACAAGGGCAGACCTACGTTGCAGGCGGCCCTGCAGGTGCAAAGGATATAGTAGATTCACTTTATTCTACTTTTCCTTTTATAGTTGCTGCAGTAACAATTTTGACTTACATATCGTTACTGATACTTTTCCGCTCGTTACTATTGCCTTTGAAAGCCGTAATTCTTAACGTTATGAGTATTATAGCCAGCTACGGCGCACTTGTCTTTGTGTTTCAGCAGGGCAATTTCAGTAACATACTAGGTTTTGAATCCGCAGGTATAATTGAGTTCACAACACCTATAGTTTTATTCGCAGTAATCTTTGGAGTAAGCATGGATTACGAAATATTTTTACTCTCACGCGTTTCAGAGGCACACAAGCGCGGACTGAATAACAGTCAAGCAATAACAGAAGGATTAGCAACAAGCGGTAGAGTTATTACAGGCGCAGGAGCAATACTGGTGATAGTCTCAGCATCTTTCGTTTTCGCTGACGTGTTAGTTGTCCAGATGATAGGGTTTGGGCTCGCTCTATCTGTGTTTATAGACATAACGTTAATTAGAGGAATAGCCGCACCTGCTATTATGCGTCTTGCAGGACGATGGAACTGGTACATACCTAAATGGTTAGACTCAAAACTGCCTAATTTTGAAAAACTCTGATGGATAAGTATCGCAATTTTTGGCTATTAGCAATACTAATTTTACTGACTGTAAGCTGCTTTAACACAGATGTTACTGTTAGACCTGTGCCTTCACCTCTGCCAGCACAACCTACTCCAGTACCCACAACTATAACGCTACCAAAAGATGAATCTCCCCACAACAATAGACTAGAGTGGTGGTACTACAGCGGGCATTTGAAACCTATAGGCTCTGACACTACAGAATTAGGTTACCACTTTGTACTATTTAGGCAACAACTAGATCCTTCTTATAAACCTTCATACTTTGCACAATTCAGCATTGTAAACCCAGATTCTAACGAACACGTTCAAGGTTTTGCATTTGATGCACGGGCAGACGAAGAAAATCAAGATATACTCCTTAATGCGCAGTTTTCAGGATGGAAACTACAAATTGATAATAAGCATACCTTTCACGCTTCTAATGCTAATGGAGATAGTTTATCCTTAGTAGCAATACCGGGTACGCAACCAATTTACCACCATGAAGACGGTTGGCTCTCTTATGTTGGCTGGACATACTATTACTCGTGGCCAAACATGAAAACAACAGGAAAAGTAACTATCAACGGTAAAAATTTTGCCGTAGAGGGATCATCTTGGTTTGATCATCAGTGGGGCAATTTTTATCCAATAGGTGCACCTGCTGGATGGCAGTGGTTTGCAATAATGCTTGATAATGGTTCATATTTAAAAGTAACAAATGCTAGAGACCCGCTAGGCAAAACCACATTACTGTATGCAACCTACCTGACACCCGAGGGACATACCCAACACATTGAAAATGATATATATATTAACGACTTATCTTACTGGACAAGTACTACCACAGGCGGGCGTTACCCCATAGAGTCTAATATCAGCATACCAAGCATAGATGCAAATCTACGTGTAAAGAGCTTACTGGAAGACCAAGAGATAACACAAGGGCTACCTACTATGTCTATGTATTGGGAAGGTAAGATGTCCGTAACGGGTACTATCGCTGGCAAAGATGTTACGGGCAAGGCATATACCGAACTTAGCGGATACGTCAAAACCCCAGCTTTAGAGTGGAGAGAGTAGTAGCCTAATTACTACCTAAACCGCTTTCTGTATCAAATATGTACTGACTAATATCTCTGATGTCTTCCTGCGATATATAGTTGGTAAAGCCGGGCATTACATATATGCAATCTTCCGAGTCGGGTATCGTACTACAAAGACCGTTAGATATAGTTGTAGTAACGTAATCTATACCTATATCTTGAGTATCAGTATATCGGTCGCGTACTTCAATTAAGCTTGCCGGACCTTTAAAGGCTTCTCCATATCTACTAGCGTAAATGCTATCTGATGCAGTCATGTGAGATGCAGCTGGTCCATCTCCGTTTCCTGATGTACCGTGACACACAGAGCAATTAACGTTATAAAGGGTTTCTGCTCTATCTGGGTTGTATGTGCTATCTTGGGTTTGTGCTGACTCAGAGATAAATTCAACGGCATCGGCACGGGGTATTAGCTCAACGTCGTTTGATGAGGGTGGCTCGTGTACTCTGTAAGCGGGGGAGTAGTGCATTTCACTGAAAAAATCCACAGGGTATGTGTTGTTTTGCTGAACAAATGACAACGTTTCGCTGTTACTAGCGCTTGCACTATGATTGCAAGCAGATACAAGCAGAGTTAAAACAAAAAACACCGAAACAATTACAAATTTAAAATACCTTTTTATCATACTACTTAAAACGTTATTTCTTTATATCAGAAGCGCCTGTACTTTTAAGTATACGTTCAGCGTCTTGTATCTTACTATCGTCAGTATTTACTACAACGCCTATATACCCTTCTGTTATTCTTTTATCGTAAATACCGGGTTGCAGGTTAGGCAAGCGTGATTCAAATATAATACCTACTACAGTCATTATTACAGAAGAGAGCATTGTCAGTTCATATATTATAATTATCATTGCGAATATTGATAGTATGGGTTTACCACCTGTTACGAGCGGATATGCTATTTGTGTTGCTGCTGTCAGTACTATAGATAGTGTAAACCCGATTATAGCTCCGAAAGCTGGGAATCTAAACAGTCGGTGCTGTGGTACATATTCTCCGAAGGCACCTTCTGGGTATGGTGTGCCCGTCAGTACATCAAAGGTGCCGAGCTTAAAGCCTGCTTTTTTAAATTCGTCCATAGCATTTGCGGCATTCTCTGCTTCTTTATAAAGCCCTAAAATACTACTGTTCATTATTTACTCCTGTTCTCTAAATATAGCGGGTATTTTGGCACGACCTATTTTTACGCTTCTGGTAAAGACTTGGCTTTCTTTTTGTTCAAACAAAGGTACTAGTGGGAACAAACGTGCAAACAACAATATTAGTAGTGTTACCCACATAAACGACCAAGCTAGTATTATCCACTCCACGGCGCTGGGTGAGTACGATTCCCATGTGAACACAAAGGGTGTTCTGCGTGATAAGCCGGGTACTATTATTAGGAAGCGTTCTAGCCACATACCTATGTTAACTGATATAGAGCTCCAAAACATGAGCTGTATGTTGTTACGAACGCTCTTAAACAGCCACATTGTAACGGGTATTATGAATCCTGTGAATAAAAATATCATAAACAGTAAGTTCCACGGCCATTGAAGTATCTGCATTTCTCTAAGTGCTATTTCTGGGGCATCTAGCCCGTAGAGTGCAAAAATAAGTTCTAAGAATGTAAATCCAATCCAAGTTATTGCAACTACTGTGAGCAACCTAGCTAGTGCGTCAAAGTGTTCATTACGGATATAGTCTTGCCATTTCCATGCCCATCGCATTAGAGCCATCATAGTTACAACAGCAGCAACACCCGAGTGGACAGCCCCAATAACAAAGTAGGGCGCAAAAATAGTAGAGTGCCAACCTTCTACCGCAGCAGCTACAGCAAAATCCCAAGACACAACAGAGTGCACTGATACGAAAATCGGCAGCATCAAGGCAGAGAGTAGAATACCCCCAACGGTTTGCATTCTCCACTGTCTAGGGTTACCCCGCCATCCAAGTGCTAGTATAGTGTAAAGCATGTGTTGTAGACCTTTTGTTCGGTCTCTCAAGTTGCCAATATCGGGCAGAAGGGCGACATAAAGAAACAGAGTAGAACCTGTCAAATACGTGCTGATAGCCACAGGATCCATTATCAGTGGCGAACGTATATTAGGCCATATACCCCTTGAAAAATCGTAAGGAAATATCCAGTATATAATCCTCCAAGGTCTGCCAGCATGGAATACGGGGAAGAGTAAAGCCGTAAATAGCGAAGCAACTGTAAGTAATTCAGCAGCACGCGTTACAGGACGCCGCCACTCCGCTTGATTCAAACGTAGTATTGCAGATATCATTATACCTGCATGGGATATTCCCACCCAAAAAACGAATGTAGTAATAAACAAACCCCAATAAACTGGTCTACTAAGACCTGTTACCCATAGTCCGGTATTTATCATAATACCGACGACAGTAAAACCTATCAGTACTCCGAGTAAAAGCAGTAAAACCGTCGGAAGCCACCAGCGAGGCGTGTTAAGCTGACTGTTAAGTAATACTGTATTTGTATGCACATGGTCAAATTTCTGTATCTGTTGCATAGTTTTATACTACTCCCAAAGTTTTGGCTAGTCTGGCTTTGTTATCATTATACCGCGTGTCCGCAGGTATTTAAAAGGCTTACCTAGCAGGTTATACTCGTGTAAATGCCAAGCAGAGAGAATTGGTAATACACGCGTGGCACCAAGAATTATAAAAGCAAAGAGCGAAATCATACCTAGTATTATTAGAATATCGTAAACATCCGGCCACACTGTCGCAGGGATAGATTGCAGGAATCTATCGTGTATTTTTTCTATTGGCACTGACCATGCAGGCACATAAAGCCGAACCCTGTCTAGTAGTATCCCAAATAAGATAATTACAGCACCGATAGGCGGACCAATAATGCTCGTTCTGACTTTGTTCCATATCAGCAACCACCATGGAGTAACGAATGTCAATACAGCAGACGCTACAAAAGCCCAGACGAAAGGACCACGTATTAACAGGTCTATGAACGCTTTATCACTCTCAGAACGTCCGTACCAAAAGACAATAAATCCAGAGAACCAAAAATAGAACCATAATAAAGTAGTTGCAAAGAGTAGCCTGCCAAGTGACCAAAACTGGTCTAGTTGTAGGTAGTCTTTTGAATTAAACCATTTTCTGACGACAAAAGCCATCAAAACGGTAACGGCTACGCCTGCCTGCAGTGATGTCATTGCGTGGTACATAGGATATATAGCATCTCTCCAACCTGGTACTAGGCTCATGCTAAAGTCAGTGGATATTAAGAAGTGTGTAAAAATGAGTATTAAAAAATATAAAGTGCCAAACATACCTATTCTTAATCGTAGTGCCCGCCACTGTATATCACTGCCTATCCATCCTCGTGCCATCCATCTACCTAAAGACTTTCGCCAGCCTGTACAGTGGTCTCTCATCATAGCGAAGTCAGGAAGAGCAGATGAATATAGTAAACCCAAGCCTGCAATGAGTAAACTTACAACCGCAAGGATAGCCCAAAAGTGTGGACTATAATCTGGCGCTTCAAACCAAATTGAACGACGCCTTGCCCCTTCGGTAACTAAAGGCGGTAACTGAAATATCAGCGGGATCATAAGTAAAATTGTAACTACACCAGTAAGTGAAAAAATTACACTTATTCTTTGGAGCGGTTTTATCCAGTGCGATTTTGTAAGCACACCAGCTATAGCAACCATCGGTGCACCACCACCAACAGTAAACACAAACGACATAGCAGCAGCAGTATAGCCCCACTTGGCTTGTTCACCATTGAATAGTATGAACTTAACTACCAAACTTATAATACCGATTATACTCAGTACACCCAGTAGAATAAGTATCCGCGCTATCGTAGGACTTGTTTTTGTGATAGATAGAATATGCGAGTTTATCTCCTTGGTATCTTTAGTAGACCAACTTTCCCTATGATGCTGTGTATGATGAATTTCTCTATGTTGTACCATAGCTAGTGTTTCTTATCTTCATCTATCTTGGCAAGATAAATAACATTAGGTTCAGTGCCAAAGTGGCTTAAAAGTGTGTAATGCCGTTTATCTTTTTTCATTTTAGATACTATTGAGTTAGGGTCGTTTAGATCTCCGAACATTATAACTTCAGTGGGGCATGCCTGCTGACAAGCTGTTTGTATTTCGCCGTCAATCACATCTCTATTCTCCTGTTTAGCGTTGCGTACACCCTTGCGTATACGTTGTATACAAAAGCTGCATTTTTCCATAACGCCTCTCGTGCGTACTGTAACATCTGGATTTAGATAATTGCGAAAAGATTCAGGCCACACAGGTTGCGAATAGTTAAAGAAGCGTACTATATAAGGGCATGCATTTGCACAGTAGCGAGTGCCGACACAGCGGTTATATACCTGTACATTCATACCTTCTGAGTTGTGATACGTAGCAAATACAGGACACACAGGTTCACAAGGTGCACTACCACAATGCTGACACATAATCGGTATAAACCTCGCTTTAATATCAGGAAACTCGCCCTCCCAGTATCGTTCCACACGTATCCAAGATATTACTCTACCTCGCTCAAACTGAGTTTGTGTATTTAAAGGCACGTTATTTTCTGATTGACAAGCGATAACACAAGCTTGGCAACCTGTACATTTATCTATATCTATCACCATGCCCCATTTATATTTACCGTATTCTGCTGTATGTTCTGACATTTCTATATCCTATTGTAAAAACAAATATAATTATATACTTTTAGCGTAGTTTTCATTCCTCAGTATGTTCACCGTTTTCTGTATCCGGAGGTTTATCTTTTCCTAGAAACTGTTCTTGGTATTTGTGATGATTTTCCTTCTCTGCTTCTTCGGCACTTTGCCCAGGGGCTACTATCAACACTGGAACCCCGGGTTCTCGTTGAAATGCTTCTACATTACCTTCAAACTTAGGCATCTTTATACGCCTGCCAGATCTGATTACTTTAACTTTTGTAGCAGCCCATGCCAGTGAACCTGTTTCTTCATCTTTTTTGCTAGATAGTATCTTCATAACGTTGGCGCCTCTTCCCTCGCTATATCGCCCACCACCATTGCTACCAAAACCTATAGGCACAGATACTACACTCGGAGGCGCTGCTGGATGTGGATATGCTACTACTTCGATCTCACCTGAATCGGAACGTAGTAGAAGAATATCGCCTTCGCTTATACCCATTTGATCGGCATCTTTACTGTTTATTTCACACCAAGTTACCCACGCAACAGAAGATATAGGATCAGGACATTGTAATGCCCAAGGTGCAGGTGTAAGTCGTCCGTTAGACAAAGCAGGAACTTCAAAAGGTAGTAGATGAAACTCATTACCTGTATCTAACGGGTTTGTCTTAGAGTAAGTGGCATTAGTTTTTAGTGAAGTTATAGATTCGCCTTCAAATGGGTTGATAGGTCGGGCAGAGCTTGTAGTTTTTGTAGATGTATCCCACCAGCCACCTCGTTGTAGTACGCCTCTAAGGAACATCTCCTCGCTTAGTGCTTGAACAGAGCCTCTACCAGTGGCAAAAAGAGTGTTTGCTGTCTTTCTAGCTAGTTCTTGCATTGTTTGGCTACCATCTAATCCATTCATCAATTCAAGCATTACGTCTGCAAAGCTGCGAGGACCTCTATCTATCATGCGTCGTTCTACGCCTGCTACTGGTTGTTGAAAGTTCACGGTTGTGTAACCGGGCAGGGGATGAGGTATATCTGCCCCCCACTCTTCCAGAAAAGTGGTTTCAGGGAAGACTATATCAGCCTCTTTAGCGGTATCGTCCATTACGTTAGCAAAAACTATTACATTTGGTACTTCTCTCAGTGCTTCTTTCACTTTAGCAAATTCGGGCGTACCTAGTACTATGTTAGCCCCTCTGATTATAACTGTATCTACGAATCCAGCTCGCCATTGGGCAATCTCCTCTTCTATGTCAGTGATTGGGTTACCGTAAGGTGTATTTTTTAGATCTTCAAGTATTGATTCAGGATTGATAATTATTCCTCCTGTACTACTTGTAGCACTGACAAGGTGGTTAAGGGCGTATATAGATGCTATAGCTACAGATCCATTTGTATGTGCCGCTGCACTGCCACCGCCAAATGCCACACTTGGTCGCTCTGTTGCAAAACGCCTTGCCGCTCTAACGATTCGCTCTTCAGGAACACCAGAACGGTTAGCAACATCCCTTGGTGCATACCCAAAGAGTATACCCGCTGGCATAACAGAACTAAACATATTTATTTCACTATCGGATGCAAGCCTTTCGTCCACTATTACCCGCGCCATTGCCAGAGCAACGTCTCCTTCAGTGCCCGGCCTTGTAGGTAGCCAAAGATCTGCATTTGCAGCAGTTAGTGAAAATCGTGCTTCTGTATGGGTTAGAAACCCACGGTCGCTCCCAGACCTGAATTTGCCATACTGTACAGAGTAATGAGTAGGCGAAAGCCAACCAGAGAGCCAATCTGCACCGAAAGATGCCACACTACGAGCATTAGCAATATCAATATCGGGTAAAATGTCAGTGTTAAAGATTCGTTTAATCACATTTTTTAATACATGCTGTTCAAGAACATGGAAATTCAAACGCCGCCCGCCAAACTGTGATACAAACTTATCTGCTACCACACCAGAAAGCCCGCGTAACGGGTTAGTTACAACTATTGCACCGTTTCTTAAAGCCCGCGATGCTTCTCTTAATGCAATATCCCAATTCACCTCACCGTGTGATGCATCCTTTGATCGACGCAATAAAGGTGCTTTTATTCGGTCAGGATGGTACAAAATCTGTATCTCAGGATCGTAAGCTGTATTCTGTTTACCCAAGTTAACGGGATGATCTGGATTGCCTGCCAATTTCTTAACACGACCTTGTACAACACGCGCTATAATACCATCACCGCCCGGTGCGTCGGGGCAAGTAGTAGCATACCATGGGTAATCGTTACCAGCAAGGTTTTCAGAGAGGTCCGCTGGACTTTGTAGAATCAGCTCTTTTTCGGGTATACCACAAGCTGACAGCAAAACGGCACCTGCTACAACTTTACTGCCTAGCGATATAAATTCTCTTCGTGTTATCTTATCCATTGTTCAAATAAACCTCTAATGATGACAAACAGCACAATCGCTAGGTGCGCCGTTTTCCTTATGACAGTCAACACACTGCCCCATTTTCAGAGACTCAACCTGTGTAACTTCTGTTATGTTCTCGCCATAACCGCCAGCAACATCCCCATGGCAAGTAGAGCAGACCTGTGATGCCACAATAGTGCTCCCTGTCGGTATAGGTAAGTCGGGATTTAAACTATTTACTCTTTGTGGGTTTTCAATTAAATACTGTATGTGTGCAGAGTGGACAAACCGAACGTGATCAGGCAATCGGTGTACTCTACGCCAATTTATGGGTTGTGTTGGCACTCCCACCAGAGTGTCAAAGCCACCCTGTTCACGTAGATTTATGAGCTCAGTGTTGCTTTCTTTACCAATTACCCGGTGGCAGAACGCACATACTTCAACCGAAGGCACTCCAGCGCTCGGTCTGTTTACAACAGTACGATGACAATAAGTACAGTCAAGCCCCATACCTGTTACTGACTCACCTTGTGAATTTATAACTTCTTCACTACCTGCATGAATTGTGTGTGGAAATAAAACTGGCTGTTCAAACGTCTGTTCAAAACCAAAAGTAGCTACAGGTTGCCCTAACCAAGCTGTAATTAAAAACGTCATAGCACCTGCTAACAGTATAATTACAAGAAGACCACTGATTAATAGAATAGGTAAAGATACCTTAAACCAGTTAGGAATAACCCGATTCTTTTCTTTAATAAAATCCATTAATCCAGACAAAAACGGTACTCCAAACTAATAATTAGACTTTATGAAACGCAAACTTAAAAATCACTCCGACCATAATATATAAATCACTGCCAGTAACGAGTATAGATCATCAACCAATCCATTTGTGTACCAGCGAGTACAAAGAAAAATACTATTCCTAGTACACCTATTGTACCGACAATGTACAGCACAGGGCGCAGAACAGCAAACTTCGCTGGTATAGTCTCTGTGCCCAACGCAGACGGTATAATCGCATGCGCTGTTAAAAGAGCAGGGGCTGCAACGAGTGCCGAAAGAAAAGCTAACGTAAGCATTCCCAGAACACTACTTATTTGTTGCCACTGTTCAGGTGTAAGCGGCTGTGGATCCATCTTGTTGTAATTTCCTATATATATTTACCTACTGTATATCAAGCTATCATAAATACCACTAATTGGTCAAGCATTTATTGTACAATACTAAAGTGTTACCAAAATTCTAATACACTCACTATTAAATATACCTGCTGACTAGAGCTTTTTGTCAGTAGTTATTGTAATAAAATATTGTACAGATTATTAACAAATTGGTTTAGATTTTATGAATATCTCATTTGAAAAACTTACTTGGATTTACGAAAATATGCAGCGAATTCGTATTTTTGAAGCCTCAATGCTGGAGCAAAGTCTTATAGGTAACGCTATGGGAGTTACTCACCCTTCTGATGGGCAGGAGGCTGTCCCTGTGGGTATCTGTGCACATTTAACTCAAAAAGATTGGATAGGCTCCACACATAGAGGGCATGGGCACTGTATCTCCAAGGGATTGAAAACCGATAAAATGATGGCAGAAATTCTGGGGCGTGCAACAGGATACTGCAAAGGTAAAGGAGGCTCAATGCATATTGCAGATTTCTCACAAGGTATGCTAGGCGCTAATGCGATAGTTGGCGCTAGTATTCCTTTGGCAGTTGGGGCTGCTCTCACTTCAAAATACACAAATAAGGAAGCAGAATCTATTAGCGTCTCGTTTTTTGGCGACGGAGCATCAAATCAGGGCATCCTGCATGAGAGCATGGTTCTTGCAGTAATGTGGCAGTTACCTGTCATATTCGCCTGTGAAAACAATCAGTATGCAGAAGCCACACCAATATGGTATACCGTACCCAACTCCAGCATATCTGAAAGAGCACAGGGCTACGGATTACCCGTTGTAAAAGTTGATGGCACAGACGTTTTTGAAGTATATAAAGCAGCCGAACAAGCTGTCAATAGAGCAAGGAAAGGCGGAGGACCAACGTTCATGGAACTGGAAACTTACCGATTCCACGGACACTTCCACGCAGATGTACCAGAACGCTACAGACCAAAAGAAGAAGAAGACTATTACAAGTCACGAGACCCTATAAAGCAATTTGAAAATAAAGTTGTTGCAGAGGAACTTATGCTAGAAGAAGATTTGGAAAGAATACGCAACCAAATTACTGACGAGATATCACAAGCCGTTGAATTTGCACTAAATAGTCCTTTACCTGATACCTCTGAACTGACTAAGGACGTCTACGTCTCTTACTCTAATTCACTTGAAGGCTTACGCTAAAGAAGGAGTAAAATTGATAGGATATAACCCAGAACATGTAATTATTCCAACCGCAGAGCAACCCGGACCAGGATATCAAGTTACAGGTAAAAATTTACGTTATCGCGATGCATTTAAAGAAACGATTGCTAAAGAGATGCGTAGTGATCCAACTGTTTTTATTATGGGTGAAGATATATCAGGCGGTTTTGATAAAAAAACACGAAAACCACTAGATGCATGGGGAGGTCCTTTCGCATCCACAAAAGGCTTGGTAGACGAATTCGGTATTGAACGAATTCGTGACTGTCCTATATCAGAGGCTGGATTTGTAGGCGCTGCAGTGGGCGCTGCACTTACAGGGTTACGCCCTGTCGTAGACTTGATGTACTTTGACTTCCTGACAGTAGCATTTGATCAGTTGCTATCTAATGCTGCTAAAAGTCGGTATATGTTCGGCGGTCAAACAAAAGTGCCCCTGACACTTTTTGCACGTTCAGGTGCAGGATCAGGACACGCAGCACAGCACTCCGAATCGTTCTACTCAATGCTCGTTCACATACCCGGACTAAAAGTCGTAGTACCTTCAGATCCTTACACATTGAAAGGACTTCTAGTGTCAGCAATCCGAGATGACGACCCTGTGTTTTTGGTGAACGATAAAAAACTTATAAATATGCTCGGTTTTGTACCAGATGAGGACTACGTAATACCGTTAGGTAAAGCTAGATACCTGCGTAAAGGTAGCCAAGTAACCTTAATTGGTATGTCTCATTCATCAGTGATATGCTGGTACGCCGCAGAGCAATTAGCATCTAAAGGTATTGAATGTGCAGTTATAGACATGCTCAGCCTTTCACCATTTGACGAGGAGTTAGTGCTAGAATCTGTTACAAAAACACATAGAGCAGTTATAGTAGACGAGGATACGCCCCGAGCAAGCATGGCATCAGAAATAGCCGCTATCTTAGCAGATAAGGCTTTTGATTACTTAGATGCACCTATAAAAAGAGTAACTGCACCGCATACTCCAGTTCCTTATAGTAAAGGCTTGGAAACTGCTTTTATACCAGGAATTACTGATGTAGTTAACTGTGTGGAAGGCATGATATAGCAGTGAATAACAAGGTATCTGACTAAATATTTTTCGCAATATTTAAAAGCATGGTGTAAGGGTATATACCCGTTTCGTGCCCATCCGACCATAAGAACTGCAGCGAATATCTGCCTATAGTGAGCCAATCCACAATTATTACATCATCTGGAATAGAGGTTGGTTGTAACATGCGCCGTCCGCTATTTTCATCTACACAAAGAGCACACGGACAAAGGAACCGTAGCATCTTGTAAGGATAAACAAACCTTTCTCCGTTAGACCAGTGCACATTTATACCACCCTCCATAAGCACAATCTCTTTTGGTAATATATATTCACTGTTCATAATATAAACTCTACTTCTATACTATCTACTTTAAAAGTAGTTAAACTCTTAACTGTATTATATGTTATACAAAGATTAAATCACAAGGAGAGGAACAGATGGATAATTCTTTGATCAGAGTAGGTCTTATAGGTGCTGGAGCTAATATGCAAGCTAAGCATATACCCGGTTTTAGCAGGCAACAAAATGTTGAAATTTATGCCGTTGCTAATAGAAGTATAGAGTCAGCTGAACTTGTAGCAGAAAAATTTCAAATACCTAAAGTTTGCGAAGACTGGTTAGAAATAATTGAAGATAAAGATATAGATGCGGTATGTATAGGGACATGGCCTTATATGCACGCACCGATTACAATGGCTGCAATATCGGAAAGTAAACACGTTCTTTGTGAAGCACGCATGGCTATGAACTCGCAAGAGGCATTTGATATGCTGGAAATTTCTAAAAGCAATCCAGATATTGTTTGTCAAATTGTTCCAGCACCACATACGTTACCGATAGATCGCACAATATCGGACCTGCTATTTGAGGGATTCTTAGGCGATCTTGTGCGTATCCGCGGTGTAATAAACGCAGGAGGAGGCTTTCCAGACCATGATATTCCGTTCCATTGGAGGCATGATAGAGACCTATCTGGTAATAACATAATGACCCTGGGCATATGGTACGAGGCAATTATGAGATGGATTGGACCTGCAAAGAGTGTTATAGCCAACGCACAAGTAGTAGTCAAACAGCGTAAGGATTCCACAAGTGGCAGAGTAAGGTATATTACAATCCCTGACGATATTGATGTACTTTGTGAAATGGCATCAGGCGGTAATTTGAATCTTAACGTATCTACAGTGTCGGGTATGGCACCGAGCGCTGAAATATGGTTACACGGCACACAAGGAACTATTAAAGTAGAGGCTTTAGACTTTAAAGACCCAGGTGCTCCCACACTAATGCTATCTGGCTGCAGGCGTTCAGATAGTGCAATGCAAGAGATAAAGATAGAGGAACATAAACGTCAGGGCTGGAGAGTAGAAGAGGAGTTTATCAATGCCATAAGAGGTGTTGAAAGCGTTACACATACTAATTTTACTGACGGTTTAAAGTACATGCAGTGGACGGATGCCGTTACTGAAAGCTGGCTTACAGGGCAAAAAATTCAGCTCTTACTACATTGAAAATTACAGAAAAATTCACTTAACTATATACTCATAATGTTATAAACTTTGTACAAAATGACATAAAACATATTTATACTATATCTAGTTTTGAATTACACACAAACAGTAACAGTTGACTTTAACGCAGACATAGGAGAATCTTTTGGCTTGTACACTATGGGTGACGACAAAGCGATACTGCGTTTCGTAACTTCGGCAAATATCGCTACAGGTTTTCATGCGGGCGATCCGCAGTGGATGGCACAAGTTACACAATGGGCTGAATCTATGGATGTTGGCATCGGTGCACATCCATCTTACCCAGATCTGCAAGGCTTTGGTAGGAGAGCTATGGCGCTTACACCTAGCGAAATAAGCAACTGCGTTAAGTACCAGATTGGCGCCCTCTCGGCATTTGTAAAGGATAAACAACTCCAACACGTCAAACCACACGGTGCATTATATAACCGCGCAGCAAAAGATAGAGAAGCAGCTTACGCTATAGTATCAGCTATTCGTGAATTTGATTGTAATCTTATACACGTTGTACCGTCTGGCTCGGCATGGGAAGATATTGCAAGAAAAGAAGGAGTGCGTTTTGCAAGAGAATGTTTTACTGACCGTGCACTTATGCCAGATGGCAGCCTTGCACCGCGTAGTCTCCCAAACGCAGTAATACATCAACCCACCGAAGTCATACAGAGAACAATCGGCATTGTTACACAAGGAAAGACCACAGCAATAGACGGTTCAGTTATTGAACTCCAAGCTGATACCATATGCTTACATGGCGATACAAAATCCTCTATTGAATTGGCAAGATTAGTTAGAAGTGAGCTTGAAAAAAACGGCGTTAACGTATGTCCAATGGCAAAATTTTTATAAAACCAACATCGTCATCGTGAACTATACAAAAAATATACAACCGCATATATTTTCAGCAGGTGATACTGCAATAACAGTGGTACTAGGTAACACTATTTCTACAAACATTAACGAACAGGTGTTTAGACTGTTAAGTGCAATAGAGTCTGCGAATATATCAGGTATCAAAGAATTGGTACCCGCATACTGCTCCCTGACGGTTTATTACGATCCAGAAGAAATTGGCTATGGACTGATAATTTGGTACATCAAGCAGCTTATACAAGTAGTAAGAGACCATAGTAGTGAGTATGTAGAAAATACTCCACAGAATAAAAAGGTAAAAGTTTATAAACTCCCCACGCTTTACGGTGGTGATTTTGGACCGGACATAGAGAATGTGGCTAATTACTGTAAACTTTCAGTTGAAGAGGTGATAGAAATACATTCTAAACCGTTTTATCGTGTATATATGATAGGTTTTTCGCCTGGTTTTCCTTACTTGGGTGGTATGGATGAAAGTATTGCGTGTCCTCGTCGTAGTTCACCTCGTGAAAAGGTGTCTGCTGGCTCTGTGGGTATAGCGGGTTCACAGACGGGTGTATACTCCACAGAATCGCCCGGCGGCTGGCAGATAATAGGTAGAACACCCGCAAGACTCTTTGTACCGCAAGCTAATCCACCCTCGCTACTTATACCCGGCACATACGTGCATTTTACATCTATTACAGTAGAGGAATACAAAGAATTAACGTCTATGTCACTAGAAGAAACTCACGTTTTAGAATTCAGTGAGGAAGTATTATAAAACAACCCGCAATAGAAGTTATATCTACTGGTTTTCTATCTACAATTCAAGATTTAGGAAGAACAGGTTTTCAGAGGTTTGGGGTATCTGTAAGTGGTGCGTTAGACACTAACGCCTTGATATTAGCCAATAGACTGGTTGGTAACCCTATAGGTGCAGCTGCCATTGAGGTGACACTAGGTGGTTCACACTTTGGGTTTAACTGTGATACGTCTATTGCGTTGTGCGGCGCCGATATGGGTGTAGAACTCAACGGCGTCAAAGTGCCTATGTGGCGTTCTATCAGTGTCAAAAGTGGTAGTGAAATAACCTTTTCTCAAAGCACACACGGTGTTAGAACTTACCTATCAGTGTCGGGCTCCTTTGATACGCCAGAAATATTAGGTTCTAGGTCTACTCATATCCCTTCAAAATTTGGCAACAAAGCCTTAAAGCGTGGAGATATAGTACCAATTTCACAAAATACAACGCTCCATGCACTCAACTTACAGTTACCCAATAATCTAATACCAAAATACTCCGACCATGTGGTTTTAAGAGTTATTCAAGGACCGCAACAATATTGCTTTTCAAACATAGCAAAACATATATTCTACTCATCGGTTTTTGTTGTAACTTCCGCATCGGATAGACAAGGCATGCGGCTAGATGGTCCTACTGTACCTATCCGCAATCCTTCTGGTAGTTACGACATAATATCCGACGCTGTACCGCTGGGATCTATCCAAATTACCGCAAACGGACCTATCATACTCCTCGCTGACCGACAGACTACAGGCGGATACGCAAAAATAGGAGTCGTAGCGTCCGTAGATATACCAATGCTAGCACAGATAACTACAGGAGGCAAAATTAACTTTAAACTCGTATCAGTTCAAGAAGCACAAAGAGCACTGATATCTAAAAGACAAGAATTGCTCCAAACGTCATTAACAACATACAATGACTATATTGTTCATCTTTGTGATAAGGATACAAAAAACAAAGTATCTATTAACGTATCTCCTGAAAAACAGTATTCAGTAATACAGTTAGACAGGGAACAAATTCCTTATGTTAATCAAGAAGATATATTACAACGAAATTAGTATTATGAAAAATAGCACAAAAAGTTACTCTATTAAAATCAACCAAGATGTTTATAACATTAAAGTGGTAATTTTAAGCAGTACAGAAGTCTCTGTCATAGTTAGAGGTAAAAAATTCAATTTTATGTTGCCCCAGAGTTATTTAAATCATCCTAAATTTACAGTACTGGCTAATAAGAAGAGTACTCATGTAACAGTTAAACAGCAACAACAACAGAAAACTTTCTTTACCAATGACGAGTCAGTTGTACGCTCTATAATGCCCGGGCGTGTAGTTACTATAAATGTCAAAGAAGGCGATTCTATACAAGAAGGACAAGCAGTAGTTACTATAGAATCGATGAAAATGGAAAACGTTATAACCTCAAAATGCTCAGGTATAGTAAAAAAGATAAACGTTACAGAAGGTGATAACACTCAAAGAGGCGAGAGCCTTATAGAGATTGAGGTTTAGCCTAGCCTTGTTAATTGAAGGTTGCTGTTGGAAACAGTTAGCATTAATCCATATTGAATTAGAACAATTACTGCCAATTGCTTGGCATGTATTAGCCATGCTTGCGGTAGCTTCGTTTTTTGTCGGCGTACTAGGTAGTGTTATGGGTTCTGTATTAGGTATAGTACGCTTACCAATAATGATTATATCAGGTGTAGATCCATATATTGCTGCTGGCACCAACCTGTTTATAACGTTAATTGTTGCTCTCTCTGCAATGGCACAAAAGGCTATTAGAAAAAACGTTATTATAAATATAGCAATACTGCTTGGAGGCTCTGGTGTTCTGGGTACGTTCTTGGGTAGATACTTTGCCGAGTCTGTCCCAACCGTTTTAGTACTAACCAGTATTGTAATATTTCTTTTTTGGGGTGCCGCTATGATGATACTAAAAGCGTATTCTGATATGCGTATCCGTGTAAAAAATCAGTCCTATAGTAAAAAATCGGCACTGAGTACACGCCTTTTTACCATAGAAGTGTTCGTTGGGTTTATTATCGGTATACTTGGTGGAATAATAGGAGTTGCACTTGGCGTTATAAGAATACCAATAATGATGCATGTACTGAAAATAAATACAGAAAAGACATATAGCACAAATCTTATGATAACCGCACTAGTTAGCCTATCAGGTGTGTCAGCACATCTAATTTCAAACCGTATTGATTGGGTTTTGGTAGTTACAATTGGTGCAACAGCAGTTGCAGGTATGCACGTCGGAAGGGTAATTTCTGTGCATATAAACCAAACCGCCGCACGTATTTTCACGGGTTTAATCTTACTCGGTTTGATACCATTAGTAATTATCAGTGTATCCACAAACTTAAATCAGCAGTAACAATATAATCTATTCAGAGAGATATAAGTAAACCAATCTATAGGACACATAACACGGATTATACTAACAAGGAGTAGTAATTGTCAAAAATAACAGGTTCACATTTATTAGTCAAATCTTTGAAATCACATGGTGTAGATACAGTTTTCGGTATTGCTGGAGACCATATACTCCACTTACTTGACGTAATGATAGATACCGATTTTCGTATGATTGATACGCGTCATGAATCGGCAGCTGTGCACGCCGCCGATTCTTACTCTCGCATTCTGCGCAGACCTAGTGTAGTACTATCTACAACGCCCGGACATGCTAACGCTGTGCCCGGACTTGCTAACGCAATGCATTCCGAAGCACCAGTGGTTAACATTGCCGGCAGTGCAGAGTCTATTAACCTTGGCAGAGGGGCAATGCAGGAATTTGATCAAGTTGGTGTTGCAGCTCCAGTATGCAAAGGAGCATGGATAGTACCTACACCAGAACGTATACCTGAATACGTAGACTTAGCGTTCTCTACAGCAACGTCAGGTAGGCAGGGACCAGTACACCTTACTATTCCTCACGACATTCAGGAAGCACATGTAGAAGAAGATGTGTTTATTAGATATGCCCTTGGAGAATACAGTGTAGCTCGCCCTATGCTTGGGGATGTTGAACAGATAGAACAGGCAATTTCTATACTAGCACAAGCTGAACAACCTATGATATTTGCAGGCACAGGTGCTGGTGCGGACGTAGATCCACTAGACTTACTGAAACTTGTAGAAGCAACTCAAGCACCTTTTTTCTCTGTAGACTCTGCACGCGCACTTATACCCGATTCACATGAGCTCTCTTTTGGTTTAGGTTACTTGCCTTTAAACAGAGCGGCGCAACGCGTCAGTGAGGCGGATGTAGTATTGCTACTTGGCAAACGCCTTGACTACACAATGGGATACGGAGGCGTACCCCCTTTTAGAAAAGATGTTAAGATAATCCTTGTAGACCCTGCACCAGCAGTAGTAGGGCGTGCAAGGTCTGTTGAAGTGGGTATTGCGGGCAGTGTCGGTAAAATCGTAAATCAAATTAACCTTGCTGCACGAAAAACGCAATTTAAACCTAATAAAGAGTGGATCAAATCACTTAAGAAAACGCACAGTGAATGGCTTACGGAACTCCAGAGTTTATCTAAAGAAACAACACCTATACACCCTATGTTAGTGTCGTCTGTGCTCAGGGAGTTTATAGATGAGGATACACATATCACATTTGACGGAGGCGACTACTGCCACTTTATTCGTGCTTCAATCCCCCGCGAGAAACCTTTTAAATTTCATAACGTTTCGTCTTTTGGAATGATAGGCGTAGGTATAGCTTATGCTATAGGGGCACAGGTTGCACTGCCGAATACAAGCGTTGTTCTGTTAGTAGGCGACGGCTCTTTTGGATTTAACGCTGTAGAAATGGATACCATGTTACGCCACAACCTACAAGTAAAAATTCTCTTGGGAAACAATTCCATCTGGGGCATAGACTGGCAAATACAAAAAGGGCTCTTCGGCAGACCCGTCTGGACTGACCTACTACCAACACGCTGGGATAAAGTCGCGCAAGGGCTAGGATGTTTTGGTAGACTTGTAACAGAACCTCAAGATTTACGCGAATCCATTAAGGCAGCTTTCAAATATAAAGGTCCAGCATTGCTTAACATACAAGTAGAACCTATAATTAGCCATGTTGCCCAAGCAGCGATATCCCGTAAACTCGGTTCGCATTGACAGTTAACTTTAAAAGATATAACCTTGCTACTGATACCTAAAAGACACCTCGCATATATTATATCTCAGGCACTAATGGAGGATCCCAATGAATGCTGTGGTATACTATTTGGGCGCGACTTTAAGGTTTTAGAAGCTCAGTCAATGCCTAACGTCCACACTGACAAAGTACATCGTTACTCCATGGCACCCTTGGATATACTAAAGGCACAAAACTATGCAGACGATAACCACCTACAAATATTAGGAATTTACCACTCTCATACATATACACAAGCTTATCCATCGGATACTGACATTCACAATGCAGTACAGTCAGGCTGGACTAATATATTCTATATACTCATCTCTCTAGTAGAAAAAGTTCGTCCAATTGTTAGAGCGTTTTATATTGATGAGCAAGGATACGTTACCGAGCATATAGTAACCACTGATGGACAACCTTATAGAGGTAGTAAGGTATCGGAGTAGGTGGTAAATAGAATTTTGCTTTTAATTTTTTAATGTGCTACAATCAATTTTGAGTATAAGAAATTTAACATTAAATAAATTCCATTCGAGGTATTTCTTATATATAGTAAACATAGCTTCATGCTGAAATTACCTTGATTTCTTATTGTTGAATATGATTCTATACGAATCTTAAAAAATTATGGATAATAGTTTTCCATACTATAATGAAAGGAGTTATAGATGTCTGGAATTGCCGTAAAGGTTAATAATGTTTGCAAGATTTTTGGAGATGAGTCTGCTCATAATGGAGAATCTAATAGTAAACAGGACGAAAACTTAAAAAACAGTGTAGCGGCGTTAATGGATGTTTCTTTTGAAGTACAAGAGGGTGAAACGTTCGTTATTATGGGGCTTTCGGGCTCGGGTAAGTCCACTTTAATCAGGTGTATAAACCGTCTTTTAGTGCCCTCTTCCGGTAGCATAAAGATATTTGACACAGATATATCCGCCGCTTGTAACGAAGATCTGATTGAGCTACGCCGTACGAAGATATCTATGGTATTCCAACACTATGGTCTTATGCCTCATAGAGATGTTGAACAAAACGTTCGGCTTGGGCTTGAATTGCGTGGCGAAGATGATGAAGTCTGTAATAGCATGGTTAGTAGCGCACTAGATCTAGTCGGACTTTCAGGTTGGGAAAAATCTTATCCGCACGAACTCAGCGGAGGCATGCGTCAGCGAGTTGGTATCGCACGCTCCCTAGCACAGGATACTCCCGTAATGCTACTAGACGAGCCGTTCAGCGGTTTAGACCCTCTTATCCGTAACGATATGCAGGACGAACTCATAAGGCTACAGTCAGAGCTACACAAGACTATAATTTTCGTAACTCACGATCTAGCCGAAGCAGTAAAACTCGGCGATAGAATAGCAATTATGAGAGGCGGAAGGATAGTACAAATAGGCACACCCCAAGAGATTATTATGCAACCTAAAGATGATTACGTAAATTCTTTTACAAAAAGTATCCGTCGGGAAGACATATTAACTATACGTGAGATAATGTCTTCACCAAGCGGTGCTGTGCAACACAGTATAAAACCAAAGGATGCACTGATATATATGCGCAATGAAGATCTGCCTGTGCTAATTCTAGTTGACCAAGACTCCCAATACTTAGGCACTGTAACCCTTGACCAAGCTCTTGAAGCCTTACAAGCAGATGCCGAAAGTTTAGTGGAATTTACAAACAAACACTATAAACTTTCACCCGATTCTTTACTCAAAGATGGGCTGGGGCTTATTATGAGTGCCGACTATTTAATACCCGTGGTAGAAGAGGATTCACAACGCCTTGTAGGTGAATTGTGTAAAGCCTCAGTCGCAACGCTATTAGCAGATGCAAACCAAGAAGAGACGCAAGAGAATATATTAGATGCTTGGCAACATAGAGCCATCATGGACGCTGTCAGTAGCAACGCATAAAGATTTAAAATGGCAACAGGCTCTAAAACAACAACTAACTTACGCACTCTAGGCGCACTAGCTCTAAAATTCTCTCCATACTTATTAATACTAGCCGTACTGACTATTGTTCCCATCGTCTTGTCTAACCTGTATGGTGAACAGTTTTTGCAATTCCCGTTTGACTGGGGGCGCGATTTCGGTTTGCAAATTGATAACCTTGTAGATTGGGCAACAGAGAGTTTCTCTGGCTTCTTTCAGTCATTTAAAAACGTAATTCTAATATTTTTGACCTCCATTAAGACGGGATTACTATGGATACCTTGGCCTGCGCTGATTGGTGCTATTATAATATTGTCAATAAAAATAGCTGGGGTAAGAATAGCGATTTTCTCGTTTATATCTTTAGTTTTCATGGGTTTTATGGGACTTTGGACTAGCACAGTAGAAACTATATCTTTAGTTATAGTAACTGTATCGCTCTCTATGTTTGTAGGTGTACCTTTTGGGCTACTCGCAGGGCGGAGTAATAGAGTAGACCGCTTACTACGTCCTATACTTGACGGTATGCAGACAATGCCCAGTTATGTCTACTTAGTCCCTGCTATCGCTTTCTTTAGCGTTGGTGATGTACCAGCAGTTATAGCTACTGTAATTTACGCAGTGCCGCCTGTGATACGTTTGACTAACTTAGGCATACGACAAGTTTCTCACGACACAGTAGAAGCAGCGCGTTCAATGGGCGCTACTTCATTACAAGTGCTGTTTAAGGTTCAGATACCACTTGCCCTACCGACTATAATGGCAGGCGTTAACCAAACTACACTGCTGGCACTCTCAATGGTTGTAATAGCAGCATTAGTCGGTGCAGGCGGGCTGGGTGAAGACGTTTTCAGAGCACTAGGTAGAATAGAACCCGGTAACGCTTTTATAGCAGGTACAGGTATAGTTTTCCTCGCAATTATAGTAGACCGAATAACTCAAGCGTACTCAAAGAAGAGACAAGTACCACTTGCTTCGCCTTTGTAGCTTTAGAAGTAATACCGTATTTATATTTAATTTTTAAAAATTAAACATTTGTTTGTTTTTACATCATAATAGAATAGGAGAGTCTTGTGAAATCAAAAAAAATCAAAACAAAATTATTGTGGCTATTACCGTTTTCTTTCATTGCATTGCTTGCTTTAGTTGGCTGTAACCACAACACTAGTACCGACAGCGGAGTTGAACCAGCTCCTGCTCCTGTCGACAAAACCGTTACTTTCAGCGACCTAAACTGGAACAGCGCACTGATACAGAATCGGATAGCAGGTTACATCGCACAAGAAGGCTACGGTTACACAGTTGACTATATCCCCGGCAATACCATTAGCCTATTTCAAGCACTACAAAACAACGATACTGATGTCACTATGGAGATCTGGTATGCTAATCAGAAAGAAGCTTGGGATAAGGCATCTGCAGACGGTGACGTCGTTAAAATAGGTAATACTATTGAAGACAACTGGCAGAGTGCTTTTGTTATTCCAAAATACACTGCAGATAAGTACCCTAACCTAAAGTCAGTAGAGGACTTGAAAAAGCCTGAGTTTATTGAAGTATTCTCTTCAATAGAAACTGGAGATAAAGCGCGTTTGCTTACCTGTCCTGCGGGCTGGGAGTGTGAAAAGGTGAATGAAGAGCAGTTCAAAGCTTATAATCTAGGTGAACATGTTGAACTTGTATCTCCTGGATCGGGTGAGGCGTTGTTTGCAGACCTAGAAGGTGCTTTCAAGCGTCAAGAAGATTGGCTTGGCTATATGTGGTCTCCTACTAAGATAACAGGTAAATATGATCTAGTGAGGTTAGAAGAACCTGCGTATACAGAGGAATGCTGGAACGCAGATAAAGCATGTGGCTACCCTGCATCACCGATATATATAGCAGCACACTCTTCTTTTGTAGAGCGGTCGGGCGATTTGGTCAGTGTATTAGAGAAGTTTAACTTAACTTCTGCAGACGTCGCAGAGGCAGAAGCATGGATGGAAGATAACAATAAGGAGCCTAATGATGCGGCTATCTGGTTTTTGCAAAACAACAACAAATGGGAGCGTTTTGTTACACAGTCGGCACTAAATAAAATTGAAGGATCATTAGATAAATACGAATCTCTAGTTGAACCCGCTCCTGTCGACAAAACCGTTACTTTCAGCGATCTAAACTGGAACAGCGCACTAATACAGAATCGGATAGCAGGTTACATCGCACAAGAAGGCTACGGCTACACAGTTGACTATATACCCGGCAATACTATTAGCCTATTTCAAGCACTACAAAACAACGATACTGATGTCACTATGGAGATCTGGTATGCTAACCAGAAAGAAGCTTGGGATAAGGCATCTGCAGACGGTGACGTCGTTAAGATAGGTAATACTATTGAAGACAACTGGCAGAGTGCTTTTGTTATTCCAAAATACACTGCAGATAAGTACCCTAACCTAAAGTCAGTAGAGGACTTGAAAAAGCCTGAGTTTACTGAAGTATTCTCTTCAATAGAAACTGGAGATAAAGCACGTTTGGTTACTTGCCCTCCGGGCTGGGAGTGTGAAAAGGTGAATGAAGAGCAGTTCAACGCTTATAATCTAGGTGAATATGTTGAACTTGTATCTCCTGGATCGGGTGAGGCGTTGTTTGCAGACTTAGAAGGTGCTGTCAAACGTGAAGAAGCATGGTTGGGTTATATTTGGTCTCCTACTAAGATAACAGGTAAATACGATCTAGTGAGGTTAGAAGAACCTGCATATACAGAGGAATGCTGGAGCGCAGATAAAGCATGTGGCTACCCTGCATCACCTATATACATAGCAGCACACTCTTCTTTTGTAGAACGGGCGGACGACTTGGTCAGTGTATTAGAGAAGTTTAACTTAACTTCTGCAGACGTTGCCGAGGCAGAAGCATGGATGGAAGATAACAATAAAGAGCCTAATGATGCGGCTATCTGGTTTTTGCAAAACAACAACAAATGGGAGCGTTTTGTTACACAGTCTGCACTAGATAAAATTGAAAGTTCTCTATCCTCGTAAATATAAATAGTGTAATGCCTATTGTCATTACGTAATATTGTGGCTTTAAAGTTTGTATAACTTATAAAAATAGTTGCTAATTCACTTTGAACAGTTTATAATCTATTTAAAAGTGAAATTAAATTATATATTTCAATATTAGAAATGAGGTTAGTTGTGAAATTTTTATCCATAACATTTACAGGGCTGTTAGTAGTAATTGCTGGTCTGTTTGCTATTATTGCCTGTTCACACAACGTTAGTGCTCCAACTGCTGTGAATACACCAACAGTCGTTGCTGACGATCCTAACGATTGTACTGACGATTGTTACGAGCTTGCTCTGCAAGGGAGCTTCTCGGGTACGACTGTTACAATGTTCGGCCCTGTTCGTGGAGCAGAGGAATTGACATTGGAGGCATCTTTTGCTCTCTTTGAAGATATCACTGGAATAGATATCCAATATGAAGGCACGGGAGGCTTTGAAGCAGATATAACTACACGCGTTAAAAGCGGTAATCCGCCCGATATTGCTGATTTTCCTCAGCCCGGACTGCTACAAAACTTTGTCTCTAGCGGTGATATTGTACAGATAACTGATTTTCTACCAAAGTCTTACCTAGAAGCACAGTATACACCCGCTTGGGTTGAAGCTTCAACTTTGAAGTCACCTAGTGGTGGCGATTTTGTAGCTGGAGTATGGCATAGAACTAACGGTAAGAGCCAAGTGTTTTACCCCAAAAAGGCTTTTGAATCAGCAGGCTACAAAGTTCCAAAAACTTGGGATGAACTTGTAGCACTTAACTCACAGATAGTAGATGACGGTGGTACTCCATGGTGCATCGGCATAGAAAGCGGAGTTGCTACAGGGTGGCCCGCGACCGACTGGACAGAAGACCTAATGCTTAGAACAACCTCTACTGCTAACTACGATAGATGGGTTGCAGGAGAATTGAATTTTGACTCACCAGAAGTCAGGAGAGCTGTTGGTCTTTGGAGCGATATGTGGTTTAAAGAAGGAAACGTCTTCGGCGGTAGAGAGCAAATAGTCAGTACATTCTTTGGTGATTCTGCTAATGGCATGTTTAACGACCCGCCTGATTGCTACCTCCACCGACAAGGTAACTTTATTGTCAGTAACTGGAAAGACCTTAACGCAGTAGCAGGAGTAGACTATGATGTGTTCTACCTGCCTCCAGTTGATAGTGAATATGGTAGACCTTATCTTATAGCGGGTGATCTGTTTGCTATGTTTAGTGACCGCCCAGAAGTAAGAGCAGTGATGGAGTTTATTACCAAGCCTGAAGCAATACGACCATGGCTTATTGGAGGTGGCGTTATCGCCCCACACAGCGGCGTGGACAGTAGCTGGTACGGTAGCCCTATAGATGCTGCTATATCTGGATTTATCGCTGACGCCACGGCTGTTAGGTTTGATGGTTCAGACCTGATGCCAGGTCAAGTTGGAGCAGGTTCTTTCTGGACAGAAATATCTGACTACGTGGCTGATAACCAAACGTTAGATAAGACTTTGGCAGATATTGACGCATCTTGGCCGGACAGATAACCTAATCAATAGATTCTAATATACTAGGTATTGACCTAAAGTCTGGTGATACATTTGTTTGCTAAGTCACGACATCTACTAAACACTGGACTGGTACTTGTAGGTTTTTTGTTTCTACTACTCTTTTCGGTAGGCGGATTCTTACTGATCAGAGATGTAGACATGCCTCTCATACTACTGCTACTAGTAGCAGTAGTATGGAGCATAGGTTCTTTAGGGTTGTTATACTACTTTTTGAGCAATCTGATATTGCTACTTCCGCGGAGGTGGCAGTCATCTGCTGTGCCTATTGTGTTTGCCGGACCTGCACTGGTATTTATCGCTTGGACATTAGGCGTGCCTATTATAAGAACATTATTAGACAGTTTCTACGACTCACGAGGCGAGGAGTTTATATTCCTTGAAAACTATGGAGAGGTTGTAACTAACTCTAACCTGATAATTTCCTTCCGTAATACTGCTTTTTGGATACTGATTGGGACACCGTTTACTCTATTTTTCGGTACAACTATAGCCGTATTAGCCGATGGCAGGAGGCTAGAGCGTCTAGTAAAATCCATCATTTTCATGCCTATGGCTATATCTCTTGTCGGTGCGGGTATAATATGGAGTTTTGTGTATGAATACAGAGAAACAGGGGTTGAACAAATAGGTATACTGAACGCTATACTCGTATTATTGGGTGGAGAACCACAGGTTTGGATTCAAGGGTTGCAACCTTGGAACAACTTCTTTCTGATATTAATAGTTGTTTGGATTCAAAGTGGGTTTGCTATGGTATTTACATCGGCGGCACTGCGTGGAGTGCCTGCAGAGCTTGTTGAAGCAGCAAGAGTTGATGGGGCTGGTGAGGTGCGTATATTTTTCAGTATTCAGTTGCCATATATATGGAGCACGCTACTCGCTATAACTAGTACACTCGTTATATTTAACCTGAAGATATTTGATATAGTATGGGCTCTTACAGGTGGTAGTTTCGGCACAAGCGTTATAGCCACCGAGTTTTACCGACAGTATTTTACTTTTAACAACTTTGGAATAGGCAATGCTATCGCTATAGTGCTTTTAATTCTTGTTGTTCCTGTTATGATTTACAACTTACGTCAGTTTAGGCAACAGAACAGCAGCGGTATGTGAGAAAGCTATGAACTATAAATTACAAAAAAGGATATCTTCTATTGTTGTTACTTTGATTTTGACCATTCTGTGTGTATTATGGGCTACTCCGACTGTCGGGCTTTTCGTATCTTCATTCAGAGTGCCATTAGATGTTAGCAACTCAGGTTGGTGGAAAATACTACCACACCGCGATTGGGTACAAGTGAGAGAATATGATGTCGCCTCTGACTTTTCAGGGTATTCAAAAGGCGATCTTATACAGATAGAGGGTTCACAACCTGCTACATTTTCACAATGGCAAGATGGCGTACAAATAGATAACAATACAAGAATAATTTGGCTGGGGACTTTAAAAGTCGGACGTATAGAAATTCAAGAAAGAGCTTGGGCTACAGATTTCAACTTAACACTTCAAAACTATCAAGAGGTTTTGTTCGGGCAGGAGGTTACCTACGAAACTAGCTTAGGCGAAGATACAAAAACAGTTGTACAAAAGGATGAACCGCTAATTAACGCTTTTCTCAACAGTCTAATTGTTACTATCCCCGCCACTATAATACCGATACTAATGGCAACAATGGCAGCGTACGCATTTGCATGGTTACGCTTTAAAGGGCGGACTCTCTTTTTTACAATAGTTGTGATTTTGCTTGTAGTGCCGTTACAAATTGCACTTGTCCCTCTGCTGAGGGATTTTTCGGCACTGGGAATAAACGGCACGTTTTTATCTGTATGGATAGCACATACGGGCTTTGGCATGCCATTGGCAGTGTATCTACTTTATAATTATATCTCTCAATTACCACGCGAGACTTTGGAATCGGCTTTTATAGACGGTGCATCGCATTTTACTGTCTTTACACGGATGATACTCCCGCTTTCAGTGCCTGTAATATTCTCATTTGCTATATTTCAGTTTTTATGGGTGTGGAACGACTACTTAGTAGCACTGACGTTTTTAGGTGGTGAAAGCACAGTAGTACTTACTCAAAGACTTGTAGATCTGCAAGGGTCAAGAGGGCTAAGCCTCCATTTATTGCCTCCTGCTGCTTTTGTATCTATGATTCTACCACTGATTATATTCTTAGCTCTGCAACGCTTTTTTGTACGCGGGTTACTTGCAGGCTCGGTAAAAGGATAGTATATAAAATGCAACAGTTATTGATATAGGAGTAACTAATGGCAAAAGTATCTTTTATAAACGTATCTAAGCGATTCGGTGCTACGTCTATTATAGAAAACCTTCAATTAGAGGTGAATGATAAAGAGTTTGTTGTTATTGTGGGTCCTTCTGGGTGTGGTAAGTCTACAACACTGAGAATGCTTGCAGGCTTGGACAGCATCACAGAAGGTGAGATAAGAATAGACGATAGAGTAGTTAATAACGTTCCGCCTAAAGATAGAAACATTGCGATGGTTTTTCAATCTTATGCTTTATATCCGCACATGAACGTCTATAACAACATGGCTTTTGGGTTGAAGTTACGCAAAGTGCCAAAGGCAGAAATTGATCAGCGTGTTAGAAGTGCAGCAGAGATGTTAGGACTGACTAGCATGCTAAACCGAAAACCTAGAGCGCTCTCTGGTGGTCAGCGGCAGAGAGTTGCCGTCGGACGTGCTATAGTCAGAAAGCCTGATGTGTTCCTTATGGATGAACCACTTTCTAACTTAGATGCTAAATTAAGAGTCTCGGCAAGAACTGAGATCAACAGGCTTCACAAAAGCTTACAAACTACCTTTATATACGTTACACACGATCAGGTAGAAGCAATGACGCTAGGAGACCGTCTTGTAGTAATGAACGAAGGTAAGGTATCCCAGTTTGATACGCCTAAAAACGTGTATCAGTACCCTGCCGATACTTTCGTAGCACAGTTTATAGGTAGCCCCAGCATGAACCTATACAACGGTGATTTGATAATGGATAACGAAACACTTAAATTTATGTTTTCACAAATAAGTATAGACCTGCCGAAGTCGTTGCTGAGTACATCAGTCAGAGAACGTATTGGTCAACCTATAACGCTGGGGATAAGACCTGAATATATATATGTACAAGGGTATGAACCTCAAAATACACAGGGTTTATCGCCTGTCAATGCAAACCTGCAAATTTCAGAATTACTAGGGCATCAAATACACCTTACAGTGGATATAGGTAACTATACAAGTATAGCTACTGTAGATTCATCTTTTAACATGAGAGCGGGCTCTAACCTTGTACTACTATTTGATACTGACAAAATTCACCTATTTGATCATAAAACAGGCACCATTATATAACATAATCTTAAAATATACGAGAGGAATTGAATTCAAAGTGAACAGTGAAAAGTTTACAGGTGAGTGGTACAAGCAAGCGGTATTTTATCAGCTAAATATAAGAGCGTTTTTCGACTCTGACGGCGATGGCATAGGTGATATAAAAGGTGCAATATCAAAACTGGACTACATTGCATCACTGGGCATAGACTGTATCTGGATTATGCCTATACATCCCTCGCCTCTTAAAGATGACGGTTACGATGTTGCTGACTTCTATGGCATACACGAAGATTTAGGTGATTTGGACGATTTCCATGAACTTGTTAATACAGCTCATTCAAAGGGTATAGGCGTTATCATGGACTTAGTCTTAAACCATACATCATCAATACATGAGTGGTTTAAGGATGCTAGGAGCTCACGTAACTCGCGCTATCGCGATTACTACGTTTGGAGTGATACAGATTCGTTGTATAGCGATGTTCCTATCATCTTTTCCGACTATGAGGATTCCAACTGGAGTTGGGATAGTGGTTCTGGTCAGTACTACTGGCACCGTTTTTATTCAACGCAACCAGACCTAAATTATGATAATCCCAAAGTGCATGAAGAGATGCTCAATGTGGCTAGGTTCTGGCTCTCTAAAGGTGTAGATGGTTTCCGCCTAGATGCTATACCATATCTGTTTGAACGCGAAGGTACAGAATGTTCTGCCTTATCAGAAACGCATAACTTCTGCCGTAGTTTACGCACAATGATGAAAGCAGAGTACCCAAACGCCGTTATATTCTCAGAAGCTAATCAAAGCGAACCAAAAGAAATAGTCAGGTGGTTTGGTAACGGTGACGAATTCCATATGTGTCTTAACTTTTATCTATCAAGTGCGCTATTCGCCGATTTGGCACATGGGCAACCACGACTTTCTAAAAAAGCTATTCCATACAGCCAACTAGCAGATAATAGCACCGTGTGGTTAAACTTTCTTCGTAACCACGATGACTTAGATACATCATCTATTCCAACTGATGCGCGTCTACGTGTACTCAAGCGTTACGGAAAAACAACAGGTTCAGTTTTTAGAAGTATGAATATACGACGAAGGCTTGCCCCTATGCTAGATAACGATAAACGTAGGTGGCTGCTACTTATTTGTGCAATTTTTGCTATACCCGGCACACCACTAATCTATAACGGCGATGAAATAGGCATGGGCGACGATTTATCTTTAACCGATCGCTACACCGTACGCACTCCAATGCAGTGGGACTGTAGCACATATGCAGGTTTTACAACTGCCGACAAACCCTATATTCCAATATACAAACTCGGTAAATACGGTTACGAAAACGTAAACGCTAAAGCACAAGAAAGCGACCCCAACTCTTACCTAAGTACTTTACGAAAAATTATAAAGATATATAAGCAATCGCCTGCCCTAGGTCAAGGAAATGCAAAACTCATTAATATAATCGGCAAACCCGTTTTGGCTTTTCATAGATTCAATGCTAATCAAGACCTAATATGTATTTTCAACTTCAGCATGAAACCTTGTTCACCGACTAAAGAACTGTTGTTCAAAGACCGTCACGACATCTTAGGTTTTTACAATTACGATCCTGATACATACAGGATACCACCTTATGCGTGCTTCTGGATGGAAAAAGACGTTACGCCTCTATAGATGAGCTACCTTGAAGTGAATGCGCCTCCTCAATCAGCTTAGAAGCTAACTCAAATGATAACGGGTTGTTAAAATTTAACTCTGATATAGCAAGCACTCGGTATATTACACCTGTAGATACAACAGTAGATAGCACCTCGCCTTCTGGAGGTATACGCAATTTTAGAGCATAAGCTATAGCACTAGCGGCGGACATTCCACTCTTATTTAGGTAAGTTCTGGTTAAGACACGTCCTTTATGCTTCACATATACCCCTGTAGCATCTTGCCCTAAGTGGACAAGCATTCTTGCACGCGGTTTTTGAATAAGACTATATGCGTACTCAATCGCCTTTTTTCTACTTATAGCCACTGATGTCTTTCTCCTCTCCCATTTGCAACTCCTTTATATAACTTATATACCCAACTCTTCATCTTGAATATCCGTGATAATGCGGTCTATATCTTTGCTACTAATTGGTCCTATAACCTTTTTAGCAACGGTGCCATCTGGACGTATAAAGAATTTCTCGGGGATACCCGACACGCCAAAATCTATTGCTATCCTACCTGTATCATCTCTAACAACAGGATAAGTTATATCGTACATCTGTATGAAAGCGTCTATATCTTCTTGTGTATCCCATATAGCTATACCTATAAATTCTACTCCTTGATCGTTCCAATTCTTGTATGCTTGGCTCAGAATCGGTGCTTCTGTTCTGCAAGGCACACACCAAGAAGACCAAAAATCTACTATAACAATTTTACCTCTTAGACTTAGTAGGTCTATGTTAACGTTATCTACTGATTGTGTACTGAGTATTATATTACCTTGTTCTGTAAGTTCTACTTCGCCAAACTGTGTGTTAACACCGGGTTTATTTTGGTCGTTATCGTTGCTTATTGAAGCCCACACAAACAAAGAGAGTATAAATAATATGGGCAGACCACCGATTATAATGGGCAGTATCCTACTGATCAAAACACACTATCGCTATCTTTTTTGTTGCTTGCTTTTAAAATTGCCTGTATGATATCCTCTCTTTGTTGTAGATAATCATCGGTAGTTATTTCACCCACACGGTATTTTTGATCTAAATCTAACAATGTTGACGGCATTACACTTAGCGAATCTGTTTGGGTATTAGGTTCTCCCTCTACAGACTGGTAACTTTGCCTTCGTTTATATATTAAGTAAGAGAGAGGCAACAGAAGGATACCTATAGATACTGCGGATATAAAAATAATGGAGTTTGTATCCTTAAAGAGTTCTATAGTTCTTTGTAATAGAGGAGGTTGTGGTAGCTGGTTTATAGTCAGTGTTATCTGTGAACCCGGTTCGTAGTTATCACCTTGATACGAGTCAAATGTAACGGTTTTACCATTGCCTACAGGAGTATCTACAGAGCCTATATTTACAAGGCGGTTGCCAGTTACATATCCCGCATCAGTAGGCAGTAAGAAGATAAATTTTGTAGCCCCATGAGCAAGCCTAAAGGGTGCGGAAAAGCTACTCTTATCATAGTTAACTGTGTAAGACATAATCAAGGAATGCTCTCCGGGCGGTACAGGTGTTGTCAGTGCAAACCCTGTGCTGATTTCAAGTACACTCCCCGCAGGTAGATTAGTTTCCACAGATAGATCCTGATAACCTTCGGGTAAGTTGAACCTAAAAAGATCTGGACCTGTTATTCCTTGTGTAATGGGTTTTGCAACCCAGACTTTATCTGTGGGGTTATGTATAACCACAGATGCCAAAAAGGCTATTTTCCGTTCTTCTCCGCTTACAGCAGAGGCTAAAATACTATAAGTGCCAAACCGAATAATGCTCGGATCTGTTGTGTGTTCCCAAACTGTAATCGGTATATTCGTAGAGTCGTTACTAGGTAAAATATCAACGAAGGGCGAATAACCCTCTTGTATCGCTACTACACGATATGCTATATCACCGCCTTCTGCAACGTTTTGAAAAGAGAACCTGTTACCATTAGAGAGTTGTGTGTTATGTGTTTCTACAACTCTACCTGTAGAGTTTTCAATAGCGAACAACTGTATTTGGATATTTTGGTCTACGCTTGCATCTTGTGTTTTGTTTACAACGTAGCCACTGACATTTTTAGCGCCTGCTTCTGTTTTGCTTACAAATAGTGCAGTGATACTACAAAGCAAAATAAGTAGTGCTATTTGCGTTATCAGTTTTGCTGTATTGTTAGTTAGTAGCATCTCTATTAGCTTCTTTATCTTGCTCTGCTTGGATTGATTCTAAAAGTTGTGCTCTTTGGCTGGTATCAGTGCCTAGTTTTTCTTCTATTTTTAGTATACTAGCAGCTGACAATTTCAGTTTTGCCAGCCTTCTCTGCCACTCGGTTTCCGTTATCAGTTTGTCTGTTTTGTCCTTGTTGAGCTTGGCTATTTGAGTGTATATACTTAGTCTTTGAGTGCGCAGTGCATGTTGAGTGCTAATGACATCCTGTTTAGAAGAATATTTTTTATTTTTAGGGTTAACAATAGGCCATAAAGTTATTAAAAGGGACACCAGACCTAATATCAGCCCTATTGTAATTGCAATCCAATTCTGTAGCATGGTTCATACTGCCTTTATTTGTGTGCTTGGTAGACGTTTTCGTTCTGTACTTGGGTTAGGTAGCAGAGCGACTATAGTGCCTACTAAAAAGATAGGGCCTGCTATCCATAGCCACATTGCAAGCGGGTTTATACTTACAGCAAGTGATACTCTGCCATCTTGTAGGAAGTCGCGGGGTATTACGTAGAGATCTTCAACAATGCTTGATCTTATACCCGATCTAACAGATATCTGATTAAAGCTAGGGTAAAACCCATGCCACGGTGATATAGTGCCTATAAACCTATCGCCTGTTTTGTTGCCTTCTAGTACAAAGCCGTTTTGTCCTTTGGCAGTAGCTTGTTCTGCTAAGATTTGATACTCCTGTTTATCTATTTTAAAAACGTGCATTGTTGCCCATTGGGCGGTTCTGTCAGATCGGTTTTGTGAATGTAAATTGATGTACTCTATTCTATAATCATCTAATACAACGCTTTGTCCAATGTTTATTGCGGCATCGGTTCTTTGGTCAAAAAACTGTGTTCCTATTACGCCGATTGCTAAAGAGAGCATCGCTAGGTGAACTATGTATCCGCCGTGTCGCGGTCTGTTACTGTTGACCATTTTGAACCACGCTAAAATGGGGTTATATCCCGCTTTGATGCGAGCATTTGTGCCTCGCCACCATTCACCCATAATTGAACCGAACACAAAGGCAACCACCACAAAAGCTATAACCGCCAACGGCTTTACAATACCAATTGATAAAAGCACTATACCGACTAACATTGCAACCGAAATCGGTAAAATCAGTCGGCTTTTTAGTGAACGCCCAGTAGTACGACGCCAAGAAAGAAGTGGCCCCACTCCCATAACCAACACAACAGCAAGTAAGATAGGTCCTGCGGTACGGTTAAAGTACGGCGCCGATACTGTAACGTCTACATCTCGTGAAAGATCCGAGAATACAGGAAATATAACGCCCCACAACACTGATGCAGTAACCGCAAGCAGCAAGAAGTTGTTCAAAAGAAACGAAGCCTCTCGGGAAAGAAAAGATTCCATAACTCGCTGACTGCTAAGGTCCGTATAACGCCATATGAACAACGCAAAAGATAGAATAACACCCACAGCCAAGAACCCCAAAAACACAAATCCTATCTGCGATTGCCCAAAAGAGTGCACCGATACTACAGTGCCACCTCGGTTAATGAACATACCAAGGAGCGAAAGACCCCAACTGACATTTAGTAGCACTACGTTCCACATTCTGAACATACCTCTGCGTTTCTGCACCATTATAGAGTGTATAAATGCGGTCATCACAAGCCAAGGCATTAACGCTACGTTTTCAATAGGGTCCCAACTCCAGTAACCGCCCCAACCTAGTATTGTATACGCCCACCATGCACCTATGAGCAGCCCTACGCCGAGTATGCCCCATACCAGTATACCCCAAACCCTGACGTAGTCTACCCAAGCATCGCCTTTACTTCGCGCAAGCACAGTGCCAGATACAAGTGCAAATGGAATAGTTATACCTATCAAACCTGCCATTAGCATCGGAGGATGGCTAAACATACCAGGGTGTTCCAATAGTGGATTTAAACCCAACCCATCTGATACAGAACGACCTAGTAGTTCAAACGGGTTCGCTAAGAAAGAGATAGTAACGAAAAAAAACGCCTGCACACCTGCCAAAATAGCAGTAGTGTAGGGCAGAGAATTGTTCATTGCTTTAGGTGCGTATCTCAGTGCCAGTATAGACATCAAACACAGCACAATCAATATGTATAGCAGTGAGCCTTCATTACCTGCGTAAAACGCTACCCAAGTCAAACTTTTATCTAATGCAAGGTTAGAATGTTCGTAAACGTACTTTATTGAGAAGTCGTTTATAACAAACGAGTATATAAGTGTCAGCCCCGCCGTAAATGAAGCAACAAAAGACATATAAAGCGCCCGCTTGGAACTCTCTATCAATGGATAATACCGCCAGACTACTCCCAAAACGGCACTTAGAACGGCAAATAACGAAAGTGCAATTCCGATTGATAGTGCAATGTTCCCTAGTTCATTCACAGTCAGCCATTACAGATTGGGAGCTTTGTCTACAACGTCTTTAGAGGTTTTTTCACTTTTTAACTGATATTGTGGCTCATTTACTAAATTTAGTTGATTGGTTTCCTGTTCTACAATACGGAGATACTTTTCCATATCTATGTCGTCGGTGGTTTTAACTGGTACGCTGTCAGGTGTTACTTTGGCTTTCATGTTAAAGAACGCAAACCCAACTGCCACAATACCAAGTAAAGATATAACTGCTGGCATCACCCATGCCAATGTGTTCAAACCACCGCCAGAGGGCGCAGCTAAAACTTCTTGACCATACCGAGATACGAAGTAGGCTTTTATCTCTTCGCTTGACTCACCCGCTTGAAGTTTATAGCGTATTACGCCTCGCATGTCTTTTGATATCTGTGCTTGTGATTGATCCAAAGTCTGCCCATCACAGATAGGACACATCAGTTGTCTATCTAATAAGTGTGCCTGCTGCTCCAATGTCAGGTCATCCTCTCTGACACAGCTTAAGGTAAAAATCAGTAATACAGTGATAAAGAGAAAACCTAAGCGAAGGTAAACATTAGAGTCAAGTGCGCTGTACAAAGACTTATAACGATCAGGTTGGTTTTGTATAAGAGTTTATAGACTACTTTTTAGTTTCGTAGAATATCTCACCGATCTCTTCAAGCGCGGCTTTGAATTCTTGTGCCTTTGCCATATCTACGTGCTGTTTGACGTATGAGCCTAGCTTGCAAGCATTCCATACTTTCTCGTGTAAGTCGGGGAACTTTGCAATATGTTCAGGCTTGAAGTAGTCTGTCCAGATGACAAGAATTTCGTTCTTTGCCTTCTTGGCATGCTCTTCTTTTACCATTATGTATCTGGTGAGTGAGTTTAAAGCTTCGTTGCTACTTTCGTTACCTTTTTGCTCTATGAGTTCGGTCATTCTTATAACTGTCTGTGCTGCTTGTATAGCGTCGCGAGGGTCGTATATACCGCAGGGGATATCACAGTGTGCTCGGGCTACTCTAAAAGGCACTATTGCAGAGGCTTTGTTTATAATATTTGTTAACATAGTACTTTCCTTTCAACTTTTACATACGTAAGGCAATAATAACAGATATATACTATATAAACTATATAACAAAAACAGTTGCATATGTGGCGTTTAGGTAGTTACTTAAAAACATGTTTCAAAAAAAGCTAGTCTGTGTTAGAGGTAGCAGTATGTTACCGACATTAAAGCCATGCTCTTTGTTGCTTGTAAACTTTGGTTACAAAGCAATTTGCCGATTTGACATCGTTGTTGTACGCATGCCGAAGAGCAGTTTAGTGTCGGTTAAAAGAGTTATTGGTCTACCACGCGAGGAAGTGTCAATAAGTGGCAGTGAGCTCTTTGTGGATAACAAGCCTGTAGAGCAGAGGTTCACAACCTTAGGAAGTGTACAAGATAACTACTTCTGGGCACTCTACAGCAACGAGTACGTTGTGCTGGGCGATAACCGTAGCAACTCTACAGATAGCCGTCAGTGCGGAGCAGTGAGTACAGTGTCAGT
Source organism: Dehalococcoidia bacterium (assembly GCA_964274945.1). Classification (GTDB taxonomy): domain Bacteria; phylum Chloroflexota; class Dehalococcoidia; order Lucifugimonadales; family Lucifugimonadaceae; genus CAXXBX01. Next base: position 470,770 of record CAXXBX010000034.1, on the reverse strand, counting down.
AATGGGCGTTGTAGAAAAGACTTTAATAAATGGTATACCTCTAATCCGACTATTTAAGGCTTAGCCGAACATTAACGTTAAGGTGAAGACGTTACTATAAGGTTACATCTTTATCTTGCCGAAGAGGGCTTTATCTTCTGACTCGCCGAACAGGAACGTGTAAACCACTGCCGCTAGCCCACCACCTATCATAGGACCTATCCAATAAAGCCAGTGGGTAGCCCAAGAGAGGTTTACTAATGCAGGTGCAAAACTCCTTGCGGGGTTCATTGAAGCACCAGTTAGAGGCACACCGACTAAATGCAATGCCAGCACCATAAGCCCTACTGCAAACGGTGCAATTATGGGGGTAGCACGCCTATCTATTGCCACACTAAAGACTGTAAACACCAGCACAAAGGTAAGTGCTATTTCTAACAACAGCCCTTGGATTATGCTTATTTGGTTTAGCGTGTGGACGCCTATGTTATCTACATCTCCGAAGCCAGCGATTCGCAGGAGTGCAACTGCCAACACACCACCGACTAATTGTGCAACTATGTATAAAACCGCCTGCTTTGTGGGCATCTTGCCTGATAACATCAAACTAAACGTAACCGCGGGGTTCATATGCGCACCAGATAATCTACCGAATATAATAATACCGATGGTGATACCTATACCATGTGCTACAGAGATCCATATAAGCCCTGACCCGATACTCACATTAGCGGCAGATACAGCACCAACCGTTCCAACACCTATGAATATAAACATAAACGTAGCGAAAAACTCTGCTACAATTGCGTGGTTGATTTTAGGCATATCTTGCTCCTTTTATATATAGTGTTTAATATACTTTATTCAATTGTACAGTAGTAGTAGTAGTAATTGGTGACCGTAAAAGATGCACTCTTATTTATAACCTCTTAACTGACTATTTGGGCTGTATGCTAACTTTTTCGCTTTTTCAGATTGTGAATTCCTTGAGAGAGTTCTGTGATGGTTTACTGTTCTGTTAAGCTTATACAGCAATAAGGGGTGCTTTATTTTCATATGTAAGTGCACGCTCTGGTTTGTATTCATGAAAGTACTGAAATTGTGGTTCTGTAGTCTTGAGAAAGTCCACTATTTTGTCAACTTCTTTTTGGATATCATATTCATTCCTAGGGTTTAGGTTATTCAAAGCATCAATTGCTTGCTGTATTAATTGCGAGAGTTTTGTGTTGTTTTGCTTATTTGCCAAACCTTTTGCGGTGTTAAAGTCCGTTTCCGCTATGTCAAAATTATCTTGTATAGCATATGCAAGCCCTCGGTTGAAGTATGCTAATGCATCATTAGAGTCAAGTTCTATAGCCTTATTGTAGTCCGTTATTGCTTTGTCAGTGTTACCTTGTATAACATATTCAAGTCCGCGGTTGTAGTGTGCATCTATCTTCTTAGGATCAAGTTCTATAGCCTTAGTGTAGTCGGTTATTGCTTCGTCAGTGTTACCTTGTTTAGCATATGCAAGTCCGCGGTTGTAGTGTGCATCTGTCTTCTTAGGATCAAGTTCTATAGCCTTAGTGTAGTCGGTTATTGCTTTGTCAGTGTTACCTTGTTTAGCATATGCAAGTCCGCGGTTGTAGTGTGCATCTGTCTTCTTAGGATCAAGTTCTATAGCCTTATTGTAGTCTGATATTGCTTCGTCAAACTTACCTTGTTTATCATATGCAACTCCGCGGTTGTTGTATGCTCCTGCAAGTTTAGGGTCAAGTTGTATAGCCTTATTGTAGTCTGGTATTGCTTTGTCAAAGTTACCTTGTTCATAGTATGCAACTCCGCGGTTGTTGTATGCTAATGCATCATTAGGGTCAAGTTCTATAGCCTTATTGTAGTCTGATATTGCTTTATCAGTGTTACCTTGTTTATCATATGCAACTCCGCGGTTGTTGTATGCTGATGCATCATTAGGGTTAAGTTTTATTGCTTTAGTGAAGTCTGATATCGCTTTGGCAAACTTGCCTTGTTCAGCATATGTATGACCGCGGTTGTAGTATGCTTCTGTCTTCTTAGGGTCAAGTTCTATAGCCTTAGTGTAGTCCGCTATTGCTTTGTCAAACTTGCATTGTTCAGCATATGTATGACCTCGGTTGTAGTATGCAGAAGCATCATTAGGGTTAAGTTCTATAGCCTTAGTGTAGTCTGATATTGCTTTGTCAAAGTCGCCTTGATTAGCATATGCATTACCTCGGGTGTAGTATGTTCTTGGATCATTAGGGTCAAGTGCTATAGCCCTAGTGAAGTCGGATATTGCTTCGTCAGTGTTGCCTTGGTCATCATATGAATTCCCGCGGTTGTTGTATGCATAAGCATCATTAGGGTCAAATTCTATTACTTTAGTGTAGTCCACTATTGCTTTGTCAAACTTGCCTTGTTTAGCATATGCAAGCCCGCGTTTGTAGTATGCAGAAGCATCCTTAGGATCGATCTCTATAACTTTAGTGAAGTCTACTATTGCTTTATCAGTGTTACCTTGTTCGGCATGTACAAGCCCTCGGTTATAGTATGCGTTTATGTGTTGAGGAGCTAGCGCTACTGTCTTATTCCATTCGGTTATTGCTTTGTCATATTTACCTTGTTCAGCATATGCAATCCCGCGGTTATAGTGTGCGTTTACGTGCTTAGGGGCAAGCTTTATAGCTTTATTGTAGTCCGCTATTGCTTTATCAAATTGACCTTGTTTAGAATATGCAAGACCTCGGTTATTGTATGCAGCAGCATCTTTAGGATCAAGTTGTATAGTATTAGTGTAATCTTCTATGGCTTTAGCATACTCCTGTTGTTCATAATATACGCCCCCGCGATTATAGTATGCTTCATCAAGTTTAGAGGCAAGTTCTATTGCCTTGGTCCAGTCTTCTATTGCTTGAGTGTACTCCTTTTTTGCATAGTGGGCGTTCCCTTTAAAAAGGTATGCTAGTGCAAACCCAGGAGATAATCTAGTAACTAAGTCCAAGTATAGAATCGCTTCATCATAGTTACGTTCCTTAAGTGCTCGCCGTCCACGATAAAACCACATATCAGACATTTTAACTACCTACCTTTTGCCGTTTTATATACCCATACAGGTCGTCAAATACAGTAGCTTCAGTTATATTGTGGTGCTTTTCCAAGTAATCCATAATATATTCTTTAAGATAGTTACTTATCAGTATCCAACCTTCACCTTTCTTGCCTATGTCAATATAACCCTCTGGAGTACTGATAAAAATACTTGATTGCTTTACTACTCTATTATTTGTAGGCACAGGACGGAATATTACCTTTTTAACGCTGAGTTCACAATCTTTTGATATCTCTACGTAATCAGCTTTCCGCTTGATGATCACTATACCGTCCTCTGTATTTACACTTACAGCATCACGGCAAGCGAAAAATAGAGCTATATTATAGTCTTCGGTAAAGTCTATAAGGTTTGTTATACCACCAAAGTGTTGTAGTTGTGCTAATCTGTGCCTTGCTTGAAGTGGAACATGCACATACCGTTCCAGCTCACTAGCGAATTTACCTTGTTCAATATCCAAGAAGTTCTTGAATTCATCAGGTTTATCCCATAGTGAATTACGGTATAGTTTAGAGCTACAGGGATGAGTGTACTTTTTAGGTTCACCGCGAAATATACACTCTTGATCACCGATTATTTCGTTTATATTGTCAATTATGCTGCGGACAGATTCTTTTTTATCCTTTGCACTTGGTGGTAGGACTAATTCACCTGTGCGCAATCCTATATTTGCCATATGGTTACCTTTTTGTTTTACTTAAAGACATTGTATATGTGCTATTGCTATTATAAATATTTTACTATATTTAACGTTAAAACAGTGATTCTATGGTAATGCTTTACAACCTCTTAACTGACTATTTGGGCTGTATGCTAACTTTTATCGCTTTTTCAGATTGTCAATTTCTTGCTGTATTTCTTGCAAAAGTTCTATGTTGTTTTGCTTATATGCCAAACCTGTTGCGGTGATAAAGTCCTTTTCCGCTATGTCAGTATTACCTTGTTCATAATATGCATTCCCGCGGTTGAAGTATGCTGTTGCATCGTTAGGGTTAAATTCTATTGCTTTAGTCCAGTCTGATATTGCTTTGTCAAAGTTACCTTGGTCATCATATGCATTCCCTCGGTAGTGGTATGCTGTTGCATTGTTAGGGTCAAGTTCTATAGCCTTAGTGTAGTCTGTTATTGCTTTGTCGGTGTTACCTTGATTAGCATATGCAAGCCCTCGGTTGAAGTATGCTATTACAAGGTTAGGGTCAAGTTCTATAGCCTTATTGTAGTCTGTTATTGCTTTGTAAAACTTGCCTTGTTGGTTATATGCAATCCCGCGGTTGTGGTATGCTATTACAAAGTTAGGGTCAAGTTCTATAGCCTGAGTCCAGTCTTCTATTGCTTCGTCAGTGTTACCTTGATTAACATATGCAAGCCCGCGGTTGTTGTATGCTTCTGCATCGTTAGTGTCAAGTTCTATAGCCTTAGTGTAGTCTGATATTGCTTTATCAGTATTACCTTGTTGAGCATATGTAAGCCCTCGGTTGTAGTATGCGTTTGCAAAGTTAGTGTCAAGTTCTATAGCCTTAGTGTAGTCTGTTATTGCTTTGTCGCTGTTACCTTGATTAGCATATGCAAGCCCTCGGTTGTAGTATGCTGATGCATCATTAGGGTCAAGTTCTATAGCCTTAGTGTAGTCTGTTATTGCTTTGTCGGTTTTACCTTGTTCTTCGGCATATGCAACTCCGCGGTTGTAGTATGTTCTTGGATCATTAGGGTCAAGTTCTATAGCCTTAGTCCAGTCTACTATTGCTTTGTCGGTGTTACCTTGATTAGCATATGCAAGTCCGCGGTTGAAGTATGCTGTTGGATCATTAGGGTCAAGTTCTATAGCCTTATTGTAGTCTGATATTGCTTTGTCAAACTTCCTTTGCTCATAGTATGCATTACCGCGGTTGAAGTATGTTGATGCATTATTAGGGTCAAGTTCTATAGCCTTAGTGTAGTCTGATATTGCTTCGTCTAACTTACCTTGTTTAACATATGCAACTCCGCGGTTACTATATGCTGTAACATTGTTAGAGTCAAGTCCTATAGCCTTAGTGTAGTCTGATATTGCTTTGGCAGTGTTACCTTGTATAGCATATGCAACTCCGCGGTTGAAGTATATACTTGGATCGTTAGGGTCGAGTTTTATAGCCTTAGTGAAGTCTGCTATAGCTTTGGCAGTGTTACCTTGTATAGCATATGCAAGTCCGCGGTTGTAGTATTGTGCTGCATTCTTAGGGGCAAGGTTTATTGCCAAAGTAAAGTCTTCTATTGCCTTATCAAACTCTTTTTGTTCACGATAAGCAATCCCTCGGCCGGTGTATGCTGATAAAAGATTAGTGTTCAAGTTCTATAACCTTAGTGAAGTCTGCTATTGCCTTATCAAACTCTTTTTGTTCACGATAAGCAATCCCTCGGTTGTAGTATGCTGATAAAAGATTAGTGTTCAAGTTCTATAACCTTAGTGAAGTCTGCTATTGCCTTATCAAACTCTTTTTGTTCACGATAAGCAATCCCTCGGTTGTAGTATGCTTCTGTCTTCTTAGGGTCAAGTTCTATAACCTTAGTGAAGTCTGCTATGGCGTTGTCCGTGTTACCTTGTATAGCATATGCAACTCCGCGGTTATAGTATGCATTTACATGCTTAGGCTCAAATTTTATAGCCTTAGTCCAGTCTGCTATTGCTTTCGGATACTCCGGATACGCCTCTTGTTGATAATATGCAAGCCCTCTATAGAAATAGACTGGTGCAAATTTAGGAGATAATTTAGTAGTGATATCAAAATAGCCTATGGCTTCATCATATTTTTGCTGCTCATAGAATCTAACTCCTTGGTAAAAGAAGCGTTCAAACATCTTAGTACGCTTCTGTTGTTCTATATAACCATACAAATCGTCAAATACAGTATTGTATGTTATGTTATGGTACTTTTCTAAGTAAATTAGAACATGTATTTTATCATCTTTGTTTATCTGTATCCAATCTTTCCCTTTTCTAATTAGCTCAATATACCCTTTTTGAGCAGTAACAAAGATACTTGCCTGCCTTACTACCCTGTTGTTAGTAGGTAATGGATGCAATATTATGCTCATAGATTTTTCAAAAGACTTTTGGATATCAGCATAACTTGAGACTTCAGTATAATCATCTTTGTTCTTGATGATCAACCTACCGTGTTTGCCTAGGTTACCTTCACAAGCAAAGAAAAGCGCTATAAGGTAGTCTTGTGTAAAGTCTATAAAGTTGGTGATTCCACCAAAGTGTTGTAGTTCTGTTAATCTGTCAATATCGTTATGAGTATCACGCATATACCGTTTTGTCCACTTAACGTATTTATCTTGTTCCTCATGTATAAGTTTATCATCTTTTACAGGCTCTAACTGACGGTAGAGCTGTGAACTACACGGAGGGCGATACATTCTCGGTTCACCACGGAATATACACTTTTGATCACTGACTACGTTTTTGATCTTATCAATTATCTTTTTTACACATTCTTCGTTATACCACTCTGGTGTTTTTGTGCGTGAGAATTCGGGGTGTACATAATAAGATCCTGGGGTAGTAGATGCTTGTATTATGCCTGTATATGACGTATTTCCTATATTATCTACCATGTGTTACCGTGTTTGTTTATATCACTGATACTTTAATAACATTTTACAATAATTTGTGCCACGATACTCACTACTTGGTTATCCACTGTGCTGCATCTATTGCGTGGTAGGTAATTATCGCCCTTGCACCTGCACGCCTTATAGAAGTTAGGTTTTCTATAACAACATCTCGTTCGTTTATGTAGCCTTGCATTGCGGCGGACTTTACCATAGCGTACTCACCACTCACGTTGTAAGCAGCTATAGGGTTGTTAAATCGCTGTACACCCTGCTGTATTATGTCTAAGTAGGGGATTGCAGGTTTTACCATTAGCCAATCTGCGCCTTCTGCAATGTCTGCCTCCATCTCTTGGATTGCTTCTTGAGACTGCGTAGGTGGTATTTGTGTCATCACCCTATTACTGAATTTAGGGTTAGATTGTACCGTCTGCCTGAACGGTCCGTAGTATGCAGACGCGTACTTAGCAGAGTAACCCATTATGGCAACTGAGTTAAAGCCTGCGTTGTCTAATGCAGTACGTATAGCGTTAACTTGTGCGTCAATCATTCCTGAGGGTGCTACCATATGTGCCCCTGCTTGTGCATGTGAGAGAGCAACATTGCTAAGAGACTTTAGTGTTGCAGTGTTATCTATACCTCCTTGTGTAGTCAGTAAGGCGCAGCTGCCGTGTGCGGTGTACTGGCAAAGGCATACATCTGTTATGATAAGCATATGAGGCAGGGCGTGTGATATTGTGCGGCACGTTTCTTGTACTGCTGCATCCTGATCCGCAGCGCAAGAGCCTAACTCGTCTTTGTAGTGTGCTATGCCAAATATAAGCACTGCGGGGATGCCGTAATCAAACGCTTTTGAGGCATGGTCTAGTGCCATGTCTGGTGAGAACCGCACGAGGTCGGGCAGTCCGTTTACTCTTTCACGGAGACCAACGCCTTTGACGACAAACATCGGCAGTATCAGGTTGTCAGTTGTTAAGTGTAATTGAGAAGATATACGCCTCATACCGACACTTGAACGCAACCTGCCAATCTGTTTTATAACCTTTACTTGTTCCAATAAACTCCCTTTCTATTTATTTGGGTTTGGCGTGTTTTAATACAGAGTTTACCATGCTACATAAAGAAGGTTCTACAGCGACTATATTCGTTTTTATACCCAGCTGTAAACAGGTCTGCGCTGTAGTTTGCCCAATGCATACAACTGTGCTTTTGTTAAGCGTTTCAACTTTGCCTTGTAGTAGTTTATAGAGGTTTTTGACAGTAGATGAACTAGTAAACAGAGTGTAGTCGGGCAGCGGTACAGCATCAGTATTGCGGTTATAAAGAAGCTGTGCTTTCTCAGCGGCAGAGGTATCTATGGTGTTTTCGTAGGCTACAACCTCATCCACAACCGCACCTATGGAACGCAAGCGATTCGGTAACGAGTCTCTCCCTATGCTAGAGCGAGGGTGTAAGACTCTCTTTGGGGTTATACCTCTTGCATTGAATTCTTGTAGAACCTCCGCAGGATTGAAAGATGTTGGCGAGAGGTCACAAACTATGCCGAGCCAATTAGCAACGGCTTTAGTAGTTGCTTCTCCAACGGCGGCGACTTTAACGTTGGCGAGATTACGTGCATCTGCACCAAGTGTACGCATCCGCTTTACTGTATACTCTACAGCGTTAGGGCTGACAAAGGTTACCCAGTCGTAGCGACTTATGTTCTTTATGCAAGTATCAAGTTGTTTTGTATCAGTAGGCGGAGTTATGTTAATCGTAGGCACTTCAAACACTACTGCACCTTGTTCGGTTAACTTCCTTGCTAATCTGCTTGCTTGACTGCGTGCTCTGGTAACTACAACGCTTTTGCCAAGTAGAGGCTTGCGTGTAAACCAACCCAACTCTGTGCGTAAAGATACCGTACTGCCGATAACTACTACAACAGGTGCTTTTATCTTTGCCTTATCGGTTATGGCAGATATGTTGCTGAGAGTGCCGAACACACTACGCTGACGGTTTACCGTTGCGTTTTCTACCACTGCACAAGGCGTAAGAGCATCCATGCCGTGTTGCGTAAGTCTGTGGGCTATTGTATGTAATGTTGCCCTCGCCATAAGCATTACGATAGTCCCTTGACTCTTTGCGAGTGTTTTGAAGTCTATGGCATCGGGGTTATTGCCTGTTACTACGGTAAACATAGAGGAATTTAGACGGTGTGTAACTGGAATGCCTGCGTATGTGGGTGCTGCTATTGCAGAGGTTATGCCGGGCACTACTTCCCAGAGCGTTCCTGATTCGGTGAGTGCTATTCCTTCTTCACCGCCTCTGCCGAAGACAAACGGATCTCCTCCTTTTAGCCGACAGACGTTTTTACCCTGCTTTGCTAACTCTACGAGTAGTGCGTTGATTTCAGGTTGTGACATTTTTTCTTTGCCACGTGCTTTACCGACATCTATGAGCTCTGCGTTGTTTTTCGCTTCTTTAATAAGCTCAGCAGTGCCAAGCCGATCGTAGATAACAGCGTCAGCAGAACGTAGTATCTCTAAACCTCTTACTGTAATAAGCTTAGGATCGCCCGGCCCTGCACCGACTAAGTATACGCATCCTTTTTTATCACTCATATTTAGCTTTGTGAAGCCAGTAGTTTGTTTGCACCTTTTATGATGAGTTCGTCTGCCAAATCGGTAGCCATAAGGTTTGCTTGTTTAGCAGAACCGTATCGTTGTGATTGCAATATCTGTGAACCGTCGGGTGTGCCTACAAAGCCTACAATTTTGCAGGTTTCAGTGTTGTTTTGTATATACAAGCTTGCGTAAACACCAACGGGCGATGTGCAACCTGTATTCAGTAAGTTTAGAAAAGTCCGCTCTGCTTCCGAGCATATGGCTGTTTGTCTATGCTCTACTTTTCTACAAAGTTCTGTAATGTGTGAGTTATCTGTTAGAGTTTGCATGCCTATAACACCTTGGCGTGCAGCAGGTACGAACTCGTTTGTATCAAGCCTTTGAGTGATAAGCGAAGTGAAGCCAAGCCGTTCTAAACCAGCACATGCAACTATTACAGCATCTAGTGTGCTCTCGGGTTTATATAGTGTGGCGATTCGTGTGTCTACGTTGCCGCGTATGTGAACGACCTTAATGTCAGTGCGTCTGTGTAGTAACTGAGATATTCTACGCGCACTGCCAGTGCCAACCGTTGCACCTTTGGGTAGTGTATCTATAGTATAGCCGTTTTTAGATATTAAAGCATCTCTGGGGTCTGCACGCTTTAGTACTGCAATGGCGAACTCTGACGGCACAAACGAAGGTAAATCCTTGAGACTGTGGACTGCTACTTCTATATTCTGTTTTTCTAAGGACTGCTGTAGTTCATTTACAAAAACACCGATGCCGATTTTGTATACGGGAGTTTGTTTGTTCAAATCGCCTTTAGTAGATATAGTTACTATTTGCACTTCTTGAGAGCCTCTACTCTGTAGGGATTGTTGCACTTCCTCTGCCTGCGCTACTGCCAATTTGCTAGATCTAGTGCCAATGCGTATTAACATTGTATTTAGCGTTTTATTTATGTATTTTTTTCTAACATCTGGCACCGACCAAAGGGCTCACATTGTGTGCAGTGATAATCGGCTAGGTTACTTGTTATTTCTTGAACTGCTTTCTGTTGGTCTTGCATGGCTGTGGATAACCATTCTTGTGTCATGAAGTCTTGCCAGTATTGTGGACATACTACAATACCCTGTTGACGTATTTTAGTGCGAGCTTGTGCCAAAACGTTACCGACAGATGCCCAAAGCATACATTTGCAATCTTTGCCACTTATTTCTTCTCGTAGCTTGCGTGCGAGAGCAGGGGATGCCCCAGCAGTAGATATTGCTACAGTAACGGGGTCTTGATGTACCAGTGCAGGTGCGATAAAGTTGCACAAGTGTGTAACGTCCATTACATTTAAGAGTACTTGCTTCTCTTCAGCTTCTTGATGTATAGCTTGGTTGATGGTAGTGTCGGACGTGTCTGCGACTATTGCGAGCCAGATACCAGTCAGGTCTCCTGCTATGTAATTGCGTTTATGCCATGTTATAATTTTGTCTTTGGCGAGTAGTTTTAGAGTATCTGAGGTATGTTCTTCTTTAGCGAAGAGTATGACTTTGGCGCCACACTCTAGTAGGTAGACTACTTTTCGCTGTGCTTCGTGTTCGTCACCACCGAAGACTGCACAGTGTCTGCCTTTTATATCTAGAAATACGCCGTAGAAACTAGGCATCTGGATTTAGTTCCGAGTTATCGTCAACAAAGTAGCGTACGCGGGTTTTTTTGTACTCTCTTGTGCTGTATAGTAGTAGTTTATCGTTAAAGCCTATAGATTGGGCTATTTTGTGGGCTACGCTTTCACACTCTACTTTAGAAACTGCGTGTATCATTGTGAAGAGGCAAAATCGCCAATCTGGGTAACGTGGTCTTTGATAGCAGTGAGTTACTTGTGGGAATCGTGCCATTATCTGCCCTGCTGTTGTAATGTCAGCATCTGGGACATTCCATACTACCATTGCGTTAGCGGAAAAGCCCGCGCGTCTATGGTGGAGTACAGCGCCGTATCTTCGCATTATCTTGCGGTGTAGCATGCCGTTTATGTATTCAAAGAATTCGCGCTGACTCATGCCCATGCTTGTAATTGCTTCTTCAAACGGGTTTTCCACCAGTTGGATATCCTCTTGAAGTAGTTTGACCATTTTAACGTCGGTGGCTGATATTTCAGTCAGTGCAGAGCCGTTTTCAGTCGGTGTTGTGGTTGTATTTGAATCAGTGACTTTCTTTTTCATATCAAAGTTAACGCCTATTTTGAAAAAGCGTATTGTGGGCATCACACGAGTTTTTTGTGCGTTTGTGGCTTTTTTTAATTTATCAACTTCGGTGTTTATATCGTATTTAGGTGGTATTGCGAGTGTAAACCAGATGTTAAAGTAGCTATTGCGTGCGTAGTTGTGGCTTATTCCCGGGTGTAAGTTTAGCATCATTGCTGAGGCGTGTAGTTGATGGTCTGGTATGCGCATTGCTACAAGAGTTGACTTATATCCTAGTTTTCTAGTATCAAATATAGCGCTGATTTCACGAACTACGTTAGTGCGTTTGAGATGCGCTACTCTTTGAATAACCTCTTCTTGGGTGATATTAAGCATTTTGGCAATACAGATCCAAGGCTGTGTGGCTAATGGGAAGCAGGACTGCAATACGTTAAGTATCTCTTGGTTTTTCGTATCTATTTCTCTTTTGTGCATGGTTTCTAAGTTATACTCGGGTGGTTTTACGTGTTTCTGTCCACATCTTCAGTGCGGTTGGTGCATCAAAGGTTGGTTGCCAGCCCATGACGTCCTCAGCTTTTTTAGTAGACACAAGCCAAGGCCACTTTATTAGATCAAGCCCAGAAGTATCTGAGAACTTTTGTAAAGAAGTTTTCCAAGAAACATAAGTTCCTAGCTTAGTAATAAATAAAGGTATTGGTATTGAACGGATGCCCATAGCAGATGCAACACTTCCCCATGCTATACTGCCTTTACCTGCAACGTTAAAAATGCCATTAACCTTCAAGTAGAGGGTTTTCAATAAAATAGACTTATAGTCGTTTATTTCTAACAACTGTAACTGCGGATTTATGCCCAAGTGGCTTGGTAAGAAAGGTAATGAAAAAATTGAGTTCATAAAGTTCTTTTTACCATCACCTGTTACTGGGCATATGCGTAAAATAGATATGCACATATCAGTGTTAGTTTTAGCAAACTCCAATAGTGCGTTTTCATTCAGTAATTTATGTTGCGAATACGGGAAGCCTTTCAAAGGGCGGGGAGGATCTATTTCAGTGTACGGTTTTTTAAAATCAGCATGGGCTCCATATACCGTTGTACTACTCGCATACATATACTGCTTAACGTTTGCAGACTTACAGGATTGAACAGTTGTATAAACAGATTTGATATTTGTTTCGTATACAGTAGCGGTATTCATTCTGCCTGGCATTTGAAAAGCAAGGTGTATAAAGCAGTCAATAGCGTACTTATTTAATATATCGTCTATAGGTTCTGATATTACCCTATCACTGATAGATACAAATTCGGATCTGCATTTTTGTGGTTTCGGAGTAGGTTTGATGTCTATAGCAACAATAATTTCGGGTTGAGTATACTCTACCGTTTGAGTTAGTGCCTCTATAGTAGCGGTACCTAGAAAGCCACTTGCACCAGTTATAGCTACTCTTTTTGGTATATCAATCATCTGTATTATCAATAGTATCTGAAAAATCAAACGTCATATCCCCAAAACCCGGTACGGTAAAACCCATTGATATGGAATGCTTCCCCTGCGTTAATTGAGGTGCATTTACAGAAACTACAATATGGGTGTTCATCTTTAAGCTAAATGTTTTCTCTTTTGTTACTTCGTTGAAGGTTATATCTTCTCCTTCTTTTTTGAAGGAACATAGGTGTGTTGGTATTTCTGTGCCGTCCAGTTGCAGAGGTAGCATCTTATAGGCGTATCCTGAGCCCAGTGAGTTTTTAAGTGTAAACCGCCATCCTGTATCACAGTTTGCAAGACTGTTTTTCACGTATAAACGACGTAATATAAATGCTGGTACTTTAGGCATAATTTTAAACTCAATTCACGTACTTTAGTTAAAAATTTATAAATCTGACTTCATACAGTAGACTTCTTGCTGTATCTTCAGCGATTGCATTGGTATTGGCTGAATTGTGCCTACTATTCTAGAGTATATAAACACCCGTGCTGCGTGTTCTGCAAGTGTAGCAACATGGAGAGCATCTTGCATATCATAACCAACTGCACAGAGTCCATGGTTTTTTAATAGTACTGCTTTACGGTTGCCCAGTGATTTTACAGCGTTTTGGGCTAATTCTTCACTGCCCGGAAAGCCGTACTCCGCAACATTTATACTGCCACCAGTATATACTACCATCTCGTCAAGTATCGGTGGTATAGATACACCAGTCACAGCAACAGCACACGCATACGGTGAATGAGTATGAATAACCGCATTTACATCTTGCCTACTGTTGTATATCTCTCGGTGTAGAAAAGACTCTGAAGAAGGCGATTCATGTCCATCTATGACATCTAATTCATCATTTACCAATACTAGGTCATCTTTGCATAGCCTATCGTAGGGTATACTACTAGGAGTAATCAAGAAGTTCCCTGATCCTTCAATACGCATACTAACGTTCCCGTTTGAACCTTGCACCATACCTTTTGAGTAAAGAGATTGTATAGATTCAGTTATCAGTTTTTTTTCTTTTTCTAGCATAACATTTAGTATTATAATACAGAATTTACTGCTTTACATGCTAAATGTAAGTGATTGATCTTTCCACTCGTTATATAGTATTTGCGAGTGTAAGGCATCATCATCTTTTGGCTCTATAGTATCCAGTTCGGAAAATCGTATTTGTGAAAGAGTTTGAATCGTTTGATCACCTACTACAGAAGCGGTTATGGAGAGTGCACCCAACTGTGAACCTAAACCGTGTTTAGCAACCTTGATAGGTTTAGCAAGAACGTTTGCAACTAACTGATTAAACACACTATTGCGGGTCGTGCCTCCGGCAAGGGCAATATGGTCAGCTGACGCAAAAGTATCTTTTGAGGACTCAATTGTATCCTTTATAGCAAATGCAAAGCCTTCTAATACTGCTTTGGCGAGCGTGCCTCTGTCAGGTGGTTCAAATGATAAAGGTAAAGGCATGAGTATACCTCCTAACGACATTGTAGGGTGGCGACTCATATCTTTGTGTGTTGTTATTAAGTGCGAAAAGATACCGTTATCTGCAGCGTAGGTTTTGGGCATCTGGTTTTGTATTTGTGCCATTACCTTTTCGGAGTCGCTTTGAAACAAGATATTGAGTAACCACTGGTATGTGCCACCTGTTTCACCTAAATTTGCTTCTAGTACCCATCTTTGAGGTATGACATGTCGCCCAATCCATATATTACTACTGTATGGCTGACAAGAGGGTAATTTGTCGGTTACTTTTTGTATGCTTGTACTCCAACCTGCTACAATACCGATGTCTTCTGATTCAGTTGCACCTAAACCTAAAAGAGCTGTTTGTGTATCGGATCCACATACAATAACGGGTGTTCCAATATTCAGCCCTGTTTCTTCCGATGCCCTTTTGGTTACTTCCCCTACAATAGTGCCAGAATCACAAAGTGGTGGGATTGCTATATTTTCTATGCCCATAGCCTGAAGTAGTTCCTGCGAGTGGCGCCCGTTTTCAACCTTTACAAGCGAAGAATCCGCTCCCAGAGAACGTTCGCATTTAAGATTCCCTGTCAGCATAAGACATGCCCAGTCGGCTATTGAGCATACAGTGTAAATTTGTTTAAATAACTCTACTTTTTCTTCTTTGAACCATGCGATTTTAGCCCAAGCCGAAAGCAGAGCGGGGCGGTACTCATATAACTCATCCAGCATAGCCTTATTGGACTCTGTTAAACCTCCTACACTGAAAGCAGAACGCGCGTCTCTATTCGGACAAATCCTTAAAGGTTTATAATCACTATTCAAAAGAACAATACCAAACCTCTGTGAAGTAACTCCAATACCCTTAATCTCTTCACTATTGATATTAGATTTTTCTATACACTGTTTTACTGCAAGACAAGCAGCAATCCAAGTGTTTGTTGCATCAAGCTCGTAAGCAGTTGCGGGTGAATCTTTGGGTTTGTAAAAGGCGATAGGTTCTTTATGTAACGAGATAATATTTCCATAGCCATATCCTAACGTTGCACATATACCACTACTACCAAAATCCACCGATATGAGAGGCATGCTATTCAAAACGCTTTGCCCATACGTTAGGGTTAACTAAATTTTTGGGGCGTTGTCCTAACCTGAATCGTTCTATATCGTTAAACATCATACGGGAATGGTTGATAATAACTTGGTGTGTTGCGCCTCCAATGTGAGGTGTCAGTAACGTATTTGGTGTCTGCATCAGAGGTGAATAAGGTTCTATTGGATGTGATGTAAAAACATCTAATCCGACTTTTATTCTGTTTTTTTCCAATGCTATCACCATTGCTTTTTCATCAATCAGATCAGAAGACGCTGTGTTTATAATAATCGTGCCCACTTGCATTGATTCTATTAGATCACTTGTAATTAGTGTCCCCGCTGAAGGAGGTGCATGCAGAGAGATTATATTAGACTCTACTACAAGTGTTTTTAAGTCTGTAAGGAGTAAGCCGAACTCTTCTGATTGTGATTTAGTTAATAGAGGGTCATATCCCATTACTGTTGCACCCATAGCATTGCAAATGTAAGCAACCTTTCTACCTATTGCGCCTAAGCCTACAACACCCACTTTAGATGTATTTAGTTGTAGCCCTTTTAGGTTTTGGTATGCAAAAGTTGGTGATACCCACTTACCCTCTCTTATGATCTTATCTGCTGTGTGTACTTCTCTAAGAATTGTTAGCATAAGAGCGATTGTCATTTCGGCTACGGCGTCAGCGTTACGTGCTGGGGTATTTACAACAACGATACCATTTTGTGTAGCTGCTTCTATATCTATGTGGTTTGTAGACTGTCTACACACGCCTATAAAACCTATATTTGGTGCTTCTTGAAAGGTTTCTTCAAATAGAAAGTCAGCTTCAACTACTATAGCTTTGAAGTTTTCATTGTGTAGCCTTATGCCGAGTAGGAGTGGATCTTGAAAAACACCGTTTACTGTCCAATCTTCATAAACTATATCCCAGTGTTTACTCAACAATTCTATGTAGTGGTTGCTGAAGGGTGCTAGTATCAGTAAACGGGGTTTATTCTGTTTATTCACTATTTAAGTGTTGTGTAATAGCTTTGTCGGCGGCGATAAAACCGCTACGCACAGCACCCTCCATCGTAGATGGCCAACCTGTATCGGTCCAGTCGCCTGCTATAAAAAAGGATGGAATAGGCGTTACTTGTGGGAGTCGCCCTGGGGTATTGCCGGGTAAAGATCTAAATGTTGCCTGATTTGTTTTTATAACTATTATACGTTTGACTGTGGCTTTTTTAGCTTCGGGTAGTATACGTTTTAATTCATCTGTGACTATAGAGCGTATATCGGCTTTAGAAACCGCCTGCCACTCCCAAGCGTTGCTAATAGAAAGTAGTATATGCCATAGTTGTGAGCCTTCAGAGCGAATGGACGATACGTTGAATATCCACTGTGCAGAGCTGTCCAAGGCAAGCATAAATGGTTTATCTAAAACGGGTCTATCGTAGTACAAGTGTACTGCGAGTATTGGTGCAAACTGAATGAGTTTAGCCCTAGAAAAAAAACTTGAATTTATCCATTTGTGAGGGAGTATGCTAAGGAGCCTATCTGCTGGTAGTGCTGATATTATAAAGTCTGCTTCTATCCATCTGTTATCTGATAGTAAAACTAAGGCTTTATCTTTTTCAAAATTGAGCCTGACAACGCTGTGGGCTGTTATTAATTTTCCACCTCTTTCTTTAATGTACTTTGTTGCATTAGCCTGCACTAATTCGGATAGTCCGACTTTGGAGTAGCCCATTGTCGCATTGTTGCTGTTTTCTAAAAACGCAACTCTGAAAACCATTAGAGCTATTGCAAGTCCTACGTATTTAGTTGAATCGTTAAGAGCCGCTATGGTAATTGGTTCCCAAAACTTTTGTATCGTTTGATCATTCTGGTGTGTCTGTATAAGCCACTGGTATAAGCTCATGTTTTGGTATTTGGCAGAGAGGTTATTATAATCTAGCACACGCATAGTGCCTAACGCAAATAGTATTCTAAGCCTATCAATAAGGTTTATATGTTTGTAAGTCAATAGTGCGGCAACATTGCCTAGCCGACCTTTTACAAAGCGAGGGCTCTTTAAAAAACCTAGCTGATGATTGTATAGGATAGGAATATTGAGTTTTTGTTGTATACTTACACTTTTGTATGATTCTATAATTTTGAGTAATTTTATGTACTGTGTGCATGCGCCAAGGAAGACGTGTTGTCCATTATCTACTTGATGCGGTATACCTTTTGAATAAAAAGAGAAGGCTCTGCCTCCTAGGAATGGGCGTTTTTCTATAAGCGTTGTGTGTACGCCCGCAGATGCTAGTTTAACTGTAGCGGCTATACCTGCACAACCTCCGCCTATAATGATAGCGTTTTTGGTTTTACCTGTTGTTTGGCTATTCATATCAATGTGCCGATTTGCAGGGATACTAATTTACTCTTTATAAAAAACTTACCTGCTAGTAGTAGTTTTTTTCTTGAACTGATTGAAACTCTCCGATTAAGTACGTCGTATTGACTGTTTACAATTGATTCCAGTAGAGCCGAGTAGCTCTGTATCATTGCACTTGGGCAGAGACGTGCTTGTTTATCAATTAGAGGTATTATATCAGCACCCTCTTTTATGTATTTTGCTGCTCGTGTTACCTGAAATTTTATTAATTCTAGCCAGTTTGCATTGTTGACTCGGTTCATCAGTTCATCTTGTGAATAGTTGTATCTAGCGAATTCATCTTGTGGTATGTAAATTCTTCCTAACTCTAGGTCTTCGCGTACATCGCGTACTATGTTAATCAGCTGCATACCTAGTCCAAGGGTATTGGCAAGTTCTATCGCCGAGTGGTTTTTATAACCAAATACCTGTATGCATGCAATACCTACTGCTCCTGCAACTTTGCTACAGTATTCCATTAGATCGTCAAAGGTTTCATAGCGATATTTGAAAATGTCCATTCTGCAACCTTCTATTATATTAGCGAGTTGTTCAAATCCAACACCAAAATTTTTATAGGTATCGTATAGTGCTAACCACAAATATCCTGATGGATTGCCTTTATATGTTTTTTCAAGGTTTAATTTCAGTTCATCAAGTACTTTAGTCATAGTAATTTTATTACTAAATTGCTGACTATCTACGGCATCATCACACTTTCTACAGAATGCATAGATTGCAAATATTGATTGTTGTTTTAACTTCGGTAGAGTTTTCACTGCAGTATAGAAATTACTAGACGACTTTTTAGTAATTGCTATACAGACGTTATAAGCTTTTTGTATATCAGCTTGTGAGTAGTTTACCATACAGACTATCGTTCGCTCTATAGTATATTGTCAGTTACTAAGTGCCTTGATACAGTGAATTTGGTAATAGCGGGCGCCTTGTATAATACCGCGTGAGTACTCCGATAAACATAGATGTAAAGTCTATTTTACTTAGTTTGGGGCGTTTTCTTAACACATCGTAGTTCTGTTTTTCTATAGCTTGGAGTACTTTGAGACCTCCTGCAGTAAAAAGTGCTAGATCAAACCTGAGCCTTCTTGGCACCATTTGCAGTAGTTGTTCTCCCTCTCGGAAGAGCTGTCTTGTTCGCTCTATTTCAAATCTTATCAGGGATTTAAATTTTTCTGTTGCGGAGTTTCGGGTTATGTCTTGATATGTTACACCAAAGGCATCTATATCTTCTTTAGGGATATAAATGCGGTCTTTTAGACTATCGCGTTTTACATCTTGCCAAAAATTCGTTAATTGTAATGCAGTGCAGGTATAATCGGAAATACTTTGCTCCTTTTCCCCTTTAATGCCGAATAAGTACAGAACAATGTGCCCAACAGGATTCGCCGAATGCTTACAGTAGTTAAGTAGCTGGTCAAATGTGGAGTATTTTGATACCTCCTGATCCATTCGGTTTGCTTCTATAATTTTCATAAAAGGTTCTGGTGGTATGTTAAATTTTTGAATTGTGTGTTTTATGGCAGCAAAGTGAGGGTGATTGGGTGATGCGCTTGTGTAGCAGGTATTTAGATGTTCTTGCCAATCATCAAGCAAGATGGTTCTATCTCCGTCAACTTCATCACCAATATCGTCAGTGCCTCTACAAAAAGCGTACATTGCGTAGAAGTGCGGGCGAAGATTCGAAGGGAGCAATCTTGTGCCTACAGGAAAATTCTCATAATGTGTTTTCGCAAGGTGCTCACACAGAGTGTAGCTCTCTTTCAATGATGCGTTGTTGCTGATAAGCGGTTTTTGTATAGTGTAAACCATACTAAAGTTGTACAAGCCCTTGTACTTGTAAACATATTTCCCTGATTTTGGGTTCATCCAGCTCCACTAAGAATATTGACTGAAACTTACCTAAAAGAGGCTTACCATCACATACAGGTAGTGTTTGGCTAGAACCGAGTATAATATGTTGACAATGAGAGTGTCCGTTGGGACGTTCCCCTTCGTGCATATTGACTGTGCGTATGCCAAAATCGTTATGCCCATAGTATTTATTATCGTTAGGTGCAAAGCCTTTCAGTAGAGACTCAAAGTCTTTTAGTAAAAGAGGCTCTTTTTCGTTTATAACTATCCCAGCGGTAGTGTGAAAGCTAAATATCAGTACAGTGCCTTGTATTATCCCAGATTTATTCACTGCATCAATAACGTTGTCGGTTATATCAATGAATTGTGGTGCTGATTGTGTATGTACCGTAAGGGTTTTGCGATACATACAAAAACTCTCTACCGACACCTGATACCGTTCTTCGGATTTGGTTCTATAGACTGTATCATGAAGTGTGTTGCTGTTTTTAACGACCTTTGGAGTATTCAAAACTAACCCTCCGTTTTATAATGCTTGTTTTGATTATGTTGCTCTTTTTGCCATCTTCCAAGTGCCAATAGTGGCCAATATATACGATACATATGGTATTTGATCATAAACCCAGATGGTAATTCTTTGGGTAGAGTGTTGTTTGTGCTTGTGTTTGGTGATTTAAAGATCCTTTCACCAATTCCGTATCCAGGGAATCCTGCTGCTGTGTATTCTAGTTCACTCCAAGTTCCATCTTCGGCTTGTGTATTTAGCAAGTACTGTATGCCAAGTCTTGCAGATTTGGAGTTACTTCTGCCACATGCGATAAGTGAAATAAGTGCCCACGCAGTTTGTGAAGCACAACTTACCCCATGCCCACGTAGATCTGGTACTGCATAGCTTGCGGGTGTTTCGCCCCATCCACCGTCATGGTTTTGTTTTGATTCTATCCAATCAGCCGCTGATTGGATCTTTGGATCTGTCATATCGTATCCAATGGCTTGCAGTGCAGGTAAAACAGCACCTGTTCCGTAAATATAGTTTATACCCCATCTGCCAAACCATGGACTGTCCTTTTCCTGTTCTCGCAATATATATTTAACTGCACTTGATACTTGTTTTTGTATTGTGGGATCGTTTAGTTTTGCACATTCTGCTAGAGCTTCTAGAACGTGTGCCGTAACGTCTACGCTTGGCGGATCTATCACTTCACCGAAATCAAAAAAAGGTAGTTTCACAGCTATTCTTGATGTGTTATCTTTATCAAATGCGCCCCATCCTCCATTGTTACTTTGCATGCCGAGTAACCAAGTTAAACCTCGCTGAATTGCTTTGTGTTTGCGGTCTTCATCTGAAGAGCGAGAGCGTGCAAGGGCAAATAGTATCTCAGCGGCATCATCAATATCCGGATACATATCATTTTCAAACTCAAATGCCCAACCGCCGGGCTCAAGTTTGGGAATACGAACACTCCAATCTCCTTGCCTTGTTATCTGTTTACTTATCAGCCAATCTGTTGCCTTTAACATAAACGGCTCAGCAACGTCTACACCTGACTCAATAAGTGCATTAAGCGTAAGACATGTATCCCATACAGGCGATATACAAGCCTGTATCCTCCAAGTTTTATCGTCTTCTATAGCGAAACTTTCAAAACCTTGTAGTCCTTTGCAAATTGCAGGATGATCTATACTGTATCCAAGCGCTTTAATTGCTATAAGAGAGTATACCCAAGGTGGTTGTATACCGCCCCAGGATCCGTCCCTTTCTTGATGCTGGAGTATCCATTTTTCCACTTGTGCCAACGCAATTGTACGAATTGGGCTAAGACTTAATAGTTTATCCATTCTACGCAAGATAGCATCTGCTGA
The DNA here is from genome assembly GCA_964274945.1 of Dehalococcoidia bacterium. Taxonomy (GTDB): domain Bacteria; phylum Chloroflexota; class Dehalococcoidia; order Lucifugimonadales; family Lucifugimonadaceae; genus CAXXBX01. Next base: position 449,134 of record CAXXBX010000034.1, on the reverse strand, counting down.
ATAAAGTAACCTTTCCCAACCTATCCAAGGAGGCGATTTTAGGGAATAGTCTGCTTTCTGCTTACCGTTGATGTAAAGCTCATCTATAGATTGCTGTTGCGGTAATTTCCAAGTTGGTTTTTGGGAAAGGATAATTGTAATCGGCACAATTGTTGCACGAGTCCAGCTCGCAAAAGAGTATATATTGAGCGGAAGGTTACTTGGTATCAGTATTAATTCAGGCGCAAGATAGGGTACACCTTTCCAATCCCATTGACCTAGCATTGCAAGCCATATTTTTGTAAATACCCTCGCTTTTTCTACACCGCCTTTTTTTAGTATAAGGTCACGCGCTAGACACATAGATTTTGAGTCATGAGGGACACCTGCTATTTTCATTGCTGTATATACTTCCACCGATGTGCTAAGGTCTGCTTGACCGCCATAGTACATCGCCCAACCACCTGTCGGTAACTGCGTTTTTTCTAATAGATTAACAATTTTTTCTAATCTACCGGGCGGTTTCTCTACCCCCATTATGTGCAAAAGCATTATATATTCTGCTTCCATTGAATTGTTAGACTCTAATTCACCCCACCAGTAGCCATCTTCATACTGATGTGCACGAAGGAAATTGTGAGTCCGTTTTATAGATTCTTCAACAGAGCGTGCAGGTTTAATAGCAGGTTCTTCAGTATAGGTTTTTATATTAGGCTCTCTAGTGCACGCTGACATATACCAAGCGTTACTCGCTACTTGTGAGTTAGTTTTTGACTGTAAATATTGAGTATTAGTTGTTATCATGCCTTTGAGTATGTTGGTATTTTATAGTTTTTAAACCAATTAACTGATCTTTTAAGCGCTTTAACTGCAGAGCGAGGTCTGTAATCCAATTGAGTCGTTGCCTTTGAGCAGTCTGCGTAGAGGGGGATTTTTGCCACACTGAGAGCCTCTTTTGTTATAAAGGGTTCAATGCCCCGACTGCCCCTGACGAATTCGTCAATAGCCGCAGCTGCGTACGCTGTCAGCATGGGTACTTTAAACAGAAAGTGCCTTATGCCTGTAATCTCCGATAGCAAAGTATAAATACGTTTAAGCGACATATTTTCGCTACCTAATATATAACTGTGCCCAGACTGACCCTTTTCAAAGGCTAATAGATGCCCTTGTGCAACATCATCTACATCACATACGTTCATGCCTGTATCTATATAACCAGTCAACCGACTGCTTAAGAAATTACGAACTATCTTCCCGGTAGGCGTTGGTTTCGTATCCCAAGGTCCAAAAGGCGCTGTGGGTTTTACAATAACAATCTCAATTTTCTTGCTCATGCTAAGTGCTAGCTGTTCTGCAATGAGTTTAGATTTTTTGTAGTGGCTTGGCAGTTCGTTAACGTGTGCCAAGTTTTTCTCCGTAACTAAGAGGTTGTTACTATCGGGTTTGAGTGTGCCAACAGTGCTAGTATATACCAAGCGTTTTACTCCAGCTGCTAGGGCAGCTTCTATAACATTTTTAGTTCCTTCAACGTTTGAATTGTACATATCTAATACATCTGGAACCCAGTATGTGTACTTTGCCGCGGCATGAAACACTCCAACGCAGCCTTCACAAGCGAGGCGCAATGTATCTCTATTCATAAGGTTACCCTCAAATAGGCTATATGCACTACTGTTTAAATTATCTAAACTCTTTTTGTTCCTTGCAAGCACGTTAACACTGTAACCTGCATCAACTAGAAGGCGTACTAAGGCTCCTCCAATAAAACCGCTTGCACCTGTAACTAAAAATTTCAAAAAACACCTTTATGTAGATATATATGCACTGTATTTATATTAACTAAATTCTACTATAGTAATATAGCATATAATTAAGGTTTTTTAGTGTTCCATTCTACAATAGATTGTTCTTTAGAGAGTACATCTATGTATTTATTGCAAAATCTTGCGAGTATTTTGCTTGCCTTATAGTACTTAATACTAATTGATAGCAGGTTTTTTATCTCGCCTGGGCTTTTCAAGAGGTACTTTGCTACCGCAGCTAGCGTTTTTAGTCGGCTTTTTTGTGTTTCTGTAGCTAAATTAGTTATGAGCTCGGGTATTTCAAAGTTGGCGCTGTCTATGCCTACTCTAACAGAAACAAATGGGATATTTGCTTCATCGGCTAATTGTGCTATAGGGTAACTTTCCATATCAATTTGCTCAATTTCAAACTTTCTTCCTAACCACAACTTTAAATTCGTCGTTCTTGCAATTATAGGTAGAGTTAGTAAATTACCAGAGCGAAAATCCATTTTTTGTGATTCAGCCACTTTACTAGCAATTAGATGTAACTCTGTACTTGGAGATATAACAGGTATCAGGTTTGATAAATCCCACTGCGTAGGAGCACCTTTTAATAGTGATATTTTATCTGCGATAAGTAGTGTACCGGGTTTTGTTTTATCCTGTGTTAGCCCAGAAAAACCTATTGAAGTTATTGATAAGGGAGAGAGTTCTTGTATGGCTTTTTGCACCTTGTATTTTGCATTTTCTATGCCTATGCCAGTAATAAGTAACTTAATGCTGGTATTATCTACGCCCGATTCACCGTTTGTATTAACGTTATTACTGACATTTAGGTAAGGTGTATTTAAGTTATCCCATTGTTTTTTTTGAATAAAACGTGAAACTTCTTCCTTGATTGCGGCTGTTATTAGATGATTCCCCATATTATATCGGCAATTTTATCCTGCTGTTATACCGCTTTTTATCGGTGCACCAGACCTAATCATAGTGATAGCGTCTTTAGGGTTTGTCATAGCGTTGAATATCGTTGTAGATTCAAAACCACAATGCATCATGCAGTTTGCGCAACGGGGATCTTTTTCAGCGTTGCCGTATTTTTCCCAAACTTCTGGTTGCATTAAGTCTGCAAAATTTTGAGTATGAGAATCGGCTAGTGGGTAACAAGGATTACGCCAACCCATAACGGTGTACGTAGGATTTGAGAAGGCAGTACAAGATTTATAAGTTCGTTCACCGCGTAGAAATTGCAAATACAGTGGGTTATTGTAAAAGCGTATATTCTTTGTTTTTTCGGGGTTGAGGACTTCTTTAAAAACCTCTATTGCTCGCTGTTTTTTCATAAATAGTTTCTGATTAGGAACGTTTTCGTAATCATAAGCTGCCGAAATCATTGAGCCTTCAAAGCCCATTTTTGTTGTCAGTTCCCAGAGTTTCCATAAATCTTCTGAATCAGAACCTTCAAATAAAGTTGTATTTGAACAAACCCTGTATCCTTGTTCTATCGCCTTTTTGGAGTTTTTGATAGCTATTGCGTATACGCCTCTTCTTGAAACTGCGGAATCGTGTCTTTCATTAGTTCCGTCAAGGTGAATAACCCATGAGAAGTACTTTGAAGGGGGGATTTCTTTCATCATTTTCCCAAGCAGTAGTCCATTTGTACATACGTATATGAATTTCTTCATTTTCACCAGATCACTGATAAGTTGGGGCAGAGGCTTCCAAATTGTGGGTTCGCCACCTGCTATTGTAACTATAGGAGCACCTGATTGTTTTACCGCTGCTAGGCATTCATCCTTAGTTAGCTCTTTATGTATAACGCTTTCGTATTCACGTATGCGTCCACAGCCTTCACATGCCAAGTTACAACCTTCAAGAGGTTCTATCATTGTAACTAGTGGAAACTTGGATCGACGCTTAATGTACTTGTTTTTAAACAAGTACCAAGCAATTTTAAAACCTAATTCCTTCGGTCGTGCCATATTTTAACTCCTTTTTTTACCTATGCCTAGTGATTAAAAAGTCTCCTAAGCTAGTTAAATCTTGCTTTGTTGACCTATCTGATGGCAACGATTGTATAATGTCAGTGCCTTGTTGCCAAGTATTGTACATAAACTGCGTACACCATTCTTTAGTTTTCATATCGTTCATTATAGAGAGTACTTCTTCCACATTACTATCAGAGATTACCTTTTTTGCAAATATCTTGTGCAGTCTGCTTTTCTTGGCTTTAGAGTGGTTTAGAGCATAAACATTGGGCAGGGATTTTTTTCTTCTTTTTATATCTGCACCTATGGGTTTACCTGTAGTTTTACTTCCCCATATACCTAGCAAGTCGTCGCTTATCTGGAACAACCTGCCGTAGACTTGCCCTAACTTACGTAAAGCGTCACAAGTATCTTGCTGAGGTATTTTTGAGCCTGTCATAGCACCTAAAACGAGCGATACTTCAATTAGCGCTCCTGTTTTCAGGTTGACCATATTTAAGTAGTCATCCACACTAATAACTGATTGTGATTCAAAAGAGATGTCTAAGAACTGCCCTTCTATCATTCTTAAGTGAGCTAGAGTAAGGTTTTGTTGGACTTCATTTATAACTGATTTATCAACGCCTGCTAATTCAGATTGTTTGACGGTGTTTTCTGCAACTTTTAACATTGATAATCCTGAAATTATAGCTGCTGGTTTACCCCAAACTGCCCACACTGATAGGCGATTGTGTCTAAATCTATCTCCATCTTGAATATCGTCATGTATTAATGAAAAGTTATGAATCAGCTCTAAAGATACAGCTATAGGCATTGAGCGTTCTATTTTACCGCCTGCAGCTCTACAACCCATAAGTACAAGTGTAGGACGGAATACCTTGCCGTTTTCACTACTGTACTTAATTGAATTACCTTGTACATCAGTAAAACCCAAGTAGTATTTATGTGTATTGTACAGCGAATCGCTATATTTTTTGTACTCTTGATATATTGTCTTTACAATTTGAGATCTATAGCGGGTTAAAACTTCAGGTAGATCCGTTGCTTTGTCAAGTTGTTGTGTTGTTCTTATCATAAGTAATCATAAGTAATATTTAACTATATGTTACACTGTATCATATTTTTATGCTATAAGTAACTTTGAAATTTTAATTTATTATCCTGTTCAATAGTAAGTTAAATAGTACAAAAAATAAGGAGTGTGAAATTTCACACTCCTTACTCTTCATTACTCTTCATTTTGAAATAACAGTTATTAGCTTATCGTTATCTTGTGGGCTTTTTCAGATTCTTGCAAAGGCAAAACGATTGTAAGAATACCGTTTTTATATGCACTCGTAACTTTACTATTATCTATAGACTTTGGTAGCCTAATGGAACGGTGAAAAGAGCCTGTTCTTCGTTCTCTTAGAAGATAAGTGTTTCCTGTACTTTGTTTACTGTTTTCGGTTTCTGCACTGATAGTAAGTATATTATCTTCCACTTGTGCATTTATCTTGCTAGAATCTACACCCGGCACGGATGCAGTAACTACTACTTGCTCATCGTTAGTTACTACGTCAACCGGTATATTCCAGCTTTCTAATTGCTCACAGAATCCTTCCCATTTGGGGAAAGGGCGATTTATGAACCTTTGTAGTTCAGTAAACGGGTTAAATATATTTTGTTTATAAAAAGAACTCAATTTTTTCCTCCATTAAATATCTTTTGTGTTACCTGTTTAGCGTTTACGCTTTGTATATTTTTATCTCATACATTTAATATTATAAATATCTTATAATACCATTGTCAAGTATTTCTGAAGATTATGTATTATAATTATTATTAAGATATTGTTATCTATTCAAGCTTATAGAAAGGCAGGATGTTGAAATTATCATGAACTATTATGACTTGCTAGGAGTACCTAAAAATGCTTCCCAAGATGAAATAACTGCAGCATACCGTAAAGCAGCACGTAAACTGCATCCGGACATGAACCCCGGGGATCCTACAGCAGGAGAAAAGTTTAAAGAAGTGAATGAAGCTTATCAGATTCTGAGAGATCCTGATAAACGTAGAGATTATAACCAGTTCGGTAAAAACTGGAAACACGCAGAACAGATACGAAATTCCACCTCTAGATTTAGGAATGCCAACGGATTCCCGTTTAACAGTAATTTCTTTTCAAATATATTTGGATCAGGGACACGGTTTCAAGATATGCTTTTCAACAACAATAAAACAACATCATCTAAAAAACAAGGTGATAGAACATCGCAAGAGCTGGTAACAGAGATAACGCTTAACGAGGCTTTTACAGGAACAACTCGCACTATTAACCTACCAGATGGTAAAGTTGTTGAATTAACGATACCCGCTGGTATAATGGATGGAGAAAAAATATCCGTAACGTCAAGTGGTATCCGTATTATTATTAATGTGAACGTTCTAAAGGATAAACAATTTACTCGCTCTGGCGATAACCTTACAACCACCATTGCAGTACCGCTATTAGATGCACTACTAGGTGGCGAAAAGACAGTAGAAACTCTGACCAAGCCTATTTCCCTTAAGATTCCAGCTAACACCCAGAATGGCACATCCATCAGAATAAAGGAACGAGGCATGCCCCGTAGAGGTACACGCAGTTCACAAAACGGATATGGTGACCTAATCGCAGTAGTTAAGGTTGTGTTACCTGTTCCACTATCTAAAGAACATAAGAAAGCGTTTGAAAAAATGCGATCAAATTCATAAACAGCACCTAATAGATATGGATACACAACACAACAGACCCCTATTTGCTATCGGCATTGTAGCACGTATCGTTGGCGTACACCAGCATACGTTACGCAATTATGAGGCTTGGGGCTTAGTTCAACCACTGAGATCGCCCAAAGGCACACGATATTACTCCTCACAAGACCTAGAACGTATACAACGAATACGCGAATGGATAGATGTTTTAGGACTTAACAGAGCAGGAGTTGAAGTAATGCTACACATGCAAAAACAGATACTAGAATACATTCAGCAAATAGATTTACTCCAAGCAGAAATTAAACTCTTGAAACAACAACTAAAAGCAAGAGATAACACATAATACTGAAAACACTATTTACAATCATAGAAAGGAATAAAAACATATGGTACTAAGGCAAGAGGACTACAGCGACCGTGCAAGAGAAGCACTAACACGTTCTCAACAGGCAGTACTAGAATACCGACACACACAGTGGGATGCAGAACATCTACTCTTTGGTTTACTTATGTTAGAAGGGGGGACACCCGCTTTACTGATAGAAAAGCTAGGCGCAGGTAAATCTAGGTCAGTAAAAGCAGATGTAGAAGAAGCACTAATGAATGCACCCAAGTATGCAGGGCAACAAGCTTCACAAATATTCGCTACACCGCGGATTCAGCGAGTGCTGGATGAAGCTAAGAAAGAAGCTAAACGACTAAAAGATGAATACATTACTCCAGAGCATCTACTCTTAGCCTTAACTCAAGAAAATCAGGGGCAAGTCGCTAGTATATTCTTAAAGAACGGTATAACTCAAGAAGGTATATATAAAGCACTTCAAGATATACGAGGATCTACAAGAGTAACCGACCCAAGACCAGAAGATAAATATCAAGCACTGCAAAAGTACAGTGTTGATATAACACAGATGGCAAGAGATGGCAAAATAGATCCCGTTATAGGCAGAGATACCGAAATAAATAGAGTTATGCAGGTACTTAGCAGACGTACTAAAAACAATCCTGTACTTATTGGAGAAGCAGGCGTTGGAAAAACAGCTATCGCAGAAGGATTAGCTCTACGAATAGTAGCAGGAAGCGTACCCGGCAATCTACAGCGAAAAAAGGTTATATCTTTACAAATGACATCCCTAATTGCAGGTGCAAAATTTAGAGGCGAATTTGAAGAACGCCTAAAAAGTGTTATGGATGAGATCGCAAGTGCAGCAGGAACAATCGTTCTATTTATAGATGAAATACATACAGTGGTAGGTGCAGGTGCGGGTGAGGGTTCTGTGGATGCCTCTAATATCATGAAGCCCGCCTTAGCAAAGGGCGAAATGCAGACCATAGGCGCCACCACACCGTCAGAATATCGCAAATATATAGAATCGGACTCTGCACTAGAAAGAAGGTTTTCACCCGTTTGGGTAGAAGAACCCGATGTCAGCACGGCAATTGACATGCTAAAGATACTCAAAAAACGGTATGAACAACACCACAATATAAAAATACAATCTGAAGCTATTGAAGCAGCTGTCAAACTCAGCGCACGATATATAACAGGCAGGCAACTGCCAGATAAAGCGATCGACCTTATGGATGAAGCAGCCGCAAAGGTACGACTAAGCCGAGAAACACTACCAAAGTACATAAAAGATATGGCTGATCAGATCCAAAACCTTGCTTACGAAGAGAGTGAAGCGTCAGGTAAAAGTGATTACGAAAGAGCAGCACAAACTAAAGCCGTAAGGTTACGTTTAGAAGAAGAGTACACAGCTAAAAAACAGGATTGGGAGCGAGAGTCCAAATTACCCGATTCGGTTACTGCAGAAGTGATTGCAACACTTATATCTGAACGAACAAACATTCCTGTAACTCGCCTTGTAGAAGCAGAACGAATGCGGTTGGTGAATTTGGAGTCGCGTCTTAGGCAACGCGTAATTGGTCAGGAAGCTGCGGTTACTGCTGTCGCTGACGCAGTTCGCCGTGCACGTGTAGGTTTAAAAGAACCTAAGAAACCCATTGGCTCATTTATATTCTTAGGTCCGACAGGCGTTGGCAAAACCGAACTTGCACGCTCACTTGCTGAATTCTTGTTTGATGACGAGGAAAATATGGTACGTATAGATATGTCTGAGTACCAAGAAAAACATACCGTTTCCAGACTTATAGGGGCACCACCAGGATATGTAGGATATGGAGAAGGCGGACAACTTACAGAGGTAGTAAGACGCAGACCTTTTAGCGTTATACTATTTGACGAAATAGAAAAAGCACATCCTGAAATCTTTAATCTACTCCTACAAGTTTTAGACGACGGGCGTCTAACCGATGCACAAGGGCGTACCGTGGACTTCAGAAATACGTTAGTTATAATGACCTCTAATATAGGATCGGATATTATAAACACACCGCAAGTAGGTTTTGCTAATAGTAATAGTGTACAAAACAACAAAAAGATTAAATCCCAAGTTGAAGATAGTTTAAAAACCTTCTTTCGTCCTGAATTCCTCAACAGAGTAGACGAAATAGTAATTTTTGAACTGCTTGAAGAACAAGAAATTCTTAAAATAGTAGAAAAACTTTTACGTGAAGTAACCAAACGTATTAATATATTAGGAATAAATTTAAACTCTACTCAGCCTGCTCTTAAATGGATTGCACAAAACGGGTTTAACCAAATGTATGGTGCCCGCCCTCTAAAGCGAACTATTCAGCAACATATTGAAAACCCTATTTCTATGAAAATACTGTCCGGAGAAATAACAAAAGGGGATACCATTGTGGTGGATAAGAATCAACAAGGTTTAACATTTATAACTCACGCAAATAAAGCATCCTAACCGCACACTTATATGTTACTATTGTTCTTAATAATAGTAGGCTTATAAAATTTTATACAAAACAAAGAAAGTACATAAGTGTATTCAAGTATGAACCAAAACATGATAACCGCTCTAGATAACGGGCAACAGAACTATATTGTTCGGGAAACTCCTTTGCCGACACTTTTCCCGGGTGCCGCGCTGGTTAGAGTCCGCTGTACTGGTATATGCGGCTCGGATCTACATATGACCAATGAACGCACTACAAAACAAAGTGTAGCTACGGGTCATGAACTAGCGGGTGAAATTGTGGAACTCCCTAAAAACGATAAAAGCGGGTTTAATGTCGGTGACCGCGTTGCTATTGAAATTATAGGTGCAGGCTTAGCATGCAATGACTGTTTTTACTGTAGATTTGGTGAATTTCGTCACTGCTTAAACCGTAGTGAAGATACAGGAGGTGGCTTTGCGGAGTATATTACTCGCAAACCTGCAGGGTTTTTCGCCCTCTCAGATAATATGGATTGGACTGACGGTGCACTTGTAGAGCCAATTGCCGTTTGTGTTCATGCCCTACGCTTTGCCGAATTTCAAGCAGGGGCAACGGTTGCGGTTGTAGGTTCTGCCACTATCGGCTTGTCTGCAATTCTTGTTGCCCGAGCGTTTGGAGCAAAGCGAATTATAGCCTCCGCAAGGTACAGACACCAAGCAGAGGCAGCAGCCCACATGGGCGCCGATAAAGTTGTAAGTGATAAAACAGGCGAACTGGAAAGTGCAGTCAAAGATGTAACCGATGGCAGAGGGGCAGATGTTGTTTTAGAAACTGTTGGAGGAACTAAAGGCACTACACTAAAACAGGCTGTATTATGTGCACGATCCTTAGGTAAAGTGGTTATAGTTGGTGGATTCCGCCGTCCTGTAGAATTTGATTTTCTTTATCCAATGCTAAAGGAAGTAAGGCTGCTGCTACCAGTATGCTACTCAAACAAAGACGGGCTACACGATTTTGATATAGCCATCGGGTTACTCGCCAATGGCAAATCTCCTTTTAGAAGTATCGTTACACACAGATACAGTTTAAAAGATATTATGAAAGGTTTTGCAAGTGCTTACGATAAAAAAACCGACTCTATTAAAGTCCATATAGATCAGTTTTAGATATTGGTACCCCGTACCGGATTCGAACCGGTGCTCTCCTCCTTGAAAGAGAGGCGTGTTAGACCAGGCTACACCAACGGGGCATTTTAAAATACTATTTCAATTCTAAGGGAAAATAGGTAAATATTGCAAGCTTAAAGACTCCTCAAATCCTAACATAAGGTTCATGTTTTGTACAGCGCTACCCGCAGCACCTTTTACTAAATTATCTAAAGCGGTTATAGATACAAGTACACCGCTAGAACTATCTACAGTAACGTAGATATGCAATTCGTTGGAACCAAATACCTGCTTTGTTGAAGGTGGTTCATTAACAACCCTTATAAACGGTTCTTGTTGGTAGTATTCAGTATACAATTTTTGTACATCTAAGGCAGATATATCGCTTTTGAATTTGGCATAAGATGTACCAAGTATGCCTCGTGTCATAGGTACAAGCGTCGGTACAAAAGTGATATTTACGTTATTCTTATATGCTACAAGCGATAACTCCTGTTCAATCTCTGGTTTATGACGATGTCCATCAAGTGCATAAGATCGACAGTTATTGTTTAGCTCGGAGAAACCATAATCTATTTTTGCAGTTCGCCCTGCGCCAGATATACCCGTTTTTGAGTCGTTGATTATATGCGAATCTATAATATTGTGTGTCAGTGCTGGTACTAAACCCAATATAGCACCTGTAGGGAAGCAACCTGGATTAGCCACAATCTTAGAAGAGGCTATATCTTTCTTGCGTTGTTTACTGAATTCTGGTAACCCATATACTGATTCTTTTAGCGCTTTTGGATCATTGTGTTGAACTCCGTACCATTTTTTGTAAGTCAAAGGGTCTTTTATCCTAAAATCGGCGCTTATGTCAACACATGGTAATCCACTTGCTATAAATGGCTTTAGTGCTTGAGCACTTACGGTATGAGGTAGTGCTGAAAATACACAGTCCAGTGAACTATCTAACGTTGTGCCTATGCGGATCTTCGTGCCAGATAAGTGTGGGAAGAGTTCGCATAGCATCTTACCAGCGTGCGTGCGCCCTGTTGCAGATACTACTGCAATTTTAGGATGATTGTGTAATATCCGCGCAACTTCAGCACCTGCATACCCTGTTACATTAATTATTCCTGCTTTTAATTTCAATAATCTTAATACGTTTATTACTCTTAATACTGATATTATACTTATTGTAGCATTGTATTTATACGTTGGTTTTGTTGATATCTTTAGAATAGGAGAATAAATTGGATAAATTCAAAATTGTTGTATTAGGTGTTGAGAATGATCCTCTGACACATGAAAACAGAGCGTTTGCTGACTTGGATGTAGATATTGTGCAATCAAGTCCAAGTAGCGATGGCGAAGCTATGGAGTTGGTCAAAGATGCCGATGCTGTAATGATGCGTGGCAATTGGGGCAGAAAACCTATTATTGACGCAATGGCAAAATGTAAGGTTGTTGCTGTTTACTCGCACGGTTTTAACCACATTGATATGGACACAATAAATAGTAAGAATATAATTCTTACAAACGCAGCGGGTATGTGCGCAGAGGAAGTCTCGGATCAAGCTGCTTCGTTTATACTTGCACTTAACCGTGCGGTAGTTCAATCAACAGTGGATATGAGAAACGGACTATGGCAACGTGCAAATTATCTCCCTATAAAGCCACTAGACGAATGCTCGTTATCTCTTATAGGTTTTGGCAACATAGCACGCAGATTAGCAAGGAAGATGAACAGCTGGCGTATGGATATCTCTGTTTATGACCCTTATGTTCCGCAGTGGATTATTGAAGAATACGGACTCAAAAGAGTTAACAATATAAATGATGCCTTTGCTTCAGGAGACTTTGTTACTGTTATAGTACCGCTTAACAAAGAAACAAACAAGTTCATTGGTAAAGAACAGTTTGACCAAATGAAGCCAAGTGCATATTTCATTAACGTCTGTAGAGGTGGCGTAGTAGATGAGCAAGCACTAATCAATGCTCTTAATAACGGACAAATAGCAGGGGCCGGGCTTGATGTATTTATGCAAGAACCTGTGCAACCAGATAATCCGCTGCTGAGTATGTCAAACGTGATATGTGCCCCTCATATTGCAGGTGCCTCAAGCCGTTCTGAATGGCTCTGTAGGGAGCGTGCTTCGCAACAGGTGGCATCTGTTCTACGCGGTGAGTGGCCTCAAGCAGCACAAAACCCCGAGATCGCACAAAACATAAAACAGCTCAAAAGAGGGGTTTGGCACTGATAGTATCAACAAACCCTATATATACATTTAAAGAGAGGTGCTTGTTATGCCTACCTTTTTCTTAGATATCTCTAAATAGTTAGGGTCTATTTCAAAACCTATAAACTGACATCCTAACTGCTTTGCTACTGCGATTGTTGTGCCACATCCAACGAAGGGGTCTAGTACTACTGTGTGTTTATTGTATCCGTGCAGTTTTATACACATTTCGGGCAATTCTGCAGGAAAAGCAGCAGGGTGTTCTTTTTGAGTATGAACTGTTTTGTAAGGAATAAACCATACATTCCCTCTATCGCGTCTATCGCCTTTTTTTATACTTTGTTTCCAACGTGTTATATTGGATTTATCTGCATAAGGCACTCCGATAGATAATTTATCCAACTTTACATCATTACTCTTTGTAAAGTGAAAGATATACTCATGGCAGTTGTTTAAAAGCCTCTCACTATTCACAGGTTTAAAATGACCTGCACTTATATTATGGTCAGTTATAGAAATTGCCTTTATCCAATGAATTGTATTTTGTAATTTCAAGGTTTTAGATATCTGCTTTGCGGTTTCAAAAGCCTTGAATTGATTACTGAATGTATCACCAACATTAAAGAATACCGAGCCTGTATCTTTTAGTACACGCCCGCATATCTTGCCAAATTGGTAAATCCACTTTAAATAGTCAGTATATCGGAGGTTATCTTTATACATGCTGTATTTAGCACCGATGTTGTAAGGCGGTGAAGTAACAATTATATCCACACATTTAGGGGGCAGAACATTTGCCATGCCCTCTATACAGTCCATAAGATATATTTTGTTCAATTCCAAAGAAACTACTCAAGTAGGATTTCAGGCAAGAAATACTAATATCAGTATACCGATAAGAGTAGCGTATATCCCAAATGGTGCCAACCCGATACGTTGCACAAACCGAACCATTAAGCCTATAGTAACTAGTGAAACTACGAAAGATACAAAAAATCCGATGATGGTAGTTAGCCAATCTTCTATTTTGTAGTTACTATCTATGCCGACTGCTGTGAACAGGGCAGAGCCTGCTATTATGGGCATCGCTAACATAAATGAGAACTCAGTAGCATGACGTCTGCTTAGCCCGCTAAACACGCCTGCAGTTATAGTTATCCCAGATCTAGAGATCCCTGGCGTTATCGAAATCGCCTGCGATAAGCCTACTACAACGGCTTGCTTATAGCTTACTTCGTCAGTTGCGTTGTGTTTAAATCTTGGAAGTAGTTGGGTAGATAGTAACAATATACCAGTGCCGATAAAAGCCCATCCTGTCCATTGCGGTGTTCGTAAATTGTCGTCAAGTAAAGGCAGTGCAATAACACCGATTAAAGCCGCCGGTAATGTGCCTACTAAAAGTACAAAGATTATTTTACGTTCGGATAAGCTTGCTTTACGATCAAGCCATCGTTTTCTATTAGATATAAGAGAGGCTGGCAGTGATATCCATGTGTTTTTAAAGTACCAAAGCAGAGATAAGAGTGAGCCAGCATGGACGGCTATATCAAACTCTACGCCTTTGTCCTCCCAGCCGAATATGTGATATGCGATTAGGAGATGTCCAGATGAGCTGACAGGTAAAAATTCCGTAAGACCTTGAATAATGCCAAGTACTATTGTCTCTAAAAATTCCAATTACCTATTTAACCGATCTGATTCGCTATTTTGCATTTTATGTGCATGTTGGAGTGCTTTTATCCTTGGTAACTGCGAGCTTGCAGAGTGATTCACGAATTTAATCGCATCTGCTATTGCCTTATGCCCTGCTTGTTCTTTTATTAACTTGTACATCTGTAAACATATTTTACGGTATTTGTCGTGTCCTTGCTCAGTAGTGCGTAGTTCAATTATATGCATGGCTTCTCTAGCGTTCATTTGCATTGAGTAGCGGATGTTGTGTCCAAAGAGCAGAGCATATTGGGCTACTTGCTTACCAAACTGGCTATGAAGTTTCTCCCAGAGATTATAAGAGCGTTCTACTGTTGTGTTCCATACTTCTTTTTTACCAACTTCTTCTATTATTTCTGGGGTTGGTGCAAAGCCGTTTAGTGGTGAGAGTAGTTGCCATTCAATAGTCATAATTCGGTGGCGTTGTAGATCGCGGAATGTCCCGTAATCGCTTAGTATGTCAAATCTGTAGTTAATTCTTTCAAAAGCTCTGCCGGGTTTATTACGTCGGTTTACTCGGTTGCCGCAGTAAATTTTTATAATGTCTGTTTTTTCTTCTTGGCTCATGTGGTTAACCATGTTCATTATCTTATCATCTGAGAGGTTTGAAAACGGGTACACAATAGCGGATACTAGTTTTGCTTCTGCATTGGTATCCCAATCTGTTAGAGCTACTCTGTAAGGTGTTGTAGATATGTTTTTTATATAATTATTGCTAAATTGGACAGACTTTATTTGCATAGCACTTTGTACATCAGAGAGGTATTTAGACCACAAAGCACCTCTGTTTTCTAAGTTTGTTCGTTTGACAAACGATGGGATAACTTGTTGTAGTTGTTTTAATATTGCATCTCCATATTGTCGTACTTCGCTAAGCGGGTGTGAACGCAAACGAACCAAAGCCATCTCAAATGCTTGTCCACTTGCGAATATACCTACATTTGTGGTTGTAGATGTGGGTAGTAGTTCTCTTGCTATATCGCATGCCTTGGCTCTGATGGATGATGCCATAATAGGTGTTGGATTTTTATCTTCTAACAAAGTTTTATTATAGTAATTTATACATGCATTTAACACTTGCGAGTAAGAATTGAATATACTATCCATTTGTGTACAGTATTCTTGAGTTAAACCCGAATACTGTTTTAATTCAGGTGGAATTTTATACCTATACCGTCCGTTTATCTTTTTATCAAACTTAAGGTAGCGTGTGGATTGTTCAAGGTATGCTGCTAGTCTGCCCCATTCTAGTGCTTTTGCGGCTATACTAGATACTTGTTCACATGCTACGTGTGCACCACCTAATTGTGCTACTGAATCATCTCCGTACTCGACAAAGACTCGTTCAAAAAAGTTTTGTGCCCTAGTTTGTGAATCGGCTATTCCGATACCGTGCATTGTTGCATCTTGTGCATTCTGTGATGAGTATTTTATAAATTCATCAAGAAAGAGTCGTCGCAGTGGTTTATGAGTCCGTGAATAGCGTGCAAAAAGAGAAGCTTTGATAACCTCAGGTAGATTTTTTATCGCAAATATAGGTTCATCACAGTTAGTAAAGTGGCTAAGCAGTAAGTTTTTTTCTTGTTGAGAATAAGCCAACGTTTAATATATACGTTCAATAGATACAGTAGCGTAATTGTTGTTTTACGATATATTATCTAGTAATTGTAAAGGATCCTCTAATTTGTTCTTTATTTCATTTACAAATAACGCTGCTTCTACGCCATCACCGACCCTATGGTCAGCTGAGAGTGTTATATTCATAATGTCACGTATAATAACTGCTCCTTTGACTACCACTGGTTTGGAAACGATAGCACTGATAGCCAATATTGCAGACTGTGGTGGTAGAATAATTGCCGAGAAGGAGTCTATACCAAGCATACCGAGGTTTGAAGTTGAAAAAGTGCCTTGTGTTAGCTCCTCTGTGCTGAGAGTGCCTCCTATGCCTCTTGCCCGTTTGGTCAAGTCTCTAGCAGCTCCAGATAGTTCTACAAGCGACATATTTTGTGAATTCAATATACTTGGTACTATCACACCGTCATCTAGCCCCACTGCGATACCTATGTTTATGTTATGTGGTTGTAGTAATTGACCATCTTGATACTGCGAATTCCATTTAGGGTACTTTTCAAGCGATAATACACACGCTTTCAGTACCATATCGTTTATAGATAATTTTCTACTATCACCGTTATCCGATAGGATATTATTGATGCTTTTTCTCAGATATACTACGCTATTCATAGTCACATCTCTACTTACGTAAAAATGTGGTATTTGGGTTTTACTTTGCAAGGTAATTTTTGCAATAGACTTGCGCATGCGTGTAAGCGGTATTGTAGAACTGCCTGAGCTTGTATTTGTTTTTGATGTTTTTATCGGTTTTGACTCACTAGAACTCGTGGTAGTCACATCAGACAGATCAGACAGGGGTTCTATGGATGTAATAGTTTTAGAACTTGATTCATCTGATGTCGTAGGTTGCTGACTTCGCAGAAAGGCGAGTACATCTCTCTCAGTTACTCTACCGCGCGGACCAGTGCCTTTAATGGTTGTAGCATCTATACCGTGCTCTTTGGCAACTCGTGCTGCAATAATATCTACGTTTTCAGGTTGTGGTCCCCGTATAAAGGCGCGTATATCTTTTTCAGTTATTCTCCCTCGCTGACCAGTGCCCTTAACGGTATCAATATCTATATTGTGCTCTTGGGCAATTTTTACTACAACTGGATCTGCCTTAGGATGATGTAGACCTCTTATAAAGGCGTTTATATCTCTTTCGGTTACTCTACCGCGTGGACCAGTGCCATGAACGGTATTAATATCTATACCGTGCTCTTGGGCAATTCTTTTTGCTATAGGCGAAGCTGGAACGTTGCTCGGTGGCTTTATTTTTGTGGGCGACCGTTTTTCTTCCGTATTTGCTCTAGTTTCTACTGGCTCAGATACGGGTTCGGGCTGTTCCTGAGTGGTAGGTTGGGCAGATACTTGTGTATCAGAGGGCAACGATTCCACTTTTTCATCTGGTTGTCCAATAAGTGCTATAGGCGTACCGACTGGTACAGTTGTATCAGTACTAACTAGTATTTTATGAATTATACCTTCATAGAACGACTCTATTTGTAGCACTGTTTTATCGGTCTGTATTTCGGCGATCTTATCGCCCTTTTTAACCTCATCTCCTTCGGACTTAATCCATTCAACTATTGTTCCTTCCACCATATCTGCACCCATTGAGGGCATCGTAACAGTATGCATTTTTCTCCTTTATTTCATTTTTTGGGATTTGACACTTTATTATTCAACTTTGTACACTATAATAACTGATAAATTTATTAGATGCCGTAAGCGTTTTCTATTGCTTCTACTACAGTTGTGTCTTGAGGCATTGAGCTTTGCTCTAATATACGGCTATACGGCCATGGTGTATTTTGTGAGCCTATACGTACTATTGGTCCATCTAAATAATCTGATATATCTTCTTGTATTTGTGCGGATAGTTCTGCCATTATCCCGCCGTTTTTTCTGTGTGTATCCACAAGTACAGCTCTGCTTGTCTTCTGTATAGACTCAGAAACTGTAGTTATATCTAAAGGGTTTAGACTTCTAAGATCAACAATCTCGCAGGATACTTGTTTTTGTTGGAGTATCTTGGCTGCGTTATTGATTATCGGCATACCTGCGCCGTAAGAAACAAGCGTAATATCATCGCCTTGCTGTTTGATGTCAGCTTTACCGATAGGTACAAAGCAGTCATCAGGGTCAACGCTGCCTCGCGTGCCGTACAGTAATGCTGGTTCTGCAAAAAACACGGGGTTATCATCTGCGATAGCCGAACGCAAAAGCCCTAGCGCATCGTGAGGAGTAGAAGGGCATACGCACTTAAGCCCCGGAACTTCTGCTAGCCAAGTTTCAAAACTGTGTGAATGCGTAGCACCTAGCTGAACACCTGCGCCTGTGGGGGCGCGTATCACCATAGGCACCTGAATCTGTCCACCCGACATATAACGTATATTAGCAGCCATATTCACCACTTGATCTATACCTGTTAGTAGGAAGCTGATTGACATAAGTTCTACAATAGGGCGTAGCCCACCAACAGCTGCTCCGACACCAGCGCCAAGAAAGCAGGCTTCTGAAATAGGTGTATCTTTGATACGTTTTTCGCCGTACGCTTTCAAAAATCCGTCAGTTATAGAGTAAGCCCCGCCGTAAGAACCAACGTCCTCGCCCATGATAAATACTCGGGGGTCGTTTTCAATTGCTTCTTTTAACCCTAATTTTATAGATTCTCTAATTGTTATGTTTTGTATCATTTAGCACCGACTACTACTTTAAGAGATCGCAGTTTTAAAATCTTTAATCATTAATCAATCATTCTTGTTATAGACTTTTCCCATATTTTTAGTGGTTTTGCACAAGTATGTCATCAAATAGCTCATTCGTATCTGGCTCTGGGCTTTTTAATGCGAATTCTACAGAGTCGTTAACTATTTTATCTACTTCGTTACGGATATTTTCTAGCTGTTTTTGATCAGCGATGCGTTGAACCGTGAGGCTAGTCTTAAAAGTTTCAATAGGGTCTAGTTTTCTCTTTTGTGAAACTTCTTCACTTGACCTGTATTTTTCACCGTCAGCTAGGGAGTGCCCTTGGAATCGGTATGTTTTTGCTTCTAAGAAGTAGGGTGCTTTTTCGGCTTTGATGTATTCAATTGCTTTTTGAGTAGCACGTTTTACCGCAATCACATCCATACCATCTACCCTGTCGTATTTTATATTATATGCTGTTGGACTTTTTGAAAAGTCTCCTTTAGCAGAGTGAACTCTATGAACTGCGGATCCCATGCCGTATTCGTTGTTTTCTAAGAAAAAGAGTAGAGGCAGATTCCATATTCCTGCGAGGTTCATAGTTTCGTGGTATGTGCCTTGATTTACAGCCCCGTCGCCGAAAAACACTACGGTTATACCTTTTTCATTATTGTACTGCTGTGATAGGGCTAATCCTGCGGCGAGCGGGAAGTGTCCACCGACTATTGCGTGTCCGCCCATAAAACGCAATCCAGCATCAAACAAGTGCATAGAACCACCTTTACCTTTGCTGAGCCCAGTTCTCTTGCCAAAAAGCTCTGCCATAGTCCTGTTCACATCTAATCCCCGTGCCAGTGCATGCCCGTGATCCCGATAGTGAGTAACAATATAGTCTTTAGCTTCTATAGCGGCTACAGCACCTACGCCTGTTGCTTCTTGTCCAATATAAAGATGCAAAAAGCCTCTTATATGACCTTTTGTATAATTTTCTGCACATGCCTCCTCAAACTTACGTATTAAATACATCTTGCGATAGAGCTCTAGCATTTGAGCAGATGTTTCTTGATCGTATCTTAGATTATATATTGGCGTTATCTCCTAATTTAGTAAACTATATATATTCTATAGCAATTCTACTAAATTATATACGTTTAATATTGGTGTAATATCGCTTTTGGTTCTTAGCTTGGATGCTAGAATAACATTATGTACTAACATGGCTACAGTCATAGGACCTACTCCACCGGGTACTGGAGTAACTGCATGTGCAACTTTTGATACCTCTTTAAACTCTACATCTCCAACAATTCTATAACCCCGCTGAGTTTTCGGGTCAGATATACGGTTTATACCGACATCTAAAACCGTTGCACCAAGTTTTACCATACTACCGTTTATTATAGCAGGTTTGCCAGCAGCAACTATAAGGATATCAGCAGCTTTGGTGTAAGATGTCAGATTTTTGGTTTTTGTGTGTGATATTGTAACTGTAGCATCTATACCCCTCGCTGCGAGCAAAGGTACTAAAGGCATACCAACTAAATGAGAACGTCCTACAATTACTACGTTTGCCCCTGACACTGTAATATTACTTTCTTGTAAAACTCTCAGTAATCCAAGAGGTGTAGCGGGTACAAAACGAGGATTCCCTTGCAGGAGTAACCCCGCGTTTTCACTATGTAGACCATCTACATCTTTAAGAGGTGGAAGTGTATCTATTACGGCTTTTTGGTCAATATGTGAAGGTAACGGTAACTGTACGAGTATTGCATCAGTTTCTTTGTTAAAACCGAGTTCTAACACTTTTGAGACTACTTCTGCCTGAGTTGCACTCTCCGACATTCGTACTATTTCAGTTGTTATACCCGCCCTTTTACATGCCCGCTCTTTAGATTTTACATAAGAAAGTGAGGCAGGATGCCCACCTACAAGCAACACCGCTAACGAAGGAGGACGATTAAGAATATCCCTTACCTTATCAGCTTCCTTTTTTAAATCTGAAATTATACGAGATGCTATTGCCTTACCATCTATTATTTTATTTACTATATTCAAATTGTTATATTCTCATCTTTGATAAAACGTTTATGGCTCGTTTATTACGTTAAATATTAGTAAGCTTGAAAATGTTTAAAAAGTATTTATAGGTCTACTGATATATACTTATTATATATTTGTATTTGATAAGGAAAGGATAGTAAATGCGGGTTACTACAGGTATAGATGTTATAGAAATAGAACGCATAGCAGGTATAATAGAGCGTTATCCTAAGCGTTTTGTTGAAAAGGTCTTCACTGAGCATGAGAGGCAGTTTGCAAAAAACCGTCCGCCTCAGCTTGCAGCAAGGTTTGCAGCCAAAGAAGCCGTTATGAAACTCCTGGGAACTGGCATAAGAGGAGTACCTTGGCAAAGTATTGAAGTCTTTCGTACAAAAGGCAAAGCACCTCAGATAATCCTATACGGTAACGCACGTGAAGTAGCAACCGCTATTGGAATAAACAGTATCTCTATTAGCTTATCTCACTCTAAAACCGTTGCTGTAGCTAGCGTAGTTGCTATCATTCAATGAAAGCAGTTACAGTAAACGATATGCACCGTATAGAGTCTAATGCACAAAAGTTCGGTGTTACTACGGATATGCTTATGGAAAACGCAGGTATTGCAGTTGCCAACGCTATTCGCAAGCGAGTTACAGAAGTATCTAGTAAGTCTATCTTGTTCATTGTTGGCTCTGGTAATAATGGAGGTGACGGCTTAGTTGCATCGCGTATATTAACTAACATGAGTATAAATGTGCAGGTTTTCATAGTCGCAGATAGGAAAAAACCAGATATAAACTATACTCTTGCTTTACAGTGTGGTGTACAAGTGCAATACCTACTCAATAATAAGGATATGCACTTTTTTTTGGATTCACTACGTAAAGCTGACATCGTGGTCGATGCCGTTTTAGGCACGGGTAAGGCAAGACCTATAACAGGCTGGTTTAAAGAGATATTTGCATACATCAAAGCAGAAAATAAACCTGTTTATGCAATAGATATTCCAACAGGTATTGATGCAGATACAGGCGAGTTTGACAACAACGGTTTAACCGCAGATATAACACTCTCACTAGGTTTTGCAAAGATAGGTGTTTTATCTCGCTCTGGCACATTTCCAGTTGGAAAAATGCAAATATTGGATATTGGCATACCTGAAGATGCTGTTGCAGAAGTTGCTTTAACAAATGAAATGGTTGATAGAGAGCTTGCATCTATGCTTTTACCTATACGCAGTAACAGTTCACATAAAGGTTCTTTTGGGCGTGTCTTCATAGTTGCTGGTTGTAGAAATTACCTTGGTGCTGCGGTACTAGCAGCATCTGCTGCTGTTAGATCTGGAGTAGGTGTTGTCCATATCGCTGTTCCTGCATCTGCGTACGATAAAGTTGCAGGTAGTGTTGTAGAAGCTATATGGCACTCGTTACCCGAGGATCCTGCTGGGCACATAGAACCTTACAAATCAACTAGGCTTGTCGTAGAAAATTTAAATCACTGTGACGCAATACTTATAGGTCCTGGTCTGGGGACTTGTACAAAAACTAGACTATTCCTGCAGAATCTTGTAATTGACACAAATTTACCTCCTGTAGTGCTGGATGCAGACGGTATTAACAACATTGCAAACATTTATAAATGGCATGAACGAACCAGTATATCGGGAATACTTACGCCACACTCTGGCGAAATGGCACGGCTGACCAAAAAGTCAGTTGAGTTAGTTGAAAAAAATAGATTACATACAGCAAGAGAATCAGCAAAAATATTCAGACAAATAGTAGTGCTAAAGGGTAGTGCAACCATTATTGCAAATACAACAGGCGAATTAAGAGTAACAGACTGGGCTAACTCAGGCTTAGCAACAGCAGGCACAGGCGATGTACTCGCAGGTCTAATGGCGGGGCTATTAGCACAGATGCCAGAAAAACCCTTTGATACAGCCACTCTTGCAGTTTATCTACACGGTTTATCAGGTAGCATAGCAGCAAGCGAAAAAGGAACACTCGCAATGTCTGCAAGCGATGTTATTCAATATTTGCCAAATGCTTTTAAATTACTACAAAACTGATAGTAGTTTAGAACCACTTTTCTTTATCAACTATATTCACTAATTCCAGATTGTTTGTAAAACGCTCAATATTTGTAAGGAGTATTTTAAATTTGCGTTCTTCTATATTTTTACCACCGTGTGCCGCAATATGTGGCGTGATAATAACGTTATCCATGCCCCATAAAGGTGAAGATTGTGGTAAAGGTTCTTCTTCAAACACATCTAGCCCTGCGCCTGCTATTGTGCCGTTTTGTAAAGCTTCTGTAAGAGCTTCTAGTTGTGTAGTCATGCCTCTGCCGATATTGATAAAGAAGCTACCTTTTTTCATTTTAGAAAACTTATCGGCACTGAACATTTTTTCGGTATCTGGTGTATGTGGCATTGTAAGTATTACAAAGTCAGATTTAGGCAATAAACTATTCAATCTCTCAGGCGTATATATTGCGTAAGATGTATCTGGTATTGAGTTGATTCTTGGATCTATGCCTATAATTTGCATACCAAACGCTTCACATAGTCGTGCTGTTTCCATGCCGATACCTCCAAAGCCGACTATAAGCGCTACCGATTCCGGTAGGAACACTGAATGTTGCTCAGCGCTGAGTGGTTTCCATACTTTTTGGCGCTGTTGGTCTCTGTATATATGTAAGTTCTTTGCAAAAGTAAGCAGCA
This sequence comes from Dehalococcoidia bacterium, assembly GCA_964274945.1. Lineage (GTDB taxonomy): Bacteria > Chloroflexota > Dehalococcoidia > Lucifugimonadales > Lucifugimonadaceae > CAXXBX01. The sequence continues at coordinate 425,662 of CAXXBX010000034.1, read as the reverse complement.
TACCCATTATGTGAGCAGATATATGGTCGTTATAGACGCCTCTGAAGTTTGTAACAGTACATGGGTGTTGTATCAGCTGTTTGTAGTAGTATCCTGCTGGAGGTGCTGCAGCTGGTGCCTGTATCCACTTAATGCGCTGAGCCAAAGCCAAAGCTTGCGGTTGTATGTTCCCGAATGCAGCGTCGGCGTCGGCTATCTCTTTAACTAATTCGTAGTAATTACTTGGTGTTTTAAATACCCCGTGTGGTAGTAACTCACATAGCTTTTCTACCCAGCTAATAATTATCGGTGTTTGAGGTGGTGCAAAAACCATCTTGAACGACATATATCCTCCTTACAACAGTTAATAATTGATTATTATTTAATTGTACAATTTAAAAAATCAATTATTAGGGAATGTTATGCAAGCAGGAGAATTTGAAGTTAAACTACCAGCTTCACCGCTGAGATCACCGCACTGTATAGTGTCGTTACGCCCTTGGTTTGATGTAGGCAATGTCGGCTCTGATGTGATGAAGAGGCTTGCTAGGTTATACAGAGCAGAGCAATGTGCTGCTTTATCTAGACCTAGTAAGTACTATGATTATACAAGATACCGTCCGACACAAAGGTACGCAAATGGTAAAAGAATTGTTGAAATACCTAACACTCTAGCGTTTTGTGCAAGGGCACCAAAAGAGATGCAACAGGCAGCTGACATTATTTTACTATATGTGTTAGAGCCTAACGCTTTTGGCGAAGATTTCAACGACTCTATATTTGAACTACTAAAGGCATTTGGTGTAACTCGCTATATACTTATAGGAAGTATGTATGATAAAGTACCACACACCAGACCACTGATAGTAACAGGGCGTGCTACAAATTGGAATCCTCCTACACATTTTGGTAATTTAGAAATCAAACCCAGCCGCCATGAGGGCGCCTCAACCCTCATTACACTGCTTACAGATAGACTAAGCGCTAACAATATAGAAACTTTAACGCTTGCTGTACACCTGCCTTTTTATTTAAAGATTCAACATAACTATATCGGTTCACTCTGTTTGCTCTCGGCACTCTCTGAACTCTATGGGCTACCTAACGACTACCCTGAAGAAACTACAAAAGCACAACAGCTTTCTAAACGAATAACAGCCGCTACAGGTAATAAAAAGCAACTTCAGGCACTGATCAAAGATTGCGAATCAGCATATGATAAACAAGGCGGCACTAATGTACCGCAGGCACCTATTTTCTCTAAAGATATAGAGGACTTTCTTGAAGAGGTATCAAAACGTATTGATGAAGAACCGCAAGATCGTTAATTATAGATCTATATAGTTAAGTATCAATATTAATAATATCTAAGTAAGAAAAATTATTTAGGTTGCAAGTTGCATTTCGCCATAAAGCCCTATTACAAGATTATTTTTATCTTCACTGCTTTCCATCATAAACTAAATTCATCAAGATTATTTTTATCAACAAATTTATAAACACTATCTTTTATTGACAAATCTTTCTCAATTCCAATTCCTAATCTGCCAAGTTGAGAAGCTACTTTTATAGAAGTTCCAATCCCTGAAAATGGGTCTAAAACTTTTTCACCTGTATAACTAAACATTTTAACTGCGAACTCTGGTATTTCTGTAGGAAAAGGAGCTGTATGCCCTGCAATGTTTTCACCTTTACAGTTTATTTTTATTACTGGATTTATTTTTTTTATATCTCTTCGCCATAAATAAATAAATTCTTTATCAATTTCAGAGCCTTTCTTTTTTTCAATAGACTGCGTGTTGTAGGTTTTTGCACTAAATCTTTTCCCACGATTTGACTTACTTCTTTCAAAGCAATCAGTGTTTTTACATTCCCAGCTTTTTAATCCCTTTTCTGTGTAAGAATTACCATTTACATTTAGAGTTCCACAAATAGGGCAGGGGTATCTTGTTCTATCTAGTCTATGTTTATGAAAAATCAAAATATGCTCGTAGCAATTCATTGGATATTGATAAAATGGATAAGGTCTATCACCATTTTTATGTCTTTCACTTTGCACTTCTCCCTTATCCCATATTATATCATCAATAAAGGTAAATCCTACTTTTTCAAATAATTGTATAAAATAAGCACCAAGTGGAAGTCTTCTTTTACCCCAAACAGAAGTTGTATATAAATTGTCATTGTCAAATATATCACCAACATTAAAAACAAAAACTCTATGATTATCAAGCACTCTATAGCACTGCTTGATAATTTTCTCCATGTCTTTAAAGTATTTATTTATATCTGTCCATTGTGAATATTCTCTTGCATTATAATAAGGTGGAGATGTAACCATGCAGTCAATAGACTCACTTTTGATTTTTCTTAATATATCATAACAGTCTCCCCATATTATTTTTTTAGTATTTGATTTATCTGTTATAAAATCATTTAGTCTAGGATTAGATTTATGTTTTTTCTGTTCTATTTCTTTAATAAAGTTATAATAAATTTTTTGAAATTCTTTAATAACATTATCTCTTTCTTTTATAGAGTAGATATGTGAGATTTCTTTAATAAATTCTTTATATTCATTTTCTTTGAATAAACCTTGTAAATAATTTTCACTTTTTTGTAAGATAGTATTCAAATAATGAGAATGATTTGTATCATTAATATTCTCCAATAATCCACTCAAAATCTCCACAAAATTATCGTCATTGTTATGGAGTACAGAAATTTTTATTGATCTATTAGACATATCTTTTACCAATCAATGCATGATAAGTAAGATTGCTATCAGCAATCTTACTTGTGTTAGAGGATAAGTATATTATTAACTTTTGATGGTTTTAACTTCAACATCTGCGAGTTTTTCAACATATCGCAGGATACCTGAGTGGTCATTACCGCCTTCGCCTGCAATTACTAAAGATGTCAGTACCTGTTGTAGATTTGCCGTTACTTGCAGAGGTACATTTAGCTCTTTAGCGGTTTGCATAGCGTTGTTTATATCTTTGTAGTGCAACTCAATGCGGAATCCGGGTGCAAAGTTGCGCGACACCATCATCGGTGCTTTTGTGTTCATAACTGAAGAGCCTGCAAGTCCGCCTTTTATGGCGTGAAAAACGGTTTCAGGATCTACGCCAGCCTTTGTGGCTAGTACAAGGGCTTCGGACAATGCATGTATATTTGCACCTACAATTATCTGGTTTGCTAGTTTTGTAACATTGCCCGCACCGTGCGTTCCGCATAAAACCGAAGACTTACCCACTACATTGAATATAGGCTTTGCTCTTTCAAAGTCTTGTGCGTTGCCACCGACCATTATTGCCAGTTCGCCTGCTATTGCACCTGGTTCACCGCCTGATACGGGTGCGTCAAGAAAGTTGACGCCGTTTTTTGTGCACTCAGAGGCTAATTCCTGTGAAACACCCGGCGCTATAGAGGACATATCAATAACCAAGTGACCGGGCTTGGCGCCTGACAAAACTCCATTTTCACCTAAGATTGCACTCTTAGACTGCGGGCTATCTTGCACCATTACTATAGTGATGTCTGCATTTGCAGATGCTATGCTACCACTACTTGCTGATTGTGCACCGTCGCTTTCAACTGCGCTGATGGCACTCTGGTACAAATCATAGGCTGTTACCTGATACCCTGCCTTTAGCAAATTTCTAACCATCGGCTTGCCCATAATTCCCAATCCGATAAATGCAATACGTTCGTTCATTTTTTACCTCTACTTTTTAAACTGATAAATATTTTTTGTCGTCCTAGTGTATTCAAGTTGAATAAATATTTACTCTTTCCAAAAACGTTCTTCTTCAAAGTGGAATTTTAGTCGTTCTACTTTATTGTGTACATCTTGTATCATTTGCGGGTGTCCACATGCATAAACTACAGTTTCGGGTTGTGGTAGGTTGTTATTGGTTATATAGTCTTCTATAATTGTGTTTATGCGTCCTTTGGCACCTTTCCAATTTTTGTTGCGATCTTCATCAGGGCGGCTTATAGAAGGCAAGAAAGATACATTCTTATATTCTTTTGCGATATGCAATAGCTCATCGTGATAACCAAATTCTTCTACATAACTTGCACCTTCTAGTACGTGTATATTGTAATCGGCGAAGGTAGTAGCATTTGAGTGGATAAGCCAGCGTATCATAGATACGTAAGGTGCAATTCCTGTAACTGTTGCCACCATTAGATGGTATTTAAACTGCGGTTTAAATACAAAAATGCCTTTTGCTCTCTTTCTTAGTGTAACTTCCTGACCTACATGAACGTTGTATAGGAGTGGAGTAAGGTTGCCATCTGGAGGTGGTACTAACTCAATAAAGAGTTCAATCTCAGGTTCATGAGGCGAGGAAACTATTGAATACGGACGTTCAATCCCATCTACACCTATAGTACAGTACTGCCCCGGCTTGAACTTAAACGGGGTTTCTGTAGATAGCCAAATTTTCCATAGATCTTCGTTTATATCTACGCGACGAGTCAAGCGTGCTTTTACAGTTTTTAGTTTAACGTCTTTCATTTATTTTGAATTATATACTCTTTTTCACTTTAACTATACGTTAAACTTATATTTGAATATATTCGTTACATGTAAATAAATACATAATAAAGGAGTGAGATATGCAAAAACCGAGTGTATCTTATAGTTTTACTATTAGAGCAGAGTATCCTAATTATCCGGGCATGCTAGGCAAAATAACATCTGCCATTGGGCACGCTAACGGTGATGTTACAGCAGTTGATGTGATTTTAGTATCACGCGGTATAATTACAAGAGATTTTACAGTTAACACCTTAAGTTCAGAACACGGTGAGGTTATTGTCAGTGCTGTCTCTGCTGTCCCAGAAGTTAATGTACGCACAGTTTCGGATGCTACTTTTCTTGTTCATCTAGGTGGAAAAATAGGTATGCACTCTATACACCCTGTGGCTACCAGAGACGATATGTCCAAGGTATACACACCCGGTGTCGGACGTGTTTGTATGGCTATTCATAACGACCCTAAGGCTGCTTGGGCACTGACTGGTAAGGGGCACACTGTTGCTGTTGTCAGTGATGGATCTGCTGTACTAGGTTTGGGTAATATAGGTCCTAAGGCAGCTCTACCTGTTATGGAAGGTAAAGCCTTGCTCTTTAAAGAATTTGGTGGTATTGACGCGTGGCCAATAGTACTAGATACTCAAGACCCTGATGAGATTATTACTATTGTACAGGCTATCGCACCCGGATTTGGCGGCATCAATTTGGAAGATATCAGTGCACCACGTTGTTTTTATATTGAAGAAAAACTGAAAGAACAGCTAGATATACCAGTATTTCATGACGATCAACACGGCACTGCGGTAGTTGTACTAGCGGGTTTAATAAACGCACTTAAACTTACCGATAGAAAACCTGAATCTCTACGTACTGTAATTGCAGGTACAGGTGCGGCAGGCGTCGCTTGTACAAGAATACTCTTAAAGTACGGTGTAAAAGATATAATTGCTTTTGATAGGACAGGTGCTATATCAAGAAATAGAACTTATAACACTGACACTAAACAGTGGGTTGCGGAAAATACTAATCCTAGCGATTTTCAAGGTTCTATGAGTGATGCTCTAAAAGGGGCTGACTTCTTCCTTGGACTTGCTGGACCTGATCTACTGACTACTGAAATGGTGAGTCAAATGACAGATAACTCTATACTCTTTGCTCTTTCTAACCCTGTACCTGAAATTATGCCCGAATATATCCCAAGTAACGTAGGTATAATAGCAACAGGAAGGACAGACTATGCGAATCAAGTGAACAACTCGCTATGCTTCCCCGGGCTGTTTAAGGGAGTTTTACAGGTACGCGCCTCTGACGTGAACGACCAAATGAAGATAGCTGCCGCACACGCAATAGCAAATATAATACCAGAACATAACCTCCTGAACGACTTCATTATTCCCAGCGTTTTTGATTCCAAAATTGCTACAAATGTTGCCCGCGCAGTGGCAGAAGCAGCTTATCAAACGGGTGTAGCCAGACGCACAGCCGTAGATCAGCAATCTTATGCTACACGTAGAGTATCCAACAGTAATAGTTAGACTAATACAGTAGACGTCTGAACGGTTTAGAAAGGATATTGTAATAATTAAAAAAGTTGTAGTAATCGGGGGAGGAGTTGTTGGGTGCGCCACTGCTTGGTATTTGGCTAATAGAGGAGTAGAGGTTAACCTCTTTGAAAAAGATGGCATAGCACATCATGCATCTGGTCTTGCGTTTGGCATTGTATCACCCGATACAGGTTGGCAAAAACAGGAAGAAGGGATAATAAACCCTTCATTTGAGTTACACAATGAACTATCAACGACGCTTCCACAGCAGAGTGGAATAGATTACGGATTCATACAAAAGAGTTCTGTAATTCTTGCTTTTTCCAAGCGAGAATTAGCGGATATACAATCCCGTATAAGCAATTCTGATACTTTACTTGACGCCGATCAGATAAAAGAAATAGAGCCTCGTGTATCAAAACAATGTTTCGGCGGTGTTTTATATAGTCAGTCTTATCAGTTAGATACTTACAAATTTACACTCTCCTTATGGTATGGAGCTCAAATAAAAGGTGCTGTTATGTACCGCTCTCAGGTTTCTCGTATACTTACTAAAAACCGCAATGTTATAGGCGTAGAAGTGAATGGTGAAAAATTCTTATGTGATGCGGTAGTTTTAGCTGCTGGTGCTTGGTCGCCTCAGCTAATTGATACGCTTGAAGTATTGATACCTGTAGTGCCGCTAAAAGGGCAAATACTACGCCTAGCAGTACCGGGCAATCCTTTAACGTTTAACTTTACTTGGAATAGTAACTATGCTTCGTCAAAATCTGATGGTCTTGTGTGGATAGGTACGACCGAGGAGCGTGTGGGGTTTAATGCACTACCTACACAGGAAGCGAGAGAACAGGTGTTATCTAGTGCAATATCAGTGTTTCCGTATCTACAAAACGCAATAATAGCAAGGCATACCGCTTGTCTTAGACCTATAACGCCTGACGGACTACCTATTATCGATACTGTATCGGGTATAAACGGGCTTGTAGTATCTACTGGTGCAGGGCGAAAAGGCATATCCATGGGACCTGCACTGGGTAAAGCAGCAGCTGACTTAGTTATGGATCAGCACAGTGATATACCGACCGATTGCTTTAAACTCAATAGGTTTCATAAATAGAGTAACTCTATGGTGTTTATACAGTGATATCCCTTAAACAACATGTAGATAAGGAAGATTTTCTTGATATAGACTCATTAAAAAAGAGCGAAATTAATAACTTACTCAACTTAAGCCAAACTATACTAAAGCGCATTGAAATAGGTAACTCATTACTCCATGTACTGACAGGGCACCATCTGGCAACTCTATTTTTTGAAGAAAGTACACGCACTCGGCTTGCTTTTACACACGCTGCTAATATGTTAGGTGCAAATGTGATGGATCTGCCTGTATCGCTTGCAAGTTTAAAAAAGGGCGAATCTATAAGAAATACACTAGCTACACTAGAAAGTAACGGCGTTGATATGGTAGTGATACGTCACCCAGATGCAGGAGCGCCTTACTTTGCAGCTAAAACTTTATCAGTACCTGTTGTAAACGCAGGTGACGGTTCACATGCACACCCGACACAGACCGTTACCGATCTGTTTACTCTAAAGCAAATTTTAAAAAGACTGGATAATACTATCACGGTAGCGATTGTAGGCGATGTTCTATACTGTAGAACAGCACGCTCTAATATTATTGGATTACGTAAATTCGGAGTAAACGTAAAGGTTTTTACGCCAAAACCTCTGTTGCCACAGCATTGGCGTTTGGGTAGCAAGGTTAGTAATTCATCTGGGTTCAATGGCACATTTATTGCATCATCGCTTGCAGAGGCTATAAGTGATTGTGATGCAGTAATGGTTTGGCGTATGCAACAAGAACGTCATCCTCGTGTATCAAGATTACCCGTAAGTCTATATAAACACTACTGCCGTATTGATACCGCAAGACTTCAGAAATTTGCTAAACCAAACACTATAGTTATGCACCCTGGACCTTTAAATGAGTACGCTGAAATATCACCTGAGGTAGCCCGATCGTCAAATTGCAGTGTTAATCAGCAAGTTAGGTACGGTACTATTGTCAGAATGGCTATTATTAGTCAGTTACTCAAAGGTAAACTAGAATGAGTAAACCCTCTTTTGCAATAGTCGGCGGGCATGTTCTAGACCCTGCATCAAATATAGATAAACCGATGAGCATACTAGTACGCAACGGATATATCCTAGACCTTATAGAACCCTATAACGATATAGGCGAAGGGTGGCAGGAATTCCCAGTTAACGGATTGACTATACTCCCAGGATTCATAGATATGCACACCCACCTGCGAGAGCCCGGAGAAGAATGGAAAGAAACCATAAAAACAGGTATTCAAGCAGCAGCAAAAGGCGGATTTACTACCATATGTGCAATGCCAAACACACTACCCCCTATGGATACACCCCAAGTTATACACTATGTTACACAGAAAGCAAAAGAGATAGATTTGGTAAAAGTTCTACCTATAGCAGCCATTACTAAAGGACGCAACGGACAAGAGATTACCCAAATGCATAAGTTAGCCGAACTGGGTGTTGTAGGCTTCTCAGATGACGGCAGTGCTGTAGCTAACTCTGCTGTAATGCGTTTGGCACTATCTGTGGCTTCATTTTTAGATCTTCCTATAATAAACCACGCTGAAGATCCCGCCCTAGTAAACGATGGAGTGATGCACGAAGGACATACATCCTTTCAGCTAGGCTTGCCCAGCTCACCTGCTGAAGCAGAGGCGATAATGGTTATTAGAGATATTCACCTTGCACAACTAGAAAATTGTAAACTCCACATACCTCATGTTTCTTCGTATCTTTCGTTAAAACATATTACTGACGCCAAACTACAAGGCGCTAGAGTAACCGCAGAGGTAACTCCGCACCATCTCACAATGAGCGAAGATTGGGTCATGGGCAACAGAGGGCAATCAGTAGAGTATGTATCTACACAAAGCTACGACCCCAACACAAAAGTGAACCCACCGCTCAGGTCACAAAAAGATAGAGTAGCGCTTGTAAACGCACTCGGCAATGGCACGATCGATGCGTTGGCTACAGACCATGCACCGCACAGTCTACTAGAAAAAGAAGGTACATTCGTAAACGTTTCGCCGGGCATAAACGCACTAGAAACTGCGTTTGCTCTGTCAGTAACACTAGTACATAAAGGCGAAATAACACTATCTAAACTGATTCGTAGTCTAACAAGTAAACCTGCTTCTATACTAGGTATACAAGGCGGTAGTTTATCTAAAGGCATGCCAGCAGATATTACAATTGTAGATACTCAAAGAGAGTGGACAGTAGAGCCAGAACATTTTGCTTCAAAAAGTGTGAATACCCCCTTAATAGGTATGAAACTGCGGGGTAAGGTTATAGCAACATTCTGCAACGGTGAACTAGCATATTACGAGGAGGTGAATCGTAAATAACTCATATAATAGTATGTGGCTTTTCCTTGAAGATGGCTCACACTTTGCAGGGCAAATGTTAGGCGCTGATGTACAATCAGTCGGCGAAGTGGTTTTTAGTACATCTATGACAGGATATCAAGAGATGATTACTGACCCATCTTATCAAGGGCAGATACTAACACTAACTTATCCAATAATAGGTAATTACGGTATAAACACGCATAACATTGAATCTTTAAATATACAAGTACGAGGTCTTGTTGTGCGATCTTATACTCATCAACCCAGTCACAGAAATTCGCAAGGGAATTTACAGGAGTACCTTGTATCAAACGGTATCCCGGCAATATCAGGAATAGATACAAGGGCACTTGTTAAGAGACTCCGTAAACATGGAGTAGTAATGGGGTTACTCACCTCTAACCCTGACTACAAAGCCGCACAAGATATTTTATCTAACACACCTAGATATGATACTGAAAACGTCATCTCTAAAGCAACACTAACAACTAAAACATACATCTGGCAGGGCAACGGGCAAGAAGGTGTTATTGAAGATATACGCAAACGTTACTATCAACTAAAAGAGTCGGCATGTGTAAAATATCGGAGTTTAAAAGTGGCGGTTATTGACTATGGAGTAAAATTGAACATACTACGTTCTCTAAAAGCACGCAACTGTGATGTAGTAGTACTTCCAATGAACGCAACTGTAGAAGAAGTTATATCGGTAAATCCCGATGGCATTATTTTATCGCCTGGTCCTGGTAACCCTGCACTTGTGCCTCAAGCGGCTAATACTGCTAAGTCGCTCGCCTACAAAGGTTTGCCTATACTAGGCATATGTCTTGGACATCAGATCCTTGCACGTGCTTTTGGCGCCGAAACCTTTAAACTGAAATTTGGTCATCGCGGCGGCAATCAACCTGTTAAAGACTTGCAAACAGGTAAGGTTTATGTAACTGCACATAACCATGGCTACGCAGTAGAGCGTAATTCTTTACCCTCAGATTGGCAAATCACACATATTAATCTAAACGACCAAACAGTAGAAGGATTAGAACACACCTCTCTGCCGATAACAACAATTCAGTATCACTGTGAGGCATCGCCCGGTCCTCACGACTGTGAATACATCTTTGACAGATTTCTAGCTCTTTTATAGATCAACATAGCTACTGACTATTTTCACAATGCGTGATCATTTTGGTTTTTTTATAGCTTTAATACTTGAAAAACAAAAAGGGTGCTAGTACGGCAAAGGTATGGTATATTTAAAACATACGTTTAAGTATATACAAACGCGCCATAAAAGTATATAATTCGTACTAGTAAGGAGGGTTATTACAAAATGTTATCTACAGTAGACACTTTAAAATTAAGTAAAGAATTTGAAGATGTTGGCTTTACTCAAGCGCAAGCAGAAAAAATGGCTATTACTTACAAAAACATGCAGGAAGGTCTAGCTACTAAAGAGGATATAGATAATCTTAAGAAAGATATAAATAAAGATATAGATAATCTTAAGAAAGATATAAATACGGATATAGATAATCTTAAGAAGGATATAGATAATCTTAAGAAAGATATAAATAAGGATATAAATCACGTTAAGGAACTGCTACATTCAAAAATCAACCCATTGTATTGGGGGATGGGTTTATTAGTCGTTATAACAGGTGGTATTTTCGCAACTATGATAACCTTATTGATCAACTTACTATAACCAATAGTTTATCTACTTGCCTATATAAGGGGGGTTATTACAATGTTATCTACAGTAGACACTTTAAAATTAAGTAAAGAATTTGAAGATGTTGGCTTTACTCAAGAGCAAGCAGAAAAAATGGCTATTACTTACAAAAACATGCAGGAAGGTCTAGCTACTAAAGAGGATATAGATAATCTTAAGAAAGATATAAATAAGGATATAAATCACGTTAAGGAACTGCTAGATTCACGCATCAAACCATTGTATTGGATGTTTGGTTTAGGATTTGCTGCAATAATTAGTCTTTTAACCGCCCTCTTGATAAACTCATAATAACCAATAGTTTATCTACTACTTGCCTACATGTAGAGGTATAGTTAGTATAGGCAACCCATCTGCCGATAACAACAATTCAGTATCACTGTGAAGCATCGCCCGGTCCTCACGACTGTGAATACATCTTTGATAGATTTCTAGCTCTTTTATAGATCAACATAGCTACTGACTATTTTTCACAATGCGTGATCATTTTGGTTTTTTAATAGCTTTAATACTTGAAAACCAAAAAGGGAGCTAGTACGGCGAAGGTATGGTATATTTAAAACATACGTTTAAGTATATATAAACGCGACATAAAAGTATATAATTCGTACTAGTAAGGGGGGTTATTACAATGTTATCTACAGTAGACACTTTAGAATTAAGTAAAGAATTTGTGGATGTTGGCTTTACTCAAGAGCAAGCAGAAAAAATGGCTATTACTTACAAAAACATGCAGGAAGGTCTAGCTACTAAAGAGGATATATATAATCTTAAGAAAGATATAGATAATCTTGAGAAGAACCTGCAACAGAATATAAATCACGTTAAGGAACTGTTAGATTCAAAAATAGATTCAAAAATCAACCCATTGTATTGGGGGATGGGTTTATTAGTCGTTATAACAGGTGGTACTTTCGCAACTATGATAACCTTATTGATCAACGTACTAAACCAATAGTTTATCTACTTGCCTACATGTAGAGGTATAGTTAGTATAGCAACCCATGTGAGTATGTTATAACACCAGTACACTGATTTTATTCTTATATTTATACCTCATGGCTGACAATGGCTCCCTTCGGCAAAAGGAGATTAACGGCTAATAACTCACTTACCCGCCATAAAAAGCATCATTGAGTTTGATTGTTGCTTTATCTACTTTATACTTCGCATCTTCTATGTCTGAGCAGTGATGGTATTTGATTGTATTCTTTGTTATCTAACAATCTACCGTTACTTTTTTTATTTCTTTTTACTTCATCTTCTCCATATGCCCCCCACTGTTTGAAAAAGAAAGGAATTCCTTGCGTTAGACAAGCACTTCTTATTCGTTCTATCCATTGTTTTTTCATTATTCTTGCTTTAGGTCCACTTTCGCCTCCTACAATTATCCAATGGATTCCTCTGAAATCTAGATTATCACCTAGATCTTCCAGTAACGGTTCTATAGACAGAAATTTGTTGCATTTAAGTTGTTTTAGAATTTCCATTCTTTTTAAGGCTAGTCTATTTTCTACAGTAACACCCAGAAATATATTTGATTGTATTTGTCTACCCTTGCAATAGTCCGAAAGATTCTCAGCCCTTTTTGTCAAAATTTGATACGTATGCTGACGAGTCCGTCTCATGACGTCAAAAACTTTATCTAAAAAAGAGTAAGGCATTTGTTCGTGAAATAAGTCGCTCATTGAATTTACAAAAAATACTGTAGAAGTTTTTCGTTTAATAGGATGCTCTAATCTATGCTCCAAAACCTTAAACTCAAATTCATCTTTATAATCTTTATTACCCATTGCCCGCAATCTTCTAGCCATCACTTCCGCATAGCAATTTTTACAGCCTTGGGATACTTTGTTACAACCTATACTTGGATTCCAAGTTTTCTCTGTCCATTCTATCTTTGACATAGACGTATAGTTATAGTTTTTTTGCGATCACGCAGATAAAAAGCTCCTTTTTTACGTTTCTCAGGCATTTCTGATATTTCTAATTTATCTGCTTTTTCCCATTCTTTTAAAAGGGGATTAATTTTTTTTGGTAAAAATCCCGCCTTTATACCTTCTTCGTGTATCTTATGATTAGTTACTGAATTTTGCAAAAGCCTACTTAAAAATTCTTTTAATTCTTCTTTTAGATCAAATAACAATCCTTGTTTTTCAGATTCTACTTTTATTCTTTCTACATTTTCTAAAAATTTTTCGGCTCCTATTATATTTTTAGTGATAAACAGTAACAAATGTATGCTATTAGGAGCGCTAGTATTTTTTAATTCGTAATAATATACATATTGTGTAGCCGCTTTACATCCCAATGTACTTGTCAAATCATTATATAAATCGTGGAGATTACTTTGATCATTTAGATTTTCTTCTTTCATGCCTAAATCTAAAAGAAACTTCCTTGCGGGATTCTTAGCGGCATCTTTAAAGCGATAAATATGAGTAATAGGAATAAAAATAAAATATTCAGACTTTTTAAGACTAAAAAGATTGTTTAGATTTTCTTGCGAATATTGAGTATATCCATAGGGATCAATAAAAAATAAGTTATGTATATACTGCTGATTTTTTAAAACACTAGTAACCTTATCAATAAAAGAATCAGCAGGCTCATTAAATACTTCTGTAAATTCCTCAGCATTCTCGCTCTTAACTAATTTTAGTAATTCTTTATAACGATCGTGATTTAAGTCATTTAGATGCAGACGTATCGATTTGTTTATATTATTTAAATTTTTGATAACATTGATAGCTATTGAAGGACTACCTGTACCATCTCCAGCAAAAATATCCCATATAAAAATACGTGAATAAAATTTTGTATTATTTAGAATACTCAGATAAGCTTTCAAATATTCTTTATAAACCAATAACTTTTCTTTTTTATGTGGTTTTCTATCTTTGTAGAATCGTTTATCTTGTTTAAGTATGGTTTGCAGTTTTGTTTTGAATTGGTGGTTCATAGGTTAGGTATTCACTTCAAGGTGTAATTGCTTGCTTTATGTGGATAAAAAACTCCTATCTCATTCTACTTCTTCAATTATTATACATTGAGTATGTTATAATATTATATACAAAGAAAAACTACTAATGAAATTCTATCATTAAAGTTAATAAGAAAGGTTTTGTAAAATGACTTATGTTACAGATTTATTCCTGAAGTTAAAGAAAGGTAATTATCCTTCAATGCCTGTGGTCCCTGTTCAAGAGTTAAAAGTTAATCAGAATGGTATAGTTGGTGCTGTGCCAGCTGTACCTAATCGTCAAGTTTTGATATTACCCCAACAAACTTTAACGGAGTTTCAATTGTCAAAAGGGCAATTGGGAGAGAATATCCTTATTGAAGGATTTGATATTCATGAATTAGATGCTGGAACAGTAATATCTATTGGAGAAGTTGATATTAGACTGAATTTTCATTGTGAACCTTGTATTAACCTGAAAGATCACTTCAATGTTGATTTAAAAGCGATCAGACATAAAAGAGGTTATTTGGGGACTTTTTTAAACGAAGGCACAATTCATTTAGGTGATGAATTAAATATAAAAGAGAATTAAAGCCCCGTTGTCAGCCTGTAAGTATCGTTTGATCAATAAATTTATAGCTTATCTGCTGATGAATGTGTTATAATACTAGCCATAAAGTCAGTAACAAGGAGTAATAAAATGTTATCTACAGTAGACACTTTAGCAGTAAGTAAAGGATTTGTGGATGTTGGCTTTACTCAAGCGCAAGCAGAAAAAATGGCTATTACTTACAAAAACATGAAGGAAGGTCTAGCTACTAAAGAGGATCTAGAACATGTTAAGGAAACACTAGAACAGAAAATAGAACACGTTGAGCAACTATTAGATTCACGTATCAAAACATTGTTTTGGATGTTTGGTTTAGGATTCGTTACAATAGGTGGTCTTTTAACAGCCATCATAACCATCTTGATAAACTTATAGCTTATCTACTTGTATAAGTAGTGTGAGCAACTGATGAATGTGTTACAATATTAGCCATAAAGTCAGTAACAAGGAGTAATAAAATGTTATCTACAGTAGACACTTTAGCAGTAAGTAAAGGATTTGTGGATGTTGGCTTTACTCAAGAGCAAGCAGAAAAAATGGCTATTACTTACAAAAACATGAAGGAAGGTCTAGCTACTAAAGAGGATCTAGAACATGTTAAGAAAACACTAGAACAGAAAATAGACAGCGTTGAAGAGAAATTAGAACAGAAAATAGAACACGTTGAAGATAACCTACAAAAAGATATAAAACGCGTTGAGGAGAAATTAGAACAAAAAATAGAACGTGTTGCGGAGAATCTACAAAAGGATATAAAACGTGTTGAGCAACTATTAGATTCACGTATCAAAACATTGTTTTGGATGTTTGGTTTAGGATTCGTTACAATAGGTGGTCTTTTGACAGCCATCATAACTGTCTTGCTCACCACATAAACAAGAAGTTGAGGTTTTATAAATTATGCTAGTAGATACACTTGGAATAAGTAAAAAGTTAATCAAAGTTGGCTTCACAAAGGAACAAGCCGAAGAAATTACAATGCTGTCGTATGAGGCTCTCCACAATAAGATTCCTGTAGATAAATCAAAAGTCCACGAACGTCTTACAAAGGTTGGGTTTACAGACGCCAAAGCAAATGTATTCGGTGATGTGCTATATCAAGTACAGCAATCCATGCTGGGCTAAAGTTACACTACTAAAGCTACCGACTATAAAAGCGAATCCGCCAAGGCAATCTGTAAAAACTATATATCAGTCATTTAGTTAGCATAGAAAACCTGTAAGTTTTAGTATACTGATAAATAGTATAATAATTTACACTTTTATTAAAAGTATTACGGTAGAGTATATTTGGGTAACACAATCTCTAATACAAGTGCTTACAGTTTAACAGGTTCAGAGTTCCGCTCTCTGGTGCGTCAGGGTAAATGGCGTAAACCAACTGCCGGTATCGCAGCGAACTACGTACAGACAAATGTTGTTATTTTACCTAAAAATTTAGCTTTTGACTTTTTCCTATTTTGTCAACGTAACCCCAAACCCTGCCCGATTATTGAAGTGCTAGAACCCGGTCAGACTGAAGCAAAAATAAGCACTATAGGCTCTGACATACGTACGGATATCCCTCTTTACAGAGTATACAAGCATGGCAACATGGTAGAAGAACTAAAAGATATTAAACACATATGGCGGAATGATTTTGTAACTTTCTTACTTGGTTGTTCATTCACTTTTGAGCATGCTCTAATGCGAAACGGCATAAGGCTAACTTATTTTGAAAATGACGGTAATGTATCTATGTTTTCTACGAACATACAGACTGTACCTGCTGGTTCTTTCCGAGGCCCTATGGTTGTTACACAGCGATGGATACCAAGCGATAAAGTTGTGCGTGCTGTTCAGGCTACATCGCGTTTTCCCGCTGTGCATGGCGCGCCTATTCATATCGGTAACCCTAGTGCTATTGGAATAAGCGACACAATGAAACCTGACTTCGGAGACTCATGGACTCCAAACAATCCAGACGACGTTCCTGTATATTGGGCATGTGGCGTTACACCTCAGGCAGTAGCAATGGCATGTAAACCAGAAATTATGATAACCCACTCACCAGGGCATATGTTTATCACCGATATTAAAGATGAAGACATGGCAGTAATATAAGGACGTAATAAGAGTGACTACTATTGAAGATATCATACTCCGTGACGATCAAAGAGGTATCTCCGCTATGCGTTCTTACCTGAGCAGTAACTTTATTACTGAGGCTGCAGAGGTTACTACCCAATATATTGATTACGTTGGGATTACTACAGGCTTTTATATTAGTTCTGCTGGCACAGTTGAAACAGATGGACCTCCCGGCGCTGCTGCGATTGCTTACTCAATACAAAAACTTGGAGGTAAACCACTCTTAGTTACCGATAGGTATGCTATGAAAACAGTTAACGCAATAGCAGACGGATACTCTGTTATAGAATTCCCTATAACCAGCCATTTTGAATCTATGAAATTTGCAAATGAAATACTGCATTCAAACTCTATAAGCAGTCTTCTATCTATAGAGCGCGCGGGTTTTAGCAATGATGGCACATATAGAAATATGCGCAATGGCGATATTACACCATATACAGCAAAAATAGACCACCTGTTCGATCAACACCCAAATTCAGTTGGTATTGGCGACGGCGGTAATGAGATAGGCATGGGAAACTTATATAAACCAATGTTAAAACATCCTAATATACACTCTAATCCGTGTGTAACTACTGTATCAAAGTTAATTATCGCCTCTTGTTCTAATTGGGGCGGATATGGCATGATTGCTGCTATGTCGCTTATATCTGGGCGTAACCTGTTGCCTACGCCCAAAATGGTAGAGGAGTGGGTTATAGAGTGTGTCTCAGCAGGTGCTGTGGACGGCTTTTCAGGAGAAAACAAAAACTTCGTTGACGGCAAACCTGTCTCAAGCGATATGGAGTGCATAGACATGCTACATAGTGTACTCAAGTCGCATGGCGTATCAAACACATAATGTAAAATAGTCGGATTAATCGTGTTTATTAAACAATCGGAAATGTGGAATGCCCGATACGGGAAAAGCGAATATGCACATGGCAAACAACCCAATGTGTTTTTCGCAGAGGAGTTGTCCAAGCTACAACCTAGTTCAATTTTACTGCCTGCTGAAGGCGAAGGTAGAAATGCGGTTCATGCTTTGCGCCATGGATGGCAGGTTGTTGCTTTTGATCTAAGCGAAAAGGGGAGAGAAAAAGCCATAGCACTTGCTAAAGAAAACAATGTGCAACTAAGCTATGAAGTTTGTGATGCCCTCAAGTTTAAGAGTAAGAATAAAGTTCAGGCAATTGGTTATTGTCACTTCCATCCCCTAGAAGAGCAATGCCAAAAAATATACGATCATCTCAATAGTCAATTGTCCTTAGGTGGTGCAGTGATCTTTGAAGGATTTTCTAAAAATAATATCGGCATGGGAAGTGGAGGACCTCAAATAGAAAGCATGTGCTTCACCGTTGATAAAGTAAAAATGCTGTTTCAAGGTTATTCACAGATCCAAGTCTGGGAAGAGAAAGTAGTCCTTAGCGAAGGACCTTTGCACGAGGGAGAAGCAATGGTAATTCGTGCAAGAGGTGTGAAATAAGTTCTGGTTTAATAGTATAAATATCTTTATCTCTAGATTTAAAGGAGTATCCATCTTTTATGCAACAAAAAATATCATCAATAGTTTTAAAAACGTTACTGACCTTGGGTGTGGCGATTATAATTTTATCCGCTTTGATAATTGTATTCAATCTATTTTTATCTGCGATTGCATTAGCAGTACCTATTGGTATAGGTATTCTTATAATTGCATTGACTTACCGTATTTATAATCGGCAAAAGACTAAACGCAATAAGCAATATATAGATTCTAAGTAGTGCTACAAAAGTTTATACATACGCTTAAACTGACACCTAACTCAATATCTACGCTAATACAGGATAAAACTTTTATTGAGCGGGTAATTATCGCTACTTTCAGTAAGACCAAAGGTGCAAGCGTCAACAAATTCTATAATAAACAAGAAAATGGCTATTTTGTATCTATAACTAAAAAAGTTGCTTTCCTACCAACTATAAAAGTAGAATTTGATGTAAACGTCATATCTGACGCTGTACGCTTGCATAAGTTTGTGATCAGGAGTCTTAGCCATCCAGTCGGCTCAATCAGTATTAAATTAGAATTACTACTTGATTCAATAGATACCTCCAGTACGAAAATGTATGCTCAGAGTGAGACTCAATTAACTGGTGGCTTTAAATACGGAGTAGCGAAAAATACTATAGCAGGCATAGGTAACACTATGTTTAACGAACTTGTGGCTCAATTGAACCACAATGTTCAGGCTTGAAGAGTGTTAGGTGTTATCTGTCTTTTCTTTATCACGTACTAGTGTTTCTCTCATGAACAGCGTGACTATAATTGCACCTGTAATACCTATGAATACTCCGCTCATAGCTGCTGTAAATGGTGAAAAAATCTGAACAATTCCTGTGATTATAGGTGGGCTGGCTGCACCTCCAGTGTCAGTGATAAGCCGCCAAATTCCAATAAAACTACCTTTTTCACTGCCGCTAGGTGCTAGGTCTTGGCTTAGAGTTAATAAGAAACCAGCAGTTAGCCCGTTGCCAATTCCCGCTAGCATTGTTGTAATTAACAACGTAGTGAAAGATTCCGCAAATCCCAGTACCGCCATGCTTGCTGCTATAAATATAAATGCAGGTAGAACACTGAATTTGCGTCCGAATCTATCCATAGTATACCCTGATATGGGGAACATAGCAAAATCCAGCGATGAAGAAATAGATAGTATAATCCCTATACTGCTCTCTGACAAACCTATGCTGTTGCCCCAAATAGGTATAATTTCACGGACTTTACGTAAAAACTGTAGTAATACTGCAACGGCAGTTGCAGGCAGTAAAATTCTTTTGTCGCCTTGTAGCAACATTTTTATTCCACTTAGAATACTGTGATCACTATGAACAACTGACACTTGACTGTCGTTTGTTAATTTAGAACGTAAGGATAATATCAATATCAGCGCTAATACGGCTAATCCAGCCTGTATGTAGAATGGTGCTCTAATATCTATAAATTCCGAAGTGAATCCGCCTATGATAGGTCCGACCACTGTAGAGGCTCTCACAATACCGCCGAAAGTAGAGGATACACGCCCTCTTACTTTAACAGGAAGTGCTATTGCCATATACGTAAATCTTGAAACGCTCCATAATGCAAATCCAATACCTGCTAAAAACCTGCCTACAAATAGCATCCAGTATTCACTACTTACTGACACTATAAGACCACTCAATATTACAAAACACACCCCTATTATCATAGTACGGTGAGTACCTAATCTGGATGTAAGAATACCCGCGGGTATATCAAAAGCCATCAAACCAAAATCCCTTGCACTGACTACAAGACCTATAAGCACAATTGATGCCCCTAATTCATCAGCTGCAAATCCCGGCAAAGCAGGTAAGATAATTCCCTGCCCTAGAGTAAGTAGAAAAACAGGAAGATAAAGAGATAGTATAAGGTTACTAAAAAGTGATTTGTTATCCCGTGGTAATTTTTGCAAACCGTTCCTATACTACATAAAAAACATATACTCATTTATTTTATTTCATATGACACTGCTGATATGCTAATATATAATCAGTAAAGTAAATTTTTTTAATAAAATTATGAGAATTGTGAGGTATATTTAAAATGTCGGATATTTCAATAAGAGGGTATGCTGACCCTGAATCGCTCGTTTCTACTCAATGGGTAGCGAATAATATCAGTAACCCTGATATACGTATAGTGGAATCTAACGAAGATCCGTTAGTCTATTCATCTGAGCACATACCCGGAGCTGTAGAAATAGACTGGTCTGAAGACTTAAACGATCCTATTAGACGCGACTATTTACAAAAAGAACAGTTTGAGCAACTGATGTCGGATAAAGGTATATCTAATAATACCACTGTGGTACTCTACGGTGATAAAAACAACTGGTGGGCTTGTTATGCATTCTGGATATTCCAACTCTTCGGGCATACAAAAGCCAAGATAATGGATGGCGGTAGAGCCAAATGGCAATCGGAAAATCGTCCACTAACAAAAGAAAAGCCTGTATTTTCTAAAGCTGCTTATTCGGCACCAGAGCGCGACGACAGTTCTTTGCGTGCTTTTCGTTCCCAAGTAGAGCTACACGTAAATGACAAAAAACCTCTCGTAGATGTGCGCAGTCCACAAGAGTACTCAGGTGAACGGCTACACATGCCCGACTATCCTAACGAAGGCGCTCTCAGAGGTGGGCATATTCCAGGCGCTGCGAATATACCATGGGCTAAAGCAGTCAGTGAGGACGGTACATTCAAATCAGCCAAAGAGTTAATGTCTATCTACGGTAGCGAAGCCAACTTAAAAGCCCAAGACAATATAATAGCTTATTGTAGAATCGGAGAACGTTCAAGCCATACTTGGTTTGTGTTGAAGTATTTGCTTGGTTACCAAAACGTGCGTAACTACGACGGTTCATGGACAGAATGGGGCAATAGTGTAGGGCTACCTATAGAAAAATGAGCATTAAAGCGAATATACCCGCACCGTTACAAGATTTAGTATCACAACTTGAAGTTATGGATAGAGAAGAACGGAGTTCTTTTCTTATTGAGCTTTCTGAACAGTTTACAGAAGCACCGCCTGACGTAGCAGTGCGTCCATTCCCACAAGAAAGGCGTGTACCTAACTGTGAGTCTGAAGTCTATGTATGGGCTACCGATCGCGAAAATGGGTCGCTAGACTTTCACTACGTAGTTGAAAACCCTTATGGCGTATCTGCAAAGGCTGTTGCAGTTGCTTTAAAAGAGACTCTGTCAGGGCAACCTTTAGAAAAAGTTGCTGCTGTACCACCAGACACTGTTGATAAATTGTTCGGTAGGCAACTTGCAATGGGTAAAGGAGAAGGGTTACGCGGTATGTTTGAAATGACAGCTTACGAAGCAAAAAGACGTATTAGATAAACACTTTAGAAAAAGTTAATAAGTGTTTTGCTATTACTGTGGTTTATTCTTCAGTTGTGTAGTTTTGCCAAGGTCATCAGCTACTCTGTTAGTTTTCTTTATGTTGCTTCTGCTTGTTATTTCTATCTTATTGCCGTCGGGATCGGTTAAAAATATGAATCGCTGACCATCGTGCCTCTCTCCGGGTCCGTCGGTGAATTTTATTCCTCTCTCACGAAGCATATTTATTGTTTCGTCAAAATCTTCAACTTCAAGAGCTACATGCCAACCTGACACTACACCACGTGCCGACGTGGGTTCTATCAGGTGCACCATTGACCCGTCTTGCGTTTTCATCCACACTATATTTGTAGAATCAACCATAGAAGGTGTTATCTCTAACCCTAAAATATCTCTAAAAAACATTAAAGAGTGCCTTCTATCGCTTATAGGAATTCCTACATGGTTGATCTTTTTTATATTTAGCTTTTTTGGTTTTGAATCTTCCATACTAATCCTCTCCGGGCACAGTTATATTATTCCGCATTGAAAAGTAATTTCAATAACAACATATTCAGGTTCATAACTACCAAGAAAATTCAAAAATACCTTCAATTTCTACAGCAATTCCGCCGGGTAAAGATGCCACACCTATTGCTGATCTTGCGTGTTTGCCATACTCGCCAAAGATTTGTGTCATTAGATCAGAACACCCGTTTATTACACTGGGATGATCCGTAAAGTCGGGAGTAGAGTTGACCATTCCTAGTAGTTTTATAACTCTTACACGATCTAGAGACCCTACCGCGTATTTTAAAACGGATAGCATAGAGATTCCAGCTAACCTTGCTGCTTCTTGCCCTTCTTCAACGGACATATTTTCCCCAAGTTTGCCTTTCACAAGGCTACGATCCTTGCGGATGGGTGGTTGCCCAGAAACAAATGCTAAAAATCGGGGCATTCCACCGTTAAGCTCGCCCTCTTCTAGCAGTACAGTTTCGACGGGTACATAGTTTGCCATAGGTTTAGTCGGGGGTAATAGTTCAATACCATGTTTTGCTAATATTATAGCAATTTCAGAATTCATATAGTCACCTTTCTTAATATAGATTTACACCATGGACAGCGGGTCTAATGCTTTACTTAGTTCATTATCTGATAAGTTAGTTTGTTGTCTTGCAATTTCTTTAACCGTTTTTCCGCTACTAGCAGCTTCTTTAGCGATATTAGCCGCGCTGTCATAGCCGATAATAGGTGCAAGGGCAGTGCATATGGCAAGCCCCTGTTCTACAAGGCTTGGACCTCTATTAGTAGCTTTTATTCCTTCCACACAACGCACTGACAAATTTCTACATGAATTCGCAA
The DNA here is from genome assembly GCA_964274945.1 of Dehalococcoidia bacterium. GTDB lineage: Bacteria > Chloroflexota > Dehalococcoidia > Lucifugimonadales > Lucifugimonadaceae > CAXXBX01. Next base: position 402,461 of record CAXXBX010000034.1, on the reverse strand, counting down.
GCAATATAATAGACTCTAATAGATTGTGTGCCGCTATAGGAAGCATAACATTGAGTTCAAAGTTACCAGATTGTCCTGCGATAGTAATAGTTGTATCGTTACCTATAACTTGCGCACATACCATAGCTACTGACTCAGCTATCACAGGGTTTACCTTACCGGGCATAATTGATGAACCAGGTTGCACTTCGGGTAATTCTATCTCGTTGATTCCTGCTCGCGGCCCTGACCCCATCCAACGAATATCATTAACGATTTTCAGTAGACTAATTGCAAAGCCTCTAAGTATACCCGATGCTATAACAATATTATCAATCGTAGACTGAGCCTGAAAATGGTTAGATGTTTTACGTAGGGGTATGCCTGTTAGGATGGCGAGCCTGTTTATAACTTTATCTGCAAATTCTAAATGTGCTCCAATTCCAGTTCCTACGGCTGTTCCGCCAAGTGCAAGATATCTCAGTTCACCTAATGCGTAATTACATCGGTTTATTGAGTATCGTACTTGCCCAGAGTAACCCAAAAACTCTTGCCCTAAACGTATGGGTGTAGCGTCTTGTAAGTGTGTTCTACCAGTTTTGACAATTCCCCAGAATTCTTTTGACTTATACAAGAGTGCTTGCTCTAATTCTTGCATTGCGGGCAGAAGGACATCTTTAATACAGATACACGCAGCTAAATGTATCGCAGACGGTATTACATCATTAGAGGACTGTCCTTTGTTTACATGGTCATTCGGATGAACGGTTGCACGTTCGCCCAAGTTGCCCCCTAGATTGGTTATAGCCAAGTTAGCAATTACTTCATTAGCATTCATATTGGTTGATGTACCTGATCCCGTCTGGAATATATCTATGACAAAGTGTTGATCAAATTCACCGTTAGCAACTCTGCTAGCAGCATTGATGATGGCATCACATAGTTTAGTATCTAAAACCATGAGTTCACTGTTAACTTCAGCACATGCAAGCTTTATTAAGCCAAGTGATTTAATAAAGTATCTACTAAAGCGTAAATTGCTGATAGGGAAGTTAAGCCTTGCCCTTTCAGTGGTTGCACCGTAAAGCGCTGATGCCGGGACTTGCATAGAGCCCATTGAATCTTTTTCTGTACGTGTTTTAATCAATCAATATAAGATGTTTTATAAATGTATAATTATTTAAACTTTAAAGCTGTTTTTGTTTATAGTCAAATTGATTATTTGTGCCTATTCTCATATTCTAAAAAGGTTTGGTGTGCGGCTTGTAGTGCGTTTACGGTAGCTGGGTAACCGCCGTAGAAAAGCATCTGAGTGATTAGTTCAACGATTTGTTCCTTTGTCCAGCCGTAGTTAAGGGCGCCTGTTATATGTCCGGGTAGCTGTTTTGGTTTATCTAATGCTACTAGTGCTGCTATTGTGCATATGCTTCTTATCTTACTGCTGAGTGCGGGTCTTTGGTAGATGTGTCCAAAAAGCGTAGCGTTTATAAGTTCAAATGCGTCTGCTGTGGTCTTTGCACTATCGGGCATCGTAGGTTCACCATCATAGTACCACTCGCGCCATTCGTGTGCTTTTTGCATCAATTTATCTATATCTTTAAAATCCGACATGTACTCAACCTTTTTTTATAATAAAATCACCTTACAGTAACATTTAGTTGTATGTATTATATATTATATATTATCAGTGAAAATACAATTACGGAGGTATAGAATATGCGGTTTTGTTATGCAAATAGACGGTTTGCACTCTTCCCACTCAACAAGAATTACAGAAATATGCAACCAGAGGACTATACAAATAGGTTTTTAAAAGTAGTTAAAAAAATGGGTTTTGATGCTATTGAGGTAGATTTAGCTACTCTTGAACTGATATCGTACTCTAATGATTCTATTCAGGAATTTGCGAAACAGATCAGTGAGTATGGTTTATCTATCGGTGCTGTGCGTGCTGGCGGATCAATCACTTCAGGCCGCTACTCGCGGGATAACCGTGCTAGAACATTAAATGCAATTGAACTTGCATCTTCGGCAGGTGCAGAAATAGTTAATGGTGCTCTGAGTGCACCCGCAAGGTACCCTGGTCATCCACCTGGTTCTATACCCGCAAGCGGTTCTGGTTGGAGTACCTCACAAGATTCTTCACGTGACGCTATGCTCTGGATGTACGACTCTATAGCTGATTTTTATCGGCAAGCTGCACAAAAGGCTAGCCACTATGGTGTAAAAATTGCGATTGAAGTCCACCAAAATTCACCTGTAGATAACTCTTGGTCTGCTATAAAAATACATCAAATGGTAGACAACAAAAACTTCGGAATAAACCCCGACATCGGTAACATTATGTGGAACTACGATGTACCAGAAGAAGATTTTGATAACGCAATTTTAGCACTTGCACCTATATCTATTTACTGGCACTGCAAGAATTTTATGCGTGTTTATCACCCAGAAAACAGCCGCTCTGTATTTTTACGAGTGCCTCTGCCAGATGGCGAAATAGATTACCGCTTTGCAGTTGAAGCAATGGCAAACGCAAATTACAGTGGCTATATGGCAATTGAAGGTGCATGGGCGGGAGACCAATGGTACGCTGATTCTCGTTCTACTCAGTACGCCAAATCTCTTTGGGAAAATATAGGTAAGTAAAAGAGTTCTTCTGACTTTTTATCTAAGAACGGATTCTCGCAGAAGTAGGGCATTCATTGCAAGGCGTATGGTATTGACTATCCAAAAAGACGTTGCAAATCCTGCAATTATTGCCCAAGTACCTGCAAGTGCAGTCAAGCCTTCATTAGGTACTTTACCTGTTATAAAACCCCATGTGCCTAGAACGTTAACTATCAGACCACTCAGAGGTCCGTAGCTCGCCCCGCTAGTATCAGTTACTAAAGGTAGTGATTCAAAAGACAGAGGTTGCCCCATTATAAGTAAAACCCCAAAAAGAATTACCTTGGCTACTATCGAGTAGATCAAAATAGTGTTTTGATAGCTATAGTGAGTTTTTATCCAATATACAGTAGACTGATGTTGCCTAGAAGATAGCAAAATTGATAATCCATATACAAGCACCTCAACGAGTAAAAGAGTCAGTGTTATCCAGTATAGAATTTCTATAAAAACTAAGCTGCCGTATCCATCGTAGACTTGCCACGCATTGTATAGTATGTATGCTAAAACACCTGCAAGCGTACCAACACTAGCAGATAAAGCCATCGCTATATATGGCATCATTGCAAAACCTATTTTACTATTGTTTATCATTATCACATTATTGAAATAAAATTATATACCTAACATTCTTTATAACATAAATTTATATAAAATATTAATTATTAAGGTAGTATTAAACTTAAATATAACACTGTAAAAGAAAGGTTTCTGTTGTATGCATAAATTCGTTACTGATAAAACAGTTTTTGAACCCGTAGAACATTGGGCTAAATTACCTCATCCTATGAGGTTTCACGAAGCTACATCGGTAGGCGTAGACTCTAAAAGTAGAGTTTATGTTTTTAATCGCGGTAACGCCCCTATGATAGTTTTTGATAGAGATGGGAATTTTATAGAAAGCTGGGGACACGGTGAATTTTCCCGCCCACATGGCATAACTATAGATTCACAGGATAATCTTTTCTTAGCGGACGACTTAGCCCACGTAGTTCAAAAACGTACACATAAAGGCGAGCTGATATTTAGTTTAGGAAAAAAAGGTAAACCATCAGGATGGCAAGAAGGCATGCCTTTCAACAGACCAACCCACACCGCAATTTACGAACCAACTGGTGATATCTTTGTCAGTGATGGTTATGGTAACTCAAATGTACATAAATATGATACAAACGGTAACTATATCAAATCTTGGGGTGCTCCGGGTTCTGATCCTGGGCAATTTAGCTTACCACACAATATTGCAATTGCAGGCGAAGATAGAGTAGCCGTTTGTGATCGTGAAAACTTTAGAATACAATTCTTTGATTTAGACGGCAATTTTGTACAGCAGGTACACACGCACCGACCAATGTCTATCGCATCTGTTAAAACTCCGCAAGGCTATAATTTATACGTAGGCGAAGCAGGGGCACCCCCCGTTCAAAAAGGCGTACCTAATTTAGGCTTACGCGTTGTAGTTCTAGATGAAGAAGGTAATAAAATAACTTGGTTTGGTGATATCCACAAAGGTGAAGGTCCCCATCAGTTTATTGCACCACACGGTATAGCAGTGGATACAGATGGCAGCGTATATATTGCTGAAGTTTCATATATAGAATATGGATCTGCACAAAACCCTCCGAGAGAAGTGGTAAGCCTGCGTAAGTGGGCACGCGTAAAAAATTAATAGTCAGAATAGGATAATAGTATAAAGTGGTAACAGTAGGTAGTGGCAATTATCGTTATGAATTAGAAACAGAATGGCCGAAGTTAATGCCTTTAGGTTGGCACTTTGGTTTAGCGTCGGATGTTGATGTTGACTCTAAAGATAGAATTTGGGTCTACTCTAGAGGTAACCACCCTGTTACAGTCTGGAGTAATAAAGGATACCTCATAGGATCCTGGGGGGAAAACTTTTTTAGAGAACCACACGGAATGTTTATAGACAGCGAAGATCACATATGGTTAACCGAGAAACAGAGGCACATTGTAACTAAACACTCTCAAGATGGCGAAATATTGATGGAGCTTGGGCAACGTGACTATGCCCAAGTTACAGTTACTCATGACGGTAGACACGGATTGCCCTTTAATTCCCCTAGCGGTGTAGCAGTTGCACCAAATGGCAAAATCTTCATAGCAGACGGGTATGGCAACCGTCGTGTTCACCGCTTTTCTGCACAAGGAGAACTTGAACTCTCTTGGGGAACACCGGGAACAGGACGTGGTGAATTCGCGCTAATACACAAAGTAACAGTTTCAAAAGATTCACGTGTATTTGTCTGTGATCGGGAAAATAACCGCATACAGATATTTACTGATAACGGCGAATATATAGAGGAATGGAACGATTTTGCTCAGCCTGGAGATGTTTACTTCGGCAGTGATGATACTGTTTACGTTGTAGAGCAAGGTGCAGGCAGTGGTGTTTCTATTTGGAGCATGGATGGGCAACTTATAACAAGGTGGCGCGGTATGGACGCACAAACAGTACTAGGTGCAGCACATGGTATATGCACAGATTCGCAAGGTAACATATTCGTAGCAGAAATAGGGCAACGAGGTAAAGGTCAGCGTGTACGTAAATTCAACAAAATATAGTATATATCTAAATATCGCATTTATTCAGTAGGTTGGTATCTTGCAGTATCTCTTTTGATTTGGCACGCTTGATTATTCTACCTTTATATATCACAGCACATTCTGGCAATACAGACTTTACCAACTCAATATCATGCGTAGCTACCAAGACGCTTTTTGAAAAATCAGAAAGAATATTCATAAGTTGCTTTCGCCCACTGCTATCTAAATGTGCCGATGGTTCATCAGCCACTATAATAGGTGTTTGAACTGATAAAATAGTCGCGAGCCCAACTCGCCGTTTTTCACCACTGCTTAGTCCGTCTGTCATACGATTTGATAATTGTTCTATGCCCATTATTCTAAGCGAATCTTTTACCCTTTTATCTACTACAGACTGAGACAGTCCGATTTCACGTAGTTTAAACGCTACATTATCGTATACCGTAGATGCAAATAGCTGATCGTCAGGATTATGAAATATCATACCAACCATAGCCCTGATATCTTTAAGTTCATTCGCCGTACTTGATATTACATCTTTGCCGTATACAAGTACTTTACCGCTACCCTTTAACATCCCGTTGATATGCAGTAGTAATGTAGATTTACCAGTGCCGTTTGCACCTAGTATAGCCAGTTTCTGGTTATGCTGAAGGCACAGGTTAATGCCATTTAAAACTCTTGGTCCGCTTTCATATGTGAACTGAAGATCTATTATCTCTAAAGGCAATGCTTTAGTATTCAAAGCCACACTGATATCCCTTCCAAACCATTACATTAGGGCTAGTAGAGTTGTAGCGCTGATACTATATTTGATAAATATAGTGCTTACAGTGCGTCAGGCTGTGAAGCTATCGCATCTAGTTCTTTTCTAGAGTAAGAACCCAAGCTCCTGAAGTCTAGATTCAAGTAGTTATTTATCCAATGTAGTGCAATTTTTCTACTGCGGTGATAGCGGTTAGCGGTATCGTTATCAGGGTCAGTAATTTTAAGTATTGCATGTACTTCATTGTTTATAATTTCTTTAACTAGCTGTGTAGTATGTGTTTTTTCTATATCTTCAGCTAGTACGTGATGCATTGTTCTTTGTGCTACTTGTGCTACTGATATTCGGGCTGTTGCAAGGTCTTCCATGAGAGTTGGGTGTTTACCCGGCTTGCCAAGTAGTCTATCTATCCCTTTTGCACCTCTGCCGTTTAACCAACCTTCTAAGTACTCAATAATTGTACGGATATTCTGGCGTGTGCCTTCTAGTGTTATATTTCCTTGTGGGACTTGAATATCAACAGGATAGCTGTCTGGTTCTTTACCTACTGGCTCTGCTTTTTTACCCATTGCTTTGAATTTTTTAAATGGCTCGCCTGCTGTTTTCATATGATATATGTGTGCTACCCAGCCTCTTATAAATCCTTGTTGAGCTTCCCATTCCTTGTCAGCAGTTATAGATTGAGCTGCTTGAGTGTTCACTTCCGCATCTTTAGAAGGCAGTTGTGTTGCCATCCCGCCAATTGCTACAGCGTTGTGTTTATGGCAGACTGATACAAGTCTCTTGAATATATTCGCAATAAACGGTGTTGTTGAAACGGATACACCAAATCTATCCGGCCATACCGACTTGACATCGGTCATTACGTACTCTAACAGACTTGCCTTAAGATCCCATCGTGCTGCATTTAGCCCTGCAGAATAACGCCCCAGCGCTCTTAGTGAGTCCTCCATAGCCCATACCATAGGTAACGACTCTACTAGTATAATACCTTTGATTGTGGCATTTTTGATTTTGGGTAATTTATTCTGTAACGATTCAAAGAGGTCTCGGTAAATAGCAGTTTCATCTGGGGATTCAGTCTTCGGAATATAGAAGTATATACCCTGCCCTCGTTCATGCTGTGCTGTACCTGCGTAGAAGAGCGTGGCTGCTGTACCAAGTATCGTAGCTGGTACAGGAATTCCATCTACTCTATACTGAGATTCATCTAGGTGTAAACCTCGTTCTCGGTGCATAAAAAACGGTAAATTACCATCTTTTATTGCATACTGTTTTTTAGATACAGGGTTTACAAATGTCAGTGTACGTTTTACACAATTTAACCTATTGCGTGTTGCTTGTGCAGTATCATCAATAGTGTGTCCACCTGCATCTTCATCATCATCAAGATACCCTTCTGCACGTATATTCTCAGGACCTGGATTGACAGCGTTAATAAACATAGGAGCTATAGCAGCAGGTCCTGATATTTCTATACCTGGTTGTCTAAGTTCGTCAGGCATGTCAGATACGTTCCAGTTATCGCTATTATTAGAATTAATACTGAGGTTCTTGGGTAGTGAACCTTTTTGTACAGCACGTAACATACTGACACGTTCTTCTCTTGCTCCATATATTCTATCTTTAAATTCGTCAAATAGTGTAGCAACCAGACTATTAAATTCGGGTGTAAATATATCTGTGTTTTTATTATCAGGGTATATAGTGACTCTGTGTTTATTCATTAGCCGCTCCTTATAAATACTTTATTATGACGAATTTTAGTAAACTACTTAGGTATATAGGAGTTTTCTCAGTTCACTTACTGATTGATCCGATCTTAGTCTAGTGAGAGCTTTTCGCTCTATTTGCCTGATGCGTTCACGTGTAAGGTCAAGTTTTTTACCTATTTCCTCTAGTGTACACGGTAGATCACCTCCAATTCCGTAACGCATAATAAGGATACTACGTTCTCGTTCGGTTAGCTGCCCTAGCATTGTTTTTATAGAATCAAATATTGATTTTCGCTCTACTTCTTCTGAAGGTGTAGATTTTGTTATATCTTCTACTAAGTCTCTAAGTTGATTTTCACCTTCTTGCCCGATAGGTGTTTCTAAAGATATTGGTTCTTGTGCCCGCTGCATTATTTCAGTTATCCGTTTAGCAGGAATAACGATTCTTGCTGAAAGTTCCTCTATTTTGGGTTCTCTATTTAGCTCTTGACTTAGTTCGCGCCGAGCACGCATTATTTTATTTAATGTTTCTACTACATGGACTGGTATACGTATAGTTCTTGATTGGTCAGCTATTGCTCTGGTTATTCCTTGACGTATCCACCATGTAGCGTATGTAGAAAACTTAAAACCCTTGCGGTAATTGAATTTTTCTATTGCACGTTGTAGCCCTATGTTACCCTCTTGTACTAGATCTAGCATGTATAGCCCTCTGTTAAGATGTTTTTTCGCTATACTAACTACTAGCCTTAAGTTTGCAAGTTCTAGGTGTTGCCTTGCAGAGTCGCCATCTTTATGGACTGTATTTATCCACGATTTGACTATAATTCTGCTTTTTTCTAAGGATTCTATAAACTTCTTTTGTGCAAGCTTTTCTGGAATTTGCTTTAACACAATTGGCTGATTGAGAAACTCGGGAGATGTTATCTCTTTTGGCAGCAACCTAGATAATATTGATACATATACTAGCTTTTGTATTGCTTCTTCTTGGTCACAGGCTGTAGATTTAGCGATATAGTCTATGAGTTCTTCTTGGTAAGTACCGTCTACTGTAGTTCGGAATTGCTCATTGCTCAGTATATCATCTAATGTTAAGGGTGTTTTTAGCCCGATATATTCGCCAACGCTGTCAGCAATGTAGTGTAACATACCCAGACGCGATAATATTTCTCTTGCTGTTAGCATAGAGTCGCCAGGTTGCAAGCGTGTAATACGCTGCCTCCGCGAATTAGTAGATATAGAAACTTCTTGTACATCGTACGATTCCTTCAAATTTTTGAGTAGTTGTTTTTCAATACTGCTCAGCGTTGCTTCTGCATCGTTATCTACTAATTTACCTTGTATAGCTAAACTTCTTAGTTCTTCCAGTACTTTTGGCTTTTTAGATACAAACTCAAGCGTCAGTCTAGATAGTATACTAGGTTTAAATCTAAGATCAATTAGCGTACGCTCAAATTCTGATAGTTGTTCTAGATAAGGGTCTATTACATCTCTTTCTATATTTTCTATAATTTGTGCATTTTCAATTTTCTTGGCTAGGTTAACTTCTTCTTCAGCGCTAAGAAGATCTACGCGACCTATTTCTCTAAGGTACATACGTACTGAATCGGCTGCAATATCTTCTTCTAGTAGATCGTCCATCGTGCTACTGGCTTCGGTATCAGTGCTTTCAGTATCAAATGTTCTAAAATCTGATTCACCTGTGTAGATATCTTCTTGATCGGTTTCAGCATCATCAGTTTTTATCATAAAAGACGATGAAATCGTTTCCTCCTTTTCCTCCTCCTCATCTATCATTTCATTAGATATTGGAATATCTTCATCGTATTCGTCATAGCCCGAATTCTGAAGCGAGTATTTCTGCTTCAGATCTTCTTTAAAAAATCGCTCGTAATCTGTGTTAGTTCTTTTTTTTCTACTCAAACTTATATCCTTATTGTTTATAATTTTCCTATACAATAAAAATTATAACATTGTATTGTCATTGAGATTTATCACTATGTGCTTACATAGTTTATTTTCTTATAAATTATTATATAGGAAGGAATAAGAACAAATTAAAGCATTTGATTACAGCAACTTATGGTCGCCTATTTCCCAGCCTGTGCAACCTAAGGAGTATATCCACGCAGATTACGATTTTGCAGTTGCGTATCCACCACCAGAAACACAGCCCCTATACGGTTTAGTGGATGCATTAAAGGTTGAATTAGACAGTAGGTTTGAAGAAATTGCAAGGGAAATGTCCTACTATCCCAACCAGACAGGATACTCTAAACTCAGGGAGTTCACCGCCGTTAAACTCCAACAAGAGCGAGGTTTCAAAGAGGATATATCACGTATAGTCATTACTTCAGGTTCAGGAGAGGCTATCAGTATGATAATTCAATCTCTTCTACAGCCAAACGACACTGTAATTACAGAAGAGTATGTGTACGCGGGAACTCTAAATCAGATAAGAAGATTTCAGGCAAGAGCTGTAGGCACTCCAATAGATCAGTACGGTATCATTCCAGCAGATTTAGAGAAACTCCTGAGTAACCTAAAATCTTACGGTATATCACCAAAATTTATATACACTATACCAGAGCATCAAAATCCTACAGGTTCTACACTGACATTAGAACGCAAAACTGAAATTTTAGCTATTGCTCATAAATTCCATATACCGATAATTGAAGACGAATGCTACGTAGATTTGCGTTTTGAAGGCGAGTCTCAACCCTCTTTTAGGTCTTTAGACAATTCGGGAATTGTTATTTACGTCGGTTCTTTTTCTAAATTGATTGCTCCGGGGCTACGGATGGGTTTCTTTTCAGCCACTGATGAGGTTATACAAAGAGCTATGGGCTTTAAATTTGGCTTGTCCGGACCCAACCAATTTGCTTCATACGCTATTGAAGGGTTCTTGTCCAGTAATATGAATAACCATCGTGATAACTTCAATCCTCTTCTAAAAGAAAAAAAGGAAGCTATGTCCGAAGCGCTAGATAAATACTTTAGTCCATTCGGTGCTAAGTGGTCAAATCCACAGGGCGGTTGTTATATTTGGCTTGAGATGCCCGCCACAACTGATATTTCATCTATTTGTAACGAAGTATTTGAAGAAGGCGTAGGGTACATTGCAGGCGAATCGTTTTCTACTTATGAACAACGGGGTAAGCATTGTGCTAGGTTATGCTTCGCTTTTGAATCTCCCCAGAAAAACTACAATGGAATAAAGAAATTAGCTGACATATTTACACGCAAAGGTGTTATCTAAATAGCAATTTCTAGCTTTTTTGAAAGCTGATAGCTAAAGCAACTTGCTCTTTATCCCCAATATATAAAGGCGATCGTTGATGTAGCGTTTTAGGTTGTATATCTAGTATGCTTGTTTTGCCATCGCTTGCAGTTGCGTGTGCCTGCTTGGCTATATACGCAAGTGGCGCACATTCATAAAGTAGACGTAATTTACCTTGCGGGTTGCGTTTACTAGCGGGATAGGCAAAAATACCTCCTTTCAGTAACCCTCTGTGAAAGTCTGCCACGAGTGAACCAATATACCGTGCTGTATAAGTTCCATAATAACCGCTTTTTAAACTTTTTATCCACCTATCATCACTATCAAACCAATCCTTGGAGGATGCCTCGTTTATAGAGTATATATTTGCGTTGCCGTGTTTTGACACTTCCTTAAATAAGTAAAACTCTTCGCGATTTGCGTCTAGTAAGAACATGTTCACGCCCCCTGAAGAAGCCAAAACTAGTACTGTTGAGTGTCCATATACAATATATCCAGCACATACGATCTCTTTACCGGGTCTAAGAAAGTCTGCCTCCGTTTTAGCACTTGCAGTGCGTTTTACAGGTATTAGTGAAAATATAGTGCCGATTGATACGTTAACGTCAATATTTGACGAACCATCAAGTGGATCAAAAAATACTACGTATTCACCGACACCGGGAGCTTGCTTGGGCACTATGAATTCCCGTTCTTCTTCTGATGCTATAGCAAGGGATTTACCTGTTTGAGCTATATTATGTATTAATCTATCATTAGCAAAAATGTCTGCTGCCTGCACTACATCGCCCGATACGTTCACCCTGTTAGTGTTAACGTAATTATATTTCAACTCTGACTCTACTAAATATCTAGCTACTGATTTACCCGCCTGTGCTATAGCTAAGATTACAGACTTTGCACTAGGAACATCAAAATCCGCTAAAAACTTTGGTAAGTTTTCATTTTCAAACCTCATAATAGTTTACCATATGAATTATTGTAATCATATTATTCTACACTTATATCAAGGTTAATAAGGAGGATTGTATAGATATGTTAAAAGATCTTTATGATATAGCCAGAATGCTAACTGTGAAAAAAAAAGGCATTTTAGCTGCTGATGAAAGTATCAATACCATTAAACGGCGTTTGGACACAATTGGTATGGAAAATAGTGAGGAAAACCGTAGACGCTGGCGACAGCTACTATTTACAACACCAAACTTAAATAAATGGATCTCTGGTGTTATATTACATCATGAAACTCTATACCAAAAAACAGATTACGGGAAATCGTTTTGTGAACTATTCTCAGATTCAGGAATAGTCCCAGGAGTGAAAGTTGATAAATCTACACACAAACTCGCTAACTCATCAGAAGAGCTAATTACAGAAGGGCTAGATGGACTACGCCAAAGTCTACAGGAATACTATAAGATAGGAGCACGGTTTACAAAATGGAGATGCGTCTTTAAAGTCGGCGATCACATCCCCACTGCGTACTGTATAGAAGCTAATGCACATACACTTGCATACTTTGCAGTACTTTCACAAGAGGAAGGCTTCGTACCTATTGTAGAACCAGAAGTTCTAATGGATGGTTCACACAGTATCCAAGACTGTTTTCGCGTTACTCGCTTAGTTTTGACAACAGTATTTAATTACCTTCAGAAGTATGGTGTTGAACTAAGTGCTATTATTCTCAAACCCAATATGGTTTTATCGGGTAAAGATTCAACAACAATCTCTACGCCAAGTAGAGTTGCAAGTGCAACACTAGAATGTTTTAAGTATAGCGTTCCTGCTGCTGTTGTAGGTATTGCATTCCTCTCCGGAGGACAGAATGATGACGCAGCTACCGAAAATCTTGATGCAATAAATAAACTAGCACCCAACCAACCTGCACCATGGGAGATGACCTTTTCTTATGGTCGTGGTCTCCAAGCCACACCCTTAAAAGTATGGGAAGGTAAAGATGAGAATATAAACGCCGCGCAGATGGCGTTTGTACAAAGATGCCAAGCTACCTCCGCCGCAAGACAAGGAATATACAAATAAAGGATATCAATTATGGACACTTCACAGGTCATTGCTCTAAGACGCGAATTTCACACCATCGCAGAAGTAGGCTTCAAAGAAAAACGTACATCTGAACGGATTCTTCAAATCCTACAAAATACAGGACTGAAAGCACATTATTTTACCAATACAGGAGTTGTAGGGGTACTAGAAGGGCTAAAGGAGAGACCTACGTCAGGTAAAACGTTGATGATAAGAGCTGACATTGATGGGCTACCAATTACTGAAGACACGAATTTACCTTTTGCTTCTACTAGCGGTACTATGCATGCTTGTGGACACGACGCACATATTGCCATAGCGCTACAAACCGCTAATATACTGTATCAGTATCGCAAACTTATACACGGACGCATAGCCTTTGTATTCCAACCCGCTGAGGAAGTAGTAGGCGGGGCTATAGCAATGATTAAACACGGTTTAATAGATCAAATCCAACCTGATAGAGTAATCGGTTTACACGTATGGAACAGATATCCTGTTGGAACGATCAACCTCAAGAAAGGTACAGTTTTTGCTAGTGCCGATGCTTTTAGAATACTTGTACACGGACAAGGAGGGCACGGCGCTCTGCCACACCTTTCCATAGATCCTATTGTTATTGCTGCACATATTATAACTATGTCTCAAACTATCGTGTCACGCAAGTTGCCACCTAACGATATGGGTGTTTTAACATTTGGAAGTATATCAGGAGGCAACGCGCCCAACATAATACCAAATTCTGTAACTGTAGAAGGCACTGTAAGAGCTTACAATGAAGAAATACGCTCAAACATATTGCAATCTCTTGAACGTATTGCAATAAGAGTAGCTGATTCTTTCGGTGCTACTGTATCGTTTGATATACTCTACGGCACTCCGCCAGTTATAAACGATACAAACGTTGTAGAGTGGATAAGAAAAAACGCAATTGAAATGTTTGGTAAAGAAAAAGTTTCAAACCATGAACCTATCAGTGTTGGCGATGATATGTCTGAATTCTTAAAAAGAATACCCGGAGCATATATAATGTTAGGTGCTGAAAAGGCAAATAGTGGGCTACATCACAATCCTCGTTTTGATATAGCAGAGGAGTGCATGCCTATAGGTGTAGAATTGTTTGTAAAGTGTGCATTAGACTATCTTGAATAAGATATATACTAAACTACAGGCGAGTTACCTCCATCTACGTTTATAGATGCACCTGTTATATAAGAGGCGCGTTCAGAACAAATGAAAGCAATTACTTCACCTGCTTCGTTAGCTTCACCTACACGTCCTAATGTAACGCTTTCTCCTAGGGTATGCCAGTGATGCTCTAACGTATATTCGGGCTTGGCTGCATTTATCTTTTGCCAACGATTCCGGTGTTGCCCACTTTTTATCAAGCCGACGCATACTGTATTTACTCTGATATTGTACTTAGCAAACTCTTTTGACCACGTCTTTGTAAGTGAAATGCCAGCAGCTCTAGACAGAGAAGTAGGCTGAGATTCTGGTAAAGGTGCTTTACCTCCAGGTGTTGTTATATTGACTATCACGCCACTCACTGACTTTTTTAGCCACTTGATAGTATGTCTAGTACAGTAGATAGCCCCAAATACCTTTAGTTGAATATCCTCTATCACTTGCTGATTGGTCATATCTTCAAATTTACTTGCGGACGAAGTTCCTGCATTATTTACTAAAATATCTATTTTTCCAAACTGCTCAATTACAGTGTCAGTCATGTTTTTTACAGACTTCTCAATAGTTACATCAGTCGGAACGGTTATTACTCTTCCTACAAACTTTGTTTGTTGAGCAATGTCCTTATACGCAGAGTGTAGGTTATCCTTATCTCTAGCTGCAATTGCGACTTTTGCACCTTCGTGCACCATTGCAATTGCAGTTGCTTTACCTATGCCATCGCTACCGCCAGTTATAACGGCAACTTTATCTCTTAAACCTAGATCCATAACTTTATCCTGTTTAGTATATATATCTTCTATAATATTATGTTATAATGTAAATGTAATTAAATGCTAGTTTGTGGAGATATAAATTGAATATTATTGACCTTTTATTGCGTCTTCAGAATATAGACCGTGAGATCATCACTAAAAAAAGAGATTTCAAGCAATTGAAGTCCACTATTGAGAATGCAGGTGGTGTAAATCAGGCAAAAATAGAAATGCAGGAAGCAAAAAAAGTACTAGAACAATCTAAGGTCAAAGTTGCACTATTGGAATCGGATAGATTAAGTCACCAAGAGCGTATGACAACTGTTAGGGCTCGCTTATACAGTGGTGTGATTAAAAACGAACGTGAAATGCAAGCACTCCAGAGTGAATACGAATCTGCAAAGGCGAAATTTGAGGAGACTAAGTTCGGCGTTACTGATTTGAAAAGAGCATCTTTAAAATCCGAAACAAAATTAAAAACAATTGTGGAAAAGATTAAAGCCCTTGAAATTCAATGGAGTCAAAAACAGAAAAAAATTGTTGAGGATATAACATCAGTTGCCGAAGAACTAACTTCTCTTAGCAAACGGCGTAAGTCTATATCTGCAAAGGTGCCCGCTGATACGCTAAATCAGTACAACAAGTTAATTACCCTTAAAAGAGGCAAAGCAGTGGTGAAAATTCACAGAGGGACATGTCAAGGCTGTAACGTCAGATTGCCGATATCTGAGATAGCAAATGTAAAGTTACTAGATATGCCCGCTATGTGCAGTATTTGCGGCTGTATACTTATTCCAAGCTAATACAGTATGCGTGCTGTTGGATTTTACTTGCTACAGTATCAGCCTGAAGGTGCAATACAAACAGATTATAGTCAGCTAATAGAACAGTACTGTAAAGAAGAATCTCACAATCTTTTATCAGTTTTCAAGGGTGTAAAAGAAAATGCTTACTATGATATGGAGAAATTCTTTAGTAATCCCGATCAATACCCAGCACTCATACTGATACCTGATCCTAAACATCTAGCTGGCGATATGCAAACACTTGTTAAGCGTCTTATTAGTTTATATCGTCTTGGGTGTACGGTAAAGTGTATATCTTCAGAATTTACAGATCCTTTACAGAGTGGGCTGTATACTTTACCTATAAGCAGTAAATTCAAAACTCCGCGCTTGTTTAACAATAGGTCGGTAATTTCTCGTGCTGCTATGGGTAAGGTACTAGGGAAAACTCCATACGGGTACGGGGTAGGTAAGAATGGTAATATGGTTGTTATAGATCACGAAGCACAACTGGTAAAAGATATATTTCAGTGGTACACTAACGGTAAAGATGGGCAAATGCGAATGGGATTACGCAGGATTGCTAACTATTTGAACATGTACGGCAGAACAACCAGAAATGGTAATACATGGAATCAAGTATCAGTGCAAGGTATCCTAAATAACCGTGCTTATATTGGAACTTACAACCGATATGGGGTACATATAGCTTCTAATCATGATCCAATAATTGAAACAAGTGTTTTTAACTTAGCACAGGGTGTTATGGCATCTCGGAGCCCAGTGCGTAAAGCAAGGGAAATTGAACCATTTTTACTCTCGGGACTTGTACTGTGTGCAGTATGTAAACGTCAATTATTTGGAACAACACAAATTAGAAAATGGCAGCATGAAGATGGGACGAAACGGGAAAAGCGTTATCGGTATTATATGTGTCAATTACGTTCGAGCCGAGACAGTGATAAAAAACATGTCTTATATCGTGCTGCAGAGTTAGAAAACAGTGTAATAGAAAGCATATGTCAAGTGTATAAAAACTTGAAAATAGATACCGTAACTCTCAACGACTATAGCAGAGAGATGCTGAATAAACGCTTAATCAAATCACAAAAACAGTTTATAAACAATTTACAAGATGTAGCACAAGGTACATACGGAATACAACACTTGATCCGCTCATTGGAGCTTCTTGAAGAATTACAGGCTCAGGCACAAAATACCCAAAACGATAATCCTGTTTTTAAAATTCATATTGGTGATCTATCTTATGAAAAATTAAATACTGATTTTGATCACGCGAGAGCAATTATTAAATCTTGTATACAGTACGCGATTGTCTCAACTCGTAAAGTGAAGATTACGGTAAAAACTATCAGTAACTCTATTAAATAGTAATATAGTTAAATTAGCAAGGTGAGTATATGGTCGCTGCTACTTGTTTTTGTATAAGTTGGAGAGGAAAGTCCGAACACCTTTAGGCAAGACGCCTGCTAACGGCAGGGCAAGGTAACTTGACGGAAAGCGCAACAGAAAACATACCGCCAACTTTGGTAAGGGTGAAAAGGCGTGGTAAGAGCACACCGGTCAACTGGTAACAATTGACGCATTGCAAGCCCCGTCTGGTGCGAGACCTAATAGAGGGGCAAAGATACGCCTAATTAGCTCCTGGGTTGGTCGCTTAAGCTACAGTGTGAACTGTAGCGTAGATGAATGACCATACTGCTTACTTTTTAAAGTAAGCAGAACAGAATTCGGCTTACAGCTCACCTTGCACCTATATTTTATAAACTGAGAATTTTAACTCTTGCTGAGTTTTAACATCTATCAGTACACATTTACCTTCGGAATTAAGCCTTATTGCGCGTTTAATAGCTGGACCAATTTCCTCAGGTTGATATACTTTAATACCTTCTGCTCCCATACCCATAGCTATAGCTGCGTAGTTGCCTGTCATTTTACCTGCACCGAACTGTTCCATAGCTGTAGGGAGAGTTCTGTTGTACCCACCCATAGTTTGATTGTTCATCAAAATAGTTGTAATAGGGTTACCTGACCGAACTGCTGTTTCTATATCTAGACCTGACATGCCAAACGCAGCATCGCCCATGAAATTCACACAGAACTTCTCAGGATATGCCATCTTAGAACCTATTGCAAGCCCTATTCCGTAGCCCAGATGAGTTGACTTGCCCCATCCTATGTATGAATGTGGTTTAGTTGCAGTATAAAACGGCATTATCTGATCCCGCGGATGACCAGCATCATGTGTCATTATGGTGTTTTC
Organism: Dehalococcoidia bacterium; assembly: GCA_964274945.1. Classification (GTDB taxonomy): domain Bacteria; phylum Chloroflexota; class Dehalococcoidia; order Lucifugimonadales; family Lucifugimonadaceae; genus CAXXBX01. Next base: position 384,428 of record CAXXBX010000034.1, on the reverse strand, counting down.
ATGGTCAACTGCTTTGTTTATTTCGTTCACAAGACGATACGGATTGATAGGGGACATGCTACTTTCTAGTAGGGGTTTCCATTCCTGCATCCATTCAGATGTTATTTGTGCAATGGATTCTTGTACGTGCAGACTTGTACGTTTTTTGTTACCTAGCAAGTCTTTAGCAGATTCAATCATCATGGAGAGTGTTAGTTTTGTATCGCCAAGGAGACCAATATCAGTAGGGTATTCTTTGTCTATATCTTCTACGTTGTTTGTGTTGTGTATGAGGAATTTACCAGAGGGCACATCTATGCCGTAATTAGTTAACGAGAGGCTAGAGCCTATAGCGGCTAGCACGTCCGATTCTCTTAGCCAAGTCCATACGGTTTTGGGTGCGGTGCGGTTTGCGGCGCCCAGTGCGAGTGGATGCCGTTCATCAATGCTGCTCTTGCCCGGCATAGTTGTCAGTACGGGGATTTGCGTTAGTTCTGCAAACTCTCTAAGATATTCCGTAGCACCCGCGTAAAGTACGCCTTGCCCAGCCCATATCAGTGGGTCCTTAGCAGAAAGTAACTTTTTAACTGCCATATCAACGTTTTGCTTAGAAGGCATGGTCTTATATGAATTAGGAGATTGATAATTATTCACCACTTCACTACTGACTTCTTGGGCCATTGCGTCTCTAGACATTTCTAGTAGTACTGGACCCGGTCTGCCGTTTTTGAGTGATGACATTGCCCTTCGCATTTGCATTGGTATATCTGCGGCAGCGTATACTTTGTCAGTGTATTTAGTTATGCTACTGTAGTTCTTTACTGCATTGAAAACGGGTTTTACATCGGCTCTGTTTGTTTGGGAACCATCTGGTAAAAACAATATTGGTACTGCATCTGCCCAGGCTTGTGCAAATCCTCCAAATGCATTTTCTACTCCTGGTCCACCTTGGCATGCAAAAACACCGTACTTCCCTTTATCTGCCATCATTCTGCTAAACCCATCTGCAGCCATAATCCCGCCACGTTCTTGACGAAACACTATAGGACGTATACCTACTTTTGCTACTGATTCTATTAATGGGTTAGCAGGAAAACATGCTAGCCAGTCAAACTGTTCTTTTTTTAATATCGCTGCAATTGCATCATAACCGTTCATTTATTTCTCCAGTGAATCTATTTTGTAACTTTTCTTTTAATTCATTTCTACAGTGTAACATAGAGTAAGTCGTGTATATTTTCTTATTAAATAGTTAAAACTCATAAAATTCCGTTAAAAAACACCTTTTATGCTGTTGACCATATTTAATTAATATCATAAGTAAGTAGCTGCTAGGAACTGGTAACTACAATAATTGGTGCAAGTAATAAATGTATTAAATGAAAAGAGAACAAACAGGTATGGTTATGAATAATGAAGCAAATACAAATACGAATGGATCTGTTGATATAGGGGAGACACTGAAACAAGTAGGTCATGCTGTAATTAAGGTTGCTGGTGTTGGTGGGGGAGGGTGTAATGCGGTTGGCAGGATGTTTGCCAACGCTATACCCGGTGTTGACTATATTGCGATTAACACTGACCAGCAAGCCTTAGAGAAAAAGGTGCATGAGCAAGAACCCGTACCTCTTAGATTACGAGTAGGCGATACCACTGCAAGAGGACTTGGCGTAGGGGGTGATCCTTCTAAAGGTCGTGCTTGTCACGAAGAGGATAAAGATAAGATAAAAGATATTCTACAAGGTGCTGATCTTGTATTTATAGCTGCCGGTATGGGTGGTGGTACAGGTACAGGTGGCGCTCCTGTAGTTGCTGAGGTTGCAAAAGAGATAGGTGCACTTGCTGTAGGCGTTGTAACAAAACCTTTTGCATTTGAAGGCACGCACCGTTCTAAAATGGCGATAGAGGGTATCAAGGCACTGCAAGAACAAGTAGATACATTAATAATAATTCCTAACGAACGGCTACTAGAAATTAGTACCGAGAATTTGACTATGGTACAAGCCTTTAACTTAGCTGATAGTGTTCTTCAGCAAGGTGTACAGGCAATAGCAGAACTGATACTTGTACCAGGGGAGATAAACTTAGATTTTGCAGATATTAGATCAATAATGGAAAATGCAGGTCACGCATGGATGGCAATAGGTAGGGGCTCAGGACCAAAAAGAACTATAAAAGCTGCTGAAGAAGCTGTTCATAGCCCACTACTTGAAGTGGATATAAGAGGTGCAAAAGGCGTTATATTCAATGTAACAGGCGGAAGTAACTTAACTCTAAATGAAGTTAACGAAGCATCACAGGTAATAAAAGAGATGGCACATGCCGATGCTCACATAATATTTGGTACGGTAGAAGACCCATATATGACTGATGAAGTGAAGCTTACCATAATAGCAACAGGTTTTGCACCTGCAGAATCTAATAACGCTTCAACTGAAACTGAACAAGAAAACGATACGGAAGATATGTCAGATATAATAGATGATCCTGCACTTGCTTCAATACCGCCATTTTTGCGAAGCCACCCCTCGGCACGCATGAGTGTAAGAAATCGGCGCAGTAACTTTAGATATCCTAACAGATAAAAGTAACCTAACCAAAAAATTAAAATTCTAAATCGCTAAAGTTAACCTTATCTATGTAGTACATTACTGCAACAATTGATAGTTGTTCCAGAGTGGTTTATAAACTACCGTTTATATGACTATGAGTTAGGCTCTGTATGAGACTGTAATTGGTTGTATTCTTTTGGATCTGTTGACAAATTATCTAAATGGTTAGGATGTTTATATTTTTTGATACTTACAGTCTTATTTTTTAACATTGTAAATGTTGCTGTGTAGCCGTGCAGAAAGCTTTCTACATGATAATTATTTTTAGTTGTTCCTGCTATATAATGTGAGCTAATTTGTCCGTTTAAAAACGCACCAGAAAGTGATTTTTCTGGTGCAATTTTTTGGAATGCATTAGAATCAGTATTAGGTTTTTTGAATAACTGTTTACCTCTTGTTATACATGAAAATAGTAGTGCAGCTTTAACATCATTTATACCTTTTTCATTTAAGTATTCTTCTAACGTTGCCTTTAGGTGAGTTTCTGCAATTATATTATCAAGAATATGGAATTGTACAACTTGTCCTTCATGCACTTCTCTACCTATTCTTATTGAACCAAGATTACCATTTATACCTATGACATTACGTACAAAAAACTCACCTTTATAAGATTCTTGTGATAGTGGATTTACAGGAAAGCCTATCTGCAAGGACATCCTCATGAGATCTTGAGATCTTGAATCTGTTTCGTCGAATATTTTCCCTATTTTGTTAACGGGTTGTTCTCCATCTAGTTCTAAAATGTTGTTTTTATCTGCGGCGGTAATAACCATTTGGGGACCAACAGGACTACAGCTATGTGATGTGATCGTATCTATGTGTATATTACCAAAAAGTCCAACGCCTACTATACCGTCCTTCCTGACTTTGTCTTTTACAAACAGTACTTGCTGACCGGAGATTTTCATACCTGCGACTAATCCACCAAATTTAGCTGCTTGTGGGTAACTATAATCCAAACCTAGTAGCAGATGTTCAGTGTCTACAGTGTAAGGGTCGGAAAACAGTAAAAATCCACTGGGATTTCCATATTGATGATTTGGCAAAAGGTTATGCCATTCCTGCGGTGGTGCGTCTGCATCTGGTAGCTGTGAATCATGAGCCTCAAATGGCACTATTTTTACATCTGGCATTGATGCCCCCATCAGTGTTATTGCGGGAGTACCTTCATACTCTCTATCACCATTGATGACAGCACTACAAGAACATCCTATAATATTATCAGTGTTCAGACATTTGTTTAAAATATCTGGAATTTTAAAAGATGCTGCAGAATATTGTGAAGATATTAGTAGAATTGCTAAGTCTACATTCCGCCCTTCAAGTCTGGATTGTAATTTATCACATACTTCGTGTATAGCTGACTCTAAAGAGCATTTTTCTGAAGATACAGAAACAAAATTCAATTTTCACCTCCTGCAAAATATATACTTGCAAAACAGAAGTTTAGATATGTATTATCATATTTTCTAATTCATATATTAACAAGATATATTTTTTAGTTATAGTTACTTTTTGTACGTAATATTACAATTGTTGTTTTACTATTTGATTTATATTGTGTAATTTTCTATACAATCAAAATTATATAGAAAATTATTGAATGTATTTTGTGAAAAATATGATTCATTTTTGACTATAGTAAGTTTACAAATTAACCGTATATAAATTACATAGTAATACATTGGATAGTATTAATATAACAAACGTAATTGGTAGGACTATTTTACACTTTGGTGTTGTTGAGTCTACCATGGATGTAGTATGGCGTTTTGCCAATAGAGGAGAAGAGGAAGGATTAGTAGTTATAGCTGATAACCAAATATCAGGACGCGGTAGGAACGGTAAAAAGTGGGTATCACTACCTAAATGTAGTTTACTGATGTCTATACTACTACGTCCTGCAGAAAATCATCTCCATCAAATGTTACCAGCTGCTGCGCTAGCTGTATGCGATATGGTATGGAAGATATTTAGATATAAAGTCTCTATAAAATGGCCAAACGATATTGTTGTATCTGGGCGCAAATTGGGAGGATTACTCGCTGAAAGTAAAGTAACTCCTAACGGTGTAATTACTGTTTTAGGAATCGGTTTAAACCTCACTAACGATTATGACCATATAAAATCTATATCTGATAGTTATATAAGTTTGGCAAGTATAAATCACGGCAAAATAGTAGACAAAACACTTGTTATCAGTACTCTAATAAATACACTTGAAGAACGTAGAAAACTTATCGCTTGTGGAGATTCGTTAATTCACGCTTGGCGGGCAATGTTGAACACTTTAGGCACTACAGTAACAGTTAGCGTATTAAAAAACTCTACAGAGTATTATGTTGTAACAGGATATGCGCAAGATGTAGATAACGAAGGCAGACTAGTGCTAATTGACGATTCAGGTAAGAAACATATTTTTTCCAACGGACAAGTAACGCTTACGTAACAGCCTTTATATAGAATCTACTTTTTAACGCCTAATTCTATAGATCTTGCAAAAGCTTTTTTTATACCTTTTATCACTGACGCTCTAAAGCCTGATTCTTCCATTGCAGAGAGTGCCGCTGCCGTAGTTCCACCTGCTGATGTAACTGCATTTTTAAGTTGTGCTAAGTGTATATTACTGTTTTGACTTGCAAACTCAGATGCCCCTAATACAGTATTGACTGCAATATCTCTTGCTTGTTTCACCGTAAAACCTAGTTCCACACCTACATCCTGCATAGATTCCATAAATAAAAACACATACGCTGGCCCACTACCAGATATAGCAGTTGCTACATCTATCAGTGCTTCGTTTTTTACTTCAAATTCACTACCGAAAGTTTTTAGCATATTTTTTACATAAGTAGTGCTAGACTTGTCAACGCTATCTGTTGCGAACCACACAGAAGTTCCTTTACCTATTTGTGCTGGTAGATTCGGCATTACTCTTACAACTTTGCTATGTCCAAGCTGAGATGCAATTCTTATTGTGCTTATTCCAGCCATGATAGAGATTATAGTACACTCTTTTGAAAACTGACCTTGCACTTCTCTCGCCACATTAATGAATTCGTTAGGTTTTGTGCACAAGAGTACGAAATCAGTGTTAGTAGTAGAAGTCAGATTATCTGTAAATGTAGCAATATCAAGGTTTTCAAAGACTTCTCTACGTTGTGCATCAGGATCGTTAACTTTAATACTTTTTGAGTTGAAGCCATTGGATAGTAATGAAGTAACTATAGCTTCTGCCATAATACCTCCACCGATGAAGGTTATGTTATCAGCAGTTTTCAGCACTTACTGTATCCGCACATATGACACTTTATACAGCCTTCTTCATGCACTATCACCTTAGATTCACACTCTGGACAGGATTCTAAGGTTACTGCGTTATTGTTACTACCTCTAACTGATATTTTTTCTTGGGATCCGCTATGCTCACTATTACTTAAAACATCTCCTAGTACTTTGGCAGTAGCATCTGGGACGGAGCGTATCTGGGTACCGTTATCCCAAATGGGTATGTCAGTTATATCTTTTAGCTGACTTACTATTACTTGTGGGTCTATTCCATACTGTAAACATATAGATATAGTTCTAGCTAATGCTTGTGCCATTGCTGCATCGTTTCCACCTGCTTTGCCGTGATTTATAAAAACTTCCGCAGGTTTACCATCTTCATAAGAGTTAACGGTTACGTAAACAGTTCCTCTACCTGTTTTAATCTTCTTAGTTATACCTGAAAGTTGTGTAGGGCGTACCTGTTTTTTTGTGTGCTTGAGTGTTTTATCGGGGCTAGCACTGTTTTCATGACCAGAAGTCAGAACCTCTTTATTTCTAGATCCTGCACGATAGACTGTTATTCCTTTACAATTTTGTTCCCAAGCAGTTATATATGCTTGAGCAACGTCTTCTTGAGACGCACTATTGGGGAAATTGATAGTTTTTGATATACCCGAATCAGTATGCTTTTGAAACGCTGCTTGCATAAGTACATGGTACTTTGGTGCTATGTCTGCAGAGATTCTAAACAATTCTTTTATATGCTTGGGAATATCATTGCGGTTTTGAAGCGACCCACCTTTACTTAGATGTTCCATTAAATCTTCAGAATAGAATCCTTGTTGCCTTGCAATACGTTCAAATTCATGGTTTACATAGTACAAGGTTTTATTATCAAGTATATTATGCTTGCGATATGCAAGGGCAAATAAAGGCTCTATGCCCGAAGACGCACCCGCAATCATGGATATTGTACCTGTTGGTGCTACGGTTAACAAGCAACCATTTCTTACCTTTAGTCCTCGTTTTTCATAACTTGATCCCTCAAATGCGGGGAATGTTCCTCGCTTCTTAGCTAATTGCATGGATTTAATCATAGATTGATCATAAAAAAACTTCATCAGTTTTGAACCCATACTCACTCCTTCTTCAGAGTCGTATGGGATACCTAATTTAATAAGCATATCTGCAAAGCCCATAACACCTAACCCTATTTTACGAGTGTGAGTTGTCATATTGCGGATTTCTTCAAGTGCGTACTGGTTAGCATCTATAACGTTATCTAAAAAGTGTACAGTAGTGTGAATAACTTTACTAAGTCGTTCCCAATCTACTGTAGGTTTATCGCCATCGGTTATCACGAATTTACCCACATCAATAGATCCAAGATTACAAGATTCATAGGGCAGTAGTGGTTGCTCACCACATGGGTTAGTGGCAGTTATTTCACCAATATGTGCAATAGGATGGTTTCGGTTGACTGTATTCAGAAACACCATGCCCGGTTCTCCATTGCGCCAAGCCCCATATGTAATTTTGTCAAACGTCTTCCTAGCGTCTATCTCTTTTACTACTACAGTTTGCGAATTTGGATCTGTGGGGTGTTTTTTTGCACGTAGCGGGTATGTTGTACCTTGCTTTACTGCTTGCATAAATTCATCGCTTGCCCCTACTGAGATATTGAAGTTGTGAATATCTCCTTCTTTGGATTTACAGTCAATGAATTCTAATATATCAGGATGATGTATATCCATTACTGCCATATTTGCGCCGTCTCGCTTGCCTCCTTGGGTAACCAATGAAGAGACAGAAGACAAGTGTTTTAGAACTGCGATCGGTCCGCAAGCTTTACCGTGTGTTGTTGCGATTGGAGTGTTTTTTGGTCTGATGCTAGACAATGAAAAGCCTGTGCCACCGCCGTACTTTTGAACCATTGCTGCGGCTGTTGCCGCATGCATTATACCTTGCATACTATCTTCAAGCAAAAGTACAAAACAAGCCGATAGGGTACCTTGCTTTGTGCCTGCATTCATCAATGTCGGTGAGTTAGGTAAGAAGTCAAGAGAAGACATAATATTAACAAACTCCTGAGTAGTTTGTTCTACTTCTTCTTTAGAGGCACCGTACTGATAGTCCACATCAGCTATTGCTTTAGCTACACGATCAAACAGAGCCTCTGGCGTCTCAATTACGTTTCCATGTGTATTCTTTAGTAGGTAGCGCTGTTCAAGCACTACCATAGCGTTATCAGATATATTACTCGTTTTAGCCTGAACTCTAAAATCTTCTTCTGAATGCTGTGAATTATAGTATTTAACATTATTACTGTTTTTTGTTGTATTTTCATTACCTTTTAGATCTGACAAAGATACTCCTCCATGGCTTTTTCTTATATTTGAGATACATTAAAAATTACTTTTTAATTTCTAAAGGAAGTGGAATTTGCTGATCCTTTAATATATGAACTATAGATTCTGGGTATATATCTCTAAAATTGTTGTGATAGACTTGCCTATCAGCTATATACCTGATAAAACCTACTTTATCTACTTTATAGAGAGCATCTGCACAAATCTGATATATGTGCTCTGTTTCTATATCTCCGACACTTCCTTTACGTACTAAGCGTTCTATATTATGGACTAATTTATCCAATTCTGTAGATGACATTTGACGTTTGCCCAGGGCTATAACTAATGACTTACGAATTTTGTTAATGTAAAAAGGTTCACGTTCTCTATTTCGTTTCAAAACAGTTAACGGAAAAGCGTGAACATTTTCGTATGTTGGAAAAGACAGCAGGCAACTAGAACATAATCTAATACGCCTTATAGAGTGTTGAAAAACCTCTTCACTCATTACTTCTGAATTGTTGTTTTTGCAGTACGGACAAAGCATATGTATTAAAATGTTACTACATATGCATTAACACAAAAATAATAAAAGATTATAAAAATTTAAATTTAAGTTTTAAAAATGACTTTAGCGATATATACGTGCTCTTGAATTAGTGGCTGGTGTATCTTCTTGCGGACTTGTGGTTTTTCGATGTGTGCCATTGTGATCTACTCTGATACTTCTATTTTGCAAGCTGAAGGGATTACTTCTTCTCTGACGCATAAACGGTGGCAAGCTTAACTGCTGTTTGTCGTTCATTATTTTCTTTAAAAGCTCTAAGTCGTCCTCTTGGTACTCGGTTTCACTGTTAGCTTGATATCCTTCTTCTCTTATCGGCGGAAATCCTGTAGCTATCACTGTAATCTTCACTTCGTTTTCCATTCGGAGGTCGGTTGCCGTACCAAAGAATATTTTGGCATCTGGTCTAACCATTTGTGATATGAACTCTGCAGCTTGGTGCACTTCTTCCAACGTGAGGTCAGGTCCGCCTGTAACATTGAATATAACACCTTTTGCACCTTCTATAGAAACTTCAAGGAGCGGGCTTGCTATAGCTTCTTCAGCGGCAATTAGCGACTTATTAGGACCTTTTCCAGTTCCTATTGCCATCCACGCCTGTCCTGCTTGTTCCATAACAGTTTGAACATCAGCAAAGTCTAAGTTTATCTCACCGGGAGTGAGTATTAGTTCAGATATTGATTGAATGCCTTGACGTAGTACATCGTCAGCGAGCCTAAATGATTCCTTCATTGATAGTGATTTATCTGCTATGATGTTTAAACGTTCATTGGGAATAACTATTAGTGTATCTGCAGATTCAGAGAGTTTTTCTATACCTTCAAGAGCGATCTTTTTTCGCTTTGTGCCTTCAAATTCAAACGGTTTTGTTACAACGCCGATAGCAAGTGCACCTAATTCCTTTGCCATTTCTGCTACTACAGGTGCACCGCCTGTCCCTGTGCCTCCACCCATACCTGCGGCAATAAATACCAGATCAGCACCTTTTAGAATATACTTTATCTCTTCCTTATTTTCTTTATGGCATGCCCTGCCTTTATTATGATCTCCGCCTACGCCCAACCCACGTGCTAGTGTATCACCAACTCGCAGACGCGTATGAGTTTGAGATAGACTTAATGCCTGTGCGTCAGTATTTATAGATATATATTCAACCTCTGGGATCCTTTCTAAAAACATCCTAGAAACTGCATTAGATCCACCTCCACCAACACCAACAACTTTTATATTTGCTTTACCAATTGGAACTCGTCTATTACTGTTTACCTTTGCCATAATTTATATACTCCATACTACTATTATTACTGACTATTAACTATTTTTTGTCTTTTCTTCTTCGGAAGAGACCTGATAAAAACTTCTGTTTTCGGGGTGGTGCTGAACCTTGTTGTGGTTTAGGTTGTGTAATACTTTGTTGCTCTTTATAGACATTAACGTGTTTAGGTACGGGTAGATTTTTTCCAGCCCACAGAGCCATACCATAAACAGTAGAAAATATAGGGTCTTGTAGTTTGTTATCTACATTTTCTGATTGTGTTACCTGAGCGATCCTTATATCTTTATCTAGAATTTGCTGAAAAAGTTCTTTACAGCCTTTAAGTTTAACTCCGCCACCTGTAACTATAAAATTGTTGATGGTTACATTTTCTAGTTCTGGGACGTCTAATCGTATCTTAATCATTTTAATAAGCTCTTCTAGCCGATCCTTGAGTAAATAAGATATTTCACGTTTGGTTATTACTAGTGATTCTTGCATCTGAGTTGGATGCACTGTAATTTCTTGATTTTGGCTGAACCGTTCGGGAATGTACTCGCCATAACTGATTTTTATCTTATGAGCTTCTTCAAATGTTATTGAAAATGCTATACTGATGTCATTAGTCATATGAAAACAGCCTACTGGAACAGTAGTTGTGTGGTGTATACTTCCGTTATAGAACACTGCTATACCTGTTGAGTCAGAACCTAGGTCTACTACAGCGGTGCTATCTTGGCGTTCTCTTGATGTTAATAGAGCTTCTGATGTAGCAATTGGCTTAGCAATCATAAAGTCCGGTGATATTCCAGAGTCTCTAACTATATCCTGTAGGGTGACTACTTCTTGTGTAGATACTGTAATAGCATGCGTTTCTATTGGTAGATTATCGGCATGCATGCCTACGGGGTTGAGGACTTCTATTCCTCCGATCTGGTATTTACGCGGTATTACATGGAGTAATTGTCTATCTGGGGGCAAATCTATTTTTGATGCAGTGCGCATAGCCATAGATATATCATCATCTGTTACTACCCTGACTGCACTAGATCTGACCAATACATCTTGCTTGTTAAAAGATTGCAAGGTATCACTACCGACACTGACATAAGCTCGTTTGATAGTCAGCCCGGACTGTTGACCTACTTCTTTTATTACACTACGAAGCGTTTCTGAAACCAGTGTCGGGTTTTCGTATGATGGTCCACTGGCTTCATCGCTTGCTTCAGTAGCGAGAGCAATAACTTCCACATTCTGTCCATTGTGCTTAGTTACCATTGCAACTACTTTTGAATTGCCTATATCTAAACACACTCTAAAATCTGTATCTAACATGTCAAACTCCGTTATAGTAAAAGATAAGATGATATCAATTTTGATTTTGAGAATAAAATTTCATATTCTTTCAGCAACACGTATTCTTGCACTGCGACTCCTCCTGTTTATTTTCGTTTCAGCGATTGTTGGCGTAATAGGCTTCGTAGTTACCTTTATCAGGCTAACACGGTGATCACACATGCATTCGGGAGTGCCTATAGGACAAATACATTCAGATGTTTCCCTTTTTATAAAGTTCTTTACTATACGATCTTCTAAAGAATGATAGGAAATAACAACTATCCTACCACCTTTGACGAGTAAAGATACCGCTTGCTCAAGAGCTGTTTCTATAGATGCAAATTCGTCATTTACAGCTATACGCAAGGCTTGAAACGTCTTGGTACTGGGATGTATATACTGTCGGCTGTTTTTTTGTGGGTTAACTTGAGCAATGATTTTTGATAACTCTAAAGAGTTACTGATAGGGCGGTTTTTTACAATTGCGCGTGCTATACGCCTCGCTGCTTTATCCTGCCCGAAGTGATATATTATATCGGCTATGTCATTTTCGTGAAACTGGTTAACTATTTCTGCGGCTGTTAACTTTTGCGAAACACAAAATCGCATATCAAGAGGCTCAGGATACTTAAACGAAAAACCTCTTGATGCTTCTTGAAGATGTAACGAAGATATTCCCAGATCAAAAAGAACACCATCCACAGGTGTAAAACCTGTTTCTAAAGCAGTTTTGTATATTTCACGAAAATTTACATTCACCGCTTGAAATCTATGCTTTAGGTAATCCATACGCTGCCTTGCAACGACAATTGCTTCAATATCAGAGTCTATACCTAGTACAAGCCCATCTGGAGTAGAAGCAGTAAGAATTGATTTTGAGTGCCCGCCTTCGCCGCAAGTGGCATCAATATACTTCTTACCATAATCTACTCTAAGATAGTGTAGTACTTCCGGCACCATAACAGGCCAGTGTATGGGATCTATTCCGTTTAAAATCAACTTCTTTCCAATGATTCTACAATTAAGTTTTACTGATACAATACAAGTACTATTGTCTCAATAATGAACATACATTTGACAAGATACATAAAAACGATTTATTTGAATTTTTGCAAGCGCAAGCACAATTTTTCTATTACCTTATATAAATGTTGGCAATTATTATAATCAAGAGGTAGTAACAATGATATTTTCTATTCTTATTGCAAGTGACGCTTCACACAGAGGTGAAAGGTATGATCACAGTGGTGAAGTTATATTTAATATACTTTCTGGAGCAGGTCACACTTGTTGTGAAAAGTCCATACTACCAGACGATCGCAAACTGATAGCACAACAGTTGCAAGAATGGTGCGATTTGGATAAAGTAGATGTCATTATTACATCAGGTGGTACAGGTTTATCTGAGCGAGACGTTACGCCCGATGCTACAGGTGATATATGCAATTATGAAGTGCCGGGCATCCCTGAGGCTATGCGTGCTGAGACTGTAAAATTTACTCCTCACGCTTTGCTCAGCAGAGCAAAGGCTGCCGTCCGAGGCAAAACACTAATAGTTAACTTACCCGGCAGCCCTAAAGGCGTTAAAGAAACGTTAAACGTAATTATAGACATACTCCCGCATGCGGTTGAAATACTACGTGGAAAACACTCAACCTTACACAAATAAAATAAACTGCTATGCACTTTAATATCGTTACTCTTTTCCCTGACGATTTTTCTAGCCCGCTGGCTACACCCTTGATCCGTAAAGCAATAGAAAGAGGTATAGTTTCATTTTCGTTTTACAATCCAAGGGAATTTGCTACCGATAAACGTCGTACAGTTGATGGCCCACCTCTCGGTGGTGGTGCAGGTATGGTCATGAGTTTACCACCGTTATGCAGTGCTGTTGAAAAAGCACGCAAAGACTCATCATCAGTGCCTTACGTAATTATGACAACCCCTCAGGCAAAGCACCTTACACAAGATACAGCGAAACGATTATCAGTAATGGAGTGCATCACAATAGTTTGTGGTCATTACAGTGGCATTGATGAACGTTTCATAGAACACTTTACTGATGAGTCAATATCAATAGGCGACTATATACTCAACGGTGGCGAATTACCCGCAATGGTCATTATAAACGTTATCGTACGGTTACTACCGGGCACAGTAGGTAATCCTGCCTCTATTATTGAAGATTCGTTAAACAGCAATGGACCATATGCTTTTCAAGCACCATTGTATACACACCCCGTTGAGTACAGAGGCTTGACAGTTCCGCCATTACTTCTGTCGGGCAATCATAAACTAATAGAGCAGTGGCGTTTGCAAGAGTCAAGAAAACGCACATACAAATATCGGTACAGTGAATTGTCAGAATAATATAAGTGTATACTTAATAACGCAGATATAAGTAAATGAGCAGGTAACAATGGATACTCGTAATATAATAGATATACCTAATTTAGACCACATTGGCACATTTTCTCCCGGTGATTCGGTAACAGTTAGATTTCGTATTAAAGAAGGTGATAGAGAACGTCTTCAGTCTTTTCAAGGCACTGTTATACGTGGCAGTTTTACAAAAGGCGAAATACCACAACCCGGGGCTACCTTTACAGTAAGGCGTATCTCCTACGGTTTAGGAGTTGAACGCATCTTACCGATATATTCACCGTTTATAGAATCACTAAAAAGGACACGACGTGGCAAGGTAAGGCGTGCCAGACTTTACTATCTCCGTTCAGCCATAGGGAAAAAAGCCAGAATTAAGCAGTTAAGGTAGCACTTAAGGCTAGGCTAAATGGAGTCTGTTTTGCCAGACACAAAACCCAGTAATGTATACTTAGACGTTGCTGTTGACATTGGTTACTTCTATAAACATGCTTTTACCTACAAGGCTAGCGGAATTACACCTTGTGTAGGCGATTTAGTTTGTGTTCCTTTTAAAAATGCACGCCATTACGGTATAGTATTAGATACTTTTTATAAACCTAGTAGCCGACTAGAGGGTTACCAGATTCGTGAAATTATCTTTCGTGTTGATGGCGGTCCATTCGTAGATGCTACCCGTATGCAACTAGGGCATTGGATTGCTGATACATATAGATGTTCTCTATTTACTGCTATATCGCCGAGTTTACCACCTGGGTTTGTACCTCGCTTACGTATCATACTTAATTTAGTAATAAAGATAGACTCTCAAGAGTATAACAAACTTACTCCACAGGCAAAGCGGGCGGTTCAAATTGCAAATAAAGCGGGCGGTACTATTTTAAAGAGCACCCTCATACGGAAGCTCGGTTACTATGGTGACACTATTGTGTCTTCCCTAATACGGCGTGGTAATATCTTTATACAGAGTTACTATTTACCACCGCCTGTATATACAGTATCTAGTAAAAAGGTAATGTCGCTTAGAGTTGATATATCTAGTGCTTTAAGTAAACTTGAGGTTGCAAGAGTGCGTTCTGATAAAAGCGTATACCGTGCTTTATTATACTATTTAGAACAAAATCCCAACACTAAAACGGCTTCTGACCTATCTTCGCAATTTAGCGTGTCAGCAGTGCAATGGTCGCGTTCCAATGCACTTATAGATGAAAAGACAATCCAAGTAGAAAGCAACTCTGTAAAACTGTACGGTATTCAGCAGGGTATGCCAAATACACCAAACAGAGAGCAATCTATCGCCATAGATTCTATTAATAGAGCTATTGTCAGTACTGGAGGTAAGTTTGTACTCTTTGGAATTACGGGATCAGGAAAAACTGAAATCTACTTACACGTACTAAAAAAGTGTATTGAATCGGGAAAACGTGCTTTAGTACTTGTACCAGAGATAGAGCTTACTCAACAGTTTCATAACCGAATACTCTCTCGCTTCCCTGAAAAAGTTGGGTTATACCATGGACGCCTTACGCGCTCTGAGCGTTATAGCGAATGGACAAGAATACAAAACGGTAAAAGAGATATCGTACTAGGTACTCGTAGTGCTTTGTTTACTCCTATACAGAACTTAGGATTAGTCATACTGGATGAAGAGCATGAATGGGCGTATGAACAACAGGAACATCCGAAATATTCTGCGCGTGCGGTTGCAGAAGAGCTCTGCAACATAACTAATGCAACGCTGGTTTTGGGTAGCGCTACCCCCGATGTCGGTAGCTTCCGTAGAACTAAAACGGGCGAACTGACATTGTTGAGCTTATCTAAGCGTGTATGGTCAGAACAGCCCATTGTAAAAGTAGTAGATATGCGCAGTGAGCTTAAAGATGGGCACACAAGTATACTCTCACGGGAGCTACTGCATAGAATGAACAATAGCCTAGATAACGGTGGGCGAGTTATGCTTTTTATAAACCGTAGAGGATACACACCGTTTATTCAGTGTATACAGTGTGGCAGGCTTAGGTTGTGTCCAAAGTGTGAAGTAACACTAACTTACCACGCCATTGGCAATCCGGGTAGATTGATATGTCATTACTGTAACTACTCTATAGGTTATACACGTAGTGTGTGCGTTCACTGCAAAGGTAAAGAGGTCAGTAAAAGAGGTATAGGTACACAGTTATTGGAAGAAGTGGTCAAGCAGGAATTTCCAAACGCTGGTGTTATACGATGGGATAGTGATACAGCACACCCAGATATGTGGGAACGTATATTGGAAGGCAAAGAAAGGATAATCGTCGGAACTCAGATGATAGCCAAAGGACATCATCTACCTAGTGTAACTTGTGCAGCAGCAATAGCAGCAGACATTGGACTATCTCTACCTGACTTTAGGGCAAGTGAGCGAACTTTTCAACTGATAACACAACTTGTTGGCAGGTCAGGAAGAGGCACTCTAGTAGGAAACGGAGTAGTACAGACATTTACCCCTGAGCATTACGCTATAGTTTGCGGAGCGTATCAAGATTACTATACCTTTTACGAACACGAGATAGCACTGCGTGCCAGAAGCGGATTTCCGCCATTTAACAATATGATACGTATTATATACGGGCATAGAGACTACGTGACAGCAAGAGATGAAGCCAAGGCTTATGCTCAATTAATATCACAGATACGTATACAAACAGGTAATACACAGGTCATAGTAAGAGGTCCTTCACCTACTTGGCCACCGCGTATATCAGGTAAATACTGTTTTCAGATATACTTGCTAGGCGTAAAACCGTTAGACTTTATCAGTAATCTTGTTGATATAAGAAACGGCTGGATTGTAGAACCTGTGCCGTTTTAGAATTACGTTTCTTGACCTTTTTTATAAGATTCATGTAGTAAGTCAACTACAAATTTTACTCTGACAACGGGGTTAGCTAGATCGTTGAGCCACTGTTGCAGCTGAATTGCACAACCGGGGTTGCCTGTAGCTACAATGTCTGCTCCTGCAGATATAATGTTATTGGCTTTGCGTATTCCTAGCCTAGCAGACATCTCTTTTTCTGTTATGGAGTAAGTTCCTGCAGACCCACAACACACAAGTGGCTCTTGGATTTCTATTCTTGTTATACCGGGAATGCTATCTAGTATTTGTCTAGGTGCAAGGCTTATTTTTTGTGCGTGTACCAGATGACAGGCATCTTGGTACGCTACTTTGCTGTTTATAGTGCCTTTTGGGTTAACTAGTGGTAATGTTACTAGAAATTCATGGATATCCTTAACTTTTTCACAGAATATATTAACTTTTTGCGTGTCTTCTGTAATACCGACAATGTGAGCGTATTCCTTCATTGTGGCTCCACAACCTGCAGAGGTTGTTATAATAGCATCTGGGTTGCCTGCGAGTAGTGCATTGATGTTGCGTCGTGCCATTTTGATACCCGAATCTAACTCACCCGCATGGAAATTCAAAGCACCACAACAGCCTTGATTAGCAGGTAGGTAAACCTCTACACCGTTAATGCGTAAAACCTCTATAGCAGACTGTAAAGTCTTTGAGTGTGTCATGCTCATTACACAACCTGTCAGCATTGTTACCTTTGTAACCGTTTTGCCAATTGCGGGCAGACGTTGCCCACGTGGAACAAAAAATGAAGAAACTGAGGGTAGAGATTTATCTAAGTGGGCGATATCCCACGGTAGAATTTTCAGTATATTTAGTTTTCTTACTAGGTTTTGTAATCCGCTTTTTATGTACAATTTCAGTAGATTACCGATAATTCTTGTTCTACGCGGTGATGTCAGTATCCATCTATAGCTAACTTTGGATACAATCCGTCTTTTTCTTGGTCTTATAAAAGTTTTTGTTGCTATATCTGCTTTAGTTGCTTCCATGAGTTTACCGTAAGGCACTCCAGAGGGACAAGCTGTTTCACATGCTCGGCACTGAAGGCAGAGGTCCCAGTGTTTAATCAGTGTAGAAGTAAGAGGTAATTTATTCTCGTTTATTGCTTTCATAAGTGCTATTCTACCCCTTGGCGACTCCGTTTCGGCACCTGTTTCTATATAAGTAGGGCAGGCACTTAAGCAAAAGCCGCAGTGAATGCACTTATAAAGGTCTTCTTCCTTAGGTCCTAAAATACCAAAACCGATATTAGACGGTTGTTTATAAGTCTTTACCATTATAGCCTCCCTATAAACCTACCGTGGTTTAATATTGAATGAGGGTCAAACTGCTGTTTAATTTTTTGTATTATGGGCATTGTGTCTGGTGATTTACCGAATACATCAAACTCTTGCTTTATGGGATTAGAGCAATTTTCTATTATTGCGTGTCCGTTTAATTTTGAAGATATTTCAAAACATAGTATTACAAATTTTCTTTGGAGTGTAAGGTCGTCAGAAAATAGTCTAGCCTGTAGGTATCCAAATATCGCATCTGTATGTATCAACACTCTCACCGAGTTCGTATTGGCAAATGTAAATAGCCTTTCAATACATATTTTAACATCAGAGGGTAATATATACAGCCCTGACTTTACACTACAAGTCAAGTTAGTAAATTCTTTATTGTTATGTGGTGTATCCTTTGAAAGAGTGAATTTTGTACATTTGTCTTGCCATTCATCTTTTGTAGTGTTTACTGTTTGTTCTACCACGCGTTGTATGCCTGTAAATTCGGCGATAACTTGGTAATTGTGCACTTCAGTAGAATCGGCAGATACTTCAATAAACTCGGGGAGCAAGTTACTTTTAGATAGCCACCTAACCATTTTGTAAACGGCGTTGATATCATCAAATGTTGCAATGGTTGACATTTTATATTCTGGCAGTGGTATAAGTTTGAACGCTGCTTCTGTAATAATCCCTAATGAGCCAAACGCCCCTACGTGAAGTCGGTGCATATCTAATCCTTGGACATTTTTAACTACTCTGCCACCTGATTTGACTATACATCCATTTGTCATTGCTACTTTAATACCGATAATCCACTCTCGTTGTCCGCCAAATCTTCCCTTTAGACGTCCCTGTGTGTTTGCCGCAAGCAAGCCACCTATAGTTGCTTCTTGGTCAGTGATAAACGGCAATCGCTGCCCTGACTTTGCAAGATCTTGGTTTACACTACCAAAAGTTAAACCCGCGGGCACGATACAAACCATATCTGCTGGGATATGTTCAAAACCTGTACGAATTCTAGTTGTATCAATTGCCACCTTGTAGCGCTTGGGAATATTACCAACTGACATGCTAGTACCGTTACCAAAAGGGATAGTAGCCACGTTTTCTTCAGCGTTTACCTTTAGTGTATTTGCAAGTTCTTGCGCAGTCTTAGGAATTAAAACCTTCGTAGGTTCTATGCCATCTACACTATAAGATTTAGTTATTTGCGTAGTAGACAATGTAACACCATTTAGATACTAACCCAAGATTTAGATTCCCAAGACTTGTAAGCTGCTTCTAGTATCTCTAATGCTTTCATGCCATCGTAAAACGAGGTTTCTATTTTTGATTGATCTTGTGTAATCACTGCTTCAACAAAACGGCTGTAAGGTTGTGGATAAGGATGACCCGGTTCAAGTAACGCTAATGGTCCGTTTGGTCCGGTAACACCCTGTAGCGAGTATCTTCCTACTGTTTCAATTCTACCTTTATCTCCAGATATTTCAATACGTGGTATAGACATACCGTCTGGGCTAGTACCCTTAGATGCAAAAGAAACAAGGACTACAGCGTAACCTGTATCTTTCCATTCAACTATATATGCTGCTGAATCTGGTGTTACTATGTCAAAGCCGTCTTTGTTGTCAGTGAAGGTTCTGAATTTCATATGAGTCTCAAGTTTTGCGCAGATGCTTGCTACTTCACCCCCTATAAAGCGTAGCATATCAAATACATGGATTAGCTCATAGACTACACCTCCTCCTTTTTCTGGTGTAAAGCGCCATGACAATACTTTACTATCCTCGGGTGCTGTGGATATACCCCACCATATAGAAGCATGTCGTATTGATCCAATAAAACCGTTGTCCACATAACGTTTTAGACGCCCGACTGCTGTATTACCTCTTTGATTGAAATTTGTAGAATGTATAACACCAGCTTTTTCCGCTGCTTGTAACATCTCTTTTGCATCGGACGTTGTCATTGCTAAGGGTTTATCACAAAGTACATGCTTGTTTGCCGCAATCGCATCTAGAGCAATTTGTTTATGAGAATCTGTAGGTGTAATAATAGATATAGCGTCTATATCTGGGTTTTTCAGCATATCCTTATAATCTGTGTAGCCTTGTGGTATGTTCCATTGTTTTAGAATACTATCTAATTCTGATTGATTTCTTCTACATAGTGCTACAACTTGTGCGTTGGGGACTTTGTTAAAGTGCTCTAAGTGAACGTTTGCAAATCGCCCAGCGCCTACTATGCCTATTTGTACTTTGTCGGATGATTGGTTCATTTTTAATACCTCCTTGTTGTATAATCGTTATCAAAGACTTTTCCGGGGTTAAATACATTGTCAGAGTCAAAGGCAGTTATAATATTTTGCATAGATTGCATATCTTCCTTACTGAATACCATATGCATGTATGGTCGTTTTTCGGTACCTATTCCGTGTTCACCTGATAAAGCACCGCCGTGTTGAACGCATATCTCAAGGATTCGTCTACCGCACTCTATAGCTAGTTGAGTTTGTTGCTTATCTCGTTCGTCAAATAAAATGCAGGGGTGTAGATTACCATCTCCTGCATGAAATACGTTTCCTATTCTGAGCCCTAGTTCTACTCCAATATCTGTTACCATTTCAATAACCTGAGGTAACACGGTTCTTGGCACAACTCCATCTACAAGATAGTAAGAGGGTGCAAGGACACCTAACGCGCCAATTGCACCTTTTCTAGCGGCCCAAATGTCAGCCCTTTCTTGTTCATTTTGTGCTTTTCTAATTTCAAATGTACCTGCTTCTTTGCAAATATCAATTATTCTATTCATATACTCTTCAACCGACTCTTTTTCACCATCCACTTCTACTATGAGTATAGCACCTGCATCCTTTGGGTAGTTCTGCTTATAAACAGGTTCACATGCATCAATGGTTACTCTATCCATAATTTCTAGTGAGCTGGGTACAATGCCTTTTGATATTATCTGCGACACTGTTTCACATGCTAACTGTATGGTTTTAAAGGATGCACAAACGGTTTGCACTGACTGGGGGGTTTTTAGTAGCCTGACAACAACCTGTGTAACGATACCTAACATACCCTCAGAACCAATAAATACACTCCGAAGGTCAAGCGTGGGTGTTTCACGCGTTGTGCCGCCAAGCCATGTTATAGAGCCGTCATCTAAAACTACTTGTAACCCCATTATATGATTAGTAGTTACACCAAGTGCTAAACAGTGAGGGCCTCCTGCATTTTCACCAACATTGCCACCGATAGTACAAGCAACCTGCGAAGAAGGATCTGGAGGATAGAATAAACCGTACTGCTGTGCAAATTCAGATATACGCTTGTTCACTACACCCGCTTGAACAATAGCAAAACCGTTTTCTATGTCTATTTTCAATATTTTGTTTAATCTAGAAACGCATATTGTTACTGCGTTATCTTCAGGTATTGCTCCTCCAGAGAGACCAGTACCTGCGCCCCGCGGTGTGATTTTAAAACCGTGTTTACGTACTATCTTTACACACTCGGCAACTTGATCTTCAGAACTTGGTAAAAGAACTATATTAGGCACAGACCTATCAATAGACCCATCGTACTCATAAAGAATTGTATCTTCTAATTTGTGTAGTACGTTTTCCTTACCTATTGCTTTATATAAGGATTGTATTACTTGCTCTCTATTACTATTTATTTGTTTTTTAGCTATGATACTTTACCTTTTTTAGATATATTATAAAGTATACTATCATTACTAAACTTTTTGTTGTTAAGTTATAAAATGTAATAGTAAACATTTTTCTATTATGGAGTATCACTATGAGTTTGCTGTCTTTAAATTACTGTTTAGTATGTGATTCTTGTAAAAGTAGTTTTAAGCCTTCGGTTGTATTATTAAAGTGCCCGTTGTGTAATGGTTTACTAGATATCTCATCTAGCAGTGATCTATCTACATCTATGGGGTTACCATTCAGTGGTGTTAAAGAATTTATCACACTTGGCGAGGGTTCTACTCCATTGACGGAATTTCTTAATATTGCTAACTCCTTAGGGCTTATGCGTCTATTTGCAAAGCTAGAATTTTTACAGCCTACTGGCTCATTCAAAGATCGAGGTTCTGCGGTTATGATTTCGGTAGCAAAAGAGGAGGGGATTACTAGCATTGTAGAGGATTCGTCAGGTAATGCTGGTGCATCTATCGCTGCTTATGCGGCAGCGGCAAATATAGAAGCACACATATTTGTCCCTTCGTCAGCATCTAAAGGTAAGATTGAACAGATAAAGATTTTTGGAGCTAATCTCCACATTATTGAGGGCACTAGAGAACTGACTGAAAAAGCTGCCGACAGCTTTGCTGAAAATAATCCACAGGTTACGCGATTATCTCATTCGTTAAGTCCGTTTTTTATAGAAGGTATGAAATCAGCTGCACACGAAATAGCCAATACAGTAGATATAAAATCTCCGATTCATATCGTTCTACCTATCGGTAATGGCGGTTTGACACTAGGTTTGAGCAGGGGATTCGCTGATATTAAATATAAATACAATCTTACCCATTTGCCTATTATTCATTGTGTACAGTCTTCTTCTGTACCACCTATAACCTCAAAGCTAATGCACAGCATCTGGGAATGCAAAACTATATCCAAGACAGTTGCAACTGGCATAGCGGTTGCAGTGCCTCCTAGAATTGATCAGGTGGTAAACGCTGTTAGATCTTCAGGTGGTAGTGCAGTAGTTGTTCAAGATAGCGAAATACTATATTGGCAAAAACGCATTGCTAGGGAACAAGGGATATTTTGTGAACCTACTTCGGCTACTGCTTTTGCAGGACTAGAAAAATTACTCATTAGTAGGGCGGTCCCTAGAAATTCCAGAGTACTCATACCAGTTACTGGTAACGGTTTGAAAGAATCTATTAACGTCTAAACTCTCATATTTTTGGCAAGTTTAGCGAATACCTTTAAAGCACCTTCTATTACCCAGTCTTCCACACAGTACGATGCTCGGAAGTACCCGGGCTTTCCAAACCCCGATCCCGGCACTGTGAGTACACGATAAGATTGCAATGTTCTAACGAATTCTACATCGTCTGATATCAGTGATTCAGGAAAGATATAAAACGCACCTTCTGGATATGGACAAGTATATCCAAGTTCTACAAGTCCATTAAACAACATATCTCTTTTACGCTTATATATTTGAGTATCTACACATGCGCCCTGCAATTTAGCTACTGCCATCTGTGCTATTGCCGGTGCGTTGACAAAGCCTAGTGTTCTTAAAGCAAATACGGCGCCGTCGGCTATTTGTGTTTTATAAGCATCCAAAGGGCTGATTGCTAAATACCCAATACGTTCACCTGCGAGTCCTAAGTCTTTTGAGTAAGAGCCAGCAGCAACACACCTGATATGATACTTAAATATAGATGAATTTAGCTTTTTCGTATATGTTAGGTTTTTATATGCATCATCAGATATGATATATATGTGTGTTCCAAACTCTACTTCTGCATCCTGTACTACTCTAGCTACATTTTTAATGACTGAATCGGGGTAAACTATACCTGTGGGGTTGTTAGGAGAGTTTAAGATAACTGCTTTAGTTTTTCTAGAAATTGCGTTTTTTAGAGATTCAGGATCAGGATACATATTAGAGTAACACTCTGCGACTTTCATATTACCTTGCTGATGTGCAATATAAAACGCATACTCGGGGAAGTAAGGTGCAAATACAATTACTTCATCACCGACTTCAAGTATTGTTCGTAGAAATATGTTAATTGCGCCTGCCGCACCAGTAGTCATAATTATATTCTCGTGAGAAAAATTCATACCTGTTTCTTTAGAGAGAGTATTGCTAACCGCTGCCCTAGTTTCATAAAAGCCTGCATTAGGCATATATTTATGTAGCCCTTTTACGTCCGATTCGGCAATATTTATAAGTTCTTGGCGGAATTTTTCAGGTGGTTCAAGTATAGGGTTGCCTAGTGAAAGATCAAAAATTTGCTTTATTCCATACCTGTTTTTAAGCTCTATTCCCTCTTCAAACATTCGGCGTATCCATGAACTAGCTGCCATTTGTTGTGATGTACTTTTTGAAATTACCATAATTATATCTTTATATTTTATCGTTATGTTTTGATATACTACAAATTTACGATTTGACGATAAATCTAACTTGTTTTAGTGTTGTGTTTTGAATATTGTTTATTGTCTGCATACTGTTAAATAGTAATCTATATAGCCTTTAAAAAATGCCTTTATTATCAATGATTTTGAATATTGTAACTAATTTTATTGTTATGTTTTGCAATTTTGACAAACAATTTGTATCACTACTTATGTCTTTTTGAGTCAAACCGTTTAGCAAAGCGGGCTATCGGTGAATTGAGGTTATACACTACGTATGTCTCAGCCATCTTATCGTGTAACCCTTGACGTTTAGCATCAAATAATATCCATATAATACCTATAAAGAATACCGCATAAGCGATTACTTTGTAGGCTATTTCGCGTGGTATTGCATTCGCAATACCAGGAGAATCACCATCACTATTAACTACCACTATGCCCGCTAGCCACTTACCAAGGGTCACTCCCCAGAAGCCTGTAGGTATTATAAAGTAAGATACTAGTATAAGTATATCTTGTGCCGCTGCTTCCGGATGCCATATTAGTTTCTCATACTCAAATAACTGCAAAGATATAAATTTAGACAGAATTATTATAGTATATATTGTTAAAACATCTATAAGGAAGGCAAATATCCGTAGCAGGGGTATAGCAGGCTGAATATGGTATGGAAGCTTGCCCTTCTCTTGTTTTGTGCTCATTTTTTGATTTTCTATAAGTTACTGTAAGATATCTAGACCTAGCGTATGGTACCCCCGGCAGGACTCGAACCTGCAGCCTTATGATTAGAAGTCATCTGCTCTATCCGTTGAGCTACGAGGGCATACTAAAGTAATTATATAAGAATCGTTTGTAAACATATCTTTCCCTTTATACCTTGTTATAAACACTACCTACAGTATATAATTATTTTATTAGTACAAAATAATTATAATATTTGATGTTTAATGTGTAGTTTTTAACAGTTAATGGAGAGTAATATTTAATTTTTGTAAAACACAGCGAAATTTTACTACAAATAATTTTGCATATAGTTTGTTAAAATCATAGTAATGGACTCACGTAATTGAGAAAATTTTATGTAGGTGAGAGGAATAGTGAGTTATAAAATATATACAGTTGAGTTTTTATACTTTAGCATATTAGAGTGATACTTATACTATATTCATAGTGAGTATTCAGTTTATCTAATATATTCTTAGTGGAGTTGAAATGGCAATAAGAAAATCTAAAAAAATGTTAGACGCAGAATCACGACTCGAAAGAGACCTTGAAGAGGCAATTCCTCTTTACATAAACCGCGACGGCATGACCAAAGCGGCAGAACGTATAGGGGTTAGTAAAGCAACTTTAAATTATTGGATGCTCAAACTGGGTATCAGGCATCAGTATATAGCAGTGCCACCAGGTCAATCGGTAACACTAGTGAGTGGTAAATCCGGACCTAATAATAGTTGAACTATTTAATAACATTAGTATAATAATAAGTAGTGGATTGCAGAGATACACATGCATAGGTTTTTGTGCATTGTGTATCATTGATGCTAGATTTAAAGAACTGTAGAGAAGTTATTTTTAATATGTTGAGATACAAATTTAAGTTATATTACCTAATTCTAGTTTGTTTGTCTTTGTCTTTTGTGTTAGCTTGTCAGGATCCTATCGTGCCTACTGCTACTCCAGTGGCTTTTAACCCGACACCCGCACCAGAACGCAAAGCAATAATAGGCGGAGAAGATTTACCAACACCAACTCCCTTTTTAGCAGATTCTGATGTAGGTTCTTCTTTGTTCGTCTCAAAAACTTGCTCTGGGTGCCATTATGTAGATAACTCTGATAAATTAGTAGGGCCAAGTCTATTAGGCATTTATAAACGTGCAGAAACACGAAAAGATGGTTACTCAGCAGAAGAGTACATTATAGAATCTATCCGGCAACCCAGTGTACATATAGTAGAGGACTACCAAAACCTTATGACAGCGTTCTCAAAGTCTCAAATTTCAGACTCCGAACTACAGCATTTACTGGCGTACTTACAGACATTAGAATAGTTATAACTATAGCATAACTCTGACGAAGTAGAGTATCAGTTGGGCAGAGGTGTTTTCTATTATGTTAACTTGTTAGTTATCATTATTTGTTAGATGTACACATTATACACTTCGTATTTATTACAGCATTTACTGGCGTACTTACAGACATTAGAATAGTTATAACTATATCATAATTCTGTAGATATTTATACTCAAACTCTGACGAAGTAGAGTATCAGTTGAGCAGAGGTGTTTTCTATTATGTTAACTTGTTAGTTATCATTATTTGTTAGATGTACACATTATACACTTCGTATTTATTACAGCATTTACTGGCGTACTTACAGACATTAGAATAGTTATAACTGCAATCATAATTCTGTAGATCTTTGTACTCAAATTCTGATGAAGTACAGTATCAGTTAGTCAGAGTTGTTTTCTATTATGTTATCTTGTTAGTTATCATTATTTGTTAGATGTAAACATTATATACTTCGTATTTATTACAGCATTTACTGGCGTACTTACAGACATTAGAATAGTTATAACTATAGCATAACTCTGACGAAGTAGAGTATCAGTTGGGCAGAGGTGTTTTCTATTATGTTAACTTGTTAGTTATCATTATTTGTTAGATGTACACATTATACACTTCGTATTTATTACAGCATTTATTGGCGTACTTACAAACATTAGAATAGTTATAACTATATCATAATTCTGTAGATATTTATACTCAAACTCTGACGAAGTAAAGTATCAGTTAAGTCAGAGTTGTTTTCTATTATGTTAACTTGTTAGTTACCATTTTTTGTTAGATGTACACATTATACACTTCGCACTTATTACAGCATTTACTTGTTTACTTGCAATACATTAGAATAGTTATAACTATATCATAACTCTGTAGGTACTTGTATTCAAATTCTGCCGAAGTACAGTATCAGTTGGTTATAGCTATTTTCTATTATGTTAACTTGTTAGTTATCATTATTTGTTAGATGTACACATTATATACTTCGTACTTATTACAGCATTTACTGGCGTACTCACAGACACTAGAAGAGCTATAACTATATCATAATTCTGTAGATATTTGTACTCAAATTCTGACGAAGTAGAGTATCAGTTAGTCAGAAGTGTTCTGTATTATGTTAACTTGTTAGTTACCATTTTTTGTTTCGTACTTATTACAGCATTTATTGGCGTACTTACAGACATTAGAAGAGTTATAACTATATCATAACTCTGTAGATATTTGTACTCAAATTCTGACGAAGTAGAGTATCAGTTAGTCAGAAGTGTTCTGTATTATGTTAACTTGTTAGTTACCATTTTTTGTTTCGTACTTATTACAGCATTTATTGGCGTACTTACAGACATTAGAAGAGTTATAACTATATCATAACTCTGTAGATATTTGTACTCAAATTCTGACGAAGTAGAGTATCAGTTGGGCAGAGTTATTTCTATTATGTTAACTTGTTAGTTATCATTCTTTGTTAGATATACACATTCTCTGTTTCGTATTTATTACAGCATTTACTGGCGTACTTACAGACACTATAATAGTTATAACTATATCATAACTCTGTAGTTACTTGTACTCAAATTCTGACGAAGTACAGTATCAGTTAAGTCAGAGTTATTTCTATTATGTTAACTTGTTAGTTATCATTATTTGTTAGATGTACACATTATACACTTCGTATTTATTACAGTATTTACTGGCGTACTTACAGACACTAGAATATCTGTAGATATTTGTACTCAAATTCTGACGAAATAGAGTATCAGTTAGTCAGCAGTATTTTATATTATGTTAACTTGTTAGCTAGCAGTCTTTGTTAGATGTACACATTCTATGCTTGGTACTTATTACAGCATTTACTCGCTTACTTGCAATACATTATAACTCTGTAGATATTTGTACTCAAACTCTGACGAAGTAGAATATCAGTTAGTCAGAGTTGTTTTCTATTATGTTAACTTGTTAGCTAGCAGTCTTTGTTAGATGTACGCATTATACACTTGGCACTTATTACAGCATTATAATTCTGTAGATATTTGTACTCAAACTCTGACGAAGTAGAGTATCAGTTAGTCAGAGTTGTTTTCTATTATGTTAACTTGTTAGTTAACATTCTTTGTTAGATGTAAACATTCTACACTTGACACTTATTACAGCATTTACTCGCTTACTTGCAATACACTATAGCTATGTAGATATTTGTACTCAAACTCTGACGAAGTAGAGTATTAGAGTATCAGTTAGTCAGCGGTATTTTATATTATGTTAACTTGTTAGCTAGCAGTCTTTGTTAGATGTAAACATTCTACACTTGACACTTATTACAGCATTTACTCACTTACTTGCAATACATTATAACTCTGTAGATATCTGTA
Source organism: Dehalococcoidia bacterium (assembly GCA_964274945.1). Lineage (GTDB taxonomy): Bacteria > Chloroflexota > Dehalococcoidia > Lucifugimonadales > Lucifugimonadaceae > CAXXBX01. Next base: position 355,940 of record CAXXBX010000034.1, on the reverse strand, counting down.
CTCAAATGCTGACGAAGTACAGTATCAGTTGGTCAGAGGTGTTTTCTGTAATTTTAACTTTTTAGTTAGCATTCTTTGTTAGATGTACGCATTATACACTTCGTATTTATTACAGTATTTACTGGCGTACTTACAGACACTAGAATATCTGTAGATATTTGTACTCAAATTCTGACGAAGTAGAGTATCAGTTAGTCAGCAGTATTTTATATTATGTTAACTTGTTAGCTAGCAGTCTTTGTTAGATGTACACATTCTATGCTTGGTACTTATTACAGCATTTACAAGCTTACTTGCAATACATTATAACTATGTAGATATTTGTACTCAAATGCTGACGAAGTACGGTATCAGTTGGTCAGAGGTGTTTTCTATAATGTTAACTTTTTAGTTAGCATTCTTTGTTAGATGCCAACCTTCTCCACTAGGACAACTATACAAACTTAAACGAACTCCTTGTTCTTTATGAATTATTCTTGCCCGTTGTTTTGCAAATTCTTCTTTTGAATATAGATCTTTGTACTCACCTGAGCTGCTGATACATGAACCACATTTTCTACTAGGTGTATGTCTGTTTTGTGGCGATATATGCCAAAAATCACATTTCTTACAGTCATAGGGTAAGAAATCACCTCCTGTAGTAGTATTTAAATAACTTGCTGCTTCTAGAGCAGAACGTTCATTCAAATAACACGTAAGAGGCTTTCCTTGCTTGTTAATACAGTCGGGATTTTTTATTCTCATAAATATACTATAAACATAAATTACACGAGATAGCAATATTCATTATTCATATATTTTGCTATTTATCCGACTATTTTTAATTTACTATATTCGTTATACAACTTTATTTGTCGTTTGGGCTTTGCAGTGTCCTGTGTAGGTTATAAGTTTTAAGAATCAGTGCAGCTTGGTAACCCGCAGAGTGCCCGGCGTTTATGTTAACTACAGAAACGCCGGGAGCACAAGAATTTAGCATAGTGAGTAACGCGGCAACGCCGCCAAACGACACTCCATAACCTGTATTAGTTGGCACTGCTATGACGGGCATATTTACTAATCCTGCTACAACAGTGGGTAGTGCACCATCCATGCCTGCTACCGCTACTACAACGTTGCATTTTTGTATATCTTTAAGTTTCTCAAAGAGTCTGTGTATTCCTGCTATGCCTATATCCCAAAATCTAACCACGTTACAGCCCATAATTTCTGCGGTTAGCGCTGCTTCCTCTGCGATGGGTATATCGGCTGTACCTGCTGAAATCACTGCTATTTTACCGTGTGTTTTTTCTATTTTTCTTGAATCTGCCCAAACCATTCGTGCATCTTGTGAGTAACTAGCAAAAGTTATTTTCTTACGAATTTCTACAAACTGCTCTTCTGTTGCACGAGTTACTACTGCTACACCTGAACTTTTGAATATACGATAAAATATCTCTGATACCTGAGTTGGAGTTTTTCCTAACCCGTAGATAATTTCTACAAAACCCTTCCTTCTCGCTCTGTCATAGTCTATTGTAGCAAAGTCTATGTTTTCTAAGTTAGAGTCATTTTCGCAATGATTATCTGGCTCTAGACTGTTTATATCTCTCTTCATACTGTAATTTCCAAAATATAAAACTGTTAAACTTTTATTATAGAATGTACTATATATTGTAATATATTGATTTAATTTATAATTTAACTTTTAGAAAGTAGAGGATGATATGACTATACTATGTTTACAAGAGAATTTACGTACTGGTTTAAACGCGGTTTCTCGTGCTATATCAAGTAATTCACCTAATTTAGAAACCAAAAATGTCCTTATTATGTCGGATAGAGGGCGTTTAAAGATTGTCGCTACTAACTTAGAACTTGCTATAACAGTTTGGATCGGAGCAAAAGTTAACGATGATACACAAATTAATGTACCAGCACGGATGTTTTCCGACTTTGTCAACTCGCTACCTGATAGCCAAGTAGAAATTAATTTGTCGGATACCGGTAAAATTGACATTGTATGTGATAATTATACAGGGCAGATAAATACAATGTCAGTCTCGGATTTTCCCCCAATACCAGACGTTATACAAGGCACAAGTATACGGTTATCTGCTCAGAAGTTCCGACAAGTAATGGGTCGTATAGCTCTCGCTGTTTCACACGATAATCTACAACGTGCAATATTAACAGGTGTAAAAATGGAATACTCTGGCGAAAGCGATTTATATGTAGCAGCAGCAGATGGTTTTAGATTAGCAACCGAGTCTATACCTGTTGAAAGCAACAACGATGGAAACGAAAACGAGCAACGAAATACACTTGATATAGTCGTTCCTGGATCTACTATAAATGAGGTGATAAGAGGCATAGGTGATTACATTGAAGATTTGTCTATTACAGTTAACGAAGAAGTAACACAGGTTCTGTTTAAAATTGGCGATTCCTTAGAGATAGTATCTACACTGTTACAAGGGCAGTACCCTAAGTATAGACAGCTAATACCGACTAAGTTTAACTCCTCAGTACAAATTGACGCTAAGATGCTAAAAGATGCAATAGATTCTGCATCAGTATTTGCCAAGAATGGAAACGGAATAGTGCGATTGGGGTCATTAAAGAATGAAGCCGACGACGTGTATAATCTAAAAGTAATAGCAGTGTCAGAGGGTCAGGGCGAGAGTAATATAGAGATACCAATAAATTTTGATGGTCAAGAAGATATAAAGATAGCGTTTAACTACCGCTTTTTAAATGATGCAGTATCATCATTCAACTTTGCAGATACAATGCGTTTTGATTTATCTTCCTCTTCTGGTCCTAGTGTATTTCGTAGTGATAAAAATGCTACATTTATTCATGTCCTTATGCCTATGTCAGTGAATTGGTAAATAATATAAATATGATTGCTGGAATTTTGTTTTTATATATCTTAAATAACAAGGCGAATTCGTGTATATAAGATATATACATCGTGTACGTATATCTTTGGGGCTACTACTGCTTTGTATAGGTTGTTTTTTATCTATTTCCCATATATTTGCTAATAACCACCAAAGCAGCAATACGGTATCAGTTATTGAGTTTTCAGGTACTGTAAATCACGTCTATAGTGGTTACGTTTTGCGTGGAATCACGGATGCAAAAGAGGATAATTTCGATCTTATAGTTATTTTACTAGATACACCCGGTGGACTGCTAACTTCTACACGTGAGATCGTGAATGGTATTTTATCATCGGATGTGCCTGTAGTTGTATATGTATCGCCTTCTGGTGGACATGCGGGGAGTGCGGGAGCTTTTATATCGGCTTCGGCGGGATTTTTAGCGATGGCACCTGGTACAAATATAGGAGCAGCAACGCCTGTTGACGCCGGCGGGCAAGACTTAAATGAAACCTTAAAAGCAAAAGCCACAGAAGATGCAGTGGCGTTTATTACAAGTATTGCCGACGTACGCGGGCGTAACTCAGAAGCTTACTCGGAAATGGTCTACACGTCTAAATCATTTGCTGCTGAAGATGCAGTAGAAATGAACATAGCAGATGGCGTGTTTAATAATCTAGACGAGCTCTTGCTACACCTTGATGGTGTATCTTTACCCACAAACTCTGGGGATGTTGTGGTTACGCTATCTCCTGACTATTTTGTTCAGTTTTCTCAACCAAACTTTTGGGAGCGTATACTAGAATTTATTTCTGAACCTACATTAGCCTTTTTACTGATATCTCTAGGCGGGCTTGCTCTTACTGTAGAGCTTTTTAACTTTGGTACTTGGTTGCCCGGAATCGCAGGAGTAATTATGTTATCTATAGGCTTTGCTGGTGTGGGTCTGTTGCCGTTTTCATGGGCGGGCATAGCTTTAATTATTCTAGCAATACTACTTTTTATAGCGGAGGGCTATGCTCCGGGGTTTGGATTTTTTGGTATTGCGGGTACTTTGTCTTTGGTATTGGGCGGGGTATTTCTAGTCGGCTTTTTTGGTGGTCCAACGTTACCGGGCATTCAACTTGAAGTCAACAGATGGGTATTAGTGGTTATCGGTATTTCAACAGGCGCTGTAGTAATTTGGTTGTCTTATGAAATTAGAAAATCCAGAGCCATCTCTCCTTACCGAAGCTATGCAGAAACTCCAAGTCTAATAGGAGCTACAGGTATTGTTACAGCACCTTTTGAACCAGAAGGACGCGTTTTTGTAGCAGGTGAGCAGTGGACAGCAGTGCTACAAGGTGATACCTTAGTCAATGTAAATGAAATCATTGAGGTAGTCGGCATTAAAGGTTTAAAGGTAGAAGTCAGACCAAAAAGTGTTAAATAATAAGGCAAGTAGCCACATTAAGTAAGTTACAGTATTATACCATTTTACTATATGTACATGCATATAGTCATTTTATAAAGAAAGGAAAACAAATAAGATATGGCACTTATTAACTTTGTTAGAGACTATGAGAGAATAGCACGGTTTAGGCTTGGTAGATACGAAGGTATGAAAGGACCGGGTGTTGTGTTTGCTATACCGATCCTGCATACTATACAGAAAATTGACACACGCGTTACAGTTCTTGATATACCACGTCAAACAAATATAACAAAAGACAATGCATCTATAGATATAGACTTTTTAGTTTATATGCGTGTTGATATTAACATGTCTGAACGTGCTGTGCTAGAAGTAGAAGATTACACTACTGCCGTTATAGGTCTTGCCACAACTACATTACGTGCGGTAATAGGTGAAATGGCACTAGACGAGGTTCTATCTCAAAGAGAACAGATCAATGAAGCAATACGGAAGAGACTGGATAAAGAAACCGAACGTTGGGGAATAAAAGTAACTAACGTTGAAATACGAGAAATTGAACCTCCTAAAGAAATACAAGACGCAATGAACAGACAGATGTCTGCTGAGAGAGTAAGACGTTCTGTAGTTTTAGAAGCACAAGGTACCCGTGAAGCCGATGTAACTGTTGCAGAAGGACAAAAACAGGCGGAGATACTTAAAGCCGAAGGTGATCAGCAAGCACAGATACTCAGGGCTGAAGGTGATAAACAATCGGCAGTATTAAGAGCACAAGGTTACGGTTCGGCGTTACACCACATATACGATGCTGCTAAAACAATAGATTCTAAAACAATGACATTACAGTACGTTGAAGCACTTAAGGCTATGGCAGAAGGGCAGGCGACTAAATTTGTTATACCACTTGAATTTACGAAGATTGCTTCCAACATTGCTCAATTTGTTGGTGGTAGCGATAATACTGATACTAAATAAGAATAAATTATATATATAATTTATTCATTACTTTTCTAGGCTGATATTAGGTCTTGGTGAATTTGGTCCTTTAATCTCAACTGAATTTACCAAGACTGCTTCTAACATTGCTCAATTTGTTGGAAGCAGCGATAATATTGATACTAAATAAGAATAAATCATACCTATAAATTATTCATTACTTTTCTAGGCTGATATTAGGTCTTGGCGAGTTTGATCCTTTAATCTCAGCTAGTACATAGCATATTTTATCATTCTATTTTGACGTTATATATTTTGGTATATATCTGAGTTTATCCGTATATTTATAAAGAATAGAATAATAATATCGTATTTATTCCTTGTTATACGATATTATTATTCAATATAATTACGTAGTATATATAAATGTTGATTATAAAGAATAATATAGCTGTATCTAATTACGTTGATAGCACTAGGTAAATATAGAATAGAAAGTTGGTCTTTGCAAGATAGCATAGAATTATCAAATACTATATTTATTGAATTTAACGCAGAAATTTCACGTGAAGATTTAGCAAAGTACCTAAAAATGTCTAGTCGTGGTGGCGCTTTCGCTGCTCGCTTAGGCGCATTACGTGGCTGGGGGCTCGCAGATGGAAGAAGCCAAATAAAGCTTACACAAGAAGCTATTGTCATTGCGAAACCTGATACTACAGTTAAAGGAAAACAGCAACACTTACTAGGTATAGTTCGTAAATCACCGCTTATTATATCTATTATAGAGGAGTTACCTAAATTACCGGTAGATGATACTAAACTTGCTGAAGTTATAAGCCAAATAACTTCGGCATCGCTTACAGAGGTTATGAGGCATATACCACTTATTCAAAAAACCCTCGTCTATATTAAAGACCATTTGCCGATAAATATTATAAAGAGCAGTGTACACACTAGACAATCAGTAAAAGCAAAACCTGTAGTGCACCAGAAAGAGCAAAGTATTGAGTTAGGTGCAAGTAATGGTAAAAATGGTAAAAACGGAGAAATACACCTCAATGGCAAGAATGGTAATACTACACCTATAGATCCAGATCAAGGTTATATAAAACTGTTAATTGGTAACCAATCAGAGATATACGTTAAAGAAACTCCTGAGAATCTAGATGCAGTAATGCTAGTTCTATGGGCTAGAAGACGTGAAATTGCTCAATACCAGATAAAAAAGGGTGTACCTGCTATAGGGCGGTTGTTTAACCCAAATATATTAAACTCATTAGAAGAGTAGTAACTAAGGTACTATATACTCTCTTTTATCCTCAACGCTAGTGTTACATTCATACCGGAGACATTAGCTATTTGTGTAATTTCAGCCTTTCTGATTTCTGATATGGAACCGAATCTTTGAATTAACGCTTTTTTACGTTTGACACCGATACCGTGTATATTATCTAAAAGTGACTTATTTGATTTCTTACCTCTAATATTTCTATGGAAAGTAATAGCAAATCTGTGGGCTTCATCCCTTATTCTTTGCAACAACATAAGAGATTTTGAATTTTTTGGTAACTGTAACGGATCTTGAGTATCGATTTGGTATATTTCTTCATTCCGTTTAGCAATAGATGCTATCGGTATATCAATAAGGTCAAGCTCAATTAAAGTTCTATGAGCAACATTTAGCTGACCTTGCCCGCCGTCTATTAATACTAATTGCGGTTTACGTTTAAGATTCTCTTGTTGTATTTCTTGCTTTAACTTATGGAAGCGGCGATAAATAATTTCTCGCATGGATGTTATATCATCGTTATCAGGTTTGACCTTTACTTTAAAGAGTCGGTATTCGGAAGTAATGGGACGTGCATTTTCAAAGACGACCATACTCGCTACAACATTTGTGCCTTGTATGTGTGAAATATCGTAACATTCAATGCGCTTCGGCGTAAACGGCAAGTTTAGATCCTGCTGAAGCGCATTCAAAACTTGTGCTGAAGCATCTGCAGAAGTTAATCGGCGTAATTCAATTTGCTTTGATTTATCTTCGGCGTTTTTAAGAACCATCTTAAGCAAATCTCTTTTTACGCCTCGCTTCGGCGTTAGCATTTTTACTTTTGCGCCTCGTTTACAATTCAACCATGAATTAATAACTTCTGCTTCCTCTAATTCAGAAGGCACTAATATCTCGCTCGGCACATATGCCGTGACCCCATAAAACTGTGTAACAAAAGCAGATACTACAGCGGGTTTAGACATATGCCTTGTGCCGTCCATTACAAAATTATCACGCCCTATTAAAGAACCTTGACGTATAAAAAATATTTCTACATATGATAAGTTATTTCTAGATACAACCTCAATTGCATCTATGTTTTCACCGCTCGTAAGTCCTACGACTTTCTGAGTCTCCGAGACGCTCTTTATAGCATCAACTCTATCCCTTAATATTGCTGCTTTTTCAAATTCTAAATTCTCAGATAAATTCATCATTGTATTTTTTAACTCACGCACTACTGACGCTGTATCACCGTTTAGGAAGCGTATCACTTGCTGAATTGTATTCATATACTCTTTTGATGAAATATAACCAGTACATGGTGCAGTACAACGTTTTATGTAATAATCCAGACAAGGGCGTTTATCTTTACCTGTGATCTTCTTTGTACATGAACGATATGGAAAGAGACGATTTATCAATCGCAAAGTCTTACGCATACGGTAAATTGATGCATAGGGTCCAAAGTACTTATCCTTTTTATTTGTAACTTTACGCGTTACGCATATACGTGGAAATTCATCAGATAAACCAACTTTTATAAATGGGTATGTACTACTATCCTTAAGACGAGCGTTATATTGAGGCATATATTTCTTTATAAGGCTGTTTTCAAGTAGCAGAGCTTCCTGCTCTGTATCAGTTAGAATGTATTCAAAATCAACAATTTCTTCCGAAAGCGCACACATTTTTGGGTCATTACTATTACGGTAATCAATAAAGTATGTCCGTAGTCTATCTCTGAGAGAATTAGATTTACCGACATAAATAACTTTACCATTTTTATCTCTATGTATATAAACACCCGGAGATTGTGGAACAGCTAAAAGGCGTTCCTTTATAGCCTCTTTTAAATTAATATTCATGAGGATAGTAGTAGAACGTGATGTCTAATAGATATAAAAGATATATTGAAAAATTAGAGTATAAAAGAAAGTATTATAATCACAATTACCGATATCCCTGTAAGAATTGAGAAACGTTTAAGTTCTAATGGGAAGTATCGCACAAAAATATCTCTACGTGCAGTGCTCTGACGTACTGCACTTTTCATAGTATATGTGGACTGTTTTGCAGACGTAGCAGATCTAAATAAAGAGCTAGCGCGTTCTAAACCAGACCTATTAATTGTATCCTCTGGGATATTTTCTTGAACAAAAACGTTAGGTTTACGCTGTTTCTTGTTACGTACAGACTTCGGCTTTTTATTTGCCAATTTTATATTCCTTTGCTTGATAATTTTTTATACAACGATACAGTAGCAGTCGCTGCTTGTTTTACATTAGTATCCGATAAATTCCACATTATATGGTAGAGAAGTGGATTCAGTACATGTGTGTTAAATGCCTTTTTGAAGTACCGACTTTGTGCTATATCTGCATGCCTTATATACTCACGTGCTTGTTCTGCACTCACTTTTTGTTCTTTTTGAACATTTTTCAATCTTGTTTCATCATCAGCAACTGTGCCAACACGCAATACATGCTTCATAGGTTTTAGTATCGCAGCACAGCCTCTGCCAACGATTACGACGTCGGTACTTGCTGCTATATCTTTAATTACCTCTGCTGTTGTTGCTATGAAGTATTTTTCATTTAACTCAGATGCACGGTTTATAGGTGCGTTTTCTTCCATTTGATAGTAAGGTTTTGATATTAGATTTGCAACACTAGTACCAAAGTATGGTTCATCAATCATCCCAGCGGCTGTAGATTTTAAAAACATCTGTGTTACTGTTTTTGCAAGTCGTGATGTAAGAGAAGGCACCTTTTTTTCGTGCTCTGCTACTACATTGAATGTTGCACCTACTCGTTTTGCCACATCGGCTAATATTAGACGGTCTACAAAATCTATATGTAGCTGTTCGGCAATCTCTTTACCTACGTTTTGAGCTCCCGAACTATACGAACCTTCTACTGCAATTACAGAAAACATCCATCCTCCATTCTACTAAGATCTAGGGTGTGCTTTATCATAATTTAGTTTTAGATATTCTGAGGGTAACTGTGTGTATATTTGAGTAGTAGATATACTCGCATGACCTAATAAGTCTTGCACATGTCTAATAGATGCTCCACCTTGAAGCATATGAGTAGCAAAGGTATGACGTAATTTGTGAGGGTTCAATTGTGAATTTATTACAGTGCCCGCATACTTCTTTAGTCTTAACCAAAAACCTTGTCTACTGATGCGTTTACCTCTTGTACTGATAAAAAGTGGTTTGCTGCTTGTTATCTCTTTCTCATATATTAGTTCAGCTCGGTGACTATTTAAATATTCTTGTAAAGCAATAATAATCGTATTGTGCATAGGTACTATTCTGTACTTGCGGTTTTTACCTAGGCACCTTATAGTTTTTTCTGTCATGTTTATATCTTGTATATTAAGTGCTACAAGTTCAGATATTCGCAAACCACAACCATATAAAATCTCTACCATTGCCCAATCGCGTACGCCTTGTGACGTCTTTTGTAATGATAGGTAATCAAGTAAACTGTTTATATCTTCAATCGTTAGTGACTTTGGTAATAGCCGTCCTGCTCTTGGATACTTTATATTTACAGCAGGATTACTAGTAATATGCCCTTCTGCAACTAGAAACCCCATAAACGATTTTAAAGAAGCTATTTTACGTGCACATGTAGCAGGGGTGTAATTTGTACTTGTAAGGCGGTCTACAAAATGCTCGATATCTCTTGGAGTTACGGTCTTACTTTTAGATAAATCTACAGCAAATTCTAACAGATCATTTCTATATGCACTTATAGTATGTGCTGAAAAACCACGTTCAGATAATAGATGGTTTAAAAACTCTTTTAATATATTTTCCATTGTCTATGTGTTAGATTATACTTATAAATAGCTTTAATTAACATTATAGTTATTAAGCTAGTATCTATTTATTGTACAGATAACACAATTTGATAATGTACAATAAATTTATAGTTTTAATGTAGAAAAAAGTTTTAGGAGTTATATTGTGTACCATATAGAGATACCGTTTGCACCTGATATTATTGAACTGAATAATTTTCGTTTAAGCTGGCATGGTTTTCTGAGCGTAGTCGCGATAATATTAGCGGTTATAGTTAGTGTCCGGGGTAGCAGAAGGCTTATGGTAAATACTGACCATATCTATAACCTTGCTCCTTTTGCAATAGTTGGCGGCATTATTGGTGCGCGTCTTTCTCATGTCGCTGATAGATGGGATTTATATAGTAACGATATTAATGCAATATTTCGTATATGGGAAGGTGGTATAGGACTTTGGGGCGCTATTCTTGGAGGCTGGCTTGCAGGTTTGATTTATGCCTTTTTAGCAGCGTATCCACTAGAACGCGTAGGTAGAATTATGGATGCAATTGCACCCGGTATGTTCGTTAGCCAAACTGTCGGTAGAATAGGTGATGTGATAAATGGAGAACACTGCTCTATAGATACTAATCTAATATGGGGTTGGTTCTTTTCACATCCGCAAAGCCCGGGGCGGTTTTGTATAACTAACAGTTCCGCATATAGCCAAGGATACTTTCCTGTCGGAACTCCAGAAGATACACCAGTGCACCCCGCTGTTGTATATGAAATGATTTGGAACGTTTTAGGGTTAGGTGTTTTGTATTTCCTAAGAGATAGATTAACGCCAAGAGGTAGTATTTGGTTTATCTACCTAATTTGGTACTCTATTGGCCGGTTTGCAATACAATGGGTTAGGTTAGATAGAGCATACTTTTGGAATTTACAGCAAGCTCATATTATAGCAATCATTGTGTTACTTATAGCTATTCCGATTGTAGCATGGAAGACACGAATTAGAGAACCACAAATAGTTACAAAACCTATATAGTTTATACTGTTAGTTTACTTAAATTACTGACGGTTGAATGTCTTGAATTTGCAGATCTTGTCTAACTTTTCCTAGCCATTTATCAGTTCTAAGTGAAAAGGCGGCATCTACATACCCTGAACCTAATTCAGCACTACCTAAACCAAACCCAATAGCGTTAAATTGTGTATTGTCCTGTTTGAGAGTTAGTCTAAGATGTTCACCATTTTGTCCGACTGTTTTAACGTTGCTAGCTATTAAACGATTTGCGGTAAATACAGGTGCCAGATTACCAGGACCAAAAGGCTCCATACGTTCCACAGCACCCCAAAGTACATTATCAATATAACAAAGCTCTACATAATGATCTATATTTAATGTATTTGCCCAAGGTTGACTGAAGCTATGCCAAGAAGCAAGCGTTTTAAGTGAAGCAACGACTTCACCGAATTTTTGAGATGTCGTTGAGAAGCCTGCTGCTTGTTTATGCCCTCCAAAACGTATAAATAGTTCTGGAGTACTACTAAGTGCCTTGTGTATGTCAAATTGGGGTATACTCCTTACACTTGCCCTGACGTTCCCATCATCTTCAATATATGCTACTACAGGGCAGCCTATCATAGAAGAAATTCTACCTGCAGTAGGTCCTAATATACCAGACATACGTTTTGTACATTGAATGAATTTGATTTTTTGATCTTCTTGCGTGAGTAGTTGCTCTTTGGCAAACAATTCTGATTCTGCGGAGAGTTGTTTTCGTTGTTCATTAATCTTTTCTATATAGTTGGCTATATTATGTGCCTTTGAATAGTTGTCAGTAAGAAGTAGGTCAAGAGTAGGTAGTGCATCTCCTAACCTCCCTGGTGCATTTAAACGCGGTGCAATATAGAACGCTATAGTTTCTGTTGTTATTCTATTTTTAAAAGACTTAGATGTATTTAGTAACGCTTTTAATCCCGGGCTTTTTGTATTTCTGAGTGTACTAATTCCGTGTGATACTATGATGCGATTTTCATCTTTCAGTAACATATTATCTGCTATTGTACCAATGGCGGCTAATTGCATGTAAATATCTGGTAGTGACTTCCCTTGTTGATTGAACAGAGCTTGAGATACTTTTAACGCAACTCCCGCACCTGCGAAGATGCTACTCTTTACTAAGCTTGGATTTACAATTGCTATAGCAGGTGGCAATTCCTCTGTAGGTAAATGATGATCTGTTATTATTACATCTATACCGATACTTTTAGCAAGCTTAACTTCATTTACAGCTGATATACCTGTATCTACTGTTACTATGAGTTCTACACCTTTTTCTTTAAAAAACTTTATGCCGTTTTGTGAAACTCCATGCCCGTCAATTTCCCGTTTAGGGATATACGATATTGTGTTACCGCCCATATCCTTAATAGCACGTGCTACTATTGTAGTACCCGTCAATCCGTCTACATCAAAATCTCCAAAAATTCCTACAGGTTTTCGTGCTTGTATACTACGATTTATGTAGTGCAGGCATTTCTCCATACCGTTTATTTCCATCGGATCAGACATATGATCAATAGACGGATTGAGATAGTTGTTTACTGCTTGCTCACCTATGATATCTCTGTTGTACAGAAGAGTAGTAAATATATTATCTGTAATACTATTGCCTTTTAAAATATCCATAGGAGGGCTTTTAGAAACAATCCACTGTTTTTTTTCTGCCATCAACATATGTTATGATATAAAGTCTTTAAAGATTACAGTAGCGTTATGTCCACCGAACCCTATAGAGTTTGACAGAGCAGTAGTAACTCTACCTCGTATTGGCGTATGAGGTACGTAATTGAGATCACATTCTGCATCTGGTTCCTCTAGGTTAATAGTCGGTGGTACTAGTGACTCTTTAATAGCCTTTATGCAAAATATTGCTTCAACGCTACCAGCTGCTCCGAGTAGGTGTCCTATCATGGATTTAGTAGAACTTATGGGTATTTTATAGCTTTGTTCTTTAAACACCTTTTTTATCGCTAGTGTTTCAATTTTATCGTTTATTTTTGTTGCTGTTCCATGTGCATTTATATAAGAGATATCTGAGTTTGTTAGCTCTGCTTCATCTAGTGCATATTGCATGGCTTTTATTGATCCTAGTGCCTGCGGATCGGGGTGAGTTACGTGTATAGCATCAGATGATGCACCGTAACCAATTAGTTCAACGATTGGTTCTACATTTCTTCTTTGTGCATGCTCTAGCGATTCTAATACTAATAGTCCAGCCCCTTCACCTAGTACAAATCCATCTCGGTTTGCATCAAACGGGCGTGAGGCACCTTGTGGGTCATCGTTACGTCTAGATAGAGCCTTACATGCGTTAAATGATGCAACTGATATATCGCATATTGCTGCTTCCGCAGCTCCTGCAATAACGACGTCCGCTGTACCGCGTTTTATCAAATTGGCGCCTTCGCCTATACAGTCGGTACCTGTTGCGCAAGCGGAAATTAAAGAATAATTAGGTCCAGTTGCACCAAGCATTATAGAAACTTGACTAGCAGCCATATCATTCAGTATCTTGGTAATCACAAATGGACTTACTCTACTACTGCCTTTTTCTTCTAGTACCAATTGAGTATCTAATATAGTTTGTATTCCGCCGACGCCGCTACCAACTATTACTGCGACTTTATCTGAATTTATAGGTCGTTTTGTATTTAATTGTGCACTTTCCGCGGCTTCCATTGCTGCGATATATGCAAATTGTGCGAATTTATCCATACGCTTTGCTAATCTTGGTGAGAAAAAATCGTTTACCGAAAAATTTTTCACCTCGGCAGCGATTTTTGTTTCAAAGTCAGATGCATCAAATATAGTTATTGGACCTATTCCAGACTTGCCTGCAACAATGTTTTTCCAAGTTTCTTCAACATTGTGCCCAAGAGGTGTAATTGCACCTATACCAGTAACAACAACTCTTTTCTTTACCATATTTATGTTGTTCTCCTTTTACAGTTTATAATAAAATGAAGTTAGTTAAAAAATTCTATAGTATCAAAGTACACTGATAATTTTATATGGTTTATTATGCAAAAATACGTTAAAACACCCATTAGAGCAACAATTGAGACACACGGTTGTAAATTAAATTTTTCCGATAGCATAGATATTGCTAAAAGTTTCAGTTCAGCAGGTTTTGAAATAACTACAAAAGGGGCAGTAAAAACCGACGTTTATATACTTAACTCTTGTACAGTAACCTCAACAGCTGACGCAAAAGCTAGGCATGCCTTATCGTCAGCACGCCGTAAGTATCCTAATGCCATCATAGTTGCATCAGGTTGCTACCCACAGCGAGATAGAAAAATTGTAGAACAACTTGAATACGTGGACTTGGTTGTAGACAATTCTAATAAACACAAAATATTAGAAAATGTACTTGCTAAACTAGAAAATGTCCCTTCTTATCTTAACAAATCAATACATACACAACCAGATAACACGGCTCTATTGGGTAGAGTCCGTGGATTCGTAAAAATACAACGAGGTTGTGATCAAGTATGTGCATACTGTATAGTTCCAAAGGTAAGAGGTCGCGAAACCTCCATAGAACCCAACGTTATACTACAACAGGTTAAATGGTTTGTGGAAAACGGTTGTAGTGAAATTGTGTTTACTGGCACACAGCTTGGTTCATACGGCAAAGACTTAGACCCAAGCTGGACTCTCAGTCGGCTTATTGAGTTTACACTTATAAAAACTGACGTTCAGAGAATTAGAGTTTCTTCTCTACAACCACAGGAAATAGATAACGATTTGTTGAATTTGTGGTCGGAAGGTAAACAAAGTAGATTATGTCGTCATTTTCACATACCACTACAAAGTGGTTCCGACGCTGTACTTAAACGTATGCGGCGTAAATATTCAGTATCTACGTTTTTGAAGGCAGTTGAAAAGGTGAGAACTACAATTCCAGATTGTGCAATCACTACCGATATAATATCAGGATTCCCGGGTGAAACATATATTGATCACAAAGAATCGCTCAAGATAGTGAATACAGTTATGTTTTCGGCTTGCCATGTATTTCCTTACTCTATAAGACCGGGCACAAGTGCAGCTCACTTCTCGGAACATATCCCGTATAAAGAAAAAAAGGGCAGAAGTTTGGAGTTAATTGAAATCTCAAAAGAGCATGCACGTAAATATAAATTAGGTCTGCTGGGGAAAGTCTACCCAGTGCTATGGGAGGGAGAGCGTGGTTTAAGCGGTCTATCTGACAACTACGTTAAAGTGCGATTTTCAGCTAAACCTAAACACGCTAGTAATAGTAGAGCAGGAGCTGGAACAGGTCTTATTGAAAACGTGCAATTTATAAAATTAGCAGAGGATGAGATTGTTGAGTGTGAAAACCGATGAATAATAGTAAACTAAAATTCTACTGGTCTAAAAGCCCCGTTTCTCATAAGATACCCCATAGGATACTCGTTTTCGTTTGACATTACAACGCGGTAACCTTTATCCTTTGCCTCTTTTAATAGAAGTGTCTTTTGAATTATACTTTCTTCAGGATTACGATCGTAGGAATTGATTACGGGCATTTCCAGATGTACCGAAGTCGGCACAAGATTTGCTAGATACAAATACTGTTCAGATCCTTGCAAAATCTTTACTACTGTATGCCCATGCCCAAAGCCCCCCACTTCTTTCATTGTAACACCGGGTAATATCTCATATTCATAATCTTCTATTAGCATAAGATTACCTTTTTTCTTTATTATTTCTATATCTTGCTTGAATTGTTCAGGATATGGACCGTATAGGTCTTCTTTTTGTAGCATACTGGGCTGTATCACTTCTTCCCATGATTTGCGATGCGTAATATGTACAGCATTAGGGAAATTCAGAGTTAAATCACCATTTTTATTTATACGCAGTGCACCACCCGAGTTTTGATAGTGCATACTTGTGAAAAATACGTGTGTGATATCCCTAGGTGAAAGGTGTGCTATATTCCTAAGATTAGCATTTAACTTAGATGAGCTTTTACCAAAAATTTCCTTCATTTCTGCCGGATACCGATTGCCCATACCTGCATTAAGCATTAAGTTGCCTTCTGTTCCCATAACAAGTAGACAATTCAGTGCAGCTTTGATTCGGTTTTGACGATCAGGGCGTTTGTGTAATTCCCATTCGTTGCGGGATTTTTTACCAAACATAGTGCCACCTTCAATTAAGAAAGTTCCGTCACTAATAACTTTCACATTTCTAGCGTACGATATACTCATTTCTGTTATTCCAGTCTTCTTATATTTGCAATTTTTATAGCTTTAATATACCAAACATAATATACTAAATATGTCTATGTTAGATAAATTTGTACTTGCTTTTTACTATATAAATAATATACATATATTGTATAAATATTATATATTTAGCTATTAATACTTATTTTTACTATTATAATAACCTAAACATCTTTATACTAATTAGTGTACTCACGGATAAAACCACCAAAAAAAGAAGGAAAAAATGCTACTAAATATCACCCATGGAGATATAACTCAGTTAGATGTTGATGCTGTTATAGTTAACTTATTTGAAGGCGTTAAAACCCCCGGAGGTGCAACAGGTTACGTAGATAAAGCATGCAGAGGGCTGATATCGGATCTCATACAAGATGGAGAATTATCCGGCAAGTCCGGCGAAATAGTACTAATACATACGCTGAATATGTATAAAGATTTTAAACCTCGTAGAGTGCTTATAGCAGGTTTAGGTCCCATAGAAACATTCAATACTGACACTGTACGCAGCGTTGCTGCAAATACATTACGCTGCCTTAGAGCTATATCAGTAAAGAAAGTTGCTACTATAGTACACGGCGCAGGTATAGGACAACTCAATACAGAACACTCTACACAAGCACTTGTAGAAGGCATTATTGGAGGGCTTTACAGATTTTCATCATTTAATAATAAATCTGATGAACAAAACCCAAACCCTGAAAGTGTTCAAATTGTTGAAATAGATAAACAAAAAATTCCGTCACTAACGAACGCACTCAATCAAGGGTGTATATTTGCTCATGCTCGTAACTTAGCAAGAGATTTGGTAAATATGCCTCCTAACCACCTATCGCCTACTTTAATGGCAGAAACATCACAGGAACTAGAGAAAAAAAACACCCAAACTTGGCTTGTAAAGTAATTGAAAAGAGTGAATGCGAAGCGATGGGCATGGGAGCATTCTTAGGTGTTGCACGTGGCAGTGCACAACCACCGAAATTCATACATATAGATTATCTTGGAGACCCAGAACATCCTGATAATAACCTATGGCTGATTGGTAAAAGTATAACTTTTGATACAGGAGGTATTTCTCTAAAGCCTGCAAGAGGTATGTCAGATATGAAGGGTGACATGGGTGGTGGGGCTGCTGTTATAGGTGCTATGCAAGCTATTGCCATGTGTAGCCCGAAAATAAATGTACACGGAATATGCCCTGCTACCGAGAATATGCCAGGGGGTAACGCACAAAGACCCGGTGATATAGTACGCGCAATGAACGGTTTATATATAGAAGTAGACAATACCGATGCGGAAGGGCGATTGACCCTAGCCGATGCTATATGTTACGCAAAAGCTAATGGGGCAAAACAAATTGTAGATATTGCAACATTAACAGGTGCAATACGTATTGCACTCGGTAGGGGAAATATGGGTGGTTTTTCAAACAACGATAAACTCTTTGAAAAAGTTAGTTACTCCGGGCACAAACACGGTGAATACGTCTGGCGACTCCCATTAGATAAATTATCTAAAGAGCAAAATAGTTCGCAAGTAGCAGACATAAAAAACGTTGGCGGTGCATACGCAGGCGCCACTACTGCTGCTCACTTTATACATAGGTTTGTAGGTTCTACGCCTTGGGTTCACTTAGATATAGCAGGAGTTAACATATCCGACAACGAAATAGGGGATACTGTTATAGGGGCAACTGGCACTGGGGCAAGGCTTCTAGCAGAATTAGCAATTCAACTCCAAGAATAAACTACAACTATGACTTTTATTGTACTATTTTAAAAGTACCTATATATTTTATTGAGTATGTAAATGCGGTGGGCGTAGTGTAGCGGTTAACACGCCAGGTTGTGGCCCTGGAGAGCGTGGGTTCGAATCCCATCGTCCACCCCAAATGTAATGTAGTGTATTATCTATACTGCGCCCGTAGCTCAGTGGATAGAGCACCAGGCTTCGAACTTGGGTGTCGGGGGTTCGAATCCCTCCGGGCGTGCCAAATAATAGTTATTTAATCTTTACTGCTGTACCGTAAGCGAGTATCTCTGAAACTGTAGAAGTAATATCCGAAGTTGTGTACCGCACTCCGACTACAGCATCTGCACCTAGCTTTTGTGCCTCTTCTACAAGTCTATCAGTCGCTTGACTTCTAGTAAGCGCCTGAAGATCCGAATATTCACGTATCTCTCCACCAAATAGTGAACGAAAAAACCCAACTATGTCTCTACCCACTGCACGAGCTCTTACGGAACTACCGTATACAACTCCTAGTGTTTCAGTTATTTCTTTACGCGCAATTGTTTCTGTAGTGGTTGTTATCATTGATAGCCCTCCTTAGTTGTTATGTCAAACTATAGTTATTCTATCAGAAATTAAGGTTTCTTACCTGCTGAACTAGTTGTATTACCTCATTAACCGAACTGTTAAACTCGTTTTTTTCGGTTTCACTTAAATATATTTCAATAACTTCTTTTAGCCCACCATGCCCTAGTTTAACGGGTACGCCTGTAAAAACTCCTGAATAACCGTACTCGCCTTTTAGTAGCACAGAGCAAGGTAGTATCATATTTTGATCTAAGAGTATTGATAGGACCATCTGTGTAATTGCTGCTGAAGGGGCATAGTATGCAGAACCTGTCTTTAGATAACTTACAATTTCCGCTCCACCGTTACGTGTTCTTTGGATAATTTTATCTAATTTATCTTTATCCATTAGTTCTGACAAAGGTGCCCCTCCCACAGATGTTGCTCCTATAGCGGGCACCATCAGATCTCCATGCCCGCCGAGCACGTATGTAGATATATTGGTAACCGATACGTTTAGTTCTTGTGCTATAAACGTTCTTAGACGAGCGGTATCCAAGACTCCAGCCATACCTATAACGCGTTCTCGCGGAAAGCTAGAAGCTTCAAATGCACAATGTACCATAGCGTCTAACGGGTTAGATACAACTATTATTACAGCGTTTGGAGAATTAGCAACCGATTTCCGTGTAACGTCTTGTACTATGCGCATATTTGTAGATATTAAGTCGTTTCTACTCATGCCGGGCTTGCGAGCAATACCTGCTGTAATTACAACAATATCCGAATCGCGTGTCTGACCGTAAGTGTTAGTTCCAATTATGCTAGAATCTATACCTAGTACAGGTGCTGATTCTAATATATCAAGTGCTTTTCCTTGCGGAATACCTTCCACGACGTCAACGAGTACTATATCAGTTAACCCTGTTTCATACAAACGTTGTGCTGTCGTGGCTCCTACGTTACCAGCGCCTATAATAGATACTTTCTTTCTCATAGTTTTATACCTTCTTACACAGTTACTTTTTTCGTTATACTATTTTGTCTGAGAATAACCTAACCATTTCTGGTATAGGTTTGGGTTTAAGGCTGTCTCTGCTACATATTTTCCGTACTCTATTCCTGTTGCACCGTCACTTCTGCCTGTTACCTTTAGCTTACGTTCGTATGAACCGCATATATCCAAAGCCATATCTAGATTTTTGCTAAATTCGCTCATGCCGATGTGTGCAAGCATCATACTGGTAGCCTTTAGCATTGAGGAGGGGTCTGCGTATTGTGCCCGCCCTTCATTTACCATGCGAGGTGCTGAACCGTGAATTGCTTCAAACATTGCATATCTGTTACCGATATTAGCAGAACCCGCTGTTCCTACTCCGCCTTGTATTTGTGCTGCTTGGTCGGTTAGGATATCACCGTATAGGTTGGGCATTACTAAAACTTGGAAATCTGAACGGCGTTTGGTATCTAGTAGCTTTGCTGTCATTATGTCTATGTACCAGCTATCCCATTCTATTTCGGGATAGTTTTTGCTAACTTCCTCTGCAACTGATAAGAACCTGCCATCACCAGCTTTTATGATATTTGCTTTAGTAACTACTGTGACCTTATTCTTTTTATTCTTTCTTGCATAGTTGAATGCCGAACGTATGATTCTTTCGGACCCTGGAGTACTGATAATTCTGAAATCTATTGAGAAGTCATTGCCATAGTCTATACCTTGAGAGCCTAGTGCATAGACATCCTCTGTATTTTCTCTAAAGAACGTCCAGTCTATGCCTTCATTGAGTATACGGACGGGACGAACGTTCGCAAAAAGATCGAGTTCTTTACGCATCGCTACGTTAGCGGATTCTATATTTGGCCACTGATCGCCTTTTTCGGGTGTTGTTGTCGGCCCTTTGAGTGTTACATGGCACTGTTTTATGTTTTTTAAAACATCATCGGGTATTGCACATAGGTTTTTGGCTCTGTTTTCTATAGTTAGTCCTTTGATATTTATTAACTCCACCTTACCGCTAGTGATATGGTCTGATAAAAGGCTTTTAAGTACATCTAAGGAGACCTGTGTAATAGATGGACCGATACCATCACCACCTATTACGCCTATTACTATTTTATTTAATGCACCGATATCTATAGGTAAGTTATCAGCTTTTACTTTATCTAAACGATGTTGTTGCTGTTGCAAAAGGTTACTGAAGTGTTCTTTTGCATATTCAAGCATATTGTTGTTCATAAATATCTCCTAATGAATGTCTACCCTGTGTACTGATAATAATTTACATTGGTATATTGCCGTGTTTACGCGGCGGATTAATGTCCGACTTGCTTAATAGTGCTTTTAAAGACTTTATGACTATCCTACGAGTATCTGCAGGGTCTATAACGTCATCAATGTAGCCTTTTGCAGCGGCAATGTACGGGTTAGAGAAGCGTTGTTTATAATACTCTGTAATTTCTGCTTTTTTAGCGACTGGGTCATCAGCGTTTTGTATCTCTCTACGTCCGATTATATTTGCTGCGCCTTCAGGACCCATAACGTCTATTTCTGCAGTAGGCCATGCGAGGTTAATATCTCCTCGTAGATGCTTACTACTCATTACGATATATGCTCCGCCGTAGGCTTTTCTTATCACTACTGTTATTTTAGGGACTGTAGCCTCTGCATAGGCATATATTAACTTAGCTCCGTGTCGTATGATACCGTTCTGTTCTTGTTCATATCCGGGCATAAACCCTGGTACATCTACAAGAGTAAGAACAGGTATGTTAAATGCGTCACAAAATCTTACAAACCTCGCTGCCTTGTCAGATGCATTTATATCTAACATGCCCGACAGGTTAGACGGTTGGTTTGCAACAATTCCGATAGTGTATCCATCCATTTTTGCAAATCCTACAATGATATTGTCGGCATATAGTTCATGAACGGGGAGAAAGTCTCCACTATCTACAATAGCAATAATAACATCTCTCATATCGTAGGGTTCGCTTGTGTTGCTGGGTATTATAGAACGTAAGAATGCTTCTTGCCTGTCAGGGTCGTCACCAGAATGGTATCTTATCGGTTTGCTCGTGTTATTGGAAGGTAGCAAGGAGAGTAATAGCCTAACTCTTGCGAAGCATTCTTCCTCGGATTCCAAACAAAAGTGTGCAACTCCTGAGTTTATGGCATGTGTACGGGCGCCACCTAGCTGTTCGTGAGTTACTTCTTCGCCTGTTACTGCTTTTATAACGTCGGGTCCTGTTATATACATCTGACCGATATTTTCAACCATAAATATAAAGTCTGTTATTGCGGCTGAATAAACAGCACCGCCAGCTGATGGACCTACCATAACACTGATTTGTGGTACTACTCCAGATGCAAGCGTGTTACGTAAGAATATTTCACCATATCCTGCTAGTGCGTTGACGCCTTCTTGTATTCGTGCACCGCCCGAATCGTTTATACCTACGATAGGTGAACCTGTCTTTAGTGCCAGATCCATTATCTTTGCTATTTTTTTACCCGCCGTTAGTGAGAGCGATCCGCCAAGCACTGTAAAATCTTGTGAATATGCGTATACAGTGCGTTCATTAATATCCCCAAACCCTGTTACAACCGAGTCACCGTAGTATTCCTGTTTTTCTAGCCCGAATTCTCTAGAACCGTGCTTTACTAATGTATCTGTTTCTACAAATGTTCCGGGATCGAACAACATTGCAATACGTTCTCTTGCTGTTAGCTTGCCACGCTTTATTTGGGCATTTAATCTATCTTTACCAGCACCTTCGGATGCTTTCAGTTTTATAGATTTAAATATATCTAAAGCAGATTTATTATTTATTTCGATTCCTCCATTATGTTCACAATAATTCAGTTATATAGCAGTTACTTTATAATTCTATAGTTTATAATTTATTCAAACAGTATTTTTAAAGCGTTATTACAGTTTTTGGGAAGGTGATCTAATTGAATAGTTATGATATTTTAATCATAGGTGCAGGGCTTGCAGGCTTGCGGGCTGCTATAGAGGCGGTTAACTTAGGGTTGAGTGTAGCCATTGTTTCTAAAGTGCACCCGGTAAGAAGCCACTCCAACGCTGCACAAGGTGGTATAAATGCACCGCTAACTGATAGAGGAGATAACTGGCAAGATCACGCTTTTGATACAATAAAAGGTTCTGACTATTTAGCAGATCAAGACTCTGTAGAAATAATGTCTAAAGAGGCTGGCGATGCAATAATAACCCTTGAAAATATGGGCGTCATCTTTAGTCGTAATGATGAAGGTAACTTAGGAACTCGTAGATTTGGTGGACAAAAACAAGCAAGAACATTCTTTGTAGGTGCAATTACAGGTTCTGCTATCCTACATGTGCTTTATGAACAGTCTATAAAACACTCTTTACATGTATATGAAGAGTGGTTTGTTACCTCACTTGTACAGGCTGAGGGACAAGTTAAAGGTGTAATTGCCATGGATATGCGCACGGGAAAATTGCACCCGATATCAGGTAGATGTGTAATAATGGCAACAGGAGGTGCAGGCAGAATATACGAACCATCCACGAATGCACTCATATGCACTGGCGACGGATTGGCTTTAGCTTGGAGATCAGGCGCCCCACTTATGGATATGGAAATGGTCCAGTTCCATCCAACTACATTAGCAAAAACAGGAATACTTTTATCCGAAGCGGCACGCGGTGAAGGCGCACACTTGTTGAATGCACTAGGCGAACGGTTTATGCAAAAAACAGCACCCGACTATATGGAATTAGCGTCTAGAGATGTAGTATCTAGGGCTGAGCAGATAGAAATAGACGAAGGTAGAGGTGTAGATGGTAACGTACTACTTGATCTACGTCACTTAGGACGCAGTTTTATTGAAAATAGACTAGGATACTTACAAGAGGTCGCATTAGAATTCTTAGGGATAGACTTAGCAGAGCAACCCGTACCTGTAAAACCCGGTATGCATTACATAATGGGCGGTATAAAAACTGACTGTAATGGACTTACTAGTGTGCCCGGACTCTACGCTGCTGGTGAATGTGCAAACGTTAGTGTCCACGGTGCTAACCGACTAGGAGCTAATTCTTTGCTTGACACAGTAGTATTTGGTCGTCGGTGTATCCGCCATGCATACGACAATTTACCACCCCAAGACAGCGCATCAACAAACGATACACTCTTTGATGAATATACTGAATTAGAGTCCAAACGCTTATCCAACATTCTATCAAAGCAAGGAACGACTAGAACCGCACATATACGTAACAAACTGGCAAACGCAATGACAAAAGGTATCGGTGTTTTTAGAGATCAGCATTCTATGGAAAACGCTAAGAATATAGCAATTGAGTGTAGGCTACAATATAACTCGGATATATTCGTTGAAGATAAAGGCAAAGTATTTAACACAGATTTGATATTTGCTCTTGAATTAGATTTTATGCTAGATGTAGCTATGGCAATATGTGAAGGTGCACTATCCAGAAGAGAAAGTAGAGGAGCACACTATCGCACAGACATACCACAACGCAGCGATCAAGAATGGCTAAAACACACCATAGTACATAAAACAGATGATACAACTCTTAAAACTGACTTTTTACCAGTAACTATAACTAATTGGCAACCACAGGCAAGGATCTATTAATAACTATGAAAACACAATTGAAAGTCAAAAGATATAACCCGGAAGCAGACAGCAATTCTTCATTCTTTGAGACTTTTTCGCTAGAAGTTGATAATAGTACTACTGTTTTAGATGCTCTAATAAAAATACGAGAAGAAATAGACGGGACGCTAGCAATTAGATGTTCATGCCGTGCCTCAATCTGCGGATCATGCGGTATGGTCGTCAATGGTAAAGCAAGGCTCGTGTGCAAAACAAGAATCGATGAGTTTGAACGTCAAAGCACAATTACTGTAGAACCAATGCGTAACCATAGAGTTATAAAAGACCTCGTAGTTGATATCACTACTTTCTTTGACCAAGTTAAAAGAGTCCAACCGTATTTAAAAACCGATCAGCTACCCGAAAAAAGTGAATTCAATGCCTCTAACGAATCTATGGTTAACTTGTTAACCAGTATGAACTGTATAATGTGTGGCTGTTGTGTCTCTGATTGCACAGTATTAGAAGTAGATGAACAATTCATAGGACCAGCCGCGCTCGCCAAAGCATGGAGGTTCACAGAAGACCCTAGAGATTCAGCAACATCCGAAAGGTTAAAAGATCTTAATGACCAACAAGGCGGTATCTGGGATTGCACCAGATGCATGGCATGTGTGGAAGTTTGTCCAAAAGATGTAGCACCTATGGAACGAATTATGGAACTACGAGAACGTGCTATAAAAGATGGTAATACCAAATCAGCTGGATATAGGCATACGGAATCCTTTAATAAATCAGTCAGGAAAAACGGTAGAGTAGACGAAACCAGATTAGCATTAGAAAGTGCGGGTTTTACCAACATACCAAGGTTGCTAGATTTGGCTGAAATAGGATTACGTGCATTAATAAGAGGTAAACTACCGCCTATAATTCCACACAAAGCCGAAAATAAAGAAAATATTAAAAATCTATTTGAAAGAGTGGAGCAAGATAAGTGAAATTCGCCTTTTATCCAGGGTGCGTCGCTAGAGGAGGTACTCCTGAACTTTACGATTCGGCTATGGCAGTTATGCAACGCTTAGGGATTCAAACACAAGAACTGACAAAAGCCGCTTGCACAGGGGCAGGCGTACTACAAGAAAAAAATCATAAAATGGGCGATATACTCAATGTGCGGACTTTAGCAATGGCAGAAGAGTTAGGATTGCCTATACTGACTATATGTTCTACATGCCAAGGCGTGATAGCACAGGCTAACTATAAAGTAAAAAATAATCCTATATACTTAGAAGAAATAAATAACATACTCGCCAAAGAAGGATTGACCTATAAAGGACACACAGAAGTAAAGCATCTACTATGGGTTATTGTTGAAGATATCGGTATATCAAAGGTAAAAGAAACATTTAAAGTAGATCTCAAGTCCCTTAAACTAGCGCCTTTTTACGGTTGTTATATTGTAAGACCATCTAAAATATTGGGTTTTGATGAACATCCAGATCGTGCAATGGCTCTTGAGCAGGTTATCGAGTCTGTTGGAGCGCAGTCCATAGACTTTAAAGGTAAAACTGCGTGTTGTGGTTTTCCTATTCTCTTTATCAATCAACGTAATTCTTTACAAATGGTCAACCAGCATACTAGCGATGCCCAAAACGCAGGTGCTGACGCTATGGTAACACCATGCCCGCTTTGTCATTTAAACTTAGATGGCTATCAACCTAAGGCGCGTAGACAAAATAGTAATAACAGAAAGTCTATCCCGATCTTACACTTGCCTCAACTTTTAGGTCTTGCTATGGGTATAGAACCTAAGAGTTTAGGTTTACAAAAAAATATAATATCTTTAAGTGATATTGTAAATCGCGTTACTGTATCCAAGTAACAATAATGCGATAGAGGAGTGCTATAGTATTATTGTTGTGTTATTGGTGGTAATAAATTTTGGTTCGCACTAGGAACATTATGTCAAGTAAAACTGTACATAATGTTACTGACGCCGATATAGCTTTACATAATGTTACTGACGCCGATATAGCTTTACATAATGTTACTGACACAGATATAGCTTTACATAATATTACTGACACAAGTAAAGCTTTACATAATGTTACTGACACAAATAAAGCTTTACATAATATTACTGACATAGATATAGCTTTACATAATGTTACTGACACAAGTATAGCTTTACATAATATTACTGACACAAGTATAGCTTTACATAATATTACTGACACTGACATAGATAAAGCTTTACATAATATTTTGGTTCGCACTATCTTCTTCAAACGCGTATTAATATTATTATAATAAAAGTATGAATATAAAAAAATTAGCATACTTCTTAATTTGTGTGGTTTTTGTCTTACTACTTGTATCTTGCAGCCACGCACAACAAAAAGCAGAAAGCACTTATAGCGCGACTCCTACAAAGAGTGTTACAGAGAATACTTATGACGAAAACGAAGTACAAGAAGCTTTTGAAGGTTTTCACGAAATATACGTAAAACTAGATAAACACTTTGTTGACCTAAATAAAGTAGAGCCTATTGCACTATCACAAGAAGTAAACAATAGTATAGCTGAACTTATTCCACATTCAGCGTCTAGGCAAAATTTAAAAAGTGAATTTCAACTTTGCACGCAAGAGGTTAAACCAAGCGATGATGAAAATTTGTTTGAATGCTTACTAACAGCTTACTCAAGTTTAAATCTCGCTCAGCAAGTTATAGATCCTCAGGAAATCTATAATACAGGTGCAATCAGCATGCTGACATCACTCGAAAATAGATATACCTCATATCTGACTCCAGATCAATATAAAAGCCATACGGAAACGATTCAAGGCGAGTATGAAGGTATCGGAGCGTTCGTTGCTGAAGATCCAGATAGCGAATACTTGATACTAAAGCCTATACCCAACGCCCCTGCCGAAAAAGCAGGTATCCTTGCAAATGACCGAGTTGTTAAAGTAAATGGGCAAGATATAGCAGGATTACCCATTGAAGAAGTTACAAAAATAGTCAGAGGTCCAAAAGGTACAACAGTATCTCTTACAATAGAACGCACCGTTACAGGCATGACTGTCCGTAAAGATATAACGATTAAACGCGACTCTGTACAAATTCCATCGGTTGAGTTCATGGTCATAAGTAGTCAGCCTTACGGTTACATAAAGATAAACTCTTTTGATGCTAAAACATCAGACGATTTAGAAGAAGCCCTCAAGAATATTACAAAAAGCAATCTGAAAGGCTTAATAGTAGACCTACGTTTTAACCCAGGCGGACTACTTGACGCAACCGTAGAATCCGCAAGCCTACTCTTAGATAAAGACGATATAGTGCTATACTGGGCTCACAACCAAGAAGATATACAGACTATTTCTACATCAAGAGCACAATCAGGTAAATACACATCGTTACCTGTAGTTATTCTAGTCAATAACTTTTCGGCAAGTGGCTCAGAAGTATTCTCTAGTGCACTAAGGGATAACAAACGCGCTATACTCATCGGTGAGACTACGTTTGGTAAAGGCACTGTAACTACAACTGTACCACTCAACACGGGGAGTGCACTTAACGTAGCATCAGCGTTATGGTACACCCCAAATAACAATTTAATTGAAACAGTAGGCATTCAACCTGACATCATTATTGAACAACCTATAGCCGTAGAACTATTATCCGAAGGCGATGCACAGTTCCTAAAAGCAATAGAAGAATTAGAACGTATATCTTCATAATAAATTACTATGCGTACTGATACAAAAACTCATATCGCCTCCAACTATCGCACTTTACGCAACTATGAGATAATAGAAACCATTGAAGCGGGATTAGTCGTTAAGGGCAGTGAAATAAAGTCTATAAGACAAAGACATGTGGACATTTCACGGGCGTATATTTACTTTAATAAAGGTGAAGCTTGGTTATCAAATGCTCACATTGCAACATACGCCCCTGCAGGTATCTATGGCACACACGACGTGAAGCGTGATAGAAAACTACTTATGCACAGCAGAGAGATAAACCGCATGGCAGGTAGAGCCTCACAGCAGGGTCTAACTGTAGTACCGATAGAAATATATATACGCAACCATCTTGCCAAAATTCGTATTGGACTAGCACGCGGTATACGAAAACACGATATACGGGAAGTTATTAAAGCAAGAG
The DNA here is from genome assembly GCA_964274945.1 of Dehalococcoidia bacterium. Taxonomy (GTDB): domain Bacteria; phylum Chloroflexota; class Dehalococcoidia; order Lucifugimonadales; family Lucifugimonadaceae; genus CAXXBX01. Next base: position 327,262 of record CAXXBX010000034.1, on the reverse strand, counting down.
AAGCTAAAAAGGAAATCAGAAACGCCCTTAAAATAAGGCGATAAATTCCTTAATATTCTCATAAATAATATTCCTATAAATATATAATTTACTATGTGTATATTAAAAAACAGCGGTTAAAAAAGGAGTAACTGACAAGGGGACGCTTGGTTTCGACAGGTAAAGGAATAAACATGGTGGCGAGCCGAGGCAGCTGTACACTCGTAAAAAGACAGCATACAAACATAAACGGCGACAGAGAACTCGCTTTCGCTGCCTAATTAGGTAGCGACATCCTTACGTTTCAAATACCTGGGTGAAATGTAAAGGGTGACGACTTACCAGGTTGCAACATCTTATAATTTGCCTATAGATAAAGATGCGTAAGTAAAAATATAGGATACGTGGCTTGTAATGTGCCAACAGGAGATAAGCCACCGATGAATATTTTACTGTTGGATACGCTCGTAGATACCTGATTATGAATTTGCTTGGACGGGGAGTTCGACTCTCCCCCGTCTCCACCACAAACTTGAGAGTATTTATTGTTGACAGCGGTGCAAGAGGGCATGCTATTGCATGGAAAGTTTCACACAGCCCTACTGTATCGGATATTATTGTATCACCCGGTAATGCAGGTTACAGTCATATAGCGAAGGTTGCTCCTATTCCCCTGGATAGTAGTCTTGAGCTAGCGAAATTTGCACAGAAAAATAAAGTAGACCTAACCATAGTCGGACCAGAAGCACCACTCGCTAACGGCATTGTAGAAGAGTTTACCAAACGAGGACTACAGATATTTGGCCCCTCTTCAAAAGCAGCAAAAATCGAAAGCTCCAAGTGGTGGGCAAAGCAATTTATGCATAGGTATAATATACCTACACCATCAGCAAAACTCTTTATAGAACCAAAAAAGGCTGTAGATTACGTACAAACCCTCGTATCAGGATCTTACGTAATAAAAATGTCCGGGCTGGCAGCAGGAAAAGGTGTTTTAATCCCCGAATCTAACAGTGAGGCAGTGAATCTAATTGCAAACAAAGACAGCATGTTTTATCCATCCGAGCAATCCCCTATACTCATAGAAGAAAGAATAATAGGAAAGGAAATTTCAGTTTTCACGTTTGTAGATGGCAGAGTACATAGCTCTATAGTAGCCGCTTCTGACTATAAGCGCGTCTATGAAGATGATAAAGGTCCAAACACAGGAGGCGTTGGTAGCATTACACCTGCACATTTGTGGTCAACCTCCCTCCAACAAAGAATCCAAAAAGAGATAATACTCCCCACCATAAACGGCTTAGCAAGTGAAGGAATCCACTACCAAGGTATTTTATACATTGGTCTGTTAGTGCGACAAAATAGCATTTATGTATTAGAGTTCAATTGCCGTTTCGGTGACCCAGAGTGTCAAACCATACTACCACTACTAGAAAACGATATTGTAGAGGTTTGTACCGCCGTTGCACAAAGCAGGTTAAAAAACGTATCTGTCAAATGGCGTAACAGTGCGTCAGTAACCATCGTGCTGTTCTCAAAAGGCTACCCACACGCTTACACTGTCGGAAAAGTCGTTACAGGTCTAGAAGAAGCAAGTAAGAATGGTACACTTTTGTTTCACGCTGGGACTGAATTCAACTCTAAAGGAGAAGTAGTAACCAATAGCGGTAGAGTTCTATCGGTCACCTGTGTTGCTGAAACCTTACGCCAAGCTCGTAGCAAAGCCTACAACGCCGCTAATTGCATAAAATTTGAAGGCGTTAGCTTTAGAAAAGATATAGCTAAAGAATATCTCACAACAGGTGATTATACAGCATGAAAGTTGTAGCAGTATGCGACTTTGATGATACCGCTACTTATCAAAATGTAGCACACATGTTGATGAACCAATTCTTAGGAAAATCAGCATTTGAATATAGAAAAGACTTTTTAAACGGACTCATAACTTTTCGCGTGTATCAGGAGATGGTGTTTAATCTGGCACCTGCAACACTGACTGATATGGGTAATTATGCTGCCCAACACGCTAAATTACGTGAAGGATTCTTATCAATTGTAGAACTAGTACAAAAAAGCGATTCAAACATTAAATTTGCAATCGCATCAGCGGGACTAGACTTCTATATAAAGCCAGTAATGAAAAAAGCAGGTTGTGAAGATATTCCAATCGCTTCAGGTGAGTGTAGAGATATCATAGCAAAGCCCATAAAGCGAATATATACTTATCCTTTTTACGATAAAAGCTGCAAAGGCGACTGGGTAACCTGCAAGTGTAAAATAATGCGCGATATCAGTGAGGACGGTAAACACACAACAGTGTTTATTGGTGATGGCTCTACGTCGGACTTATGCGCTGCTCAAAAAGCCGATTTTGTCTTTGCAACAGGTAAGCTCTTCAAGATAATAAAAGTTCATAGACCAAAAACCGTTTTTGAGTTCAAGACTATGTTTGTAGTCAAAGAATTTGTTAAAACCCTCAGCGACAGGAGATAAATAGTCTGTTGATACCAAGGTACTCACGAAAAGATATGCAAAGAATATGGAGCGAAGATAATACCTTCTCAATATGGCTTAAGGTGGAAATAGTAGTTTGCGAAGCTTGGCATGAGATAGGCGTTATAACGACAGAAGACTTAAACGCAATACGCCTTGCAAAATTTAACATCACAAGGTACAACGAGATATTTAATGAGACCAAACACGATATAGTATCATTTACAAAAACTCTTGCTGAATCGGTTGGTGAATCAGGGCGGTGGATACACTACGGCATGACATCAAACGACCTTAAGGATACAGCGTTATGCCTACAGCTTGTACAGTCAGTTGATATATTAATAAAAGAAGTACAAGTTCTTATGGAATTGCTGAAAGACAGGGCTATTGAGTTTAAAGATACTCCTATAATAGGTCGTTCTCACGGCATTCACGCTGAACCTATGAGCTTTGGATTAAAATTTGCACTCTGGTGGGATGAGATGCAGCGTCATATAGATAGACTAAAAGCATTACGCACACGCGTGGGAGTATGTAAAATATCAGGACCAGTTGGGACATTTGCAACTATCCCACCGCAGATAGAAGAAATAGTTGCTAAAAAATTATCTGTATCACGAGCTAACATATCTAATCAGATAATCCAAAGAGATAGCCATGCGGAGTATATCCAAACTCTGGCATTAATCGGTGCAACATTAGAGAAAATTGCTACTGAGATCCGAGGGCTACAACGTACAGAAGTATCTGAGGTTTATGAACCGTTTGGTGAAAAAGGTTACGTCTCTAAAGGTTCTTCTAGCATGCCACATAAGCGTAACCCTGAAATATCCGAACGCATATGCGGTTTGGCTCGTCTGCTGAGAGGACACACAGTAACCGCTCTAGATAACGTTGCACTCTGGCACGAAAGAGATATATCCCACTCCTCTGCCGAACGTATTATACTCCCCGACTCATCTATAGCATTAGACTATATGCTTGGACTTATGTCCGGACTCATCAAAGGGCTACAGGTAGATACACAAAATATGTACAAAAACATATTCCTGACCCACGGAATGGTTTTTTCTTCGCGTGTTATGCTTGAGTTGGTGAATGCAGGTATGCAGAGAAAAACAGCATATGATATAGTTCAACACTGCTCGTTAGTATCAGCTACAACTAAACAAAGTCTCTCTGAAGTTTTAAAGTCTCATGAAGAGGTAAAGCCTCTATTAGATAAACTCAAGATAGACAAACTATTTGATCTTAGTTGGTATCTGCGTTTTACAAGCAAGCAGTTTAGAAGGCTTGGGTGGAATATTGAAAGTTAACAGTAGTCTCTATAGCACAAATTTACCACTGACTCAGTACAGCACTGGCAAGGTAAGAGATATTTACCTACTGGATTCCGATACCCTACTGATAGTGTCAACCGATAGAGTTTCGGCTTTTGATGTTGTTATGAATCAACCACTACCGGGCAAAGGCATCATACTTAACAAAATGTCGGCTTTCTGGTTTAATAAGTTAAACACTGTAGTTCCGAATCACTTCTTATCACTAGCGTGCGAAACAGCGTCAGTAAAAGACGTAGTGAATAAAGATATTATCAACCGTTCTATGCTTGTTAAGTGTACAGAACCCATTAAGATGGAGTGCATAGTCAGAGGCTATCTTGCAGGTTCGGCTATGAGTGAGTACAAAAGCACCCAGACACTAGCGGGCACTGCTCTACCCTCAGACCTCGCTTATGGTAGCAAGTTTGAAAAACCCATATTTACACCTTCTACAAAGGCATCTCACGGGCATGATGTTCCGCTTTTACCAGCACAGGGTAAGGCACTAGTGGGTAATAAACTCTATGAAGAATTGGAAGAGATAAGTATACAACTCTTTAAAGAAGCATCACGACATGCAGAAAACAGCGGTATGATACTAGCCGACACTAAATTTGAATTCGGTTTGCATAACTCTAAACTTATGCTAATAGACGAACTACTGACACCCGACTCTAGTAGGTTTTGGAGATATAGCGACTGGCTCTCTGGTAACGGCTTATATACATCATTTGATAAGCAGTACCTGCGCGACTGGCTAAATAAACAAAATTGGAAAAAAGAACCGCCACCTCCAGAACTTACAGAAGAAGTTGTAATACAAACCATAAAAAGATATAATTACGTTTATAATAAGATTGTAGGATTAGAAGCAGTACAACAATGAAATTTTCAAAATTTAAGTTCCCGAACGGTAACAAATCTAACGGCGATGCTAGTAGTACAACTACTGATGCCCCTACGCGAATAGCTACTACTCGCCCCGAATATAGGCGTGGCATGACCCGTGCACAGATACGTCAAGAACGCCGAGAACGTAGCAGATTACGTAAAACTCGCAGGCAACGCTTATATCTGGTACTTGCATCGTTTTTGGCTATAGGGCTGATTATCGGTTTAGTTCTACCTTCGTTACCGTTATTCCAACCCGATAATTTCGGCGAGTTAATAGATGAATTTGCAACTCCAGACGACGGTCGTACACACATCAGTCTTGGCGCAGGGCATGAAGTATACTCTACCTTCCCTGCAACTTCAGGGTCACACTATAACGATCCTGATGTTGTATTAGCAGATGGAAGCACCATCAGTGCACCTGCACCTTGGGGTAAGTACGACATATTTCTACCTGACGAAGTACTTATTCACAACCTTGAACACGGCGGTATAGGGCTGCACTACGACTGCCCCGAAGCCTGCCCAGAAATAATCTCTACACTAGAAAATATACCACCCTCGCACTATACACAGTTTATTGTATCTCCATATCCAGGGCTAATAGAACAAACGGGTAACCCAATAACCGTTACAGGCTGGAGGCATCTTATACGCTTGCCTGATGTCAGTGAAGCTTCTGTTGCTCAGATACGTCAATTCATTAACACATACCAAAACAGAGCACCCGAATCTCGCTTTGATAATCAGTTTGCAGGTGGAGGTGGAATACACCCATAAAATTGAGTAGATTCAAGTTTAGAGTAAGGGTTATGCCCAAGCCACAGATACGAGACCCTCAATCAGAGGCAGTTAAGAACGCACTGACCATGCTGGAATTTGACCCCACACTATCAATTAGTATGGGCAAGAACTTCTACATAGAAGTAGAATCAACAAGCTACGAACATGCCCAGAAGAGCATCAAAGATATGTGCGAAAAGCTACTCGCTAACCCTGTATCCGAAATGTTTGAGTTTGAGCGTATAAACTCGCATTAAACAAGATAACATAATACAATCTTAACTTTCGTTTATAGCTTGAGGTAATGGGATTGGACTCTCTTCATCGGATTTTTGTGGTAATGCGGTTAAACCCTCGTCTTTTGATTCTTGAGGCAACGCTGTTAAACTCCCTTTAGTACTTGGAATACTCCCCTTTAGCCTTGGGTCTATGCTCACTGCTGAACGCATTGCTCTTGCGAAAGCCTTAAAAGCCGACTCTATTATGTGGTGGTGGTTAAGACCTGCTAGTACTCTGACGTGTATACAAAACCGCCCTTCTATTGCCATTGCTTCAAAGAAGTGGCGTGCCATATCTATAGAGAACTCTCCAAGGTTACTTGTAGAACCCATATCAACAACTGCATAACCTCGCCCACTGAGATCAATCACTACTTGAGTTAACGCTTCATCCAACGGACATGTAACGTCTGCCATTCTAACTATGCCTCCTCGTTCGCCAAGTGCCTGATCTATTGCCCAGCCCAGCAAAATTGCCGTATCCTCAATAGTGTGGTGAGTATCTATTTCTATATCACCTTTCGCACTGACTATTAGGTCAAACAAGCCATGCTTGGCAATTTGTTGTAGCATATGGTTTAAAAAGCCAACGGGCGTTTTAACATCAGATATACCATCGCCGTCAAGGTTTAACGATAAAGATATATTAGTTTCCAAAGTGGTTCTTTGAAGCGTACTACGTCGGCTTTTGAGTTGCCCATCATTTACGTTGCTCATTTTGGTATTCCTCTGCTTTACTTTTAATAAGATTGTTTTAATATTGTTTGCAGTGTATTTAAGAATCTAATATTTTGCATAGGTGTCCCGACCGACACGCGTAAGGTATCAGTGAGTGAGGTATCGTAAAAACGGCGGACAAAGATACCGTTTTGTTTCAGCTCTTCATACACTCTTTCTGCGGTTATCTGTGTGAATTTACACAAAATAAAATTAGCAGACGACTCCCAGTATTCTACGCCGTCCATTTCATCCAATGCACTTTTGATATATTCACGCTGTTCCAGTATTATATGCACGTTTACAAATAAAGTCTCCAGATTAGAGAGAGCAGCAAGTGCGGCAGCCTCTGCAGTAACGTTTACGTTGTAGGGCTGTTTTACCGACATCATTATGCTGACTATGGGTTGAGAGGTTATAGCGTAGCCAATTCTAAGCCCTGCAATGCCCGCCCACTTACTGAAGGAACGCAATACAATTAAATTGTTGTAAAGTTTCAGTAAAGGTACAAAAGTCGCACTTGAGAACTCATAGTAGGTTTCATCTACAACAACTATAACGCCTGTTTGCAAAAGTGTGTGCAAGTCTTCTTCTGGTATGAGGTTACCTGTCGGATTGTTAGGTGAAGCAAGAAATATCACCTTTAGGTTTGTTATATCGGCTTTGTGGATGTCTGATGTGTTAATTCTCCAGTTTTCCGCTCTGATTCGCTGAATATGAACAACTTCCGCACCTGAGAGTTTAGATAAAAAGTTGTACATACCAAAAGTTGGTGTAAAGTCTACTACTTTGTCGTTTTGTGCTACGAATACACGGACTATTAGGTCTATCAGCTCGTCTGTGCCCGAACCTGCTATAACCATGTCTGTACTTACACCGACATAGCTTGCAAGTGCATTCCTAATTGCCCGTTGGTGCTGATCGGGATAAACGTTTAAAGGTAGATACTTTATTGCCTCTTGGATACACGGGTGTACACCGAACGGGTTTTCGTTTGCATTCAGGCGTATGGTGTTATCAATAGACACTCCTGCCTGTTGTGCTAGGTATGTAGAGGTTTCGACACCCTGATACTTAGGTATATTGTTTAGGATATGTTTGTTAACAAGTTTGTTTATATCACTCATTGTTGTTATGTAACCTTATCTGTGTAGATAGTGCATGCCCGTTTAGTTGTTCTAGTTCTGCTAATTGAGTTGCAGTATCTGCTAACTGTTTGAATTCAGATGCGCCCAGAGCCACAAAAGGAACAAAACGTAAAAACGTCCTCACACTTAGAGCGGATGCAAACCTTGCTGTTCTACCTGTGGGCATTATGTGGCTTGGACCGCCTACATAGTCTCCTATAACCTCTGGCGAGTGCTCGCCAAGAAAAAGTCCTCCGACCGAGTTCGCCCACTGTGCAGTGTCAGTTATTGAGTTGTGCAAGTGTAGAGAAAGGTGCTCTGGTGCAAATGCTTCCACTACGCGCATTGCTTCTTTTATAGAGTTTACTATAACTATCCGACCGTGTGTGTTTATTGCTTTTTCAGCGATAGAACGGCGAGGTAGGTTAACAAGTTGTCGTGTGATTGCATGCTCTACTGCGTCAGCAAACAGATTAGAAAAAGTTACGAGTAGCGGCGATGCTAAAGTATCATGTTCTGCTTGCGCTATCAAGTCTGCGGCGACCCAGCTAGGTTTTGCGAATTCGTCTGCAACTACACATGTTTCAGTAGGACCGTTTAGTCCATCTATACCAACATCACCGACCACCTGTTTTTTCGCTGCGGTTACGAAAACGTTGCCCGGTCCGCATACTATATCTACTTTTGGAAAAGTTTGAGTTCCGTATGCAAAGGCGGCGATTGCTTGTGCACCACCGACTTTAAACACTCTGTCTACACCGCTGATATGAGCAGCGTAGAGTAAGGCTGGATGTGGCAACTGATCCCTACGCACAGGAGTAGATACATAGACGTTTTTAACTCCTGCAACTCTGGCTGGAATAACCGACATCAGCAGAGTAGAAACCAGTAAAGCAGAACCACCAGGGACATACGCCCCAACAGAGTTCACAGGTGCAACTATTTCACCAAACCCAGAGTTTGAATCTGCCCAGCTAGCAGGCTTAGCGGCTTTTTGAAAACGCTCTATACGCTCGGCTGCATGGTCTATTGCCGATCTCACTTCTACAGCAACCACCGACGAATTGGCTATAGACTTTACAGCCTCTTGAGGGACTTCAATAACATCTAAGTTAGAACCGTCTAGATGTTTGGATATAAGTTTTATGGCGTCGTCGCCTGTGCGTTTTACGTCAGATATAACACGTTTAGCAAAACCCTTAGGTGAAAGCATACAATCATAGAGCCCATTACCGTCAGTTGTAATATTTGATGTAACAACGTTCCTTGTGGTAAACTCATCAATAGCCATATTTATATCGGTTATACGTTTCATTTCATTTACTTTCAAAGGCTTTTATCTCTTGCATCAGTAGATTGACAGACTCACATTCACTATGAAACAAAAAACGTATATCTTGCATACTGATTGAGTCGCTCTTATAAGGCTCAGTACGAAATCGCGCTACCGTATCAGGTATAGAGTTCTTTGGTACGTTCATTTGTACTTCAAACATAGACGAGGCACCTTCTATTTTATGCATAATAAAGTTCTTATAGTTACTTTGTTTAAATTTTTGCTTTATGTGCTGTATATTGGCGTTAATAGAGAGAGTTGTGTCAAGATACACATTTGCATAGAGTCTTACAAAGTTACGGGCATTTAATGCCGCCTCGCTTTGTTCTAACATTTTACGTATAGTGCTCAGCTTGCTACTATCTCCTGCCATTTGTGCAACGTTTACTGCAATTATAGCATTGGATTTAATCACGTCACCGTCTTCAATAGTCTTTAGTGAGTTTTCTTTTAGAGTAGTTCCTGTGTCCACTACGTCTGCGATGACATCAGCGTAACCTAAAAGCGGTGCTATCTCAAGTGCTCCATTGATTTTTATCAGGCTGACATGTGTAATGCCGTGCTTCTCCAAAAACCTCTTTACAAGACGTAGATATTTTGTAGCTACGCGTAACACTCTGCCTTTATTATTCCTAAATTCCAAGGCTACCTCTGCTAGGTCTTTTATACTTGTAACATCGTCCCAAGAGTTGGGTACCGCTATAGTTAACCTAGAGTTGCCAAACCCAGCATCCTTTAGAGCCACGGATACATTGCCGTGTTCTATTCTAGTTTCATAGTAACTGTCAAGTCCGACAATGCCCGCATCTAAGTTTGCTTGCTCTAAACCAGACGTAATATCCGACTGACGCTGAAAAAGCACCTCTACCTCATCATTTAACAATGGTATTATACCAGTATAGCGCCTCGCACTTAGACGCTTGACTTCCATTCCACACATGGACATAAAGTCCAACGCACCCTGATGCAATGCTCCACTAGAGGGTATCGCAAATTTCAAAGACATACCTACACTAACCTTATCCTTATCTCTAAAACCGTTCTACTGTAGCGTTGGAGTACATACGTTTTAGGTTATCCAATTCAGAGTTATCGGAGTCTTTAAAGCAAACAACTGCCCTTCTTCCAGATTCACGTAGAGATGCGGCACGTTTAAGAGCTTGTGCTTTGCTTTCTGTGGTGTTCCCAACGTTTATTAAAACAGTTGAAGTATTGCTTTGTGGCTTGTTTGTTGTGCGTTCTGCCAGTGCTTCAAGGTGGTAGAAGAAACCGACAGCAGGTAAGTGCGTTTTTTTATAAAACCAGTTAGCCAATTCATCGTATCGTCCGCCGCCTCCAATTGTCAGTGTATCTGTGGAATCCAAAAACACGTTAAATATTATCCCCGTATAGTATGAAAACTCACGAGATATACCTAGGTCTACCTGTATTCGTTCTTGAGGCACACCTTCTCGGATAGTATCATCTATTATTTTACCCAATTGCTCGAAATGGCGTGTATCTAGCCTGTGTGCATTTGCTATTTCTTTACCTTTTTTGAGTGCGTAGTTATGGCTACCTTTGACTTTTACGATTTCCGATATAAATTTTATTACTTTGTGCATCTTATTACGTTCTATAGAGTCCAATCTTTTATGTGCCATGCGTTGAATAATCTCTTCTCTAGTACGCAGACCTGAATTAGAGTTAGTAGGTGATACAAACGAGTCCAGTAGTTGCGAAGCCTGTTTTTCGTCATAACGATGTTTAGTTGAATTCGTAACAAGTCCATAAGATTGTGCTTTTTTGAAAACCTCAGCAACTGACATCGTACCGTTGGCGAGCAAGCCTATATTGCTGTTTAAAAACAGTTTTACACGTTTAGGCACATTAAACTGTGCTACGAGTTGGTTGATCAGCCCGACGTGTCCTATTGATATTACTGCGGATTTGAATCCGAGTTTATCCAAACCTTCGTTAGCCATAGCGATTATTTCGGCGTCACCAGCAGAGTCAGTAGTGCCAAGCAATTCAGCACCGATTTGAGTAAACTGTCTGGGTTTATCACCGTACTTTTCCTCTTTAGTAGAGTATCTAAACACTGCCCCGCAGTACTGAAAACGCTTAGGCACATTAAAGTCTTCGAAGTTTTGCACGGCATACCGAATAATTGAAGAGGTTATTTCTGGTCTCAGTGCGACCAGAATACCACTGGGTTCTTCAAATGAGTAAAGCCTGCTACTGATAGTGCCCCCTGCTTTCAGCATATACATTTCGGCACGTTCTAGCAAAGGAGTCTCTATACTTAGGTAGCCTCTGAGTTCAAATATATTGCGTAGCGTAATTGCCAACTCTTCGCGAAGCAGCACAGACTGTGCCGCCGAGTCAAACATATTTGGTATTGTAGTTAATAGTTGCCTATTTTGCAATTTGAGATATAAATAAAATATAGCGTCTATATATATTTTAAAGTGTACACAAAGGAGAATGTATGCAAGTAAGAGATAATTTTCTTAAACCGCAAAAAGTCGTTATAGTATCTGACGCTGCAACAGGTCTGTCTAACGAAGTAAATGCCTTACATGGTATAGAAACCGCAAATATGACTATTGCTATAGATGGACACCCTCTAACTGACGACTGGGACGAAGCCGAGTTTTATAGAAGATTGGCAGAGAGTAAACAGGGCGCTACTACATCTGCCCCAACCCCAAACAATTGGTTGCAAGTGTTCTTGAAAGCATCTAAAAGAGCGAATAAGCTGCTGTGTATCACGGTTTCAAGAAATATGAGCAGCTCTTATAATAGTGCGTGCATCGCCGCAGAAACAGCAAAGACTACAATCCCTACAGTGGATATAGTAGTGTTGGACTCTAAAACTGCAGCAGGTGGGCAGGCACTTGTGGTTCTAATAGCCTCACAATTGGCAAACAAAGGCGCTGACACGGACGAGCTTACTAAGTCAGTACAAGAGGTTACAAAAAAAGTTAAGTTAATAGCAACTTTAAAAACTCTGCATTATCTATACAAGAGTGGGCGTGTCAAGAGCTACGTATTCTGGGCAACGAACTTACTCAACATCAACCCTATTATAGAGTTTAAAGAAGGTAAGGCAACGACTATAGGGAGGGCTTTATCAAGGAAAAGGGCTATAAGCAGAATGTGTAAATACGTGATAAGCGATACAGCCAACAGTGCAAACTCTCAGGTGTGCATAATGCACGCAGGATGTAGGCAGGAAGCGATAGCTATACAAGATACTATAAACTCACAAGTGAAGTCAGTAAACACGTTTATTACTCAATTTCATCCTTTTATGAGTGCGCACACAGGGCAAGGACTGATAGGCTTAGCATACTACACTACATAATTGTGGATTACTGTTATCGTCTGTACTTACTTTTTTTGCGCTTGGATATATATCCAGTACCTCTAACGATGTAGGGTTTATACAAACCTCGACGGGAATTCATAACGGTTATAACTACCTTGTCGGTGAAGTTAACTAACAGAATCAATTTCTTTGCCTGATCTATATCTTGTTTTGTTACCTCCTGACTTACTTTGTTCTTAATTTTATTATCTTTGTCTACAAACGATAACGACCAAGTGTTAGAATTAGAAGCGTGACGGACACGGACACGTCTATCTGCAAAATCCAAGACTATATTCACTACAACAAACTTTATTCCACGCTGTTGAATTACACAAGACGCGTGTTTACTTAGCACAAATTCACCTTTAGTTTCGTAAGGAAGCATAAATAATTTATAAATAAAAGATAATATATTTTCTAAATATTCTATTATATCAGAAAATAAATCCGCTTAGTTAACTATCCGCAAATGGCAGATGTCAGAATTGACCTCCTCTCTTATAAGGAGTTATCAATCAATACAGGGCAGGGAATTATTCATGCAATCTATAGAAAATACATTATAATTATGTTATTAGTATATTAAAAGGTTATATGTAAAGGCGTTTCTTTATGCTTATAAAAACAAGACATTTTACTGAAGTAGGGTTTACAGAGGCACAAGCAGAACTGCTCATAGATATACAAAACGAGCGGTTTGATGACTTAGTAACTAAAGAGTTCCTAGCTAGCGCTATACAGAGAACAAACTCAAAGATAGACGGCACAAACTCAAAAATAGACAGTACAAACTCAAGGATAGATAGTCTTGAAAAACGCCTAGACCAAAAGATAGACAACACAAACTCAAGGATAGACAGCCTTGAAAAGCGTCTAGACCAAAAGATAGACGGCCTTGAAAAACGCATAGACCAAAAGATAGACGGCCTTGAAAAACGCATAGACCACAAGATAGACAGCCTTGAAAAACGCGTGGAATCTGAAACTAGAACCCTAAAGTGGATGGTAGGCATAGGCACAGGTTTACTAGGTGCAGGGCTCACTGCATTGACAATTATTACTGTTATCTTTTCATAACCACCATATCACTGTATAAATAACTCAATGTGAAAATTTGAGTTAGGATTAGGAAAATACATTATAATTATGTTATTAGTATATTAAAAGGTTATATTGTAAAGGCGTTTCTTTATGCTTATAAAAACAAGACATTTTACTGAAGTAGGGTTTACAGAGGCACAAGCAGAACTGCTCATAGATATACAAAACGAGCGGTTTGATGACTTAGTAACTAAAGAGTTCCTAGCTAGCGCTATACAGAAAACAAACTCAAAGATAGATAGCACAAACTTAAGGATAGACAGTCTTGAAAAGCGCCTAGACCAGAAAATAGACAGCCTTGAAAAGCGTCTAGACCAAAAGATAGATAACCTTGAAAAACGCGTGGAGTCTGAAACTAGAACCATAAAGTGGATGGTGGGCATCGGCACAGGTTTACTAGGTGCAGGGCTCACTGCGTTGACAATTATTACTGTTATCTTTTCATAACCACCATATCACTGTATAACTAACTCAATGTGAAAATTTGAGTTATTATTAGGAAAATACATTATAATTATGTTATTAGTATATTAAAAGGTTATATTGTAAAGGCGTTTCTCTATGCTTATAAAAACAAGACATTTTACTGAAGTAGGGTTTACAGAGGCACAAGCAGAACTGCTCATAGATATACAAAACGAGCGGTTTGATGACTTAGTAACTAAAGAGTTCCTAGCTAGCGCTATACAGAGAACAAACTCAAAGATAGACGGCACAAACTCAAAGATAGACGGCACAAACTCAAAAATAGATAGTACAAACTCAAGGATAGACAGCCTTGAAAAACGCATAGACCAAAAGATAGACGGCCTTGAAAAACGCTTAGACCAGAAGATAGACAACACAAACTCAAGGATAGACAGCCTTGAAAAACGCATAGACCACAAGATAGACAGCCTTGAAAAACGCGTGGAATCTGAAACTAGAACCCTAAAGTGGATGGTAGGCATAGGCACAGGTTTACTAGGTGCAGGGCTCACTGCATTGACAATTATTACTGTTATCTTTTCATAACCATCATATCAATGTATAACTAACTCAATGTGAAAATTTGAGTTATTATTAGGAAAATACATTATAATTATGTTATTAGTATATTAAAAGGTTATATGTAAAGGCGTTTCTTTATGCTTATAAAAACAAGACATTTTACTGAAGTAGGGTTTACAGAGGCACAAGCAGAACTGCTCATAGATATACAAAACGAGCGGTTTGATGACTTAGTAACTAAAGAGTTCCTAGCTAGCGCTATACAGAGAACAAACTCAAAGATAGACGGCACAAACTCAAAAATAGATAGTACAAACTCAAGGATAGATAGCACAAACTTAAGGATAGACAGCCTTGAAAAACGCCTAGACCAGAAAATAGACAGCCTTGAAAAGCGTCTAGACCAAAAGATAGATAACCTTGAAAAACGCGTGGAATCTGAAACTAGAACCATAAAGTGGATGGTGGGCATCGGCACAGGTTTACTAGGTGCAGGGCTCACTGCGTTGACCGTTATTACTGTTATCTTTTCATAACCACCATATCACTGACTATTTAAGCTGCCCGTCCCCAGCGCCCTCGCTTATTTCAAACATAACGCCCAGCATACTACGGCGACCATGGTGAACGCCATGTAAGACGGTCATCTTTGTCATTGTTAGTAAGGCGTTTAACATCCGTGCCGTCAGCGTTCATTGTGTATATTTCATAGTCATCACCATCACGTTTAGATCTAAACAGTATACGGTAAATCTTAATACTTGCCATAACTTTTATATTCTTTTGACCTGCATCCCCTGCGTCTACTGTAACACTAGCTTCACAACTACCTTCAGGTGCATTACCTTTTACTGTAACAGTGAGATCTCCGTTACCATTCTGTGAACTGCCTGGGCTAGGTGATACAGTAAAACAGTCAGATGTGAACTTATCATCAACCTTCCAGATTAGTGTGCTACCTCCTGCATTCGTTATTGTAAACCTTGTAGATGTTGTATAACCTTGGATTACAGCGCCAAAGTCATGTGCGAGTGACGATACCTTTAACTTTGGAGGTTCTACAATATTTACTGTTATACTTATGTTCTTTGTGCCTTCGTCTCCAGCATCTACGATAACACTATCTGAGCAACTGCGAATAGGTGCATCACTCCTTACACTGACAGTGATATCCCCATCGCCATTCTGTGAACTGCCTGGGCTGGGTGATACAGTAAAACAGTCGGATGTGAAGTTATCATCAACCTTCCAGATTAGTGTGCTACTTCCTGCATTCGTTACTGTAAACCTTGCAGATGTTGTAGAGCCTTGACTTACATTGCCAAAGTCATGTGTGAGAGGAAATACATTTAACTTTGGAGGCGGCGACCAAGCTACAGGATAGTCATTTTTATTATTGTTAGTAAGGCGTTTAACATCCGTGCCGTCAGCGTTCATTGTGTATATTTCCCGGTTACCATCACGGTTAGAGTAAAACAGTATACGGCTGCCATCTGGTGACCAAGCGGTAGGCCAGTCATATCTATCGTTATCAGTAAGGCGTTTAACATCCGTGCCATCAGCTTTCATTGTGTATATTTCCTGGATACCATCACGGTAAGAGTAAAACAGTATACGGCTACCATCGGGTGACCAAGCGAAAGGAGCGTCAGATGCGTGATTATTAGTAAGGCGTTTAAGATCCGTGCCATCGGATTTCATTGTGTATATTTCCCAGTTACCATCACGGTTAGATCTAAACAGTATACGGCTACCATCAGGCGACCAAGCAGTAGGCCAGTCATCTGCATCGTTATCAGTAAGTTGTTGTACATCTGTACCGTCAGCTTTCACTGTGTATATTTCCCAATTATCATCACTATGGTAAGATATAAACAGTATACGGTTACCATCTGGTGACCACGATGGATTATAGAAGCGTGATACATTGTTATCAGTAAGGCGTTTGACATCTGTGCCATCAGCTTTCATCGTGTATATTTCATAATCATCACTATGGTAAGATATAAACAGTATACGGCTACCATCTGGAGACCACGATGGATTATTCCCCCCTGCAAGGAATTGTACATCTGTGCCATCAGCATTCATTGTGTATATTTCACTACCATCACCATGACGGTTAGATTCAAACAGTATACGGCTACCATCGGGTGACCACGATGGATTTTCGCCACCGCTATCAATAAGGCGTTGTACATCCGTGCCATCAGCATTCATTGTGTATATTTCATGGTTACCATCACGGTTATATTCAAACAGTATACGGTAAATCTTAATGCTTGCCATAACTTTTATATTCTTTTGACCTGCATCCCCTGCGTCTACTGTAACACTAGCTTCACAACTACCTTCAGGTGCATTACCTTTTACTGTAACGGTGAGTTCACCGTTACCATTCTGTGAACTGCCTGGGCTGGGTGATACAGTAAAACAGTCGGATGTAAAGTTATCATCAACCTTCCATGTTAGTGTGTTTCCTCCTGCATTGCGTACTGTAAACCTTGCAGACGTTGTATAACCTTGGATTACAGCGCCAAAGTCATGTGCGAGTGACGATACCTTTAACTTTGGAGGTTCTACAATATTGCCTGTTATACGTATACTCTTTGAACCTTCGTCTCCAGCATCTACTATAACACTATCTGAGCAACTGCGAATAGTTGTATCACTCTTTACACTGACAGTAATATCACCATCGCTACTCTGTGAAATGCCCGGGCTGGGTGATACGGTAAAACAGTCAGATGTGAAGTTATCATCAACCTTCCATGTGAGTGTGCCGCTTCCTGCATTCGTTACTGTAAACCTTGCAGATGTTGTAGAGCCTTGACTTACATTGCCAAAGTCATGTGTGAGAGGTGATACATTTAGCTTTGGAGGCGGCGACCACGGCATCCGTGCAAGCAAGTCATCTGTGGTATTATTAGTAAGGCGTTTTAAACCCGTGCCGTCGGCTCTCATTATGTATATTTCTTCTTCACTATCACCATCAGTGTTAGATTCAAACAGTATATGGCTACCATCTGGTGACCACGATGCATCATCGTCGTATACATTGTTATAAGTAAGGCGTTTTACATCTGTGCCATCAGCTTTCATTGTGTATATTTCGTGGTTACTATCATTACGGGTAGATTGAAACAGTATACGGCTGCCATCTGGTGACCAAGCGAAAGGCTTGTCAGATGCGTGATTATTAGTAAGGCGTTTAACATCCGTGCCATCAGCTTTCATTGTGTATATTTCCCAATTATTATCACGGTAAGAGTAAAACAGTATACGGCTACCATCGGGTGACCACGATGGATAATTCCCGTCTGCAAAGAGTTGTACTACATCTGTGCCATCAGGCTTCATTGTGTATATTCCACCACCACGTGTAGAGAAAAACAGTATACGGCTACCATCGGGTGACCAAGCGTAAGGCCAATCAGTTCTATCATAGTTAGTAAGGCGTTTCACATCCGTGCCATCGGCTTTCATTGTATATATTTCATAATTATTATTATTAAGGAAAGATACAAACAGTATACGGTAAATCTTAATGCTTGCCATAACTTTTATACTCTCTGAACCTGCATCCCCTGCGTCTACTATAACACTATCTTCACAACTTCCTTCAGGTGCATTACCTTTTACTGTAACGGTGAGTGCACCGTTACCATTCTGTGAAATGCCTGGGCTGGGTGATACAGTAAAGCAGTCGGACGTGAAGTTATCATCAACCTTCCAGATTAGTGTGCTTCCTCCTGCATTCGTTACTGTAAACCTTGCAGACGTTGTATAACCTTGAATTACAGCGCCAAAGTCATGTGCGAGTGACGATACCTTTAACTTTGGAGGTTCTACAACATTAACTATTATACTTATGTTCTTTGTGCCTTCGTCTCCAGCGTTTACTATAACACTATCTGAGCAACTGCGAATAGGTGCATCACTCTTTATACTGACAGTGATATCCCCATCACCACTCTGTGCACTGCCTGGGCTAGGTGATACAGTAAAACAGTCAGATGTGAAGTTATCATCAACCTTCCAGATTAGTGTGCTACCTCCTGCATTACGTACTGTAAACCTTGCAGATGTTGTAGAGCCTTGATTTACATTGCCAAAGTCATGTGTGAGAGGTGATACTTTTAACTTTGGAGGCGGCGACCAAGCTACAGGATGGTCATTTTTATTATTGTTAGTAAGGCGTTTAACATCCGTGCCGTCAGCGTTCATTGTGTATATTTCCCGGTTACCATCACGGTTAGAGTAAAACAGTATACGGCTGCCATCTGGTGACCAAGCGGTAGGCCAGTCATATCTATCGTTATCAGTAAGGCGTTTAACATCCGTGCCATCAGCTTTCATTGTGTATATTTCCTGGTTACCATCACGGTAAGAGTAAAACAGTATACGGCTACCATCGGGTGACCAAGCGACAGGATAGTCATTTTTATTATTGTTAGTAAGGCGTTTAACATCCGTGCCGTCAGCTTGCATTGTGTATATTTCCCGGTTACCATCACGGTTAGATCTAAACAGTATACGGCTACCATCAGGCGACCAAGCAGGAGGCCAGTCAGCTGCATCGTTATCAGTAAGTTGTTGTACATCTGTACCGTCAGCTTTCATTGTGTATATTTCCTGGATACCATCAGGGTAAGAGGAAAACAGTATACGGCTGCCATCTGGGGACCAAGCGACATGCACATCCAATGTGTCATTGTTAGTAAGGCGTTTAACATCCGTGCCGTCAGCTTGCATTGTGTATATTTCCCAGTCAGCACCATCACGAGCAGATACAAACAGTATACGGCTACCATCTGGCGACCAAGCAATAGGCCGGTCATCTGCATCGTTATCAGTAAGGCGTTGTATATCAGTGCCGTCAGGTTTCATTGTGTATATTTCAAGGTTACCATCAGGGTAAGAGGCAAACAGTATACGGCTACCATCGGGTGACCACGATGGATTTTCGCCACCGCTATCAATAGGGCGTTTTTCATCAGTGCCATCAGCATTCATTGTGTATATTTCATAGTTACCATCAAGGAAAGAGTAAAACAGTATACGGTAAATCTTAATGCTTGCCATAACTTTTATATTCTTTTGACCTGCATCCCCTGCGTCTACTGTAACACTAGCTTCACAACTGCCTTCAGGAGCATTACCTTTTACTGTAACAGTGAGTGAACCGTTACCATTCTGTGAACTGCCTGGGCTAGGTGATACAGTAAAGCAGTCGGATGTGAAGTTATCATCAACCTTCCATGTTAGTGTGTTTCCTCCTGCATTGCGTACTGTAAACCTTGCAGACGTTGTATAACCTTGAATTACAGCGCCAAAGTCATGTGAGAGTGACGATACCTTTAACTTTGGAGGTTCTGAAACATTAACTGTTATACTTATGTTCTTTGTACCTTCGTCTCCAGCGTTTACTATAACACTATCTGAGCAACTGCGAATAGGTGCATCACTCTTTATACTGACAGTGATATCCCCATCACCACTCTGTGCACTGCCTGGGCTAGGTGATACAGTAAAGCAGTCGGATGTGAAGTTATCATCAACCTTCCATGTTAGTGTGCCACTTCCTGCATTCGTTACTGTAAACCTTGCAGATGTTGTAGAGCCTTGACTTACATTGCCAAAGTCATGTGTGAGAGGTGATACTTCTAATACAGGTGGAGGTTCTACAATATTGCCTGTTATACTTATACTCTTTGAACCTGCACTTCCACCATTTACTGTAAGAGTATCTGAGCAACTGCGAATAGTTGTATCACGCTTTACACTGACAGTGATATCCCCATCGCCACTCTGCGAACTGCCGGGGCTAGGTGATACAGTAAAACAATCAGATGTAAAGTTATCCTCAACCTCCCATGTTAGTATGCTTCCTCTTGCATTCGTTACTGTAAACCTTGCAGACGTTGTATAACCTTGGATTACAGTGCCAAAGTCATGAGAGTCCGGACTTACATTTAATAACTGTTCTTTTTGCACGCGAATTGAACGTAAGTATACTAACGCACGTGAGTCCATTACTGTAGTAAAACTGATATATAACGGCTGGTTAGTCAAAATAAACTCTGACTTACATGCTACTGTTTGAGATTCATTGTTACCTAGGTAACCCTTTGCACTTAGAGTTCCACATGTTTGAAATCCAGTAGTGTTAGCAGAAATACCAACAATCGTCTGAGGTGATGTGTGACCACCAGCCCAACCAACAAATGTTACAGTAATAATTTGATTTTTCGCAATAGTAGCAGGTTGTGTAAAGAGAATCGCTCTTTCTAACGTAGGGTCCCCATGATAGCCGAAACCAACAGTAGTACCTTTCCCACCACATAAGGCTGATCCTGTACGCACTACTCTTGCTGGTACAAAGTTGTTTGGCCGGTCATCTGCACATAGATCCTCACCTGGTTCATTGAGTAGATCTATAAAATTTGTATCTCTGATATTTACTGTTATTACTGTTATACGTATAGTTTTTGTGCCTGCACTTCCAGCGTCTACTATAACACTATCTGAGCAACTGCGAATAGTTGTATCACTCTTTACACTGACAGTAATATCACCATCGCCACTCTGTGAACTACCCGGGCTGGGTGATACAGTAAAGCAGTCGGATGCGAAGCTACTATCAACCTTCCATGTTAGTGTGTTTCCTCCTGCATTCGTTACTGTAAACCTTGTAGATGTTGTATAACCTTGGATTACAGCGCCAAAGTCATGTGCGAGAGGTGATACTGCTAATACAGGTGGAGGTTCTAGAACATTAACTGTTATACTTATGTTCTTTGTGCCTTCGTCTCCAGCGTTTACTATAACACTATCTGAGCAACTGCGAATAGTTGCATCACTCTTTACACTGACAGTGATATCCCCATCACCACTCTGTGAACTGCCGGGGCTAGGTGATACAGTAAAACAGTCAGATGTGAACTTATCATCAACCTTCCAGATCAGTGTACTACTTCCTGCATTCGTTACTGTAAACCTTGCAGACGTTGTAGATCCTTGAATTACATTGCCAAAGTCATGTGTGAGAGGCGATACCTTTAACTTTGGAGACGGAGACCACGGTGAATGCCGTGAAAGAAAGTCAGTTGCATCGTTATTAGTAAGGCGTTGTACATCAGTGCCGTCGGCTCTCATTGTGTATATTTCATAGTTACCATGACGGTTAGATGCAAACAGTATACGGCTGCCATCGGGTGACCATGCGACAGGAATATCCATTTCACCATTGTTAGTAAGACGCTTTACGTCTGTGCCGTCAGCTCTCATTGTGTATATTTCACGGTCTTCCCCATCACGTTTAGATTCAAACAGTATACGGCTGCCGTCTGGTGACCAAGTTACAGGCTCGTCAGAGATACCGTTATAAGTAAGGCGTTTTACATCCGTGCCGTCAATTTTTATTGTGTATATTTCCAAGTTACCATCACGTTTAGATTCAAACAGTATACGGCTACCATCTGGTGACCAAGCGACAGGATGGTCATATGCGCCATGGTTGGTAAGGCGTTTTACATCCGTGCCGTCACCTTTCATTGTGTATATGTCCCAGCTATCATCACGGAAAGAGCGAAACAGTATACGGCTGCCATCTGGTGACCAAGCGACAGGAATATCACCTCCATGGTTATAAGTAAGGCGTTTTAGATCCGTGCCATCAGCTTTCACTGTGTATATTTCCAAGTTACCATCACGGTGAGAAGCAACCAGTATAAGGCTGCCATCGGGTGACCAATCGACATGCTCGTCCGAGAAATTATTAGTAAGGAGTTTTACGTCCGTGCCGTCAGATTTCATTGTGTATATGTCACCACTGTTAACATCACGACGGTTAGATATAAACAGTATACGGCTGCCATCGGGTGACCACGATGGATCATTATCATATGCGTCATTGTTAGTAAGGCGTTTTACATCTGTACCATCAGCTTTCATTGTGTATATTTCATCGTTACCATCACGGTTAGAGTAAAACAGTATACGGTAAACCTTAATGCTTGCCATAACTTTTATATTCACTTGACCTGAAGCGCCAGTGTCCACTGTAACACTAGCTTCACAACTGCCTTCAGGGGCATCACTCTTTACACTGACAGTAATATCACCATCGCCACTCTGTGAACTGCCTGGGCTGGGTAATACAGTAAAGCAGTCGGATGCAAAGTTACTATCAACCTCCCAGGTTAGTGTGCCACTTCCTGCATTCGTTACTGTAAACCTTGTAGATGTTGTATAACCTTGGATTACAGTGCCAAAGTCATGTGAGAGAGGTTTTAATACAGGTGGCGGTTGTAGAATATTGACTGTTATACTTATATTCTTTGTGCCTTCGTCTCCAGCGTCTACTATAACACTATCTGAACAACTGCGAGTAGGTGCATTACTCTTTACACTGACAGTAATATCACCATCGCCACTCTGTGAACTGCCTGGGCGAGGTGATACAGTAAAACAGTCAGATGCGAAGTTACTATCAACCTCCCAGGTTATTGTGCCACTTCCTGCATTCGTTACTGTAAACATTGCAGATGTTGTATAACCTTGGATTACAGTGCCAAAGTCATGTACTAGAGGCGATACCTTTAACTTTGGAGACGGCGACCAAGCTATAGGCCTGTCATCTGCATCGTTATCAGTAAGGCGTTGTACATCTGTACCGTCGGCTCTCATTGTGTATATTTCACCCCTAGATGTAAACAGTATACGGCTGCCATCTGGTGACCAAGCGACAGCATAGTCATGTACATAGTTATCAGTAAGTTGTTTTACATCAGTACCATCAGCTCTCATTGTGTATATTTCAGAGTCTTTACCATTAGGTTCAGATGTAAACAGTATACGGCTACCATCGGTTAACAAAGCGACAGCCGAGTCATTTGCATCATTGTCAGTAAGGCGTTTTAGATCAGTGCCATCAGACTTCATTGTGTATATTTCATAGTTGCCCTCACGGTTAGATTCAAACAGTATACGGCTACCATCGGGTGACCACGATGGGTCCTGATCAAATCGAATGTTATCAGTAAGGCGTTTTACATCCGTGCCGTCGGCTCTCATTGTGTATATTTCCCAGTTACCATCACGTAAAGATATAAACGCTATACGGCTACCATCTGGTGACCAAACAGCACTATGGTCATTTTTGTCATTATTAGTAAGGCGTTTTACATCCGTGCCGTCGGCTTTCATTGTGTATATTTCCCAGTCACCATCACGGTGAGATTGAAACAGTATACGGCTACCATCGGGTGACCAAGCGTAAGGATAGTCATGTGCATCGTTATTAGTAAGGCGTTTTTCATCCGTACCATCAGGTTTCATTGTGTATATTTCCAGGTTAGACCTAAACAGTATACGGCTACCATCGGGTGACCACGATGGATTACTGCCACGGCTATCAGTAAGGCGTTTAACATCAGTGCCATCAGCGTTCATTGTGTATATTTCATAGTCATCACCATCACGGTTAGATCTAAACAGTATACGGTAAATCTTAATGCTTGCCATAATTTTTATATTCTCTTGACCTGCAGTGCCAGCGTCCACTGTAACACTAGCTTCACAACTGCCTTCAGAGGCATCACTCTTTACTGTAACGGTGAGAGCGCCGTTGCCAGTCTGTGAGCTGCCGGGGCTGGGTGATACAGTAAAGCAGTCGGATGTAAAGTTATCATCAACCTTCCATGTTATTGTGCTACCTCCTGCATTCGTTACTGTAAACCTTGTATATGTTGTATAACCTTGAATTACAGTGCCAAAGTCATGTGAGAGTGCCGATACATTTAACTTTGGAGGTTCTAAAATATTTACTGTTATACTGATACTCTTTGAATCTGCACTTCCACCATTTACTGTAAGAGTATCTGAGCAACTACCAATAGTTGCATCACTCTTTAATGTAACAGTGATATCCCCATCGCCACTTTGCGAACTGCCTGGGCTAGGTGATACAGTAAAGCAGTCGGATGCGAAGCTACTATCAACCTCCCATGTTAGTGTGCTACCTCCTATATTGCGTACTGTAAACCTTGTAGATGTTGTATAACCTTGGATTACAGTGCCAAAGGCATGTGCTAGAGGCAATACTTCTAATACAGGTGGAGGTGGTAGAATATTGCCTGTTATACTTATATTCTTTGTGTCTTCTTCTCCAGCGTCTACTATAACACTATCTGAGCAACTGCGAGTAGGTGCATCACTTTTTACACTGACAGTGATCTCCCCATCGCCACTCTGCGAACTGCCTGGGCTAGGTGATACAGTAAAACAGTCGGATTCAAAGTTACTATCAACCTTCCATGTTAGTGTGCCACCTCCTGAATTCGTTACCGTAAACCTTGTATATGTTGTATAACCTTGAATTACAGTGCCAAAGTCATGTGAGAGTGCCGATACATTTAACTTTGGAGGTTCTAAAATATTTACTGTTATACTGATACTCTTTGAATCTGCACTTCCACCATTTACTGTAAGAGTATCTGAGCAACTACCAATAGTTGCATCACTCTTTAATGTAACAGTGATATCCCCATCGCCACTTTGCGAACTGCCTGGGCTAGGTGATACAGTAAAGCAGTCGGATGCGAAGCTACTATCAACCTCCCATGTTAGTGTGCTACCTCCTATATTGCGTACTGTAAACCTTGTAGATGTTGTATAACCTTGGATTACAGTGCCAAAGGCATGTGCTAGAGGCAATACTTCTAATACAGGTGGAGGTGGTAGAATATTGCCTGTTATACTTATATTCTTTGTGTCTTCTTCTCCAGCGTCTACTATAACACTATCTGAGCAACTGCGAGTAGGTGCATCACTTTTTACACTGACAGTGATCTCCCCATCGCCACTCTGCGAACTGCCTGGGCTAGGTGATACAGTAAAACAGTCGGATTCAAAGTTACTATCAACCTTCCATGTTAGTGTGCCACCTCCTGAATTCGTTACCGTAAACCTTGCGGACGTTGTATAACCTTGAATTACAGTGCCAAAGGCATGTGCTAGAGGCGATATCTTTAACTTTGGAGGCGGTGACCATGGTGAAGTCCATGGAAGAACATCGTGTTTGTCATTGTTGGTAAGGCGTTTTACATCTGTGCCGTCAGCATTCATTGTATATATTTCAGTGTTACCATCAGTTTCAGATTGAAACGCTATACGGCTACCATCTGGTGACCACCACGGATGCCTGTCGTCTACATCATTATTAGTAAGGCGTTTTACATCTGTGCCATCAGCATTCATTGTGTATATTTCAAAGTCATTACCATCACGGGTAGATACAAACGATATACGGCTACCATCAGGCGACCAAGCAGTAGGCCAGTCATTTATATTATTATTGGTAAGGCGTTGTACATCCGTGCCTTCAGCATTCATTGTGTATATTTCACGGTTACCATCACGCTGAGATAAAAACAGTATACGGCTGCCATCTGATGACCAATCGTAAGGATAGTCATATGCATCGTTATCAGTAAGGCGTTGTACATCCGTGCCGTCAGCATTCATTATGTATATTTCACTGTTACCATCACGGGTAGATTCAAATAGTATATGTCTGCCATCTGGTGACCACAATGGATTATTGTCAAATACATTGTTATCAGTAAGGCGTTTTACATCCGTGCCGTCAGCATTCATTATGTATATTTCAGAGTTACCATCACGGGTAGATACAAACAGTATACGGCTGCCATCTGGTGACCACAATGGATAATCGTCACTTGCATCGTTATCAGTAAGGCGTTGTACATTTGTGCCATCAGCATTCATTGTGTATATTTCAGAGTTACCATCACGGGTAGATACAAACAGTATACGGCTGTCTTCGGGTGCCCAAGCGTAAGGATAGTCATATGCTTCATTGTTAGTAAGGCGTTGTACGTTAGTGCCGTCAGCATTCATTGTGTATATTTCGCGGTTACCATCACGTTCAGATACAAATAGTATATGGTTTTTTACAGTTACTACTGGACGCTCTACAACATTGACTTGTATACTGATACTCTGTGAACCTGCACTTCCAGCATTGACTATAAGAGTATCTGAGCAACTGCGAGTAGGTGCATCACTCTTTACACTGACAGTGAGCTCGCCGTTACCATTCTGTGGAATGCCCGGGCTGGGTGATACAGTAAAACATTCAGATGTGAAGCTACTATCAACTGCCCATGTTAGTGTGCCAATTCCTATATTGGTTACTGTGGACTTTTTAGATGCCGTATCACCTTGACTTACAGTGCCAAAGTCGTGTGAGAGTGGCGATACCTCTAATATCGGTTCTGTAGGTTGTACAACATTGACTGTGATACTGATACTCTGTGAACCTGCACTTCCACCATTTACTGTAATACTACCTTCACAACTGCCGATAGGTGCATCACGCTTTACTGTAACAGTGAGCTCGCCATTACCACTCTGTGAAATGCCCGGGCTGGGTGATACAGTAAAGCAGTCAGAGGAAAAGTTACCCACCTGCCAAGCTAGTGTGCCACTGCTTGTGTTGGTTACTGTAAACCTTGCAGATATTGTAGAACTTTGGGTTATAGTGCCAAAGTCATGTGAGAGTGGTGATACATTTAATACAGGTGTTGGAATAGTAGATTGTATAGGGGGTAGTGGACTAGGGCCACCACCTCCACCTCCACCACCTCCTCCACTAGGTTTTACAACATCCACTTCTATCTGTATACTCGTTGAACCGCCATCTTTACTGATCACTTTCACATCATCTTTACAAGTACCAAGCTGCGCATCACTTTTTACTATAACGGTGATCTTGCCATCACCAGTCTGTGAAATGCCCATGCTAGGTAATACACTAAAACATTGGGTTTTAGTGTAATCAACATGCCATGTTATTGTGCCACCTCCTGTGTTTGCTACTGTAAACTCTTCAGATGGCGTATCGCCTTGGTCTGTATCGCCAAAGTTATGAGCGAGGGGCGATACATCTAACTCTGGACCTTCTATATTGACTTTTATACTTATATTCTTTGTGCCTGCATCGCCTGCATCTACTTTTATACTATTTCCACAACTACCGTCAGGTGCATCCTCTTTTACACTAATAGTGATCTCACCATCGCCAATCTGCGAACTACCTGGCTCAGGTGATACAGTAAAACAGTCAGATGTGAAGTTATCATGAACCTTCCATGTTAGTGTCCCACCTCCTGTGTTGGTTACTGTAAAACTCGTAGATGGGTTAGATCCTTGTTTTATAGTGTCAAAGTCGTAAGAATCAGGGTTTACACTTAATACAGGTAACCGAGGTGGTACATTCTGCTCTTCCCAGACACCTAGCCCAACTGGTGTCAGTGCTGCAACTCGCACTTTGTGAACATCATGCGGTACTGCAAGTGGAACTTGTCTAAAATTAGTTTCAGTCCTCTTAATTTCACTACTCTCCCAGTCTCCGTTAAGCGTTCTATACTCTACTACATACCACGATATTTCACTATTGCCTGTATCCTTAGGGGCATCCCAAGAAAGTAATAATCCATCACCTGTAGTATCCCACTCAATATTAAGGTTAATAGGTTTACTTGCTGGTCTTATTGTGTGCTTTATACCTGCTTGACCGAGTGCATCTTCAGCGTATACCTCAACTGTATATGCCCCCTTCCTATTCAGAGGTTGACTATCCCATATTGTAGCACTGTCAAGTTTTACATCTTTAAAGTTGCTCTCGCCCGATGCCTTATATCTGAGAAAGTATTTAAAAGGTTTAGTACCGCTGTTAGGTGGTTTGAAGGTTACTTTAATTATTATCTGTGAAGTGTCATTAGTCGTTTCTAATCCTATATTTACATCTGTTACTGCAGAAGGTGGTGGAATATATATATTCGCTTTTACTTGAATATTTTTAAACTGATTATCACTCTTTATAGTCAGTGTTTTTGAACACTCGCCAACAGGTGCATCCTTTTTTACACTAATAGTGAGCTTACCATCACCACTCTCTGGATTGACCTGCTTGGTTGACATAGTAAAGCAGTCGGATTCAAAGTTATCAACTTCCCAAGTGAGTTTACCTCCGCCTGCGTTTTTTACTGTGAATTCTTTAGATTTCGTAGTGCCTTCTTCTATGTTGCCAAAATCATAATCAATAGGACTTACATTTAATAAAGGTGGCTGAGGTGGTACATCCTGCTCTTCCCAGACACCTAGCCCAACTGCTGTAAGTGCAGCAACTCGGACTTTGGCAACACCCTGCGGTACTTCAAGTGTAACTTCTCTAATATTAGTTTCAGTCCTCTTAATTTCACTACTCTCCCAGTCTCCGCTACCTATTATATAATCTACAACATAACCTGATATTTCACTGTTACCGTTATCCTCAGGAGCATCCCAAGTAAGCGATAGTGTATTACCTGCAGTAGTCCACTCAATATTAAGGTTAGTAGGTTGACTTGCTGGTCTTATTGTGTACTTAGCACCTTCTTGATCATTGTCATCTATAGCGTATATCTCAACAGTGTATGAACTGTACCTATTCAATGTTTGACTCCAGCTTGTAGAACTGTCAAGTTCTGTAACTCTAAAGTTATCTTCTTGTAACTCTTTATAGCGCACAGCATACTCAAATGGTTCAATACCACTGTTAGGTTTTTTGAAGTTCACAGTGATTGTTACCTTTGAAGTATCATCAGTTTCTGCTCGTGCAATCTGTACATCTGTTACTGCAGAAGGTGCACTATTATGATCGCACGCTCAACTATGCTACTCGCTAATAGCAATACTACAAATAGTAGTATCTTATATTTTTGTTTATACATATCTAGTTACCTTCTGTACTCATCTTATAACTGTAATCATGGTTTTGGTATTACAACATGCTCTGCCCAGACGCCTAGCCCAACTGCTGTAAGTGCAGCAACTTGTACCTTATCTGCTTTCAAGGATCTAGATTTATTAAGTGTAACTTCTCTATTAGAGGCTATCACTCTCTCGCGGTCACTACTCTCCCAGTTGCCACTCTCTGTTCTATACTCTACTACATACTCTGATATTGTACTGTTGCCGTTATCCACAGGGGCATCCCAAGCAAGTAATAGTGTATTACCTGCAGTAGTCCACTCAATATTAAGTTTAGTAGGTTGACTTGCTGGTCTTATTGTGTACTTTTCACCTGCTCGACCGAGTGCATCTTCAGCGTATATCTCAACTGTATAGGAACCGTTTCTATTCAAGGTTTCCTCCCATTGTGTAGCAGTACCAAGTGAAACATCTTTAAAGTCAGTATCGCCTGAATCTTTATAGCGGAGAAAGTATTTAAAAGGTTCAACACCGCTATTAGGTTGATCAAAACTTAATGAGATTATTACCTGTGCAGTATCAGCACCCTCTGCTCGTGCAATCTGTACCTCTTTTACTGGAGAAGGTGGTTCTGCAGGTGTTGGTGTAGCCGTAGGTGTTGGTGTAGCTGTAGGTGTAGAAGTAGGCTTAGGTGTAGCTGTAGGTCTAGTAGCTGTATCTGTTGGTGTTGGTTCACTACCATGATTGCACGCTGCAACTATGCTACTCGCTAATAGCAATATTATAAATAGTAGTATCTTATATTTTAGTTTATACATATCTCTTTACCTCCTGTATTCATCTTATAACTGTAATCATGGTTTTGGTATTACAACATGTTCTGCCCAGACGCCTAAGCCGACCGCTGTACGCGCTGCAACACGCACTTTATATGCCTTCTCAGATATAGATTCATCAAGCGTAACTTCTCTATTAAATGTTTTTATTCTCTCGCGTTCACTGCTCTCCCAGCCTCCGCTAAGCGTTCTATACTCTACAACATAACCTGATATTTTACTCTTGCCACTAGATAGTGGAGCATCCCAAAAAAGTGATAACTTATTACCTGTAGTATTCCATTCACTATTAAGGTTTTCAGGTGCACTTGCTGGTCTTATTGTGTACTTTTCACCTGCTTGACCGAGTGCATCTTCAGCGTATATCTCAACAGTGTATGAACCGTTTCTATTCAAGGTTTCCTCCCACTGTGTAGCAGTACCAAGTGAGACATCTTTAAAGTCGGAATCGCTTGAATCTTTATAGCGGAGAACGTACTCAAAAGGTTTAACACCTCTATTAGGTTGATCAAACCTTAATGAGATTATTACCTGTGCAGTATCAACATCCTCTGTTGATGATTCAATTACGTTAATCACAGCAGAAGGCGGTTCTGCAGGAGGCGGGGTTGGTGTAGGTGTCGGTGTAGAAGTAGGTTCTGGACGAACAGGAGTTTTTGAAGGATCAACCAGTACGGTATCAGTCGGTGGAGTAGGTGTAATAATAACACTACTGTTTGAGATATTCCTCTCTGCCCAGACGCCTAAGCCAACTTCTGTAATGGCTGCAACACGCACTAGGTATGCCTTCTCTGCTATAGACTCCTCTAGTAGCGTCTCTCTAATAGAGGTTTGTATTCTCTTACCTTCACTACGCTCCCAGTCGCCACTTTCGGTTCTATACTCTACAATGTAACCTGATATTTCACTGTTGCCGTTATCCTCAGGGACATCCCAAGAAAGACTTACCGCATTACCTTGCATAACAGTTTCAAGGTGTAAGGGGGCACTTGAGGGTTTTATTATATGCGGTTCACTTGCCTGCCCGCGTGCATCTGTAGCGTATACCCTAAGCGTATAAGAAGCGTTTCTATTGAGTGTCGCCTGCCATTGTGTAGAACTACCGATTGGGACTTCTTTGAAGTCTGTATCTTGCGATGCCTTGTAACTGACAGTGTACTCAAAAGGCGCAATGCCTCTGTTAGGTTGCTCAAAACTTAATGTGAATAATACACCCGATGTATCAGTGGTAGGCGACGCGGATATTTGTATACCCGTTATCGGTGAAGGCGGATCAGGCCCCGGCGCCAACAACGACACAAGCCCAGATAGGGCAAGCGATAATACACCACCCAACAACATCCGCACAGGCCAATAACGAAGCACACTAGAAATATCCATAACGATTATATACCTTCTATTTCATCAACCTTTCTGTATACTAATTCACCGCTCTCTCTAATTGCCGATATTACATTGGCTTTTAGCAGTTTGTTAACCGCATGCTTACGTATGTCATCTGACGACGCAGGTATATTTTTATACGAAACATAAGGACGAACCGATAACTCCCGCTCTATCCAGCCAACAGTTTCGTTTACCTTAACGTTTTTACGATTAACACGTTCCCTTACCAGCTCAAGCAGATACAGTATCGGTGAGAGAGCGATGAGTAGAATACCTAACAGTAACAGTAATACAACAATCCATTCCCAAGCAGTGAGCAGACTCCACTTGCCTTCTAATATCAGTTCAATTGTGTTTACAAGACTCATATTTTACAACCGATGCACTGATACTAAACCTCTAGCTCGTCTTAGAACGTTCCTGTTTAAGTTTATCTCTTATATTGCGGAAGGTAGAAGAACGATGTGCTTGCACTTCTACATCACCAGGTCCTGCAGAGCCCAGTATCTCAGACACTTTGTTTACAGTTAAACTTTTGTCTTTACGCTCACCTGCTAACTTGCTGACCTGCTCTTCCAGTTCCTCTTCTTTGAGGTTGTTTATCACCTTCCAGACGCCCTTACGCTCAAGGTCTTTGCGCATCTTCAACACGTCTACAACAGAGTCCACTACTTGAATCTGAGTCATAATGTCCTGAAACTTAGACTCTGCACTTGTCTTGCGTCGTTGTGCCTGTTCCATTTTGTAAGCAATGATATCAAGTTCTGCGTCTGCGAGTCCTCGCATATTAGCACCAACCTCATGATGTCCGTCGTAGTCCTCTTGTGCCTCACGGATGCGTCTCATCATCTGGTCTCTACGAACTTCAAGACGCACTCGCTCATCCTGTAGTTCATTTAGTTTTATGTCCTCTAGTTTCTTTGCTCCGCCAAATCCAAATATAGCCACTTTTAGCTCCTTTCTATTCTTATTTACAAACTATTTTTATAATACTACTATTATACTTATAAATTCCATATTTTACAACCGATGCACTGATATTTTAAACCTCTTAGCTCGCTTTTGAACGTTCCTGTCTAAGTTTATCTCTTATACTGCGGAAGGCAGAAGAACGATGTGCTTGCACTTCTACAGAACCAGCCCCTGCAGAGCCCAGTATCTCAGACACTTTGTTTACAGTTAAACTTTTGTCCTTACGCTCACCTGCTAACTTGCTGACCTGCTCTTCCAGTTCCTCCTCTTTGAGGTTGTTTATCACCTTCCAGACGCCCTTACGCTCAAGGTCTTTGCGCATTTTCAACACGTCTACAACAGAGTCCACTACTTGTATCTGAGTCATAATGTCCTGAAACTTAGACTCTGCACTTGTCTTGCGTCGTTGTGCCTGTTCCATTTTGTAAGCAATGATATCAAGTTCTGCGTCTGCGAGTCCTCTCATATTAGCACCAACTTCGTGATGTCCGTCGTAGTCCTCTTGTGCCTCACGGATGCGTCTCATCATCTGGTCTCTACGAACTTCAAGACGCACTCGCTCATCCTGTAGTTCATTTAGTTTTATGTCCTCTAGTTTCTTTGCTCCGCCAAATCCAAATATAGCCACTTTTAGCTCCTTTCTATTCTTATTTGTAACAATCTATACAAACTATTTTTATAATACTACTATTATACTTATAAATTCCATATTTTACAACATTTTACACCCGATGCACTGA
Source organism: Dehalococcoidia bacterium (assembly GCA_964274945.1). Lineage (GTDB taxonomy): Bacteria > Chloroflexota > Dehalococcoidia > Lucifugimonadales > Lucifugimonadaceae > CAXXBX01. The sequence goes on along the minus strand of CAXXBX010000034.1, from coordinate 294,169 downwards.
TATTTTAAACCTCTTAGCTCGCTTTAGAACGTTCCTGTCTAAGTTTATCTCTTATATTGCGGAAGGTAGAAGAACGATGTGCTTGCACTTCTACATCACCAGGTCCTGCAGAGCCCAGTATCTCAGACACTTTGTTTACAGTTAAAGCTGTGTTTTTACGCTCACCTGCTAGCTTGCTGACCTGCTCTTCCAGTTCATCCTCTTTGAGGTTGTTTATCACCTTCCAGACGCCAGTACGCTCAAGGTCTTTGCGCATCTTCAACACATCCATAACAGAGTCCACTACTTGAATCTGTGTCATAATGTCCTGAAACTTAGACTCTGCTGCTATCTTACGCTTTTGTGCTTGTTCCATATTGTAAGCAATGATATCAAGTTCTGCATCTGAGAGCCCTCGCATATTCACGCCAGCCTCATGATGTCCATCATAGTCTTCTTGTGCATCACTGATGCGTCTCGTCATCTGATCTCTACGAACTTCAAGACGCACTCGTTCATCCTGTAGTTCATCTAGTCTTATGTCCTCTAGTTTCCTTGCCCTGCCAAATCCAAATATAGCCATCTGTTAGCTCCTTTCTATTATTATGTTTATAAAATCTATATTTTACAACCGATGCACTGATACTAAACCTCTAGCTCGCTTTAGAACGTTCCTGTCTAAGTTTATCTCTTATACTGCGGAAGGCAGAAGAACGATGTGCTTGCACTTCTACAGCGCCAGGTCCTGCAGAGCCCAGTATCTCAGACACTTTGTTTACAGTTAAAGCTTTGTTTTTACGCTCCCCTGCTAACTTGCTAACCTGCTCTTCCAGTTCATCCTCTTTGAGGTTGTTTATCACCTTCCAGACGCCAGTACGCTCAAGGTCTTTGCGCATCTTCAACACATCCATAACAGAGTCCACTACTTGAATCTGTGTCATAATGTCCTGAAACTTAGACTCTGCTGATATCTTACGCTTTTGTGCTTGTTCCATATTGTAAGCAATGATATCAAGTTCTGCATCTGAGAGTCCTCGCATATTCACGCCAGCCTCATGATGCCCGTCATAATCCTCTTGTGCCTTTGTGATGCGGTTGACCATCTGATCTCTACGAACTTCAAGACGCACCCGCTCATCCTGTAGTTCATTTAGTTGTATGTCCTCTAGTTTCCTTGCCCTGCCAAATCCAAATATAGCCACTTTTAGCTCCTTTCTATTATTATGTTTATAAAATCTATATTTTACAACCGATGCACTGATACTAACCCTCTAGCTCGTCTTAGAACGTTCCTGTCTAAGTTTATCTCTTATACTGCGGAAGGCAGAAGAACGATGTGCTTGCACTTCTACAGAACCAGCCCCTGCAGAGCCCAGTATCTCAGACACTTTGTTTACAGTTAAAGCTGTGTTTTTACGCTCACCTGCTAGCTTACTGACCTGCTCTTCCAGTTCATCCTCTTTGAGGTTGTTTATCACCTTCCAGACGCCAGTACGCTCAAGGTCTTTGCGCATCTTCAACACATCCATAACAGAGTCCACTACTTGAATCTGTGTCATAATGTCCTGAAACTTAGACTCTGCTGATATCTTACGCTTTTGTGCTTGTTCCATATTGTAAGCAATGATATCAAGTTCTGCATCTGAGAGTCCTCGCATATTCACGCCAGCCTCATGATGCCCGTCATAATCCTCTTGTGCCTTTGTGATGCGGTTGACCATCTGATCTCTACGAACTTCAAGACGCACCCGCTCATCCTGTAGTTCATTTAGTTGTATGTCCTCTAGTTTCCTTGCCCTGCCAAATCCAAATATAGCCACTTTTAGCTCCTTTCTATTATTATGTTTATAAAATCTATATTTTACAACCGATGCACTGATACTAAACCTCTAGCTCGCTTTAGAACGTTCCTGTCTAAGTTTATCTCTTATACTGCGGAAGGCAGAAGAACGATGTGCTTGCACTTCTACAGCGCCAGGTCCTGCAGAGCCCAGTATCTCAGACACTTTGTTTACAGTTAAAGCTGTGTTTTTACGCTCACCCGCTAGCTTGCTGACTTGCTCTTCCAGTTCATCCTCTTTGAGGTTGTTTATCACCTTCCAGACGCCCCTACGCTCAAGGTCTTTGCGCATCTTCAACACATCCATAACAGAGTCCACTACTTGAATCTGTGTCATAATGTCCTGAAACTTAGACTCTGCACTTGTCTTACGCTTTTGTGCTTGTTCCATATTGTAAGCAATGATATCAAGTTCTGCATCTGAGAGTCCTCGCATATTCACGCCAGCCTCATGATGTCCGTTGTAGTCTTCCTGTGCATCACTGATGCGTCTCATCATCTGATCTCTACGAACTTCAAGACGCACCCGCTCATCCTGTAGTTCATCTAGTTTTATGTCCTCTAGTTTCCTTGCCCTGCCAAATCCAAATATAGCCATCTGTTAACTCCTTTATACTCTACCTATAAATCTGACCAGTTTATTCGGTAGAACCTCTTTTTTTACTATTCTTATAGACTTAGAATTTATCAGCATTTGTAACGCATATTCTGCTATCTCACTGTTGTATTCCTCTACAAAAGACTTTATAAAGTCTGATACCATCCAGAGTATTTCGTTGCTCTCCTGCCAAATTCTGTTCATCTCCTCGGCACACTCTCTTATTTGTTCTGCATTTGTAACATTGCGGCTATGAGGCTCAGGCTCTGACTCCTTTTTTTCTTTTTCTTCTTCTTCTGCCTTCTGCACGTTAGAGTGTTCACGAAGCCATTCCTTTACCACAGAAAGCCTAAATCTCCAAGAGTTACCGATCTTATAACCCGGTATAATGCCCTGCTGCACCCACAAATATACTGTGCGCTCTGTAACATTCAGAAAACTAGCTACCTCAAACAACGAGATAAGTTTTTCACTTTCATTTTTATCACTTTTATCACTCATATATAGTAAAAGTATATATGAATTCAATATTCTTAGTAAATCTTAACATACTATATTTATACAAATAGATACTTTATTTTTATCACTACCATCACTGATAATGTACGCTGCCCGACCCATCACTTATTTGAAACATAACGCCCAGCATACTACGGCGACCACGGTGAAGGCAATGCAGGATAGTCAGGTGCATCATTATTAGTAAGGCGTTTTACATCCGTACCGTCAACTTTAATTGTGTATATTTCCCGGTTACCATCACGGTCAGATCTAAACAGTATACGGCTACCATCTGGTGACCAAGCGTAAGGGGAGTCATCTGCGTCATTGTTAGTAAGGCGTTTTACATCTGTGCCGTCAGCTTTCATTGTGTATATTTCAAAATTACCATCACGTGTAGAGTCAAACAGTATACGGCTACCATCTGGTGACCAAGCGAAAGGAACGTCAGATTTATCATTGTTAGTAAGGCGTTTTAGATCCGTGCCGTCAGCTCTCATTGTGTATATTTCACTGTTACCATCACGGGTAGATACAAACAGTATACGGCTGCCATCTGGTGACCAAGCGTAAGGGGAGTCATCTGCGTCATTGTTAGTAAGGCGTTTTACATCAGTGCCGTCGGCTCTCATTGTGTATATTTCCCGGTGATCATCATCACGGGTAGATGTAAACAGTATACGGTTACCATCTGATGCCCAAGCGACAGGATAGTCATATGCGTCATTGTTAGTAAGGCGTTTTATATCTGTGCCGTCGGCTCTCATTGTGTATACCTCACTTTTACCATCACGGTTAGATTCAAACAGTATATGGCTACCATCGGGTGACCAAGCTCTAGGGGAGTCATCTTCGTCATTGTTAGTAAGGCGTTTTACGTCCGTGCCGTCAGCTTTCATTGTGTATATGTCACCAGTGTTACCATCACGGGTAGATATAAACAGTATACGACTGCCATCGGGTGACCAAGCGTAAGGCGAGTCATATGCGTCATTGTTAGTAAGGCGTTTTACATCCGTGCCATCAGAGTTCATTGTGTATATTTCGTGGGCAGAGTGAAACAGTATACGGTAAATCTTAATGTTTGCCATAACTTTTATATTCTCTTGACCTGCAGTGCCAGCGTCCACTGTAACAATATCTCTACAACTGCCATCAGGAGCATCACTTTTTACTGTAACGATTATCATGCCGTTGCCACTCTGTGAACTGCCGGGGCTGGGTGATGCAGTAAAACAGTCAGATGCTAAGTCATCAACCTGCCAAGTGATTGTGCCACCTCCTGCATTCGTTACTGTAAACTCTTTAGATGGCGTATCACCTTGTTGTATATTGCCAAAGTCGTAATCAGTGAGTGATACATTTAGCTTTGGAGGTTCTGCAACATTGACTGTTATACGTATACTCTTTGTGCCTGCAGTGCCAGCATCTACTATAACGCTATCTGAACAACTGCCAATCCTTGCATCACGTTTTACTGTAACGATTATTATGCCGTTGCCACTCTGTGAACTGCCTGGACTAGGTGATACAGTAAAACAGTCGGATGTGAAGTTATCAGCAACTTCCCAAGTGAGTGTGCCACCTCCTGCATTCGTTACTGTAAACTCTTTAGATTGCGTATTGCCCTGATTTACATTGCCAAAGTCATGAGATGAGGGTGATACGTCTAACTCTGGACCTTCTACATTGACTTTTATACGTATACTCTTTGTACCTGCATTTCCATCGTTTACTATAACGCTATCTGTACAACTGCCATCAGGTGCATCACTTTTTAAACTAACAGTGAGCGAGCCGTTGCCACTCTGTGAACTGCCGGGGCTAGGTGATACAGTAAAACAGTCGGATGTGAAGTTACTATCAACCTGCCATGTTAGTGTGCCACCTCCTGCGTTGGTTACTGTAAACTCTTTAGATGGCGTATTGCCCTGATTTACATTGCCAAAGTCGTAATCAGTGGGTGATACATCTAACACTGGAGGTTGTCCAATACTGGCTTTTACGGTTATACTCTTTGTGCCTGTAGAGCCAGCATTTACTATAACGCTATCTGAACAACTGCCATCAGGAGCATCACTTTTTAAACTAACAGTGAGCGAGCCGTTGCCACTCTGTGAACTGCCGGGGCTAGGTGATACAGTAAAACAGTCAGATGCTAAGTTATCAACCTGCCATGTTAGTGTGCCACCTCCTGCGTTGGTTACTGTAAACTCTTTAGATGGCGTATTGCCCTGATTTACATTGCCAAAGTCGTAATCAGTGGGTGATACATCTAACACTGGAGGTTGTCCAATACTGGCTTTTACGGTTATACTCTTTGTGCCTGTAGAGCCAGCATTTACTATAACGCTATCTGAACAACTGCCATCAGGAGCATCACTTTTTACTGTAACGGTTATCATTCCGTTGCCACTCTGTGAACTGCCGGGGCTGGGTGATACAGTAAAACAGTCAGATGCTAAGTTATCAACCTCCCATGTGAGTGTGCCACCTCCTGCGTTGGTTACTGTAAACTCTGTAGACGGTGTAGAACCTTGATTTACATTGCCAAAGTCGTAATCAGTGGGTGATATAGCTAACTTTGGAGGTTGTCCAACATTGGCTTTTAAGGTTATAGTCTTTATGCCTGCAGTGCCAGCATTTACTATAACGCTATCTGTACAACTGCCATCAGGGGCATCACGCTTTACTGTAACGGTTATCATTCCGTTGCCACTCTGTGAACTGCCTGGCTCAGGTGATACAGTAAAACAGTCGGATGTGAAGTTATCAACCTGCCATGTTATTGTGCCACCTCCTGCGTTGGTTACCGTAAAACGCTTAGATATTGTAGAACCTTGTATTATAGTGCCAAAGGAGTAATCAGCAGGCGATACCTTTAATTCTGGACCTTTTACATTGACTGTTATAGTTATGCGCTTTGAACCCGCATCTCCAGCGTCTACTGTAACGTTATCTGAGCAACTGCCAATCTTTGCATTACGCTTTACTGTAACAGTGATATCACCGTTGCCACTCTGCAAACTGCCGGGCTCGGGTGATACAGTAAAACAGTCGGATGTGAAGTTATCAACCTGCCATGTTATTGTGCCACCTCCTGCGTTGGTTACTGTAAACTTATTAGACGGTGTAGAGTCTTGGCGTACATTGCCAAAGTCATAATCAATAGGACTTACATTTAATGAAGGTGGCACATTATTCTCTGCCCAACTTCCTAGACCCACTGGTGTAAGTGCAGCAACTCGCACCTTAGACGCTTTCAAGGATCTAGATTCATTAAGTGTAACTTTTCTATTAGGGGCTATTACTCTCTCGCGGTCACTACTCTCCCACTTTCCGCTAGCTGTTCTATACTCTACCACATACTCTGATATTTCACTGTTGCCGTTATCTTCAGGGGCATCCCAAGTAAGCGATAGTGTATTACCTGCAGTAGTCCACTCACTCTTAAGGTTCTTAGGTGCACTTGCTGGACTTACTGTGTACTTCTCACCTGCTTGACTATTTTCATCTGTAGCGTATATCTCAAGTGTGTATGAACTCTCTCTATTCAACGTTTCCTTCCATTCTGCAGTACTGAGTGAGACGTCTATAAAGTCGCTATCTTCCGATGCCTTATATCTAAGAAAGTATTCAAAAGGTTTAGCACCGCTGTTAGGTGGTTTGAAGTTCACTGTGATTGTTACCTGTGAAGTATCATCAGTCTCTGCTCTCGATATATGTACCTCTCTTACTGCAGAAGGCGGTTTTGCAGGAGTAGGTGTTGGCGTAGGCTCAGGTGTAACAGTAGGTGCAGGAGTAGGTGTTGGCATAGGCTCAGGTATAGACGTAGGTGCTGGTGCACTACCATGACTGCACGCTCCAACTATACTACTAACTAATAGCAGTACTGCAAATAATAATATCTTATACTTTATTTTATACATATCTCTACTTCCTTATGAATAACGATGTCATTGATTATGTTGTGTTTTTATCACTTTATGTTAAACATACAAATAAAAGTATATATTAAGTCATATTGTTAGTAAGTCTATATATGAGATAATTTTACAAATATATAAAAATATTCACTGACAATGTAAGCCACCCGACCCATCACTTATTTGAAACATAACGCCCAGCATACTACGGCGACCACGGTGAATGCACTGCAGGATGGTCCTCTGCATCGTTATAAGTAAGGCGTTTTACATCCGTGCCGTCAACTTTAATTGTGTATATTTCCCGGTTACCATCACGTTCAGAGTAAAACAGTATACGGCTACCATCTGATGACCAAGCGAAAGGATTGTCATCTGCGTCATTGTTAGTAAGGCGTTTTACGTCTGTACCGTCAGCTCTCATTGTGTATATTTCAAGGTTACCATCACGGTAAGATTCAAACAGTATACGGCTGCCATCTGGTGACCAAGCTTCAGGGGAGTCATATATGTTATTATTGGTAAGGCGTTTTACATCCGAGCCATCAGTTCTCATTGTGTATATTTCACTGTTATCATCACGGGTAGATACAAACAGTATACGGCTACCATCTGGTGACCAAGCGAAAGCGACAGGATAGTCATCTGCGTCATTGTTAGTAAGGCGTTTTACATCGGTGCCGTCAGCTCTCACTGTGTATATTTCCCGGTGATCATCATCACGGGTAGATGTAAACAGTATACGGCTACCATCTGGTGACCAAGCTCTAGGAGAGTCATATTTATCGTTATCAGTAAGGCGTTTTATATCAGTGCCGTCTGCTCTCATTGTGTATATTTCCCAGTTATCACCATCACGGTAAGATCCAAACAGTATACGGCTACCATCTGGTGACCAAGCTACAGGCTCGTCATGTGCATCATTGTTAGTAAGGCGTTTTTCATCCGTGCCGTCAGCATTCATTGTGTATATTTCCCAGTCATTACCATCACGGTAAGATTGAAACAGTATACGACTGCCATCGGGTGACCAAGCTTGAGGCTCGTCAGATACATCATTGTTAGTAAGGCGTTTTACATCGGTGCCATCAGACTTCATTGTGTATATTTCAAGGTTACCATCACGTAAAGAGTAAAACAGTATACGGTAAATCTTAATGTTTGCCATAACTTTTATATTCTCTTGTCCTGCAGTGCCAGCGTCCACTGTAACACTATCTCTACAACTGCCATCAGGAGCATCGTCTTTTACTGTAACAGTGAGCTCGCCGTTACCACTCTGTGACCTCCCGGGCTCGGGTGATACAGTAAAACAGTCGGATGTGAAGTTATCATCAACCTCCCAAGTGAGTGTGCCACTTCCTCCATTCGTTACTGTAAACTCTTTAGATGGTGTATTGCCTTGTTGTATATTGCCAAAGTCATGAGATGAGGGTGATACGTCTAACTCTGGACCTTCTACATTGACTGTTATACGTATACTCTTTGTGCCTGCAGTGCCAGCGTCCACTGTAACGATATCTGTACAACTGCCATCAGGAGCATCACGTTTTACTGTAACAGTGAGAGCGCCGTTACCACTCTGTGACCTGCCGGGTTCGGGTGATACAGTAAAACAGTCGGATTCAAAGTTATCCTCAACTTCCCAAGTGAGTGTGCCACCTCCTGCGTTGGTTACTGTAAACTCTTTAGATGGTGTATTGCCCTGTTCTATATTGCCAAAGTCGTAATCACTAGGTGATACATTTAACACTGGAAGTTCTGCAACATTGACTGTTATACGTATACTCTTTGTGCCTGCATTTCCAGCATTTACTATAATGCTAACTTCACAACTGCCAATCCTTGCATCACGTTTTGCACTAACAGTGAGCGAGCCATTGCCACTCTGTGAACTGCCTGGGCTGGGTGATACAGTAAAACAGTCGGATGTGAAGTTATCATCAACCTTCCATGTGAGTGTGCCACCTCCTGTGTTGCGTACTGTAAATTCTTTAGATGGTGTATTGCCCTGTTGTATAGTTCCGAAGTCGTAAGAGTCAGGGTTTACATTTAATACAGGCATAGGAGTAGGATCAGTCGTAGGTATCTTGGGAGCAGGTGTTGGTGTAACTGTTGCATCTGGTTTATCCCATACATCCAACTCTGCCCAAGAACCTAAACCAACGCCTGTACGAGCAGAAACTCGCACTCTGGATGCCTTCGCTGATATAGATTCATCAAGTGTAACCTCTCTCTTATCAGTTTCTAATCGCTCACGTTCACTATTTTCCCACTCTCCGCTACCTGTTCTATACTCTACTATATAACCTGATATTTCACTGTTACCGTTATTCTCAGGGGCATCCCAAGAAAGTGATAACTCATTATCTGTAGTAGTCCTCTCACTCTTAAGGCTTGTGGGTTGACTGGATGGTTTTATTATGTGCTTAGCACCTGCTTGACCATTTGCATCTATAGAGTATATCTCAACTGTGTATGAACCGTTCCTATTCAGTGTTTGACTCCACCTTGTAGAACTGCCAAGTTCTGTAACTCTAAAGTTATCTTCTTGTGACTCTTTGTATCGCACAGCATACTCAAATGGTTCAACGCCTCTGTTAGGCTTATCAAAACTTACTGTGATTATTACTTGTGAAGTATCAGGCGACTGTGATAGTGCAATCTGTACATCTGTTACTACAGAGGGTTTATTGTATGTTATTACTGCTTTTAAACTAATAACTGTGGGCTGAGTATTCTTATTGATAATCAGTATTTCTGAATAATTGCCAATGGGTGCATTCTCTTTTACACTAACAGTGAGCTTACCTTCACCACTCTGTGAACTGCCTGGGCTGGGTGATACAGTAAAACAGTCGGATTCAAAGTTATCATCAACTTCCCATGTGAGTGTGCCACCTCCTGCGTTGGTTACTGTAAACTCTTTAGATGGCGTATTGCCTTGATTTACATTGCCAAAGTCATGCTTATCAGCTGATACATTTAATACAGGTGTTGGCGTCGGCTCAGGTGTAACAATAGGTGTAGCAGTAGGTGCACTACCATGACTGCACGCTCCAACTATGATGCTACTAACTAATAGCAGTACTGCAAATAATAATATCTTATACTTTATTTTATACATATCTCTACTTCCTTATGAATAACGATGTCATTGATTATGTTGTGTTTTTATCACTTTATGATAAACATACAAATAAAAGTATATATTAAGTCATATTGTTAGTAAGTCTATATATGAGATAATTTTACAAATATATAAAAATATTCACTGACAATGTAAGCAAGCAGGCATAACCAACGTATAGATACTTTATTTTTATCACTACCATCACTGATAATGTAAGCCGCCCGACCCATCACTTATTTGAACATAACGCCCAGCATACTACGGCGACCACGGTGAAGGCGCTGCAGGAGAGTCATATGCGTCATTGTTAGTAAGGCGTTTTACATCCGTACCGTCAACTTTAATTGTGTATATTTCCCGGTTACCATCACGGTCAGATACAAACAGTATACGACTACCATCTGGTGACCAAGCGTAAGGGAAGTCATCTGCGTCATTGTTAGTAAGGCGTTTTACATCAGTGCCGTCGGCTCTCATTGTGTATATTTCACTGTTACCATCACGGCTAGATTGAAACAGTATACGGCTACCATCTGGTGACCAAGTCCCAGGCGTCTCAGATACTTCACTATTGGTAAGGCGTTGTACATCAGTGCCATCAGGCTTCATTGTGTATATTTCACTGTTACCATCACGGGTAGATGTAAACAGTATACGGCTACCATCTGGCGACCAAGAGATAGGGGAGTCATATTTATCGTTATCAGTAAGGCGTTTTACATCCGTGCCATCAGCTCTCACTGTGTATATTTCACTGTTACCATCACGGTTAGATGCAAATAGTATACGTCTGCCATCTGGTGACCAATCTACCGGATCGTCATGTGCATCACTGTTAGTAAGGCGTTTTACATCCGTGCCGTCAGCTCTCATTGTGTATATTTCCTGGTCTTTACCATCAGGGTGAGTGTAAAACAGTATACGGCTACCATCTGGTGACCAAGAGATAGGATTGTCACTTTTATCATTGTTAGTAAGGCGTTTTACATCTGTGCCATCAGCTCTCATTGTGTATATTTCCACATTACCATCACGTTGAGATGCAAATAGTATACGTCTGCCATCTGGTGACCAAGCTTCAGGATAGTCATCTGCGTCATTGTTAGTAAGGCGTTTTAAATCCGTGCCGTCAGCTCTCATTGTGTATATTTTATAGTTACCATCACGGTTAGATGCAAATAGTATACGGTCAATCTTAATGCTTGCTATAATTTTTATATTCTCTTGACCTGCATCCCCAGCGTCCACTGTAACACCATCTTCACAATTGCCGTCAGGTGCATCACTTTTTACTGTAACGATTATCATTCCGTTGCCACTCTGTGAACTGCCGGGGCTGGGTGATACAGTAAAACAGTCGGATGTGAAGTTATCATCAACCTGCCAAGTGAGTGTGCCACCTCCTGCATTCGTTACTGTAAACTCTTTAGATGGTGTATTACCTTGTTGTATATTGCCAAAGTCGTAATCAGTGGGTGATACATTTAACACTGGAAGTTCTGCAACATTGACTGTTATACGTATACTCTTTGTGCCTGCATTTCCAGCGTTTACTATAACGCTATCTGTACAACTGCCATCAGGAGCATCACTTTTTACTGTAACGGTTATCATTCCGTTACCACTCTGTGAACTGCCGGGGCTGGGTGATACAGTAAAACAGTCAGATGTGAAGTTATCAACCTGCCATGTTAGTGTGCCACCTCCTGCGTTGGTTACTGTAAACTCTTTAGATGGCGTATTGCGCTGTTCTATGTTGCCAAAGTCGTAATCAGTGGGTGATACATCTAACACTGGAGGTTGTCCAATACTGGCTTTTACGGTTATACTCTTTGTGCCTGCATTTCCAGCATCTACTGTAAAACTATCTGAACAACTGCCATCAGGAGCATCACTTTTTACTGTAACGGTTATCATTCCGTTGCCACTCTGCGAACTGCCAGGGCTGGGTGATACAGTAAAACAGTCGGATGTGAAGTTATCATCAACCTCCCATGTTATTGTGCCACCTCCTGCATTGGTTACTGTAAACTCTTTAGATGACGTATTGCCCTGTTGTATATTGCCAAAGTCGTAATCAGTGAGTGATACATTTAGCTTTGGAGGTTCTGCAACATTGACTGTTATACGTATACTCTTTGTGCCTGCAGTGCCAGCATCTACTATAACGCTATCTGAGCAACTGCCAATATTTGCATCACGTTTTACTGTAACAGTGAGAGCACCGTTACCATTCTGTGACCTGCCGGGCTCGGGTGATACAGTAAAACAGTCGGATGTGAAGTTACTATCAACCTGCCATGTTAGTGTGCCACCTTCTGCGTTGGTTACTGTAAACTCTGTAGATGGTGCATTGCCTTGTTGTATATTGCCAAAGTCATGAGATGAGGGTGATACATTTAACACAGGTGCCGGACCTTCTACAACATTGACTGTTATACTTATACTCTTTGTGCCTGCATCTACAGAGTCTACTGTAACATTATCTGAGCAACTGCCAATAGGCGCATCACTTTTTAAACTAACAGTGAGCGAGCCATTGCCACTCTGTGATCTGCCGGGGCTGGGTGATACAGTAAAACAGTCGGATGTGAAGTTATCATCAACCTCCCATGTGAGTGTGCCACCTCCTGCATTCGTTACTGTAAACTCTTTAGATGGCGTATTACCTTGTTGTATATTGCCAAAGTCATGAGATGAGGGTGATACATTTAACACTGGAAGTTCTGCAACATTGACTTTTATACGTATACTCTTTGTGCCTGCATCCCCAGCGTCCACTGTAAAACTATCTGAACAACTGCCAATCTTTGCATTACGTTTTACTGTAACAGTGAGCTCGCCGTTCCCACTCTGTGATCTGCCTGGGCTGGGTGATACAGTAAAACAGTCAGATGTGAAGTTATCAGCAACCTTCCATGTTATTGTGCCACCTCCTGTGTTGCGTACTGTAAATTCTTTAGATGGTGTATTGCCCTGTTGTATAGTTCCGAAGTCGTAAGAGTCAGGGTTTACATTTAATACAGGCATAGGAGTAGGATCAGTCGTAGGTATCTTGGGAGCAGGTGTTGGTGTAACTGTTGCATCTGGTTTAACCGATACATCCAACTCTGCCCAAGAACCTAAACCAACGCCTGTACGAGCCGAAACTCGCACTCTGGATGCCTTCGCTGATATAGATTTATCAAGTGTAACCTCTCTTTTATCAGTTTCTAATCGCTCACGTTCACTATTTTCCCACTCTCCGCTACCTGTTCTATACTCTACTACATACCCTGATATTTCACTGTTGCCGTTATTCTCAGGGGCATCCCAAGAAAGTGATAACTCATTATCTGTAGTAGTCCTCTCACTCTTAAGGCTTGTGGGTTGACTAGATGGTTTTATTATGTGCTTAGCACCTGCTTGACCATTTGCATCTATAGAGTATATCTCAACTGTGTATGAACCGTTCCTATTCAGTGTTTGACTCCAGCTTGTAGAACTGCCAAGTTCTGTAACTCTAAAGTTATCTTCTTGTGACTCTTTGTATCGCACAGCATACTCAAATGGTTCAACGCCTCTGTTAGGTTTATCAAAACTTACTGTGATTATTATTGTGAAGTATCAGGCGACTGTGATAGTGCAATCTGTACATCTGTTACTACAGAGGGTTTATTGTATGTTATTACTGCTTTTAAACTAATAACTGTGGGCTGATATATTTCACTGTTACCATCACGGCTAGATTGAAACAGTATACGGCTACCATCTGTGCCAATCTGCACATCTGTTACTGCAGAAGGCGGTTCTGCAGTGCGTAGGCTCAGAAGTAGCAGTAGGTGCAGGTGTTACCATCACGTGTAGAGTAAAACAGTCTACGGTACCATCTTGATAGCTTACCTTCACCACTCTGTGAACTGCCTGGGCTGGGTGATACAGTAAAACAGTCGGATCTAAAGTTATCATCAACCTGCCATTTGAGTGTGCCACCTCCTGCGTTGGTTACTGTAAACCTGTAGATGGCGTATTGCCTTGATTTACATTGCCAAAGTCATGCTTATCAGCTGATGCATTTAATACAGGTGTAAGTCGGTGCAGAAGTAGGTGTTGGCATAGGCTCAGCAAGACGTAGGTGTTGGTGCACTACTATGAAAGCACGCTCCAGCTATACTACTAACTAATAGCAATACTGCAAATAATACATATCTCTACTTCCTTATGAATAACGATGTCATTGATTATGTTGTGTTTTTATCACTTTATGATAAACATACAAATAAAAGTATATATTAGGTCATATTGTTAGTAAGTCTATATATGAGATAATTTTACAAATATATAAAAATATTCACTGACAATGTAAGCAAGCAGGCATAACCAACATATAGATACTTGATTTTATCACTACCATCACTGATAATGTATGCTGCCCTAATCCTCGGCTAGTATATTTTTGCTACACACCTATATTTTAGGATAGTGCGGATCAAAGTTATCATTAAGATAATTACTTAACTTCGCTCAACTGCTACTGCCTAACTCAATAGCAAAATGAAAGCTCTTCACTATAGGCGTGATGTATTCTTCAGTAGTGCTAAGATGAAACTCAATTAAAGTCCTGGAGCCAAGTATACGGTGCGTGGGCAAGGGAGTTACAGCCGTTTATATGCGTGGGCAAGGGAGTTACCGCCTTTGATAACGTCACGCCATCAAGCACCAAATACTCCAGAGGGCGAACCTCAAGATACTTTATCCTCTTCTCGTTTATCGTTTCACCTTGACTATTTACAATATTTATATACGGACTCACAGGATCACTGCCACTGTCATAGTGAACCTCTTGAGTAAAACTGTTTTCACGCCCGTAAATCTGTAGTTGTACAATGTAGTAGTTATCGTATAAATTAACTTTGAATGGGAACTTATTAGAACCATCTAACTGTATTTGACTGATAACTGTACCATCCGATAGCACTAAACGAGCATCAGTTATATTTGCAAAAGTATCTCCTGCTGAGTTCTGGTTCAATACGATGCTCTCTAAGTAAAAACTTTGCTTTATATTCAACGTTTCTATAGTGTGCCAGTCATTTATTGCAATAGGTGCTATTGATACGTCATTACCAGGGGCTGAAATTAAGTCCTGCACTACTCGGTTGGCAGCAACTTGCTGTTTTATAACAACATCTATATCTGTTTGGACAGGTATATCTCCATCAAATACAACCACCGCGTAGTCGTGATACGATTTTACAAAATCACTTCTCAAAGTGGAAATCACACTAGTAGTAGCATAATGGTTTGGCGGATATGATAACCTTACCCACACATCTCCATCTGCGCTTGAGGTATTTGAGCCATAATCATCATCATAAGAGCTGGCTTTTGTTTCTACAACAATCTCTGCTATTCCAGCACTACTTGAAGACGTTCCTAAAAGCTTATTTTCTTTGTTATAGTAAGATATTTGACTAGGTTGATCCTTTGACCTCTCAATATAAAAATAGGATGATATTTCTCCATCTTCACCATCACGATCGACGTAAATACTGTAAATTGTAATACCACCACCTTTGATTATAAAGTAGTTCCTATCATACCCATCATATACTGCTGCACTGTAGTAAACTTTTCTACGTTCTCCAACTGCAAGAGGATAATAAAAAGTTTCTACTCTAGAATAATCTTCCGTGGTGTGCTTATCTCTTGCACTAGTATCTACGTCATTATCAATAGAAAAGTAGGTTTCATAATCCCGGATAGTATAGTCTATCTCTCTAGAGTTATAAGAACCATCTTCGTCTTCATCTATATAATATTGTTCGTAGTCTAGACCGTTAGTGTAAGGTTTATCCTTAGGTATAATCTCACTCGAGTCCTTAACTTGTATCTTTACACGTGCTATACTGATATCGTCGTCTGAACTTGCATATAACTTAAAGTCCATATCTTGGGTTAAATGACCAATGCACTGCTTACTACCATCTACATATACCTCAACTTCATCTTGAGCGTTTTTAAGCATCTTTATTTTAATGTCTTGTGTAATGGAATCACCGCTGAAGGGAGTACCATCAAAATCTGAACCCACCCCTAACTTTAGGATCTCACAACTACCATAGGATATATCAATATAGGTTGTCTCGTCACCCCTATTTGCATATGCTGAGACTGTAAATTCTCTTTCGTAATTGAACTCTTTAAGCAGAGGGAAGTAGTAGCGAAAGGTGTTGGATTCATATTTAGGACACTCATTATCTGAATAACCATTTGCTGTTACTTCAATAGTGTGGTAATTCCTATCGGATGTATTATCAAGACTAATTCTTGTCTGATAGTCATAGTCATAGTCACGATCTCTATCATCACCACATCTATTATTCAAGCTATCTACACGTCTTCTTATGTATCCAGTATAAAATGATCTTCTTCCACTACTCTCCAAGTAGGCTTCATTACCGTTGTGGTTATAACGGGGGTATATTTGGAATTCATCGTTTAGGGTGTATTCCTCGTTTATATCGTCAAATTTAGCGGATGTATCATCTGTAAGGGATAGGGTCCTGCCTCTTTGATAATTGTATACCTCAAAGAACTGGTTATTGTTGTTCAAGTTATGGTCTATACTACGATCTTGTGTAGTTTGCGCTAGTTTACTCTTTAGGTTGTCAGCTATTTTTGTGATTGTATCTTGTGATACTTTGACGTAAATTCCTGCTGTGAGTTGTATATTTTGTTTGCCTGCGTTACCTGCATCTAATGTAAGAGTATCTGAGCAGCCGCGAGTAGGTGCATCACGTTTTACTGTAACAGTGAGAGCGCCGTTACCACTCTGTGAACTGCCTGGGCTGGGTGATACGGTAAAGCAGTCGGATGTGAAGTTATCATCAACCTTCCAAGTGAGTGTGCCACCTCCTGCGTTGGTTACTGTAAACCTTGTAGATGGCGTATTGCCCTGCTCTACGAGCTTAAAGTCGTGTGAGAGTGGTGATACATTTAACACTGGAGGTTCTACAACATTGGCTTTTATACTTATATTCTTTGTGCCTGCGTTCCCAGCATTTACTGTAAGAGTATCTGAGCAACTGCGAATAGTTGCATCACTCTTTACTGTAACAGTGAGTTCACCGTTGCCATTCTGTGAACTGCCAGGGCTGGGTGATACAGTAAAGCAGTCGGATGTGAAGCTACTATCAACCTCCCATGTTATTGTGCCACTTCCTCCGTTGGTTACTGTAAACCTTGTAGATGTTGTAGAGCCTTGATTTATATTGCCAAAGTCATGTGCTAGAGGCAATACATCTAATACAGGTGGAGGTTGTACAACATTGGCTTTTATACTTATACTCTTTGAACCTGCACTTCCAGCATTTACTGTAAGAGTATCTGAGCAACTACGAATAGTTGCATCACTCTTTACTGTAACAGTAAGTTCACCGTTGCCATTCTGTGAACTGCCAGGGCTGGGTGATACAGTGAAACAGTCGGATGTGAAGTTATCATTAACCTCCCATGTTATTGTGCCACTTCCTCCATTGGTTACTGTAAACCTTGCAGATGTTAGATAACCTTGGATTACAGTGCCAAAGTCGTAAGAGTCAGGGCTGACACTTAATATAGGTTCTGGAGTTTTGGCAACAACATTGACTGTTATACTTATACTCTGTGAACCTGCACTTCCAGCATTTACTGTAATGCTATCTGAACAACTGCGAGTAGGGGCATCACTCTTTACACTGACAGTAATATCGCCAGCGTCACTCTGCGAACTGCCAGGGCTGGGTGATACAGTGAAACAGTCGGATGTGAAGTTATCATCAACCTTCCATGTTATTGTGCCACTTCCTGCATTCGTTACTGTGGACTTTTTAGATGGCGTATCACCTTGGGTTACAGTACCAAAGTCGTGTGAAAGTGGTGATACACCTAATATAGGTTCTGTAGGTTGTACAACATTGACTGTTATACTTATACTTTGTGAACCTGCACTTCCAGCATTTAGTGTAAGAGTATCTGAGCAACTGCGAGTAGGTGCATCACTCTTTACACTGACAGTAATATCGCCAGCACCATTCTGTGGAATGCCAGGGCTAGGTACTACAGTAAAGCAGTCAGATGTGAAGCTACTATCAACCTGCCATGTTAGTGTGCCAACTCCTATATTGGTTACTGTGGACTTTTTAGATGAGGTATCACCTTGACTTACAGTGCCAAAGTCGTGCAAGAGCGGTGATACATCTAATATAGGTTCTGTAGGTTGTACAACATTGACTTGTATACTGATACTCTTCGTGCCTGCATTTCCACCATTTACTGTAACACTACTTGAGCAACTGCCAATAGGAACATCACTCTTTACACTGACAGTAATATCGCCAGCGCCACTCTGCGAACTGCCGGGGCTAGGTGATACCGTAAGGCAGTCGGATGTGAAGCTACTATCAACCTCCCATGTTAGTGTGCCACTTCCTGCATTCGTTACTGTAAACCTTGCGGACGTTGTAGATCTTTGGGTTATAGTACCAAAGTCATGTGAGAGCGGCGAAACCTCTAACTTTGGAGGTTCTGCAACATTGACTGTTATACTTATACTCTTTGAACCTGCACTTCCACCATTTACTGTAAGAGTATTTGAGCAACTGCCGATAGGTGCATCACTCTTTAATGTAACAGTAAGCGAGCCGTTGCCACTCTGTGAAGTGCCCGGGCTGGGTGATACAGTAAAACAGTCAGAGGAAAAGTTACTCACCTGCCAAGTTAGTGTGCCATTTCCTCCGTTGGTTACTGTAAATTCTGTAGATGGCGTATTGCCTTGATGTACATTGCCAAAGTCATGTGCGGGTGGTGATACATTTAATACAGGTGTTGGAGTAGTAGATTGTATCGGAGGCAGTATTGGGTTAGATCCACCACCGCCTCCTGAAGAGCCGCCACCTCCACCGCCTCCACTAGGTTTTACAATATCAACTTCTATAATGATACTCGTTGAATCTCCATCTTCACTTTGCACTTGCAACGCATCTTTACAAGTACCAAGCTTTGCGTCACTATTTACTGTAATTTTTATCTGACCATCACCACTCTGTGACCTGCCTGGGCTAGGTGATACAGTAAAACAGTCAGAGGAAAAGTTACCAACTTCCCAAATTAGTGTGCCACCTCCTAGGTTGGTTACTGTAAACTCTTCAGATGGCGTATCGCCCTGGTCTGTACCGCCAAAGTCATAAGAGGTACGCGATATATATAACTCTGGACCTTTTATATTGACTTTTATACTTATATTCTTTGTGCCTGCATCCCCTGCATCTACTTTAACACTATTTTCACAACTGCCATAGGGTGCATCCTCTTTTACACTAATAGTGATCTCACCATCACCACTCTGTGAACTGCCGGGCTCAGGTGATACAGTAAAACAGTCGGATTCAAAGTCATCATCAACCTCCCATGTGAGTGTGCCCTTTCCTTTGTTGGTTACTCTAAACTCTTTAGATGGTGTATTGCCCTGCTTTACGAGCTTAAAGTCATATGAGAGTGGTGATACACTTAACACTGAACGTTCTACAACATCCGCTTTTATACTTATATTTTTTGAACCTACATCGCCTGCATCTACTGTAAGACTAGCTTCACACTTGCCAATAGGTGCGTCATCTTTTACACTAATAGTGATCTCACCATTACCATTTTCGGAATCGCCCTGCTTAGTTGACCATAGTAAAACAGTCGGATTCAAAGTCATCATCAGCCTCCCATGTGAGTGTGCCTCCTCCTGTGTTGGTTATTGTAAACTCTTTAGATGGTTTAGATTCTTGTTGTATAGTGCCGAAGTCGTAAGAGTCAGGGTTTACATTTAATACAGGTGGCTGAGGTGGCACATTATTCTCTGCCCAACTTCCTAGCCCAACTGGTGTAAGTGCAGCAACTCGCACCTTAGACGCTTTCAAGGATCTAGATTCATTAAGTGTAACTTTTCTATTGGGGGCTATCACTCTCTCGCGGTCACTACTCTCCCACTTTCCGCTAGCTGTTCTATACTCTACCACATACTCTGATATTTCACTGTTGCCGTTATCTTCAGGGGCATCCCAAGTAAGCGATAGTCTATTACCTGCAGTAGTCCACTCACTCTTAAGGTTCTTAGGTGCACTTGCTGGACTTATTGTGTACTTCTCACCTGCTTGACTATTTTCATCTGTAGCGTATATCTCAAGTGTGTATGAACTTTCTCTATTCAACGTTTCCTTCCATTCTGCAGTACTGAGTGAGACGTCTATAAAGTCGCTATCTTCCGATGCCTTATATCTAAGAAAGTATTCAAAAGGTTTAGCCCCGCTGTTGGGTGGGTTGAAGTTCACTGTGATTGTTACCTGTGAAGTATCATCAGTCTCTGCTCTAGATATATGTACCTCTCTTACTGCAGAAGGCGGTTTTGCAGGAATAGGTGTTGACGTAGGTTCAGGTGTAGCAGTAGGTGTAGACGTAGCTGTTGTTGTACTACTATGAAAGCACGCTGCAAGTATAACACTAGTTAACAGCAGTAATGCAAATAACAATATCTTATACTTTATTTTATACATATCTCTATTTCCTTATGAATAACGATGTCAGTTGTTCACTTTCATTTTTATCACTTTAAATTCGTATAAAGTGAAATTATATACGAATTCGTATTGTTAGTAAGTTTATATATGAGATATTTTTACAAATATATAAAAATATTCACTGACTGTGTAAGCAAATAGGGAGATATACTTTAAAGACAGGCGAGTCTCTAACTTATAGATGTATCATTTTGTACACTAATAGTGAGATCACCTCTACCATTTTCTGGAATGCTAGGCTCAGGGTGACGCAGTAAAACAGTCGGATGAAAAGGTATTATGCCCCTAACAGGTAAGTATGATACTTCCTGAGTTGTTTATCTAATTACCTAGGCTCCAAATTTCAAGGTCAGTGTAAGTCAACGCAACATTCTGCGGGTCGGTCACATAAAACCATCCAGCGACTGCAGCAAGCCCTGCATCTTTAGAATCGACTACGCTGAACTTGCCAACCGCCTTGCCGTTTATATACAATGCCCCAAAGCCACCGATATACAGCACCGATACAACATTTTCTTGCCCTTTACCCGTGCGTATATTACTGCGTATACTGGTATTGTAAGATGAATCTACTTCATACTCGTCATCTACGGAGCCGGGTCTGTAGTTAACAACCCAAGTACCGTCGTCATCAATAACAACAGAGTAGAATGTATTATCTTCGAAACTCCTAAATATGAAGCCGTAACTCCAATCTTCTACTGCAGGGTTGGTAAATGAAGCCTTTAGGTAGCCGTGCTTAATAAGGCTATTTGGACCTTCTTCCGCTATTAGACCAGGTCGGTGTACGAGGGAACCCTTTGAATCTCTATAAGAACGTTCAAGTTCTTCAATTGTTAGATTTTCAAATTTTGTAACTGCACCAGCGGTTTCACTGCCTTCACCGCACCCTGTGCCTAACCATATATTACCTGACTCAGAGTGTTGCGTCAGATCAAGATCTACTATAAATTGGTCATTGACAAACACCCAACCCATTTCCTGTATAACTACAAGAAGCAGGGTATTCTCTTCACCTTTTTCAAGGTTGAGTATATTATATATAGAACCTGATACTATGTCATAGTATTCACTGTTGCGGTATAAGTTATGCTTGTACCTCTCTTGGCTGGTTATAGCGATGTAGTGAAAGTCGCTACCTAAGCCAGTATCATGGAAGACAAGGCAGAAATCCCAATTACCAGAGGAAGCAGAGTAAGGGTTTTCAACTGTAACAGAGGCTACAAAGTTTTTAGTATCTACCTGAGTACTGAAAGATTCTATAAACTTATCATCGGGGTTGTGAGGTATATCACCATCAGTTGATTGAAAGATAATATTGCCAGCAAGGTTAAGTGGTATGGGCGTGGGTGTAATTATCGGTGTAGGTGTTGCTCTAATTGTATTTACATTGGCAATAAAATCCACTATAGTCTGCTGTGTAACTGCGTATCCAGTGCCTTCAACTGAAGTCCCAGAGCCCGAACCTCTTATAACGTAAGTGTTTATTCCAACCACTTCGGCTTTAGAGTTCACCAGAGGTCCTCCACTATTGCCGGGGTTTATAGCTGCGTCGGTTTGCCTAATGTATCTGTTATATTCACTTTCGTAAATCTCGCCTGAACTGACTATACCTCTTGTAACTCGTAAAGATGCCTCTCCTAAAGGATATCCAAGTGCCAGTACTTCTTCGCCGAGTTTAAGTTCTTTAGAGTCGCCTAGGTTCAGATGGATGAAATCGGATGAACAACATATAGTTACTACTGCAAGGTCTACGTTAGTATCAGACCTCACTAATTCAGCTTTGTAGGTTCTGTTTAGATATTCAACATAAATACGGATATCTCTCGCTTGTGCGATTACATGTTGGTTCGTTATTATCCATGCTGTTTCGTCCTCTGTTTTGTATATCCAGCCTGAACCTGAACCAAAGAAGGTCTCTACGCGTACTATAGAGTTACGCACAGATTCAATTACTTCGGGTATTGAGAGAGGTAGCCCATCGCGAGGAAGAGGTGTACTTGTAGGTTGCGGAGTGGGCGTAGATACAGCAGTTGCTCTAGGAGTTGGTATCGGCGTAGCTGAAAGAGTCGGTACAGGTGTAGGCGTAGATTGAATTACAGTTTGGGAAGATGCTCCCTCACCCCAGCACGCTAACTTACCGTTACTTAGTATTGCACACGACTCCTCCCAACCCAAAGATATGCCTAGTGCGGTAATACTACTAGGAGGTGTAGACTGCTGTTTATCGTTATTACCCCAGCACTGTACATTACCGTTATCCCCTAATCCACATGATCTAAATGGACCACTTTGAATGGATAGAAATTTGGTATTAGGCGGTGAAGATTGTCTATATTCATTAGAACCCCAACAAGTGGGCAAACCACTCAAGAGTATCCCACAAGTGTGTTCACTGCCTGCCGATATATATAACATCTTATCATCAGGTTTAGCCGATACCTGTTTAGCAAAATCTTTACCCCAACACTTAACATCGCCTTCATTATCAATAACACAAGCGTGGGCACCGCCAGATGCAATTGATTTGAACTTACCTTCTGGAACCTCATAGTTAGTGAAAAGCGTATCTCCCCAGCAATCTATATTACTATTTATGTCTATACCACAAGAAAAGTAGTCTGATAAAGATATCGCAACGAATTTTTGTGCGGGTGGAGAACTCTGTCCATATATGTCATCGCCCCAGCACTTTACCAAACTATCGTGTGTGATAGCACATATATGATTAGCACCAGCGGCAATAGCGTTAAATGAACCCTCAATTTGCGAATTGGTATTAATATACTTGTTGTCACCTGTGCACTCTATACCGTTATTTACTACTACACACGTATAATCTTGCCCTGCAGCTATATGGTAGAACATAGTAGTTGGTATCGGCGTTGGCGCTGGGGTTGGTGTCGGTGCGGGCGTAGGTGTCGGCGTAGGTGTTGGAGTTGAGGTCGGTAGCAGTGTAGGTGTCGGCGTAGATACTGGTTCCTCAATGTCATTATGCAAACAACTTAAAGTAACTAAAACAATTACAATGGTAACTGCTATAAAAAAAGAGTTTAGTACGTAATAAGACCTTTTTATGTATAATTTATTCACATCTCTAAACTATCTTAACTTGCCGTGAACTGTTTGTCTCTCCAAGAGTAGATTGGTTGCCAGCCTATTATCCTCTGTGCTAATGATATTGAAATAGGTGCTTTATAACCGGGAAGCTGTCCGCGTATAGGTGTATCGGGATAGACTATTTTTAAAGCGTCTAGCGTTGGGATGTTAATCATTGTATCACTAGCGTTTAGGAATAGTCTCCAGTGTCCAGGTTGCATTTTACATTCCAAAGACATAACACATGCACGTGCTGCATCTCGTAAGTGTAGATATGTCCAAAAGCCTTGGCATCGCGTCCATACGTCAGTAATTGGGTTTTTATTTAATACTCTAAAGTAGTCGTCATCCCACATTCCGTTGAATCTGAGGCTGACTATAAACATGTTTTTTGAAGAACGTCTTATAAATGAGTCTGCTATCTGTTCACCTAGCCACTTTGCAACTGAATAAGGGTCTTCCGCTCTTGTGTTTGTATCCTGATCTAATGGGAAGTATTCGGGTGGTTTTACTTGGTGTGGTTGCCATCTGGCTGCTGTACCCATAGCACCTACTGCGTTGTATGACGAACCGAGGATAACTCTGTTGATTCCAAGTTGTTCTGCTGCTCTGCATACATTCCACATAGACATAGTGTTTGTAAGTACTACATCCTCTTCGGTGTAGTTTGCAGCGCTTGGTCTAGATGCTAAAGAAATAACAGCATCACAGCCGTCCATGGCTGATATAACTTGCCCGTAATTAGATATATCAACTTCAAAAAACTTAGGTATCGTAGGCCAATTGCTACGTAATTCTATAGCCTTCTTAGCATTAGCAAGTTTACCAATATTACCGCTATGTGAAAGATCGCCTATGCGTTGCAGGTCTGCGTTAACTACTTCATAGCCATTTTTGTAGAGTTCATCTATAACATAGTGACCGACAATTCCGGATCCTCCGGTTACGAGTACTCGCATTAAGCCCTCCTTTTTATTCCAAATCGGTAATATCTAAGATATATATTCTTTATAAGCGTTAGCCTCTTCTTCGCTTACTCCTGATATTATCTTTGTGCCCATATCTATCAGTGTCTGGACGTTTTCTTTTAGTGATTTAGTTTTGTCGTGCCAAGAGCATAGGAAAAAGAGACCACTGTCATCACATGCTTTTTTAATATGTTCTCTAGCGGCGTTCAATTCTGCGGGATACGGTGGATCATGTGCAGATTCGTAGCCAAAGGACATACCCATATCACCCGGTCCCCATTCAGCGAAAGAAAGTCCGGGTACTTTACATATCTGTGCGGCATTTGCAACACACTCTCTATCTTCCAATTTGAGTCCCAGCATCAGCTCACCATTTGGGTTGAGTGGCCAAGGATCGGCTTTTTGGGTATAAGTAACTGCATCAACACCCCATATTTCCGATGGCGCTTTTTGCCCACCAGCACCACGCTGACCCTGTTGTAATGCCCCTATACCAATAGATTGAAACGGGTAGCGACATTCTTCTACAAAAGCCCTGACTGCTTCCGTTTGACGAGCGTGTGTATGCAGGATGCCATGCGTACCACAACTCAGTACCTGACGTATCTGCCATGCGTTTGCTCTAACTTCTTGGATAGTTCTACAGTTGGACGGTAGCGTAGTTAAAACTGTTGGAGTGCGGTGACCAGACGGTGTAGGTCCTCCGTCAACTAACCCTCGCATAAAACTGTATAATCCCACTGTATCAAATGGATTGTGTTCAAAGTCAGCAAGTAAAAAGTCTGCCCAAGTGTGTGCTTGCTTTTTACCGTTCTCATATGTGAGCTCACCTGTAGATGTGTAGAAAATCACCTTTCCTTGCTCTAATTTATCAATACATCGGTTTATCCGTTGTGCCAATATCACTCACTTTCTTTATTTTTATACGTTATTACTATTAAATTCAAGGACGACTAAACATTGAAAAACTGACCATGAAATCCAAATGGAACATGGTGCGGCAGTTCTGCACGAGCTATTTCAGTAAAAGATTTAGCATCTAAAGCCAACAAAAACGATGTAGATTTATTTATATCTAGTATCACCGAAAGAATTATACCGTCGTCTTCAGACTGTGAATTAGGTGATGCAATAAACACAGGCTCACCAGGAGCACAATCTGCCTCTTGCCATTTAAGATAAGTTTTCTTTTTGACGTCTACCTTCAACAAACGGTCTAGAAAGCTGTAATCTTGTCGTTGCTCGTTGACTTTACCAGAACCAGCACAATATACAAATGAGTAGTCTTTGGTGTTATGTTTTTCGTAGTTGATACGTGGTAGTTCTACCAATTCATCTATAATTGTCTCACTGCTAACTGTACCTTTTTCTAGGGCAATGGTGTATCTTCTAAATTCACCTGCGGTTACACCCTGTTCTCCGAGTGAACCGTGTTCGCCACGTAGAACATCTAAATACAACATTTTAACTATACTAGCATCGGGGTAGGTAGACATATCCACAATTAGGTTGCCTTTACCATCTTCAAACGAGTTAATATGATGAAATGCAAAACATGCATCGGTTTTGTATATGCCCTTAACTTCCCCTGTTTTTCTACTGAATACAATAAAACGTGTGCCTTGTTCGGGTTTCCATTTTAAACTCTCACAAAACGTCTTACCTGTCATGCCACTAAACAACATTGAATACTGATTTAGAATAAAAGGAAACTCCGATAGTATTACGTAGTTTTTAGAAAGACCAAAACTGTGCATATAGCTTGCAGCAGGGACTTCTAATTTGGCTACTATCTCACGACGTCTAGAACCAGCAGGGAACCGATAGATTTGATATGTACTATTGCGTGCTATATGTGTGACGTAGTTAACACCCTCTTTTGCATCAAAGTCAAAGTGTGGATGTGCTGTAGTAGTTTGCCCCTTAATACTATCCTCATAGTCATATACACCAATAGTCTTTAATGTCTTAGGATCAAAAGCAATAGGCAATGGTGTTTCAGTCAGAGCAACGAATTGATCTGCAAGTTTGCTTATATTTACCAGGGCATTGTCGGTTATTTTTGTAGAAAACATCTGCTGGAATCGCTTAAATATTGACCGACAAGGGTCTGTTGCAAACTCTTGATACCCTATTTGGTTGTTAGTTTTGGCATATTTGTAAGCTTCACTTTCCAAAAACTTGTTAGCATAGGATACCTTGCCATTAGCAAACGAAAACGCATGAAGCATTGCAAGCCCATCAAACCAGTGTTTATATTTATGTTCACCAACTTCGTGTTTGCCGGGGCCGTTGCGTACTAATGTCCCAGATAACCATTTAGGCAAATTACCCTTGACAGGTAAAGAATCTATACTTACTTCCTTGTCCAAGGTAGTAAAACCCATTACATAACTCGGTTTCATAGTTACTATTTCCTTTCTACTAATATTCACAATCAGTTAGCTTTTCTAGAGTTTCTTCCTCCTCCACGGGAACATCATCAGGAGGTGTTACAATATCATTTATTATAACGTGCTTTTCAGCATCAATTTGCTTAAATTGATATAATTCAAACAGTTTTTCAAGTTCCTGTAGATCTAACAGGATGGAATTTGCAAAATCTTTAAGATCAGTTTCTGGTATTGCCATCAAATCATTTATATGGTTTATGGCTACACTTAGAGCCTCTACTCTATCTGAGTCCTTTTCTATTGCTTGCAACAAAGCGTCATAAGAACTAGCGAGTGTTATATGATCTGTTTGAACGTAAGAACCATCGGGGTTAATTTCTCTTAATTTTCCAAGAAACGACTCAATAACCTTGTTTTCTTCTCTTTTGTACAAATCTTTTGAGACAGTTAAAATCGCTGAAGTTAGATCCACTCCCTCAGGTGTACTATTAAACGATTGCCACAAATCAGAAATAGCTTCTACGTCCTTTATAGATTCTACCGCCACAGTTGTTAATTCGGTATTTTCAGGGAAGTTAATTAGTTCATGTAGGTACGCTTCAGATACTTTAAGTGATTCCCATTTATTGGCGTTACCCTCGTTTGACTCAATGATAGATTGATAAGCCTTTGCAAGTAGCACGTCATCATCTGCTGAGAATGTCCCGCTCGGACTTATAGATTGCAATACAGAACGCATTAACTCCAGAACCTGTGCTTCGCGATTGGTGTAAACATTCCCAAGAGACCGCGACGCTGCGTTGCGAATTTGTGCACTCCCTGTAAGAGCCTCTTGTAAGTAACTTACCGCTTCATTGTGGCGTTGAGTATTTATCAGTGAAACACCGTAGTAGTAATTCACAACTGGTCTCTCTGCTGATACTGGTCCTGCACTTAATGCTAGTTCATAGTTTTCAATTGCCAATTTGTAACTTTCCATGACTAACTGTGTTTCACCATTTCTGTTATGTTCTTGGGCTTCTAGTAGATGTTTTGTTCCTATTATCCTATATCCAGTAGCTCGTTCTCTACGTCCAGCACCTTCTACACTGACTAGATACTCAGCTACTTCCACTGCCTTATCATGGTAATTGCTTCCCATATTGAAATAAGATGAGGCAACTGTCTGCATAACTGACGTAAAGCTGCGCAAGAAAAGCCACATATCATTTAGTACATCACTGAGTTCTTGCTCCACTTTAAGTGTTTCTTCGTGTGTATTCCCTAGTGTCAGCCTCTTCCAACTTAGATAATCTTGTAGTACTCTTCGTTTCCACAGTAGCGTATTATATGAATAGGGTATCTCAGATAAGTGGTTGTCTAGTGTTTGAGTCGCTAAATTGTATGCGTTATCTATCTGAGATGTGTAATTTTCCCGAACTTGACCTGTTGACGCTTCTCTCATGGGTGTGAGTGCGTTAATTTCACGCCATAGCTGACGTACATATCTTAGTGAAATCTCCTCAGCCCGCGGATCGTACTGTATAGCTTGCTCAAGCAAAGGCAGGTACTGTGCTTTATCTTTAATATCTGGACATTCCCTCTTGTTGTATGCTTTTATGGCTACCACTGATCCGCGAATTGCATTAACATCAACAACTACAAATGAAATAAGCCCAATTACTAATGCGAGGGAAGCTATAGAGATCAGTATGGGTTTTAAATCGTAGCCTCCTGGGTTTATTGAAGGGCTAGAACGCTTTTTACGCCTTCTTATATGGCGAGGTTGCCTTAGATTACCGCTATAATTACTATTTGAGTGCTGAGCTTTCTCTTGTTCGTTATTCATTTCAAATGATATTCTATAAACCGCAGCCACAACACCCAGAAGCATCCAGAATAGAAATAGGTCTGCAACACGCCCAACACCGGGTATTTGTTCAAATGCCCTCGCCATTAGAAAAGACCAAAACCCTGACACCACTATACCACTCCATGCAGCTTGCTCTGTGAGTTTGCGTTCCTGCCATACCTTACGGCTAATGTTCAATACTATTAGAAAAGTTGAGATAACAATACCGATAAATGATGAAATACCCCAAAAACCTAACTCAAGCCATATCTGTAGAGGAAAACTGTGAGCATGTGATGCCGGGGCAAATGTAGACTGAACCTCAGCTGTCAAAGGATATGTAAAAAAGAACATATCCTGCCCGTAACCAAACATATGTCTGATGACTTTTATTATAAAACCGTCTTCTCTAGGCCAGTTCTCTCTAGATAAGAGTAATTCAAATGCTCCTCCCCAAATAGTTATTCGTCCACTTGAGAACTGATCTACATTACCTGTACCAAAGAAAGAAAATATCGTTCTGACTACACGCAATCCACCTTCAAATAATTGATTAAATTCACCAATAATTGTCCCTAAGATCAAAAATCCGAAAGCCAGAACAATCGCAGAACCGCCTAATAAACCAAGAACTTTATAAAAATCTTTGCGTTGACACAAAAAGAAGGAAGCTATAACGAAAACTGGAATACCAACTAAAAATATTGCTAGTACCGGACCACGACTGCCTGTAACCCATACTCCGCCCAATTGGATAATCATACTAGCAATAGCTATCGCCCAAATCCACCACACGTTTCTACTTTTTGATTCAAGTAAGAACCAAATAAAAGTCAATGATATAGTCATAACAATAAATGAACCGAAAAATATTGGATTTCCGTAAGTAGAATATACTCTAGAGCCGTTAAAAGCTAGAACCTCTCCAAATCCAAAAGGATCCCAGCCTAAGAACTGCAGTATCCCGTATAGCGAGGTTAATGTACCGATAGCTACAAGTACGCTTAACAGACGTATTAGTTGGGATTTTGTTTTAAGCTTTATCGCGATTGTAGTCAGTGTCAGAAGGTAGGATATCGCAGCATAAGCTTCATATCCCGGATCATTAGGATCACGCCCGAGAATACTTGTAACCGTAGACTGTGAGAATATAGCTGATGCTATCTGCCCTACTGCGAAAATACCGATAAAAATAAGAAGCCATCTTGAAAGATCTTTACCAGCCCAGACTATAGGTCTCCGCCAGAGAGCAATACTATTATCACTTTTTTTCTTATCTTTGGGAGTCCATGAGAACGCAAAATTGAATATCCACAAAACAGCGAATGTAATACCTAAAAAGTGCACCATATACTGTTTGGGCTGTGTGAAAAAGAATAGAAAATTGTTGCCGTTAAACAGAAAAGCAACAAGAGTAACTCCATATAACCAAGTGATTTCAAATGCAAGGTCTAAACGCCCTTGTAAGGTCGTTGGCAACGATTTTCTAAATCCAGACCACCAAGTTTTTGTTAACTGTAATGTTTGTTGTTGCATACTTATATATATTGTATACTATCTATTACGTTGTTATTCAATGCACGGCTGAATGCTTATTATATTACAGATTTCATTTTTCCAGAGTTGTATTTTTACCAATAGGGACTTTTAATATGCCAAGTTTCCTAGACATATTTTCCCAGAAGGATGAATGCTCTGCTCTACGGATGAAACGCGTCTTCAGACCTGCTTCTTTTACAATAATACTTGATTTATTTTCTAGTTGGTGCTCATCAATACCGTCTACACTTAAAGAAAAACTCTCTTTGCAATGTACAATTAGCTTTATTTTAGTGTTATTGGGTAACAGTACGCCTCCTGCCTGACTCATATGTGTTGCTATTGGTTTGATCAGAAAATTACTCAGCTGCGGGTCCATAACTGGTCCACCTAATGTAAGAGCATAACCTGTAGAGCCTGTAGCAGTTGCTATCAGTAGTCCGTCGCCTCTGTAATAAGCAATGAATGCGCCATTTACATACACTGCTATATCTATAACACCCAAGGAAGGCATACGGTGTAGCGTTACATCGTTGAGTGCTAACATTTCTTCACCGTTCTGCTCTATTTTGACCAAAAGCATATGTCTCTCTTCAATATATCCATGCCCAGATAGATACCAACCAATATTCTCTTCAGCCTCTTCAGCCTCTATTTCTGACATAAAACCTACACGGCCTGTATTAACACCTAAAACAGGTAGACCGATAGGTGCAGCAACTCTGGCTGTATGTAATATAGTGCCATCACCTCCAATTGCCACTACCATATCCGCAAAAGATATGTCAGTATCATCCTTAGATATATCAATTTCCGACATTATACGCCATTGCGCCAATTTTTCATACCGCTGTACAATTCTCAAGGCTAGTAGGTTAGAATGTTCAACAAGACTATGTCTAACAATAGCGATATTTTTGTAAGGTTTATATTTAACCATATCCGTTAATAGTTTAACTTAGTAACACTCGGTGAATAGTAAGAACCATATACAGCTTTTTAGTGTATTAAAATTTTCTAAAAATTAAGTTACTTTGACTGAGTGTATCAAATATAAATATAAATACCTAAAAAAGCTTGCGTTTTACAAGCATAATGCGTTTTCAATATATAGTATACTTATATTCAATTACTAAAAATATAAATTACGAGGTGATTTTAATGCAAACAACAAATACTGATAATTATCCAGTAGATATTACTGTAAAATATCCTACTAACAGCTCAAGGCTCCTTATGTTGGCAGGGGCACTGATATTTGTAAAGTTCATTATGTTAATTCCACATTTTATAATTTTAGCCCTGCTAAATTTCGTCAGTGGATTCGTATTGTATTTAGCAGCTTTAATAGTGTTAATAACAGGTAAATATCCACTTGGTATATTCACATTCGGTAAAGGAATAATACGGTGGCAAACACGTGTTAATGGTTGGATAATGGGTTTTGAAGATAAGTATCCACCTTTTACCTTTGGGAGCGATACAGATAGTTATAGCATAAATATAGTTCAGCCCGAACCTCCAGAGAAACCATCTCGTCTACTAGCTCTAGCTCTAATTTTATTATTCCCTAAGGTTATTCTTGCAATTCCTTATTTGATAATTTTATCTTTGTTGGGAATGATAGCTCCAGCAGTTACTACGATAGCCCAGCTAATTACTCTGATAACAGGTAAATACCCCGTTATGCTTTTTAATATAGGCGTATGGAATCTACTGTATTTTGCACGCTTCAATGCTTGGTACTTTGGATGGATAGATAAGTATCCTCCGTTTGAGTTTACTTCAAGAAAAACAGATTAGTTATCAGTTACTTATGAAAATTCAATTCAATTGTGTTAAGGTCTAAACACTACTTAATCCTAGTTTTTGGGGTGTTAATATGTATATATGTTTTAGCATCGGGTTGTTTTGGTCAATCAGAAAGTACTCCTGTACCTAATATTGATACACCAACGCCACCAGCAACTGATGCCTCAACCCAAAATCCTACTGCTATTCCTACGCCTGTACCAACTTACGAACCTCTCACAGATAGGGAGATGCGCCAGATCGGACGATGGCAAAATGAAGGGTGGAAAACAGACTTTGAAAAGCGTACTATCCAGTACGATTCAGTACTATCAGGTGGCGTATGCAGAGATTGTATACCGCCTATAGATAAACCTATATTTGTTAAAGTCTCTGTAGGGCTTGAGTATATAGATGACCTTGACCCTGTTGTAGTTGTTGAACACGAATGTGAAGCTAAAGCATATCCACTACATACACTCACCCGTCACGAAATAGTGAACGATACAGTTTGTAATAAACCTGTTGCTGTAACGTTCTGCCCTCTTTGTAATTCTGCGATTGCATTTGATAGAATAGTCGGCGGAGAGTTGCTCTCATTTGGTGTAAGCGGCAAACTACGCAACAGCGATCTTATTATGTACGATAGAAATACTCATTCTTGGTGGCAACAATTCACAGGTGAGGCACTCGCAGGAGAGTACGTAAAACAGCCTAATACTCTACTGGATATTGTGCCATCTTATATAACAACATGGCATAACTTCAAAGAAAAACATCCAGACGGTCTGGCACTAGACAGAGACCCAAGTTACCCCGCTAGCTCGTATCAGAGAGACTTTTACGCTGGTTACGATTCAAGTGGTGCTTTTCCATTTCTATTCTCTGGAGAAGTTGATAGACGCTTAGATCCAACCGAACGGGTACTTGCAATAGAAATAGATGGCGAACGGGTCGCTTACTCTTTTTCGTATTTAAATGAAAATCCAGTGGTTAACGCCCAACTAGGTAGCAAAGAGTATGTAATCTTTTTTGACAATATGACCTTCTCTGCATTCAAAGATACTAGCTTTAACAAACACCAAACAGGGTCAGCAACGGCGTTTTTATCTAAATTAGGAGATAAAACACTGAAATTCTCAAGCACAGAATCGGGAATAACCGATGATAAGACTGGTTCTATATGGTCGGTTACAGGGCAGGCAGTTAGCGGAGAACTGTCTGGGCAAACTCTTAAGCCCGTTGTGCACGGTAACCATTTCTGGTTTGCTTGGTACGCATTTGCACCAGAAGTAGATCTGGTGGCATTAGAGAGTTAAAAACCGCATTGCGTACCAACTCATACATTCATCAGTGTAGCTATAATAACCTCTAACGCTGACCGCTGTTCTACTTTACCTGTTTTAATTGCAAATTCTATATTAAACAGACTTTTTAGCATTGCTTCTGCCTGTGGCTGACTAAAGTGCCTAGATTGGGTCAATAACCTTCTTGCAATAAAGCTGTGTTTGATACCTATATGTTCACCTATTTCGTAAGGTTTTACACCACTGTTTAAAAGAAAAATAGTAAGAATAATGAGCCGCAACTGCCTTGCAAGCATAGTTATAGTCGTAGATAAGTTATTCTTATCACTCATAAGAGAGTAGAGTAACCTGAAGGCGATCAGTGCCTTCTTTTCTACAATCGCATCAATAACTTGAAAGATAGTCGCGTCAAAATAGTCGGATACAAGGTTAGATACATCTGAATCTGTAACCGTTTTGCCTTGTGAATATAGCGTCAGTTTTTTGATTTCATTATCAAGCACCCAGAGATTAGATCCGCATAGCCTGTAAAGTTCATCTACCGCTTTAGGTGTTACTGGACAACTTAATGATTTGAACGTTTTTATTATCCAATTCCTGACATCTGTGTAGCGTACTGTCTTTTTAAACTCCTCAATATTAGCAGTGGGCGGAGTTAAATTAGCGATAGTAGAAGCACTTATCAAGTTAGACTCAACGAAAATTATATCGGTTGTGTGAGGTGGTTGCTTTAGAGTAATTTTAAAGTCTTCCCATACCTGCCCAGTTAGATTCTTTCCTGCACTTGTGCGTCCTCTGCTTAAGCTGTGACTATCAGACTGCTTTACCCGCCCCGAACCCGAACCGTTACTGCGAACCGCTAGTGTGGTCATCAGATCCTTAAATACCACTATACGACGCGATGCAAGGAAAGGAGGAGTGGAAATAGTGAGCAGTGCTGAAGAAGGATCAAGTGACGCCACATTATACTCTGTGAAGTTAAAGCGCAGAACTGACTGTGGAGTAAAAGCCCTTTTTATACTTACAAGACGTTTACTGATAGAAAAGTCATCTTGCCCGTGTAGTATAAATATCATATTATATTTAACTTATAAAGCAACAACAAAATACAGTACTAAAACCCACGTTTTCATATAAAGTAAATTATATTATGTTTTTGTTTTTTATAGTTTAATTGTGAGGATTATAATCAGCTATTAAGTGCTGAGTCAGTTATGAATGTTGGTATATTAGGATTTTCTGGATCAGGTAAAAGCGAACTACTCCGTGCAGCAACACTGGGTAAAAATTCAAAAGGAATGGGAACTGTGCATGTCCCTGACGTTAGGTTAGAGCACCTTAGTAATGTGTTTAAACCCAAAAAAGTAACCCATGCAGAGATACACTTTCAAGAAGCAGATACCTCTAGTTGGATTGAAGATATATCTAGTGGTCCGGCACTTGGCTGGCTACAAAAAATGAATGCTCTGATGGTAGTGGTACGCGCATTTGAAGATGATTCCGTAGCACACCCATACGGATATGTAGACTTTAAAAAAGATATAGAGCGGTTGCTCTTTAACTTTACATTTGTAGATATATCAATTCTGGATAAACGCATTGAACGTATGCAACTAGATAACAAAGGGAAATCAAGTGCCCAACGGCTTAACACAGCCAAACATATAGATCTACTTAAAGAGATACAAATAGATCTAGAAAATGGCAAAAGGCTAACACAGATACACCTTACGGAATCTCACAAAGCAGCTATAGGAGATGTTTTTCTAGTGAGTCGTTTGCCCATGCTAGTAACAGTCAATATAAGTGAGAAACAGATAAAGGTATCTAAAGAGATAGAGGAAGAGGCTGTAGCGGTTATAAATGACCCGCTAACAGCTTGTGGAACTGTATGTGCAAAACTAGAAAACGAACTCTTAGACATGAGTGAAGAGGAAAGCGAAATCAGGGAAGCTATAGGTGCGTCTAAAGAATCAGGAATGAACCAGATAGTCAAGTTAACTTATCAGGCACTGGGGCTTATATCTTTTCTAACCGCTGGCAAGGACGAAGTGAGAGCATGGCAAATACCACAAGGTACTAAAGCACCAAAGGCAGCAGGTAAGATTCACTCTGATATTGAACGCGGCTTTATTAGTGCTGAAGTTATCTCTTATAGTAGTTTTATCAGTGCTGGGAGTAGTCTTGTAGAAGCAAAACGCATAGGTGCACTAAGACAAGAAGGCAAAAAATATATAGTTAAAGATGGTGATATTGTAAACTTTCTATTTTCTGTATAAACGAAATTATAGAATTGCAAACATATAAATATAAATTTAAACACAAGGAGTGAAATGAATTGGAAGATAAAGCACAGTCTGTAATAGGCAAGTTGCATAAACCTAAAGCAAGCAACGTAATTGGTAAAAGAAAAGCTTACCTCGTAATGTTAGTGCCTGTATTAGGTTACGTAAATAGCGAATTTGATTCAATTACAAAGGAATACTGGAAAGAAGTAGATGAACACGTGACACTGCTTGAGCAACGTGCTGGTATAATCAAAAAGATATTTTCTGAGGGTACTCCAGGCAAGGGCGAAGATGCCAAAGTCGCACTTGAAAGAACCTATCCGCACTGCGCCGAATTGATTACCTCAAGGATGAGAAGCGGTGCTTCGTTTGAACGTATGGAAGATGATGATTTACTATATGAAGTGGTAGACTGGAGTAGATTTTTACAATCTCCATTTCAAAGTCGCAAGGTTGCAGATAAGGCACAAGCATTCTATACAGAAGCTATAACTAAGCGGGCTACATTTAACATGCAGTCTCTTGATCAATGCATTGGCGAAGGCGAAAGTGCACTTGTGTTTGTCAATTCATTCAATCTCGGCATGCCAGCAGGTATAGAGAAATTCGTAATCTCACCCGTAGCTTTATCAAAATTAGAAAGCTGGATATCTAAAGAAATGACGAGAATTCAGCAAGAGTCGGTAAAATCACAATCTACATCTAACCAGCAAAGTAACTCACAGCAACAGAGTAATCAGAAACGTACAAAGGGCGGGTTATGGTTACCAGACTAAACCTTACTCTGATTTTGTGAATATAGGTCAGCAACAAAAATGGAACTACCCTAAACACAATAAAGGGTTAGGTTTATACGTACATTTTCCATTTTGTAAATATAAATGCTACTATTGTGACTTTAACACATACGCGGGTATAGAAGACCTACAAACACCGTATATAAAAGCACTTAATAGCGAAATACGCACATGGGGCAGATTACTAAACTCACCGAATTTACACAGCGTTTTCTTAGGCGGAGGCACGCCTTCCTACATAGACCCTATGTCAGTAAAAGAGGTGATGCAATGTATAAATACACACTTCAACTATTCTAATAATATGGAAATTACAATAGAATCAAACCCTGACGATCTTACTGACACAAGTATATTTAAAATATGGCAAGATGCAGGTATTAATAGAATTAGTATCGGCATTCAAAGCTTTGATGATAAACTGCTGAGTATGCTTGGTAGAAGGCACACTGCTCAATCTGCAAAAGATGCATACCGTATTGCAAATAAACACTTTAACAAAATCAATTTAGACCTCATATACGGACTGCCATACCAAACCTTCAATAACTGGAAAGCAACATTAAACCAAGCACTAGATCTAAACCCTACTCATATTTCTGTTTATGGTCTGCAAATAGAAACGAATACACCACTCTACAGCAAACTGCTACAAGGAGAAATACAACAACCATCTGACGACGTAGCAGCTGATATGTACGAGTACACATGCAATGCCCTTAATACAGCAGGTTTTGAACACTATGAAATATCAAATTGGACTAAATCAAAAAACTACTCTATACATAACCTCGGATATTGGCAAGGATTGCCCTATATAGGCACAGGTGCAGGTTCACACTCATTTTTATCAGGTATGCGATTTGCAAACTGCTATTCACCTAAGAAGTACATTAAAAAGAACTTATCCCTTAGTCATGTAGTACCTAATTCAGAAGAACCCGTTAGTTTTATGGCAAAATACGGCTCCGTGGAAACCATAGAGGTAATAGACACTAAAACCGCAATGTTTGAAACTATTATGTTAAACCTCCGACATCGCACGGGTATCTCCGATTATATGTTTAAAGAGCGATTTGGTATGAGTATACAAGATGTATACGGGCAAGCATTGGCTTACACTACACAGCTAGGGCTGACACAGTGGAATGGTTCAAAAGCCTCTCTCACGCAGAAAGGAAAAATACTCAGTAACGAGGTTTTTATTGAACTCTACAAATCAAATCAGAACTAAACGTAATATTTCAATTTATACAGGTGGATAAGAACGAAAATAGTACAGCAGATACTACTGTTGAACCTGAGTATAATGACCCAAAAAATCCCATAAACACTAGACTAATGTGGATAGCCAAGCACCCCACTATAATACAGGTGTTTATATGGAGTATAGTAGTGATTTCTTTAGTTGTGGGAGTTACTCTTTGGTTAACAGGGAACTTAAAAACTACCGACTTAGGCTTAGGTGGGATATTTTTAATAAATCTTCTAGGGTCTGCGACAATATTTTTACCTTTTCCCGGTATCGCTGCTGTTTGTGCGGCATCAGCACCTACAATTGGGCTAAACTTATATGGAATAGTCATACTCTCAGGAATAGGCTCTGCTATAGGTGAATGCACTGCTTACTTGTTAGGGTATGGAATTATAAATACCGCAAGAGGCAAAGCACTACAGTCCCGCTACAAATACTATGACCGTATTAGCAAAATGATGAAAAAAAGGGGGTGGTTTGTCATCCTGTTTTTTGCAACTATACCTAACCCAGTTTTTGATGCTACGGGATTAGCGGCGGGCTCACTACGTTACTCTATATACTCATTTTTTATGTGGGTACTATTAGGTAAAATAATAAAGTACATATTCACAGTTATAGCTTGTTATAACGGCATAGAATTCATTCAAAGATTAATAGGCGGTTAAGTCAACCAAATGAATATAAACAGTAGTGCAAAACTAAATACAGGAGCTATTCTGCTTGCCGCTGGTAAAAGTACACGTTTCGGAACAGACAAACAGATGTCGCTTTTAAACGGTAAACCTGTATTGTGGTATTCGCTAAACGTGCTACATTTATGTCCTCTGATAGATACTATTGTGGTCATCGCTTCTACTGACAACATAACCGCTGTATCTGATTATATAAAGTCGCTCAATTTTAGCAAAGTTGTATCCGTTACTGCAGGCGGCCTAAGGCGTCAGGACTCAGTACTCATAGGTATAAAAGCTCTTAGCGACTTACAAAATATATTAGATATAGTAGTTGTACACGACAGTGCACGCCCATTTGCTACTACAACTATGGTCAAAGAAAGCATAGAACTAGCAGCACTATTTGGCGGTAGTGCCCCCGCTGTGCCTGTAAACGACACTATAAAGAGTGCATTTCAAAAAAATAATCACTTAGTGGTCAATCACACTCTGGATAGAAGTAACCTATATGCCATACAAACACCTCAAGCGTTTAAGTATACTACACTAGAAAAAGCACACATAGAAATACACCAAGAGTGTACCGACGACTGCGCTATGTTAGAGCGTATAGGTACTAAAGTTGCACTGTTTCAAGGCTCTTATGAAAACATAAAAATCACTTACCCAAGCGACATGGTATTTGCTAATGCAATTGCAATACACAAGAAATATGAATCTATGCCCACTCCCGAACAGTGGAGATGGGGGACAGGTTTTGATTGTCATCAGTTTAGCAGTACAACCACTAATAAATTAAGATTAGGTGGGATTGATATTAATTTTCCAACACCTCTGCACGGACATTCGGACGGGGATGTTGTGTTACACGCTGTAGCCAGTTCTATACTAGGTGCTGCAGGGCTTGGAGACCTTGGGAGACACTTCCCATCTTCTAGTATGTGGAAAGATGCAGATAGCCGTAAAATTTTGGAGATATGCGTAAAAAAGGCACATAATCAAGGATGGCAAATACAACATATAGATGCAACCATTATAGCGGAAGTACCACGCCTCGCACCATACCAACAAGCAATGGAACAATCTATTGCTGATACTGTAAAGATACCTCCCCAATACGTGAACGTAAAAGTTACATCTACAGATAAGCTAGGTACAATCGGACAGGCAAAGGGCATAGCAGCCCAAGCAATATCAACTTTGAAAAAGGATAACATTATATGAAAATGTACGATACGCTGTCCGGAGAAAAAAAGGAACTAAAACTTAACGAAACAGTAAGAATTTACGTCTGCGGTTTGACAGTATACGACCGACCGCACCTAGGACACGCCCTTAGCTCAGTGTATTTTGACGTACTGCGTCGGTTTATTCAATGGAAAGGTGCCACCGTTGATTATATACAAAACTTTACCGACGTGGATGATAAAATAATTAACGCCGCTAAAAAGCTGGGCATCCCTTACACAGATTTAACCAAAAGAAACATAGACGCCTTCTTTAAGGGCATGGATGCCCTTAATATACAACGCGCTGATACATATCCGCGTGTTACAGAGAATATCCCAGAGATCATATCCATGATAGAG
The DNA here is from genome assembly GCA_964274945.1 of Dehalococcoidia bacterium. Taxonomy (GTDB): domain Bacteria; phylum Chloroflexota; class Dehalococcoidia; order Lucifugimonadales; family Lucifugimonadaceae; genus CAXXBX01. Next base: position 254,072 of record CAXXBX010000034.1, on the reverse strand, counting down.
ACTTTAATTAATCAAGGAAGTGCATATGCAAATAACGGCAGTGTGTACTTCAGAGTGAAGGAATATCCAGACTACGGACGACTTTCTAAACGCAATACTGAAGATCTGAAAAACCCAGAAGGTTGGGAAACTGAAAAGGATTCACCTTGGGACTTCGCTTTATGGAAGGCAACAAAATCGTTAGATGAACCACATTGGTCAAGCCCTTGGGGTAATGGCAGACCCGGTTGGCATATAGAGTGCTCAGCTATGGTACACAAGTACCTTGGTGAAAAAATTGACATACACGGCGGTGGCGTAGACTTGGTATTCCCACATCATGAAAATGAGAGAGCACAGAGCGAATCGGCTACAAATAGTAAACCATTCTCCCAATTCTGGGTACATAATGGGCTGCTACAACTCCCAAATGGTCAGAAGATGAGTAAATCCTTAAATAACGGTACATATTTAGACGAGGTACTCACTAAATTCTCTTCTGATGCTATACGGCTTTGGATGCTTCAAAGCCACTATAGATCTCCACTTTTGCTAGACCTAGATACTAGTATCCAACGCTCTACCACTGCTATAAAAAGCTTAGAAAATACCCTACAAGTCAAATCGGGTAGTGGCACTAACCTTGACCCTCAACCTTTTATTGAACGATTCACGCAAGCAATGGAAGAAGATTTATCAACTCCATCTGCAATTGGCACAATGTTTGAACTAAGACATGCAATTAACCGAGCAAGTACGCAAAACAGCAATGTATCACAAGCTAAGAAGGCACTAAAGGAAATTGCTTCAGTGCTTGGCATTACTCTTGATAACACAACCGATATTACTGTAAGTGACACAACCATAACTATAATTGAGAATCTAGTTGAAAAACGAACTGTCGCAAGGAAAGAAAGACGCTTTACAGAAGCAGATAAGCTAAGAGATGAACTTGCCAAAATGGGCGTAGTTATAAAAGATAACCCAGATGGAACGGAATGGAGTTTCGGATAATTGCAACATATTGGCTATATTCGGCGTGCTAACATACTTTAACTACACAGCCCTCTGTAATAGCCATTACAAGATACTTAAAGGTGTTAAAATAACAGTAGATATAACAAAACACCTTGTATAACGTAGATAGGAGTAAATAAATGTTAACTAATGAAAATATCCGTACATCTGTTCGTAATCAGTATGGTAAAGTAGCAAAATCTAGTGATGTAGGTTGTGGTTGTTCTGAAACTTCCTGTTGTGAGGACTCAGGTCCAGATATAAAAGCCGTTTCAATAACCTTGGGTTACTCAAAAGAAGAGGTTTCTGATGTACCCAGTGGCGCTAATATGGGTTTAGGGTGTGGTAACCCAAATGCAATCGCAGCACTAAAACAGGGTGAGACGGTATTAGATCTAGGCAGTGGAGGCGGGTTTGATTGCTTCCTCGCTGTAAAAGAAGTCGGTGAATCAGGTAAAGTCATAGGCGTTGATATGACACCAGAAATGGTAGATAAAGCACGAAGCAACTTAAGTAAAACACAATATAAAAATATTGAGTTCCGACTAGGTCAAATAGAAAACCTACCCGTCGCTGACGAAGTGATAGATGTCATTATATCCAATTGTGTAATCAACCTCTCACCTGAAAAAGCAAAAGTGTTTAACGAGTCGTTTCGTGTGCTCAAACCCAACGGACGACTAGCTATATCTGATATTGTTACCACTGCAGAGCTACCAGACAATTTGAAAAACGACATGGCATTGTTTACAGGGTGTATGGCTGGTGCATCATCAATCACTGATATAGAAAACATGCTAAAAGATGCAGGCTTTGAAACAATAGCCATAAAACCAAAAGATGCAAGCAAAGAATTTATCAGAACTTGGTTACCTAACAGCAGTATTGAAGATTATATCGTTTCTGCAACTATTGAGGCTGTTAAACCTAGTAGATAAATACCCTATGTACTGATTTACAAAGCTTATTGCTTGCTTGTTTGTTTACGGGCTGCTATTTACTACTATTACAGTTATTAAAGCAGATGCAATAAATATCAGTGCACAGGCTATGGTAGATCGGAATAGTATACGTTCAATGCCGCGTCTAGCACGGTAGTTTGACCCCTCTGAAGGTCCTAGTACGTTGTTGGAAGTGCCCCTTACTTGTAATAAAATAAGCGTTATCAACACTAACGCAGAGATTATAGTAACTATTTGTACAAACGTTTGCATTTATTTTCTCCAATATGAATAGATATATCTAAAGATCGTTATTTTTTTCAATGTTCTGTTTAACTAGTTGTAGCACAGACTCTGGGTCTGCCCTACCATTTGTTGCCTTCATAACCTGCCCTACGATAAATTTAGCTGCGGTATGTTTACCTTTTAGGTAATCGCTAACTGCCTTTGGGTTATTCTTTATTGAGTTCAACACGAGCGGTGTCAGTTGTTCGTTTGAAGATAACTTGGATAACCCGAGCTTATTAACTAATTCTATAGGTTCTCCGCCTTCTTTCACTAGTACACCTAAAACGTGCTTAGCAGTAGAGTTTGTTAATTCTTTTTTTCTAAACATATCTACGAGTTGGGCAAAGTGGCGTGGCTTAGCCTTAGTGTCTAGAGGCGATGCAAAACCGTTTTGATTTACTATCCTTGCCATTTCAGTATTGAGCCAATTGGCAACGTTCTTTGCAGCGTCTAATATATCCGTTTTAGGTACTGCACCTTTGAGATAATTTACTGCTTCATCAAAGTAGTCGGCAATTGCACGCTGTGATACTATTATTGATGCATCGTAATCCGATAGCCCAAGCGTCTGGATTATGCGTTGTTTACGGGCGAGTGGCAGCTCTGGCATTTGTGACCTTATAAGTTCCACCCAATTTTTACTGATACTTATCACGGGGATATCTGGTTCGGCGAAGTATCGGTAATCGTTTGCTTTTTCCTTACTGCGCATAGGCACAGTTATATTGGAAGCATCATCCCATCCGCGGGTTTGGGATACAATTGCCTGCCCTTGCTCATAATGCAGTATTTGACGTTCTGTTTCTTTTTCTAACGCCAACGCCACTGCTGATATACGGTTCATGTTTTTTATCTCAACCTTTGGGTTCATAACTTTAGAACCTACAGGACGGACTGAGATGTTAGCGTCACAACGGAATGAACCTGCTTCCATATTGGCATCGCTTACTTCTAGCGAACGTACAATTGCCTGTAGTGTCTCTATATAAATAGCCACTTGCTCTGGCGTTCTCAAGTCTGGCTTTGTTACAACCTCAACAAGAGGTACGCCCGAACGGTTAAGATCCAAGAGAGTGGAAGATCCTTCTACAGAGAAGTTATTGATATGTACCATTCGCGCCACATCTTCTTCCATGTGAACTCGTTCAATTCCAACTGTATGTATAGGTTGGGTGGGTAATTGTAACTTGCCATCAAAGCATATAGGTTTATCGTACTGAGATATCTGATAACCTTTCATTAGATCGGGATATGTATAGTTTTTTCTATCAAACTTGGTAGTCTGTGCAATTTTGCATCCGAGTGCAAGCCCGATACGTATTGCCAACTCTAATACCCGTTTATTTACTGTTGGCATAGTGCCCGGAAGCCCCATGCATACAGGGCACACCATTGTATTTGGTTCTTCATTAACGCTGGGTATTCTACAGCCGCAAAACATTTTGCTATTTGTAGCTAGCTGTATATGCGTTTCTATACCTATAACCGCTTCATACCTGCTTGATACTATACTCATAACATTAATGTATTTTAATCTATTTTAGGCATATAGAGAGCCAATTATCTGTAATATTATGAGTGTGTACGAAACGACAAATATTTACTACAGTAGGTTATATGTCTTTATTTATTGGTAAAAAAGAGTTTATATGGGGTACTAAAACTTACGTTATGGGTATTGTTAACTGTACGCCCGATTCTTTTTCTGGTGATGGTATCCAACGCGGGGTTGTGCCGAACGAATTAGATGTAAATACTGGCGTAGAACAGGCATTGCGCATGGTAGAAGACGGAGCAGATATTATTGATATTGGTGGCGAATCTACTAGACCCGCATCTATATACCCCAATGTGAAGCATGTATCAGCAGACGAAGAATTACAACGCATTATACCCGTTATACAACGTTTAAAAGGACAACTCGGCGCCGTTATCAGTGTAGATACACGTAAGGCAGAAGTAGCTAAAATTGCTATACAAGAAGGCGCTGAATTAGTTAATGATGTGTCAATGCTCTCGGATCCGGATATGTATGAAGTAATTTCATCAACTGGAATACCGATAATAGTCAGCCATACACGAAAGATAGCGCAATACAGAAACGTTATCAGTGAAATAGTTGAAGATATTCAATGTGCTATACTTGGCACAAAAGGTATTGCCCTAAAGCGAGTTATTGCTGATCCGGGTATCGGTTTTGGCAAAGCGGCTAAACATAGCATTGAAGCTATACGTAACGTATCGCAACTAAAAAGTAGGCTGGGTTTGCCAGTGCTTATTGGTGTATCTAGAAAATCGTTTATTGCCAGTGTGCTACAAAACAACGATATACGTAGACTAGAGGGCACGGCTGCCGCAGTAGCAATCTCAATATCTGCAGGTGTGGATATAGTCAGGGTTCACGATGTGCAAAATATGGTACGCGTGTGTAAAATGTCAGATGCAATCGTACGTGGAAAGTTTGGATAAGATATAAACGAATTAGCTTATATTTCTATCGGCTCTAACCTTGGTAATAGAGAGAAAAACTTAATTTGTGCTGTGTCTCACTTGAGGATATTCAGTGAAATATGCAAAGTATCATCAATTTATGAGAGCAGTGTATGCGAGAAAGTTGAACCACAACCAAAATATCTAAATATAGTTGTTGAATTAAACACTACTTTATCACCGATTACTTTACTACGTTGTTTGCTTGAGATTGAGAATATTCATTTTGGCAGAGTCAGGTCACTGCCTGTGTTACCTAAATTTGAGCCACCATTTCCACGGACGGTAGATCTAGATATTATCTTTTACGGTAACAGTATTATTCGCTGCCATGCCGAGCCGTTGACGGTTCCGCATCCGCGGATGCATAAGCGGGCTTTTGTAGTTGTTCCACTTAACCAGATAGCACCTGATATCGTGCATCCAGTTCTTGGTAAGAAAGTATGGCAAATTCTGCAACAATTAAACTTGCAGGATATAAAGTTTTTTAAGCACTGCTCTCTTCTATAATCTTATGGAGTAGTGAAGATATAAAAAATACAATAACTCCTGCTACTGTGGCTGAATTGTAGTAATACTTAGACACTGTACTTCGGCGGGCACGGAAAACGCTCCAAAATATCCACAGCACAGTTGCCATTTTTATTCCAAATACACTAATCCAAGTAAGAGAAACGTTATCAATAGAAAGCCTCGCTGTAGTTAATATACTACCTGTAACTACCAGAGATAACACAGAAATGTTAACTACTCCGCCGAACTCTCTTACAATTGTTGCTATAAAGTCTTTGTGAACTTCTAATTGTTTACTTACTGGTATAACTACTATCCATAAAAACAGGCTGCTACCTAACCATAGAACTGCTGTAATTATGTGAATCCATCGTACGATTAGCAGTAACCAATCAATAAGTTGAATATCAGCCCACAACGATATTAACAGCTGCTAGTTTACAGATCTTCTATTAATTTTTCTAAATCGGATTCACGAATTTGCCCTGACCATACACGCTTGATACGGTGTTCAGAGTCTAGAAACACAGTAGTAGGATAAGCTAATATTTTGTAATTTATCTGGAATGTTGCATCTACATCCGGGATATTTGGGAAGGTTACCCCTAGTTCAGATAGTATATTTCTACCATCTTGTTCTGTATCAATTCCTAACTGTTGTATACCTACGAAGTTTACACCTTGGTCTTTGTATTTTTGGTGGGCTTTTTCAAGATCTGGCAGTTCTACTCGGCAGGGACCGCAGCTTGGAAACCAAAAGTTGACTACGACAGGTTGCCCTTTTAGCTCTGCCAAATCAAAGCTTCCTCCAGAGAGAGTACGCCCTGAAATCTCTGGTGCTAACGTCTGACTGTTTTGATCTGCGTGTTGGCAACCCGTTAACAACGCAAGAAGTGTAAAAACAAAAACTACAATACTTAATTTTATTATATACATTGTACTATTCCCGCATATTTTGTAACTCTTGTGCCACTGATGCAACTAAATGTTCAGTTGGCACTCTTATTTGCTTCATTGTATCTCTATTTCTGATTGTAACTGCATCGTCTTCTTGCACAGTTTTAAAGTCTATTGTAACACAAAGTGGTGTGCCTATTTCGTCTTGTCGTCTGTACCTTCTGCCAATACTTTGTGTATCATCGTACTGACAGTTAAAAATCGGTTTTAGTTTATTGTATACCATTTTAGCATAAGGGCGTAGTTCTTCATTGCGTGAGAGTGGTAAAACAGTCAGCTGAATCGGTGCAACATCGGGATGAAACCGTAACACTAACCTTTTTTCATTCATAGGCATATCTTGATCGTAGGCGTCAATAATAAAGGCTAAGATTGCTCTATCTAGCCCCATGGCAGGTTCAATGACAAACGGAAAAAATCGCTCTTTTGTAGTATCATCGTAGTAAGACATATCTTTATCAGAGTGTTTTGTATGTGATTCTAGATCGTAGTTTGTTCTGTTGGCAATCGTTTCTATTTCACCCCATCCCCATGGAAAACGGTACTCAAGGTCTGCTGAGCTTTTAGCGTAGTGTGGCAATTCATTCACGTCATGATGTCTTAAGCGTAGATTATCGGGGTTTATCCCCAACTTACAAAACCACTGTTTACTGAAATCTATCCAGTAGTTGTACCAGTAATTATCTTCGCTTTCTTTGCAGAAAAACTCCATCTCCATCTGTTCAAATTCTCTCATTCTGAAGGTGAAGTTACCCGGTGTTATTTCATTACGGAAAGATTTACCTATTTGTGCAATTCCGAACGGTAGAGGTTTTCTTACCGCAGCCCTGACATTTTCAAAGTTAACGAATATTCCTTGTGCTGTTTCTGGTCTTAAGTACACTTTACTTGCCGAGTCTTGTGTTGGACCTATATTTGTTTCAAACATTAGGTTAAACTTCTTAGGTAATCCTAATTCTGATCCGCAGTTATGGCAAGAGTTTTGTTCTTTACTTTCAACACGCGTGCGTCTATGACAATTGGAGCACTCTGCTAGCAAATCGTTAAAGTTCTGCAAGTGCCCCGATGCTTTCCAGACATTAGGATGCATTATAATGGCAGTATCTACACCAAAAACATCTTCGCGTTCTTTTACCATATATTGCCACCACAGATTTCTAACGTTTCGTTTGAGTTCTACTCCTATGGGACCATAGTCCCATATACTGCCGATCCCGCCGTAGAGCTCACTACTTTGGAAGATAATGCCTCTTCGCTTACACAAAGAAACTACTTCGTTCATATTTATTGCCTGTTTACTATGTTTCACAGCTAGCCTTTGTAAGTTTTAAAAAAGTCTTTTCCATAGGTTAGTTTTGGGTAAGTTCGGTGATTGCCCTTCAATTTGATATATATTTTCTATCTTTGCTACCCGCATCATTTTTGCAAGTCTCCTGTTTATTCTCATTGGTAGTAACGGACCTTCATAAATCAAAGATGTATATATTTCTACGGCAGATGCTCCTCTGGATATTACATCCCAGACGTCCTCTGCACAAGATACGCCCCCGCTAGCTATAACGTAATAGTTACCATTCTTCCCAAAAGAATCGCGAATTTGTGATAACATCCTTTTAGTTTCTGGTAGTAGAGGCGACCCACTCAAACCGCCTTTACCCGTGCTTAACTTAGAGGTTAAAATTTCCCTTGTATTTGCTACTACAATTCCCTTCGCACCAGAGGCTAGTGCTATTTCTGCTAAGTTAATAGACTTACTTATATCACTTGCGTCACTACTCCATGGAGTGAGCTTAACAAACAAGGGGGTAGATATATCCTCCTTTACAAGCAATTCTAACAGATTTTTTAAACGGCTCGGGTTTTGAAAAACCTTTATCCCTTCAGTATTAGGCGAAGATATGTTTAGTTCAATCAATGCACACATCATCGCAAGTTTTTTATAACATTCTATAATATCATCCTCGCTTTCACCAGATATACTGACAAATATACGCTTATGCAGTTTATTTAGTTTAGTCATTCTGATAACAGCATTTTGTAATCCAGGGTTTGGAAATCCTAGAGTGTTTATAACTGCGTTCTGCGCTGGTAGACGTACAAGACGAGGATATGGATTACCTCTTCTTTGATTCTTTGTAATCGTACCACATACCGCAAATCCAAAGCCTAGATTTAGCAAGTTGCCAGTAATTTTAAAGTTCTTATCAATTCCTGCAGAGGCACCAAGAGGAGAAGGGAGTTTAATGTCAGCTAGATTTGTTTCTAGTATTGTATCACTACAGCCGTTAAATCGGCTTACAATACCACATATAGGTCGTGTTATCCCGCTAGTGTTTTCAGTTACTTTGTGTACATATTCGGGTGAAAAATTAAAAATTATTGGTTTAACAAACCTTCTATACAGCATTACAAGTTGCTATTATATCATGTTGTAGGGCTATATAAAGTTTAAGTGTATTTATGGATATTGAATTTAAAATCGGTTCTGAATATGAACCAAAAGGTCACGCTATTGTATACTGTAGCGACTCGAATGACCCAGAAAAACTCGCCGCTGTATACGCGGTATTTCTACCAATAGCTGTAGATATAAGTAAGTATATTCCACCTTTCTTAATTTCTGCATTAAGTAATATAACTTCCTTAGCAAACATCACCTCATTAGAAGAGCTCACACACAACATGAAAGCAATTATGTTACCACCTATACCACAAGAGGTACCAAGTGCAGAATGGCTTAGAGACGAAGCAAAAAAAAGACACGACGATCTTATATTTTGTGGACAGTTTGACTTGCAAGATACACAAAGTCTTTTACAAAGCTTTTACTCCATAATGATGGAATATAAGGAACTGTGTGAACAGGCAGCAAAGGCACAAAGGGCAAAAGGAAGCACACCCGCCTTGACAAATGAAGATACTAAAGCAATTAATTACTTGCTAATGCCAGAAGCAGAGCTATTAAAAGAAGTAACAGTTTCACTAAGCAAAATACGCTATCTACAAGAGTACAACGATACATCAGGATTAAAGGAAGAAATAAACACAATCCGTGAAATTGGTAAAGTAGTGTCTGATAACAGGTATATAAGTAGAATAGCCGAATTGATTGAAACCGACCATCCTAGATCGGGCGAACTTTGTGCGATATATCTAGATCGGGCATATGCGCTCTTTAACGAAAACTACTTAAAAGTTGACGAACTAGATTCACGTATACAAGAATTAGAATAGAGCCTACAACTGTAGAACCCGCTACTCTATGGTAAGAGTGGCACTGAAATTTTTGAAAAGAACGTTTACTAATAAATAACAACCAAAATAAAAGTTTTATACCACCATGGTTGTATAGACCTTTTGAGTCGCTTACGTATCCGTACTATCTTAGGCTATGGTTAGGCTTAATATTTTCTATGGGTGCTGTGCAGATGCAAATGGTTGCACGTGGTGTACTTGCTTATGAAATAACAGGCAGTGCACAAATTACTGGTATAGTTAGCGTAGGGTTTGCCCCGTCTATGTTTTTGTTTGCTCTATTTGGTGGTGCTTTGGTAGAACGGATGGAGAAGCGGACTGTTATACAAGCTTGTCAGTTTTTAAGCGCTCTAAATGCGTTTGCAATAGGTGGTTTGTTCTTTATAGGTTCTCTTCACTGGTCGCATATGTTCATTTCTTCAATGGTGCAAGGCGCCTTATTTGCCTTCCAGATGCCCGCACGGCAAGCGATAATGCCACTTTTAGTAAAACCCCAGCATTTATCTAACGCAGTATCACTCAATGCAATGGCAATGAGCATCATGTCAGTTGTATCCCCCGGTATAGCAGGGGTAATTTACGGCAGTCTTGGGGCAGACATAGTATATTTTTGCATGACAGGTTTATATATAGCTTCTATGGGTTTCACCGCTACTGTGCCTAAAATGAAGCCCAGCAATAACTCATCTAACAATAAATCGGTAGTGAGAAACATATATATTGGTCTGTTGTATATAAGGAGTAATAGGTTACTGAGGCTACTGATTGTATACAGTATGCTAGCAGCTCTGCTTTCTATACCATTTAGAATGTTAATTCAAGTATTTGCAAAGAACGTTTACAACGCTGATCCTAGTCAAGTAGGCTGGTTATTGCTCTTTGCAGGACTAGGCGGGCTGGGCGGCTCTTTCATCGTTGCCAGCCTTAGAAGTGGGCAACGAAGAGGTCTTATACTAATTTGTTCGGCTTTTATTTCTGCGTTATCACTAGTTATTATCTCTGGCGTGCCTATTTATTGGGTTGGGCTAGCCGCTATGGTTGGGCTAGGGCTAGGGGAAGCAGGTAGGTGGGCACTAGGGCAATCTCTCATAATGGAGTTCAGCGACCAAGATTATCGCGCACGGGTAATGAGTGTGTTTATGATGACTTTCAGCATAATATCAATCGGTATATATCCTTTATCCGTTGCAATGGAAGTATTTGGCTCTAGAGCAGCCACAGCGGGGTTAGGATTTCTACTATTTACAATGGCGTTGAGTTTCTTCCTACTTTCAAAATTACGTAAAATTAGCTAGTAATGGATTATCAATTCTTGGAGAATTTGTGTGCCGATATTAGTACTGAGTAAATCACAAGCATCACGTATTGCTGCGGGGGAAGTAATAGACCGCCCTGTTTCAGTTGTTAAAGAGCTAATAGAAAATTCTTTAGATGCAGGTGCGTCAAGAATTTCAGTTAACATTGAGCAAGGTGGTACTAGACTAATATCTGTTGCTGACAACGGGTGCGGCATAGCGTCAAGCGAAATTGCAATGGCGTTTGAAAGATTTGCCACAAGTAAACTAACATCCAGTTCATCACTAAACAGTATAGAATCACTAGGCTTTAGAGGAGAAGCACTACCTTCAATCGCTGCTGTAGCACAAGTAGAGGTTTTAACATCAACAGGTAAAGATATGGATAGTGCAAGGTGTGAGTGCAGCTACGGCGGTAAACCTATAGTTAACCCCGCAGGTTATAGCCAAGGGACAGAAGTAACAGTCCGCAACCTATTCAAGAATCTCCCTGCACGCTTAAAATTTCTATCCTCTGAATCAAACGAGGCATCGCGAATTGTTCGTTTAGTAGCAAATTTTGCACTTGTATACCCGAACGTCGCTTTTATGTTGAATGTGGATAGTAAAAAGAGACTCAATACACAAGGCATAGGCGATCTACAAAGTACTGCTAACTTAATATACGGTAATAGTGTATATAACATGCTAATGCCTATTAAACAGCTAGATGCTACCAGTGCCTTTAAAGTAAATGGTATAGTCTCCGCACCTGAAATCACGCGCAGAAGCCGCAATGCAATAACTGTATCAGTTAACAATCGTTGGGTTGCCAACAGTAAAGTTATATTTTCTGTAAAACAGGCGTATGCCAGTTATATCCCAGAAAACCGTTACCCAATAGCGATTGTGGCTATCCATTGCCCGCTTACCGATGTAGATGTAAACGTCCACCCTTCTAAAGCAGAGGTGCGGTTTCTTAGAGAAGATCTAGTATTTTCTATGGTACAGGTTAGTATACGAGATGCATTAGTAAAGTCTAGCCCTATACCAAAGATAAAGAATACTCTAACACCACAAGAAGAGAAAAGCGGGAGGTTATGGCGTCTGAACCCCGCATGGCCTGTCTCACCCCAAAATAGTAGCCCACAACATACAACAGTAGATAGTATCAAATCGGATGTAACGCGTACTACTGACATAGAACCAAATCGTACAGACAACATTAATATAATCAGTGAAAACGTTACACATAAAGAAGTAATACCTACTTTACGCGTAATCGGTCAGGTACATAGCACCTACATCGTAGCAGACGGTGTAGATGGAATTTATCTGCTTGATCAACACGCAGCTCATGAAAGAGTAGTTTATGAAAACCTCATGAATCAATCAAAAAAAGATAAAAACCGGAAGCATACTCTACTTGTGCCCGAACTAATAGAGATTGAACCACACCTCACGGACGTTTTATACAACGCTTACAAAGTCTTTGAAGAAAACGGGTTTGTAATAGAAGGATTTGGAGAGCGTTCTATAGTAATACGCGAAGTTCCCAGACTTATGGTCAACAAAGACAACGTCAGTTTTAGCAAAACCATTATTGATATGCTTGACTCTATATATGGCAATTACCCTCCAGAGCATTGGCGTGCAAGGATATTAGCCACTGCCGCATGCCACTCCTCTGTACGTGCGGGTCAATCACTTGTAACTGAAGAATGTATCAGAATTGTAGAAGAACTGGAAAAATGTGAACATCCAACGACTTGCCCACACGGAAGACCAACAATGCTACACCTCTCGCAGGCAATTCTAGAAACTAACTTTGGTAGGAAATAATTTTTAGCTGTGTATAAGTCTATGCGGAACTGGAGTTTTTTTAATGGCATTAGGCTGTTTTTAGAAACAGTTAAATTTGAGCATTCAGTATTTGCACTGCCATTCGCCATACTATCAGTATTTCTAGTAGCGAGAGGGTTGCCACCTATAAATGAATTCTTACTAATATTAGTCGTAATGGTAAGTATCCGAACGTTCGGAATGGCGGCTAACCGAATATTTGATACAACAATAGACTCTAAAAATCCACGCACGGCGTCGCGTACAATACCCTCGGGTAAAGTAACCACAAATAAAGTATACGTATACATGTTTATATCGCTTATAATTTACTTTACAGCCGTTGTATTTCTAGAGCCTATTGCACTTATACTTTCCCCCATACCGGTATTAGTTATGACTATCTACCCGTTTATGAAACGATTTACTTGGCTATCGCATTTTGGTATCGGCACAGTGTATCTAATTGTACCTCCTGCGGTATCACTGGCAATGATAGGTAGTTTTGACTTTGCATTCTTACTCTTAGGTTTAGCAGGTATGCTATGGGTTGCAGGTTTTGACATTCTATACGCAATAAGCGACTACGAATTTGATAAAAAAGAAGGACTATACTCAATACCCGTACGATTTGGAATATCAAAAGCTATCTGGATAACTCGTATCCTGCATATAATTAGCGTGCTACTGCTTTTGTATGCTGGTATTTTACTGGAATCTGGTAGTATATACTACGCTGGTTTGATTGTAACAACAATTCTACTGACATATGAAAATATGCTGTTAAAATCTAATAACTTATCAAAATTGAATACTGCATTTTTTACAATGAATGGTGTCATATCGGTAATATTTAGTGTCTTTGTTTGCATAGACGTACTGTTAAAATGATAGATATATGAGTTTAAGAGAGTACATAGTATCTTTAAGTGGTGCTAGCGGGATGCCTTATGCTAAAAAGGTAATGTTCGGTATAATGGATACAGGTAACAAGGTATCGTGTGTCGTCTCTGAATCTGCAAGGCGTGTTTTGGCAGTAGAAGCTGGTATAACACTATCGGGTAAACTGGAAGAAGATACTACTACAATAACAGCTTGGAGTGGTATAAGTAACTCTACTGACAGGTTTGAAATGTTTGCAGAGAAAGATGTAGCATCGCGTATTGCTAGCGGCTCTGCTAAATTTGTCGGTATGGTTGTAGTACCTTGTTCTGGTAGTATGTTATCGCGTATTGCTAACGGAGTTTCATTAGGGCTTATTGAACGAACGGCGGAAGTATGTCTGAAGGAACGCCGACCTTTAATACTAGTCTTGAGAGAATCACCACTTAGCCTGACCTATATAAAAAATATGCTCAGCGCAGCACAGGCAGGTGCTACAATAATGCCCGCTTCACCCGGCTTTTACTTCAAACCTAAAACTGTAGACGACCTAGTAAATATGATATCTAGTAGAGTACTCGATCACCTTGGAATAACTACATCCACTACAAAGCGCTGGAGCGGACCTAATTGAGTCATTCAAACCTCGCTTCATTCATAAAGAGATTAGAACAAGAAAAGCAACTCAAGCGAATAACTGTACAAGTCAGTACCGATCTTGAAATAACTGAAATAGCACATCAAGCGGTTATACAAGGGCTACCTGCTATACTGTTTGAGAATGTACAAGGTTCCAGTTATCCTCTTGCTATTAACCTTTTGGCTTCAGAGAAAAGAATTGAATTAGCGCTAGGTAGGCATCCTGAGCAGATAGGTGAAGAACTAGTAAATTTTGCTGAAGAAATACTACCTCCAACACCACGAAGCATTTGGAAAAATAAAAGAATGCTACTACGTCTAGTGAAAATGCTACCACGAAAAACGCTACTAAAACCTGCAGTCAGGCACAGAGAGCAAAGTCCCGTTAATTTAAACCTTTTACCAGCACTGAAGTGTTGGCCAAAAGATGGGGGGCGTTTTATAACTCTGCCAGTTGTTATAAGTCGTTCTCCAAAGAATAACAAACCAAATATGGGCATATACCGTATGCAAATATTTGACAGTAATACAACTGGTATGCATATGCAAATACAAAAGGGTGGTGGCTTTCACTATGCACAATCACAACAGCTCGGCAGGGATTTACCTATGGCTGTTGCTATAGGCACTGACCCTGCTCTTATAATCAGTGCAATAACTGCCCTGCCAGAAGATGTTGATGAACTAAGTTTTTCAGGGTTTCTCCGAGGGAGTCGTACTAGAGTATTTAAAACCTCAGATAACCTAGTAGTCCCCGCCGAATCGGAATTTCTTATAGAGGGCACCGTCCCAACTGACACCCAACGCATTGAAGGACCATTTGGCGATCACTTTGGGCACTACTCTGAAGCAGCACTATTTCCTGTTTTTAGAGTTTCCCGTATATCACACAGAAGCAACCCCATTTACACCGCGACAATAGTAGGTAAGCCACCTATGGAGGATAAATATATAGGCGATGCTTCCCAAATGATAGTTGGTAAACTGATAAAAACTCTTCATAAGGAAATTAACGATATCTGGGCATACTATGAAGCTGGATTTCACAACCTGCTGGTAATATCTATTGAAGAGCGGTATCAAAGGGAGGCTGTGAAAACCGCACTCGGTATACTTGGGCAGGGGCAGCTCTCACTAACAAAAACCTTAATATGCGTTAATTCAAATGTGAACCCAAGAGACCCCAGTGCAGTGCTACAGGCAATAGCGAGAAATTTTAATGCATCAACAGACTTCAGACTCATAGAACGCACTTCTATGGATACACTTGATTTCACAGGTGAATCTATGCACCGCGGTTCAAAAATGGTTATCAACGCAACAGAAAAGCAGAATAACCAAAATAATCAACCAACCATTACAGTACAACAAACAGACTTACCATCTGGTGTATTAGAATTTAGACTCTTACAAAACACGCTACTTGTAGTAAAAGTTAAAGATAGAGGTAGAATAATAGTCAATGATATAGTGAATAACCCAAAATTTAAAACAATTAAAATAGTAGTTGCTGTTTCACCAGACATAAATATCCACAATAGAATAGAACTTATATCGGGTATATTTACTCGTTTTGACTGTGCAACCGATATTATCTTTTCTAAGTTATACTTACAAGGTATAATGGTATATAGATCAGGCGTTATGGGGATAGACGCAACATGGAAAAATGGGTATCAAGAACCACTTGAAATGGATCCCGATATTCAAAAGAAAGTGAGAGCAAAATGGCAAACTTACTGGAAGAAGTATTAACACAACAAACACCAGAAATATATATTAACGACCCGAAATTATATCCTATTTGGGATAAAGTACAGCGCCGAGAGCGTTTAACAGTCAGTGAAGGCGTAGCTCTGTTAGATACAAAAGATTTTGCAGCAGTTGGGCGTATGGCGGATTTCGCTGTACAACAATTAACAGGTAAAAAAGTTTACTTTGTTTTAAACGCTCACATCAATCCGACTAACTTATGTGTTTTGTCCTGTAAATTCTGTGATTTCGCTAAAAAACCCGGTCAGTCCGATGCTTATGAAATGAGTATTGAACAAGTATTGGATACGATTAGTGACGATATGCAAGAAGTACATATCGTTGGAGGTCACCATCCTACTTGGCCGTTTCAATACTATGTAGATATGGTTACTGCTATAAGAGAAAAGTACCCCAGTCTACAGATAAAAGCTTTTACTGCATCTGAAATAGACTACTTCCACCGCCGTTGGAAGATACCACCAGAACGCTCTTTAACTATACTAAAGGAAGCAGGGCTTTCATCAATGCCCGGCGGTGGTGCAGAAGTGTTCTCTAAACGCGTCCACAAAATGCTACTGCCCGGTAAGGCAGACGCAACAAGATGGCTAGAGATACACATGCTAGCACACAAAATGGGCATACAATCAAACTGCACACTGCTATATGGACACATAGAAACTTTCCAAGAGCGTGTTGAACACCTCCTAATGCTAAGAGAACTACAAGATAAAACAGGAGGATTTCTTGCATTCATACCTTTGAAGTATCAAGTTGGTTACACCAATTTACGCAATCGGCACACTTCACCTATAGATGACTTAAAAATGATAGCCACAGCACGGCTGATGCTAGACAATATAAAATATGTAAAAAGCTACTGGGTCATGTTAGGTGAATCCTTAGCAAGTATAGGACTAAATTTTGGGGCAAACGATCTAGACGGCACAATAGATCAGGAAAGAATCGCTCACGCTGCACTTGCTGACTCACCTATCGGGCGGACACGCAAAATGATGATAAACTCCATCCAAGATGCAGGGCGTATTCCCGTAGAGCGAAATGCTCTATATAAAGAAATAAAATTCCACCATAACTAATAGCAACAGAGTAAATATAAATTTTATCAGAGAGTATAAGTTCTAAAATAGTGCGTATAGGGTATATGCCCTATATAAACAGTGCGGTATTCTATAGGTGCATACCCTCAGACTCTGGTTTTGAGTTTGTGTCACTAACGCCACGCAAAATGGCTAACGCTATTGAATCTGGAGCAATTCAAGCAGGTCCAATACCTACTGTTTCTGCTATACGTTTGGAAAAAATAACTCAACCGATGCAAAACCTCTGTATCGGCGTGCATGCTAAAGCCAAGAGTGTACTGCTATTTTGCAAAACACCAATCCAAGAACTCAATAATCAGTACATAGGAGTAACTTCCCAAACAGTCACTTCTTTTATTCTCCTGCGCATACTGTTTGCACACTTTTGGCATATTACTCCAAAAGCATATCTACCACTTGACGATAGTAGAATAACGGCTAAACTGATAATAGGTGATAATGCACTCGCATTAAGAAATTCACAACATAATTACACTTACATATACGATCTTGCAGAAGAATGGAATAAAATGACCGCTCTACCTTTTATATTTGCAGTGTGGAGAGCAAGGAGAGATATGGACGTAAGGAAAGTTGAGGAAATTTCAAAATTAATTGCATACTCTACCAAACAAGGAATCAACATAATACCGAAAATAGCCTTAGAACGCGCTTCAAAGTCAATCCCTAGTAGCGTAATAGAAGACTATCTAGGTGGATTCTTTTACAAAATTGCAACACATCAACATCTTGAGGCTATTAATACCTTTAAAAAATTCTATACTGAAATTAACAATCTACCTAAATAAAACTATATTATCTGATACTACATTACTCAAATGACTACAAAAACCACACCGATAAATATAAAACATATACAACAAAAGATTACATCTAAAGAATCTCTTTCATTCAATGAAGGGGTTTATCTAATGCGTGAAGCAGAACTGCTTGAAATTCAGCCTATAGCCCAACAAGTCAGATTTTTCCATAATCCTAAAAACACTGTAACTTATGTAGTTGATACCAACTTAAACTATACTAACATATGTGATGCCTATTGCTCTTTTTGTGCATTTTACAAAACTGACCCTAGTGACCCTTCTGCATACACCTACACAGTTGAACAGGTAATAAACAAAATAGCGCGTGCAAGAGAAAAAGGTATCAGAACTGTTCTTATGCAAGGTGGGCTCAACAGTAATATACCATTTGATTACTATACAAGTATGGTTGAAGAGAGTGTGCGTAGATTTCCAGAAATTACACCTCATTTCTGGTCTGCACCAGAAATACATAAGATGAGCAACGTATCTGGTAAAACGATTAAGGAAGTGCTCTCGGCTCTTTGGAATGCTGGTCAAACTACCATGCCCGGAGGCGGATCCGAGATACTCTCTAACCGAGTAAAGCAAAAAATCTCACGCTTTAAACCAAAAGATACTTGGCAAGATTGGGCAACAGTACACCTTAAAGCCCATGAAGTAGGCTTTAAAACTACTGCAACCATGATGTACGGTCACGTAGAAGAAGCAGAAGATATTATTGAATCGATAATACATATACGCGATATTCAAAAATCGGCAATTACGAATAAAAATGGTGGCGGGTTCACCGCTTTTATTCCATGGTCGTATAAATCTATGAACACCGCACTCTCAAGTAAGGTACACAAAGAAGCAGGACCTAATGTTTACTTGCGGATTATTGCTGTTTCGCGTTTAATGTTAGACAACATTCCACATATTCAAGCTTCTTGGTTCTCTGAGGGTAAAAGAACAGGGCAAGTAGCTCTACACTTTGGTGCTGACGATTTTGGCGGCACGCTCTTTGACGAAAACGTTATGTTATCAGCAGGCTTTTTCAATAGAACTGACATAGCCGAGATTCGTGCTCTTATAGAAGATGTAGGATTTGAACCTACAGAACGTCTAACTGACTACAGTATTGTTGAACAGTCGGCAGTAGAAGTAGCATGAAAACAAGCACTATAACATTTGGACATAGCCCCGACGCCGATGATGCCTTTATGTTTTGGGGCATAGCCTCAGGACGTGTAGACCTTAAAAGCTTTAAAATACAGCACTGCATAAAAGATATAGAATCATTAAACACTATGGCATCTACAGGTGAACTTGACGTAACCGCTATATCAGCAGCGCGTTACCCTGCTGTATCTCATATTTACCGTATTATGTCTTGCGGGGCATCTATAGGCAGAAACTACGGTCCTGTAGTGGTATCAAAAAGCCCAAAGATAGAGAAAGACCTCAAAGGTGCAACTATCGGTGTACCGGGTAAGAATACTACATCTTGGCTTTTGTACCGTATATTTGCACCTGATTTTGGAGCTGTGAGGTTTCTGAATTTTGACAGAGTTGAAGAATCTGTTGCTAGTGGCGAGGTAGACTTTGGCATACTCCTGCATGAAGGACAAATACTGTATGAACAGCGAGGTTTCTATCCCGTGCTAAACTTAGGCAAAAGATGGTTTGATACAACTAGTCTACCGATACCTCTGGGAATAGACGTTGTTTCGCGTAATATACCCATACACATAGCACAATCAGCTACAAACTTACTCGCTAAAAGTATAGTCGCAGCGCGAAAATATGAAGATGAGGCAATAGACTATGCACTTAAATACGGTAGAGGTATCAGTAAAAAAGATGCAACTCAATTTGTCAGGATGTATGTAAACGATGATACTCTGGACATGGGGCAAGAGGGCATAAAAGCACTAGAAACTCTATATTCTATGGCGCACGAAAAAGGCGTTATAACGCAAATGCCTAAATTGGATCTTATGCAAGCAGTTGTGTAAACTGCTAGACATCTTTAAATATATACTCGCCTTTACTAGTGCGTTCAAAGTTGGGCATACTGCGTATGACAGAACTAACCGTAGTACCAGGTCGCTTTATTCCATAGAAAGTTGTAGAATCTTCTTCTAATGAATCTAGTATTGCTTGTATAGTTACAGTTTTATTTAATTTACCTAACTCTATCGCTTTTTCTTGTATCTTTTTCTTACGTTCTGGCATGTTTGTTTTTCGCATATTGCTGATTTCTTGCTTACCTAATGCAAACAGAATTCTACCGTCTTTTAGTACATTTATCTGTAATTGAACTGATTGTATCTTTGCGGCTTTTATCAGTGCGAGGCGTAGTTTTCTAGTACTTTCACCTTCTTCAGGTATTATGGCTTTAGCCGTATTAGGTTGCATATTAGAAATTACTTCCATAAGTTGTTTTACGTTTTCATCTGCACGACTTACGCTTTTAGTCATCTGCAAATCAGAAATATCTACACTAAAAATATTTAAACTCATTTAATAACTCCTATAATAAATTTAATTAAAAATTCAGGTTACCCTGTGGCAACTCACTGCCTAACTTACAATGTTAAATTATATTATTAAATAGACTGTTTTAATAGTAATAACAACTAGATTTATGTGTGTGTTATGGATAGATATTTAGATATACAAAAAATAAAACAAACACCTATAACTTTTATCATACTCATTGTATGTGTTATTGTATTTATGATACTTGAGTTTACAGGTGGTTCAAATAATATTGAAACTCTTTACAACTGGGGTGCAAATAACAGAACAGCTGTTATTGAAAACAAAGAGGTATGGCGAATTGTAACATCTATGTTTATACATATTGGCGGGGTGCATATACTCGCTAATATGCTGAGTTTAATACTTTTTTCAAGAATCGTGGAACTAGCTTTTGGTTCTATATCTTTTACCGTTTGCTGGTTTGTTGCGGGTTCTACTGGCAGTATAGCATCTATTTTGTTAAACACAAATATTACACCTAATACTGTAAGTGCTGGGGCGAGTGGAGCTATTTTCGGAACAGCGGGGGCTTTTATGTCGTACCTGATTATTAATAGGAAATCTATAGGTCCAAATGCACAAGCTTCGTTTTTATCGCTAGCGGTTATACTGCTCATAAACATCGCAATAGGTGTTGCTGTTCCATTTATAGACAACACAGCTCACTTGGGCGGATTAATAGCTGGATTTTTATTCGGGTTAGGCACTGCCCCAAGGCAAGAAAGGGTACGCCTTCAAGAATCGATTTCACCTTACTATTACTACGATAGGTTTACTTTAGTTAATAAAGTAAATAGAACGCGGACTATAACCACTTTTATAGTATCAATACTGATCATCACTGTAGTATTGATATTAATTACACTTTAGAGTAACTGCTTTAACTGACAATGTTTATATTACCGCAAATGATTTTTAATTTTATTTTGCAAAAAGTATTGTATAAATATTATATAAAAACAAATATAGCATAAATAACATATACTACTTTATCCTTTTGCGTAATTTGGTAAATACGATTTAGCTAACTTAGAATATCTTCTAGCTTACTTGAGAGTTTGTTTAACTGCTCTTTTAACAAAAGGTTCTCTGCTTGGAGTTTATCTACCCTATCACTTAGTGACCGTATATTTTGAGATACAGAACTACCTTTTTGAATTGACCGTATTGCGTAATGTGCCAAGCGAGCTACTCTTGCATCTTTATCTCTTTGTGAAAGAAGCATTAGTTCAGGAATTGCCTCTTGTGCGTTCAATTGCGCAAGTGCCGATGTAGCAGCTATTTTAACTTGAAACCAACTATCGTACAAGAGTGAAATTATATGCTCTACAGTAAATTTGTCCTCTTGTGATAGCTTAGCGAGTGCGGAGATAGCAGCAACCCTAGTGCGTTGAGGCTTACCGCGTTTTGTCCACTCTAATACTATATCACGTGCAGCTTTATCTCTAACATTGCCTAATCCTAGCAATGCACCGCATCTGATAACATCTATATGTGACTCAGTGTTTTCAAGAGTATCACAGAGAACATTAAAAACGCCTTCTACCTGCGTGTTGCCTAAGGCAACAGCTGCAGCTGCTGAAACATAGTAGCTTTCGTTATTCAATATCATTTTTGCAAGTGTATCTGCGGTATCTTTATGGTAGCGGAACTTACCTAGTGCCGCTGCTACTGCCCGCCTCGCCTTCAAATTAGTAAGACTACTCGCCGATATCAGGGCATCTTTAGCATAAGACGTACGAATATTGCCTAACGCTATAGCTGCTGCCGCTTGAACACCCCAAAAAGAGTGGTTAAACATAGTAGAGCTTAAAGAATCTATAACATCTTGCGAAGATTCTTTTTCTAGGTTATTTGCTGCCTCTATACATATAGCAGCGTTACAACCGTTTTGTATTTGGAATATCAGCATTTCACGAGGTCGCTTAAACTCAACTGTTTTTAGTACACTCAACAGCGGATCAAACATAACTGCCTTTGGTTTTTTAACAAATTTAAACGATATATTTTGTTGCTGTTCTGTTACTTTTACAGGGTATATATTTGCTTTTTCACCGTCGTGTATCCATATATGGCTGGAGAATCTAAAAAGTCTTTCCTGTTTTTGTTTTATAGAAAAGTGAGCCCATCCACCAGATACACTACCATCTTGTTCTTTGTTATCTTCCCAAGTATAGGATATATTTATGTCAACGTGCCCTTCACAGTATAACCACTGTTCAAAGAACCACTCCATATTGCGATGTGTTATTTCCTCAATTGCACGTTGCAGATCTATAGTTACAACGTTACGTCCTTTATTTTGGCTGACGTAGTGCTTTATAGAATTGAAAAAGTCTTTATCACCTAGTTCTTGGCGTAGGATATGTAATATGAAGCCTGCTTTTTCGTATAAATGCCTGTCAAATATATCTGTATGGTTGGTATACCTACGGCATACTATTGGACGGCGGTATTTTTCAGAAAGATAACTTCTTTGCATTGTGATTAGCTCATTTAGGTATTCATTGCTACCATGGAGATATTCTTGCCAGAGTGCCTCAAAAAAGGTTGCAAAACCTTCGTTTAGCCAACCGTGTGCCCACTCTTTGCAGGTAATTAAGTCTCCAAACCACTGATGCGCTGCTTCATGTGCAACAAGAAAATCCGACGAAAAATCTTTATGAGCTTTGGCGTCGTGTAAAGTTAAATCTGTCTGCGTAGTAGCCGATGTATTTTCCATACCACCAAATATAAAATCTTGTACAGCTACTTGAGAGTACTTTGCCCATGGATACGGCTCTCCTGTAGTTTCTTCAAAGAATTTTATAATCGGAACTGTGTTTTCAAATGCACGTGCAGCATCTTCCTCTCGTCCGGGTTCGCAATAAAAGTCTATACTCGGTGAATCTTCTCGGAGCATTACCCTACTGAATTCACCAGCAACAAGTGTTATTAAGTAGACGGCATGAGGTTTATCCTGATACCAATGGAAAGTCATGCTATCTTCGTTGTAGGTTGTATCAATGAGCTGTCCGTTAGATATAACACGCCAGCCTTTAGGCACGGTGCAAACTATTTCTGAGGTAAGCCTGCCGTTAGGTTCATCTATACAGGGAAACCAGTGGTGATTATCGGTATCCTGCCCTTGAGTCCATATCTGAGTAGGCTTGTTAGGATAATCTTCGTCAGGGGTGATAAAATATATACCTTTTTGCGGTGTTGAGTTATACTCAACAGTAACATTTACGAGTTTGTTGATAGTTAACGCCTCTGGTAACCAAATGTTTAGAGTATCATCTGATAATTCAAATTCCAGATATTCATCTTCTAGCGAGACTTTGCTCACAACGGTATCAGCACAATCTAAGGAAATGTAGCGTACGTTGTCAGTTAAAGCGGTAATACTCAAAGTAGTTTTACCTATAACGCATTTACTAGTGATATCAAAACTACACTGTATTTTTATATGTGAGACGTCAAATGAACGGTCTCTTAAATACTGTTCTTTATCCTGCGGGATACTAAAACTTGCATCTGCCAGTTCTTGATAAGTGGACTCTCCAAGGTAGCAGAACTGTGTTCTAGGACCAAAATAGTAATCCGACAAAATTACCTCCTTAAAGTATAGAGTTATGAGTTACTGCGAATAGCTTCGCCCGATAGTGCGCCTGTATATACTTCGTTGTCTACTGTGAGTTCACCGTTAACAATAACGAACTGTATGCCTTGGGGTGGTTGCATTGGGTCTTCAAATGTTGCAGTATCGTTGATGTGTTGTTCATCAAAGATAGTTATATCTGCGTAGGCGTTTTCTTTTATGATTCCTCTATTTTTGAGTCCGAATCTGGTGGCTGGGTTTTGTGTTACGCGCTGTATAAGTGTTGGGAGTGGTATGTTGTGCCTTCGGCGTAGCCTGCCGAGCATACGTGCGAAGCAACCCCAAGCACGAGGGTGTGGCATACTACCTACAGATATTGAGTCGGACCCTATCATGTAATCGTCGCGTTGCATAGTCTGCATAATGTCAGCTTCAACTTGCCGCCAAATTATAGGACTCTCTGGTGGCAAGCCTCTAAAACCGCATGTTAGGTTTTCTTCAAGCATCATGTTTATGACCATGTCTTCTACAGTTTCGTTTCGTATCTTTGCGGTGTCGCTAAAAGACATACCTTGGAATCGTGCGTTTTGTTCGGAGCCTATCCACGTCCAGCAGTTATCTTGAACGCCTTGGGGCATTTGAGTTTGTAGTGCTTTTAAGATTTGTTTTCTTAGTTTTCTATCAGCGAGTCGGTTGAGTAATTTGTCAGTACCGCCTTCGTTTACCCAACCGGGGAAAAACTGTGCAGGGTAAGATGACCCCACGGGGTATCCGTAAGTTTCCAGTGTTATATCAACGCCTTCTTTTTTTGCCATATCTACGGGTTCTAGCAGTTCTTGTAACATACCTGCACTTTCTGGTTGAGTTCTGTAGTGTTCTATGTGAAGTTTTACACCGCTAAGTTTGGCAATCGCTATAGCTTCTAATACACCGCCGCCTTCAATTGCTCTGTCAGTATTATGGTTACGTAGATGTATTGAGAAAGGTAAACCATAGCGTGCCACAACTTTACACAGTTCTACAATTTCTCTAGTATCAGAGTATGACTGTGGGTAGTAAGATAACCCTGTAGAAAAGCCACAGACACCTTGTTCCATACTTTCTTCTACGATATTCATAGCGGTTTTTAGTAGATTGCCTACTAAGGGTACGTCCGCAAAGCCAGCCGATTGTAGCCTAACTGGACCGTGCCCTAAGAACATTGCAACGTTGCATGAGGTGCGCAAGTGGTAGTTACGCATGAAGGCGTCTATAGAAGAAGTATCTACATCTTTTGGTGGTAAACCGAGTATACCCGAGATGTACTGCCTATGCTGTAGATAGTTAGGTTTTGATAGTGGTGCTAAACCTATTCCATCGGGTGTAATTATTTCTGTTGTAATGCCTTGTAGAATACCACTTTTATGTTTACCGTCTATAAGCAGTGCGGCGTCAGCGTGTGCATGCACATCTATAAAACCGGGTGAAAGTACCAATCCATTGGCATCAATTACTCGTTTGGCAGTGACGTTTTCAAGTTTGCCGATATGTTCTATTTTTTTACCTAGTATACCGACATCTATTTTTTGTGGTTTGGAGCCAGTACCATCTAAAACTTGCGAATTTTTTATAATTAAATCTAAAGTCATATCTCACATTCTTTCAATCAATATATGATAGCTTGGAATTGGGCCCTTAGCTCAGTCCGGTAGAGCAGCGGACTTTTAATCCGTCGGTCGTGGGTTCGAATCCCACAGGGCTCACCACTTATTTATGTAGTATACAGTATTTTGTGTTACGTATTCTAGCGTATATTTTATTAAAGTTCTTTTATTTCTTTTGATATAGCTTCCAGAGAGGTTTTTGCATCTCCAAAAAGCATTGCTGTATTTTCCGTATAAAACAACTGATTTTCTACCCCTGAAAACCCCGTTGCCATCGACCTTTTCATTACTATAACGAACTTTGATTTATCTACATTGAGTATCGGCATGCCGTATATAGGTGATGAAGTATCGTTACGTGCTGCTGGATTTATAACGTCGTTAGCACCGATGACAACAGTTACATCTGTAGATTCAAATTCGTTGTTTACCTGATCTAGGTCTTTGAGTTCTTCATAAGGGATGTTAGCTTCTGCGAGTAGTACGTTCATATGTCCGGGCATTCTGCCAGCAACTGGGTGGATAGCGTAGCGTACTTGAGCGCCTCTATGTTTTAGTAGATCGGCTAGTTCTTTAACTGCGTGCTGTGCCTGCGCTACTGCTAGTCCGTAACCTGGTGTAAATATAACATAGCGAGCGTATCCCAGTATTAGAGCTGCATCTTCAGCGTTTACCGAACGCAAAGCGCCTTTTTGACTTGTACTACCCTGCACTGACGTAGTGGCGCCAAAGCCCCCTAACATGACGTTAGATAATGAACGGTTCATTGCTCTAGTCATAATTCTTGTAAGTATTAACCCAGAAGCACCGACTAAAGCTCCCGCAACTATAAGAATGTTATTACCGATTGCAAACCCAGCAGCAGAAGCAGCGATACCAGAATAAGAGTTTAAAAGAGCGACGACAACAGGCATATCTGCCCCACCAATGGGTAGTATCAGAGTTATACCTAATATCAGGGTAGCTATCACCACTGCTAAGAAAAGCCATAAAGTAGTAGAATTTACAATATTGGTATCGTTTGTAATCACAAAGAACGCTGTTAGTATACTCAAACCTATAATCACAGCAAATAAAGCAGTATTTACAACGTTTCTAAGAGGAAAAAGAGTAGCTTGAGCAGGAAGAATACCCTGTAGTTTACCAAATGCAACAAAAGACCCCGTTAACGTCACAGTACCTATAACCGTAGATAGCATTATGCTCACTATGGCTACTGCTCCTAGAGAAAAGTCGCTTTGGAACGATTTAAGTGTTTGAGCGGCGGCTACAAGCCCTGACGCTCCACCACCAAAACCATTGAATACTGCCACTAATTGCGGCATTGCCAAGAATTTTACATATCTTGCTAGAATACTACCTATCGCACTACCTACCAGAATCCCCACTACTATAACCCACCATTCTAAGACGTTTAAGCTCAAAAGCGTTACTACAACTGCAATAAGCATACCAAATGCAGCAAGTCTGTTACCGCGTTGGGCTGTGCTTGGCGAAGATAACCACTTAATCCCTAATACAAAAAATGCGGCAGCTATAATATAAGCAACATCTCGTGCGTAGATAAGTATGTCCTCTAACAAATCACCGATACTCTACTTCTGCGATGTTGTTTTATTTTGATTGGATTGGAAATAAGAAAGCATCCTATCGGTAACAGCGAAACCACCTACAACGTTTATCGTCGCAAGGATAATAGCAATCAAACCCATAATCGTCCCCACAGTACCGCCTTGTGAAGCAACGGTAACCGCACCAACGATTGCTATCCCCGATATCGCATTTGCCCCAGACATCAGTGGTGTGTGTAGAGTAGGAGGAACTTTTGTGATAACTTCATACCCCAAGAATATAGCTAAAACAAGTATTGTAAGAGATTGTATAAGTTCATCTACCATTTTACAAAACCTCTACTCATAGTTGTACTTTACCATTGTGTACGACACACATACTACTGATAACCTCGTCATCAAGGTCTATGACAGCGTTGCCTTCACTATCTGAAATTGTAGAAATAAGCGAAAATATGTTATGGCTATATAGTAATGTAGCGTGCGAAGCAACCTGTGAGGGCAGGTTAATAGGTCCGTGAATCTGTACGTTGTTTATATGCACGACTTTATTCTGCTCTGTTGCTTCACAGTTACCACCTGTTTCTGCAGCTATATCTACAATCACTGAACCCGCTCGCATCTGCTTTACGGTATCTTTAGATATAAGCTTAGGTGCTGGTCTATCGGGTATAGAAGCGGTGGTTATTACTACGTCAGACTCAATTATGTAGGGTATAAGAAACTGCATGATACGTTCCTGTTCCTGTTCTGTTTGAGCCCTTGCGTATCCACTTGTAGTTTCCAAGTCGTTAGAGTTTGGTGGTGATACAAATATACCGCCCACAGATGCTACTTGTTCTGCAGCTGCAGCACGGACGTCAAACGCTGTTACCACTGCACCAAGTCGGCGTGCTGTAGCGATTGCTTGCAACCCAGCAACACCAGCACCCAGAACCATAACCTTTATAGGAGGCAATGTGCCAGCAGCAGTTATCAGCATTGGGAAATACCGCCCTATAGAATCGGCAGCAATCAGAACAGCTTTATAACCAGATATTGAAAGCTGAGAGGATATAACGTCTAAACTCTGTGCACGAGCTATACGAGGCACCCTTGCCATATCCAGTGCAGTTACTCCAGCGCTAGATAACTTCTCAAGTAGTGATTTATCTTTATTTAAACCTAGTATACCGACTATTAATTCCCCAGGCTTCAATTTACGCAGATCTCCCTTTGAAGGTTTACCTACCTTCAAAAGAAGATCCACATTTTCGGGATAAGACCCAACTACATTTACACCCGCTGCTAGGTATTCGCTATCAGAGAAGTAAGACATCTCACCAATACCATGCTCTACGTATACCGAGTGACCTCGCTTCACCAAACGCTCTGCTAAGAGAGGTGCTAACGCCGCCCGTTTTTCGTTAGGTGAAGTAGTCTCCTTAGGAGCGTAAATTAACAAATTACACCTTATTTAACCTGTTGTCAGTAACAGAGCGTAACCTCAACGATACGTATAGACCACCCATAAGCAACAACGCAAAACCTATAATACCCAGCATTAAGAGTAACCCAATATTAGGTAGTATTCCACCAGTAGGTGGCAATAGACGATCCTCCTCATCTTCTGAGAGCTGAATGTACCCAAGTGCGAAGTAGGAAAACTCCTCTGTATCTGCACATACGTGTGTTCGCTCTGCACTGATACTACTACGCAAGCGATCCCAGTTAACACTGTCAGCGGAATGGTATACCGCAAATATTCTATCAGACTTGAACGCACCATTTAATGGCAAGCATACTGTAGCATCTACTTGTGATAGCTCTGCGTTACTAGTATCAACAGGTGTCAAATCGTACGAACGCACAAAATTCACCCTACTAGGTGCAGAAGGCACAGCACTCTCTCCACTCACATCTTCTGTCTTCAAACTCTTTATCTCTGATGAAGCGGACGTACTAAACTGAACAAGAACTCGCTCTTGTATAGTGCTACTTGCCACAACATCTGCCTGTGCAGGCTCTGATACTTCTACCTCTGTCTCAGATGGACGTGATGCAAACTTCACACCACGATTAGATGACGATGCTGTAGCAGGTGGGGCAGTATCATCCTCTGCAACAGTAAACTCTGTTGAAGGAGTGCCCGATACATGATCTCTACATAATGCATTTATATTCTGCCCACTACCACAATCCTTCGCAATAGATAATGAATACTTCCTATTACCTACAACAACGCTATCGTCAGATACGTCTATAGTAATGCCTACACTGGCATTATTACTAGGTATAGACACCGTAAACTTTCTAACTCCATTAGTAACCGTACCTGAGCCCCCGCCTCGCAAGCCTACATTGTCTAGATCTGCATTTGCAGATACACCTGTAACAGAAACCTCAAAACTCACTGCTTCAGCTACTGTTGCACCACCAGCATATCTGAGAGTATAACTTATAGAACCACCCTCAGGAGCAGTCGCAGTTGTAGATACAAGTTCAACTGTCGCTTTATCTGTATTTGACACAACTATAGCGTGTGCTGTAGTACCAGTAAGTGATACGCGAGGCACAACAGGTGCTGGTGCACTCGCTTGGAACGTAAACGTCTCTTGAGCCTCTACAATAGAGTCATCTGATACTGCAAGATTTACAAACTTAGCATCAGTGTCTAAAGCTGCAAATTGAACTGTGCCACTATCAGAACCGCTAATGTCTCCATCAGGGTCAGCGATTGACCACGATAACGATACTCCCTGCTTTACAGGTTGTGAAATAGCAAATCTAAAACTCACTGTCCCACCTTCTGCAACGGCTCCACTACCTACTCTACTGACTGTTATAGCTGCATCATCGTTATCTGTAATTGTAAACCCTGCAGAACCTGATATAGCGTTTACGATAGCACTTGGAATACCAGCAGTTGTTATGGCAAAATTGCTTAAGGTAAACGTCTCATCCCCTTCTACTACATTATCGTCAACAGCAGTAATGTCAATCAACGCTCTAAGGTCCCCTGCTGGTATTCTAACACTTACGGGACTTGCAGAACCACCGTTGACTGTTTTATCACCAGCATCGGATGTATCACCTTGTGAAAGCGTAGAAAACTGCACTGTTAGATCACCTTCATATGGGTTAGATAGAAGTAATGCAGGAACAACTTGAGCACCCTCGACTACAGTCCGACTTACAGCTGGTGAATCCAAAGTTAATCTGGAATCATCATCATCTGATACCGAGAAACTCGCATTTGCACCAGCAGTATTTATTCTAGGTCCACACAAGTTACCACTACAATTCGTTACCGTCACTGTATAGTTCGTCTTGACGTTCCTGTTTACAGTAACATCTCCCGCAGTTGTCAATTCAACATCAACAAAGGACGCACCTTTGCTTATAGTCACATCTTTACTATTCCCAGGGAAAATCAATGGACGTGCATTGCTACCTACAGGTTCAACAGTTGTGGATTCAACAAGCGTAAACCTCGTATCCTCATCCACAGTTCCACCAGTATACGATATACGTAAGGTTATAGTAGCACCCTCTGCATAATCATTGCCAGATGGAGGGCTCACCAAACTCACACTCATTCCAACAGTATCACTATCCTTAACAGTAACACTGCTTACAGGGTTATTAATAGTAAGAATGTCTGCAATATCACTAACACCTGCTATAGCAGTTGTAGCTGTAAGATGTATCCCAAAAACTTTGTCAGACTCTACAACGTTGTCATCACTTATTTCAAGACTCACTGTACTAGAGGCAGCTGCAGATAAGCGTGCAAAGGAAACAACTGTCGGTTGTATTGAGTTGACAAGAGGACTACTATTTACACTAATCGTAACAGTTAAGGGCACAGCAACCAATTTATCCAAAGTTACATTAAACACAGTAGAGCCAGACTCATTCAGCTCTGCCATTACGTCAGTACCCAAAGTAGCTTTATCGTCATCTTTAACTGTTAGCTTTAGGGTATCTGATGTTTGAATTCCAGCACAATTACCACTACCTCCATCATCACATCCAGTAATGGACACTGTGTAAACTCTATCCAGATGCACTATATCATCACCCGGTATAGTAGCATTAGCCGAACCTGACTCGTCACCGTTAGCTATAGTTAAACTAACAGGTGCTATTACTATACCGCTATTTGTAGTTTCTGTAAAAGTAAGTGTGTACGTTATATCTGAATTGAACTGAACACCAGCAGGATATGACAAAGTAATAGGGGATGGTGCATCAACATTAGTTTCTGTAATCTCTCTATCAGCACCAAAAGATACTCCAGCATTATCATCATCATCTACAGTTATGAACTCGGCTGCAGGTTGTGTAACTGCAACATTGGGTACAGCAGGCATAACCGCCAGCATTAGACCATATTTCCTATCTGCTTGGAACATAGTATTTTCTACTGTTTGAATCGGAATTTGCACCTCTGCTATGGAGAGTTTAGGCAGTACTACATCACCGCTTATTGAACTAAAATCATTACCTGGATCTGTTCCTGTTATAGTCCATTGCAGAGTAACATCTTGATCAACTTGCTTATCCAACTTTACCGCTACAATACCAGCCTCACCCTCTGCTATTGTTATAGGATTACCAGCAGAAATAGTAGCAGAATCACCAGCATCAATAATCTTAACTGTGTATGTGATATTTTTAAATATCGGTGTTGGAGATATCGCTGTTATTATGTTAGTTATTGCTAGTTTTAACTCTTCACCATTGGGTTCAACTATATCATCTTGTGAAGCATTTAGAGTAAACACCGCATAAGTCTTACCTTTTTCTATCGTTAGCGTAGTGTCAGATAAATCTGCAAGTGTAAAGTCTGCAGCCTCGCTACTAACATGCTCTGTTACAACGGTAAAACTGATAGTCTCAGCAGCAGGTGTAGAAGATACAACTCTAAACTCCGACATATTACCCTCTGTAACTTCAACAATAAGATCCGAAGGTACTACACTGATAGCTGCTTTATCATCATCTTCTATAACGTCTAGGGTGGCTGTAGCTGATATGTCTACAGAACTACAAAGAACACTACCAGCACAACTACTTATACTGATAGTATATTTCCTATCGGCTTTAACAACGTCATCACCAGGAACTATCAGTTCAAACGCCTGACTTGTAACTCCGCTGCCAATCACCACATTCACAGGTGCTATTGGTGAATTTGTTCCTGTACTCTCTGTAGCCGTTACTTGATACGTATGAGATGATGACACAGCACTATCGGAGGATAACTTAAAGAGAACCTTAAAGTCCGCATCGCCGTTTTCAATTGCACTAACATCACTCTCAAAACTTAGAACTACTTGGTCGTTATCTGTAATAGATAAGAAGTTAGCAGCTGGGTTTTGTGCACTAACGCGGGCTACTGGGTTTACAAGCGCAAGCACCAGATCAAATTGCTCAGCTACTTCTACTATAGAGTCATCTGTTGCAGTGATCTGCGCCATCGTTGATGTTGTACCAGCACTCAACATAACAGTGCCAGTATGAGCCGTAAAATCGTCTTGTCCATTAGTAATAGTCCACATCACTTCAACATCAGTATGTACAACTTTATCTAACGATATAGTTATATCACGACTAGCGCCCTCTACAACAGCACCGCCACCAGACGCTGTTACAACAGCCGTGTCTGTATCTTCAATAGTAATAGTATACGTTTGTGGGGTAAACGCAGGTTTTGGGTTGACCCCTTCAGGTGTCACATCACCAAACCCTACTGTCAGAGTTTCTAGAGCTTCTACGGCATTGTCATCAGTCAAACTTACCATAAAAGAGCCCATTGTAGCTCCATCGTCAATTTCAAGGTTGCCACTTGTTAAGCCCGCAACTGAAAAGTCAGCCGCCACTGCAGTACCCACCGCTACATTAACGGGTATTGTTAACTTACCTTGTGAGTTCTGTGTATTTATTACAGTAAACGTTACACTAGCCCCTTCTTTCTCTGTAATAGAAGTAACAGCAGGTGATATTGATAAACTTGGACCCGCCTCATCCTCTTCTACAGTCAGTGTTAGAGTATCTGTTGTAATAATTTCTGCACCTTCGCAGGCGTTACCGTTTTGTGTGCATTGTGCTATCATAACGGTGTAAACCCTATCACCGTCATAACGATTATCACCCGGCACGGTTATAGCGTATGTCGCAGAGTTAGCCATAGTGGGTATTGTAACATTTACCGCTGTTAATGGTACCTCCTGCCCTTGCCCCACGGGCCAAACTGTCAACACAGTAGATGTAAGGATTACACGAGCGTTTGCGTAAGATATAGTGAACTCATGAGCAACATCTGTATCTGTCTCTTGCACAGTCCTATCTGCACCCAGATCAACAGTTACAGGATAATCAAAGCTTTGAGTCACGAGAGCTCCGCTAATAGTAATGGTGTACAGAACTGGTGTAAACATAGGCACTATACCTCCAGCCGTTACAGCACCAAACGATACAGTAAGAGTTTCATCAGGTTCAGCCACCGCATCTGTGTTAAGCATCACCGCAAACGTGGCACTAGTAGCCCCTTGTGAAATTCCAAGCTCGCCATTCGTTAAGCCTGTAACTGTAAAGTCTCCAGCAGATGCAGTAACACCAGTTACATCAACAGCTACTGTTATATCTGACGTAGATACTTCGCTGTTTGTTACAGTAAACACTATATTTTTATCTTCGGATTCGCTAATTGCATTAGCACCAACTGCAGGAGGCTCAGAACTCACTGATAGGACCGGATATGGATCATCCTCCATTTGTGTCAATAGTAGACTAGTCCCTACCATGATTTTCGTGGGGTCACATGCCATATTGTTTTGCATACATGCTGTTACGGTATAGCTCCACCTTCTATCACCAGTATAAACATTATCTCCCGGAATCCTTAGAGCAAACATCTGAGAATTCTGTAAAGCAGGTATTGTAACTTGAAAGGTAGCTAATGAAGGTGTTGAGCCCTGTCCCACAGGCGTAATTGTAAAAACCGTATCAGTCGCGAGTACGGCACCTCCATCGTACATTAGCTCGAAATTAAAAACCGATCCCATATCATTTTCAGGGGCATTGAGATTAGTAGCCTCAAATTCAACAGTTGCGGAATCAACGGGTTGTTGCACAAAAATTCGGTTAAGAGAATTCTGAGAGAGTCCTACGGGAGCTTCTCCTGCTTGTGCTGTGTTTTTGGGCATTAGCATAAAGCCCAAAGATGCACTAGCCAACATAAAGAGCATTACTAATAACACTATATAAAGCTTAGTTCTGTTCTGCAGTATTGTTTTTATATTTACCATTAGTGCTTCTCCCGATAAGTGAATGTTTTATCATTCGTAATAATTTCACAAGTTTATTGTACGTTTATACATGAGTACATAACACATTATATTAACTTAATTTCACAAATAAAAGGTTAATTATGTAGAAATTTTACTCAATTAGCTATATATTTTTATTAGCTTAGTGTTTGTGATATTCCTTACAGGTTTATAACTAGAGTAGAGTATGGTATCAGTATATTAGTAGTTTATCTTTATGTGCACCTAGTATACTGACTATTAACTCCGTAGGCTTAAGTTTTTACGTATTCAGGGTAAGACACAACTACATTTACACACGCTGCTTAGTAATATTGTCAGTAGCAGAGCGTAACCTCAACGATACGTATAGACCACCCATAAGCAACAACGCAAAACCTACAATACTTAACAGTAAGAGTAACCCGATATTAGGTAGTATTCCACCAGTAGGTGGCAATAGACGATCCTCCTCATCTTCTGAGAGCTGAATGTACCCAAGTGCGAAGTAGGAAAACTCCTCTGTATCTGCACATACGTGTGTTCGCTCTGCACTGATACTACTACGCAAGCGATCCCAGCTAACACTGTCAGCCGAATGGTATACCGCAAATATTCTATCAGACCTGAACGCACCATTTAATGGCAAGCATACTGTAGCATCTACTTCTGATATCTCCGCGTTACTAGTATCAACAGGTGCCAAATCGTACGAACTCACAAAATTCACCCTACTAGGTGCAGAAGGCACAGCACTCTCTCCACTCACATCTTCTGCCTTCAAACTCTTTATGTCCGCAGAATCCGATCCACTAAACTGAACAAGGACGCTATCTTGTATAGTGCTATCGGGTTCAACTTCTGGGCTCGCAGGCTCTGATACCTCTACTTCTACCTCAGTTGGACGCGATGTGAACTTCACTCCGCTATTAGAAGATGTTGACGTAACTGTCGGTGCAGTATCATCCTCTGCAACAGTAAACTCTGTTGAAGGAGTGCCCGATACATGATCTCTACATAATGCATTTATATTCTGCCCACTACCGCAATCCTTCTCAATAGATACTGAATACT
This sequence comes from Dehalococcoidia bacterium, assembly GCA_964274945.1. Lineage (GTDB taxonomy): Bacteria > Chloroflexota > Dehalococcoidia > Lucifugimonadales > Lucifugimonadaceae > CAXXBX01. The sequence continues at coordinate 218,624 of CAXXBX010000034.1, read as the reverse complement.
TCCTATTGCCTACAACAACGCTATCATCAGATACATTTAGCGTAATTATTACGCTGTTACTACCGCTAGGTATAGACACTGTTGGAATGGTTATATTGTTTACATCTGCGTTTGCAGATACACCTGTAACAGTAACCTTATAACTGACTGATGCATCTACTGTTACACTATTAGCATATCTCAGCGTGTAACTTATAGAGCCACCCTCAGCCGCAGTTGATGTTGTAGATGCAAGTTCTATTGTTGCTTTATCTGTATTTGGCACAACTATCTGATATGCTGTAGTACCAGTAAGCGATACACGGGGCACAGCAGGTGAAGGCGCAGTTGCTTGGAATGTAAGCGTTTCTTGAGCCTCTACAATAACGTCATCTGCCACTGTAATATCTACAACTTTAGCAGCAGTGTCTAAAGCTGCAAATTGAACAGTGCCACTCTTGGGGTCACTAATATCGCCGTTGGGGTCAGCTATTGACCACGATAACGATACTCCCTGCTCTACTGCTTTTGAAATAGCAAATCTAAAACTCACTGATCCACCCTCTGCAACGCTACCAGAACCTACTCTAGCTACTGTTATATCTGCCACATCGTTATCAGTAATTGTAAACATTTGTGGAGACCTTGAAATAGTGTTTAGAACACGATCGCCTGTTACTACACGAAAATCGCTTAAGTTAAACGTCTCATCACCTTCTACTACATCATCGTCAACAGCTGCGATTGGAATCAAAGCTCTAACACTCCCAGCGGGTATTGTAACTCTTACTGTATTTAGAGAGCTACCACCGACTGTTTTATCAGCCAACTCAGATGTATCTCCCTGTGAAAGCGTAGAAAACTCCACTATTACATCCTGCTCAGATATTTTATCTAGGACTAAAGAGGGAGCAATTTGAGCACCCTCTGCCACAGAACGGATTTGTGCATCTAATGTTAGACTCGCCATATCATCATCACTTACTGAGAACATAGCTGCCGTGCCACTAGAGATTACTCTACTGCCACATAAATCATTACTGCAACTGATAGTGAGCCAATAGTCGGTTCTGAGGTTTCTATTCACGATATCATCTCGGCTTGATGTAACCTGAAAGTCAACAGATGACTGACCTTTGGGTAGCACTACCTCCCTATTATGTGAGTATACCAATTGACGCGTGGTAGTACCTGCAGGCTCAACATTAGTACCCTCAGCAATACTAAACGTTATATCTTCATCTACAGTTCCACTATCGTATGCTATACGCAATCTTACTGTGGTGCCTTCGTTATATGAACTTCCAGCAGGTGGATTTAGCAATGATACTGATGCTTGAACTGTATCCGCCGTATCTGTAACTGTAACTACCTGTGCAAGTTCAACAATAGTGAGTATATTTGATAAATCAACGTTTGCGCTTGTAGCGGCGGTGAGATATACATTAAACATCTTAGAACGCTCTACAACATCGTTGTCTCTTATTACCAGTTGCACATTAACAGCAGTAGTGGATGAACTCGGTATAATAAAGTTTTCGGGTGTTATTGAGGTAACAAGCGGACTATTATTTACACTAACTGTAACAGTTATGGCTACAGGTAGTGCCTTATCCAAACTTATCTGAATATCTGCAGTAGCACCCTCATTGATTGGCGGTATGTCTGCGATGCTAAGAGTGGCTTTATCGTTATCCTTTACCACTATAGCAGCTTCTGTTTTTGTAAACTCATGATTTAACTGAATGCTGACGTCTTTACTGTTTAAACTAACTATTAACTTATCTTCAAATATTTCTACAATATCATCGTCAGTAGTATCCAAAGTATTAGCGCTGAACGTAACATCAACACTGCATGGTAGTGATGTACATCCTGCGGATGTTACTGTAATTTCATCTCTGCTGATTTCTTGCGGAGTTACTGCACCACCAGATAACACACTTACTATATACGGTATGGTTATGTCAGATGATGGGCTTGCCTCTTTAACCTCTACTTTTAAGCTTGGGAGCGGATCGCCCTCAGTGATTGTTGTATCTCCAACAAAGGCTATAGATAACTGATCATCCTCCTTAACAGTTAGCTCTAGAGTATCTGTCCTTACAATTCTTGCACAGTGACCAACCCCGCCATCAGCACATGCAGTAACTGACACTGTGTAAACTCTATCAAGATGCACTATTTCATCACCTGTTACAGTAGCATTAGCCGAACCTGACTCTGCACCGTTAGCTATAGTTAAACTAACAGGTGCTATTGCTATACCGCTATTTGTAGTTTCTGTAAACGTAAGCGTGTACGTTATATCTGAATTGAATGAAACACCTTGTGGGTATGACAAGGTAATAGAAACTGTAGAATCAACATCAGTTTCTGTAGTATCCTGATCAGCACCAAAAGATACAGGATGGTCATCATCTGTTACGGTTATGAACTCGGCAGAAGGTGGTGTAACTCCAACACCGAGTACAGCAGGATTAACTACCAGTGTAAGCCCGTATTTCCTATCTGCTTGCACTACACTGTTCTGTTTCGTTTGGAGCGGAATCTGCACCTCTGATGTAGAAAGTTTAGTAAGTGTTACCTGCCCACTTACAGCATCAAAGTCGCTACTAGGATCTGTGCCTGTTATAGTCCACTGCAGAGTAACATCCTGATCAACTTGTTTATCCAACTTTACAGCCACATTGCCAGATGTACCCTCTGTTAGCGTTATAGCACTCAATGCTGTTACTGTGGCAGAATCATCATCTGTTACGGTTATGAACTCGGCAGCAGGTGGTGTAACTCCAACACCGAGTACAGCAGGATTAACTACCAGTGTAAGCCCGTATTTCCTATCTGCTTGCACTACACTGTTCTGTTTCGTTTGGAGCAGAATTTGCACCTCTGATGTAGAAAGTTTAGTAAGTGTTACCTGCCCACTTACAGCATCAAAGTCGCTACTAGGGTCTGTGCCTGTTATAGTCCATTGCAGAGTAACATCCTGATCAACTTGTTTATCCAACTTTACAGACACATTGCCAGATGTACCCTCTGTTAGCGTTATAGCACTCAATGCTGTTACTGTGGCAGAATCATCATCTGTTACGGTTATGAACTCGGCAGAAGGTGGTGTAACTCCAACACCGAGTACAGCAGGATTAACTACCAGTGTAAGCCCGTATTTCCTATCTGCTTGCACTACACTGTTCTGTTTCGTTTGGAGCGGAATTTGCACCTCTGATGTAGAAAGTTTAGTAAGTGTTACTTGCCCACTTACAGCATCAAAGTCGTTACTAGGATCTGTGCCTGTTATAGTCCACTGCAGAGTAACATCTTCATCAACTTGCTTATTTAGCTTTACAGCCACATTGCCAGATGTACCCTCTGTTAGCGTTATAGCACTCAATGCTGTTACTGTGGCAGAATCACCATCTGTTACGGTTATGAACTCGGCAGCAGGTGGTGTAACTCCAACACCGAGTACAGCAGGATTAACTACCAGTGTAAGCCCGTATTTCCTATCTGCTTGCACTACACTGTTCTGTTTCGTTTGGAGCGGAATTTGCACCTCTGATGTAGAAAGTTTAGTAAGTGTTACCTGCCCACTTACAGCATCAAAGTCGCTACTAGGATCTGTGCCTGTTATAGTCCACTGCAGAGTAACATCTTCATCAACTTGCTTATTTAGCTTTACAGCCACATTGCCAGATGTACCCTCTGTTAGCGTTATAGCACTCAATGCAGATACAGTAGCAGAATCACCATCGTCAATAATCTTAACTGTATAGGTGGTATTGCTAAATATAGGTGTTGGCGATATTGCAGTTTGTAAGTTGTTTATTACTAGCGTTAACTCTTCACCGTTGGGTTCTACTATATCGTCCTGTGTAGCAGATAGAGTAAACGTTGCAACTGTTGCACCTTTGGCTATAGCTAGTGTACCACTAGATAAACCTGCAATTGCATAGTCTACTGCCTCAGTAGTAATGTCTTGTGTTACAACGGAGAAGCTGACACTTTCAGTAACAGGCATGGAAGATACAACGCGGAACTCTAAACTCTCATCCTCTCTAACTTCAGGAGTAAGGTCTGATGGCAATACATTGATAACAACAGGCATATCATCATCTGCTACGGTTATGAACTCGGCAGAAGGTGGTGTAACTCCAACACCGAGTACAGCAGGATTAACTACCAGTGTAAGCCCGTATTTCCTATCTGCTTGTACTACACTGTTCTGTTTCGTTTGGAGCGGAATCTGCACCTCTGATGTAGAAAGTTTAGTAAGTGTTACCTGCCCACTTACAGCATCAAAGTCGCTACTAGGGTCTGTGCCTGTTATAGTCCACTGCAGAGTAACATCTTCATCAACTTGCTTATTTAGCTTTACAGCCACATTGCCAGATGTACCCTCTGTTAGCGTTATAGCACTCACTGCAGATACAGTGGCAGAATCACCATCGTCAATAATCTTAACTGTATAGGTGGTATTGCTAAATATAGGTGTTGGCGATATTGCAGTTTGTAAGTTGTTTATTACTAGCGTTAACTCTTCACCGTTGGGTTCTACTATATCGTCCTGTGTAGCAGATAGAGTAAACGTTGCAACTGTTGCACCTTTGGCTATAGCTAGTGTACCACTAGATAAACCTGCAATTGCATAGTCTACTGCCTCAGTAGTAATGTCTTGTGTTACAACGGAGAAACTGACACTTTCAGTAACAGGCATGGAAGATACAACACGGAACTCTAAACTCTCACCCTCTCTAACATCAGGAGTAAGGTCTGATGGCAATACATTGATAACAACAGGCATATCGTCATCTGCTACGGTTATGAACTCGGCAGAAGGTGGTGTAACTCCAACACCGAGTACAGCAGGATTAATTACTAGTGTAAGCCCGTATTTTCTATCTGCTTGCACTATACTGTTCTGTTTCGTTTGGAGCGGAATTTGCACCTCTGATGTAGAAAGTTTAGTAAGTGTTACTTGCCCACTTACAGCATCAAAGTCGCTACTAGGATCTGTGCCTGTTATAGTCCACTGCAGAGTAACATCTTCGTCAACTTGCTTATTTAGCTTTACAGCCACATTGCCAGATGTACCCTCTGTTAGCGTTATAGCACTCACTGCAGATACTGTTGCAGAATCACCATCGTCAATAATCTTAACTGTATACGTGGTATTGCTAAATATAGGTGTTGGCGATATTGCAGTTTGTAAGTTGTTTATTACTAGCGTTAACTCTTCACCGTTGGGTTCTACTATATCGTCCTGTGTAGCAGATAGCGTAAACGTTGCAACTGTTGCACCTTTGGCTATAGCTAGTGTACCACTAGATAAACCTGCAATTGCATAGTCTACTGCCTCAGTAGTAATGTCTTGTGTTACAACGGAGAAACTGACACTTTCAGTAACAGGCATGGAAGATACAACACGGAACTCTAAACTCTCACCCTCTCTAACATCAGGAGTAAGGTCTGATGGCAATACATTGATAACAACAGCCATTGTTACAGGAGCTATATCATCCTCCATAACCGTTAGTTTGACGGTGTCTCCTATGTATACAGCAGCACAAAGAGTACCTGTACAACTGCTTATACTGAGTGTGTATTCCCTATCGCCTTTAACAACATCATCGGCGGGGACAGTGAGTTCAAACGCCTTACTCAGAACAAGACTCTCAAAAACCACATCAACAGGTTCTATTGGTGAATTAGTGCTTGAAGTCTCCGTAGTGGTTATTGTATACGTATGAGAGTCATCTACAGGGTGATCTAAAGATAGTTCAAGGTTAACCTTAAAATCGGCATCCTGTTCAACTACTGTAACATCACTCTTAAAGCGTAGAACTGTGCCGTCAGTATCTACTATATTGAAGAAGGTACCAACTGGGTTTTGTGTGCTAACGCGGGCTACTGTGTTTACAAGCGCAAGACTCAGAGGGAAGTTCTCAGCCAGTTCTAATATATCATCATTTATTGCGGTAACCTGAGCCGTTGTGGATGTTACACCAGCAGGCAGAGTAACAGTGCCACTGTATGGAGCCAAATCGTCCTCTCCGCCAGTAATAGTCCACCTCACTACAACGTCAGTATACACAGGTTTATCTAAGGATATAGTTATACCACGACTATCGCCTTCGCGCATAAGACTAATACCAACTCTAGATGCTGTTACTGTTGCAGAATCACCATCGTCAATAATATTAACTGTATAGGTGGTATTGCTAAATATAGGTGCAGGCGATATTGCAGTTTGTAAGTTGTTTATTACTAGCGTTAACTCTTCACCGTTGGGTTCTACTATATCGTCCTGTGTGGCAGATAGCGTAAACGTTGCAACAGTTGCACCTTTGGCTATAGTTAACACACCGCCAGATAAACCTGAAAGTGCATAGTCTACTGCTTCAGTAGTAACGTGCTGTGCTACAACGGAGAAGCTGACAGTGTCAGCAACAGGTGTGGAAGATACAACGCGGAACTCTAAACTCTCACCCTCTCTAACATCAGGAGTAAGGTCTGATGGCAATACATTGATAACAGTCTTATCGTCATCCTCCATAACGGTTAGTTTGGCTGTAACGACTGTGTAGGCTACAAAATCACACAAATTGGACTGAAGACTACTAGGCGTACAACTGCTTATACCGAGTGTGTATTCCCTATCGCCTTTAACAACTTTATCGGCAGGGACAGTGAGTTCAAACGCCTTACTCAGAACAAGACTCTCAACAAACACATCAACAGGTGGTATTGGTGAATTAGTGCTTGAAGTCTCCGTAGCAATTACTCTATACGTATGAGAGGCATCTACAGGTTTATCTAAAGATAGTTCAAGGTTAACCTTAAAATCGGCATCCTGTTCAACTACTGTAAAATCACCCTTAAAGGATGGAGTTGCAATGTCGGCATTTGGTATAAATAAGAAGCGACCAACTGGGTTTTGTGTGCTAACGCGGGCTACTGGGTTTACAAGCCCAAGACTCAGAGGATTGCCCTCATTAAGTTCTAGTATATCATCTACTATTGCGGTAACCCGAGCCGTTGTGGATGTTACACCAGCAGGCAGAGTAACAGTGCCACTGTATGGAGCCCAATCGTCCTCTCCGCCAGTGAGAGTCCACCTCACTTCCACGTCAGTAGACACAGGTTTATCTAATGATATAGTTATATCACGACTATCGCCTTCGTTTAAAAGGAAAGAACCAACTAGAGATGCTGTTACTGTTGCTGTGTCTGTATCTTCAATAGTAATAGTATACGTTTGTGGGGTAAACGCAGGTTTTGGGTTGCCTGCTTCGGCAACTACATCACCAAACTCTACGGTAAGCGTTTCTAAGCCTTCTAGAGGGTTATCATCAACTAAGGTTATGGTAAAAGATCCTGTTGTATCTCCGTTAGCAATTTCAAGGTTACCGTTTGTTAAGCCTGTAACTGTAAAGTCGTCAGTAGATGCGGTGATACCTGCTACAGTAACGGGTACTATTAGCTTGCCTTGTGCGTTTTCGCTGTTTGTTAGTGTGAAGGTTACGCTCTGCCCTTCTTTTTCTGTAATAGCAGTATCAGCGGGGGATATTGATAGGCTTGGAGGACCATCGTCTTCCCTTACAGTCAGTGTTAGGGTGTCTGTTGTCATAACTTGTGTTCCGTCGCAGTTATTACCGTTTTGTGTGCATTGTGCTATTTCAACGGTGTAAGTTCTATCGCCTTCATTAAAATCATCACCCGGCACGGTTATAGCGTAAGTTGCCGAGTTAACCATAGCGGGGATTGTAACATTTACCGCCGTTAATGGTGGTATTCCCTGACTCATTGCCCAAACTGTAAACACAGTAGGCGTTGTGATTGTAGCGCCGTTTGCGTAAGATATAGTGAATTCATGGGCAACGTCTGCGTCCGTTTCGTCCACAGTTCTATCTGCACCTAGATCCACTACTACAGGCTGGTTAACTTGATAAAGCGGTTGAAAACTTGCAAAAGATGCTTCGCTTAGCGGGTATAAAAACTCAAATTGTTCAAACGGTTGGAATGATGCAAAAGGGGCTTCATCTGCTTCTACTCTCTCTCTAGGCAGTAAGAGAGAGACCACAGCTGCAGTAGCCAACACAAAGATCAGTATTAAAGAACCTACATAAATCTTCGTTCTGTGTTGCATTATTTCATTTATTTTGAGCATAATTTATATATCTCCAGCAGAGAATTGCTTATATATTCTAAGTTGGTTGTACGTTTATATATGAGTACATAACACAATATGATAACTTAAATTCACAAATAAAAGGTTAGATTATGTAGAGATTTTACTTAATTTAGTGATATATTTGTCTGGTTTTGGTTGCAAATTTAACGAGAGTAAGGTATCAGTATCGTTTAGTAGTTTATATATTTTATTCCATTTTGGAGCCTACGAACTGTGATATAGCGCGTGCCGTCGGGTCGGTTTTCACGTTAACTATAGCAGGCATGCCAGATAGCATTGCTCTTTGGATTGCAGGGCGTATTTGGTTAGGTTCTTCTACGTTTTCGCCGTAACCGCCCATTGCTTGTGCTATGAGGTCGAAGCGTGTATAACCCAGTTCCCTGCCGGGTTTACGTAGCCCCTCTACTCTTGCTGTCCATCCTTCGTTATTTGAAACTACAATCGTTATAGGTAGGTTATACCGCACTGCGGTGTCAAAGTCCTGTATGTTCATGCCTAGAGAGCCATCTCCGTGTAACGCAACACACTGACTATTGGGGCTGGCTAGCTTTGCGCCTATAGCATAAGGTAACCCTACGCCCATGCATCCTGTAGGTCCTGAATTTAGCCTTGAGCCAGGGCGGTAAGCGGGTATGGATTGGCGTCCGTAGTGGAGTATTTCGTTACCGTCAATAGACACAATAGAGTTTCTATCTAGTAGTGAGCGTAGTTCTTTGCAAAGACGTAAAGGGTGTATTGGCACTTGTTGTGAGTTTTCTAACGGTTCAACTCTTTTGATGCGTTCTAAGTTAGTTGCGTGTAGGTATTCTGTCCATTGGGTGAATTTACTGTTGTTGAAGCAAGGGGTATTTGCAATGGTTTTGTTTATCTGTTCTAATGCTTGGCGTGCGTCGGAGGTTATCGCTATGTCCACAGAGCGGTTATGCCCCATCTCTTCTTGTTGCAGGTCGATCTGTACTAACTTTGCCTTTTGTGATATTCTCCTGCCGAACGTCATGATCCAGTTAAATCTAGTGCCGATGACTAGTACGAAGTCGGTTTCTCTAAACGCCGTAGAGCGTGCACCGAGGAACGACATAGGGTGATCCTCTGGTATAAGCCCTCTTGATAAAGGCGTGGTATAAAACGGGATGTTACATCGTTCTACGAGTTCGCGTAGTTGTTGCCAGCCTTTAGACCAGAAGACACCACCTCCTGCCAGTATAATCGGCGAGCGGGAATTCATCAATAGTTCTACTGTTTTCTTAATTAGCGTATCATCGGCGGCGGGCGAAGAGCGTAGCGTGGCACGGGCTGGTTTTATAGCTTCAGTGTCGGTGATTTGGTTATATAAAATATCTTCTGGGCAATCTACGTATACGGGACCCGGTCGCCCTGATGTTGCAAGCCTAAAAGCGGTAGATATATAGTCGGGCATCCGTGCGGTAGTGTTCGGGCGTATAACCGCTTTACTGACAGGGGCAAATATAGAAGCTTGGTCTACTTCTTGAAAACCATCACTACCGACTGCTTCTAGCGGTCCTGCGCCGCCTAGAGTTACCATCGGGGCGAGGTCTATAAAGGCGTTATAGTGCCCAGTTAAAAGGTTTAGTGTGCCCGGACCAGAAGCAGCAGTAGTTACTCCAGTGAGCCCCGAGACTCTGGTGTACGCGTGTGCAGCCATTGATGCAGCTTGCTCATGCCGAAAGTCCACGCATTTTATACCCATATCTTCGCTGTTATTAACTATTTCATAATTCGGACCGCCCATAAGAAAAAATAGATGCTTTACACCTTCTTCTTTTAGCGTCCTTGCGATTAGATAAGAACCGTCAACAATCGTAGCCATAACTTATGTACACTCCTTTAATAATTTTATTAAGTAAATTTATAATATACACTGTTTATATATAGGTCTTTACAGTCAGTATAATAGAATAAATGGAAACTAAATTGCTCTTTGCAGTAGATATAGGTAATACAAATATTACTGTTGGATTATTCAAAAATGCTGAAGTGGTTAAATCTTGGAATTTAAACACGGATGTACAAAAAACCAGTGATGAGTATGCTTTTTTACTGCATGGTTTTATTGTATACGCGGGTTTTAGAATAGATCAAATATTCAATGCAGTGATGTGTTCTGTTGTGCCGAGTATTACTCATACTATATATACTGCTCTATGGAAGTTGTTGGGTAGAAAACCCACAGTTATAAACGCGGGTAAACGCACAAGTATAAAAGTCATATACGACCGTAGTCAGGACGTAGGTGTAGATAGAGTAATGGATGCCCTAGCTGTAAAAAGCATGTACGGATGCCCCGCTATTGTTGTAGACGTAGGTACAGCAACGGTATTTAACGCAGTTACATCTAAAGGCGAATACATCGGCGGTGCAATATCCCCAGGGATAAAGGCAAGCCTTGACGCACTCTACACAAGTACCTCTATGTTACGCAGAGTAGACCTTGAACCACCAGAAACCATAATCGGTAGGAACACAGTTGCGTCTATGCAATCGGGAATAATGTACGGCTTTGTGTGCCTTATAGAGGGCATGGTGAATAGGTTTAAAGAGGAAATGGAACACCTAAACCTTGGTAAAGAACCTAAAGTTATCGCCACTGGTGGCATGGTTTCTTTTATAGCGGGGTTAGTATCTTGCTTTGATTTGGTAGATACAGAGCTAACCTTACACGGTTTACGTATAGCGTATGCGTTAAACATACCATAAGCCTGTGTCATTAGTCAGCGAGTTCCCTACACTAAAAGGGCGGAATATAGTACTCTGCGTTTGCGGATCCATAGCCGCGTACAAAGCGGTAGAACTGGCATCACTTATGACAAAAGCAGGTGCAACTGTAGACGTAGTAACAACTAACTCGGCACAGCAGTTTATCGGTAATAACTCGTTTAGCAGTATAACTCATCGTAACGTTTTATCCGACATGTGGTCATCTTATACCGATTCTAAGATCGATCACGTTACACTCGGCAGAACCGCAGACGCTATAGTAGTAGCTCCTGCAACCGCTAACACTATAGCAAAACTTGCACTTGGCATATCCGATAACCTGATCGTTACAACGTATCTCGCTAAAAAATTGGATACGCCAGTTATAATCGCACCCGCTATGGACGCTGATATGTTTGTCAGCCCTGCAGTTGCAAAAAATACAGACACTCTAAAGCAGGTTCACAGACTACATTTTGTAGGACCCGTAGAAGGTAGATTAGCATCTGGTGCCTTTGGTCTTGGGCGTATGGCAGAACCGCAAGACATCGTTCAGCATATAACCACAGCGCTCGGTGAAAACGGTGATATGAAAGGCTGTAAAGTAGTGGTTACTGCGGGTGGAACTCAAGAACCGATAGACCAAGTTAGGTATATCGGCAACCGCTCGTCAGGTAAGATGGGGTTTGCACTAGCATCTGCTGCAAGAGATAGAGGTGCAAAAGTAAAACTGGTTACCGCACCGTCTGCCCTGCCAAGACCTCATCTCGTTGACGTGGTGAATGTAACAACCGCATTAGAGATGTACAACGCAGTTACTGACCTTGTTATCAGTAGCGATGTTGCTATATATGCAGGCGCCCCTGCGGACTTTAGAGTGCTTACTCCACAAACAAACACAAAAATCAAACGTAGCACAAACACAAATACAAGCCTTGAATTAGTGGAAAACCCCGACATCGCTGCTGCTTCTTCAGGCACTGACTTAATAAAGGTTATATTCGCCGCAGAAACCGAGCACAACGTAGCAGAAGCAAAACGCAAAGCAGTAGATAAAGGCGCTATATTCTGCGTACTGAACGACATATCAAAACCTTATTCCTCATTTGGTAGCGATACAAATAAAGCAACTTTTGTTTATCCCGACGGTAGCGTATATCCACAATCTATCGTACAAAAAAGGGAATTAGCAGACTTGATACTTGATAAAATTTGCATGTACATCACAACAGAAAACAGAAACAAAAAAGGATAAAGCAATATGAGACTTTACTGGAAAAAACATAATACAGGTTTAAACTTATGCGTAGAGTACGATGAAGATCAAATCTTTGTTGTAGGCGGAGTTAGGCATACTAGACGCGGAGGCATAGAAGCAATGGCAAAAACTATGGGTTACGACCCCGGTCGCTCTGAACGTAATTTACCTTCTGAAGAGGCGGCTATAGAATTCGTTGAAATGTTTCAGCCTTGGCGTGAGTTCTTCCCAAACGAAGAGCTTTATTTAGAAAAAGATGTTGTTGAATAAGCTCTTTAGATTCTTCTAAAGGCTCTACTGAATAGCCACGCTGCGATAGCCACTGGTGTAGATGCAAGTGCGCTTATTATCAGTGTAATTTGTATGCTTGTAAGCTCGGCGAGTGCCCCGCCGAATAGCCAGCCTAGGCTAAAAAACTGCGTAGCTACTACAAACACACTCAACGCACTTGCATGTATAGCCTTCGGAGCCTGCTCATGAAAAACCGTAGCAGCAGCTGTAAACCAAATACTACCCACTACGCCCATGAAAAATAGAATCCCAACACTAAGGAATAACGAAGATTGAAACCCAAAAACTACCATAAGCGAATCCCATACGGCACCTGTCAGTACAATAGTGAGGCTTCTACTAGAAGGCAGTCCGAATTTCAGCACTAACAGCGAACCCACTATTAAACCAGCGCCTATAGTACCGCTCATAATCCCGTATGCAGATGCACCTAGTTCAAGGTTTTCTACAGTAAATTTTGGCAGTATCGGGAATATAGCCACGCCTGTAAAGTTGTTTATGAGCACAATGCCAGCAACCCACCTCAGTGCACCGTTTTTTATAACAAAACCCAAACCCTCGCGGAGTTGCAACCATATAGAGCGTTTACTGCTATTTGCCACTGCCCTACTGATACCAATGGGTATGCGTAAGATAAAGACGACTAATAAAACGTATATTGCACTCACTATCCAATATACGTATTGAGCACCTAGCCCACTGATTATAAACCCTGCGGCTGCTGGTCCTATTGCTTCACCTAGCTGTAAAGTAAGCGAACGTAGAGAGTTTGCTTGCGTCAGCCACTTATATGGTGCAAACTCGCCCAGCATCGCAAAGATCGCAGGCTCGCTAAACGCATAAAACACTCCAGAAACCACCCCAATGATAAACAGATGCCACCACTCAAGAGTTCCTGTAGTTATTAAAATAGCCACTGCTAAAGAGGTAAAGGCAGTCAGTATTTTATCTATTGCTAGTACGTATCTACGGTTGTATTTATCGGCTATTGCGCCGCCTAGTGCTCCGAGTAGTATACTCGGCACGGCTCTAACAGCAAGTAGTAGCCCTACCATAAACGCCGAATTTGTAAACTCAAAAATTAGCCAAGCAACTACGCTCATCCTGATATTGCTCAACATACCAGCAACGAAGTTGACCGTCAGTAGACTTCGGAAGACGGTATCACCTAAAAGCCCGTATATTGGAGAGCGCACTGCTTATTACTTACTTACTTACTACTGCTTTGTATTAGATACCATTTCTAATTGCAGTTTATATTTAGATAACCAAAAGGTCAAACAGTGCTTTATTCTATGTAGAGATCACGCAATCACTGAGGTTTTACTTCTTCTCTTCAGATGTGCGTTTTTCGGTAGAACTATTCTTTTGTCCTTTTTCAATCAGTTCGTTAAGGTGGTTAATATAAAACCTTGAACTGCCACCCCAAGGTACAATACGGCGGGGAGTGTATTTATTAGAACCTTTTAGCTTATCTTTACCTTCCGACATTGTTACTTCTCTTTATCTGACTTGGGTTTATCTTTCGGCTTGGGTTTATCTTTCGGCTTGGGTTTATCTTTCGGCTTGGGTTTATCTTCTTCATTATCCAAGTCTCCTTGATTAAAATATAAACCAAACTTATAGCTTTTCTTTTCTCGCTTTTTTATCTCATTAGATTCTCTTTTACCATCATCTTCCGGCATTTTTACCTCCTTTTTATATATTGATTGCAACAAAAATAACTAAACAAACAATCGCTGCGATAAAAGAAATACTAGAAATGCGTGGTAAGACCTTGTTGATTATAGTATCCCAATTTTTTATCTTTTTTTGCTTTTTTTGCTTTTCTTTATCTTCTATATATTTTATATATTCCTTAATGGCTACTTGTGATAATTGCAAAGATAAAATTACAGATAGGATTGTAAAAGCAAAGAGTCCCCAAGAAGCCAAAAGCAAGCATCTACATGTCGCAACATCTACATCTACAGCGTTATTAATAAATGCAATACTTAGCACTAACAGAGTACTAGACAGTGTGAGAAAGTAGCGGTCAAGGTTATTGGCATTATCTTTATAATACTCATATATCCTATCACCGTACTCTTTTAGCTGTTGTTTACTATCTTTTAGCTCTTGTTCACTATTTTTTGTCTGTTGTTCTAGTTTATCAAGGAGTTCTTTACGTTCTTTTGAATCCATACAAACATTATAACAAAACCGTTAATAGTAGTTAGTTAAACAAAGTTTACAATTACAATTATAACTATAGCACTGATATTTTACTACAGAGGACGCAATGCAATCTACTATCAGAAACAGGAGTGTATTCTGCAGAGACAATCTGGAGATACTAAGAGGCATAAACAGTAACACCATTGATCTTATATACCTAGACCCTCCATTCAACAAGAATAAAGACTTTACAGCACCTATAGGCAGTAATGGAGAGGGCGCAAGTTTCAAGGACATATTCGGCACAGAGGACATAAAAGACGAATGGGTGGGTCTTATAGCAGATGAGCATCCTATGCTTCACAGTTACCTTTCAGGAGTAGGATTAGTAGGTCACAAAAGCAACAAATACTATTTATGCTACATGGCAGTGCGTCTTATAGAATGCCACAGAATACTCAAAGATACAGGTAGCTTATACTATCATTGCGATCCTACAATGAGCCACTACATAAAGATAATGCTTGATTGCATCTTTGGTGAAAAGAACTTTAAAAACGAAATAGTTTGGAGTCATCAAGGTTCTTGGATACAACCTGCAAACAAGTATCCCCGAAGGCACGATACGCTTTTATTGTATGCAAAAAGTAATAAAACTACTTTTAACCCACTTTATGAATCAAATTATAAGAATCAAATGAACTATCTAAGATGGGGAAAATATATAGTGGGTAACAAGATTTATGGGGATAATATGCCCATCCATGACAAAAGGTTTACAACTTATTTAAATGCGTTCAAAAAACAACATAACCGCCTACCCAGTGCGAATGATTTAGTATTAGAAATAAAAGGTAGCCGAATAGGAACCGTTCAGTATATAAAAGTTGTAGACCCTAAATCATCAGAACGAGTAAATTATCCTACACAAAAGCCTCTAGCACTGATAGAACGCATAATCAAAGCTAGTAGCAACGAAGGCGATATAGTGCTTGACCCCTTCTGCGGTTGTGCAACTACTTGCGTAGCTGCAGAGAAGCTAAATCGTCAGTGGATAGGTATAGATATATCTAAAATAGCGTTTGACTTAATACGATTTCGTCTTGGCAAGGAAATAGAGGGTAAAGATACACTCTTCTATGAAAACAAGATTGCCTTCAGAACTGATATACCACAACGCACTGACACAGATTACAAGCCGCACAAACTAAACGATAAGCACTATCTCTTTGGCTTGCAAGAAGGCAAGTGCAAGGGTTGCAGTACACAATTTGCCTTCAGGCACTTTCATATAGACCACATATATCCTAAGAGCAAAGGCGGGGGCGATAATATAGAAAACTTACAGTTACTCTGCGGGAGTTGCAACGCTATCAAAGGTAACAGAGATATGCCTTATCTTATGTCTAGATTGCGTGAACTTAAGATTATTTGATTATGTGTATAGGTTTATACTTGTAACTATAGCACTGACATTTTACCACCGAGGACGCAATGCAATCTACTATCAGAAACAGGAGTGTATTCTGCAGAGACAATCTGGAGATACTAAGAGGCATAAACAGTAACGCCATTGATCTTATATACCTAGACCCTCCATTCAACAAGAATAAAGACTTTACAGCACCAATAGGCAGTAATGGAGAGGGTGCTAGTTTCAAGGACATATTCGGCACAGAGGACATAAAAGACGAGTGGGTGGGTCTTATAGCAGATGAGCATCCTATGCTTCACAGTTATCTTTCAGGAGTAGGGTTAGTAGGTCACAAAAGCAACAAATACTATTTATGCTACATGGCAGTGCGTCTCATAGAATGCCACAGAATACTCAAAGATACAGGTAGCTTATACTACCATTGCGACCCGACAATGAGCCACTATATAAAGATAATGCTTGATTGCATCTTTGGTGAAAAGAACTTTAGAAACGAAATTACTTGGCACTATGGAAAATGGACAAATGTATCAAGATTCTTTCAGAGGAATCATGATATTATCATCTTCTACAGTAAAAACAAAACTTATACATTCAATCCTCTGTATGTAAAAAAGAGAAGCTATAAACCCTACCATACAAACGTAGTGAATGGACAAGGGCAATTACTCATATATGATATAGAAAATACACCAAATAACATTATCACTAAATATCAACAAAAGCACTATAAGGTAGTATATGTAAAAAACAAAGGCGTAGTGGAGAGTGACACTTGGACTTATCTTAGAGAAAAAGAGTTAAACATCATTAATAGTCAATCAAAAGAGCGAGTAAATTATCCTACACAAAAGCCTCTTGCACTGATAGAACGCATAATCAAAGCTAGTAGCAACGAAGGCGATATAGTGCTTGACCCCTTCTGTGGTTGTGCTACTACCTGCGTAGCAGCTGAGAAGCTAAATCGTCAGTGGATAGGTATAGATATATCTAAAATAGCGTTTGACTTAATACGATTTCGTCTAGGCAAGGAAATAGAGGGTAAAGATACACTCTTCTATGAAAACAAGATTGCCTTCAGAACTGATATACCACAACGCACTGACACAGATTACAAGCCGCACAAACTAAACGATAAGCACTATCTCTTTGGCTTGCAAGAAGGCAAGTGTCAGGGTTGCAGTACACAGTTCGCCTTCAGGCACTTCCACATAGACCACATATATCCTAAGAGCAAAGGCGGAGGTGATAACATAGAAAACTTACAGTTACTCTGCGGGAGTTGCAACGCTATCAAAGGTAACAGAGATATGCCTTATCTTATGTCTAGATTGCGTGAACTTAAGATTATTTGATTATGTGTATAGGTTTACAATTACAATTATAACTATAGCACTGATATTTTACTACAGAGGACGCAATGCAATCTACTATCAGAAACAGGAGTGTATTCTGCAGAGACAATCTGGAGATACTAAGAGGCATAAACAGTAACGCCATTGATCTTATATACCTAGACCCTCCATTCAACAAGAATAAAGACTTTACAGCACCTATAGGCGGTACTGCAGAGGGTGCTAGTTTCAAAGACATATTCGGCACAGAGGACATAAAGGACGAGTGGGTGGGTCTTATAGCAGATGAGCATCCTATGCTACACAGTTACCTTTCAGGAGTAGGATTAGTAGGTCATAAGAGCAACAAATACTATTTATGCTACATGGCAGTGCGTCTTATAGAATGCCACAGAATACTCAAAGATACAGGTAGCATTTACTATCATTGCGACCCTACAATGAGCCACTATATAAAGATAATGCTTGATTGCATCTTTGGTGAAAAGAACTTTAGAAACGAAATAGTTTGGGCATATACCGGACCCAGCGGTTCAAGAAAAAATTTCCCACAAAAGCACGATATTATATTACGATACGCAAAAACAGAGAGTTTTGTGTTCAATGCTGACTTAATTAGGATACCTTACAAATCGTTACACACAGACAAAGGCACAAAAGCTAAAATATGGTCTACAGAGGGAAAGTTGCAAAACAAAGCAATCAGAGAGCAATACATTAAGAAAGGTAAGATACCAGAAGATTTTTGGGTTGATATACCATCAGGCGGGCATATATCTCCCAAAGAGCGAGTAAATTATCCTACACAAAAGCCTCTAGCACTGGTAGACCGTATAATCAAAGCAAGCACCAACGAAGGCGATATAGTGCTTGACCCCTTCTGCGGTTGTGCAACCACCTGCGTATCTGCAGAGAAGCTAAACCGTCAGTGGATAGGTATAGATATATCTAAAATAGCGTTTGACTTGGTACGATTTCGTCTCGGTAAGGAAATAGAAGGTAAAGATACACTCTTTTATGAAAACAAGATTGCCTTTAGAACTGATATACCACAACGCACTGACACAGATTACAAGCCGCACAAACTAAACGATAAGCATTATCTCTTTGGTTTACAAGAAGGCAAGTGTCAGGGTTGCAGTACACAGTTCGCCTTCAGACACTTTCATATAGACCACATATATCCTAAGAGCAAAGGCGGAGGTGATAATATAGAAAACTTGCAGTTACTCTGTGGGAGTTGCAACGCTATCAAAGGTAACAGAGATATGCCTTATCTTATGTCTAGATTGCGTGAACTTAAGATTATTTGATTATGTGTATAGGTTTATACTTGTAACTATAGCACTGATATTTTACAATAATAGGAGTATGCAAAATTAATAAGTAATATGGACGGTATTTCAAGGCGTTTTGATACTTTATCAGCAGAGGTTAAGTGGCAAGCAATATGGCAGTCGCTACGCACCTCTAATAGCGAAAGTAAGCCAAAAAAGGATATAAAAGATACGTTTGTAGTGGATTCTCCACCGCCAACAGTTAGTGGCTCACTACATATAGGTCATGTATTTAGTTATACACACCAAGATATACTAGCACGTCATAGACGAATGACCAACAGAGAAGTAGTTTATCCAATGGGCTGGGACGATAATGGACTGCCCACTGAAAGACGCGTTCAAGCCTACTACGGCATACAAGTTGACCCTACAATACCTTACGAAGGGGCTGAATATAGCATAAACAAAAAAGATAGCAACGGCAAGATGGTAAAAGTCTCTCGTCAGAAGTTCATTGAGATGTGTAGCAAACTCACACAAGCAGATGAACAAGCCTTCAAAGAACTATTTATAAGAATGGGCTTCTCTATTGATTGGGAACATGAATATACAACAATCAGCGATAACTCACGGCGTATAGCACAGCAAAGTTTTGTAGAACTATTTGAAAACGGACAAATTTACCAAAGTATTTCTCCGACTATGTGGGATATAACCTATCAGACGGCAGTTGCCCAAGCTGAAGTTGAAGATAGACAACAACGCAGTACCTTTAATAACATACACTTTGCCCTAGAGGATACACAAGAGAGTATAATCATATCTACAACTCGCCCTGAGCTCTTAGCGGCATGCGTAGCGCTTGCAGTGCATCCAAACGACGATAACTCTAAACACCTGATAGGCAAACACGCTATCGTACCATGCTTTTTTAACCGTATACCTATTGTAGTCAGCCCTATGGTAGACCCCGAAAAAGGCACAGGCGTGCTAATGGTATGTACCTTCGGCGACCAAGTTGATGTAGCTATCTGGAAAGAGCATAAACTCAACACGCGGCAAATAATCGGAAAAGATGGTAGAATACAACCTTATGAGTTTAGCATTAGAGAATCCATCAAACCAAAGCAGGCAAACGCCAATTACGCAAAACTGGAGAATAAAACACTACCTCAAGCCCGAAAAGAAATGCTGACAATGCTACGAGAACAAAGTAACTCTGTAGTAGATAACGCTCCGCCACTTATAGGAGAACCTATAGTAATAAGACACTGGGTAAGGTTCTACGAAAAAGGCGAAAACCCAATAGAATACGTAACCTCAAGGCAGTGGTTTGTAAACCTAATGGACAAAAAAGGGGTTCTACTGGTTCTGGGTAGCGATGTCAATTGGCATCCGCAGTTTATGTTCAAAAGATATGAAAACTGGACTCTAAACCTGAATACTGACTGGTGTATCAGCCGACAACGTTTCTTCGGAGTGCCTATACCAGTATGGTATAAAATAGATTCAAAAGGTGATGTTATTTACAAAAACCCGATAATAGCTGAAAAAAGCAAGCTACCCGTAGACCCTACATCTATGACACCACCGGGATACACAGAAGAACAAAGAGATAAACCCAACGGTTTCACTGCTGAGAAAGACGTATTTGATACATGGTTTACTTCATCTATGACACCGCAAATCGTAGCAGGATGGCAAGGCGGTAACAAAATGAGTAACCTCTTTCCGATGGACGTCCGCCCACAAAGCCACGAAATTATACGAACTTGGGCATTCTATACAATTGCAAAGTCTATATTGCACCATAACCAAATACCATGGAAAAACATAGTTATCAGCGGTTGGATACTAGACCCTGAACGAAAAAAGATGTCTAAGTCAAAGGGTAACGTAGTTACGCCTTCAGCTATACTTGACACTTACGGCGTAGACGCAATACGCTACTGGGCAGGTTCTGCAAGGCTCGGAATGGACACAACATACGACGAAAAAGTCTTTCGTATAGGTGCAAAGCTAGTTACAAAACTCTTCAACGCAGGTAAGTTTGTGTTTACTCAATCTGCACAGCTCGGCGATATAACTCAACCGCTAGATATAGACTTTATACAACAACTAGAATTGGTAACTCAGAGGGCATCACAATCATTAGAGTTATTTGATTACGCATTAGCACTTCAGGAAATAGAACGTTTCTTTTGGAACGGTTTAACTGACAATTACATAGAGCTTGTAAAGTATCGTGCACGCGATGCAACTTCACCTGAAGCACAAACCTCCGCAGTATCAACGCTACGTTTAGCAACTTCGGTATTTATCAGGCTATTTGCCCCTTTTCTACCTTACATAACCGAAGAGATATGGTCTTGGTCTTTTGCCCAAGAAACTGGTATACCATCTGTGCATATGGCGCCTTGGCCAGACGTTAGTACTGATACAAAACTGCACAATATAAACATTCGTCCAAGTCGCAATAGTGAGGGGGCTTTTGAAGCAGCTTGCGAGGCTATAGCTGCTGTACGTAAAGCAAAATCAATAATGTTCCTTAGTCTCGGTGCGAATGTAAAAAGTATAGAACTACATTGCTCTGACAATATGCACAATCTTTACCCTACTATTAAAACTGACTTATTAAGCGCAGCTCGTGCACAAAGTATAGTCCTCAAACCACCACCGCATATTCCTAGCTGCGTAGCCGTTATACAACGCTAGATATTGTAAATTATCCGATAATCTTATGCTTTATGTAAGAGGCAGTGAGCGTTCAACAAAAGTAAATAGCAAGAAAGGTAGTATCCCAAGGAGAATAGTCCCTACCGCTGCTGCTGCAGTAGTTAACACGATTGAGTAGCCAAATCTGGCGGTATCAGTAGCGTATTTTGGTTCTGCAAAAAAGAGTTTACCAATTATTGCAAGGTAATAGTAAGCGGATATTACAGAGTTTATACCACCTACTATTGCTAACCAAAGTATCTGGGCGTTGATGGCGGCACCAAACACACTGACTTTTGCTATAAACCCCACAGTAGGAGGGATTCCAATTAAAGAGAGCAATCCTGCTGTCATTAAACCTGCAATAATAGGGTAACGTTTAGCCATGCCTGCAAAGGACTCTATAAGATTTGATCCAGTTCTGTCTGTAATTGCCATTGTGGCAAAGAAGACCGCAAGGTTTGTAAACGCATAACCAAATATGTAGTACATCGTGGCTTGTGCACCGAGCGACTCGTAGCCTCCGTAGGATAAGGTAGCTATCCCTATAAACATATACCCCGCTTGAGCAATGGTGGAGTAGCCCAAAAGTCTCTTTATATTACTTTGCTTTAGTGCGCCGAGGTTACCATAAGTCATAGATAACACGGCAAGCACTGCAAACACCAAGTACCAGTTAGAAAATGTGGCTGTTGCTTGGAAATTCCAGAGTAAACGTATCAAGAAAGCAAACGCAGCCGCTTTAGATGCTGTAGAAAGGTATGCACTAACAGGTGTCGGTGCACCCTGATATACATCTGGAACCCACATATGCCAAGGAGCAATGGACATTTTAAAAGCTAAACCCGTAACGATTATCGTAATTCCCACAAGGATACCTGAATAGTTACCCGCTGTAAATATGTTTTCAAAAAAGGTAGAGCCGCTGTATCCGTATATAAACACTATGCCCATAAGCAGAAAAGCCGACCCAATAGCCGATAGTATAAGAAATTTAAGAGCGGCTTCTACTGATAAAGCATCTCTCCTAAGAACAGTCAGCCCGACGAAGGGCAGTGCCGCTAGTTCAAAAGAAATATATGCAGTTACCAATTCTCTCGCCGAGGCTAACAGCATCATGCCGGTAGCAGCAAAGAGAATTAGTGCCAACGTCTCACCTTCGTAATTCTTCAAACGATTCATGTACCCTATAGAAGCCACTATTACGCTAAGTGTTATACCGACAATTAATATCTGAAAAAACAGAGCAAATCGGTCGGCAGTAACGGTACCGAAAAATCCAGTGAGATTTACATCTAACCATTCAAGCCACATTGCAATTGAGAGTATCAAAGGAATAAGTAGCAAGCCAACACACAGATACAGAAGTGTAAGTTTATTCTTTAAAAATATATCTGCAATCAAAATACCCAAAGCAATACAAGCCATAGATATCTGCGGTAATATCACAAAAAAGTCGCTGACTGTCATCTTAGATTCTCTACCAATGTATTTACTATCGGTAGTACAGCGCTATTTAAAACATCCGTTATTAGAGCGGGCCATACACCTATTATCAGTATCGGGGTGCTAAGTGCAAATATTGGAATAAGGTCTCTCAACGATACATCTTGTAGGGCGTTATAGGTTTTCTCAGAGATACTATCTGGACGCTTCCCAAAAAATATACGTTGTGCCATCCAGAGGATATACCCTGAAGCAAGCACTACTCCAAATGCGGCTATACCTGTTTGCAACTTCCAAATATCAAATGTGCCTATGAATATCAGTATTTCTGATACGAAACCCGATAAGAGAGGTAACCCTAAAGAAGCAAGCCCCGACAGCATGAAAGCAATAGATATAATAGGCATTTTGTGTACTAACCCACCTAAGTGAGGTATATGTCTTGTGTGCACTCTATCGTACAACAGTCCAACCATCAAAAATGCTAATCCCGTTATCGTTCCATGTGTGAACATCTGTAAG
The DNA here is from genome assembly GCA_964274945.1 of Dehalococcoidia bacterium. GTDB lineage: Bacteria > Chloroflexota > Dehalococcoidia > Lucifugimonadales > Lucifugimonadaceae > CAXXBX01. Next base: position 195,277 of record CAXXBX010000034.1, on the reverse strand, counting down.
CTTGCACCTGTAATACCTAGGTACGCATTACTATGCTGGTCAGGGTGAGATAAACCTACTGCAGTAAAACCTATAATCACAAAGCCCATATGGCTAATTGAAGAAAAAGCGATAAGTCTTTTCATATCGTTTTGCCTGATAGTTATAATTGCACCGTAGATAACTGATATAGCAGCAAACCACGCTAGAATGTTAGCGATATCTTCAAATCCAAAGGGTATTGTGTTGCCTATATCAGCAAATAGTGCAAGGTTAATCCTTATCAATCCGTATCCACCCATCTTCAACAGAACACCCGCAAGCATCATAGATACAGGTGTCGGTGCATCTGTGTGAGCATCTGGTAGCCAGTTATGCAATGGCCATAAGGGTAATTTAACAGCAAATCCAATTAAGAAGAGTACAAAAATGACAATCAGCGGTGCAGCTAGTGCGCCGACACCACTAATCAGTGTAGTTGTTGCTCCTTCTCTAATTTGGTCGGGTATGCCAGCGATACCTAACTGCGGTACCGATACAATCGCAAGTTCACTAACTAAGTCGCTAAACCCAAAAGCAAGTACTCCGATTAATATTGCAACCCCGCCCGCAAGTGTAAATAGTACAAACTTTGTTGCCGAATACAGTTTACGTCCGTAGCCCCATATAGAAATGAGCATAAACATAGGAATAACTTCAAGCTCAAAGAATATAAAGAATAGCAACATATCTAACGACGTAAACACCCCCATGACTGAGGTTTGCAGTAGTAACAGCCAGAAGAAGTACTCTTTAGTTCGGTGGGTTATTCCAAACGAAGCAAATATTGATGCGAAACTCAGTATCCCTGTAAGAAGTATAAGAGGAGCATTTAAACCGTCTACACCTAAGAAGTAACTTGATTTAAACGATTCAAGGTTTAAAAACCCTTGATATTCTACTAGCTGAATGCCACCTTGCTGGGTATCATAAAGTACAAATATAAGTATTGATAGTATAAGCGTTAGAGTAGCAGATATGCCCGCAATACGCCGCGCTGCACTACTGGTACGACTAAGTAGAATTACAAAAGCCGCAACAGTAGGCAAGAATACAGTTACTGTTAGTATCCCCGAAAAGTTCAAAAATTACTCCACATTATGCTATAACTCATACAAACCAGCTTAACACTAGAACCACCAGTATACCGAGACCGAATACCATTGCCAATACATAAGTTTGGAATTTCCCGTTATGTAATAGTGTTACCATGTATCCGAGTAAGTTAGTAAATCTACCCATATAAACGTTTATCCTATCTAGGAAGGTAGTATCTACTGCCTCTAGGAATCTGCCGATATTACCATAAAATGCCCGTCTCACTATAATATTTTCATAAAGTTCATCAAAATAATAGCGGTGCATAAGTAAGTCAGCAACGCCTCTAAAAGTATAAAAACGTTCAATAAAAGTCTTATTAGATCGTATATACAGCAACGCCGCAATACTGATACCACCAAGCGCAAGTATAGTAGATATAATTACTATAGGCACATTGAAATGAGGTTCACTTCCTGCCAACTTTGTTTCATATTCTGAGCTAAAAACGCCACTAGGCTGAAGTGCTTCTTCCCCGCCTGTTGACAGAGGAAAGAAGAGATAGCTGTTATCTACATTACTATCTCGTTCAGGTGTGATATTAGATTCAGTGATAAATGTTGCAAAAAAGTGCAAACCCGGCGGGTTAATTAGAATACCTACAAATATAGCAAGTGCCGATAAAAACAGCAACGGAGCCACCATACTACGTGGTGATTCTGTTAAGTGCCCATGCTCTAGACCTTCGGGTATTTCAGAGCCTGCCTTTTGCAGATCGTGCACCTCTTGCTCTGCACCTCCTTTATATTCGCCCAAGAAAGTCATGAATATAGCACGGAACATATAAAAAGCAGTCATACCAGAGACTAGAATACCTACGACTAAAACCAGATAACCGACAAAGTTGCTACTCTCTGCTGCGCCCACTAATATTTCATCTTTTGACCAAAAGCCCGACAAAGGGAATATTCCCGCAAGGCTAATACCACATATTACCATACCTAAGAAGGTCAGCGGTAATTTTTTACGTAAACCACCCATATACTTCATATTGAACGTGCCGCTAGCATGGTGCAGTGACCCAGCAGCAAGGAACAATCCTGCTTTAAAAAACGCATGCGTAAAAAGGTGAAATATAGCAGCAGCATATGCACCTACACCCAGTGCCAGCATCATGTAACCTAATTGGCTTATTGTAGAAAAAGCTAATACACGTTTTACATCTGTAGATACTATAGCCATACTCGCTGATAAGAGTGCCGTAAAAGCACCAATAAGAGCTATCAGTGGCATAATATCAGATGCTTGAAATAGCGGGAAGAGACGCGCTACAAGAAAAACACCTGCTGCGACCATAGTTGCCGAGTGTATCAAAGCAGACACAGACGTAGGTCCCTCCATAGCATCAGGTAGCCATGTATGTAATGGAAACTGTGCCGATTTGCCTATAGCACCAAACAAAAACCCCAACGCAAGAAGAGTAGCAGCAATCGGTGTTATAAGTTCAATCTCTAAAGCAGTATACAGTGTATGTATATCTAACCAATCTGTATTTAAGCCAGCTAAATACATTATGGCTAACAGAATTCCAAAGTCACCAAATCGCGTCATAATAAACGCCTTCTTAGCCGCTTTGGCTGCGGAAGCACGCTTTGCCCAAAAACCAATAAGAAAGTAAGAAGAAATACCAACAAGTTCCCAAAATATAAATAATTGAATAATGTTAGAAGATACCACAACACCCAGCATGCTAGCAGTGAAAAACGACATATAAATAAAGTAACGTGTGTAACCACTATCTCCTTTCATATAACCTAACGAGTATATAAGCACGCAAAGGCTGACAGTAGTAACCACCACCACCATTACCACAGTCAAAGGATCCAGTATAGCGCCAAATTCAAAGGGCGTCAAAGAATTAGCAAATGCCATCCAAGTAAACCAGTTTTCTGAGTTAGGCGCCTCACACTGACTTGTAGCAAAGCACGTCGTAAATAGCACGGCTGCAATTACCCATGTTATAAACACAGAAAATATTGAAATCAGTGCAACTACAAACGATGCCGAACCGCCACCAAATCGCTTTGGCACAAACCAACGAAACATCACCCCTAATAACGCAGAAAGTAACGGGAGTAGAATTAGTATCCACATATTACTTTAGGTATCTCCATAAGTTTTAAAGTTTGCGTAGTATTTCATCTGCGACGTGCTCTCGCCCTTTTGGCACCATAACTACAAACGGGGTTTCCTCTCTCCAGTCTAGTATATCGCCCTCAGGTAAGATATTTGCAGGTAAACCTTCACCGTCTAGAATATCTTTCCACATCTGTGCAGTTTTTAAGTTTTTAGTCTGTTTGTATGTTACCCACATATGTAATGTTACTCTATCCTCTTAACTGTGAATGCTCGGTAACGTCTAGTGAACCCTTGGCTTTATCAAGTGTAAACATAAGCGCTAACCCTAGTGCAGTTTCTGCAGCGGCTACAACTATAACGAATATAGCAATTACATGCCCACTGACAACAATCTCAGTCTGCTGCGGGCTAGGCAGTGTAGGTGCTGTAAACCGCGAAAACCCCAAAGCAGCTATAACTACCGCAACAAACATAATCTCTAACGACATAATTACAGAAACGAAATTCCGTTTGACTAATACACCAAACAAGCCTATTACAAAAAGCACTATAGAAAGAGTAAGGACGTTTTCTAGTGTCATCCGCCACCTTTTTCTTCTTCAATAGTATCTTCAATACCAATCCGCATAAGAATGATTCCACCGATAAGTGCTGCTACTACAAGTAGCCCCGCAATTTCAAACGCCAGCAGATACTCCCTAACCAAGATATAACCTATAGAATCTACTGAATTTACTAAATTTGCTTCAATTGATGCCAATTGCCCGGCATCAGTGATACCTGTAATCAGTGCCCAGTCAGTTTGTATTATAAATATAAAAAAGCCTAGTAAAACTACTAGTACTGATATAAAAGATAACAACTCGCGGAACATGATCCTCAACCTTGTATTTTTGCTATTAATAGTACTCTCTCTAACAAACATTAGAGCAAACGCCAAAATAATCAGCACTGCACCTACATAGATAAGTATCTGAATAACACCGATAAATTCAGCACTGAGTAAAAAGTATATAATAGCTACAGATACAAATGCCACGGTAAGTGCAAAGGCTGCGTAAAAGATATTACGCAATAAAACTACACCCAGAGATGAAATGACAGCAATCGCAGCAAAGATCAAAAAAACTATACCTGTCAGTGAAAAAGGTTCAAAGTTACTTATCATCTAGCGTCAACCCACCTGTCTTTTAGATCGTCTGCAGTAGGTTTCTCGTGTCTACCTACATCTTTATGATCTTGTAGTTGGTCACTGTACGGGTTAAATTGTCCGTTAGATAACTGAGGTCTGAACCATGTGCTTGGGCGTTTCTCGTTTTGGTTTAGCTCCTCTTTTGTAACGAGTAATGCCTCGCGGGAATACTGTGCACGTTCAAATGTAGAACCCATATGTAATGCATCGTATGGACATGCTTCCACACAAAGCCCACAAAACATACATCGTCCTATGTCAATATCAAAGACGTCTATAGTGTAGCTCTCGCCCTGCTGTGTATCAAACCCGCCAGGGTGGGTAACTATTTCTATTATCCCCAAAGGGCAGTACTTCGCACACGAAGCACAGCCCGTGCAACGCTGTTCATACCAAGTAAATTCGTTACCCCGAAAATGACTGTTTTGATTTACACGTTCGGGAATCGGGTAAATAAGGAACAACGCTTTTAGTGCATCCTTTGGATGTTTTCTAAAAAATTCTACTGGATTGGTGTTTAAATACTTAGATGCAGCAAAAATACCAACATAGCGGTTAGGATACTGAACCGTAGTAGAGTTATTTATAAAGTTCTTTAAAGTTACGTTTAAACTCTTTAGGAGTCCGGAGATTATCATTATATTACCCTATTCTTTTCAATTTTGGATTGGTGCTACAGGGTAGGCAGATACACTCAATTTTGATTTATCTATTGTATTTGACTGTTTACCCGAGCCTCTCAGCAGTTTATCTACTAGCCAAATTGCAGGGAATACAAATACCCAGTTAGCAGCGGCTATTATCCATAAATTACCACCTGTAGGTGGTATTAAGTATACAAGTACAGCAGTAACCACGATGTTTACTAATGTCAGTTCAAAAAGCCCTTTCCAAGCAATGTCTAGCATCTGATCAATACGTAACCTTGGCCAGGATACTCGTATCCATATTATAGCTACCAACACCAGAAAAGTCTTGAGTATAAACCATATAGGAGAAGGTATAAAGTCGAAGCCCCGCCATCCCCCAAGGAATAGTGTAGTTATAAGTGTTGCAGCTGTAATTGTTGCGGCGTACTCTGTTATAAATAGTATACCAAATTTCATGCTTGAATAGTCGTTTAGATGCCCTGACGCAAGTTCCGACTCGGCTTCGGTTAAATCAAAAGGCGTACGGTTAGTTTCTGCTAAAGAGGCAATAAAAAAGACCAAAAAACCTAGCGGTTGTACTATTATAAAAGGCACATCTTGCGCTTTGACTATATCTATCAGTGATAATGAACCAGTTAGTAGCACTATACCCAGAACCGCTAGTGCGGCTGGAATTTCGTAGCTGATCAAGAGAGCCACAGCACGTATTGCAGAAAACATGGATATTCTATTACCAGATGACCAGCCAGCAGCTATTATGCCAAGCACGCTCACAGAGGTTATACTCAGTACAAATAGTAACCCGACGTTAATATTCGCTACAAAAATAGACGCACCTATAGGCATAACCGCCCACACCATAAGCACAGGAACCATAACCATAACAGGGGCAATGACATACAAAAAACGATGCGATTCGTCAGGGAGTATATCCTCCTTGAACAGTATCTTTATAGCATCGGCAAATGGTGTAAACAGCCCTAGAGGACCCCATCTGTTGGGTCCGGGACGTCTTTGGAATCTTCCTATCAATCTACGCTCTGCCCAAGTCATTACTAACAAACCGACAAGAAACGCATTGATCACAAAAAAGACTAGTACGAAACCAGCTAAAATAAAAGCTAGCCAGTCAAATGAGGAGGCGAATATACCCGGTGAATAGCCACGTGATATACATTCTTGGTTTCCGCCAGCGAGATAGCAGTATATACTACGAAATATAGCGTTATCAAGTATCTGTATGTTCACCTATCAACTTCTCCCATATTTATATCTATGCTACCAAAGCTGACAAAAAGGTCTCCCATAAGAGTACCGACTAGCATTTCGCGTAGCAATGTCAGGTTAATAAGTGAAGGTGCACGTACATGGCATCTATATGGTGCAATACTACCGTCGGATACAAGGTAAAACCCAAGCTCGCCTTTAGAACCTTCTATAGAGGCGTACGCATCACCCACAGGTGGACGAACTAGGAACGGTACTTCATCATGCGAAGGGCGTACAGGGCCGGGTTCTATCTGCTCAATGCACTGACGTATTATTTTGATAGATTCACGTGCTTCAGCAACTCTTACCCAGTAGCGTGCATAGTTATCGCTATCAGTGTGCAAAGGTCGTGAAAACTTAATACGATCATAGTAGTCGTAAGGATCTCTTTGCCTTAGATCCCAGTCTACGCCCGCAGCCCTTAGAATAGGTCCGGTTATAGATGCGTTCACAAGTGTTGCAGGCTCAACTCTTGCTACTCCAACAGTACGTACAAGTACTATTTCATTTTTAGATACAAGTGCTTCAAATTCATCCAATGCATTTGGTAGATGGTATAGAAAACTATCTAAGAAGTTCCAAAAATCCTTTGGAGCATCCATGAATACGCCACCGGGTCTTAAGTAAGAATTCGTGATACGTGCACCGCAGAGCATTTCAAACATATCAAGTATCTTTTCACGCTCTCGCATACAGTACATAAGCGGAGTACCACCAAAAGCACCTAAATCTTGAAGAATAAACCCTGCTGCTACTAAGTGACTTGCTATGCGTTGTAGTTCACAAGCTATCATGCGTAACCACACCCCCCGTGGGCTAGGTTCTATACCTGCAAGCTTCTCTACTGCTAACATATACGCTTGATTGTTAAGCATAGAGGATACGTAATCCATTCTGTCAGTCAGTGTTACTATCTGAGTATATGTGCGTTCTTCAGCTAATTTCTCCGAACCTCGGTGGAGATACCCGAACACAGGTTCTACATCAACTATTTCTTCGCCATCAAAAGTTACTCTTAACCTAAACACTCCGTGTGTTGAGGGGTGTTGGGGACCTAAATTAATAGTCAGTGGTGCTGTATTAATAGGCATATATACTATTTATCGTAGCGAACTACGGATTGCTCATAATTTACAAAATCTTTACGTAGAGGATGCCCCGGAAAACCTTCCCATAACATAATACGCTTTATATTCTCGCGTCCTTCAAATCTGACGCCCATAAGATCCCAAACCTCACGCTCTTGCAGATCAGCACCGCGCCATATATCCATAACGCTTGGTACAACAGGTTCTAACCTGCTAAACCCTGTTTTAACCTTTACAACACCAAAAGTGTTATACTGTAGAGATCTAAAGTGGTAAACCATATCAAAATGGTCTATGTAGTCAACGGCAGTTATACTGACAAGAAGATCAAACAATATGTGTTTATTGTATCTGAGTATTTTCGCTACATTATGAAACAAGTTGAGCTTTACCCAAATGCAACTATCATTAGATTCTTCAACGGCATTACTGATAACTTCATCTAATGCTTGTTTTAGCTCGTTACCTTTTATATATCGTGTCATAGAGTCCCTGCAGGCGAGCCTTTTATGCTGTAACGTTTTATTTTTTCATGTAACTGCATCACGCCATAGAGTAAAGCGTCAGGTCTAGGTGGGCAACCTGGAACATAAACATCTACGGGAACTATATGGTTAACTCCAGGTACAACAGAGTAGCTCTGATAGTATGGACCACCTGAAGTTGCACAGACTCCCATAGATATTACCCACTTGGGTTCTGACATCTGGTCGTAAAGACGCCTTAGTGGCACTGACATTTTCCAAGTAACGGTACCTGCAACTATCATAAGATCTGATTGCCTTGGCGTAGCGCGAAAAGCCTCCATTCCAAAACGCGAAATATCAAAGCGGGACATCGCAGTGGCTATCATTTCAAACGCACAGCATGCAAGCCCAAACTGAAGTGGAAATAAGGAAGACTTCCTAGCCCAGTTGACCAAATAGTCTAACGATGTAACTACTATGTTACGCATACCCGGAGCAATTTCTTCAATCATAGGTGCAGAAAATGGCTTTGTCCGTACAGCCTTCATATGGTTCACTTCTTGTCCTTCTTGAACGTCCTTCTGATGCGAAGAAAGAGCTAATTCAGAAGCATCACTAGCTATGTATTTGTCTTTAATATTCTCAGGATTCACTTCCACTCTACCGCCTTTTTGTGCCATGCATAAACATACCCAACTGTAACTACAAATAGAAATACCAAGCCTGCTATCAGCGACGCAATACCAAATTCCCTAGATAAAACAGAAAACCGTACAGCCCAAGGATAAAGCAGTACGGTTTCTATATCAAACAGCACAAACAGAAGTGCAAAGTAGTAGTACCTGATGTTAAACCGCCTTGGTACTGAATCAAACGGGCGCATACCACCTTCATACGCCGACTTTTTTATAGATGTCGGGCGATAAGGGCGTAGTTTAAATACCTGCCCAAACCTAGAAACAACCAGCATACCCACAGGTACCCCTATTGCAACTACAGCAAATATTGATATAAGTGCGTATTGATTGAAGTACTCTTGCATAACTGTATTTGATCTTTATAATAACTAAATAACTGATAATTGTTCAAGCGTGTCAGATTTAAAAGACAATTATACCTCTACCATTTGCACCCGCGTGCAGATCGTCGTATGCTTCGTTTATCTGATCAAGTGTGTAACGCCTCTGGATCATTTTCTCTATACTCAGATTACCTCTACTCCAGAGTTTGATAATGGTATCAAACATTACATGCGGTGGAGATGAACCGTAGTAACTGCCTTTTAATGTTTTCTCATTGCGTACCAAGTCTACCATATTCAATTTGGCATATGAACCCATAGGTGTAAGCCCTGCCATTATGCCCGTGCCACCTGTTTTAAGTGAAGCCATCATCTGTTCCAGCGTTGTAGCACTACCGAAAGTTTCAAAACCGTAATCTGCTCCAATGTTAGTAATATCCATAACTGCAGATACAGGGTCATTTTGACTCGCATTTACAGTATGCGTAGATCCAAATTGTTTAGCAAATTCCAGTTTACTATCACTTATATCTACCGCTATAATTGCAGTTGCACCTGCCAATACGGCACCCTGCACAGTGTTAATCCCAACGCCTCCAACGCCAAATACCACAACCGATTTACCAGACTGCATATTAGGGGCGTTTAAAACCGAACCGACGCCTGTAGTAACAGCACAACCTATAAGAGCAGCAACGCCCATAGGAAGATCATCGGGTATTGGGTGGCAAGCTTGCCATGGGACAATTGCACTCTCCGCAAAAACACCCAATTTACCGAACTGGTAGATAGACTTGCCCTTACTGTCAGTTAGACGCGTGGTACCATCAAACATAGTTGCGCCTGTTGCCCTATGAGTGGCGCAAGTTTGCCCCTTGCCCTCTCTACATGGAACACAGTAACCACAAGAAGGCACAAACGAAAGAACACAACGACTACCAAGTTTGATATTAGGCACCTCGTTACCAACTTCTTCAACGATACCAGCACCTTCATGCCCCAACACCATAGGAAGCGGGAAGTTAGTACGCCCCCGCATCACATGGTGATCGCTAGCACAGACGCCAGCAGCCTTTATTCTAATTCTTACCTCGCCCTTACCAGGTGCCTCTTGTTCAATACCCACAATCGGCATTCTTTTATTGGATTCATAAAGTACAGCAGCTTTTATCATATACACAACATTTATCTATTAAAATTTTAAAAACAAATTACTATTTATAGCAAGGCGCTCTAAAACTATTGCAACATGTTCGCTACTTTAGCCTTCAGTTCTTTTACTTCCATGATATGCGGAGAACGCCCTTGTTCTTTTTTATTCCAAAGAGTTTTACCGTTAACTGTTACGGTGAACGCACCAGCTACACCGGGTTTTAAACTGATAGCTATAGCTGGACCCGCGGCTTGAAACAGTTCACTCGCTAAGTATGCAGCAAGGTTTGCATAACCGCAAGGAACACAATACTCTATTTCAGCTTCTAATTTCCACTGTTTATCCATAGAATCAAATATCCTCCTTCTATACTATTATAAATATACACATAGTATATATTACTATATCGTCTTTGATTTGAAAGCAGTAAATTAGCACATTATAAAGATATTTGATAATAAAAACATATACTGACATATTAAGTACATAATCATTGATTTGATAAACATAAATGAATTTGCAAATTGTAATATTTATGTGTAGAATTATTATTCCAATGTATATAAACTAATAGTCGCTTTTTAGGAAATACGGATGCCCAAGAGAGTAGCTTTACAGCAAATTACCAAAGACGATGTAGTAAGGGTCAGTAATTGGATAGCAGATGCATGCGTATCTGATACTTGGTTCGGACGCTATTCATATGGCGACCCTGCCCACTTAGGTTACAACCCTTACAAAATGAAAAATGCATCAGAAGAAGAGTGGGATGCAACATTCAATAACCCCAATTTAAGCCTACACCGCGAAATATTCTCGGTTTACGATACGGCAAATAAAAACCATATTGGCGAAGCACAAATTACCGTTGATACAAGCATAGGCGACGGGCAGATATCCGTACTCGTGGGCGACCGCAACCTCTGGCATAAAGGTTACGGAACTGCTTCCGTACTTGCTTTACTTGAGCATGCCTTTTTACACCTAAAACTTTACAGAGTCTGGGTAGATGTACCCGAGTATAACAAGAACGCTGTTAAGATGTTTCAAAAGATTGGTTTCTACCACGAAGGCACTTTACGAAAGAACCACCCTCAAGACGGTAAAAGAGCAACCTCTGTTATTATGGGTATACTGTTAGAGGAATTTAAAAAACAGTATCCCCAAGGCGTACAAAGCCACGTTATAGAATGGCAATCGCCTTAATATAACTCACTTTAACGCTACAGCTAAGCAAAATTTAGAATTGTGGTATTACATCTAAATACTTAATACCCGAACCTGTATTCACCACTAGTACACTCTCATAAGACAATATAGTTCTTGACTGCAACAGATCTTTAAGAGCTGCAATTGTTGCGGCGGCTTCAGGTGCTACAAACATCCCAGTAGTAGCACTAATTAGTTTAAGGGCATCCATAATTTGGCTATCAGATACAGTAGTTACTAATCCATTGCTTGACCTGACTGCATCTAATATAACAAAATCACCAACCGCTGACGGTACAAGTAGTCCGTTTGCAAAGGTTTCAGGGTTAGAAATAGGTTTTGCAAATGTATCACCTGCTATATATGCGTTGTACAGAGGCGAGCAACCTTCCGCCTGAACAGATATCATACGCGGGCGTTTAGCTCCTATCCAGCCCATCGCCTCCATTTCTGCAAACGCCTTCCAGATGCCCACAAGACCAGTACCACCACCTGTCGGATAAATAATAACGTCTGGTAATACATCTAATTGTTCTGCCATTTCGTAGCCCATAGTTTTTTTACCCTCTAGTCTATACGGTTCTCGTAAAGTAGACATTTCAAACCAACCGTTCTTCTGCGATTCTATTGAGCATATGCGTGCAGCATCAGTTATAAATCCATCAACAAGGTGGACATCAGCGCCAAACATACGGCACTCTTGGATATTAGCTTCGGGCGTAGAACTTGGTATGAAGACATGTGCCTGTTTGCCCAGATGCGCGGCATATGCAGATAACGCACTAGCAGCATTGCCAGCCGAAGGTAAAGAAAACGATTCAGCCCCAAGCTCATACGCACGCGATACAGCACAAGATAAACCACGCGCTTTAAACGACAAAGTTGGATTAAGAGACTCATCTTTTATGTACAGGTTTGGCATCTGCAAGTGTTCCCGCAGATTATAAGGCTCAATTAAAGGCGTGAATCCCTCACCTAAGGATACAATATTCGCCGAGTCCTGTATAGGTAACACTTCACTATAACGCCACATAGAAGAACAGCGTAGATGCATTCTATCTTCTATCAGCGTTTTAGATGCTTTCTTAAGGTCATACCTTGCAAGTAGAGGCTTGGCATCTTTTAAACACGTGTTTATAAGGCGACTAGCACTATACTCACTTGAACATAGTGAGCATTCTAAGTGTGTAATACAAGAATCGGGGTTTTTAAATGTTTCCTTCACTCAATAACTCCTCTATTTAATTAAAAGTAAATAGCGTCTGACGGTATATCTTGTTTATTTCTTCCCAATATATCTGAAAGTACAGACGCAATAAGCCATCCAACTTCTTCAACTGATGTATTTATACCCGTTTCTTCTAAAATAGAGGTGATCTTTAAGTTTTTCATCCCGCAGGGAACTATATATTTGAACATAGACAGATCTGTAGAGATATTTAAGGCAAAGCCATGCGTTACAATACCTTCGGTAATTCGCATGCCTAGCGCTGCTATTTTGCGTCCTTTTGGTGCAGTGTCCTTGGTGACTTTACTACCCGGTTCACCTCCTATAAAAACACCTGTTTTACCGACAACTCTGTGACCTTTCATGCCATATTCTGCTAAAACCGATATAATAGCTTCTTCTATAAGTCTCGCCCATGATACAGGTCCTAATCCTGCTTCCCGTAGGTTTACAATAGGGTAACCTATAAGTTGCCCAGGTCCGTGGTATGTAACCTCGCCCCCTCTGTCAGTATGTATAGGTGAGATATTCATCTTATCCAACGCACTTTGAGGTAAAAGTATATCACTGCTCTGCCCTCTCCGACCTAGTGTAAAGACGCTAGGATGTTCCATCATAAGCATAGTATCATCAGCATCACTATAGAGTATATTTTCCCATACCCTGTGTTGTAGTTCCTGAGCTTTGGTATATTCTACTCTGCCAAGCCAAGATACACGAAATGTTTTTAATACAATTCCCATTACTTTACAATTATTACATACAAAATATACTGAAAATAGTTATATTTTAACTAAAGCAGTATATAACGCTACTTACATCATATATCTGTAAGTTATTATGTATACAATCAATTGTGGTAATTGTAATTTACCTAAAAAGATTAGAGATATTTTATAAGATTGTATATCTGTGAGGAGTGTACATGTTCCGTTTTTTTATAGCCACTTGTGGTTTGATTTTCACTGCGTTAACAATTATTGCATGTAATCATTCTGAGCCCACGCCGATACCGACTATTTCAGCAACACCTACGCCCGTTGCACAAGAAACGCAAGAACCAGAAGTCGTAGCAACGCCCACTCCGTCAGTAGATATGGTTGAACCTAATGAAGATTATCTTTTTACACCTCCTACTGATACCGCACTCATGGACGCAGATATATGCAATAACGTAAGCCCGATGCCTATAAGACCGACAGGTAAAGCCGACTTTTCCGAGCACGACTACTTTGCAATATTTGAAACCGATAAAGGCACAATAAAAGCACGCCTATTTGACGATAAAGCCTCTCTATATGTAGAAAACTTTATAAACCTCGCTTGTATAGGTTTTTATGACGGCACAGTTTTCCATAGAGTAATTGAAGGTTTTGTATCCCAAGGAGGCGATCCGCAAGGGAATGGAACAGGCGGACCTGGCTATCAGTTTGCTGATATCTTCCCCAGAGCCCTGAGCCACTCACAAGCAGGAATACTCTCAATGGCAAACTCTGGCATACATACAAACGGAAGTCAGTTTTTTATAACTCATTCAGCAACACCGCATCTAGACTCGCATGACGCAACAGGTACCCTAAAACTATGCGAACATCCAGATGTTTCTTGTCATGGTGTCTTCGGTATTGTGTATGAAGGGCTTGATATTGCCACATCACTACAACAAGGTGATACATTGGTAAGTGTCAAAATATACACGCACGAACCTATAGATGAGTTCACTCCCGATGATAACCCTTTTGATGTGCCGTTCCCTAACGATCAAGACTTAGCAGATGCTAGTATATGCGATGACTTGCCAGAGCCTATATCTACTGCTGTAGGTTATGCAGACTTTTCAGAATTGGATTACGCAGCGATAATTCAGACCCACAACGAAGGCACTATAAAAGCCTTATTATTTGATGACCTAGCACCAGAAGTAACAGAACACTTCATTACAAGAGCGTGTAAAGGCTTCTATGATGGCACTAACTTTAGTGATGTATCTAATAGTTTTTATGCAATAGGTGGCGTAGGCGGAACAGGCATTGAAAACTACCCATTACCAAACAAGTTTTCAGTTGATCTAAGCCATTCCCGTGCAGGTGTCATGTCAATGGAAAATATACCAGATCCCAATGTAGCCGAGAATGGAGAATTCTTTATATTTTCTACTCCTGTACCGTACGTTGATAGCACATACATAAACGGTTTAGAAAAACCTTGTGATACTCAAAGAATACCTTGTTATCCAGTTTTTGGTTATGTCTATGAAGGTAACGATGTTATAGAAGCGCTAAAGGTAGGTGATACCATAACTGTTATTACAATTAAATCGTATAAACCTGTGGATGGTAACTAATACACTAAAAAGTCACTGACGTTAGGGTTATCGTTAGCACTAGTTCTCGGGGTAAAAGGTTAACAGACGTCCGCTTATACCTAATGTAACTTCAGGTGAGAGTAATATTATATCTTTTGCTGGTTTACCGTTTACTCTTACTACAGCGGATGCACTATTAGCATAATGGAACTCTACACGGCGCTTGTTAAACTTAAATATACCGTTTGTTAAGGGCAGTTGTGGTAAATATTCAACTTTGACAATGTTGCGGCGGAATATACCTTCTAAGAATCCACGCTTCAAAGATGCAAAATCTACAACTTGGTTATCCAAGTCGTCGTAAAGATACCCAAATGGCGCCGTTTTACGCAATACTTTAAAACTAATAATAAAAGTAATTACGCCCAATAAAGCAACCGCAGACGTAAAGTAAACCCAGTTCGGTAGAGTAGAAAACCATTCCAACCAGCGATAGTAGTCAGTATAGAAAGTACTGTTATCAGTATTCAATTGTTGTGCTATGTTGAAATCTGCAGGTTGTGTAAAAGGCTCTATCTGATAAGTTTGTGATACTTGAGATTCAAAATCGGGTAAATTAGATATTTCCACAACCAAAGATGTAACACTATCACTGTCTTTAGAACCTTCAATTGTGAACTGATGCGTCTTACCTGCTTGAGGCTGGTAAGGTATGGCGTTTAAAGATTGAGTATTATCACTATCGGGCAACATTAAGTGTGCTTTAACCGAATTAATCGGTATAGCGTACGGTTTTCCTTGTAACAATACCTCTGCCACTACCATAAAACTTCCTTCCTGAGAAGGTGACATTTCAATATTGGACTCGTTTACAGAGAGTATAGAAAGTTGAGGTAACGGCTTTGTGGTAATAGAGTGAACGTATTGCACAGTTTCATAGTTTTCTTCAAGGTGTAACGTTAGGTTTACTTCAACGGCGCCTTCTTCGCTGGGAATATATGGCGATGGAGCTGTAAATATACCGTCACCTTTTTTGTCGTCGCTATTTAGTCCGTTATCTAATAGTTGGTATACATTTTCTATAACCTCGCCTCTGACTATTTTCGCTTCTATCCACGCGTTATCAATTGATACAACCCTTTGATTGATAGACGAAGAAGCGGTAATTGTATACTCTCTGCCTACCTCAAAATTCCTATATGCATTGACTAGTTTTATATCTAATGCAGTAGGTACGGATCTAAAAAGAGTAACTTGATCACCGCCTTCAACAACAACGACCCATTTTCCGGGTTTTGGTTCATTAAATTGTGTTATCACTATGTTGGGTGCTTCAACAAATTTCAATTGACCTAAATTGTGGTCTACTAAAGAGCCATCAGGTTGGTAAAACTTAACAGATGTCTCTGGTTTTATACGATAAAGGTATAAGCATACGCATTCTGTATGAGGTAGAACATTTATAGATTTCGCGACACTATTTGCACTGATATTCAAATCCATTATCGGCGTGCCTGCTATATCGCTGATATAAGCTTTTAATAGTGCGCTTCTTCCTTCGCGTGTTGCAAGGTCTACAATAATTCCCCCTGAGTTTATTGCGAAGTTGGTAATCTTGTCTTTAGAAAGTATATCCGCATTTGGTAGATACGCTACGTTGACTATCCAGCCTTTTTCGGCAAAAGCCTCCGATAAGTCGGTAAAATCGTTACTACTGATATCTCCTAAAGGTTGCCTTGAGACTAGTAATAAAACACTGCTTCCTTGTGGGGCACTGTTTTCAAAGAAGTAATTATACGTTTCTGCTAATGCACCAAGTGTATCGGAAGTGTTATTAATTTTTGCTATATCTACACTATTGACGCTGTGCATTGCTAATGCATATGCATTACCGAGTCTAACTTGCTGTAGCGTGCTCTTACCAGCTTTACCAAATAAAACAAATGCCGCTTTCTGATCTTTTAAAGATGTAGTCCAGATAGCTGTAGCGGTCTTCGCCATATCCCAAGATAAAGAATTGTAAGAAGCGTTTTCATCAACTGCCAAAACTGATATTGGTTGAGCAGGTTCAGAAATTGCATAAGTACCTCCATGTGAAAAGACCAATACACTAAAAACCAAGAGTAATGCAAAAGTACACTTATACCGCATTAAATCCTCCGTTTTAAAAAGTGGTAGTTTTTAAAACCAATTTATTATGAATAGTACTTTGATTGATATTAAAACTCAAAGATAATTTATAACGTATTATGTAGTGTTATAGTCAGTAAATAGAGTACACAGTGTATAAACTTGTATAGTAGGGGTTATTTTTGTTGAGATTTATACATACATCTGATTGGCAACTCGGCTTTAAGCGTGCTTTTCTAAGCGATGCACAGTCAAATTTTACAGAAGCGAGACGCAACGCTGTAGAAAAGCTCTGCCAGATTGCAATAAAGGAACGCTGTCAGTTTATCGTAGTAGCAGGCGATGCATTTGAAAATGAAGATGTAGATAACAGCATAATAATACAGACATGGGAATCCCTGAAAGATGTGAAAATTCCCGTATATTTACTGCCGGGCAACCACGATCCAGTAGATATATATAATAAACCTAAGTTTAAAAATGCAATCCCAAAGAACGTAACTGTAATACGCGACTCCAAGCCTATACCTCTCGGTGCTGACGTAGAAATCATAGGTGCACCTTGGAAGTATAAAGATACATGGAAAAACGCCGATCCTGTAAAGTCCCTTACTGACGATATAACATCCCAAACCAGCTTCCTGACAAAGCGAATACTCATAGCACACGGTCAGGTGGACACTTTTTCTCCGCACAATTACAACATATCCTCTAAAAACGCCCAACAGTCCATTGAAGAAGGCAAGTTGACTTACATAGCACTTGGCGATAGGCACTCTGTAACTCGTGTTGGCAAAACCCAAAATATCTACTATTCTGGAACTCCTGAAGTAACAAGATACACTGAAACTAAACCCGGGTACGTGCTCGTTGTTGATATAGATGATAATAAACAGGTAAACGTTGAAGAGGTTAGAGTCGGTGAATGGCAGTTTATAGAGAAAGAATTTAATATAAACAGCAGTGAAAACTTATCTGAATTTGAAGCATATATGGAGGGTATTGAAAACAAAAAAAACACCGTCATAAAGTTAAAGTTCAACGGAATAGTTTCAATACCAGATAACGATAAACTAGAACAAATTTTAGAAAAGTACAAAAACCTTATGTCTTCTGTGCAATCTGATACAGATAATTTTGAGATTGAGCCTGATCTTAAAGATTTTGAAACTTTGGGTTTTTCGGGTTTTGTAGAGCTTAGTTACAAAAAGCTACTTGAAAAGTCCAAGCACGGCGATACCGAAGAATCTTTAAACGCTAAGAACGCTTTATTACTGCTTTATAGGTTGCACACTACTGAATCGTGAATTTTATACGCCTAAAACTGACTAATTACCGCGGCATAGATTATGCGGAGATAGATTTTGCACAAAATAAGCCTACAGTTATAACAGGTAACAACGAGGCGGGTAAAAGCAGCTTATCAGAAGCCATACAAATACTATTTGAGCAAAATCGCTTGCAATTAGGTAGATACGCAAAAAATATCACACCCGTCCATAATGCAAATTCTAAGACAGAAATAGAACTTGAAGCTAAAAGTGGTAAATATACCTTTACATACCGTAGAGAATTCAATGGAAAACAAAAATCTTCCTCACTCATAGTAACCAAGCCTCGCAACGAAAATATAACTGGTGCTGAAGCAAACAAAAGAGCGAACAGTATCTTGAGTGAAACAATTGATGTAGCACTCTGGAAAGCACTTCTGGTGCTTCAAGGAGAAACTATTTTAGATACAAAACAACAGAAGGATCTGTTTAAAGGCAAGGTGCAACTCTCAAAAGCACTTGAAGTCGCAAGTAGTAGCGGTTCTACAGTAAATAGCGATATGTATAATATTTTTGAAAAAGCCGAGAAGGAATACGTAAAATACTTCACAAAAAATGCAAGGTTAAGAAAGGATTACAAATTTCCATCTGATAAAGAAGAAGCTTTAAAAATTGATATTGAAAAAGTTCAAGAGAGAATCAATTCTATCAAACAGCATGAAAACGATACGCAAAGATTAAAAGAGGAATTAAGTGAAGACATAGCAACCGCACAAGAAATTAATCGTCAGTTAATTGCGTATGAAACCAAAGTAAAAGAAATTGAACGTATACGACATGAAATTGAGATTCTAACCGAAGATACAGAGTATCAGCATATCATTCACAGGTACACGGAACGACAAAGAAAAATTAACAATCTTAGTGAGATAGATTTGGAAATTGACGATCTTGTAAAGACAAAGGATACAACTGATATAGAGCAACTTATAGCTGATACACAAAGGCTTATGGAATCTCGTCAACGTGAATTTGAAGAAGTAGCAAAAACGTATAAACAGGTAGAGACTGAGTTAACACTACGTGAAGAAGACTATGAATACAGCAATAACAAGCTTCATTTAGAGCAAATGGTAGAACGTAAGCAGAGAGTAGACGAATATGAGAAAAAGATCCAAGATGCTAAAAATAAGTTAAGTAATATAAAGGTTACTGCGAGTTCTATCAAAGAGATACGGAAGGCAACAAATGCACTCATAGAATCGCAAGCACGCGCTCAAGCAAAGCTAACGGTTAGAGTAACTACTCTCAATTCAACACAGATTAGTGTTGGAGATAATCCTTATACATTGAATAAAGGTGAAGATAAAGAT
The DNA here is from genome assembly GCA_964274945.1 of Dehalococcoidia bacterium. Taxonomy (GTDB): domain Bacteria; phylum Chloroflexota; class Dehalococcoidia; order Lucifugimonadales; family Lucifugimonadaceae; genus CAXXBX01. Next base: position 175,726 of record CAXXBX010000034.1, on the reverse strand, counting down.
TTTACTTTACAACATCCGACTGATTTGGTAATTTCGGACTTGGCTAAAATTCGTATAAGCATAACCTCACAGAGTTTAGATGACGTTAAAACAGCCCATGATATGGTAAATAAGTCTTGTAATAAGGTCGGTGTAAATGATTTGAAAGAAGCTGAAGATAAGTATAAGGAAAAACAGGAAGCAGAAAGTGCTATTGAAGAGAATAAAAAACGAATTAAAGACAATTTACGTGATCTTTCATATCAGAATCTATCACAAGGTATAGATAGCCTCACGAATAAAATTAACGGTTATACAAACCTCCGCTCTACAACCGAACCTTTGCCTAAGAATCTACAAGATAGTAGAGCCAAACGAAATTCAACTCGTACAAAGCATCAACAACAGAGAGACATCTACAAAGCCGCAGACAAAGAATTACAAAGTGTAAAAAACGATTTAGCTGAACTGGAAAGCACGCTTCAGGAAATTGATGATAAACGCAAAGAACGCGATGCTATCCAATCTATGCTTGAAACTGATAGACAAACATTGAGTGATATAGATCTAGAGCTGGCACATAAAAAAGCAAATGAACGTGATATCAGCTTGCAGAATTTAGAAAACCATCTAAAAGATCTCCAACCAGAAGATTTGGAAAATAATTATCTGACTAAAAAACAAGAATTGGAATCTATTAATAAACGTATTGAATCCAAAAAAGGGGATATCCGAGATCTAAATGGTAGATTACATATAATGATGAAGGATGATCCTGAAAAACACAGTGAGACACTAGAAGAGCAGTTAGATGCAGAGCAACGAAAGAATCTCGCTGTTAAACGAGAAATTGACGCAGCTAAAACACTATATGAAACTCTGAAAACTACGCGGGCAGATGTACAAGGCGGATACACAAAACCGCTAAAAGAAAAAGTAGAAGAGCTAGCAAGTTTACTCTTTGAAAAAACAATTAATATAGAAATATCCGAAGAACTCTCAATAGAAGAGCGTACAATGGATGGAATAACTGTACCTTTTGACTCTTTAAGCGGTGGCACTAAGGAACAACTATCTTTAATACTTAGATTTGCTTGTGCTATACTTGTATCAAAAAGCGGAGGTGCCCCTCTTATCATAGACGATGCGCTTGGGTATACCGATAGCATAAGGTTAAAGCAAATGGGTAAAGTAATCCGAGAGGCATCAAAAAAGTGTCAAATAATCGTACTCACCTGTATGCCAAGTAGGTATTCACATATACCTAATGCGAACGTAGTACCAATATAAAAACTGACTATTAAATGCCCCACCTTATACCTTCACAACGCCATCTATTTGACATACCGCAAGATGTTGCGTATCTCAATTGTGCATTTATGTCTCCTATAACTAGGGAAGCCGCACAGGCAGGACGCAATGCCGTATATAGAAAAACCCAACCTTGGAAAATAACACATAGCGATTTCTTTGAAGACCTAGAAAGAGCACGCTCGCTATTTGCAAGCATCATAGGGGCAAAGCAAGACGACATAGCCGTTATACCGTCAGTTTCTTACGGTATATCTACAGCAGCAGCCAACGCCAAAGTACAAGCAGATCAGTCAGTAGTTATTTTACAAAACCAATTCCCAAGCAATGTTTACCCTTGGACTAAGCTCGCCCGACAGTCAGGAGCAAAGGTAAAAATAGTAAAACCTATAGTAACACAAGAAGGCTACGACTGTACTACACCTATACTTGATGCAATAGATAGCAGTACCGCTATAGTATCAATACCCCACTGCCGATGGACAGACGGATCAATTATAGACGTGGAAGCCGTCTCAAGAAAAGTACGCAAATTTAACGCCATGCTGGTTTTAGATGTAGTGCAATCGTTAGGTGTTTTACCTATAGACATTAATAATATCAAGCCAGACTTTTTAGTAGCCGCTTGTTACAAGTGGCTTATGGGACCGTATAGCCTTGGGTTTATGTACGTATCGCCAAAATACCAAAACGGCACTCCGATAGATGAGAGCTGGGCAAACCGCAAAGATGCAACAGACGTTTCTACACTGCTTAACTTCCCAGAAGAGTATCAATCAGGTGCACGCAGGTTTGATATGGGGCAAAAGGCTAACTTTCATACAATACCAATAGCAATATCTGGAATAAACCAAATACTAAAATGGGGAATAGATAATATTTACTATACACTAGGTACTAATAACGATCTAATAGCTGAACATATCGCTAAAATGGGCTTTTACATAGCACAGCCTAACACACGTGCTAAACACTTTTTAGGCGTAGAATATAAACAAGGTATAATCAACGATATAACCGCAAAATTGGCACAACAAAACGTATATGTAAGCGTAAGAGGAAGTACAATTAGAATAACACCACATATATACAATACACAAAACGATTTTGAACGCATGCTCAGCGCACTAAAAAAGTGTATTATGTAGTGTATATGCTTATACATCGGTCAAATAGCATTTAACAAACAATCCAAATAGTAAAGTAGGTAAGATTATCTCATGGAAAATAAAGACTTCTCATTTGAAAACTTCGCAAAATTAGATTTCTACAACGAAATAAACGGGCGGCTGCTTGATATTGCTAACGTCCAGAATTTCAAGAGAATAGTAGATCTCGGTTGTGGCACTGGAGGTATCACAAAACAAATTCTAAACCGCATTAAGTGTGCCAAAGACTATGTAGTCTACGCTGTAGATAGCTCGTCTTCTGCTCTGCGCGTTGCAATGCGGATATTAGGCAAACGCACAGAAGCGTCAGTAAATTTTGTGCAATCAGAGGTGCAGAACTTCTCTGAAGTAATCAGTGAACCAGTAGATGCCGTAGTCTACTGTAATTCCATTCACTATATAAAAGAGAAGCATTCAGTGCTGGTTAACATTGGTAAAAAACTCTACCCAGGCGGGTTACTAGCTATAAATACCTCCTTTTTTAAAAACACGCAATCGGATGAGAGTAAAAAATTCTACAAATACTGGATGATACGCACTAAACGCATATTAAAGGAAAAATACAACTATATAGGTTCTAACAGTAAAGTTGAATCGCGTGTTTTACTTTCCAAAGAAGAATACGTTGAAGCTTTGGAAAATGCAGGGTACGCTGTTAAGGAAGTACGCGTAGAGCCAGTCAATGTAACGTTTGAAGGATGGCACTACATATCTAGTTTTAAAGACTGGATTGAAGGCGTACTGCCGGGCATACCTTTGAAAATCGGGCGGGATGTAATGCAAGAAAGCCTAAAACAAGTTATTAAAGATTACAACATTAAAGACGGTATACAACGCAACTGGCTGTTACTAACCGCAATTAAGATATAAGCCCATTCGGCTTTAAGTAAGTCTCTTTGCAGACTTACTTCTTCTTTTTAAGGGTGTATCGGTGAAGCGATTTTATATTGTACTTCGTAGGCTCTGACGATGCTCTAACTGCAGCCATTGCTGTATCTACAGATGTAAAACACGGTATAAGTTTTTCTGCTGCAGCTCGTCTGATATAAAACCCATCCCGTAGTGTATCCCTATCGCCTGTTATAGTGTTAACGACGGCACCGACAATGCCCTCATCTATCAGCTCTACAACGTTTGGTTGGTTACCAGAAAGTCTACGGTGTGCTTGCACAACATCTATGCCCAGACTCCTGACCATATTAGCTGTGCCAGATGTAGCATACAAAAGATGCCCATTTGCATGCAACCGCCCAACCAGAGGAAGCGATTCCCGTTTATCATGATCTGCAATACTGATCAGTACCGCAACTTTAGGCGGTATTATCAAATTAGAAGCTATCAGCGCCTTTGTTAACGCAGGGTAAAATGCAAAGTCTATACCCATTACTTCACCTGTAGACTTCATCTCAGGACCCAGAAAAGTATCAGCACCTTTTATTTTAGACATGGAAAACACAGGAGCCTTAACAGCGATTAACGGCATAATTTCTGCTAAACCTGTTTTTAAACCTTGTTCCTGCATAGATTCTCCAAGCATAGCCTTAATTGCTATATCAATTAGCGGTATATCTGTAACCTTAGATATAAACGGTACTGTCCGACTAGAGCGTGGATTCACCTCTAAAATGTATATATTAGGCTCTGAATTGGATTTTGAGTTAGTTGCTACAAGCTGTATATTAAATAAACCAATAATTCCCAAAGTTTTTGCTATTTTTATGGCGTACTCTTGCACGGTTGCAACTTGTTTTTGAGTCAGTGTTATTGTTGGATAAACCGACATAGAGTCGCCAGAGTGTACTCCTGCCCTCTCTATGTGTTCCATAATACCGGGTATCAAAACGTCTTTCCCGTCGCTAACCCCATCTAGTTCTATTTCTGTACCGTTTAGGTACTTATCTATTAGAATCTCGTGCATATTTTGTGAAGGCACACTTTTTTGGAAGTACCTATTCAGTTCGTGAAAATTCTGTATAATCTCCATAGATCTACCGCCTAGCACATAAGAAGGTCTAACTATCACGGGGTAACCTATTGTATCTACTATATTTTTGGCTTGGCTAATAGTAGATGCTATACCGCCTCTAGGCATAGGTAAACCTACTTTAAAGGCGACCTCTTCAAAGCGTCCCCTGTCTGTAGCCATGTCTATGGTGTCTTTAGAGGAACCGAGGATAGCAACACCCGCCGAACCTAGCGTTTGTGATAAGTCTATTGCCGTTTGACCACCAAATTGAGGCAGAACAGGCGGTGCATTCCCTTCATATGTCTCGTTATTAACTATATCTAGTATACTTTCGTGATCCAATGGTTCAAAGTAAAGCCGTGTTGAAGCATCAAAGTCAGTACTCACGGTTTCGGGGTTAGAGTTTACCATTATACTTTTGAGCCCTGCTTTTTCAAGCGTTAGAGCAGCGTGCACCGAACAGTAGTCAAATTCAATACCTTGCCCTATACGAATAGGACCACTCCCTATTACGATTGCCTTTTTACTTGGGATCGGTAGTGCTTCGTTTTCTTCTTCATAACAGCTATAAAAGTAGGGTGTAACCGCTTCAAATTCTCCTGCACATGTATCTACCATTTTATAGACGGGCAAGATGCCGTAGCGTTCTCTGAGCTTGCGCACCTGATCAGCAGAGAGGCGTTGGTATACACTTGCTATGTGGGCGTCCGAAAAACCCATACGTTTCGCTGATCTAAGAGTATCTGGCGTTAGATTACTACTATCACTGATTATTTTCTGCATTTTCACTATATTCTCAATGGCGTTGATAAACCAAACGTCTATTTTAGTTTGGCTTGCTATTTCGTACTTAGATACCCCTTGCCTAAGTGCCGATGCAATACACCATAAGCGATTATCATCAATTTTGATGCAGTCTTTTATATCGCTCGTTGCTAATCCTTCTATCCTATCTAAGAACTCTTTATCTTCCCAAACAAGAGAGGTTTTAGGCGATTCTAAGGAGCGTAACGCTTTTTGGAGTGCTGCTTCAAAAGTGCGGTCTATCGCCATAACCTCGCCAGTAGCCTTCATTTGAGTATCTAGCAAACGATGTGCTTCTGGGAACTTGTTAAAGGGCCAGCATGGTATTTTTACAACACAGTAGTCAAGAGCAGGTTCAAAAGCCGCTGTTGTACTCTGTGTAACAGAGTTGGCAATTTCATCCAATGTAAAGCCTATAGCTATCTTAGATGCAACTCGCGCTATAGGGTAACCAGTAGCCTTTGAAGCTAGCGCCGAAGAACGGCTAATACGAGGGTTAACCTCAATGACATAGTAGTCTTTATCAATATCTGCATCTGATGTTGCACTATCCCAAGCAGGTCGTAAAGCAAGTTGAACGTTACATCCGCCTTTGATATCTAGCGCATCCACTATTTTTAAGCTTGCAGTACGCAGGAGTTGATAGTCTTTATCGCTGAGCGTCTGGCTTGGTGCTACCACAATAGAATCCCCTGTATGCACACCCATAGGGTCTATATTTTCCATGTTGCAAACAGTTATTATGTTACCAACATGGTCTCTTATAACTTCGTACTCTACTTCTTTCCAGCCAAGAAGCGACTTTTCTATTAACACCTGATGCACTGGCGATGCTCTACAACCTTGTGCAGTAATAGATTTTAGGTCTTGTAAGTTATAAGCTATACCTCCACCTGTGCCACCAAGTGTGAACGCAGGGCGGACAACAACGGGGTATCCAAGCCGTTGGGCTACTCTTATAGCAGATTGTACATCGGTTACTGCCTCACTGTTTAGCACAGGCTGTTCAATACGTTCTAACATCTCACGGAACTTCTGCCTGTCTTCCGCCATTTCAACAGAAGATACTGGTGTCCCTAACGCCTTCACAGCGTACTTTGTCAGTATTCCAGTATTATTAAGTTCAACAAGCAGATTTAAACCCGTCTGCCCTCCTAATGTTCCCAGTATACCATCAGGGCGTTCCTGTTTGATGATAGACTCTATTGCATCAAGTGTGAGTGGTTCAATATAGACTATATCGGCAATTTCGGGGTCTGTCATAATGGTTGCAGGGTTGGAATTTAAAAGTACGACTTCAACACCTTCTTCTCTGAGTGCATGGCAAGCTTGAGTACCTGCATAATCAAACTCAGCAGCCTGCCCAATGATTATAGGACCAGAGCCTATAACAAGCACCTTTTTTATTGATTTATCGCGCAAACTGACAATAATCTATGTAATCTATAGCCAAATGTGTATATTTCGTTAAGTCTACAGATTACTTTGCTAACTTCTTTATTATTCATACCAATTACTGAATTCTACACTTTATTTTAAAGATAATAGTAGGTGTGTTATGAATTCAGCAGGTTTTTTGACAATTAAATTTAATTCCGACTGTATAGATATAGCGCTAGCTTTACCTCCAAAAACTGAGCTTTTCACTCTTTGCCCACTCAATGAAAGCCTCTGCTACACCCTTAGGTAATTCACCTCCGTGACTGTGTAAATCGTGTACAACTATCAGATGCCCGTGTTTATCTAGCCTATACTTGCCGTTCTCATTTTGTAGATAAACATAGTCGCCCGAGTTATTCTTACCGCTTTGTTCACTTACAGCGAAAAATATATCATAATCTTCAACCTGTGGGCAGAGTTCTTCATCCCACTTTTGAAAAAACAGCACACTGGTTTTGGCAGCTGTATGGGGTTTAAAAGTGTTGGTATCTAACCCAACTACTGATAATATACGCCCACGCTGCATGATATATTCGCGGATATATTTATCCGAAACGTTATTAAACCGCCCTTGTGGCAAAACAATTGCCATACGACCACCGGGTTTTAGAAAATCTATATTACGCTCAATGAACAAAATATCTCTACCAACCTTGTTTTGCGATTTTCCTTCAGCCTTAAAACCTAGTTTATATTGATGGAATATCCTACTTTCTTTAATATCACCAGCAAATGGCGGGTTTGCCATCAGGATATCAAAGTTAAATTCCTTATTTGCACCTTTTTGTTTTCTGAGTTTTTCTAGGCGTTCAAAACCTCTGCCGTATACGCTCACCCATTTTCTATCTTCAGTTTTATCTTCCCAGCGAGTATAGTCCAGTGTATTCAAGTGGATTACGTTTGTTTCTCCATCTCCAGCGATAAGGTTTAGAGTACGGGCAACTCTAACTGCCTTTTCATCAAAATCAATACCAAAGATCTTCATTATGTCCTGCTTATCCTGACTGGGTATCTCGCGGTTAGTGAACAATTGCCCAGTCAACTTAAAAATGGTATGCACAGGAAAACCACAACTCCCCGATGCTGTATCTATCATATACTCTCCGCGTTTGGGGTTAAGCATTTGTACGCACATATCAATTACATGGCGGGGTGTGAAGTACTGCCCTTTTTCGCCCTTTGCAGATTTATTAACCAGATACTCAAACGCCTCATCAACTACCTGAAGGTTTGAATTAAAGAGCTTAATATCCTGCAAACTAGAGAGACACACAGCTAAGTGGCTATCTGACAAATCAAAGGTTGCCCCTTCGGGAAACACGCCGTGCCACTGATCCTTAGCTTGATCAAATAGCTTCTGGATTTTGTTTTTTAGTTCAGTATCAGTTTCGCCCGTATTACGGAATTCCATCACCCGAAAGCTTTTATCATTAAGGTCAGCAAGTGCCTCTTTAGTTTTTTCAAAGTCGTTATAGTGTTCTTCAGGTAAGCTGCTATCAAGTCTAAAATCAATAATAGGTTTATCTTTGCTACTACAATATTCATCGTATAGCTTAGTAAATATCAGTTTAAAGGTTTCTTCAAAAACATCTACGCCCGCATTTGCCAATACTTCGTCTTCCATCTCAAGTATAATGTCTTTGAGGCTTTTGTAATCGTTGGCGATTTTATCCCTGATGAATAAATCCTTTAAAGTAAAGCGTTCACCGATTATATCTTTTAGGCTCTGTTGTGCTTTTGGTATATCGGTAATGCTTTCAAAGTAGTTAGGGTCTTTTCGGTGGTAGTACGATATCTTTCCGCCGTTTGTCCACACACCTATCGGTGCACCAGTAGCGTTGCAGTAAGAACGAAGCTGTGATTTACCATCTTGTAGTTTCGGTTTTTTGAGCTCAATTACAATATATGGCGTTTGAACACGGTCTTTATCAAAAATCACTATATCGGCAAGCTTCTTCTCTCTGCCAAAGCTCACAGGATACTCAAACGTCAAACGTTGCTTTGTATAGCCGTACTGCTCCATAAGACGTAACGCGTAAAGCTGACGCACTACTTCCTCAGGCTTTAACTGCACATCCTTTTGGCGGACAATACAGTTCACAAATAGAACACCTTTACCACTGACTATTTTACTGAATACCCGCTGACGCAAAGAATCGATTTCAGACTCTTTGAACAGCGAGAGATCGTAATTACTTTCTTTTAGTACGGTCTCTATAGTATCTATACGTGTTTCTGTTTGCATTTCCGATATTTCCTTTCTTTATTCTATATCTGTGTTAGCATCTAACCAATTTACAGCGGTTTGTTCATCTTCTTCTATTGCTATCTCTACGGCACGCTTAGCACACTCTAAAAGATGTTTAGACTCGTTACGTAATATAAACGATTCCTCTACTTGTAGCCGAATTTGGGTTTGTATAAACATTCTAATATTTGGCAAAACAACCCGCCTAAATTCATCTTTGTTAATTGCTGTAAGGATTGTACCACTACAGCCTCTATTGAGTTGTAGTTGACCAATTACACTCTTTAGAAATACTAGCAAGGTCTCTGAGTTCAAGTTTTGTGAATTAATAACATAAAAACCAGTAGAACAAATAGCATTGTTATATTCTTTTCCAATCAAAGCAATACTTGATAGTGAACCTTCAATTGATGAAACAATAATATCGCCTTCAGAGATCATTCTCTTTGCCCTACTAGGTAAATATAGCCCTTGTTCTTTTGTGTAACTTGTTATTTCTCCATTGTTTCCAACATTAGCCAGTTCAATGTACTTGTATTCTTGTTTTTCTTTAGGTCTATAATTATCCTCTTTTATGTTTACTAAATTACCCAGTGTATCCCATCCACCTGAGTAGCCCTTTATAGCATTGATTATTTCATCATACTTTGGCTGGAAGTAATCGGCATCTATGCGTTCAGCTTCTTTAATATCGGAGTAGTTCTTTATAAAACTAAGTTTATGCTTTGGTTGCCGTTTTAATAAATCTAGTTCGGCAAGTAAAATATTTTGAGCTTGTTGGTATAAGGATTTTGATTGCGATCTAATTTTGATTGCGTAACCAATTACTGCCTTAATATACTTATCTATATATAGCAAACGATTTGGGAAAGGTAAACCAGTTAGTAAAAAATCGTAAAACCTGGGGTGTATAACGCCATACTGCCCTCGTTTGAGAATTATTTGTACATTTTGTATCATACATAACGCAAACAGTGTATACGTAGACACTTGCTTAGTCTTTGCCCTAAATACTAAGAATTCTGATGAAAACAATTGATCTATATTCTGTTTTTCAACAATACCCATTTCTTCAAGATAAGAGCTCATCCTTGAGATCAAGAAATCACCAGCCTTAGCAATTTTTTTCGTGCTACGTATATTAGTTAATTCAACACCTCCATCAAAGAATTTTGACAATGCATCAGTAAGGTCATAGCATATAGCAGGCTGTGTTATTTCTTTAACGGTATCTTTAATATGCCAAAAGTAATCGCAGACTGCTTTACTTGATAGTTTATCAAGTATATCCCAGTTAGCTAATTTATCCTGCAAGAAAAAATCGGGCGAGAATAGTAAAAACCCAAAATCGTATTTAGCACAATTAGCCTTTTTAACAACTGAACATTGCATTTATTCCTCCATATCAAAATCAAAATTTGCCTCGTGTAGCATGGCTTGTCGGTTAACCACAATATCAGTAACCTTGTAGTAAATAAAAACTACACGTGATTTAATTATTGATATATAACACATTTGAATGTTGCATTTAAATACATCTAAAAGTGTATAATTCTTATGTAGCCAATAAATATCAGTAAAGGGTTTGACCAACAATTATATCTTTTACTGGTGTTACCGGTGAATCAGCGAGCTAAAGGTCGAAAAGTTGCTGCTGTCACTCCCGGGTTATTCTTTAACCTTGTAGGATGCAGACAGCGAAATATGGAGGTTAAATAAATAATGTCTTATGCTACTGCTCTTGTGTGTAAAGAGTGTTCTGAGCCGTATCCAATTTCTGCGATGTATGTGTGTGAGTTGTGCTTTGGTCCACTAGAGGTTAGGTACGACTATGAGGCTATAAAAGCCAAAGTTAGTAAAGGTTCTATAGAGTCGGGTCCGTGTAGTATGTGGCGGTATGCACCTTTCTTGCCGTCAATACTGAGTTTGTTGTAGATATGGGTACGGGCTTCACGCCACTGATAAAAGCAGATAATCTCGCTCGTAGGCTTGGGCTTAGGAATCTCTGGATAAAAAACGATGCATCAAACCCAACACACTCATTTAAAGATAGAGCTGTAGCAGTTGCTTGTGCCAAAGCCCGCGAGTTTGGTATGGATACACTAGCTTGTGCTTCTACTGGTAACCTTGCTGGTGCAACGGCAGCCATAGGTGCTAAAGCAGGTATGAATACAATCGTATTTATTCCTGCTGACTTAGAACAAGGCAAAATAGTTGGCGCTTCTATATACGGCGGAACTACGCTAGTACGCGGTAACTACGACGACGTAAATAGGCTATGCTCTGAACTCTCTGATAACAGTAATTGGGCTTTTGTGAACATAAACATGCGTCCATACTACTCTGAAGGCAGTAAAACTTTGGCTTTTGAAATTGCAGAACAGCTCGGTTGGCGTGCACCAAAGAATATCGTTGTCCCCGTTGCTTCGGGCTCTCTACTTACGAAGATACGGAAGGGGTTAAACGAACTCATTGAATTCGGGTTTATAGAAGCAAGTGGCACAAAAATACATATTGCACAACCAGCAGGATGCTCTCCTGTATCTAAAGCTTTTCTGCAAGGTCGAGCTTACCCAAAGCCCGTAGTGCCTGAGACTTTAGCAAAATCGCTTGCGATAGGTAACCCTGCAGACGGACTTTATGCCGTTGAAATAGCTAAATACTCAGGCGGCGGTGCAGTGTCAGTACCAGAAGGTGAAATAGTAAACGGTATAGCGTTGCTTGCAAAAACCGAGGGTATTTTCGCAGAAACTGCCGGCGGGGTAGTTGTAGAATCGTTACAAAGTTTAGTTGAAAACGGGTATATAGAACCCCATGAAGAAACGGTAATACTGATAACAGGCTCGGGCTTTAAAACCATAGATCCCGTTATATCGTATCTACCTAAACCTGTTGTAATAGAACCCACAGTAAAAGCAGTTGAAGAGCTTTTGGCTAGCGGTATAGCTAGATAATAACGGCAATACGGCTGATGAATTTGTATATAATTCAATAACGTAGAACTTAAATTTTTATAGGAGTAATATTTTATGAACGTAACTGTAAGGATACCAGTACCTTTGCGTAAACTAACTGGTCAGCAGGATAAAGTAACCGTGAATTCTACAAGCATTAAAGGTGTCATAGATGATCTAGATGCGCAGTATTCTGGTGTCAAAGGGCGTATATGTGACGAATCTGGCAACGTAAGGCGGTTCATAAACATATACTTAAATGGGGAAGATACACGCTATCTAAATGGTTTACAAACCCCAGTTGCCGAAGGGGATGAGGTTAGCATTGTACCAGCCGTAGCAGGTGGGTTTTAAGCCTGCACCTTTATAAGCGACTCGCGTACAAGTGTCAGAGGTACGTTATCTACTATTATAGCCTCACCTAGATTCTTTAATAGAACCCACTTTTGCTTACTACCCTGACGCTTTTTATCGTGTTGTAGTGCCTGTATTACTCTGTGTATATCTACGTTACTGGGTAAGTTCACAGGTAGCCCATACTCTACTAAAAGATGCCTTTGGTAGTCTAGTGTTGCTTTATCTATTAGCCCCATGCCAAATGCGATGTTACCCGCGACCATCATACCTATTGAGACGGCTTCACCGTGTAAAAATTGATTGTATCCTGTGGCAGACTCTATAGCATGCCCTGATGTATGCCCGTAATTTAGAAGTGCACGCGTTGAATGTTGCTCAAACTCATCTTCAGAGACTACTTGTGCTTTTATACTAACGCTCTGCCTGATAACTTCTTCAGTTATGCTACCGTGTAGCGAAGATATTTCTTCTGCGTTGTTTTCCATAAGTTTTAGCAAATTTTTATCCAATATGAAACCGTGCTTTATTGCCTCTGCCCATCCAGAGCGTAACTCTCGCTTTGGTAGAGTCTTTAGCGTATTTATATCCTGTAACACTAGTTTTGGTTGATGAAAGCTCCCTACCATGTTCTTTGCCAACGGTAGATTGACGGCTGTTTTCCCGCCAATTGAAGCGTCTACCATTGCCGAGAGTGTGGTGGGCACTTGAACAAAAGGCACGCCTCTCAGCCAAGTTGCTGCGATAAATCCTGCTAGATCGCCTGTAACACCACCGCCCATTGCAACGATAAAATCGCTACGTTCTGCTTTCTGTTCTGCTAACCACTCATACCCTACTTTTACCATATCTAAAGATTTATTAGTTTCTGACAAAGTTAAAACAACTGCATTCGTAACGATTCCGCAAGATTCTAGCGACTCGTGAACTTTACGACCTAAGTAGGTATAAACTGCACTATCTACAAATAAGAATGCTCTATTTTGCAGGTTTGCTTTTTGAACAGCCTCACCGAGTCGGTCTAGTATTCCTTTACCTGTTAAAACCTTGTATTTACCTTGTGATGTTTTAACCTCACATGCTAAAAAGTTTTCTAGTGCTACTTTCATTTATAGATAACCTTATAATTCCGACGCTAGGGGCGTGTTGCGCCAGACGTTAGTAACAAGTTTTGCTATTTCCTCAGGCGGCTTGTTATCAGTATGAATTATTGCATCTGCAAATTTATACAGTTCTGCACGTTTTGCCATAAGAGCCTCAATAGCATTATCTGAAGAGAGTAAAGGGCGTATATTAGTGTTTTTATCTAATCGTTCTTTTATCACCTTTAGAGATGCGTCTAAACGTATAACAATTCCACTTTGCGCCATCAGTTTTCTGTTATATGATGAGGTAGGCACACCGCCGCCTGTTGCAACTACCAATCCATTAGATGAATTTGCAATGCTTTCTAACAACTTAGTTTCGCAATGTCTAAAGTATGCCTCTCCCTCTTCATTAAATATGTCGTATATACTTTTACCTTCATTACGTTCTATCTGATGGTCCATATCAATCCAGCCCATAGAGCACATTTGTGCAATAAGCGGTGCAACTGTGGTTTTGCCACTGCCTGAAAAACCGATAAGGTAAATATTAGATACGTTACTCACTCTGTATTCCGAACTCTGTATGTGACTCAATATAAGCGTTGAAGTTGTGTTTAACTTCGGTGATACTATCGCCTCCGAACTTTTCAATAAAGCAATCCGTTAGTGTCAATGCAAGAGCAGCTTCTGCGATGGGGCAAGCGCGTGGCACTTGGCAAACATCAGAACGGTTGTAAGCGGCTGGTACTGCTTCACCTGTATTTATATCTACCGAAGGCAGAGGTTCAGCCATTGTAGCAATTGGTTTTACGGCTATGTTGACCACTATTGGGTTGCCGTTGCTCATGCCACCTTCAATGCCACCTGCGTGGTTTGTGATCTTGCGAAAACGCGCCCTGACCTCATTGTCAGCCACTAAGATATCTTGTACATTACGCCCTGGTAGTTTAGTATTTTCAAAGCCATAACCGATTTCTACACCCTTGACGGCGTTAATACTCATCATGGACTGTGCTATCTTTCCATCAAGTTTACGGTCCCAATGCACATGGCTACCTAGCCCAACAGGAGGTGAGAAGGCAACTACTTGAATCGTGCCTCCGACGGTTGTTTTACTGCGTTTAGCGTTTAGTATTTCATCTGCAAACTGCTTTTGTGCTTGGGTATCTGCAGTTCGTAGTTGTGAGTTTTCTACATCTTCCCAGCGAATTTGTGTTACATCTTGTCGTTTTGCAATAACCTTACCTATTGAAAGAACGTGACTATGAACAGTGATTCCGAACTCTTGCAAGAATAACATGGCGATAGCACCTGCTGCTACTCTTGCTGCGGTTTCCCTCGCTGATGCTCGCTCTAAGACGTTACGTAAGTCGTGCTGCACGTATTTAAGTGCACCTGCAAAGTCGGCATGACCGGGCACTACACGTGTAAACTTTTTGGTATCCGTGCCAGCAGGCACAGGTTCAACCGACATAGCGTCTTGCCAATTGACAAAATCCTTATTTTCTATCCATAAGGCAATGGGTGAACCCAGAGATACTCCGTGCCTGACTCCACTTAGAATTTTTACCTTATCAGATTCTATTTTCATACGACCGCCAGAGCCAAAGCCTTTTTGTCGGCGTGAGAGTATTTTGTCAATATACGTTGCTGATATACATAGCCCCGCGGGTATACCCTCTACAATAACGGTAAGCCCCTGCCCATGCGACTCGCCAGCCGTAAGAAATCGTAAGGAACTCAATTTAACGCACTCTTTACTGCCTCTGCCATCAGCTTTACAGGAGGCTCATGATCTGTCAGTAGTTTAAAGCCCGCACTGCCTTGATAAATCAGCATAGATAAACCACTAATGCACGTTGCACCAGCTTGGTGTGCAACTTCAAGAAACTTAGTTTTAAGTGGAGTATACACCAAGTCATAGCATATAGCCGACGACGATATAGTATCAGCGGGTACAGGTAATAAATCATCCATACCACTACCAGCCATCCCCATAGATGAAGCGTTAACTATTAACCTTGCTTTAGAAGAAACTTCATATAACTGACTACTGTACAGCTCCACGGGTTTTATAGGAAATTCTGTTGTAGATAGCTGCTCAGATAGAGTATTAGCACGCGTAATTGTCCTGTTCGCTACGGTTACGGATACGTTCCTCAATTTCCTAAGTGCGAATACTACAGCCCGACTTGCACCGCCAGCACCTATAACTAATACCTCCTGCCCTGCTGGTTTAAAAACACTTTCTTGCCTCAAACCGTCAAGAAAACCTATTATGTCTGTATTGTATCCGAATAACTTCCCGTTTCTATTAACTATAAAGTTTACTGCACCTGTGTGTAGGGCATCGTGATCTATATAGTCTAAAAACGGCATTACGCTCTCTTTATGCGGTATTGTTACGCATACACCTAGCCACTCTTTACCGCGTAATGTAGATAACCTGTCAGCTATTTGGTTAGTACTCGGTGGTGTAGGTAGTTTCACAAAAGAAGCATCTATACCACATGCGCTAAACGCTGCTTTATGCATTACTGGCGATAAAGTATGCTTTAGTGGCCATCCGATTATACCTGCGATTTTCATTATATCTTTCCGCGTGATTTAACGAACGTTATATAAGAGTCGAGTATCAGAGCGGCAGATGCAGAGTCTACTTTGTTAACATTGCCTTTCTTTGCAGTTTTAGAAGTTTGTAACACTTGTGTAGCCTGCCTAGTAGTTAGACGTTCGTCCCAGCTGACTACTTTTATAGGCGTAAAAGATTGAAGGATTCGTATACGTTTGTTGTACTGTTTTGCCATAGTACCGAATTTACCGTTTAGTTTAATTGGTAACCCAACGACGATAGTAGACACTCCACCCTCTTGTTGTGCAAGGTGTGCTATTGCTCTGAGGTCGTTATCTGTGCCGTTGGCTATTATAGGTTTTTTGAGTGTGCAGACAGTGCCCGATTCGTCCGAAACTGCAATACCGATATATTTACTGCCCAAGTCTATGCCCATCATTTTCAGTAAGGATTGTTGCATTTTTAGTGAGTTATCAAGTCAGTTATATGCTGTAGTGCTGAGTCTAGGAGTGATATATCTTTGCCTCCTGCTTGGGCGAGTGTATTTTTGCCTCCTCCACCGCCTTTTAGAACCTTAGCTGCGGCTTTTGCTAATTCTGCACAATTTACTAATTTACCCGCTACGCTCTTTGTTGCCATTATGACTACAACAGGTTTATCTGACACTATACTGCCGATAACCACTATACCTGTGCCTATCCGATTTCTTACCTGATCGCCTGCAGTTCTAACCATATCTACGCTAGTAGCCTCTACCTTTGCAACGTAAACTTGCATTTTGCCCAAGTGAGTGTTAACAGAGTAGGTTTTACTGCTGTTCTTGCTACCTACTAAATTAGAGTAAAGCAAGCGTTGCTCTAGAGTGGCAATTCTGCTCTTAGATTCGGTAAGTTCGTTTATTAGCTGCTGTGCTTTTTTCTCAATATCTTTAGGTGTTGCGTTGAAGTATTTAGATAAAGTATTGATAGTTGTGAAGTTGCTCCATATTTCTTCATCAGCACGGACGCCTGTATATGCGAATATTCGGCGTAGCCCTGTTCCTATACCTGTTTCTGTAGTTATAATAAAGGCACCTATTCCGCCAGTGGTAGCCATATGTGTGCCACCGCAGAGCTCATAGCTCCAATTGCCTGCACCGATTCTTACAGTTCGTACTTGACTAGAGTAAGTATCAGTAAAAAATGCAAGTGCACCTTCTGCAAGTGCGTTTGATAACGTTGTATAGTTGACTTCAACCTTCAAGTTATCTTGAATCTTGCTATTTACCAACTGCTGAATGCTTTTTATTTCTTGCTCGGATAACGGTGCAAAGTGTGTAAAATCAAAACGCAGATAGTCCGACTCTACTACTGAACCTGATTGTTGTACGTGTTGCCCGATAACTTCTCGTAGTGCGGCATGGAGCAAATGCGTAGCCGTATGGTTACGTTTTATGCGTTCGCGACGTTCGGAGTCAACTGATGCCGTCACAACATCGCCTTGCACAAGTCTACCAGATATGATGTTTACAAAATGAACGTTAACGTTACCAAAAGGCGAACGTGTATCTACCACTTGTGCCGATAAATTATTTATATTTTCAAATATGCCCTTATCACCTACTTGTCCACCGCGTCTAGCGTAAAATGGAGTACGATCTAGAACAACTTCTACACTTTGGTTAGCAACAGCCGATTGCACTACACTACCGTTATTTACAATGGATAGCACTTTACACCGATCTGTAGTAGTTGTATATCCAATAAAAGCGGTGTCTTGGGCATCAATTTGGTGGTAGATTCTTGCCCAATTTTCTTGCTTTTGGTTACTAGATTCCACTCTAGTGGATCTGCTCTCCCTCATTATGTCAGTAAAAGCGTGTTCATCTACGCCTAGAAGCCCTTTATTTACCGCATACTCTTTTGTAATATCTACAGGCAAGCCGTAAGTATCGTGCAAAAGAAACGCCTCTTTACCAGAGATTACTGTTCTTAAACGACTCCAACGTTCAAAGAGTTTTTTTGTATTTCTGTGCTGTAGAATTTCATTTACACCTACGTTAACAAATTCACTATAAGCAGCGGCTCTGCCTATAGAGTTGCCATCTTCGCCTACTGGCTTAAAAATAACAGCTTCTTTAAGCATATCTTTTATATAGTTTTTAGATTCCTCTACGCTGTCGCTGCTGGGCAACGCTTTTATTGCAGATACGAAATAGTCAAGCAAGTAAAAACGCTCTAACATGTCAGTTCTAAAGGTAATCGCACCTTCAACTACTTCGCTACCGAATGAAAGCACTCTTTTAAACGCTTCTTCTTCCAGTTGTAGTATTTTGAGTATAAAAGTTACATTACGCCGCAGAGCAGGATATACATCGCCCATAATATCTACTGTATCTTTTACAACGCCTGCGATTGCTTTGTGATGTATTTGTGCCTGCTTTGCAAACATCATTGAGCGCCTTATAATACGTCGTAATATATACCCACGCCCTGTGTTTGAGGGAACAACACCATCACTGATAAGAAAAGCGATACTACGCCCATGGTCGGTTAATATTCGTAACGTACGGTTAAGGTTCGGTAAATTGCTGTTTTCATGACAGTAATTTGTTTTTAGCCTAGTTAGAATTTCCTTCAGATCACCTACTTCATAGACACTGTTGACACCATTTAGTGCTGACAAAGTACGCTCCAGCCCCATGCCCGTGTCTATGTTACGTTTTGGTAACATAGTGTCATTGCCGTTAATATCGCGGTAAAACTGTGTAAATACCAAATTGTAAACTTCTATAAAGTCTTTATGAAGATTTGGACCCCAATTAGTACGGTCAATATGTTCAGGCACTCTCTCACCTGTAAAAAGGTGTATTTCAGAACACGGACCACAAGGACCTTCATCACCTGCCGGCCCCCACCAATTATGCTCATCACCAAAACGGTATATGCGGTCTTGTGGAATTCCTAGTTTTAGCCATATATCTTCTGCTTGAGTATCTAATTTATATATAGTAACGTAAAGTCTTTCTTCACTAAAGCCTAGTACATCGGTCATTAACTTAAAAGCCCAACTACAAGATTCCTCTTTAAAGTAGTCTCCAAATGAAAAATTACCTAACATTTCAAAGAATGTAAGGTGAGTAGCATCACCTATTTCTTCTATATCGGTGGTACGAAAACATTTTTGGTATGTGGTTATACGTTTACTAGGAGGGTTACTTTCTCCTGAGAAGTAAGGCTTAAATTGAACCATACCCGAGTTTGTAAGGAGTAGCGTAGGATCATCTGGTATAAGCGATGATGAGGGCATGACAAGGTGTTTTCGTTCTCTGTAGAACTCAATATACGCTTGACGTAACTCACTACTTGTTTTAAGTTTAATTGAATTTCGTAGACTCAATATAGTAGATTAAATATACAAGTCAAGATGAAGGTTAATCACCACTTTTCCAGATAGTTTTAAAAGATTCATCATCATCACCAAAGATTATTTTCTTCATTCTGGTTTTGTAGTTGCGATTTTCAATCCTAGATTCTATAGCTACTCTTGACGTAAGGTGATCCTTTAATTCTAACTTTACATTATCGTTCAGTTGGTTACCGAATAGATCGTTAACTATAACATGGATACGCTTTGAATCTTTTTCCAGTATCTTGAGTATATCCCCTGTAAACATCATAAGTCCTA
This sequence comes from Dehalococcoidia bacterium, assembly GCA_964274945.1. Lineage (GTDB taxonomy): Bacteria > Chloroflexota > Dehalococcoidia > Lucifugimonadales > Lucifugimonadaceae > CAXXBX01. Next base: position 156,175 of record CAXXBX010000034.1, on the reverse strand, counting down.
TAGAGCTTGAGGAATTTTGGATGGAGTCATCTACCTCCATAATATCAAACACGCGACTGATAGAAGCTTTTTGGATCAGCATCTGGATAATCTCGGGTATATCCATTATATCTTTGAACGTTGAATAATCAGCCGATAAACGTCTTAATATTACAGATTCCAGTTGTTTATAGACGTGTTCGTCAAACATGTGATGGATAGGTAATACAACTATATTACCGCCTGTTTTGCGAGTATCCACAATTATAATTTCCTTTTGATTAGGGAATACACACATTACAAGCTTAGCATCTTCACTTTTTTTAAATAGAGCCATTTTAGACCTGCCCTTCATAGAATAAAAATATGTTGCACATTACTATAGCAAATTTATAGACGTTTTTATATATTAATTATAAAACCTTTTATCTAAGAATAACTGTTTTCATGTAGTATCCTTTTTTTAACTTCTAATGCTTCGGTGCCAAAAAATTCTCTACGCCAGCCTTGGAAAATGCGTAAGTTGTATACTTGGTCCAAATCGTTGTACATAACTAGTTTCCTGATTTCATCCGATGTTGCTACTATTGTATCCGATATGTCTATAGAGTTACACCTTGTTCGCAATAATTCTTTTAGGTGATTAACGATATATTTTTCTAGATCTGTAAGTGTTCTATTTCGTATATTCTTGTGATTGGATACTGTATTTGGGTTATTCTGCCCTTTACGGACGACTTCTAGTATAGTATTGCCACGCGTGCGTACTATCCTTGAGGTGATGCTTGGAATACTTGAGAGTTCTTTTTTACTTCGCGGCTGAGCTTGTGCTATATCAGCAAGCATTTTATTAGTCAAGTACCAAGTCGGTGGAATATCTATTTTCTTAGCCACATCTTCGCGCCAAATACAAAGCTGCTTTAGAACACCCAGAGACTCGGGAGTAGGAGATTCAAGCTTGATAGCCTTCCATAAATGGTCAGTATCTTTTCTAAATGCAAATGCGTGAACAGAAAACATCTCTGCCAAAATCCAATCTATTACGCCTTTCTGCTCGGCAGTCTGGTGTGACCACTGGTAAAGTTCATGCAAGTATTTAACATCGTTTAGAGCGTACTGAATCTGCTGTTCTGATAATGGGCGATTTATCCAGTTGGTTGTCTGACAAGATTTGTCTAACTGCACACCTGTAACGTGTTCTACAAGCGTAGCGTATCCGCTCATTAGTGGCAACCCGCAGAACGCAGCCGCTATCTGTGTATCATAAATAGGTTCTATAACAGTATTCAATTTTAGGCGTATGATCTCTAAATCTTGCGTTCCTGAATGAATAACCTTCAACACTGACTTGTTAGATAGCAACTCCGATAGCATAGAAAAGTCTATTCCTTCCTCAAGCATATCTACTGCTACCATAGTATTATCGGTACACATCTGTATCAATGAGAGTTTTGGTAAGTAGGTACGCCTCCAGTAGAACTCAGTATCAATAGATAGTATAGGTGTAAGGCTTGCTGATTGGCAAAATTCCTCTAAGGTCTTGGTATCTTTTATGAGCATACTACTTGTATCAGAATATATATAGTGTGGGTGTTAGCGAGAATCGGTCGTATATTATTGTTATGTAAAACCTTTCTTGAATTATACGGAAACCTGACTTACTGATATATTATCCAAAGCCAATATTAGCTTAGCTATAGATGAATTACCTTTCCTTTTAAAAACGATACCTTTAGTACCGACAATTTCAGCTTCAGCATTGTGAATCGTGCCCATGAGTAGCGGTTCTTATATATTTTACAAGTATAACTGACAATGTTATACGTTGTGTGCACGGTACTGCAGAGCTTCTGCAATACTGGCTGCAGATATAACTTTTTCCTGTGCTAAATCGGATATGGTTCTTGCGACTTTCAAGGTGCGATGGAAGCCTCTTGCAGAAAGACCCAATTTATCTATTGCCCCGTGTATTATATTTTTTACATCTGAGCCCATTTGGCAATGCTCCCATATATGTACTGGTCCCATATCAGAATTGGAGGTTAAAGGCGTGTTTTGGAAGCGCTGAGTTTGTATATTTCTAGCTAAGGTAACTTTATTAGCGATTGATTCTGACGTAACGTTTTGGTTTGGTGGTTCATATAGTTTATTGTGTTCTACAGGCGGGACGTTAATGAATATATCCATTCTGTCCATCATTGGTCCTGATATCCTTCTTTGATAGCGTTGTACTGTGGCTGTGTTACAGGTACATCGGCGCTTTATATCGCCATAAAAACCACATGGGCATGGGTTCATAGCTCCTACGAGCATAAAATTTGCGGGGTAATTTACAGTACTCTTTGCTCGGCTTATAGTAATTACTCTATCTTCTAGTGGCTGTCTTAGAGCATCTAGTGATGTATACCCGAATTCGGGCAGTTCGTCCAAAAACAGAACACCTCTGTGGCTTAGTGTTATTTCACCGGGTCTAGGGATTGTTCCACCGCCAACTAGCCCCGCTTTTGATATTGTATAGTGTGGTGAGCGAAATGGTCTAGTTGATATAATCGGTGAGTCTTTAGGTAGTAAACCAGCAACACTATAAATACTTGTTATTTCTAGTGTCTCGCTTGGAGTCATATGTGGGAGTATGCTAGGTATACACCTCGCCAAGAGAGTTTTACCTGAACCCGGAGGACCTGACATAAGTAAGTTATGCCCACCTGCTGCTGCGATTTCAATCGCTCGTTTTGCGTGTTCCTGCCCTCTGACATTGCTTATCTCAGCATTGGGTTCTTTATAAGCATTAACCTGTCTCATTGCAGGCGGTACACACGGCAAAGGTTCAATACTCTTTTCACCCCTTAAGTATCCCACCATATCAGAGAGTTTACTTACAGGATAGATATTTATACCATCCACAAGTGAAGCTTCATAAGCATCTACATCTGGTACAAAAACGTTTTCAAATTCTAACCGCTTGCCCATTCCTACCATAGGCAGTATGCCTGGGATGTGGCGCAGTGAACCATCAAGCCCTATTCCACCCAATAGTAGTGATTTTTTGATTTTCTCATCAGAGACCTGTTCAGAACTTATAAGTATACCGACAGCTATGGGAAAGTCATAAGCGGATCCAGATTTACGTAAATCCGATGGCGCAAGTGAGACGGTTATCTTTTTTACAGGGAATGTAACACCAGAATTACGGATAGCTGAACGAACCCGCTCACGCGATTCCTGTACTGAAGTATCAGGTAACCCTACAACCGTAAATGATGGCAACCCATTTGCAATATCCACTTCCACCTCTACTATTTCACCGTCTAAACCTATAATTGCACAAGTACAAGTTTTTGAAAGCATATTAGTAGGTCTATTCTATTTTTATATCAATTGACAATAACCAGATCCTAAGTAGCAACAAATATAACTGACCAATTACTCAATTCTTACAGAGCAACCTTATTTCGGGAGTGTTGAGTGTAAAAATATTTTCTATTCCTTAACGGTTATAGTAATTCTAACCATATCTTTCACTTGTGGTACGTTACTGCTAGGATCTGTCTCTTTTGTAACAGTGGCGTTTTCATTACCACCTGTATTAGCGCCACTTTGCCTTGGAGCTTGGTTTATACCCGCACCTGCATACTCGTCTACTTCTGTACCTGCGTCAAATAGATCCATATGATTCGTAATATCACCAGATATTGCAACACCGTTACTGAAGAGTTCAATACCATTGCCACCAATAAACCAATCGTTAGACTGCACTAACATTGTAGCTAAAGAGAGTTTATCACCATCTTTAGCAGAAAAACTGAAACTATAACTGCCTCCAGGTACAATAGGCCCAGGTGCTGAAGCCCCATCAGGTGTATTGAAGACTTGCGTAAAACCTCCAGGATGACCATCCTCTGCAAGTGACTCTAATGCTGACGAAGCCCGACTACCGACGCTAAACACTTCACTGTTTATACCATATGCACCGGGAGCAAAAGGAGATACAAGCCCACTCTTAGAGGATAGCTCGCTATCAAGCATACTGTTTAATCCATCTTCGGCTATTCGCTCTAACCCAGTAGATGCAGGCATATCCTCTTTAAACAGAGGTGTTTGATCAGCATAGTGAACAACCCAAACACCAGGTGCAAAAGGTGTTGTAACCGAACTATTGTTATCTGAAACGTTTGCAATAGTAAGCGTAAACAGAGTACCGCCATCATGTTCTAAAGTAAACTTGGCAAACTGACTTACCAATTGAAGAAAATCAGGTCCTTCAGGTGGTTCATGAACGTTGCCATCTTCAAGCGGTCCAGTATTAGCATCACTTTGTCTAGGTGCTTGGTTAGGACCTGTACCTAGTTCCTCGTTTACTTCTGTTCCTGCATCCCATAGTAGTATCATATCGGTTAAATCTCCAGTAAGAGCATTGCCATTATCACTGTAGAGAGCAATTCCACTTTCACCTGGGGCAAAGAATAGATCGTTAGATTGCACAAACATTGTAGCAAAACTTAGATAGTGCCCTTTACCTGCATTAAATGAAAAAGATTCACTCTTAGCAGGCTCTATTAGACCTGTTTTTCCGTTACTGAAGTACTCTTTTCCTTCAAAAACGTTTTCAATTGTAACTTCAAAGTTAGTAGTAACATCTTTAACTGGCGGGAGAGGTGTCGCTGTAGGTGCTGTTGTCGCTGTAGCAGGAGGTACAGGCGTCACCGTAGGAGTAGGTGCTGTTGTCGCCGTAGCAGTAGGAACAGTCATCACTGTAGGAGTGGGAGTATTATGATTACAAGCAATTAATAGTGGAACTACTACAACAGATAGTAGTAAAATGAGAGTTGGTGTATATTTCATATTTCAAGGATCCTTTATTTTAATTGATTAGAATTACTTTATCAGTATTTCTAATTGAATTATACACTTAAAAATAATAGTAACACAGATTATAATCAGTCAGTATAATATTTAGTTATATCCATGGAGGTTAGAGATATTAGAAATGAGTGATGAAAGAGCGTATAGAGGCGGCAACCACCCTCCTTATTGCACTTGCGTATCCTGTACTGTATCAAGGAACTCAAGGCAAAGTAGTGGTATTAAAAGATGGTTCAATAGCATAAAAAACCTGTTTAAACGTTAGTTGTTGTTGACTAGAATCGTTACAGTAACTTTAACTTACTGATTTTCTAAATATTTACGAATCCTTCTGCTGAGCGTTTACGCGATCGTTTATTTGGTCATGTTGGAGTTGGAGATGTTTTGGCCACGTGCTCTTTATATAGGATAAAACAGCAATGATTTGTTCATCAGTGAGCTGATTTTCATAAGCAGGCATCTTGTTTGGGTATTTTGTACCAAGCGTCTTTTCAATACCGTATTTGGTCATTGCGAAAAGATAAGTATCTGGATGATGCCAAGTATGCCCTACTTCATTATGAGGCGGAGCTGGAAGATAGCCATCAGTATTGCGCTGGCGCCAGTTCTCTTGACCTTCCAGTGTGGCGCCATGGCAAGATGCACAATTCTGTACATAGATCTCTTTCCCCAGTGCAACTATTGATGTGTCATCTGGATAAAGCACTATGCTTGCTGTTGCTTGTTTATCAGGTGCTGTTGTCGCCTCAGGAATAGGCACAGGTGTAACTATAGTAGCGGGAGTATTATGATTACAAGCAATTATTAATGAGCCCACTACAGCAGATAGTAATAAAATGAGAGTTAGTGTATATCTTATATTCAAAAAGCCTTTTTATGTTGTTTTATGTAGTTATTACCTAAGTAATACTTGGTATATTCAGCTATTGTAGAGTTTACTCCATAGCCAGCCCGCCAATGCACCAACGCTACAACCTACAGGTATTGATATAAACGCGAGACTCCAAAATTGAACACTAGAATCTATTTGTAAATCAATTATGAATACAAAACCTAATGCTACTATTCCGCCTACTATAGTGGAGTAAACAATCGGATTACTTATAACAGAAAACAAATTATATATTTACTTCGGGTACTGACTATTTTAATTATAACTTTTTTTGTAGGTAAAGCGTGCGGTTATTCTGCTTTGGATCGTTTTTCTATCAGTTCTATAGCAGTAGCGAGTGCATGGTTACCTTTGCCCTGCTCTGCCAGACTTGAGAACGTTGTCAGTGCTTCAGTTAGTAGTTTTAAATCTAACCCTTGCTCAAGACACTCTTGAGCAATGATTTTTAAGTCTTTGTCCAAGTTTCTGATTGGTGATGGCGAATTTGCAAAGTTGCGAGACTCTATTACAGGAGCACATACTTTGACCATTTCACTAGATCCCCAGCTAACGTTTAATATAGATGCTACTGTACTGATATCCAGTTTAGCTGAGTTAGCGAACGCAAAAGCCTCTGCTGCGGCAAGGGCATGTACTCCTACAAGCAGTTGATTTACTAACTTCATTGCAGTGCCACTACTAGAGTTACCTAGATAGCTGACGGTTGTGCCCATCATGTCCATAAAAGGTTTAGCTATTGTAAAGGCTGAGTATTCACCGCCTACCATTATTGAAAGAGTCCCATCTTGAGCTCGTACGGGGCCTCCTGATATAGGTGCATCTAAGAAGTGTGCGTTATTGTTTTTAAGTGCGGTGTAACAATCTATAGAAGTTGTTCTATTTACGGTAGAGTGGTCAACAACTATCTGCTCTGCTTTAGCAACCTTCGCTATACGATCAATAATAATATCGCGAGAGGTAGCTATATTCGGCAGGCACGTAAATACAATGTCAGTTTTTGTAGTAATATCCTCAATAGAACTTGCACCTGTAGCACCTTTGCCTATCATGTTAGTTATTTTATCGCTTTTTCTAGTGTAAACAACGAGTTGCTTATACTTTAAAAGCAGATTGTTTGCCATACCCTGCCCCATATTGCCCAGACCAATAAAACCTATTTTCATTTACTCTTTCATATCTCCTTTCAAAATAGCATGCTATTGTTTTAAATGTAGTAAAAGCAAGCATTTAGAATTATATTAATATACCGATACATGTATATATTAGATATAATTATAAATACATTGTGTTATTGCTTTTTAATCATTTTTTATTAGGAAACGTTTTTTATTATGAGTACACCCGAAACTATATCGCGAGAATCGGATCTTTCTAGTTCCGAATACAAGTGGGGCTTTGTTACAACGGTAGATACTGACCTTGCACCTAAAGGCTTGAATGAAGATATTATCTATCTTATATCAAAAAAGAAAAAAGAACCTGCTTGGATGCTTGATTGGAGGCTTAAGTCTTTCAAAAACTGGCTAAAAATAGGGCAAGAGAATGGAGAACCGAATTGGGCAAAGATATCTTACCCCAAGATTGATTTCCAAGATATTTACTACTACGCCGCACCTAAATCACATGACAAGCCTCCGAAAAGTTTAGATGAGGTTGACCCGGAAATGCTAGCTACTTTTGAAAAGCTAGGAATCCCACTATATGAGCGTGAACGGCTGGCAGGTGTTGCTGTAGATGCCATTTTTGATAGCGTCTCGGTAGCTACTACCTATCAGGAAAAAATAAAAGAATTAGGTATTATATTCTGTCCATTTAGCGAAGCGGTGGAAAATCACCCCGACCTAGTAAAAAAGTATATGGGTTCTGTTGTTCCTTATACTGACAATTTCTATGCCTGTTTGAACTCGGCTGTGTTTAGTGACGGATCGTTTATTTATATACCCAAAGGCGTACACTGCCCCGTGGAACTAATGACTTACTTTAGGATAAATACCGAAGGCTCTGGGCAATTTGAACGCACTCTTATAATAGCAGATGAAGGTTCTTACGTAAGCTACCTAGAAGGTTGCACTGCACCCATTCGTAAGAGTAGTCAACTTCATGCAGCTGTTGTTGAACTGATTGCACTAGATAACGCCGAAATCAAATACAGCACCGTCCAAAACTGGTACCCCGGCACTAAAGATGGCGTAGGCGGAGTTTACAACTTCGTTACAAAAAGAGGTAAAGCCATGAAAAACGCCAAAATATCTTGGACACAAGTTGAAACAGGCTCTGCAATCACATGGAAGTACCCGAGCGTTATCTTACAAGGTGATAGTTCTACTGGTGAATTCTACTCGGTTGCACTCGCCAACAACAGACAGCAGGCTGATACTGGCACAAAAATGATTCATATTGGCAAAAACACTAAATCCACGATAGTTTCAAAAGGTATATCCGCAGGGCATGGGCAAAACACTTACCGAGGTATGGTGCAAATTATGCCAAGGGCTCATAATGCTACTAATCATACGCAGTGCGATTCCTTGCTAGTAGGCGATAAGTGTGGGGCACACACAGTACCATATATTGAAGTACGCAATCCAACCGCTAGATTAGAACACGAAGCCTCCACATCTAAAGTAAGCGATGACCAACTATTTTACCTTATGAGCCGTGGTATCTCAGAAGAAGATGCCCACTATATGATAATAACAGGTTGGAGTAGAGATGTTATCAAGGAACTACCTTTTGAGTTTGCTATTGAAGCTACACAGCTACTGAAAGTCAGCCTAGAAGGTGCGGTAGGGTAAAAGGTCAGTTACCGAGTTAAAATAAATAAAATATTAAACTGATAAGACTAGGATGAATTTTTGATAAAGAAGAGTTTAATTTGGGGAATCCCCGCACTAATTATTATAGTGATAGGTTTGTACATCTACTTAAATCCTTCACTATACGAGCCACTATTTTCTACCATAACACGCACAATAATAACATTTGTTGTTATCGCTACTGTGCTTATTTTAGCTGGATTGATTGCATTCAGATTTATAAGAGCTTCCAGAAAACCCAAACGCACAGAGCGAAGATCTCTGAGGGAAGAGCGTGAGTTCCTTATATGGCAGAATAATGTCAAAGGCAAAAGCGAAGATGACTTGATAACCTGCCCTTACTGTAAACGTAGATTGCCTTCCGATCTGCTTGATGTAGATCATAAAATGCCACTAGCTAGAGGAGGCACAAATGAACTTAGGAACTTTCATCTAGTATGCCGCACATGCAACGTACGTAAAGGCGCCATGACCGACAAAGAATTTAAAGCACGTTACAAGCCAAGTGACCTAGCCTAAACAACCTTATTCTTATCCACAGTTTGAACTATTATTTGAGTTTTATAACAGCATACTGTTACAATTATGAATGTATCTTATGCGAATTGAACCAAACTTATAAAGCAAAAGGATGTGTTGACAATGCTTGAAGTTAAAAACCTCTATGTTGAAGTGGCAGATGTACCCGACAGTAGTATTATTAAAGGCTTGAATTTAAGAGTTAATAAAGGTGAAGTACACGCCATTATGGGTCCTAATGGATCAGGTAAGTCTACATTAGCTAATGTGATTGCTGGTCGCCCTGACTATAAAGTTACAGCAGGAGATATAGTTTTTAACGACGAGTCTATTATTGATTCAACACCTGACGAACGCGCTCACCGAGGCATATTTCTAGCTTCACAGTATCCCAGTGAGATACCCGGCGTAAGACCATGGCAGTTTTTAAAAGCAGCAACCGATTCAATACGTACTGCTAACGGCAAACCAAAGATGAGTGTCAGAGAGTTTTCTTCGCTGTTTCAGTCAGTTGCAAGCGAGCTGGAGTTCTCATCTGAGATGATGAAACGCTCGCTAAACAGTGGTTTCTCAGGGGGTGAGAAGAAACGCAATGAGATACTACAAATGGCGATCCTTGAACCTAAACTCGTTATAATGGACGAAACTGACTCAGGGCTAGATGTAGATGCATTGCGTACAGTATCTAACGTTGTCAACCGACTACGTTCTCCAGACCGTGCATTTATTATAGTTACCCATTATAGCCGAATATTCAAACACATAAGCCCAGACGTAGTGCATGTCTTCTCTGACGGGCAAATAATAAAAACAGGTAGCAAAGATCTAGCTATGCAGATCGAAGATAAAGGCTACGAAAGTATAGCAAGTGCAATATATCAGTAAATCTTGTTGTTCATTAAGAAAAATATACCCTCACACTTAACTATAAATGCAAAGAGTAAGTATGACTGAAAAAATACTAAATTATCCATCGTTAGCGGAACAAGACTTCAAAAATACTAATTGGAATGTACCAGATTGGGTATCAGATATTAAATCCATTGGATGGGCTGAATTCATGCGTATCGGGCTACCCACAGCAACACGAGGTAATGAATTGTGGAAGTACACCTCAATACGTCCACTAGAGCGGGCAAAAGTTTCACTAAATACTAATAAACCTGCTAAACCATCTACTATACAAGCGCTAAACAAACAACAACTACCATATAGTGAATTGTGGAACACTATTGTATTTGTAGATGGTGTTTTTTCATCTGAACTCTCTAATTTGGAGACTCATCGCGGGCTGACTATAAAAAGATTGTCAAAAGCGTTCATAACACACCGAGAGCGTTTAGAACCTTTTTTTAGTAAAATCGCTGAAATAAAAGATAACGCATTTGTTGCCCTAAATACTGCTTTTGTTGCAGATGGTGTCTTTATTGATGTAGATGCAAACACACATATAACTGTACCTGTCAACGTTGTTTATGTAATTAGTAAAAACCTCCAAAGTACTGCAATATATCCTCGCATAAGCGTTATATGTGGTGAAAATAGCCAACTTCAACTAATAGAGTCTTACATAAATTTTAGCGAAGAACAGAACCTAACATCACCTGTTGTGGAAGCAGTACTGCAACCTAATTCAACCCTGATCCACAATAGAATACAACTAGAAAAAAACAACGCTTTCCACATATACACGGGGCGTATAAGGCAACTTGAGCATTCAAAATTTTTATCAACTTCCCTATCTACAGCACCTGCAATAGGTAGGTACGATATTCATACGCAGCTAGATGGACAAGGTTCACAAAGTGAGATAAACGGAATTTACCTTACTACTCTAAGACAGCACCAGCGCAACGAAATAAGTACCACACATGCACAGCCTAACTGTAAAAGTCGTCAGTTTTTTAAAGGTATCTTATCAGGCAAATCTCAAGCGGTATTTAGTGGTCAAGTTGTGGTTGCACAAGACTCACAAAAAACCGATGCAGCACAAAAAGATCTCAACCTACTACTTTCATATGGTGCAGAGATATACACAAAACCCTCGCTTGAGATATACGCCGACGATGTACAGTGTTCACACGGTGCTACGGCAGGGCACATTGACAAAAACGCTCTTTTTTATCTACAATCAAGAGGAGTAGATGAATATACCGCACGATCCATACTCATAAAAGGCTTTGCACAAGATATAACCAATAAATTCAACGAACCAAGTCTGCAAGATTTTAGTAATGACGTCGTGGAGAATGCAATATCTAGCATGCTATCAGGCGCAGATTTAGCAACCCCAAGGACAATGTAAATGTTTTATCCAGTAGCCAAAAGCGAAGATGTTTTATCTAACAACATACTACTAACTGACTGTAAAGGCGTTAGCCTCGCCCTGTTTAACCTTAGTGGTAAATTCTACGCACTAGAGGACGCCTGCTCACACGACAGTTCATCTTTTGATATGGCATCTATTGAAGGTAAAAACGTGATATGTCCAAGGCACGGTGCAATGTTTGATATTACTACAGGAGAAAACCTCTGCCCGCCAGCGTTTTACCCTGTAAAAACTTATCCCGTTAGAGTCAATGGCGATATAATAGAAGTTGATATAGATGCATAGAGTACTTGATTGCTAGACCGTATTGCAATACGTAAAGATTTCCCAATACTCAGTAGAATTGTAAATTCGCATCAACTAGTATATTTGGATAATGCAGCGACTTCACAAAAACCGAGCCAAGTCGTATCTGCCATAAGTGAATATTACCTCAACAACAACGCAAACGTACACAGAGGCGTTCATACCCTAAGCACAGAAGCTACCGAAGGTTACGAATCAGCAAGAGAAGTAGTAAAAGAATTTATACATGCCCCTTCTTCAAATTGTATTATATGGACAAAAAACGCAACCGAATCGTTCAATATAGTAGCATACAGCTGGGGTAACAGTAACGTAAAACAACGTGATAACATAGTAACAACAGCTATGGAACACCATTCGAACCTAGTACCATGGCAGCAATTATCTAAACGAACAGGTGCAGAGCTCCGCATTATACCTATACTACAAGATGGAACTATAGATATCCAAACCGCAAAGCAACTAATAGACTCAAACACAAAGCTAGTTGCGGTTACCCAAATGTCCAACGTGTTAGGTAGTATAAATCCTGTAAAACGCCTTGCTCGTATTGCACACTCCAACGGTGCCGTCATCGTTGTAGATGGTGCACAAAGCGTGCCACACTTCCCTGTTGACGTACAAGATATTGACTGCGACTTTATCGCCTTTTCAGCACATAAAATGCTAGGTCCCACAGGCATAGGTGTTCTATACGGTAAAGAAGATATACTTGACAGCATGCCTCCATTTATGTTTGGCGGTGAGATGATATCTGAAGTTACCTACCAAGACGCTAATTGGAATAAACTACCGTATAAATTTGAAGCAGGTACTCCAAATATAGCAGGTGCAATAGGTACTGCGGCTGCTGTGACATACCTAAACTCAATAGGTATGTCTAACGTTTGGACTCACGAACAAAAACTGACAGAGTACGCTTTTGCGCAATTCAAGCAATTAGACGGTATTACAGTACTGGGTCCGCAAAACAGTCGTGAACGCGGAGGACTTATATCGTTTATCCTCTCTGGGATACACTCACATGATATAGGCACAGTTTTGAATAGTATGGGTATAGCCATACGTACCGGGCACCATTGTGCTATGCCTCTCATTAAAAGCTACGGGCAAGTAGCCTCTGCACGCGCTAGTTTCTACATATACAACACAAAAGACGAAATAGATATTTTAATTGACGGTATAAAAAAGGTACAAGATTACTTCTAAATCATGCGAGAAATAAGTACGCACCTAGACGAACTTTACAAAGACATCATCTTAGAACATTACCGCAACCCATATAACTCAAAACCACTTGCTGAGTTTGATATAGAAATACATAAAGAAAACCCATTCTGCGGAGATGAAGCAGATATACGCGTGAAGTTCAGCACGCAAGGTAAAAATCAACGCATAGAAAACATCAGCGTATACAGTAGAGGATGCGTTATAAGTAACTCTTCTGCTTCACTAATGGCGTATACTGTAAATGGGCTGAGCATAAGCGATGCTAAAGCAGTACAAAATACCTTTAGACAGTTGATGAAAGGTAACGCCGATAATACTAAAGGTAACACTCTAGGCGACTTGTACGCTCTTGAGAGCGTACGAAAATTCCCCATACGTATAAAGTGCGTACTACTACCATGGAACGGTTTAGAAGAAGCACTTGACAGTAGATAATTAATAGAAATATACGATTTACTTTTATCTTGGAATTAGGGCTTTCAAACACTCATACACGGACTGCTTAGTGTTCAGTGTTGCTTCCCAGCCAAGTCTTTCCTTTGCTTTACTAACATCAGGTATACGAGTGAGTACGTCATCCTTGTAAGACTTTTTACTCTCAAATTTAGTAGAGTATGTGCCAATTTGGTCATACCATGCCAAACGGCATTGCCAACTACTCCAACACCAATAATACCTATTTGCATTTTTGCTCTTCTATACATGTTGTAATTCCAATGTAATCAGCACTGGATTATATGCCAGCCCTAGATCTGCCTATTACTTGCGGATTTACCAAATTCGTCGGCACTTTTCCAGCTAGTAGCGTTGTAACTGAAAGTGCAGTTTTTCTTTGCAATTCTCTAACTGAATGTTGAGAGAAAAACGCCGTATGTGGTGTAATTATAACGTTATCCATATTCAGTAAAGGCTGTAGTGTATTTAGTGACATATCTTCAACGACGTCTAACCCTACACCACCCAGCTTACCTGTGTTCAGTTGTTGTACAAGAGCTTTTTCGTCTATTATTCCAGCGCGTGAACAGTTTATCAGAATCGCTGTTTGTTTCATAGATTCTAATTGAGTTGCACCGATAATCTTGTATGTACTAGAATTCAGTGGTATGTGTAGCGTTACAAAGTCAGATTCTTTTAGTAATTGTTCCATAGTTACGACTTTTGCACCATCCACCGCAGTGCCTATCTCCAAAATCGGGTCATAAGTGAGTATCTGCATGCCAAACGTTCTAGCTTTCCTAGCGACTTCTCGCCCTATTCTGCCAAATCCAATAATGCCAATGATAGATTCCGAAGTTCGTATAATATGGCTATTAAGAGATACACTACTCCAACCTAAAGCTCTTACTGAATTATTATGTTGTACAATACGCCTATTGAGCGTCAAAAGCATTGCAAATACATGGTCGGAAACTTCACTAATACAATAGTCAGGTACACTAGTAACTACTATACCTAATTTAGTGCATGTATCTATATCAATATTATCAAGCCCAACACCATATCGCGCTGCTATTTTACATTTCGTGGCGTTATTTAAAATGTCCTGTGTAATGTGGGCAAAGCAAAACATAATAGCATCTACATCACTTGATAAATCTATCAGTGTATCTTTATCTGTTGCAGGGGCTACTATAGTCTCAACACCTGCTTCTTTCAGTAAGCCTTTTTCAATATCCACAGATGGCCAGGTATAGTCGGTAATTAGTGCTTTCATTTTTGTATCGGTATATTTGTTAATTGTTTATTTTAATTTTGGGCCACGCCATAGGTTTGAACTGACATCCTTCTACAAAGAAGTCAAAGAAATCTCTAGAAGTTTCCAGTTCTATGTGTTTTACTTTTTTTGCGAGGTTTTCTGCTCGGCGACGGCAATTTTTTGATATCAGCATCATAGTTGCTCCAAGCAAAGATGCATTGCCAACTTTTACTATACTCTCCAACGGAAACTCAATTATAAACCCAATGTCAATAGCGTTTTTAGCAGATATGTAATTAGCAAATCCGCCTGCTAAGTACAGTTTATCAAAATTCTTTTGAGGGATACCATATTCACTGATAACGATAGACTGTCCGCACGAGTTTGCAGATTTTGCCTGTGCAAGTATAGAAACATCCGAGCGTGATATGTTAAAACCTTTAGTAGGTTCAAATTTAAAATTCGTATTACTGTGTTTAAATCTACCTAAGGCGTCCATATTATCTGTTCTCCTTAGCGCTGCAAGGAGGTCTATAAGACCCGAACCACATATGCCCGTTGGCTGTGTATCGCCTATCACTTTGTAGTTTATGCCTTTTTCAGTAATCTCTAACTCTGATATAGCACCTGTATAGCCGGGCATGGCATAACGGACTTGTCCACCTTCAAACGCAGGACCAGCGGGACACGAAGCAGCAAACATTTTTGATGCATTACCAACTACTACCTCTGTATTTGTGCCTATATCTAAGAGAATTGAGGGCTGTTGTGATTTGTCTAAGTCTGTAGCGATAATACAGGCGCTTGTGTCGGAACCGACATGGGAACCTATAAGTGGTGCTCCATATACGTTTGCGTCCGGATGTATGCGTAATCCTAACTCTTTCGCTGTGGTCTGAATAGAAGTATTTTTTCGCTTGCCTTCTTGTGCTTCATATTCAGTGATTGAACGGTAAGGTTTAACGCCGATAGACTGGACATCTAACCCGAAGAACATATCTCGCATTGTAGTATTTCCAACTACTACTATCTCGTATATCTGCCTACGCCGTATTTTGAGTGCCCTTACCATCTCACCGATTTCAAAATTTATGGCTGATAACATTACTGCCTGTAGTTCGCCTTTGTGTTTAGTTGCGTCGTAACATATGCGCCTGAGTATGTCCGAGCCTCCAAAACGCTGTGGATTCTCAAAAGAAGAAGTGTATATAACTTCACCTGTTTGTAGATCTACTAAATTCAACGCTACGGAAGTAGCACCGATATCTGCGGCTATGCCCAGAATTCTGCCCGTATAACTACCAAGCTTACGGTTAATAGGGGGATCATTGAACTCCACACAGCTATTAGATTCTGTGGTAAGAGGCGATAGTGGCGCGTGGTTATTTATAGAATCAGTTAACATCTGCATCTGACGACGTAAAACATTAAATTCAATATCTGCATCTGGGTTCACAATGCACGCTTGACATGCAAGTCGGTAACTACCGTTGTTTAAAAAAGACTCGTTATCTGTAATTGCAGAGAGAGCCCCACTACCATTGACTACTTCCACTATACATTCGTGACATTCTCCGCTTTGTGCACATGAAGATGGAACACGCATAGACAGTTCATAAGCGTACTGAAAAAGAGTTTTACCTGCTTTTATTTCTATCTTTTGGTTATGGTGTATCAGTGGTGACATGTAACTGTTATTCCCAGTATGAGCGATAGTTAAGTTTATCGCTACCTGTGCACACGGGCATACCTGAGTAGCGTTTTGAGAAGAACTGATTTTGACATTTGAATTTGGCTGTACAAAAACTTTTTGCATTTTTGTAGGGGCATCTGTATGTAGAAACCTCATCTGCATGGAGTGCTATAGATTTAAATATCTCATATAGCCTATTCATGCTTTGGTGAATTTTTTGTGTATCTTCTTTGTTTTGCATAAATAAAAATACAAGTTTAGTTCAGTTCATTTAGTTCATGTTTGTTCTGCAATAAATTTCATCATTTCTTTGGCTTTTTCAACGCACGTTATAGCATTTTCACCGTAGCCGTCTGCCCCCATTTCGTCAGCAAATTCCTGCGTAACGGGCGCCCCGCCTACCATTACGCGTACGTCTTCTCGTAGCCCTATATCTTCAAAATAACTAATTGTCCTGCCCATGTTCGGCATGGTAGTTGTAAGCAGTGCCGACATGCCAACAATATCTGCGTTGTATTCTTCAACAGCGTCTGCAAATTCTTGCGGTGATGTATCAACTCCTAAGTCTTGAACAGTGAACCCAGCACCACGTAACATCATTATACATAAATTCTTACCTATATCGTGCAGATCGCCCTTTACAGTTCCCATTACGACTATTCCAGCCGACTTTATTCCAGATTCAGATAGTATAGGTTCTATATGTGCCATGCCAGCCTTCATAGCACGCGCTGCTATAAGAACCTCTGGCACAAAGATAATATTATCTCTAAACTTAATCCCTACTATTGCCATACCGTTAAGTAAACCATTGTCAAGAATATCAATAGCGGTATATCCCATGTCTAAGCCTTGTTTCACTAATTGATCTATAGCAACGTTATCACCGACAATTATTCTATAAGCGATTTCGTGCATAAAGGCGTCCGCTTTATATAGTGCTTTTTGAATATGAAGTTTTTCTCCTTTACGTGTTACCCACTCCAGCTCTTGTAGTAGTTCTTTATGTGATACCATTATATTTTACTATTTTTCGCTGATAACCAATCTTCCACGGCACTAGGGATAGCGAGTAAGTTTTCAGCTTTTGTTTTAAGAGGAATAGCACACTCAGGTGCGATAATTTGCACACCTGCATCTAGTGCTTGAAAAACCTCCTGTTTTACCTGTTCAGGCGAGCCTGAGTACAAAGTCTGCGGGTTGTTAATGTTACCTACTAATGCGATTTTACCCTCAACAGCATCCATAGACTGTTTCGGTTGGTTTTTAGAATCAAAATGGAAAGCAGCCATACCAGTTTGAGCAATATATGGCATTCTGTCAACTGTAGCACCACATATATGTAGGATTATAGGCACAGTGAATGCTTCGGCAAATTCTTGATGTAATTCCAGTAAAAAGTTCTTGTAATACTCGCCCGATACCAGATCCCCTGTTGCGTGATCTGGCAGTGTAAGGACGTCAGCACCTGCATCTATTTGTGCTTGCCCAAACAGAATAGTCAATTCCTTGAGCGACTCTAAAGCCCGAATAGTATCGCGAGGATTGTCTATCGTACCTATAAGAAACGACTCAACGCCAAAGACATGGTAAGCTAGAGTCCAAGGTCCCATAGTTTTACCGATAATTGCTACCTCATCTCCATAACTCTCTTTTAGCATACGTATAGATTCAGTAATTGTTTGTGTATCTCTATGTTCTAAAAAATTGCTTGGTATGGTTATATCACTGTAATTTTGCCAAATTGGGTTGTTCATTCTAACAGTTGGCCAGTTATCTTTCTGTTCCCACTGTATATCGCACCCTATAGCTGAGGATTCTTGAATAATAGAAAAGTAGGGTGCTATAGCATCAAAGCCGAGCTCCGTGTACCCTGTGGCTGCTAGCTCTGCATTTAGACTAGGGTTTTGGCATGCATACGGGAAAGGAGCATCTACTAGATCCATCATTTCTACTGTCGCAACTGACGTAGGGTTAGCTACTGGCGGACGATCCGCTGGTAAACCAGATAATGCGTTGAGAACTCGTTGTTTGGATGTCATTTTTTGTGTTTGCATACTACTTTCCTAGCTAAATTGATAATTAAAGTGAGCCTTGTGAAAATCCGAGTGTTTGAGTGGTCATTTGCCCTTGGGCATTGCGTGAATCTAACAACATTTCCGAGCTAGATACGTTCTTTGCGTAGTTAATCAGTATACGGGCAAATCCTAGGTGTTGTTTACCGTCTGGAAATGCAAATTTATCATGAGCGATTCGGGTACATTTACCGTAGCGAATGTATCCTCCTACCATTGCCATTATACGTCTTTGGGGATTTTTGGCATTACCTGTAGCAGACACGGAATAAACCCAAGTACCGTTCTCTAATTGTGGGGATAGTACAAAAGTCAGCCCTGACTTGTTATCTTTAGCTTGTAAATTACCAGTGGGCATAGGTAGTGTAGGTGTTTTTTCTACTGCTATAACAAACATAAACTTAATTGGTTGCTCAATAATTTCCCCTTCTTTATATATAGCTTGATTGTAAACATTAGATTTTACCATTTCCCCTGTTTCTACCATTCGGTCTCGGATAACCTGTAACCTTTCTTTTAAGCCTTCTTTGGACGAATAAGACCAAACTGAGAATGTACGCCCTTTCAGAAATAGACTTACAGAAACTTCGTGAAAATGCGGGTCTATTGAGACTATTTCCAAGCACTTACCGTACTTTGATATAGTTTCTTTGATTTTTGCATGTCTTTGGGTTACCATATTTGTGCCTGATAATTAACTAGTATCGTACCGTGAGCATGTTTTTCAGTGCTTTGATATGATTTGGTCCTGTTCCGCAGCATCCGCCTAGTATGTTTATAGGCATGGATGCAAGTTTTGAGTATCTTTCTGTCATGTATGTGGGTGTTTCGGGGTATATCATGCCATTTTTTGTTGGTTTAGGTATACCTGCGTTAGACTGTATTACCATTAGACCGTCATCTACAGATCGCATTTTTTGTGCTATTTCTATCATGCGGTCTATACCGTTGCCACAATTTGAGCCTATAACGTCTGCACCTGCGCTACGTAGCCTTACTGCTGCTTGTTCTGGTGTTACACCCATCATGGTAAAGTATCCGCGAGGTCCTAGATCAAAAACCACAGTTGCCATAACTGGTAGAGAAGTATTTTCTTTAGCTGCTTTTATACATAAGGCGGTTTCTTCTATTGCGATCTGTGTTTCTACCATTATAGCATCGACGCCGCCTTCAGCTAGAGCACATACCTGTTCTGCTAGTACATCGTACATTTGAGTTTCACTGACATTGCCTAGGGGTTCTATAAATTCACCTGTAGGTCCTATTGAACCACATACAAAGTGGTTGCTGTCGGGGATTGCTGCTCTGGCATTTTGTGCTGCTGCGACGTTTATTTGGTGAGTTTGATCAGCAACGCCATACTTCTTTAACATAAACCTATTGCCACCAAACGAGTTGGTTAATACTATATCACTCCCTGCTGAAAAGTAATCTCTTGCCATCTGCTGAACAGTGTCAGATTTTTCAATATTGAATAGCTCAGGGCACCCACCTGGTTCTAGACCGCACTGCTGTAGATAAGTACCGGTAGCACCATCAAAAACCATGATATCACCGCTGTTTAACCTATTTATCAGTGTAGATTTGTTATTCATATAAATACAACTTAGCTGTTTAACTTATTGTTATTCTCATTTAACCAATGGTCAATAGCACCTGGCTTAGAATTACGTTTGCCTTTTTTAGACAAGTCTCTTATACGTGAAACAAAATCCGTCGGCATTTTGGTATTATACTCTTTAGCAATTATATTAGCTGCTTCAGTTATGCTACCTTCTTTTTCAAAAGGTTCACCCCATTGCCATGCTTCAATATACTCATCTGTAGAGATAGATCCATCCATCATAGCAATCGCATCGACAGCTGCTTGAAACCTTTTGTCAAGCAGTTTAGAGTATGATTCACTACCTTGGACGGTTTTTATCTGTACTGGTATCTCTTTCCAGTACATAATTCTTACTTGTGCCATTATTTGAGTATTAACTAATTTTGATCATAGTATATAAAGACAATTAGTTTATATTGTAACACTGAAATTATTTGTATACAATGATATAGTCTATACTGTATTTATGCTTTTGTAATTGGTTCTATCTTGTAGCAACCTCTGCACTTATTCATGATTTATAATTTTTGGGAGTGATTGATTGACAAAACCATTTAGTGTGGTTATACCTGATGACTATGCATCACTGTTTTCAGACTCTGAGGCATTCAGAAGGCTTAAGTCAGATAACAGGGTATCTTTAAAGGTGCATACTAAACTCTTAGCCGATGAAGAGGAGCTGATACAACGCATAAGCTATGCACATACTATATTATCTGTACACTCCACAACCTATTTTACAGCGCGTGTATTAGAGGCGTGCTCTTCTCTTCGGCATATAGCAGTGTGTAGTGAGTCGGACGACAACATTGCTGTTGAAACAGCCCGCCTGCTTGACATTACTATATCAACCATAAAAAATGAAACTGTTAATGCCGCTAGTGAGCATACTATTGCACTTGCACTTGCGGTATCTCATAGAATATGTGAATTTGATCAGAGAGTCAGGCATGGCGAGTGGCCATTCAGTGTTGTTAATCAGTTGTCGGGTAAGATACTTGGGCTCGTAGGTTCCGGGCAGATAGCTACGCGTGTTATAGAATTAGCACAAGGCATCGGAATGGAGGTTATTGTAGCACTTTGTGGTAAACTTACTCTGCCCAAGAGAGTAGAACATGTAGACTTCCAGACACTACTACAAAGAGCCGACGTTATATCTGTGTACAACATAGTAAGTAATTCTTATAAAACAAGGTTATTCAACAAACAAGCATTTGCAATGATGAAGCCAAATGCAATATTTATTAATACCTCAAGGAGTCAATCCGTTGACGAGTCAGCTTTGATAGATGCTCTAAATAACCAAACAATAGCAGGCGCAGGATTAGACGTTTTTGACTATGAACCACTTAGCAACGATAATCAAATACAACACTTGCCAAACGTAATACTCTCTCCTCATATAGCCGAGAAAACAGCCGAGTCTCTAAAAAGTAGCTTCGATAAATCTGTAGACAATATATTAGAGTTTCCCACAGCTAATCGCAACCTATCGCTGACTGGTTACTAAGACCTTGCACAAATGATCTATAAAACAGATGTTTTAAGGTATTGCTGAAAGGTATCTACACTCCCTTTCATAGATTCAAGTTTTTTACTATCTAACAACATAACCATACTACCATCTGCGAGTTGCCCAACTACACACGGGGTTTTACCTTCTGTAAAAGCAAGTAAATCTTTATCCTGTTCGTTCAAATGTACTAAATCAATCGGTACACCGAAATTTGTTTCACACTCTCGCCATGCTCTCTTTTTCCAAGCAAAGTTGTGAGTTATATCACATAAGCTACAGTGTGTATTCTTAAACATTTTACCGTAGACGTAAGATAACTCACCAAGTATCCCTGCGTTAGCATTATATACACCGATAATTTTTACTATTTCCATTACAATTTTTACTTTCGTTAACTATTCAACAAAAACCAGTAGGAAGTTGCTTCTTTTCTCTTATGTTTTTTAAGATATCTACGTTTTCCTTATCTGGACCTTTGCCATTAAAGCCGGGAACTTCTAAGTAGCATGGCATGTCTTTAAATACAGGATTTGTAAAAAAGTTTAAAAACCCCTGATAGCCAATAAATCCTTCGCCGATATTTTCGTGCCTATCAACACCAGAAGCCAAGGGTTTTTTAGAATCGTTTATATGCAGAACGCTTAAATTTTCTATACCAATCGTATTATCAAATTCTCTCATAGTTAATTCCTGTGTTTCTACTGTTGATATATTATATCCTGCAGCCCAGACGTGCTGTGTATCTAAACAGACTTTCAATCGTTTATCTTGTACCTTTTGAATTATAATACCTAGTTCTTCAAATTTAGAGCCTATATGATTACCAGAACCAGCGCTAGTTTCTAACATCAACTGAATGTTATCAGATGCACTGTCTAGTACTCTTTTAATTGCATCACAAAAGACTGGTAGCGATTTTTCAAAACCTTGTCCTTTATGACTTGAGGGGTGAAATACTAAACCTATAGCCCCAATTTTATCTGCTATTTTAATATCTGCAGTCAGAGCGACGATACTCCTTGCAACTAGCTCTTCATCGGGCGAACCTAGCCCCAGGAGATATTTTCCGTGTATTAATGTAGGTCCTAATTTTGCATTATAGCTTGATAATTTAAACGCTTGTGCTTCTTCATCTGAACATGGTCTAGTAGCCCACATTCTAGGAGATGATACAAATATTTGTATACACTCTGCACCGATTTCGATGCTGCGTTCAACTGCACGCAATAGCCCGCCAGAAGTTGAAACATGAGCACCTATCAGCACACTAGTTACCCTTTACTACAGATAAACTAAGTGTTCTGTTTAACATTTTGGTATCTACCTCTTTGGGGAATATAACGCAATAACGAACGTAAACCACGCTCTTCCCAGACAACTACAAGGTAGGATGCAATAAATATAGAGCTATAAGTACCTATTATTATGCCTGTTGCTAGTACTAGTAGAAAATCTCGTATCGTTTGCCCTCCAAATAGTAGCATTGAAAATATTACTATCAGTGTAGTTATAGATGTACCTAGTGACCTTATTAAAGTTTCACCTACCGATATGGATACAACAGCACGGAGGCTACGTCCGGGCAGTGAAATGAAGTTCTCACGGATTCTGTCAAACACAACGATAGTATCATTTACCGAGTAGCCGATAACTGTAAGAATAGCCACTATAAATGATGCGTTAACCTCAGAACCAAACACTACACCGTAAAAAACGAATGCGCCCATCGTTATCAGTACATCGTGTAGTAGTGCAACCAGTGCCGCTAAAGCGTACCTATAAGACCTGCTGATAGTTCTAAACGCCCACATAACATATAGCATTACAAATATTGATGCAACTAATACAGATATAAATGAATATAACGCTGTATTACTAGCCACAGACTGCCCAACTGTAGTTACGTCCAATGTAATAGGCGTTTGCCCCGTTAACCTAGATAGTTCTGCATCTATAGTGGTCTTTTCATCAACTGCGAGGTCATTTGTGCGGATAAAGTAAACACTCTGCCCTGTGTTTTGAATAAGTGCTTCAGGATGCCCCGCATTTGTTAGTGCCTCTCTAATTACTGCTGAACCCGGATCCTGCTCTGCTTCCCACTGATACGTGATACTCGTACCAGAAGCAAAGTCTATCCC
Source organism: Dehalococcoidia bacterium (assembly GCA_964274945.1). GTDB lineage: Bacteria > Chloroflexota > Dehalococcoidia > Lucifugimonadales > Lucifugimonadaceae > CAXXBX01. The sequence goes on along the minus strand of CAXXBX010000034.1, from coordinate 132,517 downwards.
TATAGGAATAGAAACAGAGAACAACAATATTATAGATACAATTACTAAAACAAGAGATACACTGATAAATATACGACTCTTAGATAATATATCTACATTCATAGTAGAACTACTTACTTCCTTTACTACTTGAAGGCGAATTATATTGTGTACTACTCTGATTACTCTCTTCGGATACTACTACAGGTAAGAACAGCTCCGAGCGACGAAGAGCTGGTATCCTAATGAATGTACGCATAATAACACGGTTAACTAGGAAAGCGGTGATCATACTAAGCAGCACGCCGATACCTAATGTCAGAGCAAATCCTTGTATAATACTTGTGCCAAATCTATCGCCGAACCAGTATAGTACCAAAGCAATAATAAAAGTAGATAAATTACCATCTCTTATTGACGACCAAGCTCTATCAAAACCTGCAGGTATAGCGTTAAATATTGATTTACCTGTACGCAGTTCTTCTTTTATTCTTTCTGCAATAAGGATGTTAGCGTCAACGGCGAAACCAAAAGATAGTATAATCGCAGCAGCACCTGAAAGCGTTACGGTTACAGGTATTATCTTAAACGTTGCGATTAGAATTACTGCATAGAATACTAAAGTAACTGACGATATTACGCCTTGCACTTTATAGTATGAAATTAGGAAAAACACAAGTAAAGCAAGCCCAACACTACCTGCAATAATACTTTTTTGCAAAGAATCGGCACCTAGTGTAGCGTCTACTTCTCTCTCTTGGATAAGCTCAAGCGAAGCGGGTAAAGCACCAGCGCGTAATTGTATAGATATTGAACGTGCCTCTTCTTGAGTGAAATTACCGTATATAAATGCCCTTCCGTCGGGTATTGGACGGCTTGCGCCGGGAGCTACAAGTTCGCGTCCGTCTAGGTAAATTGCCAATCTGCCTTCACCTGTTGATATACGGCTGGTAACATCAAAAAAGGTTTTAGTACCATCTTGATCAAATGCAATGTTAACGACGTGCCCTGAGTCTTCTGTGAAGCCGTAGTAGGCATCAACCAGATCGTTCCCGCTTAACCCTGTATTTTGTTCAATGTAGTATATAGGATCCTGACAACGTATGAACTCCCATTCTTGGTCTGAGACGTTTTGGGGCAATGTAGAAGGGCGTGGTGTAAGGGGTGCACAAGAGCGTTCTCGAAATTCCAGTTGTGCCGTAGAACCAATAAGACGTTTTGTTTCTTCTATACCACCACCTGTAGTATAACTAAAATCTCCTCTAGTAAAAAAGCGTTGTATAGTGCCTATTTTGGAAAGCTCAGATGATATATTAACAAAGCCGTCTGGTACACTATTGCCGTTTTGATCTATACCAGATTCTGTAACGTCACCTAGCACGGCTTGATACATCGCTAATTCTGAGTCGACAATTGTAATCACAGCGTTTGAATAACCTGCTATTGTGAACGCACCTACAACCTCGTCATATGTTGGTATGCGGTTAGGTTGTGTCAATTGTAATAATGCGTTGATATCTGGCGGAGGTTGGATAGTTTCTGGTAATGGGATCGTATCAATAGCTACGGTCGTCTGTGTCTGTGCTGTAACTTCTGGTGTAACGAAAGCAAAATCTATTACAGTTTTGAACCTCTCTTGTAATTTTCTATATATCAGTTCGGCATCCGAAGGTGTAATTATCATACCTTGTTTATCTTTATATTCAGCATTAAGGTTTTCAAACTGATAGGTATACTTAACGTACTGTGAAGTAAATGTGGTAGTTTCTTGTGCACTTTCAAATGGGCTACCGAAGTTATCTAATCTACTAACATCTGTATAGTTTAGTTCATCCCGAATTATGGTTTCAATTTCTTCTTCTATAAGGAGTAGGTCTTGTGTTACAACGTTGAATGCGTCGCTAGCAGCATTTTCATCTTGTATGCTAGCTAAGTCAAATATACTTTGGTGTCTATTGGGGTTGTAGCTGTCGTAGGGCTGATTTTCAAAGCGGATATCCAAGTATGGCTGTACGCTTTTTGCGGGTATTTGAACAAGTAGCCTATCTGGGGCTGTATTTTCGCCACCACCGATTAGTTGTACTATTGACTCGCTGACACCGAATTCATTAACTCTTGCGTTAATCGTGGCTGCTAGGCTTTCTGCATCTTCTTTGGTAATTGTATCGGAATTTGTAGGTACTATTCTATAAACTAAGTGAGAGCCACCTTGTAGATCAAGCCCAAGTGAGAGCCCAAGCGGGGTATCGCCCTTGCCTCTATTAATTCCCAAAAATTGAAACTCAGGCACCGAAAGAACAAGTATAGCAACCACAAACACACCCACTATAGCAATATGCTTTAAAGGTAGCCTACGACGGACTGTGCCAATTAAGTTAAATACAATATCAATAAGCGAAGAATTTTTTGCCAACTTGTTTTACACTCTATATTCTACAATGAAAGTCATTTTAATTCCTAAACCAAATTCCAATATACCATGTTGCACAAGTAACTTGCAGTTACGTATCTATTGAATTTGACTGTAGTTGAGATTTTAAGGCTGCTGAAAATCATATTTAACATCATTAATTGATGAGTCGTTTTTAACTTTAGATAGGTTCGCTACTGTGTAAAGTTTTTCTGCTAATTGTAGATCTTTGTGGCTAGGAGTTGCTTTAAATGCGTAAACAGTGTAACTGACATCGTGCCAGTGTGGTTCGGTTGGCGAGATACCCGCTTCATCTAGTTGCTCATGTGCATGGAGATGATCAAGAAAAAGTATACCGTTTAGGTGATCTATTTCGTGTTCTATAGCTTGTGCTAGCAGCTCTTCAGCAGTGAGTTGTAGCCGACTCCCTGCTAGATCAAGTGCTCTTGCTTCTACCATAATTGATCTTGTCATTATGCCTACATAGCCGGGTATGCTAAGGCATCCTTCGGGCACTTGGCGTTTTCCTATAGTGTTTACAATTTCCGGGTTGACCATCGTCATTGGTTGTTGTTCAGGTAAATGTAGTGTAATTACACGCTTTAGAACTCCGACTTGTGGAGCCGCCAAACCCACTCCTCCTGCGTTATCCATAGTTTCAATCATATCCGTCGCGAGGTTAGCAATTTTATTATCTATTCTTGAAACCAACCTTGCCTTACGCCTAAGTATAGGATCTGGAAACACTCTTATTGGCAGTATTGACATAAAATACTCGTTACTACTGTAACCTAACGCCTACTTTGTAGGATGCAAGTAATGTTTTAAGCGATTTCAGAAGAAAATTTATCTTTTCCACTCTGCAAGAGTCTCCCATTAAACCTATTCTTATCACATCACTGTCAAACCCACCTAGACCTCTACTGACCTCAATACCAAATTTATCCAACAGGTCAAAGCGTAATTTGTAAGAATCTATACTTGCGGGTATTTTAACAATGGTTACTTGTGGCAACCTGTAAGATTTTTCTACAGGCATTACTAGATCCATTGCTTGCAAGGAATCCCATAGCATATGTGCGTTTTTATAGTGACGTGCCCAGCGTTCCTCCAACCCCTCTTCTAACAACAGATGCAGACTTTTGTATAGTGCATAAACCATAGTAATAGGGCTAGTATGATGGGGAGTGTGTTGGGGACCCCAATAGTCAGCAGTGAGTTTTAGATCAAGGTACCAAGAAAGTGGTTTTTGCTTACGAGATGCGATATAGTTATACGCTTTATCACTAAGTGCTACTGGAGAGAGCCCAGGTGGTGCCGCAAGACATTTTTGAGTAGCTGAATAAGCGTAATCTATATTCCAAAGGTCAAATTCTATACGAACACCGCCTAGAGAGGTTACACAGTCAACCATAAAAAAAGCATCGTAATCGCGTATGATTTCGGATAACGCTTTAATGTCCGTTAATACGCCCACTGACGTCTCTGCATGTACTGCACAAATTAACTGAGTATGTGGGTGTTTTTCTAATGCTTCTTTTATCATGTTCAGCGGAACTGGTCTATCCCACTCAGCCCGTAGAGCTACAACGTTGAGACCTATTCGTTCTGCCATAATTATCAAGCGTTCACAAAAAAAACCGTTTGAGCATATTATAACAGTATCTCCGGGTTCAGTAAGACACATAAGACCTGCCTCCATACCCGCAGAGCCAGAACCCGTAATTGCAAATACCCGTTGCTTAGTACGCCATACCTTTTGCAGTTTTTTAGATGTCTTTTCAAGTAGTTCAAGATACCAAGGGTCAAGGTAACCAACTATAGGCGAAGATAAGCTATTCAAAACTTCTGAATCTGCAGAGCTAGGCCCAGCTCCCATAATAGTTCTCCCTGGTACGTTCAGGTAGTCTATATTTATATTTCCTTTCAATCAAATGTACAAATTATAACAAGTATAATTTAATCATAATTATTATTACAACTTTAGTAATACATTACTGCTTTAAAAAGAATCTTTAAATAATTTAAATATAAAGTTACAGGAGTACAGTACTTTGAAAAACAAAATATTGCCAACTGCAATCTATGACTATAAACAATTTGAACACTGTACTAAAACTAGAGTAATCTGCACTATCGGTCCGGCAAGCGAAAATGTAGAAACTATAAAAGAGATGGTAAAAGCAGGTATGTCTGTAACACGCTTGAACCTTGCACACGGCAATGAAGAAATACACACAAAATACATACGCAATATAAAACGTGCCTCACAAGAATTAGGTATGAATGTGGGAATATTAGCAGATATACCAGGTCCAAAGTACCGTCTAGGGCAACTATCATTACCGACAATAGAATTAAAGGAGTCGCAAACTATAGTTCTGGATGAGGACCCTACACCCGGTACAAAAAGCAGAGTTTGTATCCAACCCAAAGGGCTACGTAACGATATATCAGTAGGAGCGTTAATAAAAATTGACGATGGAATTATAAAACTAAGAGTAGTAGAGATTACATCTAATGGTATTGTTTGTAAAGTATTGTCGTCATCTACCATGCAGCCGAGGAAGTCAGTCAGTGTGCCGGGTTTTACATCTGGACTAAGTTACATAACTGAAGAAACTGCAAAAGCAATAAACTACGTTAAAAAAAGTTCTCATATAGACTTTTTAGGGTTATCTTATATCAGGAATGCGGAGGATATTCGTGGAGTGCGTAGAATGCTTCAAGCAGGTGGATCAACGGCGAATCCATGGCTAGTTGCTAAAATAGAGTTACCCTCTGCTGTAGATAACATTGAAGAGATACTAGAAGAATCTGACGCGATAATGGTTGCCAGAGGTGACCTAGGTGTAGAAATACCGCTTGCCGATATACCCGAAGTTCAAAAAAAGATAATATTTAAAGCAAATCAAGCAGGTAAACCCGCTATTACCGCAACTCAAATGTTAGAGTCTATGATAAATCTGCCACAGCCTACACGTGCTGAAGTTACTGACGTTCACAACGCTATACTAGACGGTACAGACGCAATAATGCTATCTGCAGAGACTTCTGTAGGTAAGCACCCAGCACTCGTTACAAAGTTCATGAAACAAATAGCCTTAAAAGCTGAACAACACGCAGATTACGTAGCCATCGCTAAAAGACGCCGACCTCTAACAGCAGTTGACGATACAATTGCATGCAATGCTGTAAAGGTCGCAACTGGTCTAAAAGTTAAGGCTATAGTGGCTTTTACAGAAACAGGAGGCACAGCACAACGAGTAGCTTCATTCCGTCCAAAAGTACCTATTATCGCATATGTGCGAGATGCAGAATCAATTACAAAGTTATCACTGATATGGGGCATAATACCTATACCAGCGAGAAAGTACGACCATATATTGGAGATGTTCTATGAAGGCTCTAAAATATCTACTGAGCTAGGCTATACAAAAAACGGTGAACTTATAGTAGTTATACTTGGCATGCCCATAGGTGTACCGCGTAACACAAACCTCTTACGTGTTATACAAATACCCGAACCCGACCCAACCTTACTTTATCCAACGCAATTGGAAAAATAGAGTACGGTATCAGTCAGTATATAGGGTTTATCCACTCTTACATATTTGATATAAGGTTATACTTCCTTATATTCACCTTCAATGGTGTCATCGTCATTGTCGTCGTTGTTATCGGTTGTATTACCGCTACCGCTGCTACTATTGGATTGTGATACGTTTTTACTGAAAGTGTCCATTGCTATCTTCAGTTGAGAGTTGGAATTAGTAAGCGTGTTTTGATCTACATCCGATTGACTTAGCAGGTTTTTGGCATCTTGAATCGCTTGTGTTAGGGTAGATTTAGCATCTTCACTTGCGTTTTGTGTGTTATCTACTATTAGTTTTTCGGCGGTGTAAACGGTGCTTTCAAGTAGGTTTCGTGCTTCCACAATTTTACGTTGATTCTGGTCTTCCTGTGAATAAGATTCCGCTTCTTTAACGAGTTTATCTATTTCTTCTTGGGAGAGCCCTGACCTGCCTGTTATGGTTATATTTTGTTGTTTACCTGTTTCTTTATCTTGTGCGGATACTTTTACAATTCCGTCTTCGTCAATATCAAATTTGACTTCTATCTGTGGTTTGCCTCTAGGTGCTGGATTTATGCCATCTAGTGTAAACTTAGCGACTGATATGTTATCACGTGCCATCTCCCGCTCACCCTGTACGACGTGTATTTCTACACTTGGCTGATTGTCCGCGGCGGTTGTAAATGTCGAAGCTTTTGAAGTTGGGATAGTGGTATTACGGCTTATGAGAGATGTGCGTATACCTCCTAGAGTTTCAATTCCTAAGGTCAGAGGCGTTACGTCTAATAGGAGCACGTCTTTGATTTCTCCTTGTAGTACGCCTGCTTGTATTGCTGCACCGTAAGCCACGACTTCATCTGGATTTATGCTACGGTTTGGTTCTTTGCCAAATATTTTTCTGACTCTATCTATAACTGCGGGCATGCGAGTCATACCTCCTACCATCACAACCTCGGCTACTTGATTTGGTTCAACCTTTGCATCTTGAATAGCTTTTCTAGTCGGCTCAACAGTTGCTTCTATAAGATTACTGACTAGTTCTTCTACTTTAGCGCGAGTTAAAGTCTTCACCAAGTGTTTCGGTCCTGATGCATCGGCAGTTATAAATGGTAGATTTATCTCTGTTTGAGTGGCGGATGAGAGTTCTATTTTTGCTCGTTCTGCTTCTGCACGTAACCTCTGGTGTGCAGAAGGGTCATCTCTTAAGTTTATACCTTCGGTTTTTTGGAACTCATCTGCTAGGTAGTCCAATATTTTTTTATCAAAGTCGTCTCCGCCCAGATGAGTATTGCCATTTGTAGATATAACTTCAAATACACTGCCTCCTAGTTGGAGTATAGTTATATCAAACGTGCCTCCACCGAGATCGTAGACTGCGATTATTTGATCTTGCCTTTTGTCTAGTCCATACGCGAGTGCGGCTGCGGTGGGTTCGTTTATTATGCGCATTACTTCAAGCCCTGCTATTTTGCCTGCAACCTTTGTTGCTTCTCTTTGTGAGTCGTCAAAGTATGCTGGTACGGTAATAACGGCGTGTGTTACCTTTTCGCCTAACCTTTCTTGGGCGTCCTGTTTTAGCTTCGTTAGAATCATAGAGGATATTTCTGCTGGCGGGTAAACTGTGCCGTTGAGTAAAACACCTACATCACCATTAGATAGCCTCTCTATTTTAAATGGTACTACTTTTGCGTCTGCCCTAACGGATGGTGAGTCAAAGCGTCTACCCATAAAACGTTTGGCTGAAAATATGGTGTTTTGGGGGTTTGTTATGGCTTGCCTACGAGCTACAATACCTACAAAACGTTCGCCATTTTTAGGGTTAATTGCAACAACAGACGGAGTAGTGCGGTTACCTTCTTTATTTTCAATAATCTTTGGTTCACCTGCTTCAACAAACGCCATGGCGGAATTGGTTGTCCCTAGATCTATGCCTATTGCTTTAGCCATATTTATTTATCTTCTCCTTTTTATTTAATACAAATTGTGAATATATGTTTTCTTCAAAATACTACTTTGTGTCATCGTCTACTACTGGAGTTACTGACGCAGCTATCTCTACTTGTGCAGCTCTGACTACGTTTCCACGGTGCTGATAACCAGCACGGAGTTGGCGAATTATACTACCCGGCGGATAATCGTCAGTTTGTGTTACTAAAATAGCTTCATGATATGCAGGGTTGAAACTAGACTCTACATCTTCAAAACGCTTAAAACCTTCATCTAATAGAATTGACAAGATGTTTTGGTGTACCGCATTTATGCCTTCTATCCAAGTTGGGTCAATACCACGCTCTGAACCCTCACTCAGTGCGATCTCAATATGATCACAAATATCCATGACACGCAAAGCAAACCTTTCAATTGCTCTATTGATTCCTCTTTGAGTTTCTTCTATACTGCGATTACGAAAATTTATTAGATCTGCTTGCGCTCGCTGTGCTATTCGTTTATAGTTGTCGGCATCTCTCTGTGCTTGGGCAATAACATCTGGATCAGCATTTTTATCAGCTTGATCAGTAATTTGTTCAACATCACTATTTTTATCGGCACTACATTTCTCTGACAAGTCAGAATCACTTACTTGTTCAGTAACTTCATTACTCAAATAATATAACTCCTCTCAAACAAAGCTCTGTAATTGAATTATACAAAATTTTCCATGTAACAGATATTATAAATTTCAGTAATATATAGTAGAATAAAATAATGCTTTATAATAAAGCATAGGGTATATAATAATTTTGTTTGGGTTATATAAAATTGTCATAGTGATAGGATACATAACATGATATATTTAAGAGCATGCCAAAAATGCAATGGCGATGTGGAACTGACAAAGGACTCTTACGGGATGTATTTAACATGCCTCCATTGTTCATATACTATCGGATCTACGAAGGCTGCTAAGGAAAACATAAAAAAGACAAAAAGCCACAATTCCACTACTCCGACAGTTTTGTAAATTAGCACAGAGTTTAAAAACTGTATTGCGTAGGTAGAATACTACCCAGTTTGGCTTGAGCCTCGTGTAGAATTTTGACGCGTCCGTCTACGGCGTGCTATCTTAGTTCTAACTCTAGCACGCAATAGTGAACCCAGTGCACGCTCTGTGTTTACGTCCTCACTTAACGATTCTATGCGTTCTTTGGCACGTGCTTCCGCTTCTGTTGCACGTTCTAGGTCTATATCTGAGTCTCTCTCAGCAGAATCCGCTAAAAGAGTTACGATATTGTTTTGTATTTCCAAAAACCCACCCCCCACGGCAATGAACATCTCTTTTTTATTTTCTACTATACGCAACTCGCCGGGTTCAACGATTGTTACAAAGTCTACATGATTAGGTAAAATAGTTATCTCACCTTTGCTTGCTTGTAAAGTAATAAGATCTGCATTGCCAGAAAAGACATTACCCTCTGCTGTAACAACATCTACTGATATACTACTCATTTTATGTACTACTTTCCTTAGGTTGACTGCTTCATAATTTCTGCACGTTCTACTGCTTCATCTATTTTACCAACCATGTAAAACGCTTGTTCAGGCAGGTCATCATGCTTGCCTTCTAGTATTTCCAAGAAACCACTGACGGTATCATCTCTAGACACATACTTGCCGGGGATACCTGTAAAAGCCTCTCCTACAAAGAAAGGCTGAGTAAGAAATCTCTGAATACGCCTTGCTCGCGCAACGATTATCTTATCCTCATCCGAGAGCTCCTCAATACCGAGTATAGCAATAACGTCTTGAAGGTCTTTGTATCTTTGAAGAGTCTTTTGAATTCCATTTGCTGCCCTGTAGTGATCTTCACCAACTATTGAAGGTTCAAGTATCCTAGAGTTAGATGCAAGGGGGTCAACCGCTGGGAAGAGTGCTTGAGCTGCAAGTGCACGCTCTAAAGATACGTTTGCGTCCAAGTGACCAAATGTAGTAACAATACCCGGGTCTGTATAGTCATCTGCGGGTACAAAAACCGCCTGAAAAGATGTAATAGAGCCTGTTTTAGTAGACGTTATACGCTCTTCAAGATCTCCCATCTCAGTAGATAGTGTAGGTTGGTAACCTACTGCTGAGGGCATTCTGCCCAACAGCGCAGATACCTCCATACCTGCTAATATATACCTGTAAACGTTGTCTATGAATAAAAGAACGTCCTGACTTTGTGCATCTCTGAAGTACTCTGCCATTGTCAAACCTGTGAGTGCTATACGTGCTCTACTCCCTGGCGGTTCATTCATCTGCCCGAATACAAGCGCTGTAGAGTCCATAACACCGTACTCTTTCATTTCGTTCCATAAGTCGTTACCCTCGCGGGAGCGCTCACCCACACCTGCAAACACAGACACACCTGAGTGTTCCTGAGCGATGTTGCGTATCAGTTCAGTTATTATAATAGTTTTACCTACACCAGCGCCTCCGTATGCCCCTATTTTACCACCTTTTGGGAAAGGAGTTATTAAGTCCAGTACTTTTATACCTGTTTCAAGTATTTCCACCTTACCCGACTGACTATCAAAAGAGGGAGGTGTTCGGTGTATAGGCCATCTAGTAACATCCTTTGGCAGGTCGCCTTGCCTATCTATAGGGTCACCAGTGACGTTAAACAGTCTGCCCAGAGAGGGAGCCCCTACGGGCACTGTAACGGGTTGTTGTGTATTAGTAACATTCTGTCCACGCACCATTCCATCAGTGCTACCTAGTGCAAGACACCTAACACGGTTGTTCCCTATATGTTGTTCTACTTCTAATACAAGCCTTTTCCCTTCAACTGTAACTTCAAGGGCATCAAATATTTCGGGTAATCCATCTGCGGGGAATTCCACATCTACCACCGTTCCTATAACCTGTACGACCTTACCTTTTTTTTCTTCTTGCATTTATTAGTTCTCCTTTTTCTTCACATAAGCCACTGATTTTTTACTCTAAGGCAGCGACTCCGCCGATAATATCAAGTAATTCAGAGGTTATATACGCCTGCCTAGCTTTATTGAGATCTAAGGTCAGGTCTTGTATAAGTTGATTAGCGTTATCAGTTGCGTTTTGCATTGCTATCATACGTGCTGAATGCTCACTCGCTATCGCTTCTAATAGTGCTTGATATACTTGCGTTTCTACATACCTAGGCAGTAAAGAACTTAGTACTTCTATAGACGTAGGTTCATAGACGTACTGAAACATACCTTTTGTAGAGTTATCTGTGCTACTGATAGTTTGAACTGGCAACAGTGTTTTTCTGGTAGGGACTTGTACTGTTGTACTGATAAACTGAGAGTATATTAAATCAACTTGTCCATATTTACCGCTCTGATAAGCGTTTTTTATATATCGGCTTATAGGTACAACGTCGGTAAGAGTTGGAGCGGTAGTAGCAGTGAATGTAGCAATCAGTTCTTTGCCTGTTCGCAAGATAAACCTCTCACCTTTACGACCAATAGTAACAACTGATACAGGTTTATTTATTTCTACAATGGCTTTCGCTACGGTCTTTAGGATATTACCGATAAGTGCGCCTGCGAGACCTCTATCCGGTGTCAGTATAATGAGTAAAACAGTATCAGATGTGTGTTTTTGCAAAAGTGGTGGCAACTGTTCATTATCCAATGTATTATCAAATTGAGTGCTGAGATTATCCAGTAGTTTTAGCATTTTTGCTGAATACGCTTTGCCATTGATTACTTTTACTTGTGCCCGACGTAGACGCGAAGCTGATATTAGTTGCATCGCATTTGTAATTTTAGCCGTGTTTGTTACAGAACGTATCCGTTTTCTTATATCTCTGGTTCCGGGCATTTTGTACCTAGCCCAAAGATACAGTCTGTTTAAAACTAATTAACGCTTTGTCTATTTTTCCTTTAGCATCATCGGAGAGTGCTCCTGACTCTGATACTGTTTTGAGTACGTCTGGAATGTTGGCATTTATGTATTTGTACCAAGCCTGCTCAAATTCTTTAATGTTTTCGGTGCTTATATCGTCAAGCCCTCCTTGGTTGAGTATGTAGAATATAGATACTTGAGCTTCAAACGGCAGGGGATTGTTTTCACCCTGTTTTAGTATTTCTTGGATACGCTGACCGCGTTCTAATTGCCTACGCGTTGCTGCATCTAGATCGGCTGTTCCAAATTGTGCAAATGTTGCAAGTTCCTGAAACTGTGCCATTTCTATTTTTAGCGAACTGGCAACTGCCTTCATACCTTTGCGTTGTGCTGCACTACCTACGCGTGTTACCGAGAGTCCAATGTTGACTGCAGGGCGTATGCCAGAGTTAAAGAGATCAGGCTCTAAGTAGAGCTGTCCATCGGTAATAGATATAACATTTGTGGGAATATATGCTGAAACATCGCCAGACTGCGTTTCTATAATCGGAAGTGCTGTTATAGAACCACCTCCATACTCAGGTGCTAGCTTGGCTGCACGCTCTAGTAGACGAGAGTGGAGGTAAAAAACGTCACCTGGGTAAGCTTCGCGCCCCGGTGGACGTCTAAGCAGTAGCGACATCTGCCGATATGCCCATGCGTGTTTAGTGAGATCATCATAGACTATCAGTACATCGCGCCCTTTGTGCATAAAATACTCTGCCATTGCACACCCTGCGTAAGGTGCAAGGTACTGTAGAGTAGCAGAATCGGAGGCGTTTGCAACCACTACTATAGTGTTATCCAGTGCCCTGTGTTCTTCTAGCCTGCGAACTACTGCAGCCACCTTAGAAGCCTTCTGCCCAATGGCAACATATACACCGATAATGTCAGAATCTCGTTGGTTGATCAGTGCATCTATACAAATAGAGGTTTTACCTGTAGAACGATCTCCTATTATAAGCTCTCGCTGTCCACGTCCAACGGGCACCATTGCATCTACTATTTTCAAACCAAAAGGTACTGACTGATCAACTGATTTCCGCGTTTCTACACCTGGTGCAATACGCTCTAGTGGCATATACTTCTGTGTAGATACTATGCCTTTACCGTCTATGGGAATTCCTAATGGGTCGACCACTCTTCCTAGTTGTAGTTCGCCTACTGGCACTTCTACTATTCTGCCGGTTGTTTTTACTTGGTCGCCTTCCTTGATACTGCGATAATTGCCCAGTACCACTGCCCCAACGATATCCTCTTCTAGATTCAGTGCTATACCTAATACATCATTGGGAAATTGAAGTATTTCGTTTAATTTCGCACCTGCGAGCCCGTGAATACGCACTACCCCATCGCCTGCTTCAACTACTGTCCCTACGTCTACCATAGAGAATTTTTCGCCGAACTCTTTGATCTGACTCTTAATAACTGATGCTATATCTTGACCCGTAACCACCATTTAACACTACACCTTTCCTGTTTTACTGCTATTCGTTGTATCCAAAATTTGGTCTTTAGTAGTTAAATCGTCATCACTTTTCTCTTGGACAATTACGCTAAAGGATCTATTTATTAAACTGCGATGAAGTGCTTGTAAGCGTGCATGTAAGCTAAAATCAATAAGCTTGCTACCGATATATACAGACGTACCGCCTACAATGCTACTATCAACTACAGTTTCCAGAGCAAGTTGATTAACATCCACATCAAGTATGCTAGCAATTGCACTATAGATACTATCTAACGTATCTTGCTCTATGGGAGTAGCAACTAATATCTTGCCGCGTAAAATACCTTTCATCTTATCTACAAGTAGTTCAAATTCCTTAACTATCTGCGGGAAAAGCGATATATGATTACGCTGAATAAGTAGATATATCAAATTACAAACATAATGCAAGGCACCTGTAAGTAGTTTAGACACTTGCGATATTTTTAATGATACATGCACACTAGGCAACGATAAAAACGAGTAGAATCTGTCAGTGGATAAAATCTTTTTTACATCTACTAAGGTTTTATGCCAAGTATCCACACCTTCATTCTCTAAAGCCAATTCAAAAGATGCCTGTGCGTAACGCTTGCTATAAAGATATGTATCCATAGTACTGATATTTTACTAGTGTGTAGCCTCTTTGCAATTTAGACTTTGTCCTTTAGCTCTTGCGTGATTATAGAGTGTATCAATTTTTCATGAGTTGCTTTATCAAACGAACTGCCGATCAGTTTCTCAGATGCCGATATGGTTAGATCAGCAAAGAGAGTGCGTAATTCGTCAAAAGCCGTATCACGTTCCTGTTTTATCTGTGAATGCGCTTGCGATATTATCTCCTGAGCACGCTGATATGCATTGGCAATTTCAAGATCTTCAACTCTTTTTGCGTTATTTTGAGCTTCCGATATAATCTTTTGCCCTTCAATCCTTGCTTTTTGTATTTCTACTTCAGCGTTATGTTTAGATTCTTCAATTTGTTTTTGAGCTCGCTCCGCGGCTTCAAGACTCTCTCGTATACGGTCTGAGCGTCTATCTAAACCTTGTGTTATAGGTTTATGTAGAACTATGTAGAGAATAAGTCCAAAGAGAAGAAAAGCAACGATTTGAGTGGCTAATCCACCTAAGTTTATGCCTAACTGTTCCATTGTAATGCTCTCCCTTGTATTTAAACCCGATATAACAGACTAGCAAGAGCCTATCCTACAAAGATTATAATTACAGCAACTACTAATGCGTATATTGCTATAGCCTCTACGAAAGCCATAGCGAGTACCATGTTCTGTTGTATTGCACCACGTGCCTCGGGGTTACGCCCTAATGCTTCCATTGCTCGCCCTGCGAGTATACCAATACCTATACCAGGTCCTAGTGCCCCGACTGCTATAGCAATACCAGCTGCAAGAGTTTTAAGATCAACAGGTTCTTGAGTAACTACTTGTCCTAACTGCATGAGTATATACCCCAAATTTGATGCAAATGTTGCTAGAATCTCCAACTTTGCTGTCCCTCCGATTTCATTTTAATATTTAATTACCTTTTTGTATAACCTAACAATTTATTATAGCAGAAAATCCTGTTTCATTCATGGTCACTATGGGAGATGGTAGCCATTACTGAAAAGACGAGTATTAAAGTCGCAAATATGAATGCTTGCACCAGCCCTACAAATAATTCTAACCCCAGAAACGGAATTATGCCCACTAAAGGCAATAGAAACCCGATTACTATCAGTAATATTTCTCCTGCAAACATATTTCCAAAAAGACGAAAAGTAAAAGAAATAACACGTGCTACCTCTGCGAACAGCTCCAAAACACCAACAAATAAACCTATGACGCCCCCTTTGAAATTGAAGAATCTACTTGTGTAACCGAAAAAACCAAGTGCTCTGATTCCAAAAAACTGAATAGCTGTTATAGCTATAAGTGCAAGTGCAAGAGTCGTATTTAAATCTGTAGATGCCCCACGGAGAAAAGGAATAAGCACACCAGCGGGGTTTTTATCCGATTCTGCGCACGGAGTAAAAGAATCAATACGTTCTCCCGCACAGTTATAAATATTACCACTTTTACCGATATAAGGTTCTTGAGGTTTACCTACAGCTATGTAAGAATCTATATCTCCCAAAAGACGCATTTGTTCTTCATCTAAAGGCTCGCCATGCTCAACAGTGTCAGCGATATGTTTAATATCTTCAAGTGGAATAGGTACTATGCTAGATAGCGGTGCTTTAGCATCTTCACCCCTGCCAAAGGGTATAGAGGTTAGAATATTGTTACCTCCGAATACTACAAATAACTCTGATTGATAATGTATTAAAACTTCTAACCTAGATACTAAAACTTTGTTTTCTTCACCAAGATTTTCATACTTGTATGCGTAATCTGGATTATTAAGTTCTGCTTTAGAGTGTATATCTACCCACTCTTCTATAGTTTCTACACGCCCGAACGTTCCAACCCCGGGTACTATACCCAGCCAGTTAGAAAACAGAACCATAAAGAAAACAAGAACTACTACGGGGAGAAAGCGATAGGCTTTTTTGCCTCCCATTTCTCGTGCCATGCCTCTAAAGAACTCATATATCACTTCAAAGACGTTCTGTAAGCCTGTTGGCACATCGTTAATACGGCGAGTTGCCCTCCAAGACAGTATTACCAAAACTGCCCCCGATATCAGTAACATAATAGTGGTGTTGTAAATAGAAACATCACCTATGTGAAAGGCTGGCTCAGCAGCAAGTGATATCACAGGTAATGGACTGCTCAAAAAACCCAGTCCAAATACAGCGCCAAGTGCACCACCTGCAATAGAAACTAAAAACATAGCCACCGCAAAGAGCAGAATTGCTGTTTTACGGTTCAAATACTTAAACAATAATATTTACCCAAAGAGTATACAATGCTTATTTGTAATTTTATAACTAATTTAATTCCTACCCAAAAAGCCACGCAAAAGCCTATACACACTTATCGTACCTGATATTATTCCTAATAGTAGCCCCAAAATAGTCAAATATGGCGCCGTATCTAACCATTTGTCAATAAAGTATCCGCCAACTACACCGAGTGCAATGGAACAACCAACTATCCAGCCCATACTGCTTATCTTTGCTAACTTCATGAAAGTATCCCATAAGCCATATTCATCTCTCATAGTTGAGGGAGAAATTGAAGATGAATCAACTGTATATTTGTCTTTCTCTTGTTCTGCGTAGTAGAGATGCACGGTTTAGATCTCAGCTGTTTTCAGATTTTGGATCGTCTGGATCGCCATTGCTTTTTCCCAAGTCCGAGACGTCTAATGACTCTATAAAAGACTCAAAAGCCGCCAGATTCTGTCGCTCTTCCTTGCCTAGAGGCCCAGGTAAATCTTTAGAAAACAGGTTTTTCCTTTGATAATTCTCATCTTGCTTGGTATCTTCCTCATCCTCTTTTTCTATGCCTGCCTTATCTAACACAGCCTCTGATACGTATATAGGAGCATCTGCACGGACAGACAAAGCCATAGCGTCAGAAGGACGTGAATCCAGTTCTAAGATACTACTACCTACCCTGACAATTACTTTTGCGTAAAACGTTTCATTTTGAATTTTGGATATCAGAATCTTTAAAACACTACCGCCCAGTTCGTTTATTGTGTTTAAAAGTAAATCATGCGTTAACGGACGTTCCATCTTTATACCACTTAGTGATACTGCAAGCGCATCGGCTTCGTTACGACCTATCCAAATAGGTAAGTATCTAGGGCTTGCAGTATCTTGTAGAATTACTAATCGTTGATCGCTTTCGGTGTGCGCACGTATGATACTTATTTTCATTTCAAGTTCTTCCATTTGCTACCTCCTTTTATACCTACTATGTTAATAATTATGTTAACAATTCTTTTGTAGTAATTATGCATAATAAAATACTAAATATACAATAATGTAAAGCCCGATATACGGTTATTATTCAGTAGTTTTTGTTATAACTCATATTATAGAAAGATAAACGACATAACGCACCGAAACAAAAAAATAAGAGCTGACGTCTTACTCCTACAGAGAATGCTAGTAAAAAGCCGTGTTGAAGCAAAGGTGATGATTTTAGCAGGTAAAGTATACAGTACCCACGGACGCGTTGAAAAACCCGGAATACTGATATATGAAGATACACACTTATGGGTTAAACATAAACCACATAACTGGGTAAGTAGAGGCGGACTCAAGCTGTCGGCTGCTTTCAAAGATTTCTCACTAGATCCGACTGACAACATAGTCGCTGACATAGGTGCAAGTACAGGCGGTTTCACAGATGTACTACTGCATATGGGCGCTGCAAAGGTGTACGCCGTAGACGTAGGTAAAGCACAACTAGACTATAAGTTACGTAAAGACCCTAGAGTTATCTCATTAGAAAGCCAAAATGCAAGATATCTAAACAGGCAACACGTGCCCGATTTACTACACGGCATTACTATAGATGTCAGCTTTATAGGTTTAGAAAAAGTACTCTTACCCGTTATGGCACTCACAAGAGAAAGTGCGTGGATAGTAGCGTTAATAAAACCTCAATTTCAACTTAGTAAAGATAAAATAACAAGAAGCGGTGTTGTAACAGATCCGCATCTACATAGATCAGCGTGTAAATTTGTAGTTGATTGGATTCAAAATTGCACGAATTGGGTAGTTTTGGGGGTAACCAAAAGTCCGATACTAGGAGCAAAAGGCAATCGTGAATTCTTAATATCAGCAGTTAAAGGGCGTAATCTATGAATATAATTTGACACTAATGTGTTAATTTTGTTAAAGTACTAATTTATGATAAAAAAAGTAATTGTTAGTAGTCGCAGTTAAAGGGCGTAATTTCAAATTACTTTGTTAAATTTGTTAGATTTTATAAATTATATTGAAAATAAAAACAATACTTAGAGTAGTTAATGCTGTTTACTTTGTCTATAGTATCTATTCACGCAGGCGAGGATCCAAGAAAAAACCGTAGCTTAATAAATAGGATCAAAAGGCAACTGTGAATTCTTAATATCCTGCAGTTAAAGAGCGTGATTCGTAATGGTTAAATCACTGACTGCTTCCCTTTTACAAATAATCAGTAAATTCACAGTAAATATAATTTTATATTGCTTTGTTAGATTATATTTGTTAAAATTATAAACAAACTATAATACTACTAGTATGAACAGGAAAACACTACTATGATAAAAATACTATTTACAATATTTGCACTGTTTACTTTTTTTGTGGCGTGTAGCCACGCAGGCGGAGGTTCAACAACAAATAACGACGTTAACACACCTATACCTGCTGATCCTACACCTACGGAAGCTCCACTTCCTGTAGATGTTGAGCCTACACCTACGGAAGACCCGTTCTTTTCGGACGATCCATTTGATTTGCTAGAACCTGAGGAGAGTGAGCTGGAGAAAGCAATTGTGGATGCGGATGATGAATTAGCTAAAAAGCTCATTGAAGAAGGAGCAGACCTAACAACCAAAAACAGCACTTTCTTTGGAGATTCTCCACTTCACCTTGCTATTAGATTTTACAGTTACCCCGTAGCCCTAGTGCTTATTGAAAAAGGTGCAGACGTTAACGTCAAAAATGATGCAGGTGTTGCCCCCATACACTTGGCAGCTGCAGGCCAGGACTCAGAAGTAATTGAGAAACTTATAGCCGCTGGAGCAGATGTGAACGCAAAAGATTCAGGAACTGGTGGCACACCATTACACTGGACGACGTCAGTAGAAATAGCAGAAATACTGATAGCTGCAGGAGCTGATCTAAGCATTAAAAACGACAATGGAAAAACACCAGCCGAACATCATGAAGATTCTACCTTTATTGATCTAGCAGAATTTTTTAAGAACCTACCTGATGCCTAGCCTATAGCTACGGAAGACTCGTTCTTTTCCGATTCTCCACTTCACCTCTCTTTGAGAGAGCGCAACGACCCAGCATCAATATCTGAGTTATGACTTAATTTGAGCTACCACACACAATTTTATGTGTGGTAGCCCGTACGGGATTTGAACCCGTGTTACCGCCTTGAGAGATAAATACAGTATCTAAATTACAAAAGGTAGTTTGTAACTCTCTAATAACAAGTTAATTATAATAGTTAGTTAATATGTTTACTGTATTTAAACAAATATCAAAAACGTTACGCTCAAAGTTCCAAAGGTGGTTCATGGTTGAATCACCTTGTGCTTACCGTGTAGATATTGCTTGGTACTTGTTAGTCCTACCTGCAAGATTACTAGGCCGTCTGATATATGGCCCCCCCACCGCTACTCCACTAACAGTTGCACTATCTTATGTATTTTTAACTACATTGCCTATCTTAATATATACAGCATTTAATAGTTTGTTTTTTGGTAGACCAGATGCATTTTTGAACTGGTTACGTGAGTATCGTACTGTGGAGTCTAACTGTATAGGAGCAACATATAAATTTTTTGAATGGATCAGGGCTTTACCTAGTGAAATTAGGGAAGATCCTACAGTAATACCGGATCTATTTACAAAATGGTCAAATGAAGGTAACCAGTGTGTTATAGAGGGTGTAAACTTCTTAAACGATTATGTGAATTACTTTAATCTGCTTATTGAACTTGTAATTGTTTTTATGTTTTTCTACCTTGTAGTAAGAGTTTTTAGACCATATGCCCAAGTTAAAGAGTCAGGTGTTTTAGAATGCTCTTTAGAAGATCACAACCGTTTTATATCTAAATTAGAAAAAAGATTTAACAGTAAAGTAGCGATTGGGATCTGTTTTACTCTCACAATTGTGGAACTATATTTCACTAATTTAAGAAATGAGTATATTGCCCCTGAATGGTGGGGCAGTTTACCACCTTATTTGCTTTTATATAACTGGGTATGGATATTTCTAACACACTTCGCTATTTTTTCTTTTACTTGGAAAGTTACAGTTTTTTGTATTACCATCTACCATATATCTATTAACACCAATAGAAACCCAAGAGCAACTAATAACGCATATAAATATACACTAAAAGCGGTATTTTTAGGTATTTTTAAGCGCATATCGCCTGTAAATGAAGGTATTACTTGGAAGCCTCAATACTCATCCAAGGATAACAGCAGTGGTTTTGGTAAATTAGCATCATTTTGGTTCAGAGTTTACTTATTGATTATAATGGTAGGAACATATATTTATACCTTGATAATATTTACATTAGCATTGGGTACTGGATCTAGCAATGTAACTGTATCATTGGCAATTATAATGATTGCAGGCGTTATAATAGGTACAGTATTTTTATTCTTACCCTTTTACTCTATTCACACTGTTATGCGTAATCATAAGAACGAGGAAGTTGCACTCTCTAGAAAAAGATTGTATGGTTTATTGGTGTCACGTGAACAATCACTTTGGCACACTGATGCAGAACATCTAGAACTACAATCTGCAGATATAGCGTTGAACACAAATAAACAGATACCTACTTTGCCCTTTAGTACTAGGTTAATAGAAGCTATACTTATTACATTTGGGGCTAACCTTGTCTTTTTCATTTTATCTTTATTAATTCTCAACAATTAGTATTCCTCTATCTGCTTATTGATACAGAAGAAGGAGCAGATCCAAGCATTGCAAACAAGGATTGTAATAATTACATTCTGAGTTATGACTTAATTTTAGCTACCACACACAATTTATGTGTGGTAGCCCGTACGGGATTTGAACCCGTGTTACCGCCTTGAGAGGGCGGCGTCCTGGGCCTCTAGACGAACGGGCCTAAAACAGTGGTTGCCGATCCAGGATTCGAACCTGGGCTCCCAAATTCAGAGTCTGATGTCCTACCGCTAGACGAATCGGCATAATGACATCACTTGACAACTTTATAAGCTATATTGTCAGTGTACTTATTTGATTAAAATTATAACACTTTATATCGCTTCAATTTTGCCATTTCTAATGCATTTTTTGCATATATCTTAGCATGTTCCACGCGTGCATCTGCTTGCTCTAAATTGTATGTAGTAAGAACACCAAATATAATGGGTGTACTGTAATCTATAGATAAACGCATTGCTCCATCGGCAACAGCGCGAGATATATGCTCAAAGTGTGCTGTCTCGCCCTGTATCACTGCTCCCAACAGTAGAACACAGTCTACCTGACGTTGTGTTATGAGTATCTTTGCTAAAAATGGCAGTTCAAAAGCGCCCGGTACTCTGGCTATATAAACGTTTTCCTGATACATTCCTAATTTATACAGCTCTTTAGTGGCAATATCCAACATTCTATCGGTTATCCAATGGTTAAACCGCGAAGTCACTACTGCAATATGTACATCACTTAAGTTATCTATACTCAATGCTATTAGGTTAATTGACTTATAAAGTTATATTGGGTAAGTGGTGATCTAATTTACTTTTTTTAGTCTTTAGGTAGCTTTCGTTGAACTGATTTGGCGGTGCTAGTATAGGAATAACTTCCACCATTTCAAGTTGAAACCCTTTGAGTCCGGCGATTTTTTTCGGATTATTTGTTAGTAATCTAAATTTACGTATGCCTAAGTCTATTAAAATCTGTGCGCCTATACCGTAGCGTCGTAAATCTGGTGGGAAGCCCAAATGTTCATTGGCTTGTACGGTATCTAGCCCTTGATCTTGGAGTTCATATGCTCTGATTTTGTTTAGTAAACCTATACCTCTGCCTTCTTGTGGCATGTAGACAAAGACACCTGTTCCTTCATTGCTTATTGCTTTCAGTGCGAGGCTTAGCTGTTGCCCACATTCACACCTTAGAGAACCAAATACATCTCCAGTGAGGCATTCACTATGAACCCGAACCATTGTAGGTTTATCGCTAGATATATTACCCATTACTAGAGCAATATAATTTGCCTTATCAACCTTGCTTTTATATAGAAATGCTTGGAACTCACCAAACACTGTGGGCATATTGACCTGCGACACGCGTTCTATAAGAGTTTCATGTGCAAGGCGCCAGCTGATAATATCGGCTACCGAGACTATGGGAATACCGTATTTACTGGAAATTTTCTTTAGATCGGGCAATCTTGACATCGTTCCGTCTGGGTTCATTATTTCACAGATAGCTGCTACTGGTCTTTTACCAGCAATATTCAGTAAGTCAATAGAACTCTCAGTATGCCCTGCACGAACCAGTACGCCACCATCTTGATACTTAAGAGGAAACACGTGTCCGGGTGTTATAAAGTCACTTCTTACTGATTTCCTATCGGCTAGTAGTTTAATTGTTTGTGCTCTATCCGCTGAGGAGATTCCAGTAGTAATACCTTCGGCTGCATCTACAGAGATAGTAAAGGCTGTTTTATTCGCATCTGGGACCATTAATGGTAGTGCTAACCTTTTTAGATCGCTGCTGATCATAGGTGTGCATATCAGCCCGCGTGCGTTATTAGATAAGAATGTTATTGCTGAGGGGGTAACGTCTTCTGCTGGAATGACAAAGTCGCCTTCATTTTCACGCTCTTCATCATCAACGATTATTATCATACGTCCTGTTTTTAACTGTGCAACTGCAGCCTCTATTTTAGATTCTATGGATGCGAGTTCTGCCGATTCGGGTATATTAAGAGGTTTTTCTATAGTCATAATATGAACCTTTTAGAGTATTGAGCACTTAAGGTAAATTTCTCAACATATTTTGCTATTATATCAGCTTCTAAGTTAACAAACTCATTCACTTGTCTATGCCCGAGTATAGTATTTTGTTTTGTAATTGGTATAAGCACAAATGCAAATGATTCTGAACAAACACTGGTTACTGTCAGGCTAACGCCATCAACTCCTATAAACCCTTTTTCTACAACGTATTTCAAAACATTGGCAGGTGCAGATACGCACATACGCATAGAGTTACCCTCTTGATTTATAGATACTATTTTACCAACCCCATCTATATGCCCCTGAAGAAAGTGCCCACCAATTGGTTGCAACGCACTAACGGGATACTCTATGTTCACACTATCGCCTACTTTAAGTAACCCCAAATTAGTACGTGATAACGTCTCATTTACTACGTTGAATGTAGTATTATCATTAGATTGCATATTGATTACAGATAAGCATACTCCGTTAATCGCTATGCTATCACCAATCTGTGTATTGTAAGCACCTTTCTTACAGTGAACGGTAATTGTGTTATCAGTAGAATCTATTACTCTACCTATACTTTGAATTATACCTGTAAACATACTATTATCATAATCTAGCTAACGTATGCACTGACAAGAATATCCTGCCCCACAATTTGATGTTTTATAATGTTTAGCCGTTTTGCTTGTGCTAGTTCACTGATACCAAGCCCGCCGATAGGGCTTGGGGCATCTTTACCACCTATTAATAAAGGTGCGATAAATATATCTAATTTATCTACTAAATCCTCATCAAATAGACTACCTAATAGACGCGGACCTGCTTCTACCATAACCCTTGTATACCCTGATTTCTTCAGATATTGCATTACAGCAGTTAAATCCAATTGATTGGCTTTTTGGGGTATCTGTATATGTTGGAGATTGGCGCGGTACTTAGTCAGTGAGATGTGTTTACCTGTAAACCACAATATCTTACTGCCTTCTGATAGTAACGCAGCATTAGGAGGTAGTTGAGCATTAGAATCAATAACAGCTCTGACTAAAGGGCGCACCGCACCAAACGCTGATAGACGAGCCGTGAGCCGTGAGTTATCTTTCAGTATTGAACCTATGCCAGTGAGTACTACATCTGCTCTACTACGCATCAGGTGAACTAATTTGCGAGATTCCTGACTCGTAATCCACTTTGACTCACCTGTTGTTGTTGCCACTTTTCCATCGGTGCTCATTGCTACCTTTACCGATACAAAAGGTAAGCCGCCTCTCAAATGTTTTCTAAAACCCTCTAAAAGTTCATTCCCCTCTTGTATATATTCAGAGTCGCTGATAATTTCTACTTCTATACCTGCATTTATAAGATATTTAAACCCGTTACCGTTAACTGCTGGGTTAGGGTCTCTAACCAAAGATACAACTCTTTTGATACCAGATTTCACGATTATTTCAGTACATGGTGGCACGCTTGAGTAGAATGAGTGTGGTTCAAGAGTGCAGAAAAGAGTAGCAGATTTAGCCTTACTTTTTGCAGTGTTTATAGCTATGCCTTCCGCATGGTTACCAGGGCGAGGCTGAGTCTTCCCCTCGCCGACTATTTGGTTATCTCTAACAACTACCGCACCGACAGGTGGACGCGTACCCACAGAACCACAAGACTCCCATGCAAGATCAAGAGCCCGACGCATAAAAACATGCTGATCACTGCCCGTCAATGTACCCATAGACTATAAGAGTCGTTACTTTGTTGCAGAGGCTATAGTAAGGCTATCGGTCGTATCTTCCTGATCTATTGCAAATACAACATGTACTGTATGGTTAACTTCAGTTGCACCGGGTAAGACTATTGAAGGTTGTGAAGAATCTGCATATGCGCTCTCGGCTCTATATAAAGGTTCTACGTAATTGTTACTTGCCGAACCCTGTACGACACGGAGAACTTTACCAGTGGTAATTCCAAGCGACTTAGCGTAAATGTCCGCGCGATTCTTTGCATCTAAGATTGCCTTTTCATAGAGATCATCCATTGCTCTTTTAACCTTTTCATCAGAGGGTATAAAGTCAGTACGGTTTATAGAAACAAAATCACCGCCTGCAGTAATAATTATGTCCATAACATTAGGGACATTGTCTAATTTATTTACTTGAATTTTCACATCCTGATTAGCAGTATATCCTTTCAAAACGTACCTGTTACCATCCCATTCGTTGCGGGGGTGTATGTTAATGCCGCTTGTTTCTATATCTGAATTACTGATACCAGCTCTGTTTACAGCTGACAAAATATCAGCAACTGCCTTTTTTGTATCGTTACTTGCAGATATTACACTATCCCGATCTGATGCTACATAAACGTTTATAACAGCAAAATCTGGTGTCAACGATACAGATGCAAAACCTGTTACGGAAATACTACCTGAATCTATATCTTCGTTTTCTTGGATTTGTAAGCTTGCAGCTTGGATACTATTACCCATACCAACGCTAGAAGCACTAGACGTTACTATAGGCGTATGACTAGTTTGGAAACTACGAGGTGAAAAAACTATGGAGTAATAGATTGCAGTTATTGCAATAACTGCTACAATAAAAGAAACTACTATAATACTATTCTTTACAGAAATTTTATACTTACCTAACATGAATTATTTACTCCAATCATATTCTAAAGATCCATAACTCTTAATAATAACTTAATAATTCTATATTAAACAAACGAAAAATATGATACATATTTTATTAGAAGCAGCAAAGATAATTGTAATGACAGGAATCATGCTCGTTATTGTTAACAGTGTATTAAGTAGAAATATCGTTCATGGTCAAAGCATGATACCTACTTTACAACCTAATGAGTACATTTTTGCAAGTAAAGTAGAATATATTAAATTAACTTTACCTTCTAGCAACGCTTTTTATATAACGGGTAACTTGAGAAAGACAAATATCGGTGATATAGTTGTATTTAATATACCTGAATATCCTGACGCTTACATTGTAAAACGTGTTATAGCATTACCCGGTGATGAGGTATATATATCAGAAGGAATAGTATACGTAAACGGTGTTCCTGAAACTTCTTATACAAACTCTATTTATACAAGCGAAGGCAATTATTTTGACTTTTCAACAGGCTCTACAACCGTTCCAGAGGGTAAACTAATTGTTATGGGTGATAATAGAACAGTTTCGGAAGACTCAAGACATTGGGGATATTTGGATATAGAACATATAATTGGTAGGGTGATTTTTGTAATTGAAATGTAGGATTTATTTTGGATGCTTTGTGCTATCTGCCAACGTAGCTCAGAGGCAGAGCAGTGGTTTCGTAAACCACAGGCCGTGGGTTCAAATCCCACCGTTGGCTCCGAGTATAAACGCCTATAAGTAGGAAGCACGTCTACATATTTATTAAACGTAACAAAAATGAAAGATAATCTTTACTTTACCTCACAACCGCCTCTTAGAAAGACAGTTTTAATTGCCGCATGGGAAGGCTGGTCAGATGCTGCAAGCGCAGCTACAAATTCACTACGAGAGGTGATTGCACAGCAAAAAGGCTACTCCTTTGCACATATACACTACGAAGAGTTTTATATCTTTTCAGAACTTAGACCGCAAGTGTACACTTCATCATATGGATCACGCTCTTTGATGTGGCCAACAAACAAGTTTTATTATATTCCTATAAAGGCACACAACTTTGATACTGTAATCTTTATAGGCGTAGAACCCCATATTATGTGGTCACGCTACTGTGACGCTATTGAGTCCCTAGTCAGTATTATGGATGTACACCTCGTACTGACTGTAGGTGCACTGTTAGATTCAGTTCCTCATACACGTAAACCACTGATAACTTGCTCATCTTTACACCAAGACCTTGGCGAAAACTTTAAAAACATTCATTACTCACCACCTTATTATGAAGGACCTTGTGGAATATCATCGGTAATATCTAATAGATTAGAGGCAAAGGGTGTTAAAACAGCAAGTATATGGGCTCATACACCACACTATATTCAGTCAAAACGCAACCCTATTGCTGTAGCTGCCCTGCTTAGAGAAATACAAAAATTTCTACAACTACCACTGAACTTTAACCAATTAGATAAAGATGCCCGTGAATTTGAAAACACACTACAAAACGCTCTAAACACAGAAGAGGAAATTGCAGACTACATCAAGGAACTAGAAGATAAATTTGATGCTGAAGAACACACACAGTCTATAAGAGAAAAAGACTTGATAATATCACAGCTACAGGAATTTCTGAATAAAAGACGACAAAGAAAACACAAAGATGAAGAACAATAAAAGTAAGCGCGTTGCAATTATAGGCTTAGGTATGCTTGGCACATCGCTAGGTATGGCTTTAAGCAAAAATAACGCCTATGCAGTGTCAGGCTTTGATCTATCGCAGCAGACACAGAAACGCGCACAAAGCATGGGCGCCATAGATAAATCTCACAGATCTATAAAAGATGCCGCTCTAGACGCCGACATAGTGGTAATATCTACTCCACCTATACAGGCATACAGAGTTATGGAAACGCTTGCAGATAATGCAAAACCCCAAACTACAATACTGGATACACTAACAGTGAATGCCCCAACTAATGAGTGGGCAAAGGATGTACTAGTCAACCACTTTCCTTATTTTATAAGTAGCAACCCTCTAACAGGTAGTAGTTTAGGTAATCAAGAACACGCAGATATATCTATTTTCAAAGGTAAACCATGGATAATTTCACCAAATCCGGTAACCGAACCTAAAGCCTTAAAAGCAGTAGAAGACATAATAAGGTCTGTAGGTAGCACGCCGTTATTCATGGATGCAGATGAAAACGACTCTTTTGTGGCTGCGACTGCTGGCATGCCTGCGGTAATTGCTGTCGCACTTATGCAGTCAGTTACTCAATCTAATTCTTGGCAATATATTCACAAATTCATAGACGTGGACTTTGACCAATTAACTAGATGTCTAAACGGTGATCCGGCACTCACAGGTGCATCAGCAGGGCTAAACGGCGATATGATTGCTATATGGATTGATATATTCATTAAACACCTTCAAATACTAAAAGAGGCACTGACAGATTACACCAACTCGCTAAACCCAAATGGTAAATGGTTATCTAGCTATATACAAGCATGGGAAAATAGAGCAATGATTGACGCAGGTGTCTCGCCCACTTCTAAACACAACGTTCAAAGTAAATTACCCGGAGCTACTGAAACCTTAGGCTCGTTAATGTTTGGTAGACCCATATATGAAAGCTTGTTTAGACTATACAGCACACGAAATACAAAGCCATTCAAATACAACCGTGATTTACTGTAAAAAGATATGAATATAACCGTTACACCTAGCACAAAGTTAAAAGGTGAGATAAAGCCCACAGGTGATAAATCTATATCTCATAGAAGTATCATTTTAAACAGCATAGCTAAAGGCGTCAGTAGAATTAGTAACTTCGGATACAGTCAAGATTGCATATCTACTATAAAGGTAATGCAGGCGTTAGGATCAGATATACAGTTTAATAAGAATGGTGTTATACGTGTTATCGGCACAGATAACGGTGAATTACAGGAATCCAGTGATGTACTAAACGTCGGCAATAGCGGTACAACAGCGCGTCTGATTGCGGGTACATTGGCAGGTAGAAAAATGCTATCAGTAATTACAGGTGATGAGTCTCTGAGAAACCGTCCTATGAAGAGAATTATAGACCCTTTACAAGATATGGGTGCAAACATATCTGGACGAGGAGGTAATTGGTTTGCACCGTTAGTCTTGAATGGCGGTACACTCTTAAGTAGGAATCATAACATATCCATAGCAAGTGCACAGGTCAAGTCTGCACTGCTACTTGCGGGTTTACGCACAGATGGAACTACAACAGTTAATATGCCCTACATATCACGCGATCACACTGAAAGGATGCTACAGGTTATGGGTGCTGATGTAAAATCTTACGTTGCACCTGATGGTTCATCAAAAGTAACTATATCTAAAAGTAATCTGGTAGCAAGAGATGTTGAGGTTCCCGGGGATATATCCTCAGCGGCTTACTGGATAGTAGCTGCTATTGCACACCCAAACGCAGAGATCACTCTCAAAAACGTTGGCTTAAACCCCACAAGAACAGGAATACTCAAAGTGCTAAAGCAAATGGGTGCAGACATCACTATAGAAAACCAGAAAAACGAAACAGGTGAACCAGTAGGAGATATAGTAGCAAAGAGTAGTAATAACTTATCAGGTGTGCAAATTAAAGGTGAAATCATACCCAGTGTAATTGATGAAATACCGTTGATAGCCCTAGCAGCCGTTTTTGCCAAAGGAGATACCGAAATATCCGACGCCAAAGAGCTTAGAGTAAAAGAAAGCGACAGGATATCAGCAACTGTTGAGTGGCTCACAAAAGCAGGAGTACCTGTTACAGAAAAAAGCGACGGTATGATAATCTCTGGCGTAGGACACATATGCGGGGGCACATACAGATCCCACCACGATCACAGAATAGCAATGAGTATTGGAATCGCTGGCATTTTAGCTGATGCGTCCGTGACAGTAGTAGACGCAGAAGTGACTAAAGTCTCCTATGAACGTTTTTGGCAAGATGCCCAAACTATTGGTGCAATATTATCTTGAAAAATTACTCAATAAGATATCACTAAGATGCTGATTGTAATATCCGGGCCATCAGGTGTGGGTAAAGATACGATAATTGATGAACTAACTAAAAAAAGCAGTGAATATCAACGACTTGTTACCACGACCACACGAAAAAAACGCCCTGATGAAGTTAACGGCGTAAATTATCACTTTGTTACTAAACCTGTGTTTATGCAACTCATAGAACAGAATAAACTAATAGAATGGGCGGAAGTCTACGGTAACTACTACGGAATCACAAAACAAGCAATACATAAAGCAGTCGCTACAGATAAACATATACTCTTACGAGTGGATATACAAGGCGCATTACATATAAGAAACGTAATTACTGATGCGTTACTCATATTCCTCCAGCCACAATCAACCGATATACTCAATAAACGTCTTATTGATAGAAAATATCACGAGGAAGATGATATAAAAAATAGGCTATTACAAGTATCTAAAGAGCAACAAGAATCCAGATGGTTTGATTACTGTGTTATCAATGTAGAAGATAATCTTAACAGCGTAGTAGATAACTTAACAGACATAGTTAAACACGTATCTGATACACAGTCAGCGTTGAGGAGGTAATGAGGTAATAATGAAGATAGTAATAGCCCCGCAACACTTTAAAGAAAGTCTAAGCGGATTACAAGCCGCAAAAGCTATTGAAAAAGGCGTAAAGCGTGTAATGTCGGATGCTGAATGTGTACTCATACCAGTTGCTGATGGTGGAGATGGCACACTACAAATACTTGTTCAACACACTAAAGGCAAAGTGTTGCAAACTACAGTAAAGGGTCCTATCGGTAAACCTGTAGTTGCTAAGTGGGGTTCGTTAGGTGATGGTACAACAGCTGTATTGGAGATGGCACAAGCATCTGGGCTTGCACTACTTGCAACCCACGAACGCGATCCTAGAATTACAACTACATTCGGAGTAGGTCAAGTATTTAAAGAAGCACTTGACCGTGGACACCGACGTTTTATCGTTGCAATAGGAGGTAGTGCCACAAATGATGGCGGTACAGGCTTCGCTAGAGCCTTAGGCGCACAATTCCTAGACAGCGAAGGTAAAGAACTGGCAGAAGGTGGACTTGCACTAAAGAATTTGTCAAGTATCAATGTCTCCAAGTTAGATAAACGCCTCAGCGAATGTGAAGTTCAGGTAGCCTGTGATGTTAACAATCCCTTGTGCGGAGATACAGGAGCCTCGGCTATATTCGGTCCGCAAAAAGGTGCAACTCCAGAAATGGTAAAAGAGCTAGACCGAGCACTCAGTCAGTACGCGGCGGTGATATATAGAGATTTAGGTAGAGATGTGAAAGATTTATCAGGTGCAGGTGCAGCAGGTGGATTAGGTGCTGGTTTAATGGTGTTTACAAACGCTTTGCTAAAAAGCGGTGCTGACATCGTACTAGATACAATATCCATAGATAAACAACTTATTGATGCTGATTTAGTACTCGTGGCTGAAGGCGGTTTTGATCTGTCTTCCGTATTTAATAAGTCGCCTGTTGCCGTTGCAAAGCGAGCTAAACGCTACAAAATACCAGTTATAGGTATCGGAGGAACTCTAGCAAAAGGTTATAAAGAAGTACATAACTACGGAATAGATACTGTGTTTAGCATTGTCTCTCGTCCTATGGAACTATCAGATGCTATAGAGACAGCCGAATCGCTATTAACTGATGTTGTGGAGGAAATATTTAAAACATTGCTTATAGGTTCAAACTTGCAATTATATAAAAAGCGAGGTTAGCATAAATGGTCAGTAGCTCTCAGTACGATATAACAGTTATAGGCGGTGGACTCATAGGTTTAGCAACTGCCAAAACACTTCTAGAACAGTACCCAAATATACGGGTGTGTGTACTTGAAAAACATCAAGAGATATGTTCACAGCAATCTGGACATAATAGCGGCGTTATCCATAGTGGGATATACTATAAACCCGGCTCTTTTAAAGCTGAGTTCTGCGTAAAAGGCAGAGCACAAATGGTACGTTTCTGTGAAGAAAACGGTATACCTACAATAATATGCGGGAAGCTAATCGTAGCAACAAAGAGAGAAGAACTACCTCGGTTAGATAATTTATACGCCAGAGGGCAAGCTAACCAAGTAGAAGGTATAGAGATGGTATCTCCCGAGCGGATAAAAGAGATAGAGCCCCACGTCTCGGCTATTAAAGCCATATGGGCGCCTAATACTGGTATTGTTGACTTTAAAAAAGTAGCAAAGGTTTATGCAAAGCATATAACGGATAAAGGCGGCAATATATTCTTAAATACACCTGTCAATACTGTGATAACTAAAGGTAACGCAATGGTTATTACAACATCTGTAGATACTATATCTACAAAGTGGGTTATAAACTGTGCAGGCTTGCAAGCAGACATAGTTGCAGAAACAATGGGCGAAAAACCAGATTTACGAATTATCCCCTTTAGAGGTGAATACTACATATTGAAAAAAGAACGACAGCACCTTGTACAAGGCTTAATATATCCCGTACCAGATCCTGATTTTCCATTCCTTGGCGTACACTTTACACCTACTATGAAAGGCGTTACAGAAGCGGGACCAAACGCTGTTCTAGCACTCAAACGAGAAGGATACCGAAAAACCGATATATCTATAAAAGATTTGCTCTCGACTATTACATATAAAGGCTTTTGGAAATTAGCTCGTTCAAACTGGAAAACAGGTTTGTGGGAAATAAATAGATCGTTTAGAAAGAGTGTATTTGTTCAAAGTCTGCAGGCACTCATACCAGAAATTCAGTCCGATGATGTACAACCCGGAGGAACAGGCGTAAGAGCCCAAGCAGTAGCCCCAGACGGCTCTCTGATAGATGACTTTAGAATACACGAGACTAAAAACGCAATACACGTACTAAACGCACCTTCACCTGGTGCAACTTCATCCCTAGTTATCGGTAAATATATAGCCGATATAGCAGGTAGTAATTTCTCATTAAACAATTAAGCAGGTAGTATCTTTGAACCAAGTAGGTCATCTACTGCTAATTTCAGAGTATTCATATTCCAACCTGTGAGAGCTGACAACCCTACTATCTTTTGGTATCTACCAAGTGAATGAGTTGAGGTTATCAGTTCGTTTTGTGTGGCTTCATCTATATTTAGTTTATCTACTTTGTTTATTACAAGAATTTTTATTTTAGGCTCTAGCCCCATTTCGTTTAATATTTCATCTACTGATTGAGTACGCCAAACATAGTGCTTAGAAGATATATCTACAACGTGTAGCAAAATATCTGCTTTAATTGCTTCCTCCAATGTTGCCTTAAATGCTGCTATCAGTATCGGGGGTAATTTATTGATAAAACCTACCGTATCACTTAGAACACATGGCTTACCAGAAGGCAGCCGAAGCCTTCTTACTGTCGTATCCAAAGTAGAAAATAGTTGATCTTTTTTTAGCGTATCGGCTTTAGTAAGTGAGTTAAAAAGAGTGCTTTTGCCCGAATTGGTATAACCTACAAGTGCAACACTAAATGTGCTTAGTGCCCGCCTTTTACTTTGTATTTTCCGACTTGTTGCCACCTTTGCAATTTCTTTGTTTATCTGTATGAGCCTGCGCCTTACCAAGTTTCTATCGGTTTCTATCTGGGTTTCGCCGGGGCCACGAGTCCCAATACCACCGCCCATTCTTTCAAGATGTGCCCACTGCCCTGCTAGCCTTGGCAATAGATACTTTGCCTGTGCCTGCTCTACCTGTAATTGCCCTTCTTTTGTCTTGGCACGCCTTGCAAATATATCTAATATAAGTGCTGTACGATCTATAACCTTTACTTTTAAGTACTTTTCTATTGCGAACTGCTGAGTAGATGAAAGTTCATCATCAAATATAGCAACATCAGCGTTTTGCAACTCTAATACTGACTTCAATTCATCCATTTTACCGCTACCTAGATACATCATTGCGGGGTGGTTTAGCTTTTGCATGACTGTACCTACAGTTTCCACTCCACATGATGCTGCGAGTGCCGCTAGCTCTTCAAGTGTTTCTTCTAGTTCCCAGCTCTGTTTTACAGAGCGAATTTGTACACCGACAAGAACAGCCCGTTCGGGTTTTAATATAGTTTCGTAAGCAGATACCTTAACAGTCGTCAAGTTTATTTACTTATTAAATGCCGATAACTTAGAAAGCCTTGCAATCCCTTTATCTATATCAATATCAGTGACAGTAAGCGATAGACGTATGTAACCTTCGCCCGCTGAGCCATAGCCCGAGCCCGGTGTTACTACTACATCAGCCTCATCTAACAGATACGCTGTAAACTCCGCAGATGTGTAACCCGAAGGCACATTAACCCACACATAAAGCCCTGCCTTAGGAGATTGCACACTTAAACCTATACTACGTAAAGCTGACACTATCTTATCACGCCTCTTTGCGTATATGCTAACCATACCCCTGGTAAACTTATCCGATAAGTTAAGAGCAGCAATGCACATTTTCTGTATAGCCATCGGCGAGCCTGAGTCTATATTTGACTTAAAACGCATCAGTGCATCGATTATATCTGCGTTGCCAACTGCCATTCCAGATCTCCAGCCCGTCATACTCGCTGTCTTAGATAACGAATGAAACTCTACAGATACATCTTTAGCCCCCGGTACTTGTAAAATACTTGGAGGGCGATAGCCATTGTAGGCTATCTCTGTATACGCAGCATCGTGTAACACTACGATACTATGCTGTTTTGCAAAGTCCACAATTTCCTTAAAAAACTGTAAGTCTGCAACCCCACCTGTCGGATTATTAGGGTAATTTATCCATATTACCTTGGCTTTATCTGCAACTTCACTTGGTATATTATATAAATCGGGCAACCAAGAATTTTCTTCTATAAGAGGCAACTTGTACACAGTACCGCCCGCAAACATTGTTCCTATTGTGTATACAGGATATGCAGGGTCGGGAATGATAGCAACATCGCCCTCGTCTAGCAAACAGAATGATATGTTCGCTATACCTTCTTTTGCGCCGATGAGGTTTATTATGTCAGTGGCAGGGTTGAGTTCTACGCCAAACCTACGTTTATAGAAACCAGCAACAGCCTCTCTAAATTCTGGCAAACCTTCACTTTCAGGGTATCTGTGGTTGCTACTCTCTTTAGCAGCAGAGAGTAAGGCTTCAATAACAGGATCAGGCGTTGGCATATCAGGATCGCCTATACCAAAAGAGACGACGTCAATACCTTGCTGACGCTTTTTTTGAATAGCACGCGATATGCCCACAAACAGATAAGGAGGTAATTGCTTTACTCTTTTAGAAAACTCCATGAACTCTATTTTACCGATTTACTGACTAATTTTGCGCGTTTTAAAGTGCAAATAATCAATATTTTTGCCATGTTCCTGTGAATACTAAGTTTACAGGTCCTTCCAAGAAGGCTACACCTTCAGCGTTGAAGTCTACCTTTAGTTTACCGCCGTCTAGATGAACTTCAACAGGTGGTTTACACAATCCTAGTTTAACCGCTATAGTTGCTGCCGCTGTGCTACCTGTGCCTGACGAAAGAGTTTCGCCTGCGCCTCGCTCAAATATACGCACTCTTATAGAATGGCTACTCAAAACTTTAAATACTTCAAAGTTTGTACTATTTATAAACCGACTGTCTGATTGCACTGATGAGCCCACCTTTGCCAACGGAAAACTCTTAATATCTGTGTCTGTGAAGGTTACAGCGTGCGGGTTGCCAAGTGAGACACAGTATAGCGTTAATTCTTTATCTAATATATTAGAAGTGAGTTGTATTGGCACTTGCTTTGTAGAAGGTATATTTAAACCTACCGATTGGGCTGAAAAATTGGGCTTCCCCATTTCCACCCTCGCAGATGCAACTAGTCCGTCTTTTAAAAAGGATTCAACTATTTTTATACCGCCTGCTGTCTCTACAGTGATGTGTGGATTACTTCTTGAAGTGCTTACAATTCGGTTATCAACAACAAATTTTGCAAATATACGAATTCCGTTACCGCTCATTTCGGCTTCTGAGCCGTCGGGGTTAAAGACTCGCATTTTGACTTGTGCAATATTAGAGTCTTCTACAACAAGCAGTCCGTCTGAGCCTATACCAAAATGGTAGCGACTCATACTAACGGCGAGCGAGTTCCAATCGCGGTTGATACCACGACCATCTATAACTATGTAGTCGTTGCCTACGCCTTCAAGTTTTGAAAATTGTAGTGTATTATCCATAGGGGTTTTGGTGTTCGTTTTTCATTGCTACGTTACTTTAAAATATTTGCGTACTCTAGAATGTAACTAACTATAGAATATAATAAATTCAGACAGCAAAAGACTAATTTATTGCGCTAAAGCTTGAAGAAAAAGATTTCGGCAATGAGGTTGCCTTGTGTAGTTTGTGGCTTGTAGCCACGTGTGAACAACTTCTATAGCATCATAGTTTGGTGGTTTATACATAATTAAGCTACATAATGAATAATATCTCTTGCAAGTTGCCAATCAAGGCGACGACGATAAAAGCTATCTTTTCTTACCCCCCGATAAGAAGTCATTAATACATCTTGCGTTTTCTTCCTAAAATCTTTGATAACCTCATTGTAATCGCTAATTCTTACCTTAAACGGAACATCCAAGATAGTAATATGTCTGCCGTGCTTTTTCACTATATAATTACCAAGTTCTTGAGGCTCGCAAAATCTAATAGACGCTTCTTTACAGTTATCTAATGCAATTAGACCAAGATTACCATTTTGCACATTAAATGCTATATCCTTGCTATTCATCACTGGTGGTCGTTTTTTTGCAAGCTCTGATAAATTCCCAACAAATATATTATCTCTAAAGATCTTTATATCATCTGTTTTGTGTGGATTGAATAAAGCCAAGCTTACTGGGTGCGTTGTATCATCAAAAGTATTGGAGGTCAATGAAATAAAAGTATCAAGTCTATCTTGTAATAAATTTGCTCTTATAAAAGACTCTGGAATAATTGCAACAACATAATCACAATGATTTAAGCACTTATGAAGGGCATACTTGTATAA
This sequence comes from Dehalococcoidia bacterium, assembly GCA_964274945.1. Classification (GTDB taxonomy): domain Bacteria; phylum Chloroflexota; class Dehalococcoidia; order Lucifugimonadales; family Lucifugimonadaceae; genus CAXXBX01. The sequence continues at coordinate 95,884 of CAXXBX010000034.1, read as the reverse complement.
ATCATCATACTTCCCTGCATAAAATGGTATTTTCATTTTCGTTGCTGAGTTTTTCGCAAGCCACGGAGGATTAGTAACACATATTTTAAAGCCTTGTGGAAAGTCTCGTAAGGTATCTCTATAATGCACATCTAATGCACTAGGTTCAATATCATAAGATATATAACGATTACACATATTATTTGCAACTAAGAATTCAATTAGACTATTTTCACCAGCAAATGGCTCTAATATAACTTCATTTTTAAGACTAAGTGTCTCAGCCCACTCTACAAACGGATTTAACATAAAAGGATTATATCGTGTAAAGTATTGACCAAATATACGCTTATTATTCATATTATTCAACATAATTACTTATTTCATTGCTACGTTACTTTAAAATATTTGCGTACTCTAGAGTGTAACTAACTATAGAATATAATAAATTCAGACAGCAAAAGACTAATTTATTGCGCTAAAGCTTGAAGAAAAAGATTTCAGCAATGAGGTTGCCTTGTGTAGTTTGTGGCTTGTAGCCACGTGTGAACAACTTCTAAAGCAGTATCGTTACTATCCACCCAGTGAATCCTTGGATCGGTTGCTTTAAACCAGTTCGTCTGTGAACGTATAAGCTTATGTGTAGAGATACAAGTAGCATCTATTGCCTGTTCTAATGTGATTTGCTTGTTTATATACTGTGCAATTTCTCTGTAACCTATTGCCTTCATAGAGGGCGAGTCTAAACTTACATTGTGATAGTTTAGTAAGGTTGTTACCTCTTGTATCCAGCCGTTATTTACCATGTTTATAACTCTTTGGCGTACTGCTTTATGTAGCGATTCTCTACTGGTTTTTATAGACAAGACTGTAAAGTCATATGGTAGCGAGGCAGAGCGTTGTTGTGTGTCACCTGTAATTCCCGCCTCTGCGCGTTCTATAGCACGGATTACTCGGCGTAGATTACGTTTATCAATTAGTGCTGCGCTCTGCGGTGCTTTTTTTAACAGAGTGTCAAATAATACCTGTGAACCTTTTTCTCGTGCTTCTTTTTCAAGATCGAGACGTAGCTCTGGATTGGGTGGCACTTGTGGAATCTTCCAGCCTTCTAAAAAACTCCATATGTACTGCCCTGAACCGCCTACAAGTATGGGTAGATTACCTCTTATACTTATTTCTTTGACGGCGTTACCTGCTTCTGATGTAAATTGGTTTACGCTAAAACAGTCGTTAGGGTGAAGAAAATCTATTAAATGGTAGGAAAATTTACTTATATCTTTTTGCGAGGGTTTAGCAGTGCCTATAGACATGTATTTATAAAACATCATAGCATCGGCGTTTATCAGCTCGGAGTTTAGTGTCAGTGCAATGTGATGTGCAAGTTGCGTTTTACCCGACGCTGTCGGCCCCACTATAGCAAGAACTTTATACTTATTGTCAGTGTTCAGTTGTGTCGTATACTGTTTGTGCAATATCGGTTATTTTAGTAAATTCTTGTGCGTTGAGGCTTGCTTTGCCTATAAGTAACCCATCTATGCCTTGCCTATCCAGAAATGGTCCTGCACTATTTGCATTTACGCTACCGCCATAAACTACCTGTATACTGACATTTAACTCACCTGCTACGCTGTGCAGTGTTTCCCGTATATTGTTAGACATATCTTGTACTTGCATAGGTGTAGGTGAGATACCTGTTCCTATCGCCCAAACAGGTTCATAAGCGATGACTAGTTTATTCCATGCGGTAAAGCCTGCTAAACTTGCTTTAGTCTGTTCTGCGACGAACGCATGGGCTTTTTTAGATATCTTTACCTCTGATGTCTCACCAACGCATACTATAGGTGTGATACCGTATTTTGTTGCTATGATTGCCTTTTTTGCAATATCGCTGTTACTTTCGCCAAACAACCTGCGTCTCTCCGAGTGCCCGACTATTACAAATTCTGCTATGCCTTCTAACATCTTTGCTGACACTTCACCTGTAAACTCTCCAGACTCTTGGTAGTAGATATTCTGTGCACCTATAGCAATGCTACTGCCGTTTACTGCATTCGCAACTGTAGTCAGTGAAACAGTTGGAGGACATATAACACGCCGAATATCCTTGTAACTATTAGATGTATTCACAATTTGCATAGCTAATGCCCTTGCAGAGTCTGGTGTAGTGTTCATTTTCCAGTTACCAACAATTAGCCAGTTTTTCATAATCACAACCTATGCCCTCGTATAGTATCAATACCGAGCAGGTTACCGTTTACTAGGTATTCCAGCATTGCACCGCCACCTGTAGAGACGTGTGTAAAACTCTCTTTTAATTTCAGTTTATCAATTACTTCTAAAGTTGAACCGCCACCGGCTATCTTTACAGATGCACCTGCACAAGATATAGCATTAGCCGTTCTATACGTGCCTTCTGCAAACTCGGATTGTTCTACTATTCCCATCGGACCGTTCCAAACGATAAGCTTTGCTTTACTTATGTGTTTTTTATACATGTTCACTGATTTTTTACCTATGTCGGCTATAGGGTTATCTAAAAACCGACGCTCTGATAGGTTTAAATGTTCAGTAGTAAAGTGTTTATATTCACCGTTGGTTGCAATTACATCTACAGGGATTACTATCTTACTGCTGTGCTTTTGTAGGATTGTAGAAGCTTTTTCTAACTCATCTTTACTGCATATTGCCGATCGGTAGTTGTATTTAGCGCACAAAAACGGTTGTGCCATGCCCCCGCCGATTAGAATAGTGTCCATTTTTTGAGTGAACCACTCAACGACTTGTAACTTATCCGAGAGTTTCGCACCACCTAAAACTGATAAAGCAGGTCTAGCTTTTAAGTTTATAATAGAGTCAAGAGCAGACATTTCCTTTTCCATCAGCAACCCGAATACTGATGGCATAACTCTTGTCAGCCCTAAAGTAGACGCATGGTGCCTATGTACTACTCCAAATGCATCGTGTACAAACCATTCAGCAAGGCTAGAAAGCATTGCTACAAATTCTTTGGAGTTTGCTTCTTCACCGGGATCAAAGCGGAGGTTTTCTAAAACTCCAATCTCACCGCTTTTGAGCTCCTGTGCTTGCTTTAAACCTTCACCGTGTAGCATTGGACCACCAAGATACTTAATCACTCGGTTAATACGTTGCTGTAGATAACGACGAACTGGCTCTATACGTAAGCTATCTACTACCTTGCCCTTGGGACGCCCTAAATGAGATATTACTACTACACTGCCCTCTAAATTTTCTAATATATATAGAATTGTATCAACAGACTGATCTATACGAAACGGATTGGCAATATTACCGTTTGGTGTTAGAGGCACATTGTAATCAGTTCTTAATAAAAATCTTTTTTTATAAACTTCTCGGTCTGGGATGTCGGTAATACTTACCATTTCATTTAGTAACTACTCTAATATAAGTTCAGCTATGTTTTGCAGTTCCTCTATCTGCTGGTTATTCAGACCTACATTGTGGAGACTTGCAAAAGCATCTTTCTTTATGGAACGAACTATATCTTCGCATACTTTTTTGGATCCTGTTTCTTCTGCAAGATTTGCAAACTCTTTTAGTGCATCAGGTGAGAGCATACGTGCCGTATATATTTGAGATACTTTTACTTTTGCCCTGGGTAATGCCTTGTTAAGGGTAACAACTAAAGGTAAACTGACTTTTTTATTAGTAGCTCGCCCGTAGGCAGTAGTATTACTTTGAGTATTTTCTCCCCAGATTGTGCGTATATCTTCTTGTATTTGCATCAGTGCACCTATTTTACTGCCGAAATTTCTTAGCGAGTTAAGTTGATCCTCAGTCGGTTCTATAGTGTTGTTTGCAAGGATGCCAAGCACAGCACCCGCACTAAAGAATGCTCCAGCCCTTTTTTGTGTAAAAGCGATATAATCATCCACTGATAACATAAAACGTTCTTGATATTTGATGTCTATGTATTCAGCTTCGCACCTAGCTAATACCGATTCATCAAATACAGACACTGCGCGTGACATGCAATCTACGGGGATATTTAAGTTACATAAGTTTAGTCTAGCCAATGAGTGCATGCCGTCGCCGACATTTATCGCCTGTGCGGGCCCCCAACGCCACCACACAGATGATCGTTCACCATGCCTGTTGATATTACCATGCATTATGTCTTCGTGTATTTGAAAAGCTGAATTGAGCATTTCTATAGATACAGCAAAATCCAAGCTGTGTTCAAAAGGTGCGCCGAATACATGTGCAACGTTTAAAGTCAGTACTCCGTGTAATCTCTTAATTGTAACGAACGGCAGAGAGGTTGGTTTATTAGTTTCATCTATTAAGCCCAGATGAAACTCCATAATGTTGTAAACTTCAGAATCACGCTTGACAAATACTTCGCGTAGTTTACCTTCAATAGCTGATGCAAACTCACTATAATTACTTTTACTATACAAGATGATGCAAGTTAATATCTAAAAGATTTATTACCATATCTCTACTATTATACGATATTTGTGATGAGAGAATTTGGGATGGCACCGTTACGTACTATTTGTAATGGTGTTACCGATAGATCCACTACCGTAGAAGGTTGATTGTATGAACCGCATGGGGCATCTACAACGAATATATCTTTGAAGGCATTCTTGACCTCTGTTGCTAAACGTGTGTGCAGTTGCCCCGATACGTTGGCACTTGTGCCTGTAACTGGGCTGCCTACCTTGCTTAGTATATCCAACGCTACGCTATGATTTGGAACGCGTACTCCAACAGTACCTTGACCGCATGTTAAGTTTGCAGGAAAAGAAACTGACTTTAAAATGATTGTAAGCGGTCCGGGCCAGAATTTCTCTGCTAGTACCTGAGCATGATGTGGAACACTCTCTACAATTCGTGAGAGATCATAGTTCAGCGGTATCAAAACAGGGATAGGTTTCGTTGTACGCTGTTTAATTCTTTTCAGTAGATCAACAGCGTGTTCGTTTAAAGCGTCAGCCCCGAGTGCAAAAAAAGTATCCGTTGGAAAGGCTACAACACCACCACTTTTTATAACATTAACTGCGTAATCTATCTGTAAGTCTATAGATGACAATTTAAACTACAGTCCTCTTTATCAGGTTAATCATTTTATAATATCATACTTATACAATAATGATTATAACCCAATTAAAAACAGGTCTAGCAAGGAGTTATTCACATTATGGTGTATGATAATAAAGACGCGGCTACTCAAGCTATTGCAATTGTAGATTTTGGCTCTCAATACAGCCGACTTATCGCTAAGTGTGTACGTCAGGCAAAGGTATTTTGTAAAATAATTAGCCACGATGCCAGTAAAGATACCTTATCGGATTATAATATCAAAGGGATAATCTTATCTGGTGGACCCAATTCAGTACTTGACTCTAGAGCACCAAAAGCATCCGACTGGATATTTCAGTTGGACGTACCGATACTTGGAATATGTTACGGTATGCAGATAATTACTAAAACATTTGGAGGTAGAGTAGCTCAGAGCAGTAAACAAGAGTATGGTAAAGCGACTGTAAATTGGAAAGTAGGTAGTGAACTTATAGCTGAATCCTTGGGGAAGCAATCAACAGTGTGGATGAGCCACGGAGACCGTATAGAGACTGTGCCTAATGGGTTCTCATCTATCGCTTCTTCAAGTAATTCCCCGATTGCTGCTATACGCTACGGTAATATTTATGGTATTCAGTTTCATCCAGAAGTAGCACATACAGAAGGCGGGACACAAATCATAAGAAACTTCTTGTTTAACATATGTCAATGTTTACCTGCTTGGACTCCTGTAAACTTCATAGAGCAAGCAATCAGCAGTATAAACAAGCAAGTCGGTAATGGCAAAGTTATTTGTGCTCTATCGGGAGGCGTAGATTCAGCCGTAGCAGCTACCCTTATACATAAAGCCATAGGTAGCCGACTTCACTGCATATTTGTAGATAACGGGCTTCTGCGCAAAGATGAAGCTAAGTCAGTATTCAAAGCGTTAAATAAGATAGGTATTAACTTGAGAGTACTAGACGAGTCTGAATCTTTTATTGCTTTGCTAAAGGGAACTACAAATCCAGAAGAAAAGCGAATAACAATTGGTCAGCAATTTATACGCATATTTGAGCGAGAAAAAGATCGCATACAGGATGTTGATTACTTAGCACAAGGCACGCTTTATCCAGATGTTATTGAGAGTAAAACGCAAGATAGTACTGCCTCCCATAAGATCAAAACACATCACAATGTAGGGGGACTCCCCAAAAATATGAACATGAAGCTTATAGAGCCGTTACGTTATCTATTCAAAGATGAGGTACGACAAATAGGTCTTGAGTTAGGATTGCCAAGGAGTATAGTTGATAGGCATCCATTCCCTGGACCAGGCTTGGCAATACGAATTATAGGTGAAGTAAGAAAAACTAAACTAGAAATACTAAGAGCATGTGACGCTATTGTGTTAGAAGAAGTGATTGATTCAGGGATATATGCCCAACTATGGCAAGCTTTTGCCGTACTGACCGATACTAAAACCGTCGGTGTAATGGGTGACCAGAGAACCTACCGTTACGTAGTAGCAATTAGAATGATCAACAGCACCGATGCTATGACAGCCAACTGGTTCCGCGTACCTTATGGAGTTATAGAAAAAATATCTAACCGCATAGTAAATGAAGTGTCGGCTATAAACAGAGTAGTATATGATGTAACAAGCAAACCTCCCGGTACTATTGAATGGGAATAGTACACAACCACACAATTTACTTATCGGAATCCATAGATAACCTTAAACCATGTGATAATTTATCTAACCTATCAGTATCCTTTGGATCAAGGTGTAAGTTTAATGCTTGTGTGATGTTTATTAAGTCGTTAGCGTTGTCTGCTCCGGATATTGCAACATCTATAGAAGAGTGGTTTAGTACCCATGCCATAGCTATTTGTGCGGGATCAACATTGTAATCTTTTGCCATTGCTTGGATCTCTTTTATAGTCTCTCCTACTCTGCCTTTAAGTAACTTTGCGAACATATCTTTTCGTGTTCTCCAGAAGATTGTATTTGGTACTACACCGTTCGTATATCTACCGGATAAGAGCCCTACGCCGAGTGTGCCATATACCATTACCCCTAGACCTGCGTAGTCTGCCATAGGAAGTATTTGTGCCTCTATACCTCTGTTAAGAAGGCTATATTCATTTTGTATAGTTACTATTTTATGTGAATTTGTCCTATTCTGAACACCTAGCGCTGCCATAACTTGCCAAGCGTCATGGTTAGATACTCCCATATATAACACCTTGCCCTGACAAATAAGGTCGTCCATAGCACGTATTTGTTCTTCCCACGATTCACTAGGGGAAGGATAGTGGATAAAGTATATATCTATACGGTCTGTGTCTAGCCTTTTCAGTGTTCTTTCGGCTTCTTGCATAATATGCATTCTGGAAACTCCAGATTTATTTGGTCCATCACCTACTTTCGTGCCTACTTTAGACGTTATTATTAGATTATCACGTGTGCCTTTTATCGTTTGCCCTAGTAGCTTCTCGGATAAAATGGTATTTGATCGTTCGTCAACAAAGCTGTATACGTTTGCGCAATCTATAAGGTTTATGCCTATATCAACCGCTTGACGCACAAGACGACGCGCTACTTCTGCTTCATTTTGATTTTTCAGGCTTAACCCTAAGGCAATACGCGATACTTGTAATCCAGTCCTGCCTAAAAACACATACTCCAAGCTAAACTCTCCTTTTTATAATTTATGTGTGTACAATTAAAAAGAATTACTCCAGTTGAGGAGTATTTTTGTCTATATAGAATAAAAAAATCAATCAGCGGGTTTTATCATTTGACATAATCAATATCTATAAAGTACGGAGTATAACATAAAAGAATTTCAGTGTATAAATGTGTTGATATCCTATTCATTATATAGTGTAAAACTTTATTTGTGCCGCTGTGCTATGAGAATATGATATACTATAGCGTATCATATTCTTATAACAAAGTAGATATAGTAACTAATTTAGCATAAAAGCATCCTTGATAAATTGCAAACAGAAAAGTGAACCTATCGTATATGTTCATAGTTTAAGAAAAAATTACGGTAATGTGTCCGCTGTTAATAACGTCTCTTTTGAAGTTAATGAGGGTGAAATATTCGGTTTACTAGGACCTAACGGTGCTGGTAAAACAACTACATTAGAGATTTTAGAAACACTAAGGCTACCTGACTCTGGTAGCGCCTCTATAGCTGGGTTTGATGTGGTAAAAGAACCTAAACGAGTGAAATCTTGTATTGGAGTACAACTCCAATCCTCTGCATTTTTTGAAAAACTCAGTCCCGCTGACAATCTGGTGATTTACGCACGTGCGCAGGGAGTTAATACTATAGACGTACAAGCACAGTTAAACCAAGTAGGGCTAGATAATAAAAGAGCAAAATCACTCTACAAAAACCTGTCAGGAGGACAAAAACAACGCCTTGCCATTGCCATAGCGATACTACATAACCCAACAGTTTTATTCTTAGACGAACCTACAACTGGGTTAGACCCAAAAGGACGCCGAGATATATGGAGTTTAATATCAGATATAAGGTACAAAAAAGGAATTACCATTATACTGACGACACACTACATGGAAGAAGCCGAAGAACTGTGTGATAGAGTAGCAATAATGGATGAAGGTAAAATTGCCGTAGCGGATACACCAAATAACCTAATAGACAACCTTATATCACGTGGCTTTAAACCTGCTAGGCACGTTAAGCAAGCTAGCCTAGAAGATGTGTTTATAGAAATAACAGGTAAAACTCTAATAGATTATTAGTTAGTAGGAAATTGTCAATGCTGTTTTACTGGACTATGAGCATTGCATTTATAAAAATGTATATGCGAGAGCCTCAAGCCATATTTTTTACCTTGTTTTTCCCCGTCTTGCTACTTGTGGTGATGAGTTTTATCAGTAGTAGTAACTACGGTAACTTTCAAGTAATACAAGTCGGTTTTGTAGATAATTTAAACACACCATTATCTAGCGAGCTAAGAGATACTACCTACAAAGTTATACATAACAAATACAAAGATGTACTTGAAATCGTAGAATATCCTAACCAAAAAAGTGCAATGCAGGCTCTTGAAGAAGGCAGAGATATAGATCTGATATTTGTAGTTGAACAGGAATCACAAACAACTCTACAACTGATAGCAAATGAGCAGGCTTTACCACTGCTACCAATAACACAATTAGCATTCAATGAAGTTTTAGACACGTTTTTTGAAGAGAATACCTACATCCCTGACGAGTACAAAAGGGCGAATTTTTACAACCTTGAAACTATGATTACCGCAAGCAATGTCTTATCATTTGAAGATATTATACCGTCAGGTATAATCGCTATTGCAGTTATGCAAACGGGGATTTTTGGGTCAGTTTTTTCCTTAATGCGTTTCAAGTACAAAGGCGTCCTGCGTCAAATGCAGACAACACCAGCAGGACCCGCACCCATTTTGATTGGGCTTGGAATAAGCCGTATTCTCATAGTAATTCTACAAGCATATCTCCTTTTACTAATATCAATTTATATATTTGATTCACTGACATTTGAACAACTCGGCATCCTGCAATGGATAAACGTTGCTTTGCTTGCTATTTTAGGAGGGTTTCTGTTTTTAGGGGTAGGTTTACTAATATCTGCACGCTTCAACAATGAAAATACAGCTGCCGTGCTCTCAAACATAATTGTTTTACCTATGATGTTTTTATCGGGAGTATTCTACACCAGATCAATACTACCAGATTGGTTAGAAACCTTTGCTAACTTGCTACCCTTGTCCTTCCTCGTTGATGCTATAAGTGCTATTGTAGTAAACAACGCAAATATATTGGATTTATGGCAACCTATATTAGGTATACTTGCTTGGGCAGTAGTAGTATTTGCATTTGGGATTAAATTCTTCCGATGGGAATAGATAATTTATGTAATAAATAGCTTGACTTTTAAATTGCTAGCTATTACTATTTATTTTATATTGCAATTATCTCTAGTAGATAATTATATACACATAAGTCAAGGGATTTTTCAATGAATAAATCAAATGTAGAGGTTGCTTTGTCAGTTGAAGGTATTAACAAAAGCTACGATAAAATACAAGCACTAGATAATGTATCATTTGCAGTTAATAAAGGTGAAATATTTGGGTTACTAGGTCCGAACGGGGCGGGTAAAACTACTCTCTTAGAGATTTTAGAAACTCTGCGAATACCGGATTCAGGTACCGCTAAGATTGTTGGTTTTGACTTGCTGAATGATACAAACAGTATTAGGTCAGTAATTGGGGTTCAACTTCAATCTTCTTCGTTTTTCAATGAACTTAACCTTGTTGATAACGTATCTTTATATGCAGACGCGTACCGAATAAAAGTGGATCCGTTGCAGCTATTGTCAGAGGTAGATTTGTCCCAAAAGGCGAATTCATTTTACTCTAAGCTGTCTGGCGGACAAAAGCAAAGATTGGCTATTGCAGTAGCATTAGTTAATAACCCACAAATTCTCTTTTTAGATGAGCCGACAACAGGGCTAGACCCAAATACCCGAAGGAGTATCTGGAATCTAATAACTAGAGTACGTGAAAATCAAGGCGTTACTATTATACTGACAACACACTACATGGAGGAAGCAGAAGAGTTATGTGATAGAACCGCTATAATCCATAAAGGTAAACTACAATTAATGGACACTCCCGATAATTTGATAAATAATCTATTGTCAAAGGGCTTTAAATCTTCTAGACGGGTTAGACGCGCCACTTTAGAAGATGTTTTTGTAGATTTAACAGGTGAAACCCTGATTGAAATTGAAAGTGAGTAGTGCAATATGTCGTTCTATTTAGGTATGGTCATCAAATCTTTAAAGATATTTTCAAGAGAGCCGATTGCACTCTTTTGGGCTTTAGGGTTTCCTATAGTTGTACTGTTCATATTTGGGTTTATAAACTTCGGCGGTACTGACCCTGTTAGAATCGGTATAGTAGATAACGCGAATAACAACGATTCTAGGGAATTCATCGCCTCTATAGAAGCAATATCTCGCGAAGGTGGTCCAATATTTGAGATCAATGAGGAATATGCAAACGAAAGTGAACTTATCCGTGATTTTGATATAGGTGATGAAATAGAAGCTGCACTGGTGATTGAACGGGGTACTGGTAATCAAGAATTACAAGTGGAACTTAAAGTAGATGTAAACCAGCCTGCTCAGTCAAAAATAGCCGAAATTGCAATATTACAGTTAATCAGTGAACCATCAGAAAACGCATTTGACAATCTACGTATTACAGAGTACAAGGGTAATGCATTATCGTTTACGGATTTCCTCATACCCGCCGTGGCATCTATGGGCATAATGCAGACAATGGTATTTGGCTTAGTATTTTCACTTGTAGGATTCAAAGTCCAAAATATACTAAGACAGTTACAGATAACACCCGTCGGTCCCGTTCCGCTAGTTGTAGGTGCGGGTGTAAGTAGGATACTTGTTTCAGTAGCACAGGTGTACATTATGCTAATTTTAGGTTCACTTATATTTGGAATCTCAGTTGCTGAAAACGGCAACTTTTTCTCGTGGATCATTTTCGGTATAATTGCGTTGCTTGGAAGTTTTGTATTTTTAGGTATAGGTTTACTAGTAGCCAGTATAGCTAGAGATCAAGGTGCTGCGGGAGGTCTTGCCGCGATAGTGACTGTGCCACAGCTATTCCCCGCTGGCGTATTCTTCTCACGTACATTATTCCCAGAATCAATTAGAGGTATAATAGATTTCCTTCCTCTTAGCTTAATTGTAGATGCTGTACAAGCGGTATCTATAAGGAGCGCAGGTATAGGTGAGATATGGTTGCAGTTATTACTTATGCTGGTTTGGGGAGTAGTTCTGTTCACAGCAGGTTCTATGCTATTTAGAAGAAGAGCCTCCAGTATTTAAAAAGATTCTATCTTTACAGTATTAACTTAGTTTATTTATCTGCTCAGCGAGTAAGAAATCTTTTGGTGTAATACCGCCAGCATCGTGTGTTGAAATACTTATTCGTATGTTCTTATAGCGTATGTCCATATTAGGGTGATGATTTTCGGCTTCGGCTTCATTAGCGACGCTATTAACAAACTCTATACCTTTTATAAAGGAGTCAAACGTAAACTCGCGTACGATTTCGCCATTTGTGTACTCCCAGCCTTGCATATCTTGAAGACGAGCCATGATCTGTGAATCTGATAATTTAGACATTGTTTTAAAATTTTACCTCTTGTACTGTTTTATATAATTGTGACTACAATTATATTATTGCATAAAATTCTAATAGTAAGGAGGTGAATATATTGCGTGTAGTTATTATTGGACAGGCAGAGTTTGGTAGGTCTGTACTTGAACGATTAACAAAAGCAACTGACTATGAGGTCTGCGGGGTATTTACACCGCCTGATAAAGAGAACGCAACTCCTAACTCCATGAATAAACTAGCAAACGAGTTAAATATTCAGTGTTTTCAGTTTCCCAAACTCAAAACTGCTATCGCCTTAGATACTTTTACTAAACTCAAGCCTGGCTTGTGTGTTATGGCATACGTGACAGATATAGTACCCGTGAGTATGTTAAATATACCCGGATTAGGCACAATACAGTATCATCCTTCGTTACTACCTAAACACAGGGGGCCGTCGGCAATAAACTGGGCGATTATACAAGGTTATACTCAGACAGGAATAACTATATTTTGGCCTGATAAAGGTTTAGATACAGGACCTATACTTATGCAAGACTCAGTTGAGATAAAACCTGATGACACAGTGGGCACACTCTACTTTAATAAGTTGTTTCCTATGGGAGTTGATGCACTTGAACGCTCTGTTAGTCTCGTTAAAACTGGTAAAGCACCTAAAGTATCTCAACAGCACGATCAAGCAACATATCAAGGGTGGTGTCGTAGAAACGATGCTATGATAGAGTGGGATAAACCGTTAAATAGTGTCTTTAACCTTATAAGAGGGTGTGATCCACAGCCCGGTGCACGCACGTTCTTTGAAGATAAAGAAATAGCACTATACTCTTGTAAAAAAGTTGAATCTTTACATCATAGTGGTACGCAACCGGGGCGGGTAGTTGAAGTTGATTCACTATCTTTTTACGTTGCCGTTAGAGGTGGGGTAATTCAAGTCGGCAGAGTAAGAGAGTTCCATGAAAGTCTACCTAAGTCTAAGAAAGTATCCGCAGCACAATGGGCAAAGAGTGTCAACCTTAAAACACACTCTATACTTGGTAGATGATTGACTCAATCTACATGAAGCAGCTTTTTACAGATGTAAATATAAGGCTCTTGTGTTAGCAGTCGGACTCCGTAAGGTTTTAGCCCTAAAAACCCACTGACATCGCCAGGGTGTACTCTGCAAGGTAGCCCTTGAGATTGTAGAAACTCTGCCCATACCTCTGCTATTATCTGATTAGGTGCTGTAACAAGTACCATCCACGGTTCAGTGGACATTTTTTAACCTATCGGTAAGTTTTTTGTAGTATTCGGGGTTTTGTTCACAACCGACGTAACAACGCTTAGCACGCATTGCTGCTACTGCTGTCGTACCGCTTCCCATAAAGCAATCCAGCACCAGATCACCTGTGTTTGTGTATGCGCGGACTATTCGTTCTATTACGTTAATATTCTTGGTTGTTGGATGCCAACCGATATAATCTTTAGAGGTAGTGTGGTTATTATATTCCCAGATACAAGTAGGAATTGTTCCTTTTGTGTACTCTTTACCTGTGCGGAGGCTCTTCTTTAGTTTACGTTCTATAAGTATATCTTCTGAGTTAAATAAAAAGTATTTACCTTTTGAGTAACACCAAGCGTATTCGTGTTTACGTGCAAAGTTACTTTTGCTACGTCCGCCCCAGTTGTAACTCCAAATTATCTCGTTTTGAGAGTAAATTCCACTAATAGCACTCAGAACGCACAACTTATATTTTAAGAAGGTATCGCTTTTCAGTGTCCCCCACACGACTAACATTCTATTGGGTTTTAATACACGTACACAGTGTTCTGTCCATTCTTTACACCAATTCAGGTATATCGCTTCGCTTTGCCACTGTGAGTCCCAGCCTTTACCACCATCAAAACCGATAAAGTAAGGCGGATCTGTAACTACTAAGTCTACACTATTGCTACTTTGAGTAGATAAAAACTCTATACAATCTTGTTGGTATACATAGTTCATAGTATGTCTTGGGTTTCAATTGATGCAAAACCGAGTATGTCAGCTATTGATTTTTGTAGTTCTTCACAAATGTTTACTGATATAAAAGGCAGCTTCATATGGTGTTCTTGTGAACCCTGTTTAACAACGAAGAATACCTCATCTAGACCTTTATTCAAGTAAAGTATCCGCATAACGTTTTTGATGGTATTTTGATTATGCTCTTCATTAGGAACTGTGATTATAATTCGGTGTTGTTTTGGTTTTAACGATTGTACTGATAAACCGTTAACATGTTGATTCGCTACAATATCAGGGTTGAAATATTTAATCTTTGTAGTGTATATCTTATAGTCGCCATCCTGTTTTTTTTCAGCTTTGACGGTTAAAATCACATATTCACCCTCTTCTGTTAGCATGTGATAATTATCTTTATAAACGTCTGTCCATACTATAACGTCATCTAGCTGTTCATCTAGAAAGCACAAAGAAAGTTTAATAAACGTTTTATTATCCCGTGTAGACCTTTGTTGAATATCTCTAGTTTGAGCGATTAATCGTAGAGTATGTGGTTTACCGCTTTCCAGTTTATCAGTTAGCTGATACTTGTAGACTATAAATTCATATTGTAGTTGTTCTAAGTGTTTTTTATAAGGATGCGGTGTCATTTCTACACTTAGTAGTTCCGATTCCCATTTTCTATACTGGATTTTAGGATTGTTAGATGTTGCAGTGCTTGGATTCCCGTTCTGCGGATTACTATCAATTAAATCAAGTAACGAGTTCTGTGTTGGCGGGTTAATAGAATTTAAAAGATCATTGCGTTCATCAAATTCATCCATAGCGCCAGCTTTTATTAGAGTTTCTATATCACGTCGTTTGAGGTGGGTTGAGTTTGCTCTTTGCAGTATATCTGATAAATTTTTGAACTTTCCTGTATCTTCCCGTTGATTGACTACAAACGAGGCGACTTCTTGCCCTATACCTTTTATAGCAGATAACCCAAAGATTATCTGCTTGAGTTGACCGCTTTCATTATAGATTAATTTAAATTCTGAATCGGAGTGGTTGATACTAGGTGGTAGTACGTCTAAAGATGACTTTTTGGCTTCTTGTATACACTGATTAAGTCGGCTGTGGTCGTGGGATGTAGAGTCCATCAGTGCCTTAAAGTATTCTGCGGGGTAGTTTGCCTTTAGATATGCCGTCCAGTATGCAATATATGCATAAGAGATACTGTGTGCTTTATTGAAGGCATAGCCTGCAAACGGTTCCACAAGATCAAATACCGACTCTGCTAATTCTTGACTGTATCCTTTAAGTTGTGCTCCTTGTATAAACTTGCCTCTCTGTTCAGCCATAACGGACGGTATTTTTTTACCCATTGCTTTACGTAATATATCTGCTTCACCCAACGAGTAACCGCCAAATTTACGTGCTATAAGTAATATTTGATCCTGATACACAATAACTCCATAAGTTTCTTCAAGTATTCCTGCAAGATCCTTATGTGGGTAACTTATTTCAATAGAGCCATGTTTAGCACTTATAAAAGTATCAATATGTTCCATAGGACCTGGACGGTAGAGTGCAATCATTGCGGATATATCCTGAATAGTATTAGGTGCAAGGTTTATTATGTATTTTGTCATAACTCTACCTTCTAGTTGAAATACTCCGTAAGTCTCACCCTTAGATAGCATCTGGAAGGTTTTCTTATCATTTAACGGTATATCTGATATGGCGATCTTACTGCCACTGTAAATTTGTATTGTGTTTAGAGTTTGAGCAATTACCGTCAGGTTACGTAACCCTAAGAAGTCCATTTTTAGCAGTCCAATATCGGATATAGAGTTCATTGCGTACTGCGTTGCTGGTGGTGCTTTGTCGTCCTTGTTTGCAGGCAGCTGAAGCGGTACATAGTCAGTTAGAGGTTGTTCACATATAACAACACCTGCAGCGTGGATAGATGAATGGCGTACAGAACCTTCTAATAGTCTTGCTTTTGTGTAGACTTCTCGCTGTTTTTTATCAAGTTTTTCTACTGCTTTGGCTAGCGGTGAGTTGTTTTTCACAGAGTCTTCCAAAGTTATCCCTAGTTTTAAGGGGACAAGTTTTGCGAGTTCGGCACCAACCTTTGGTTGGTTTAGTACGCGTCCTACATCCCTTAATGCTGCTTTTGCACCTAGTGTTCCGAATGTAATTATCTGTGCTACGTGGTTTGAACCGTACTTATTCATACAGTACTGAATAACTTCTGCTCGGCGGTCGTCTTGGAAGTCCATATCAATATCGGGCATTTCACGGCGTTCAAGATTTAAAAACCTCTCAAAAACCAAACCTGTTTTTATAGGGTCTATATTCGTAACTTCTAAACAGAAGAGTATTAGGCTAGAGGATGCAGAGCCACGCACAGCCGAAAGTATCTCTTTTTCATTTACAAAATTAAAGATATCCCAGCATACCAGAAAGTAATCCTCAAAGTGTGTAGTCTTTACTATGTTTAGCTCATACTCTAATCGTTCCTTAATGCTGGAGGGTACATCCTTTCCATAACGTTTTGTTAAGCCTTCTTTAGACAATCGGGTGAGATATTCGGCAGAAGTTAAGCCCTCAGGACATTTGTAGCGAGGGAGTAGTATGTTAGAAAAGTCCATATTGAATGAAACAGATTCTGCAATAGCCAGTGTATTGTTGAGTGCATCTTTGTAACTGCCCCATTTTGACCACATTTCTTGTGAAGACTTTATATAGTATGCGTTATCTACCAGACGGAGGCGGTTTGTATCTTCTATATTTGTGTTTGTCTGAATACAAGTCAGTATATCTGCAAGATGTGCTTCGTCTTTAGTTACATAGTGGTTATCATTCGTTATGACTGTTGGTGTGTTAGTTCGTTTTGCCCAGTCTGTGAGATTGGTGAATATTTTATCTTGATTCGGCACTGCTTCATGATGCATAAGTTCAATATAGTACCTATCGCCAAATACCTCACGGTACCAACCTATATGCTCTAAACCTTGTTTATCATTGCCTTCTTTAGCCATCTTGGATAGGATACTAGACGGACAACCAGATAAAACTATCAGCCCTTCAGAGTGTTGTTGTAATAATTGTTGATCCATCCGTGCCCTATAGTAGAAGCTTTCTAAATGTGATTTACTGACTAAATTCACAAGATTACGGTAACCAACACTATTTTGTACTAAGAGAGTTATATGTGCGGGATAGCGTTCGTCTTTTGGTCGGTCAAAACGTGAACCGTTGACGATATAGCCTTCTAAACCTAATATTGGTTTTATGCCTGCTTGCTTTGCGGCTTTATAAAACTCTACAGCGCCGTGCATATTACCGTGATCTGTAAGTGCTAATGCGGGTTGTTGCAGTTCAGCGGCTTTAATGACCATCTCGGGTATTCGTGAAAATCCATCTAAAAGACTGTATTCTGAATGGTTATGTAAGTGAACAAAGCTATTCATATTTTGCAACTCTCCTTAGATTTTGTATTAATACGTATATGTTCATTTGATACTGAACATGACATATACTAATAAACGGGCTTTACTTTTGCTAATGAAGAAAATAAGTAAAAAATAAAAGTTTATATGCTTATATAGTAGCCATTATGCCATAGCCGGCATCAATGGGTAGAACCGCACCTGTAATTCCCGACGACATATCAGAGAGTAAAAACAGTGCACCTTGAGCGACCTCTTTTTGTGTTATATTGCGTTTTAATGGCGAGCGTTCTTTATGAAATCTTTGCATTTCGCTAAAGCCCGGTATGCTACGTGCAGCAATTGTTGGTAAAGGACCTGCTGATATTGCATTCACTCTTATATTTTGATCACCATATTCAGCGGCTAGGTATTTAACTTCGTTTTCAAGCGCCGCTTTTGCTGTAGCCATAACGTTGTAGCCTGGATAAACCTTCAAAGATGCATCAAAGGTCATAGTAACTACTGCACCGCCGTTTTGCATAAGAGGTGCAGCATATTTTACAACAGGAATTAAACTGTATGCACTAGATTCAAGTGCTATACGAAAACCGCTCTTAGATACTTTAGAAAACCGACCCTCAAGGTCTTCACGATTAGCATACGCTACCGAGTGAACTATAAAGTCTATCGTACCCCATTTAGCAGCCACATGAGAATAAACTTCTTGTACCTGTTCATCGTCTACTGCATTACACTCTATTATTGTAGAACCATACGGAGAAGCAAGTTTTTCTACCGAACTACGTAAACGTTCATTAAGGTATGTAAATACAATTTCACCACCTGCTTGATAAAGTTCCTGTGCAATATGCCAAGCTATGCTCCGCTGGTTAGCAACACCAAATACCACACCTCGCTTGCCGTGCATGTCAATACTATACAATTATTATTAACCCCCTTAAAATAGTCAAATTACAGTATTAGAGTTACAATCAAACCTTAAAACTACACCTTTACACTATGTATAATACTATATACTTTTTAGTAATAAATTGTATTATAAAACCTAACTTGTTATATAAAACAAATCAAATTTAGGAAGTATAGAATGCTGAAGACTACTATAAACTACTTATTATATACAACTATAGGGCGGATTATTACACTCATTACTGTAATAATCGTTGGGCTCCTTTTATGGCTTGCTTGGTGGTTAGCTTCACCGCTTTGGATAGATATGGCAGTTGATGAAGAGTTCCCGCTTACTGCAAATGCCGTAATACCACAAAATATGGAACGTGAGGAAGCGGAAACAATAATGTTAGAGGCAGCGCAACAAGAAGATATATTAATCAATGAAGCAATGCCAGCAGCAGAAATGCAACCTACAGATAATAACAATGTGGTAACTACGCCTTTAGCATCTCCAACTGTTGCTCCGACAGCGTTACCTAATGCCACACCTACTCCTACGCCTACTAACACACCAGAACCAGAACCAGAACCGACAACGTCACCTATACTGCTGAAAAATGGTACATTTAAAGATGCTGATCGCTTTCATAAAGGTAGTGGTGACGCTAAGTTGTATCAACTACCAGATGGGAAAAAGATACTACGTCTTGAAGAATTTCAGGTAACCAACGGACCTCGTCTACACGTGTACCTAAGTGCACATCCAGATCCAATGTCCTCTGGTGCGATTCACGCTGATTTGTATGAAGATTTAGGTGGTCTCAAAGGTAATAAAGGCAATCAAAACTACGAGTTAGCAGATCACATAGATGTATCTGAATATAATTCAGTAGTTATATACTGTGTGCCTTTTAGGGTTATTTTCAGCGTCGCGACGATAAATTAGTCAGTAACAGAGTAATAATTAAACAGAGTAATAATTAAACTGTAAACTATAAATAAATAGTCTCAATCTAAAGTGAAGGTACTTCAACGCCTTTTGGCCAAGGTGGTTGCGGACGTTTTAACTCACCAATATACTGCTTTGAGCATATAGAGATAATCTCTTTAAACACACTAATAGATTTATCTTTAGGTGGCGTAAACAATTTTAGAAACATAGGATGATACCCATCCAGCACAATAGTCGGAGTGCCAAATATACCCATAGACTCTGCTGTAGTGTGCTCTCGTGCAATTTGCTGTATTGTATCTGCGGAGTCGACTGTAGCGGTAAACTGAGCCATATCTAAGTTAGTGGCTTTGGCAATATCTAATACAGACTCGCGACTACGAATATCTTGCCTATCAATGTGTTTTGCATTAAATAAGGTATTAGCATACCGCCAGTGCGCTTTGTTACCTTGTTGCCTTGCGGCTATACCACCTCTGTGTGCCCATATACCTCTACTTACATACTTATCTGAACGTATATGTCGTTCCCAGACTTTTTCATCACCTTCAGATACATGAACTTGTTCAAGCAAGAAACATTTCCAAACCAGTTCAAGTTCACCCTGCATCTTAGTTTGTACATCTTCCAGCCAGAGTCCAGCGTTACGAACCCAAGGACAAGTATAATCAAAAAATACTGTTAATTTCATAAAGAGTTACTTCTTATACTGACTATTATCCGCGTTTACACCAATGGGTATATATCCCCTATGGTTTTATTGTACTTGTTTTTTATACAAATTCAAAAGATAAACTAGACAACTTTATTTAGTTATCCATAGTAATATCGTTACGGAAATATACAAACGAATCGAAATTTAAAAATGTAGATTCACTTAACTCCTGTCCATCAATACGTCTATAAATCCAATAATCTACAACATTTTCAAGACGGGTGGGTTCTAAAAGGCTCTGAACTATATCGCTAAGAGAGAGTGTACCTCTTGGACACCACCATGCGCCCGATCTCTCTGAAGACCAAGGTTTACCTGTACCGCATCTGTACTTTGTTTCATCAAATGAAGAGCGTACAATAACCATTTTAGGGTTTGAGTATTCAGCTTTTAGGCTATTATTAAAGTATGGTTTGCTCTCAAAGCGTACTATGTGTATATCGTACCGTGTGAGTTCGTAGTCAGTATAATCTTTATAATTTACGTTATAAGAAACTGCATTGTAATGTCTTAGATACCAAATCCATGGCCATGAGAGTTCATGATCTATAGCAATAGGAATGTCGTATCCTTTTTCGTTTGCGTTTGCTAAGTTGTCTATACTACGTGCGAGTTGATGCGTTTGTTGGGAAGTTTGGGTATAAATCATTAATTCTTGTGGGTAATCTCTGTATTTATAAGAAACAAGTAAACTTGCCCTGACGGTAAACACCAGTAGAATCAGTATGGCACTAAAAATCAGTATAGTTGTAGTAATGTATGGGGCAAGTTTATGTAAATCACCGTAATTCAGTTTTATATTTGATACAAGATATTTAGTTATGTCTCCCATTCCTTTTGCTGAAAGTATTATCATTGGCACTACCATATTTACCATCAACCATGGGAACTTCTCACCTGCTATAGTATACGCAAGGAACGTAGATAAGACCCAAAATATACAGAATTTAGCGAATGTATCTCCTTTTTGTATAAAGTATCTAGATTTATCTGATGTACTCCCAGTAGTCCTTATTGCTTTAGTAGTTTCAAGGTAAGTATAGATAACAATGGTAAAGGCTGATAATAAGAGCGGCAGAAATTCATATACGCCAGCTATCATAAAAAAGTACCACCAAGGTTGCCCCCCACGTGATACATCGTGTTGTGCCAACCAGTATCCTAACGACAACCAAATTCCAGAAGCTGC
This sequence comes from Dehalococcoidia bacterium, assembly GCA_964274945.1. GTDB lineage: Bacteria > Chloroflexota > Dehalococcoidia > Lucifugimonadales > Lucifugimonadaceae > CAXXBX01. The sequence goes on along the minus strand of CAXXBX010000034.1, from coordinate 74,452 downwards.
GCCTGCAGGATACGTAAAGAAATTTGTAAATAAGAGTATAAATACAAAGTAGAAAAGTATCCAACCGATAATCCACTCTGTTTTTTTGGACGCCAGAGTTAATAATAAGGATACAAAAATAGAGCCTGATACCAATATTGTTGCGATTATCATGCCTGCACCTTCTTGTGGTATGCCAGTACCTATAGCGAGGTTTGAATCATCAGGTGCTGCTAAAACAACGCCAAGTATATTTTGAAAAATGCTTATTCCCGGTGTGAATAGCGGAAACAAAACAAATGTAATAAACAGTAAAACCTGAGCGTGTATTGGCAAGCCGTTGATAAATACCCGCCAAGTGTTTAAATATCTTCTTGGGCTAAGTTTATACCACGACGGTAAATATTTCGCTCTAACTTTTAGATAGCGAATCGCAGTAAAAACAGTCGGTAAATTGGTTATCAGTAAAGGCGTACCAAAAGAAGCAATAACTATGTAAGCCGTCTCTTTTGTAGTAAACGCTATTGACAGTATTACTAGCGTTAGATATAAAAAGATAGTTCGCTGATTTTTTATATATTGCAAAGTAGTTGCCAGAGCCAAGAGAGCAAAAAATACCATAAATATATCGTTGCGGGCGAACCTACTAAAGTAAAGTAGTGATGGTGAAAAAGCAAGCAATACTGAGGCAAATATACTGCCAAATCTGCCAAGCCACGCTCGCAGCACAATAGGTAACAACACAAGCGCCGAACCAAATATAGCCTGTGGTAAACGCGAAGTAAATTCACTGTCACCAAGTAGATAGAATACACCGCCAGTTAGATGCATTAGAAAAACGCCATGCGTTATAGGATGATGTTTATAAAAATCCCCTAGCGAGTTTTTATATGAATAGTATGCATGAAGACTTTCATCATGATGTATAGCTTGTACATCTAGATCCCACAACCTCAAGTATACAGATACAAAGAATATAACTGCATAAATCAGTGCTTCTAGTATCTTCAAAGAACTGTGTTTATTTATCAACACAACTACTTAGATACACTCATATCAATATATAACCGGAATGTATCTAATAGTAGCCCGCAACAGATATACAACAATTACTCAATAACTACATGCACTACAACTACTGACGAAGTATCGCAGCTTGTCTTACCAGCTTTTATAGTCCTTTGGTAAGAAGTGCCTACCTTATAGGACTGGACTATAGAAAGTATATTTATACGACAACACAATATACTGCTCCTCATCGTACTTAAGAAAATGTAAGGCTATACGTTTGGTGTAACAAAGCAAATATTAAATTGCAATAGATAAATTATTAATGTATATGTAGTAAAATTTAGTTTATACTCTTCTATTTGCACGTCTTGTCCTTACAACACGCACACCATATACAACAAGCAACAAACCCACAGAAGCAGAAACCCACAACACTAACACATCAGGTGATACACCACCTGTAGGTGGTAGTAAACCACCATCTTCATCATCAAACTCTATACGGGTATAGCCCAAAGCAAACAGAGAGAAACTAGAAGCTTGTGCACATACATGTGTTCTACCTGCAGTAACTACACTATCCAGACGCTCCCACACTTGTACTCCATCACCATCTATGTCTACATAGTGATACAGATAGAAGTCTCGGGCAGTACGAACTATACGACTGGGTATAGGTAGACATACCTCGGCACTGACATCTGTAACCTCTTGCTCTACTGAACCATCATCAAACAGAGGTGTTATATCGTATATAGTCCCTATAGATACATCACTAGGTAGCCCCTCCAATGACATACTAAGTTCACTGAATTTAGTGCTATCTGTCTTTATTATAGAGTTTGCAGGGATAATCTCCAGCACATTAGAAATAGGAGTGAATAAGTCCTTCACTGTGATAACTCTAACATCTGATATTCTGCCAGAATCCGCTTGGGTAAACTTCACAAACACAGAGCCAAATACAGGACCAGCATCTTCTGCTATTACAGCATCTGCTAGATCGCCAGAAGGTAATGATACACTAGGTGGATCAAATGTGAATGTAGTACCAGAACCAGTATCTGTTGGACGCGAGCCACCTGTACCACCGCCACTTGTGCCACCTCCAACTGGAGCAGTAGGTGGTGTGTTCACATCTACAACACGGATTATACCACTCGTTGCTTCACTAATATCTATAGCAGAACATAACCCACTCACAGAAGATACACACCCAGATACTGACAGCCTATAAGACCTGTCCCCTAAAGCTGCATTATCACTAGGTATAACTATGTCTAATACTCCACTACTACCACTAAATGATACAAAACTGTTTATATCTAATGCATTCGCTGACAGACCCTCTAACAACACATTATACCTGACAATAGACTCTACTCTAATACTATCAGCATAACTAAACACAAACCTCACAGAACTACCCTCTGTTATACTACTGACACTACTACTCACTGACAACTTACCCGTGTCTCCATTCAACAACTTTATGAAGCGTTTACTGTCATCTACTATTGACACTCTACTAGATATAGATGCATCCACTTTGTAGGATGACAACGATATACCTACACTCTCTTCACCCTCTACTACCTTGTCCAACACGCCACTTAGTCTAAACTTACCAGACTTACTACCCGCACTTATCAATAACGAGCCTGATGACGGATTCACATCTGCAGTGTCTCCTATAACACTCCAGAACACCTCTATATCATATGCTAACTCAACACTCAGAACTACTGTTACATCTATACTAGCACCCTCCGATAACTCTACATCTCTAGTGTCTACTGATAACTCAGCACTATCATCATCTATAACTAATACACTACTCACTGATACACTACCCACTTCCACTAACACTCCATTAGCTCCAGATACACTCAATAGCATAACCTCCAATGTGCTAGTACTCTCAACTATAGCATCCTCTACAGATGACACTGTAAACGATGCAACACTACTCATAGCAGGTATAACCACTGTAGTGTCGGACAATGTAGCACCTGATAACGACAACATCACTTGTATATCACTAGTAGATACTCCATCTAACTCCAACACAAACACAGCACTATCACCTTCAGATATAGATGACACTGCACTAGACTTTATAATCACATGCACAACATCATCATCTACAGCATTGAACGATAGACTCTGCTTTGTAGCATCTATTGACAATGGGAACTTATCAATAGCTTTAGATAATGTCAACACATAAGCCTCCGAACCCTCTGCTATCTCGTCTACATCCGTAGGTATAGTTACAGACACTCTAGTCTGGGACATACCTGTAGGTATCACATTCACACCCGAAACAACTACTGCTCCCAATGCATCCTCTACATACCACTCTACTGACACATCAGAAGGAGCAACTCCATTCAAACCTATAACAAACTCACCAGCATCACCTCTCTTAGAAGGTAGGGCAACACCTGATGCAACTTCATCCAGACCCACTAACAATGGATCCTCACTATCTATTGATAACATTATCACACTACTTAACACACTCACACGACCAGAACGACTGTCCACTGACACTGTCAATGCAACTAATGCAGACTCTAATAACTCAAACTCAATGTCATCTAACACGTCTATACTCACATAACCAGAACCTGACGAATCTATGTGCTTTATACTACCCACTACATAGTCAGTGCCCTCTGTAGCCTCACCACCCAATACTGACACTGCAAGTGTAACAACTGATGACACTACCTTATCACTGATGACATCAAACTTTACACTACCTACACTCTCACTCACAGAACGAACAGAGTTCACTACTCTAAGCGATAACAACTCATTATCTTCTACTATAACACTACTGCTTACATCGCCACCACTAGATAATTTATTGTTAGATGCACCACTTACACCTGTCAGACTAAACTCTATACTCTCTGCATACTCAAACACTTCATCATCTAACACTCTTATAGAAACAACAGATTGCTGACTTGTATCGTCCAAGGCAACTGTAAACGCAGATGCACTGTATACTAACACCTCATAGTCAGTGCCTATGTTTGCAGTGCCCATAATACTCACATTCACTTCCAACAACTCACCTGCATCCAATGGTTGTGATGACGACACTGTGAACAATACAACCCCTATACCCTCTGACACTTCACCTATAGGGGTACTTACACTAACTTCTGCAGGGTCACTCTCACTTATCAACACTACACTAGACGACTTACTCACAACAAGCAACTCTTCTGTAGATGATACACCGCCTACATTCACTCCTTCTATTACCAGCAACATACGCTCTGCAACCTCACGCACTGCATCATCTACTAACTCTACTCCTAGACTCAATACACACTTATCATCTACAAACACATTACTACAATCACTCTCACTTATAGATAACACGCCATTGTTCGCATCTCTATAGTCAGCACCAGACACATCTCCAGATACTCTGTAACTAACCTCTACTACACTGGTCGGTATACCTCCTGATAATACAACGTTTACTCCTACATCTACTCCATCATTGCCATCCTCTGTTATAGAACCACTAGATGGGGATAACTCTACTGTAAAGTCATCTGCACGGTCTACTCTTATGCTGAATATAGCCTCCTTCATAGAACCCAACACAACACTCACAACTCCATCAATTACACGCAGACTACCTAAACTCACCCTCACACTCTCAACACCCTCTGACAGATCATCATCCAATACAGATATAACTATACTCTTACTGCAAGGAAGACTGGAGCACTCAGAACCACTCCCAAACTCCATAACAACATCACCCATTGCACTGCTTACAGTAAGATCCGCTATAGATGATAGCATATACTCTACTGTAACAGATGCACCACTTAACAACTCGTAAGCATCGCCACTCAGTGTAAACATAATAGTAACATCTTCACCTTCGTTCACAAAACCACTCCCTGACACCATAACATCTACATACACCTCACGACCAACCTCCGCAGGTATGTATACAGATGCTTCACCTGATACAACCGATATACTGTTCAAGTCGCTAGGACTCACCCCACTTAGAGATAATGATAACTCTTCTCTACCCTCACTGTAGTCTTCATCTGATAATATCGCATACTCTAACAACTTACTCACAGAACCGCCACGCTCAAACACTAGTGTAGTTGCACTAGGAGATAACATCATATAGTCAGCACTATCTACATCACCACCTACTGACACATCTACTCTTATAGCATCTGCAGAACTCTCAGATACAGAACCCCACTCAAAGCCACTATCCAACGACACTGTAAACATCGCTTTAGAACCTTCACGAACCTCACTAAACCCAACACGACTTACTGACAACACACCTCCATCATTACCCAATATAACTCCTACTCCTCTGTCATCCGAACTTACACTGTGCACTGAACTTGAAGATACACTTATACGTAACTCAAATTGTTCATCTAACTCATACACCACATCATCTACTATATCCACTTCTATAACATATGACAACACATCTGAGGGTATACTAACCTTACCAATAGTAGACACAAAGTCATCAGAAGACACACTACCAGACAACAACAACTCCCAATCAATATCAATATCACTGTTTACACGATCAGAAAGCAACACAACAAACTTAGCACTCCCGCCCTCGGACACTCTAACTGTGCCTCTGTCAATACTCAACACTGCACTAGTAGATAATATCACTCCATCACTCTCATTTATAGACAACTCCACAACTGACTTATCCGCATCAGAGCTCACTCTTACATCTCCACCGCCACTACTAACAGCACTGCTCAAACTCACTGTCAGAGGACCCTCCAAACCTTCCTCTATACTATCATCTACTATCACCAAGCCTAGACTACTCACACACCCTAGAGTTGTGCAATCAGTAGGAGTTATACGCAACACACCTCCGTTTGCATCTCTGTAATCGTCCACTGACAATGTGCCAACTCCAGTTGTTACTACATAACTCACTAATACATCTGATGTAGGCAACCCGCCTGATAACTCCACGCTAACTCCAGAGTCGCCTACACTCTCATCCACTCGCTCTGACAGCAATGACAGTGAAACTGTTATTGCATCACTTCTTCTTATAGTAACAACTGATACACTCTTAATAACTCTGAGCTGACTACTTACTCCACCACCACCTAGAACATTGCCTAACACAACTTCAAACTTCTCTTCACCCTCATTGTAGACATCATCTACCAATACAACTGAAACCTCACCTCTACTAACACCAGCAGGCACAACCAATGGACTTACAGATTGCAACCCATAATCTGCTCCTGACTTAGCATCAACATCTCTCACTGACACATCTATTAACACATCTTTACTACTCAATGCTCCACTTATAACAACAGGTAACATAACTACACCTGCATCTTCACTCACAAACGCATCTGATATAACCACCTCCAACAACTCACCCACATTCACACCTATACTACCTGTAACAACTCCAGAACCCTCTATAACTCCACCATCTATACTCACTATTTGCAACTCAAACAACTCTACACTCTCAAACAAGCCATCAGAACTTATCTCAACTTCTATGTATGCATCTACACCCACACTATAGTCCAGCATGGCTCTACCAGATAGACTATCACTGCTAAAGTCTTGAGAACTTATGTCAGTACCTCCTGTTATCACATAGTTAGCATACAACACTGTCCCTACTGATGATGTCTGTGTCAGACTTACTTTCACTCTGCCTACTTCACCCTCTGACAACTCAACGCCTAACCCACTAACTCTCACTACAGGAACAAACTCAGTAGACACTGTGGCTCTAAACATAGATGACACTACAGGGTTTGTTCCATCACTCGCTGACACACTGAACTCTGTAACTCCAAGCCCTATGCCAGATACATACAACACACCCCCTGATATGCTCACCTCTGCTATGCTGGACACTGGAAGCACTGACACTGTATACGACAACACAGGGTCATCTCTGTCGCTGAATACAGACGACAACTCTACACTCACACTAGTACCTCGCACCAACGATAATACACGCATCTCTGGAATCAACACTACAGGATTGTAGTCGTCATTCAATATAGTGCCAATACCTAGTGCATCTGATATACTAACACTCAAGCCAGAACTCACTGATACACTCAACAGATGCAACTCTACACTCTCATCACCCTCTGCTTCATTATCTCCTAGCAACGATATCTCTATGGGCTCATCGCATGGTATGTTAGTGCAGCTAGAACTACTCAATCGCAACTCACCATCTCTTACACTCTGATAATCCTCACCTGCAGTAGCACTGCCTCCCTCTGTCCTGTAACTCACAACTACATCCGATGTAGGTATACCTCCAGATACTCTCACAATGAACTCTAACTTGCTATCAGCACCTTCATCACCCTCAGACACAGAAGGAGCATCTAACACTCTTACACTCAAAGGATCTGACTCACTTATCACTGTGATTACTGATAACCCAATACTGTCTGGATTAGTAACTGTAATCATCAGGCTCTCAGTACCCTCAGACAGAACATCGTCTACTATAGTAACATCCAAGGTATGCTTACCTGTCACTCCTACTGATACATTACCTGACAAGGCAATGTTTACATCGTTTGCAGACACACCACTAATAGCATATGTGTATACTCCTACAGCACCTTGTATAGTCAAGGTTACTGTAGCACCCTCGCTAACTGTAACAGCACTTACTGTTACACTGAACGGTAGTGTGTCACTGTCTTGGATTGTGCCAACTCCTGTAGCATCAACTATTACAGGTGACTCACTGTGTCCACCACCTATAGCACTGTTTATCTTTACACTGAACTGCTCTGTGCCCTCTGGTGTAGCGTCATCTATTATAGATACTAACACTCTCTCAACACAACCAGAAACACAATCAGTGCCTGCACCAAACATAACTATAGCGTTAACTACACTTGTATAATCAGTGCCTGCTTTTGCTGTGCCGTCTTCTGTGCTGTAGGTAACGGTTACATCTTCTGTAGGTATACCGCCACTCAATGTAATACTGAATACAGAACTTACTCCTGCACTCTCTGTAACATCAGACGCATCCGATACACTTACACTCAACGGGTCTGATGCAGATATCAATGTGCTTACTGACATAGTCGCACCAGCTGGATTAGTAACTGTAAACACTATTGCTTCTGAATCCTCGGTAAAGTTATCGTCCAATACTCTTACACTCAATGTAGATCTACCCGTTACTCCCACTGGTATACTACCTGATAAGCCAACGCTTATGTCACTCACATCTACACCGATAACAGCATATGTGTATACTCCTATAATACCTTGTATAGTCAAATCTACAATATCGCCCTCTGACACTGTCAATGCACTTACTGTTACACTAAGCGGCGATAAGTCATCGCTATCTATCAATACACTTACACTGTTAACACCGTAACTGAACCCTGGGGGCGGAACTCCACTTATTGACACTTCTACATTCTCAGCGTCTGGCTCAAACATATCATCGTTTAGAACTTTTATGCCAAATGTCTTACTACTCTCAGCAGAAGTTAGTGTGATAACCGCAACACTACCTAACCCGATAACCTCATAGTCAGTACCTACGGTAGCACTACCTCCTATAGACACACTTACACTTACACCACTAACAGGAAGAACTCCTATAGCCTCTACTGTGAACGTAGCTATTGACATAGCATCACCCTCTGTAATACTAGAATCATCTACGCTTAGACGCACTACTCCATCATCATCCAATATAATAGCAACTCCTGTAGCGTCTACTATTACAGGTGGTTCACTGTGTCCACCGCCTACTGCACTACTCAACAACAACGCATAACTCTCTATGTAACTCTCGCCTGTATCATCATCTACGATAGACACTGACACTGTCTGAACACAACTACTTACACAATCACTCCCAGACCTAAACGTAACTATAGCGTTAGCGACACTTGTATAGTCTGTGCCTGCTTTTGCCGTGCCGTCTTCTGTGCTGTAGATCACTCTTACATCTGATGTAGGTTCACCACCGCTTAATGTAATAATAAACTCAGAACTGACATTAGCACCCTCTGTAACATCAGACGCATCCGATATGCTGACACTCAACGGATCTGATGCAGATATTACTGTGTTTACTGACATAGTTGCACCATCTGGGGCAGTAACTGTAATCTCTACAGACTCTGCACCTTCACTCAATACATCATCTATTACTGTAACTTTTACTACCGTTTGACCTATAGAGGATAACATAAACACACCTGACAAACCTATGCCACTTACATCCTCTGCCTGTATACCACTCACAGCATAGGTGTATACCCCTGCAACACCAGATATAGTCAAATCTACAGTGTCACCCTCTGACACTGTAACATCACTTAGAGTTATAGATGTAAAGTCATTACGTGATATCACAAAAACACTCTTCTCAAAGTCAAACACGATACTCTCAGGCGGTGTGCCACTTATTCCCAGTATCACATTCTCATCATCTTCAAACATTATATCATTTACTGTAGTCAGCGTAAAACGCACTACTGTGATGTCTTGGGTAAACCTTATTACTTTGCTAGCAGGTAACGAGAGTATATAGTCAGTACCTTCGGTAGCACTACCACTAAATGTAAGTGCGAAACTCAGCACATTGATAAGAGCAGGTCCAATATACTCTATTGTATACACTGCTACAGATAACGAATTCCCCGACAACTCCGAAGGCTCAACAGAAGCTACTATAGTCGTATCGTTGTCTATGACTCTAATACTAAAGTCAGAACCTTGAACAAACTCAATACCTACAGGTAACACTGCTATAGACAGCACTATATCTTCACTAAACTCCTTATCATCGTCGTCTAGAATAGTAAATGCATATGTAATAGTCTCGCTCTCTTGTAAAGTGATATTATTCCCTAACAGTGAAGATGTAGTGTAGTCCTCAGACTCTTTAGCTGTTCCAAGCACTGCCACAGTAAACGTAACAGAACCACCAGGCAGTGAACCTTCTGACGTTATAGTGAATGTTGCAACAGATATAACATCACCCTCACGCAGTACAGGATTGTCAACATCTATGAGAATACCCGCAGCATCATCCGTTATAGTAACCTGTATACTACGACCAGTATACTCAACACCACTTGGCATTATATCACTTAGAGTTACCACTATCTGCTCATCAGGTTCAAACACAGTGTCATCAATGGGTAGTATTTTAAAGGTATCTTCAATCTTATTGGTATCAAATACCCCCATATTACCAGCAAGTAGCCCAGACACCCTATAGTCAGTATCAAGAGTTGCACTGCCACTAAACGATACTGCGAACGTTACTGCACTAACACTTCCACTATCAAATACACGGTTATCAATCAAACTGACAGTAAACTCTACTCCGTCTACTATGTCGGCTTCGGATACCGCTGGCAAGTTAGATGATAGCCTAATATCGTTATCATACACTTCCACATAAGGAAGGTTACTTTGTCGCAAGTTATATTCAGAATTGTCTATCACATTCAATACATACAAACCACTAAGCGAATATAAATCGTCATTCTTATAGTTTACAGTGAAGGTTGTAGTAGTGCTGCCTTCAGGTATAGTAACTCCAACAGACTCCTCAACTACACGCTTACCATCAGATAACACAACAGGTGATGTGAGACCTACAGGAAGTAAAACAGTACTCCCACTGAAGCATTCAGCGTTACCGTTATCCCGACGTATACCACATATATAGGATTCGTTATCACGGGTATGTTTGCTAATGCCCAGTGCACTATACTGTCGAATTCCAAGACCAAACACCTCATTACCATTACTCCAGCAATAGAGATTACCGTTGTCCTGACGTATACCACAGGAGATTCCACCACCAGCATATATGTCTGTCATAGGTATAGTGTTATACAATCCACTTGCAGAAACAACATTATCTCCCCAACATAGAGGCGTATTATCAGCAAGCAATAGACCGCACACTCCTAACCCTCCCACAGATATTTTACTGAAGAGTCTATTCGTTGCAATACCCTGAGGGATATCTTCACCCCAGCACTCTACTCTATGATCATCCAACAACGCACAGGTGTGATTACCACCTGCACTCACGCTAATCACTCGCCCCTGTATACCAACAGGTGGTATTGATTGGTTCTCATCAACAACAATTAACTGATACCTCCCCAGAGGTTCACTACCCGGCTGTGAACCCAAGCCCCAGCACTCTACTCTACCGTTGGATAGAAGACCACACACATGTGCTACACCTGCAGAAATAGATGTAAACACAGCACCACTTACAGTAGGCACAGCATCTACCCCAAGAGTATCTGCATCATACGTTTTACACTCTACATTACCATCTAAATGCAGTCCGCATACAAAATTTATACCCACTACTACACTACGTAGAACAGTATCACCCCAAGGTTCACTGGGCACACTAATAGATTGGAAGAAATTACCGACGCACTGGACTCTACCGTTGAACAGCACTCTACAAAGTACACCATTTTCCTGGTGTGAAAATGCGCTTATTTCGGTGGAGCCCGGTGTAGCAATCGCAATGGATATAATAACAGCTTCATTCACTGCAGAAGGTATTGATACCGTAAACGTTAGCAGTTTATCCTGCTCTATAAACGACTCGGTGACCGGTGTTATGTTTAAGTTTATATCATCATCAGATGATATCGTAACTGATGCAGTAGAAACACCGTAACGGACATTTTTCGGTAGAGTGCCTAGTATAGATACATCTACACTTTCGTTTAATTCAATAACTACATCATCTATAACTTGTATACTAAATTTCTTACTATTTTCACTCTCTGTTAGTGTGATAACTGCAACACTACTAGCTAACCCTATAAGATCATAGTCAGTATCTACTATTGCTGTGCCTGATATAGATACACTAACACTTACACCACTAACAGGAATAACGCCTATAGCCTCTACTGTAAACGTAGCAACTGCCATAGCAGAACCCTCTCTAATACTAGACTCATCTACTCTTATACTCACTGATGCGTCATTATCGAATATACGAGCAATTCCTGTATCATCAACTATTACAGGTGGAGAATGTCCACCACCTACTGCACTATTCAACAACAACTCATAACTCTCTGGAGAATTATCTACAATTGCGTTATCTATAACACTGACGGTTACCATCTTTATGCAACCGTTTACACAATTAGTGCCTGCATCAAACGTAATGACTCCATTTGTAATACCTATATAGTCTTCACCTGACATAGCAGTAACATCTTTTGTGCTGTAGGTAACAGTTAGATCCTCTGTAAGTATAACACCGTTTACACTGATATCAAACTCTGAAGTTGCGTCTGCCCTTTCTGTAACATCATTCGCAAACGAGACTGCTATATTGATATCGGTATCTATAATAGTAATATCAAGATCAGATCCCTGACTAAATTCACTATCTGCAGGTAATTCTACTATAGATAGTAATATGTTTTCGGTAAACTCAGCTACACTGTCATCTATGATTGTAAACGCATACGTAACGGTATTGCCCTCTTGCAAAGTGATACTATTTACCGATGGTAACGATGTAGTATAGTCTGTGGATTCCATAGCTGTGCCAGAAGTTGCTAAGGTAAATGTAACGCTGCTACTTGGCACTGAACCCTCTAGTTTTATAGTAACTATTGCAGTAGATATATTACCACCTTCACTGATTATAGGGTTATCAATGTCTACACTGATACCGAATAGTTTATCTTCTAATATAGTAATGGATATACTTGGAACAAGATACTCAAGACCGTTGGGTAGTTCACTATCTAGGGTTACTACTACTTGCTCATCAACTTCAAACAGAGTATCATCAATATGTAAGATACTAAACGTATTTATAGGATTAGCGGTATCTAATGTTACCACTTCACCGGGATCTAGCCCCGATACTGTATAATCAGTACCACGATCAGCATTGCCATTAAACAATACTGCAAGTGTTAGTGTATTAGTACCTAGGGCATCAAATATCCTATCATCAGCAATACTGACAGTAAATATCGCACCAGATTGTACACTATTCTCATGTAGATTTTGCACATTCACAGAAAAGTCAATATCGTTATCATACACTGCTATATAAGGTCTATTATTTTCCCTTACATTTGCTACAGAACTGCCTACCTGCGGTAGATAAAGACCACTAAGCGAAGAGATACTGTCGTCCTCATAATTTACAGTGAAAGTTGCAGAAGTACTACCGCTCGGTATCGTAACGCTAACAACATCTTCCTGAATACGTCTACCCCCAGGCAGTGGAGCAGGTGATGTAGGTATATTATAGCTCAAACTTCCATTCAAAAGAAAAGAAGTCTCAAAGCATTCTATATTACTGTTATCTTTACGTATTCCACACGTATACGATGACTCATTGAAGAAACTTGGTTCGGAACTGCTAGCCAATACACTATACTGTGTACCTCCAGCAAGGGAATAGTGAGTTGAAATAGGGGTAAGAAGAGACCAACATATTGTATCACCATCATCCGTACGTATACCGCAGGCAGAAGCTCCACTAACAGATATGTCTGTCATCGGCACATCGTTATGTGCACCCGGTTGAGCAATGTAGTGACCACCCCAACATACAGGCTTGCTGTTCGCTAGTAGTAGCCCACAGGCGCCAAGCCCACCTACAGATACTACACTAAACTTGCTATTCACAGGTTGGGGATATAGAGTGCTACCTAGTGCTTGGAAACCCCAACCCCAGCACTCCACACTATTGTCATCTAACAATGCACACGTCTCAAAACCACCTGCACTAACGCTAACTACATGTCCTTGAATATTATCAGGTGGTAGTGCTTGGTTTGCATCTTGAGGCGGTACTGAAGTTCCTATAGGAGATGCCAGTTCATCAAAACCAGGTTTTGAACCCAAACCCCAACATTCCAATCTATTATCAGATAGAACGCCACACACATGCATAGTGCCTGCATCAATAGATGTGAATATAGCACCCGTTATAGTAGGCACAGAAGGCTCTGAACTTATATTCAAAAGACTATCATCACGGTAAGTTAGACATTCTACACTACCATCTAAGTGTAAGCCACATACAAAGTAAGAACCCACAACTACACTACGAAAGGCTGTATTGCCCCAAGGAAACGATGGCACAGGATCGGCACTCTCAAACTCTCCCCAGCAATGTACCTTACCATTAAACAACACTCTGCAACCTACAGTGCCAGCATCCCCGTTAATGCCGTATGTAGATAATTCCATCGTTTCGGGAGTAGCAATTGCAATAGACAAGCCTAAGGCAAAATCAACAGGAGCTGGTATAACTACTGTAAAGGTCAGCAGTTTATCCTGCTCTACAAACGACTCTCTTTGTGGGGTGATATCTAAGTTTATAAACTCATCAGACACTATAGTAACTGACACAGTATTAGTAGCATAACTGAAATCAGAAGGTAGATTACCCGATATGGAAACTTCTACAGTCTCATCAATCTCAATATCAGGATCGTCTATAACTCTTATACTGAAATTCTTATTCCTTGCACTCTCTGTTAGTGTGATAGTGTCGCCATCGCTTATTCCCGTAACCTGATAGTCAGTACCTAGAGTTGCACTACCACCTATATTTACACTCACACTTATGCCATCTGCTGGAACTACTCCTGTAACTTCTACTGTAAACGTAGCAACTGACAGTGTACCACTCTCTACAATGCTATTCTCATCTACGCTTATACTGACTTCTTTGCCGCTTTGAAAGAAAGCAGGCGAGGAAAGAGAGTAAAGACCTATGTCAGTACTAATAGGTGAATAAGTAGAGGTGGCATTGACTGTAGTAGGTTGCACAATAGGCACAAATACAGATATCAGTAATACAAGTAATAAAGCATTAAGTATTAAAAACGGCTTATAGAATACGAATCTGTTCTTTAAATATAATCTATTCAATAGTAATATAAACATCCTTAAACTTATAGGTTAGAATTTGCCTCTGCAAATAAATAATTATTTTAAGAGTATATCATGATTTCAGAGTTATGATACTAAGAGTATATCATGATTTCAGAGTTGTGATACTAAATTGCAATAGATAAATTATTAATGTATATATAGTAATAATTTAGTTTAGACTCTTCTATTTGCACGTCTTACCAATACAAAAACTACTCCATATACAACAAGCAACAAACCCACAGAAGCAGAAACCCACAACACTAACACATCAGGTAATACACCACCTGTAGGTGGTAGTAACCCTTCAGATTCATCATCAAACTCTATACGAGTATAGCCCAATGTAAACAGAGAGAAACTCGAAGCTTGTGCACATACATGTGTTCTACCCTCTGTAACTATAACTACACTATCCAGTCGTTCCCACACTTGTACTCCATCACCATCTGCATCTACATAATGATACAGATAGAAGTCTCGGGCAGTACGAACTAGACGACTGGGTATAGGTAGACATACCTCTGCACTGACATCTGTAACCTCTTGCTCTACTGAACCATCATCAAACAGAGGTGTTATATCGTATATAGTCCCTATAGATACATCACTAGGTAGCCCCTCCAATGACATGCTAAGTTCATTAAACTTTGTGCTGTCTGTTTTTATTATAGAGTTTGCAGGGATAATCTCCAGCACATTAGAAACAGGAGTGAATAACTCCTTCACTGTGATAACTCTAACATCTGATATCCTGCTAGAATCCGCTTGGGTAAACTTCACAAACACAGAGCCAAATACAGGACCAGCATCTTCTGCTATTACAGCATCTGCTAACTCACCAGAAGGTAATGATACACTAGGTGGATCAGATGTGAATGTAGTACCAGAACCAGTATCTGTTGGACGCGAGCCACCTGTACCACCGCCACCTGTGCCACCTCCAACTGGAGCAGTAGGTGGTGTGTCTACATCTACAACACGGATTATACCACTCGTTGCTTCACTAATGTCTATATCAGAACATAACCCGCTCACAGAAGATACACACCCAGATACAGATAGCCTATAAGATCTATCTCCAACCGCTGCATTATCACTAGGTATAACTATATCTAATACACCACTACTACCACTAAATGATACAAAACTGTTTATATCTAATGCATTCGCTGACAGACCCTCTAACAACACATTATATCTCACAGTAGACTCTACTCTAACACTATCAGCATAACTAAACACAAACCTCACAGAACCACCCTCTGTTATACTACTCACACTACTACTCACTGACAACTTACCCGTGTCTCCATTCAACAACTTTATGAAGCGTTTACTGTCATCCACTATTGACACTCTACTAGATATAGATGCATCCACTTTGTAGGATGACAACGATATACCTACACTCTCTTCACCCTCTACTACCTTGTCCAACACGCCACTTAGTCTAAACTTACCAGACTTACTACCCGCACTTATCAATAACGAGCCTGATGACGGATTAACATCTGCAGTGTCTCCTATAACACTCCAGAACACCTCTATATCATATGCTAACTCAGAACTCAGAACTACTGTTACATCTACACTAGCACCCTCCGATAACTCTACATCTCTAGTGTCTACTGATAACTCAGCACTATCATCATCTATAACTAATACACTACTCACTGATACACTACCCACTTCCACTAACACTCCATTAGCTCCAGATACACTCAATATCATAACCTCCAATGTGCTAGTACTCTCAACTATAGCATCCTCTACAGATGACACTGTAAACGATGCTACACTACTCATAGCAGGTATAACCACTGTAGTATCTGACAATGTAGCACCTGATAACGACAACATCACTTGTATATCACTAGTAGATACTCCATCTAACTCCAACACAAACACAGCACTATCACCTTCAGATATAGATGACACTGCACTAGACTTTATAATCACATGCACAACATCATCATCTACAGCATTGAACGATAGACTCTGCTTTGTAGCATCTATTGATAATGCAAACATACTCATAGCTTTAGACAACGTCAGAACATAAGCCTCTATACCTTCCGACACTTCATCTACATCCGTAGGTATAGTTACAGACACTCTAGTCTGGGACATACCTGTAGGTATCACATTCACACCCGAAACAACTACTGCTCCCAATGCATCCTCTACATACCACTCTACTGACACATCAGAAGGAGCAACTCCATTCAAACCTATTACAAACTCTCCAGCATCACCTCTCTTAGAAGGTAGGGCAACACCTGATGCAACTTCATCCAGACCCACTAACAATGGATCCTCACTGTCTATTGATAACACAATAGAACCACTCAATACACTCACACGACTAGAACGACTGTCCACTGACACTGTCAATGCAATTAATGCAGACTCTAATAACTCAAACTCAATGTCATCTAACACGTCTATACTCACATAACCAGAACCTGACGAATCTATGTGCTTTATACTACCCACTACATAGTCAGTGCCCTCTGTAGCCTCACCACCCAATACTGACACTGCAAGTGTAACAACTGATGACACTACCTTATCACTCATTACATCAAACTTAACACTACCTACACTCTCACTCACAGAACGAACAGAGTCCACTACTCTAAGCGATAACAACTCATTATCCTCTACTATAACACTACTACTTACATCACTACCACTAGATAACTTACTGTTAGATGCACCACTTACACCTGTCAGACTAAACTCTATACTCTCTGCATACTCAAACACTTCATCATCTAACACTCTTATAGAAACAACAGATTGCTGACTTGTATCGTCCAAGGCAACTGTAAACGCAGATGCACTGTATACTAACACCTCATAGTCAGTGCCTATGTTTGCAGTGCCCATAATACTCACATTCACTTCCAACAACTCACCTGCATCCAATGGTTGTGATGATGACACTGTGAACAATACAACCCCTATACCCTCTGACACTTCACCTATAGGGGTACTTACGCTAACTTCTGCAGGGTCACTCTCACTTATCAACACTACACTAGACGACTTACTCACAACAAGCAACTCTTCTGTAGACAACACTCCGCCTACATTCACTCCTTCTATTACCAGCAATATACGCTCGGCAACCTCACGCACTGCATCATCTACTAACTCTACTCCTAGACTCAATACACACTTATCATCTACAAACACATTACTGCAATCAACCTCACTTATAGATAACACTCCATTGTTAGCATCTCTATAGTCAACACCAGACACATCTCCAGATACTCTGTAACTAACCTCTACTACACTGGTCGGTATACCTCCTGATAATACAACGTTTACTCCTACATCTAATCCATCATTGCCATCCTCTGTTATAGAACCACTAGATGGGGATAACTCTACTGTAAAGTCATCTGCACGGTCTACTCTTATGCTGAATATAGCCTCCTTCATAGAACCTCCAACAACACTCACAACTCCATCAATTACACGCAGACTACCTAAACTCACCCTCACACTCTCAACACCCTCTGACAGATCATCATCCAATACAGATATAACTATACTCTTACTGCAAGGAAGACTGGAGCACTCAGAACCACTCCCAAACTCCATAACAACATCACCCATTGCACTGCTTACAGTAAGATCCGCTATAGATGATAGCATATACTCTACTGTAACAGATGCACCACTTAACAACTCGTAAGCATCGCCACTCAGTGTAAACATAATAGTAACATCTTCACCTTCGTTCACAAAACCACTCCCTGACACCATAACATCTACATACACCTCACGACCAACCTCCGCAGGTATGTATACAGATGCTTCACCTGATACAACCGATATACTGTTCAAGTCGCTAGGACTCACCCCACTTAGAGATAATGATAACTCTTCTCTACCCTCACTGTAGTCTTCATCTGATAATATCGCATACTCTAACAACTTACTCACAGAACCGCCACGCTCAAACACTAGTGTAGTTGCACTAGGAGATAACATCATATAGTCAGCACTATCTACATCACCACCTACTGACACATCTACTCTTATAGCATCTGCAGAACTCTCAGATACAGAACCCCACTCAAAGCCACTATCCAACGACACTGTAAACATCGCTTTAGAACCTTCACGAACCTCACTAAACCCAACACGACTTACTGACAACACACCTCCATCATTACCCAATATAACTCCTACTCCTCTGTCATCCGAACTTACACTGTGCACTGAACTTGAAGATACACTTATACGTAACTCAAATTGTTCATCTAACTCATACACCACATCATCTACTATATCCACTTCTATAACATATGACAACACATCTGAGGGTATACTAACCTTACCAATAGTAGACACAAAGTCATCAGAAGACACACTACCAGACAACAACAACTCCCAATCAATATCAATATCACTGTTTACACGATCAGAAAGCAACACAACAAACTTAGCACTCCCGCCCTCGGACACTCTAACTGTGCCTCTGTCAATACTCAACACTGCACTAGTAGATAATATCACTCCATCACTCTCATTTATAGACAACTCCACAACTGACTTATCCGCATCAGAGCTCACTCTTACATCTCCACCGCCACTACTAACAGCACTGCTCAAACTCACTGTCAGAGGACCCTCCAAACCTTCCTCTATACTATCATCTACTATCACCAAGCCTAGACTACTCACACACCCTAGAGTTGTGCAATCAGTAGGAGTTATACGCAACACACCTCCGTTTGCATCTCTGTAATCGTCCACTGACAATGTGCCAACTCCAGTTGTTACTACATAACTCACTAATACATCTGATGTAGGCAACCCGCCTGATAACTCCACGCTAACTCCAGAGTCGCCTACACTCTCATCCACTCGCTCTGACAGCAATGACAGTGAAACTGTTATTGCATCACTTCTTCTTATAGTAACAACTGATACACTCTTAATAACTCTGAGCTGACTACTTACTCCACCACCACCTAGAACATTGCCTAACACAACTTCAAACTTCTCTTCACCCTCATTGTAGACATCATCTACCAATACAACTGAAACCTCACCTCTACTAACACCAGCAGGCACAACCAATGGACTTACAGATTGCAACCCATAATCTGCTCCTGACTTAGCATCAACATCTCTCACTGACACATCTATTAACACATCTTTACTACTCAATGCTCCACTTATAACAACAGGTAACATAACTACACCTGCATCTTCACTCACAAACGCATCTGATATAACCACCTCCAACAACTCACCCACATTCACACCTATACTACCTGTAACAACTCCAGAACCCTCTATAACTCCACCATCTATACTCACTATTTGCAACTCAAACAACTCTACACTCTCAAACAAGCCATCAGAACTTATCTCAACTTCTATGTATGCATCTACACCCACACTATAGTCCAGCATGGCTCTACCAGATAGACTATCACTGCTAAAGTCTTGAGAACTTATGTCAGTACCTCCTGTTATCACATAGTTAGCATACAACACTGTCCCTACTGATGATGTCTGTGTCAGACTTACTTTCACTCTGCCTACTTCACCCTCTGACAACTCAACGCCTAACCCACTAACTCTCACTACAGGAACAAACTCAGTAGACACTGTGGCTCTAAACATAGATGACACTACAGGGTTTGTTCCATCACTCGCTGACACACTGAACTCTGTAACTCCAAGCCCTATGCCAGATACATACAACACACCCCCTGATATGCTCACCTCTGCTATGCTGGACACTGGAAGCACTGACACTGTATACGACAACACAGGGTCATCTCTGTCGCTGAATACAGACGACAACTCTACACTCACACTAGTACCTCGCACCAACGATAATACACGCATCTCTGGAATCAACACTACAGGATTGTAGTCGTCATTCAATATAGTGCCAATACCTAGTGCATCTGATATACTAACACTCAAGCCAGAACTCACTGATACACTCAACAGATGCAACTCTACACTCTCATCACCCTCTGCTTCATTATCTCCTAGCAACGATATCTCTATGGGCTCATCGCATGGTATGTTAGTGCAGCTAGAACTACTCAATCGCAACTCACCATCTCTTACACTCTGATAATCCTCACCTGCAGTAGCACTGCCTCCCTCTGTCCTGTAACTCACAACTACATCCGATGTAGGTATACCTCCAGATACTCTCACAATGAACTCTAACTTGCTATCAGCACCTTCATCACCCTCAGACACAGAAGGAGCATCTAACACTCTTACACTCAAAGGATCTGACTCACTTATCACTGTGATTACTGATAACCCAATACTGTCTGGATTAGTAACTGTAATCATCAGGCTCTCAGTACCCTCAGACAGAACATCGTCTACTATAGTAACATCCAAGGTATGCTTACCTGTCACTCCTACTGATACATTACCTGACAAGGCAATGTTTACATCATTTGCAGACACACCACTAATAGCATATGTGTATACTCCTACAGCACCTTGCAGTGTTAAGGTTACTGTATCACCCTCGCTAACGGTAACAGCACTTACTGTTACACTGAACGGTAGTGTGTCACTGTCTTGGATTGTGCCAACTCCTGTAGCATCAACTATTACAGGTGACTCACTGTGTCCACCACCTGTAGCACTGTTTACCCTTACACTGAACTGCTCTGTGCCCTCTGGTGTAGTGTCATCTATTATTGACACTGATACTGTCTCGGAACAACCATTTACACAATCAGTGCTTGCACTAAACGTAACTATAGCGTTAGCTACACTTGTATAATCTGTGCCTGCTGTTGCTGTGCCTTCTTCTGTGCTGTAGGTCACAGTTACATCTTCTGTAGGTATACCACCACTTACACTGATAATAAACTCAGCACTGACACCTGTACTCTCTGTAACATCAGACGCATCCGATACGCTTACACTCAACGGGTCTGATGCAGATATTACTGTAGTAGCTGATAACGTTACACCAGCTGGAGCAGTAACTGTAATCTCTACAGTCTCAGCACCTTCACTCAATACATCATCTACTACTGTAACTTTTACTACCGTTTGACCTATAGAGGATAACATAAACACACCTGATAACCCTATGCCACTTATATCATCTGCCTGTATACCACTCACAGCATATGTGTATACACCTGCAACACCAGATATAGTCAAATCTACAGTATCGCCCTCGTTTACCTTATCACTAGATAGCACTACACTAAACGTTACAGGCAATGCTGGACTCACATCTTCACTAACTATAGTAATAGTAGCCTCTGTAGTGCCATAACGCAACCCCACAGGTAACTCACCAGATATAGATACTTCTACACTCTCGTCAATCTCAATATCAGGATCGTCTATAACTTGTATACTGAAACTCTTACTCTTCTTACTATCTGTTAGTGTGATAACTGCAACACTACTAGCTAACTCTATAAGATCATAGTCAGTATTTATAGTAGCACTACCGCTTATATTTACACTCACACTTATGCCACTTGCTGGAACTACTCCTGTAGCCTCTACTGTGAACGTAGCAACTGACATAGTATCACCCTCTGTAATAATAGCATCATCTACGCTTATATTCACTACACCATCATTATCTAGGATGCGGGCAATAGCTGTGTCAGTAGATATAATAGGTGAATCGGTATGTCCCCCACCTGTAGCACTGTTTATCTTTACTCTAAACTGCTCTGTGCCCTCTGGTGTAGTGTCATCTATTATTGACACTGAGACTGTCTCGGAACAACCATTTACACAATCAGTGCCTGCACCAAACATAACTATAGCGTTAGCTACACTTGTATAGTCTGTGCCTGCTTCTGCTGTGCCGTCTTCTGTGCTGTAGCTCACAGTTACATCTGATGTAGGTATACCACCACTTACACTGATAATAAACTCAGAACTTACTCCAGCACTCTCTGTAACATCAGACGCATCCGATACGCTTACACTCAACGGGTCTGATGCTGATATCACTGTGCTTACTGATATAGTTGCACCAGCTGGATTAGTAACTGTAATCATCAGGCTCTCAGTACCCTCACTCAATACATCATCTACTACTGTAACTTTTACTACCGTTTGACCTATAGAGGATAACATAAACACACCTGATAACCCTATGCCACTTATATCATCTGCCTGTATGCCACTCACAGCATAGGTGTATACACCTGCAACACCAGATATAGTCAAATCTACAGTGTCACCCTCGTTTACTTTATCACTAGATAGCACTACACTAAACGTTGTAGGCAATGCTGGACTCACATCTTCACTTACTATAGTAATAGTAGCCTCTGTAGTGCCAAACACAACATTAGCAGGTAACTCACCTGATATAAATACTTCTACAGTCTCGGCAATCTCAATATCAGAATCGTCTATAACTCGTATACTGAAACTCTTATTCTTCTTACTATCTGTTAGTGTGATAACCGCAACACTACTAGCTAACTCTATAAGATCATAATCAGTATTTATAGTAGCACTACCACTTATATTTACACTTACACTTATGCCACTTGCTGGAACTACTCCTGTAGCCTCTACTGTAAACGTAGCAACTGACATAGCAGAACCTTCTGTAATACTATTAGTGTCTACGTTTATGTTCACTACCCCATCATTATCTATGATGCGAGCAATAGCTGTGTCAGTAGATATAATAGGTGAATCGGTATGTCCACCTCCTGTAGCACTGTTTATCTTTACACTGAACTGTTCTATATTCTCTAATATAGTGTCGTCTATAATAGACACTGCTACTGTCTCGGAACAACCATTTACACAATCAGTGCCTGCACCAAACATAACTATAGCGTTAGCTACACTTGTATAATCTGTGCCTGCTTCTGCTGTGCCGTCTTCTGTGCTGTAGGTCACAGTTACATCTTCTGTAGGTTCACCACCGCTTAATGTAATACTGAATACAGAACTTACATTGGTACCCTCTGTAACGTCATCAGCATCCGATACGCTTACACTCAACGGGTCTGATGCAGATATTACTGTAGTAGCTGATAACGTTACACCAGCTGGAGCAGTAACTGTAAACAATACAGACTCTGCACCTTCACTCAATACATCATCTACTACTGTAACTTTTACTACCGTTTGACCTATAGAGGATAACATAAACACACCTGATAACCCTATGCCACTTATATCATCTGCCTGTATACCACTCACAGCATAGGTGTATACACCTGCAACACCAGATATAGTCAACTCTACAGTATCGCCCTCGTTTACCTTATCACTAGATAGCACTACACTAAACGTTACAGGCAATGCTGGACTCACATCTTCACTAACTATAGTAATAGTAGCCTCTGTAGTGCCAAATACAACATTAGCAGGTAACTCACCAGATGTAGATACTTCTACAGTCTCGGCAATCTCAATATCAGTATCGTCTATAACTCGTATACTGAAACTCTTACTCTTATTACTATCTGTTAGTGTGATAACCGCAACACTACTAGCTAACTCTATAAGATCATAGTCAGTATTTATAGTAGCACTACCTCCTATATTTACACTCACACTTATGCCACTTGCGGGCACTACTCCTATAGCCTCTACTGTAAACGTAGCAACTGACATAGCAGAACCTTCTGTAATACTATTAGTGTCTACGCTTATGTTTACTACACCATCATTATCTACGATGCGGGCAATAGCTGTGTCAGTAGATATAGTAGGTGAATCGCTGTGTCCACCACCTGTAGCACTGTTTATCCTTACACTGAACTGCTTTAGATCCTCTAATATAGTGTCGTCTATTATTGACACTGAGACTGTCTTATCACAACTACTTACACAATCAGTGCTTGCACTAAACGTAACTATAGCGTTAGCTACACTTGTATAGTCTGTGCCTGCTTCTGCCGTGCCGTCTTCTGTGCTGTAGGTCACAGTTACATCTTCTGTAGGTTCACCACCGCTTAATGTAATACTGAATACAGAACTTACATTGGTACCCTCTGTAACGTCACCAGCATCCGATACGCTTACACTCAACGGGTCTGATGCAGATATCACTGTAGTAGCTGATAACGTTACACCAGCTGGAGCAGTAACTGTAAACAATACAGACTCTGCACCTTCACTCAATACATCATCTACTACTGTAACTTTTACTACCGTTTGACCTATAGAGGATAACATAAACACACCTGATAACCCTATGCCACTTATATCATCTGCCTGTATGCCACTCACAGCATAGGTGTATACACCTGCAACACCAGATATAGTCAATTCTACAGTATCGCCTTCGTTTACCTTATCACTAGATAGCACTACACTAAACGTTACAGGCAATGCTGGACTCACATCTTCACTAACTATAGTAATAGTAGCCTCTGTAGTGCCAAATACAACATTAGCAGGTAACTCACCAGATATAGATACTTCTACAGTCTCGGCAATCTCAATATCAGTATCGTCTATAACTTGTATACTGAAACTCTTACTCTTCTTACTATCTGTTAGTGTGATAACTGCAACACTACTAGCTAACCCTATAAGATCATAGTCAGTATTTATAGTAGCACTACCGCTTATCTTTACACTCACACTTATGCCACTTGCGGGCACTACTCCCATAGCCTCTACTGTAAACATAGCAACTGACATAGCATTACCCTCTGTAATACTATTAGTGTCTACGCTTATGTTCACTACACCATCATTATCTATGATGCGGGCAGTAGCTGTGTCAGTAGATATAGTAGGTGAATCGCTATGTCCACCACCTGTAGCACTGTTTATCTTTACACTGAACTGCTCTGTATTCTCTGGGTTAGCGTCATCTATTATTGACACTAATACTGTCTCGGAACAACCACTTACACAATCACTCTCAGACCTAAACGTAACTATAGCATTATCTACATTTGTATAGTCTGTGCCTGCTTTTGCCGTGCCTTCTTCTGTGCTGTAGCTCACTGTTACATCTGATGTAGGTATACCACCACTTACACTGATATTAAACTCAGAACTTACATTATCACCCTCTGTAACATCAGAGGCATCCGATATGCTTACACTCAACGGGTCTGATGCAGATATCACTGTGCTTACTGACAACGTTGCACCATCTGGATTAGTAACTGTAATCTCTACAGTCTCAGCATCCTCGGTAAAGTTATCATCTGTAGCTGTGAATACTACTATAGTCTCACCTCTAGCAGGAACTGTAAACAAGCCCGATAGGTTAATACCACTTATGTCTCCATCTGTAATACTGCCACTCACAGCATAGGTGTATACCCCAGATGCACCTGCAAGTGTCAAGGTTACACTAGCACCTTCATTAACTGTAAGTGCACTCACACTTACACTAAACGGTAGTGTGTCACTGTCTTGGATTGTGCCAACTCCTGTAGCATCAACTATTACAGGTGGTTCACTGTGTCCACCACCTACTGCACTACTCAACAACAACGCATAACTCTCTCGGTAACTCTCACCTGTATCATCATTTACGATAGACACTGATACTGTCTGAACACAACTACTGACACAATCACTCCCAGACATAAACGTAACAACTCCACTAGTAACAGATACGTAATCCTTGCCACCCTCGGTAGTAATGTCTTCTGTCCTGTAAGTAACCATTACATCTTCTGTAGGTTCACCACCGCTTAATGTAATACTGAATACAGAACTTACATTAGAACCTTCTACAACGTTATCTGCATCTGATACGCTGACACTCAACGGGTCTGATGCAGATATTACTGTGCTTACTGCTATAGTTGCACCATCTGGAGCAGTAACTGTAATCTCTACAGACTCTGCACCTTCACTCAATACATCATCTACTACTGTAACTTTTACTACCGTTTGACCTATAGCAGTTAACATAAACACACCTGATAACCCTATGCCACTTATATCATCTGCAGTTATGCCACTCACAGCATATGTGTATACCCCTTCAACACCAGATATAGTCAACTCTACAGTATCGCCCTCGTTTACCTTATCGCTAGATAGCACTACACTAAACGTTACAGGCAATGCTGGACTCACATCTTCACTAACTATAGTAATAGTAGCCTCTGTAGTGCCAAATACAACATTAGCAGGTAACTCACCAGATATAAATACTTCTACAGTCTCGGCAATCTCAATATCAGTATCGTCTATAACTTGTATACTGAAACTATTACTCTTCTTACTATCTGTTAGTGTGATAACTGCAACACTACTAGCTAACCCTATAAGATCATAGTCAGTATTTATAGTAGCACTACCGCTTATATTTACACTCACACTTATGCCACTTGCGGGCACTACTCCTGTAGCCTCTACTGTAAACGTAGCAACTGACATAGCAGAACCCTCTGTAATACTATTAGTGTCTACGCTTATGTTCACTACTCCATCATTATCTACGATGCGAGCAGTAGCTGTGTCAGTAGATATAATAGGTGAATCGGTATGTCCACCACCTATAACACTGTTTATCTTTACACTGAACTGCTCTATTTCCTCTAATACAGTGTCATCTATTATTGACATTGATACTGTCTCGGAACAACCATTTACACAATCACTCCCAGACCTAAACGTAACTATAGCGTTAGCTACACTTGTATAGTCTGTGCCTGATGTTGCTGTGCCGTCTTCTGTGCTGTAGCTCACAGTTACATCTTCTGTAAGGCTACCACCGCTTACACTGATAATAAACTCAGAACTTGCATTAGCACCCTCTGTAACATCAACAGCATTAGATATGCTTACACTTAATGGATCTGATGCAAATATCACTGTAGTAGCTGATAACGTTGCACCGTCTGGAGCTGTAACTGTAATCTCTACAGACTCATCACCTTCACTCAATACATCATCTACTACTGTAAACACTACTATAGTCTCACCTATAGCGGTTAACATAAACATACCTGATAACCCTATGCCACCTATATCATTCGCATCTACAACATTCACAGCATAGGTGTATACTCCAGAGGCGCCTTGCAGTGTCAAGGTTACACTATCACCCTCGCTAACTGTAACAGCACTTACTGTTACACTAAACTCTGCTATGTCTTCGCTATCTATTAGAACACTAACCGCTCTAGTGCTGTAACTGAACCCTAATGGCAGAACTCCACTTATTGACACTTCTACAGTCTCGGTAAACTCAGGAGCACTATCATCTATAACCTGTATACTGAAAGTCTTACTATTTTCACTCTCTGTTAGTGTGATAACTGCAACACTACTTAACCCGATAACCCCATAGTCAGTACCTAAGGTAGCACTACCTCCTATAGACACACTTATATCTATACCACTAGACGGAATAGCACCTAAACCTTCTACTGTAAATGTTGCTACTGACACAGTTACGCCTTCTGCAAGGGTAACATTATCTACGCTAATGCTTACTATTCCATCATCATTCAATATGAGAGCAACTCCTGTAGCATCTACTATTACAGGTGGCTCTGAATGTCCACCACCTGTAGCACTGTTTAGCTTTACTCTAAACTGCTCTATATTCTCAAATATAGTGTCGTCTATTATTGACACTGAGACTGTCTGAACACAACTACTTACACAATCACTCCCAGACCTAAACGTAACTACATTATTGGTAACACTTGTATAGTCTGTGCCTGCTTTTGCTGTACCGTCTTCTGTGCTGTAGTTCACAGTTACATCCTCTGTAGGTATACCACCACTTACACTGATATTAAACTCAGCACTGACACCTGCACTCTCTGTAACGTCATCTGCATTAGATATACTTACACTCAACGGGTCTGATGCAGATATCACTGTGTTTACTGATATAGTTGCACCATCTGGAGCAGTAATTGTAATCTCTACAGGCTCTGCACCTTCACTCAATACATCATCTAATACTATAACTTTTACTAGTATTTGACCTATAGCGGTTAACATAAGTACACCTGATGACTCTGTCCCACTCACAGCATATGTGTATACTCCAGAGGCACCTTGCAGTGTCAAGGTTACACTACCACCCTCGCTAACTGTAACAGCACTTATTGTTACACTAAACTCTGCTATGTCTTCGCTATCTATTAGAACTCTAACCGCTCTAGTGCCGTAACTGAACCCTGATGGCAGAACTCCACTTATTGACACTTCTACAGTCTCGGTAAACTCAGGAGCACTATCATCTATAACCTGTATACTGAAAGTCTTACTCTTTGCACTCTCTGTTAGTGTGATAACCGCAACACTACCTATGCCGATAACCTCATAGTCAGTACCTAAGGTAGCACTACCTCCTATAGACACACTTACACTTATACCACTAGCAGGAAGAACTACCATAGCCTCTACTGTAAACGTAGCAACTGATATAACAGAACCCTCTGTAATAATAGCATCATCTACTCTTATACTCACTATACCATCGTTATATAATATGCTAGCAGTAGCTGTATCTCTAGCTATAGTAGGTGCATCACTGGGACCTCCTCCGATAGCACTGTCTATCTTTACCCTAAACTGCTCTGTATTCTCAGATACGGTGTCATCTATTATTGACACTGATACTGTCTCGGCACAACCAGAAACACAATCAGTGCTCGAAGTAAACATAACTACACCATTTGTAACACCTTCATAGTCTTCACCTGACATAGCAGTAACATCTTCTGTGTTGTAGTTCACAGTTAGAGCCTCTGTAAGTATACCACCACTTACACTGATATTAAACTCAGAACTGACATTATTCCCCTCTGTAACATCAACAGCATTAGATATACTTACACTCAACGGGTCTGATGCAAATATCACTGCACTAGCGGATAACTTTGCACCATCTGGAGCAGTAACTGTAAACAATACAGTCTCTGCACCTTCACTCAATACATCATCTACTACTGTAACACTTAACGTCTTTGTCATTGTTGCTCCTACTGATATATTACCTGATAAGGCAATACTGATATCAGCAGATGTTATATCGCCACCAACAGAATACACGTATAACCCAGGCTCACCTAACAAAGTCAACTCTATACTACTACCTTCGTTGATACTTGCAACATCTAATATTACTTCAAAGTCTTCACTAACGATGGTAACACTAGCCTCTGTAGTGCCAAAACTAAACCTTGAAGGCAACATACCAGATATAGATACATCTATAGCCTCGTCTAGCTCAAATTTATTGTCGTCTGTAACTTGTATACTGAAACTCTTACTCTTTTCACTCTCTGTTAGTGTGATAACCGCAACACTAGCTAACCCGATAACTTCATAGTCAGTACCCTCAGTAGCACTACCTCCTATAGACACACTCACGGTTATGCCACTAGCAGGCACTGACACTTCACTCCCGACACTAACAGTGAACACCGCCATAGAACTTACTTCATCCTCTGTTATGCTAGCTTTATCAACTGATAAAGCTACAAACGTATCGTTATCCTTCACATTTACGATAGATTGATAATTGTTATATGAGATAGATGAAATAGAAGATATGGCAGTATCCTTTATTGATAGACTATCCAACCTTACCACATACAAAGTATCCGCAGTAGGTAGTTTACTATCCGCAACAGGTACACTTACACTTATAGTTAGAGTATTTGCAGGTATAACCGCATTAGCAGATGCAAATACTCCTTCAGTATCTATATGCCTCTCTAAGGTAGAGTAAGGTGCTGCAGGTAACGAGGGAGGCAGGAACTGCCCATTACCCCAACAAAAGGTAGAGCCATCAGCAGCACGTATTGCACAGGTGTATCTATAATAAGCATGAACATCAGTAACTTTAGTGTTTCTATAAGACGCGGGTATAATAGCTTCAACTTGATTAATACCACCAGTATCCCAGCATTGCAACGTGTCATCAAACCTTATACCACAGCCATGGGTAAATGCTATACTTATCTCCTTAAATTTAGTAGATTCGTCAGGGAGCACATATTTTACATTACCCCAGCAGACAATCTTATCTTCAGTAGTTAAACCACACGCAGCTTCATCCGAAGCGTCTATAGACTTGAACCTAATACCTGCAGGTAAATTCTTAGACTCATCAGTAACAGTATTTATACCCCAGCACAATAGACTACCATCCTCTTTTAGACCGCACGTGTAGCTGAGACGACCAGTTATAGACACAAAGTCGTTATCAGTAGGTGGAGTGGATTGACCGAAACTGTTATCTCCCCAACAATTCACCTCACCAGATAGAAGTACGCCACACACATGAAATCCACCTTGTGTTATATCTTTGTACTTCTCAATAGTAGGGCCAGTGATCATTTCATTCAAGGCATTAGATTCGCCCCAACAATGTACAGAACCTGTTATATCTATTCCACAATCAAAATCTATATTAGTGAACTTTACACCTGTAGGAGGCACAGGAATATCTCTGGTACCATGGACCCAGCACCACACAGTGCCATCTGCAACTATACGGCAAGTAGAACGATAGCCAGCGTCTACGTTATCAAATGTGGGGGCTATAACACTCCAAGATACAGCTACACTAACAGGCACAACCTCCGCTAATGCAATCTCAAATTCTAAAGTGCCAGCATCTTCAAACACATCTACCCTCACAGGTGAAATACTTACAAAAATAGGTCGGCTTAGTATAGTAACTCTAACTGCTTTAGTGCCAAGCACAACATTAGCGGGTAGATTACCAGATATAGAAACATCTACTATCTCTTTGTTTTCCTCAATGCCATCATTTATAGCCCTGATAGTGAAATTCTTTATACGATCACTCTCTGTTAGTGTGATAACTGCAACACTACTAACTAACCCTATAAGTGCATAGTCAGTATTTATAGTAGCACTACCTCCTATAGACACACTTACATTTACACCACTAGCAGGAAGAACTCCTGTAGCCTCTACTGTAAACCTTGCTAACGACATAGTATCACCCTCTGTAATACTATTAGTGTCTGCGCTTATGTTCACTATGCCATCATCATTCAATATGAGAGCAACTCCTGTAGCATCAACTATAACAGGAGGTTCAGAATGTCCACCGCCTACTGCACTGGTTATCCTTACAATAAACTGCTCTGTAACCTCATATCTAGTGTCATCTATTATAGACACTGATACTGTCTTAGCACAACCAGAAACACAATTAGTGCCTGCATCAAACGTAACTACATTATTGGTAACACTTGCATAGTCTGTGCCTGATGTTGCTGTGCCGTCTTCTGTGCTGTAGCTCACTGTTACATCTTCTGTAAGTATACCACCGCTTACACTGATATTAAACTCAGAACTGACATTAGCACCCTCTGTAACGTCAGAGGCATCAGATATGCTTACACTCAATGGGTCTGATCCAGATATCACTGTGCTTACTGATAACGTTGCACCGTCTGGAGCAGTAACTGTAACCAATACAGACTCAGCACCTTCACTCAATACATCATCTACTACTGTAAACGATACTATAGTCTCACCTGTAGCAGGAACTGTAAACACTCCACCAGACAGAACTATAACACTTATATCACTCGCATCTACACCATTCACATCATATGTGTATACTCCTACAGCACCTTGGAGTGTCAAGGTTACACTATCACCTTCGCTAACTGTAACAGCACTTACTGTTACACTAAACTCTGCTATGTCTTCGCTATCTATTAGAACACTAACCGCTCTAGTGCCGTAACTGAACCTTGATGGCAGAACTCCACTTATTGACACTTCTACAGTCTCGGTAAACTCAGGAGCACTATCATCTATAACCTGTATACTGAAAGTCTTACTCTTTTCACTATTTGTTAGTGTGATAACCGCAACACTACTAGCTAACCCGATAACCTCATAGTCAGTACCTAAGGTAGCACTACCTACTATAGATACACTTACACTTACACCACTAGCAGGAATAAATCTCATAGCCTCTACTGTAAACGTAGCAACTGATATAACAGAACCCTCTGTTATACTAGACTCATCTACTCTTATACTCACTATACCATCGTTATATAAGATGCGAGCAGTAGCTGTAGCTCTAGCTATAGTAGGTGAATCACTGTGTCCGCCACCTGTAGCGCTGTTTATCTTTACAGTGAACTGCTCTGTATTCTCAAGTGTGGTGTCGTCTATAATAGACACTGATACTGTCTTATCACAACCAGAAACACAATTAGTGCCTGCATCAAACGTAACTACATTATTGGTAACACCTTCATAGTCTGTGCCTGATGTTGCTGTGCCGTCTTCTGTGCTGTAGCTCACAGTTAGATTTTCTGTAAGTATACCACCACTTACACTGATATTAAACTCAGAACTCTCATTATCACCTTCTGTAACATCGGAAGCATCCGATATGCTTACACTCAACGGATCTGATGCAAATATCACTGTGTTTACTGATAACGTTGCACCATCTGGCGCAGTAACTGTAATCTCTACAGACTCAGCACCTTCACTCAATCCATCATCTACTACTGTAAACACTACTATAGTCTGCCCTGTAGCAGGAACTGTAAACACTCCACCAGACAGAACTATACCACTTATATCATCTGACTGTATACCACTCACAGCATATGTGTATACACCAGATGCACCTTGCAGGGTTAAGGTTACACTAGCACCCTCGCTAACTGTAACAGCACTTACTGTTACACTAAACTCTGCTATGTCTTCGCTATCTATCAACACACTTACACTACTAGTGCCGTAACTGAACCTTGATGGCAGAACTCCATTTATTGACACTTCTACTGTCTCAGTAAACTCAGGAACACTATCATCTATAACCTGTATACTGAAACTCTTACTCTTTTCACTATTTGTTAGAGTGATAACTGAAACACTACTGCTTACAAACTCATAGTCTGCACCCAACGATGCAGTACCAGAGAATGACACACTCACAGTTATACCACCTGCAGGCACTGACACTGCACTCCCGACGCTAACAGTGAACACCGCCATAGAATTTACATCACCCTCTGTTATGTTCGCATTATCAACTGATATCTCTACAAACGTATCGTTATCTTGCACTGTTAATTCAGACTGATAATCTATAGCTGAGACAAACACATCAAATGGATCCTCTACGAATATACGATCCAATCTTACCAAATACAGAGCATCCGCAGAAGGTAGTGTACCGTCAGTAATAGGTACACTTACACTTATAGTTAGAGTATTTGCAGGTATAACATCAAAGTATGTAAATACTCCTTCTCTACCCATATGATGCCTCTCTAAAGCAGTGTAAGGTGATGCAGGTAACAAAGGAACAGTAATACGGTTATTATCATAACCTAAACCCCAACAGAATACGTTACCACTATCAGCACGTACTGCACAGTTGGCACCATCATAAGTATCAATATCAGTAACCTTAGTGTTTGTATGAGCCGGAGGTAAACTATTCTCAATATTCCCAAAAAAAGACACCCAGCATTGCACAGTTCCATCAAGCCTTATACCGCAGGTATTGTTGTTACCTACAGCTATCTTTGTAAATGTAGGGTTTTCGGGAGGTAGCAAGAATTCATCACTACCCCAGCACTGCATTGTATCTTGATCAGTCAATCCACAAGCGAAGTTTTCACCAGAATATATGGATTTGAATCTAACCTGAAAAGGATCGGGTGTTTCGTCCATATCAAAGCCCCAGCACAATACGCTACCATCTGCTCTTAGACCGCATGTATGGGAACCCCCAGCAGCTAGAGACACAAATTCCAAGCCGTTATTAGGAGGTGGAGTGGCTTGACCAGTATCGTTAGCACCCCAACAGTTCACTTCACCATCTAACAGTATCCCGCAGACGTGAAATCTTCCTACTGATAAATGGTTGTAGTTCTCAATAGTAGGTCCTGGGATTATTTCGCCAAAATCGTTACCACCCCAGCAACGTATAGAACGAGTTATATCAATCCCACAAGTATTGTCATCATAAGCACTTATCCTAGTGAACTGTATGTCTGCAGGAGGTACATGTGCATCCTCGCGATTGTTACCCCAGCACTGCACAGTGCCATCTCCAACTATACGGCAGGCATAACCATCACCGACATCTACACTAACTTCAGGTGCTATAACACTCCAAAATACATCTATGCTACTAGGCACAGGCTCAGATAATGCAATCTCAAAGTTTATATTACCAACATCTTCAAACACAGATACATTTGCAGGTGCAATACGTAAAAGAATAGGTCGGTTTAATATAGTAACACTAACCGCTCTAGTGCCAAAACTAAAGCCTACAGGTAGATTACCAGATAAAGTAACTTCTACCGTTTCATTATCATCTTCAAAATCATCGTTTATAGCTCTTATATTGAAATTAACCATCTTTTGGCTATCTGTTAGTGTAACAACTGCAACACTATCTAACAGCCCGACAAGAGCATAGTCAGTGTCTAAAGTAGCGCTACCATTTATATTTATACTCAAGCTTATGCCTTCTACTGGCACTACTCCTGTAGCTTCTAATGTAAACGTAGCAACTAACATTGTACCAGTCTCTGTAATGCTGTTCTTATCTACGCTTATACTCACTAATCCATCATCATCTAGAATGCGGGCATTCACGGTGTCATTAGATATAGTAGGAGAGTTGCTATGCCCACCACCTACTGCACTACGCAACAACAACGCATAACTCTCTATGTAACTCTCACCTGTATCGTCATCTATTATTGACACTGAGACTGTCTTGGCACAACTACTTACACAGTCGGTGCCAAACGTAAACGTAACAACTCCATTTGTAACTACTGCATAGTCTTCACCTGACATAGCAGTAACATCTGCTGTGAAGTATCTCACTGTTACATCTTCTGTAGGTATACCACCGCTTACACTGATAATAAACTCAGAACTCACTCCAGCAACTTCTACTACATCAGCGGCGTCCGAGACGTTTACACTCAACGGGTCTGATGCAAATATCACTGTGCTTACTGATAAGGTTGCACCATCTGGAGCAGTAATTGCAATAAGCACACTCTCTTCACCCTCGGTATAAGCATCGTCTACAACTGTAAACGATACTACTGTTTGACCCTTAGCAGGAACTGTAAACACTCCAGACAGAACTATACCACTTATGTCTCCGTCTGTAACTCCTCCACTCACAGCATATGTGTATACACCAGATGCACCTTGAAGTGTCAACTCTACACTATCACCCTCGCTAACTGTAACAGCATTTACAGTTAGAGACCTAACATCGTTACGGGGTATCACAAAAACACTATTCTCAAAGTCAAACACGATACTCTCAGGCGGTGTGCCACTTATTCCCAGTATCACATTCTCATCATCTTCAGACAGTATATCATTTACTATATTCAGCGTAAACCTCACTACTGTCGTGTCTTGGGTAAACCTTACTACTTTGCTAGCAGGTAAAGAGAGTATATAGTCAGTACCCTCGGTAGCACTACCACTAAATGCAAGTGCCAAACTCAGCCCATTGATAAGAACAGGTCCATCATACTTTATCGTATACACTGCTGCAGATAACGAATTCTCCGACAACTCCGAAGGCTCAACAGAAGCTACTATAGTCGCATCGTTGTCTATGACTCTAATACTAAAGTCAGAACCGTGAACAAACTCACTACCTACAGGTAACACTGCTATAGACAGCACTATATCTTCGCTAAACTCCTTATCATCGTCGTCTAGAATAGTAAATGCATATGTAAGGGTATCACTCTCTTGTAACGTGATACTATTAACTAACAGCGAAGATGTAGTATAGTCTGTGGATTCCATAGCTGTGCCAGAAGTTGCTAAGGTAAATGTAACGCTGCTACTTGGCACTGAACCCTCTAGATTTATAGTAACTATTGCAGTAGATACATTACTACCTTCACTGATTATAGGGTTGTCAATGTCTACACTGATACCGAATAGTTTATCTTCTAATATAGTAATGGATATACTTGGAACAAGATACTCAAGACCGTTAGGTAGTTCACTATCTAGGGTTACTACTACTTGCTCATCAACTTCAAACAGAGTATCATCAATATGTACGATACTAAACGTATTTATAGGATTAGCGGTGTCTAATGTTACCACCTCACTAGGAGCTAGCCCCGATACTGTATAATCAGCACCACGATCAGCATTGCCACTAAACGATACTGCAAGTGTTAGCATATTAGTGCCTAGGGCATCAAATATCCTATCATCAGCAATACTGATAGTAAATATTGCACCAGATTGTACATTATTCTCGTGTAGATTTTGCATATTCACAGAAAAGTCAATATCGTTATCATACACTTCTATATACGGTCTATTATTTTCTCTTACATTTGCTACAGAACTGCTTACCTGGGGTAGATAAAGACCACTAAGCGATGATATACTGTCGTCCTCATAATTTACAGTAAAAGTTGCAGAAGTACTACCGCTCGGTATCGTAACGCTAACAACATCTTCCTGAATACGTTTACCTCCAGGCAGTGGAGAAGGTGATGTAGGTATATTGTATCTCAAACTTCCATTAAACAGAAAAGAAGTCTCAAAGCATTCTATATTACTGTTATCTTTACGTATACCACACGTATACGATGCCCCATTGACGAAGAAATTTGTTTCGGAACTGCTAGCCAATACACTATACTGTGTGCCTCCAGCAAGGGTATAGTGAGTTGAGATAGGCATATTAAGAGACCAGCATATTGTATTACCATCATCCGTACGTATACCGCAGGCAGAAGCTCCACTAACAGATATCTCTGTCATCGGCACATCGTTATGTGCACCCGGTTGAGCAATGTAGTGTCTACCCCAACATACAGGCTTGCTGTTCGCTAGTAGTAGCCCACAGGCGCCAAGCCCACCTACAGATATTACACTAAATTTGCTATTCACAGGTTGGGGATATAGAGTGCTACCTAGTGATTGAAAACCCCAACCCCAGCATGCCACACTATTGTCATCTAACAATGCACACGTCTCAAAACCACCTGCACTAACACTAACTACATGCCCTTGAATATTATCAGGTGGTAGTGCTTGGTTTGCATCTTGAGGCACTGTTGAAGTTCCTATAGAAGGTGCCGGTTCATCAAAACCAGGCTTTGAACCCAAACCCCAACATTCCAATCTATTATCAGATAGAACGCCACACACATGCAGAGTACCTGCATCAATAGACGTGAATATAGCACCTGTTACAGTAGGCACAGAAGGCTCTGAACTTATATTCAAAAGACTATCATCACGGTAAGTTAGACACTCTACACTACCATCTAAGTGCAATCCACATACAAAGTAAGAACCCACAACTACACTACGAAGGGCTGTATTACCCCAAGGAAACGATGGCACAGGATCGGCACTCTCAAACTCTCCCCAGCAATGTACCTTACCGTTAAACAACACTCTGCAACCTACAGTGCCAGCATCCCCTTTAATGCCTTGTGCAGATAATTCCATCGTTTCGGGAGTAGCAATTGAAATAGACAAGTCCAAGGCAAAATCAACAGGTGTAGGTATAACTACTGTAAAGGTCAGTTCCCTATCTTGTTCTACAAAAGACTCTCTTTGTGGTGTGATATTTAGTTTTATAAACTCATCAGACACTATAGTAACTGACACAGTATTAGTAGCATAACTGAAATCAGAAGGTAGATTACCCGATATAGAAACCTCTACATTCTCTATTGCCTCAACTATGTTATCATCTATAACTCTTATACTGAAACTCTTATTCCTTGCACTCTCTGTTAGTGTGATAGTGTCGCCATTGCTTATTCCCGTAACCTGATAGTCAGTACCTAGAGTTGCACTACCACCTATATTTACACTCACACTTATGCCATCTGCTGGCACTACTCCTGTAACTTCTACTGTAAACGTAGCAACTGACAGTGTACCGCTCTCTACAATGCTATTCTCATCTACGCTTATACTGACTTCTTTGCCGCTTTGAAAGAAAGCAGGCGAGGAAAGAGAGTAAAGATTTACGTCAGTATTAATAGGTGAATAAGTAGAGGTAGCATTAACTGTAGTAGGTTGAACAATAGGCACAAATACAGATATCAGTAATACAAGTAATAAAGTACTGAGTATTAAAGAAGGCTTATAGAATATGCACCTCTTATTTAAATATGATCTATTGGAGATGAACATTCTTAACCTTATAGATTAGAATTTACCATTATAACAAATAATCATTATAACACACTATATTACGATTTAGATTGCAGTATATATGTGAATATTATTAATTTAGACTCTTCTATTTGCACGTCTTGCCCGTACAACATGCACACCATACACAACAAGCAACAAGCCTATAGAAGCAGAAGTCCACAACACTAACACATCAGGTGATACACCACCTGTAGGTGGTAGTAAACCACCAGCTTCATCATCAAATTCTATACGAGTATAACCCAAAGCAAACAGAGAGAAACTAGAAACTTGTGCACATACGTGTGTCCTACCTGCAGTAACTACACTATCCACTCGTTCCCATACTTGTACTCCATCACCATCTGCATCTACATAGTGATACAGATAGAAGTCTCGGGCAGTACGAACTATACGACTGGGTATAGGTAAACATACCTCGGCACTGACATCTGTAACCTCTTGCTCTACTGAACCATCATCAAACAGAGGTGTTATATCGTATATAGTCCCTATAGATACATCACTAGGTAGCCCCTCCAATGACATGCTAAGTTCATTAAACTTTGTGCTGTCTGTCTTTATTATAGAGTTTGCAGGAATAATCTCCAGCACATTAGAAACAGGGGTGAATAAGTCCTTAACTGTGATAACTCTGACATCTGATATCCTGCCAGAATCCGCTTGGGTAAACTTCACAAACACAGAGCCAAATACAGGACCAGCATCTTCTGCTATTACAGCATCTGCTAACTCACCAGAAGGTAATGATACACTAGGTGGATCAGATGTGAATGTAGTACCAGAACCAGTATCTGTTGGACGAGAGCCACCTGTACCACCTCCACCTGTGCCACCTCCAACTGGAGCAGTAGGTGGTGTGTCTATATCTACAACACGGATTATACCACTCGTTGCTCCACTAATGTCGATAGCCTGACACAACAACGCAAACTCACTCCCACATCCAGATACTGACAACCTGTAAGACCTATCTCCAACCGCTGCATTATCACTAGGTATAACTATATCTAATACACCTCCACTACCACTCAATACCACAGAACTACTTATATCTAATGCATTCGCTGACAGACCTTCTAACAACACATTATACCTTACATTAATACCTACACCAACACCGCCAGTATAACTAAACACAAACCTCACAGAACCACCCTCGCTTACACTAGTAGCAGTAGTACTCACTGACAAGGATGTCTTGTCAGCATTCAACAACTTTATGAAGCGTTTACTGTCATCCACTATTGACACTCTACTAGATATAGATGCATCCACTTTGTAGGATGACAACGATATACCTACACTCTCTTCACCCTCTACTACCTTGTCCAACACGCCACTTAGTCTAAACTTACCAGACTTACTACCCGCACTTATCAATAACGAGCCTGATGACGGATTCACATCTGCAGTGTCTCCTATAACACTCCAGAACACCTCTATATCATATGCTAACTCAACACTCAGAACTACTGTTACATCTACACTAGCACCCTCCGATAACTCTACATCTCTAGTGTCTACTGATAACTCAGCACTATCATCATCTATAACTAATACACTACTCACTGATACACTACCCACTTCCACTAACACTCCATTAGCTCCAGATACACTCAATAGCATAACCTCCAATGTGCTAGTACTCTCAACTATAGCATCCTCTACAGATGACACTGTAAACGATGCTACACTACTCATAGCAGGTATAACTACTGTAGTATCTGACAATGTAGCACCTGATAACGACAACATCACTTGTATATCACTAGTAGATACTCCATCTAACTCCAACACAAACACAGCACTATCACCTTCAGATATAGACGACACTGCACTAGACTTTATAATCACATTCACAACATCATCATCTACAGCATTGAACGATAGACTCTGCTTTGTAGCATCTATTGATAATGCAAACATACTCATAGCTTTAGACAACGTCAGAACATAAGCCTCTATACCTTCCGACACTTCATCTACATCCGTAGGTATAGTTACAGACACTCTAGTCTGGGACATACCTGTAGGTATCACATTCACACCCGAAACAACTACTGCTCCCAATGCATCCTCTACATACCACTCTACTGACACATCAGAAGGGGCAACTCCATTCAAACCTATTACAAACTCTCCAGCATCACCTCTCTTAGAAGGTAGGGTAACACCTGATGCAACTTCATCCAGACCCACTAACAATGGATCCTCACTATCTATTGATAACATTATCACACTACTTAACACACTCACACGACTAGAACGACTGTCCACTGACACTGTCAATGCAATTAATGCAGACTCTAATAACTCAAACTCAATGTCATCTAACACGTCTATACTCACATAACCAGAACCTGATGAATCTATATGCTTGATACTATCCACTACATAGTCAGTGCCCTCTGTAGCCTCACCACCCAATACTGACACTGCAAGTGTAACAACTGATGACACTACCTTATCACTCATTACATCAAACTTAACACTACCTACACTCTCACTCACAGAACGAACAGAGTCCACCACTCTAAGCGATAACAACTCATTATCTTCTACTATAACACTACTGCTTACATCGCCACCACTAGATAACTTACTGTTAGATGCGCCATTTACACCTGTCAGACTAAACTCTATACTCTCTGCATACTCAAACACTTCATCATCTAACACTCTTATAGAAACAACAGATTGCTGACTTGCAGAGTCCAAGGCAACTGTAAACGCAGACGCACTGTATACTAACACCTCATAGTCAGTGTTTATGTTTGCAGTGCCCATAATACTCACATCCACTTCCAACAACTCACCTGCATCCAATGGTTGTGATGACGACACTGTGAACAATACAACTCCTACATCCTCTGACACTTCACCTATAGGGGTACTTACACTAACTTCTGCAGGGTCACTCTCACTTATCAACACTACACTAGACGACTTACTCACAACAAGCAACTCTTCTGTAGACAACACTCCGCCTACATTCACTCCTTCTATTACCAGCAATATACGCTCGGCAACCTCACGCACTGCATCATCTACTAACTCTACTCCTAGACTCAATACACACTTATCATCTACAAACACATTACTGCAATCAGCCTCACTTATAGATAACACGCCATTGTTCGCATCTCTATAGTCAACACCAGACACATCTCCAGATACTCTGTAACTAACCTCTACTACACTGGTCGGTATACCTCCTGATAATACAACGTTTACTCCTACATCTAATCCATCATTGCCATCCTCTGTTATAGAACCACTAGATGGCGATAATTCTACTGTAAAGTCATCTGCACGGTCTACTCTTATGCTGAATATAGCCTCCTTCATAGAACCTCCAACAACACTCACAACTCCATCAATTACACGCAGACTACCTAAACTCACCCTCACACTCTCAACACCCTCTGACAGATCATCATCCAATACAGATACAACTATACTCTTACTGCAAGGAAGACTGGTGCATTCAGAACCACTCCCAAACTCCATAACAACATCACCCATTGCACTGCTTACAGTAAGATCCGCTATAGATGATAGCATATACTCTACTGTAACAGATGCACCACTTAACAACTCATAACCATCTCCACTAAGTGTAAACATAATAGTAACATCTTCACCTTCGTTCACAAAACCACTCCCTGACACCATAACATCTACATGCACCTCACGACCAACCTCCGCAGGTATGTATACAGATGCTTCACCCGATACAACCGATATACTGTTCAAGTCGCTAGGACTCACCCCACTTAGCGATAACGATAACTCTTCTCTACCCTCACTGTAGTCTCCATCTGATAATATCGCATACTCTAACAACTTACTTGCAGAACCCCCACGCTCAAACACTAGTGTAGTTGCACTAGGAGATAACATCATATAGTCAGCACTATCTACATCACCACCTACTGACACATCTACTCTTATAGCATCTGCAGAACTCTCAGACACTGAACCCCACTCAAAGCCACTATCCAACGACACTGTAAACATCGCTTTAGAACCTTCACGAACCTCACTAAACCCAACACGACTTACTGACAACACACCTCCATCATTACCCAATATAACTCCTACTCCTCTGTCATCCGAACTTACACTGTGCACTGAACTTGAAGATACACTTATACGTAACTCAAATTGTTCATCTAACTCATACACCACATCATCTACTATATCCACTTCTATAACATATGACAACACATCTGAGGGTATACTAACCTTACCAATAGTAGACACAAAGTCATC
Organism: Dehalococcoidia bacterium; assembly: GCA_964274945.1. Classification (GTDB taxonomy): domain Bacteria; phylum Chloroflexota; class Dehalococcoidia; order Lucifugimonadales; family Lucifugimonadaceae; genus CAXXBX01. Next base: position 30,997 of record CAXXBX010000034.1, on the reverse strand, counting down.
AGAAGACACACTACCAGACAACAACAACTCCCAATCAATATCAATATCACTGTTTACACGATCAGAAAGCAACACAACAAACTTAGCACTCCCGCCCTCGGACACTCTAACTGTGCCTCTGTCAATACTCAACACTGCACTAGTAGATAATATCACTCCATCACTCTCATTTATAGACAACTCCACAACTGACTTATCCGCATCAGAGCTCACTCTTACATCTCCACCGCCACTACTAACAGCACTGCTCAAACTCACTGTCAGAGGACCCTCCAAACCTTCCTCTATACTATCATCTACTATCACCAAGCCTAGACTACTCACACACCCTAGAGTTGTGCAATCAGTAGGAGTTATACGCAACACACCTCCGTTTGCATCTCTGTAATCGTCCACTGACAATGTGCCAACTCCAGTTGTTACTACATAACTCACTAATACATCTGATGTAGGCAACCCGCCTGATAACTCCACGCTAACTCCAGAGTCGCCTACACTCTCATCCACTCGCTCTGACAGCAATGACAGTGAAACTGTTATTGCATCACTTCTTCTTATAGTAACAACTGATACACTCTTAATAACTCTGAGCTGACTACTTACTCCACCACCACCTAGAACATTGCCTAACACAACTTCAAACTTCTCTTCACCCTCATTGTAGACATCATCTACCAATACAACTGAAACCTCACCTCTACTAACACCAGCAGGCACAACCAATGGACTTACAGATTGCAACCCATAATCTGCTCCTGACTTAGCATCAACATCTCTCACTGACACATCTATTAACACATCTTTACTACTCAATGCTCCACTTATAACAACAGGTAACATAACTACACCTGCATCTTCACTCACAAACGCATCTGATATAACCACCTCCAACAACTCACCCACATTCACACCTATACTACCTGTAACAACTCCAGAACCCTCTATAACTCCACCATCTATACTCACTATTTGCAACTCAAACAACTCTACACTCTCAAACAAGCCATCAGAACTTATCTCAACTTCTATGTATGCATCTACACCCACACTATAGTCCAGCATGGCTCTACCAGATAGACTATCACTGCTAAAGTCTTGAGAACTTATGTCAGTACCTCCTGTTATCACATAGTTAGCATACAACACTGTCCCTACTGATGATGTCTGTGTCAGACTTACTTTCACTCTGCCTACTTCACCCTCTGACAACTCAACGCCTAACCCACTAACTCTCACTACAGGAACAAACTCAGTAGACACTGTGGCTCTAAACATAGATGACACTACAGGGTTTGTTCCATCACTCGCTGACACACTGAACTCTGTAACTCCAAGCCCTATGCCAGATACATACAACACACCCCCTGATATGCTCACCTCTGCTATGCTGGACACTGGAAGCACTGACACTGTATACGACAACACAGGGTCATCTCTGTCGCTGAATACAGACGACAACTCTACACTCACACTAGTACCTCGCACCAACGATAATACACGCATCTCTGGAATCAACACTACAGGATTGTAGTCGTCATTCAATATAGTGCCAATACCTAGTGCATCTGATATACTAACACTCAAGCCAGAACTCACTGATACACTCAATAGATGCAACTCTACACTCTCATCACCTTCTGCTTCATTATCTCCTAGCAACGATATCTCTATGGGCTCATCGCATGGTATGTTAGTGCAGCTGGAACTACTCAATCGCAACTCACCATCTCTTACACTCTGGTAATCCTCACCTGCAGTAGCACTGCCTCCCTCTGTCCTGTAACTCACAACTACATCCGATGTAGGTATACCTCCAGATACTCTCACAATGAACTCTAACTTGCTATCAGCACCTGCATCACCCTCAGACACAGAAGCAGCATCTAACACTCTAACACTCAAAGGATCTGACTCACTTATCACTGTGATTACTGATAACCCAATACTGTCTGGATTAGTAACTGTAATCATCAGGCTCTCAGTACCCTCAGACAGAACATCGTCTACTATAGTAACATCCAAGGTATGCTTACCTGTCACTCCTACTGATACATTACCTGACAAGGCAATGTTTACATCATTTGCAGACACACCACTAATAGCATATGTGTATACTCCTACAGCACCTTGCAGTGTTAAGGTTACTGTATCACCCTCGCTAACGGTAACAGCACTTACTGTTACACTGAACGGTAGTGTGTCACTGTCTTGGATTGTGCCAACTCCTGTAGCATCAACTATTACAGGTGACTCACTGTGTCCACCACCTGTAGCACTGTTTACCCTTACACTGAACTGCTCTGTGCCCTCTGGTGTAGTGTCATCTATTATTGACACTGATACTGTCTCGGAACAACCATTTACACAATCAGTGCTTGCACTAAACGTAACTATAGCGTTAGCTACACTTGTATAATCTGTGCCTGCTGTTGCTGTGCCTTCTTCTGTGCTGTAGGTCACAGTTACATCTTCTGTAGGTATACCACCACTTACACTGATAATAAACTCAGCACTGACACCTGTACTCTCTGTAACATCAGACGCATCCGATACGCTTACACTCAACGGGTCTGATGCAGATATTACTGTAGTAGCTGATAACGTTACACCAGCTGGAGCAGTAACTGTAATCTCTACAGTCTCAGCACCTTCACTCAATACATCATCTACTACTGTAACTTTTACTACCGTTTGACCTATAGAGGATAACATAAACACACCTGATAACCCTATGCCACTTATATCATCTGCCTGTATACCACTCACAGCATATGTGTATACACCTGCAACACCAGATATAGTCAAATCTACAGTATCGCCCTCGTTTACCTTATCACTAGATAGCACTACACTAAACGTTACAGGCAATGCTGGACTCACATCTTCACTAACTATAGTAATAGTAGCCTCTGTAGTGCCATAACGCAACCCCACAGGTAACTCACCAGATATAGATACTTCTACACTCTCGTCAATCTCAATATCAGGATCGTCTATAACTTGTATACTGAAACTCTTACTCTTCTTACTATCTGTTAGTGTGATAACTGCAACACTACTAGCTAACTCTATAAGATCATAGTCAGTATTTATAGTAGCACTACCGCTTATATTTACACTCACACTTATGCCACTTGCTGGAACTACTCCTGTAGCCTCTACTGTGAACGTAGCAACTGACATAGTATCACCCTCTGTAATAATAGCATCATCTACGCTTATATTCACTACACCATCATTATCTAGGATGCGGGCAATAGCTGTGTCAGTAGATATAATAGGTGAATCGGTATGTCCCCCACCTGTAGCACTGTTTATCTTTACTCTAAACTGCTCTGTGCCCTCTGGTGTAGTGTCATCTATTATTGACACTGAGACTGTCTCGGAACAACCATTTACACAATCAGTGCCTGCACCAAACATAACTATAGCGTTAGCTACACTTGTATAGTCTGTGCCTGCTTCTGCTGTGCCGTCTTCTGTGCTGTAGCTCACAGTTACATCTGATGTAGGTATACCACCACTTACACTGATAATAAACTCAGAACTTACTCCAGCACTCTCTGTAACATCAGACGCATCCGATACGCTTACACTCAACGGGTCTGATGCTGATATCACTGTGCTTACTGATATAGTTGCACCAGCTGGATTAGTAACTGTAATCATCAGGCTCTCAGTACCCTCACTCAATACATCATCTACTACTGTAACTTTTACTACCGTTTGACCTATAGAGGATAACATAAACACACCTGATAACCCTATGCCACTTATATCATCTGCCTGTATGCCACTCACAGCATAGGTGTATACACCTGCAACACCAGATATAGTCAAATCTACAGTGTCACCCTCGTTTACTTTATCACTAGATAGCACTACACTAAACGTTGTAGGCAATGCTGGACTCACATCTTCACTTACTATAGTAATAGTAGCCTCTGTAGTGCCAAACACAACATTAGCAGGTAACTCACCTGATATAAATACTTCTACAGTCTCGGCAATCTCAATATCAGAATCGTCTATAACTCGTATACTGAAACTCTTATTCTTCTTACTATCTGTTAGTGTGATAACCGCAACACTACTAGCTAACTCTATAAGATCATAATCAGTATTTATAGTAGCACTACCACTTATATTTACACTTACACTTATGCCACTTGCTGGAACTACTCCTGTAGCCTCTACTGTAAACGTAGCAACTGACATAGCAGAACCTTCTGTAATACTATTAGTGTCTACGTTTATGTTCACTACCCCATCATTATCTATGATGCGAGCAATAGCTGTGTCAGTAGATATAATAGGTGAATCGGTATGTCCACCTCCTGTAGCACTGTTTATCTTTACACTGAACTGTTCTATATTCTCTAATATAGTGTCGTCTATAATAGACACTGCTACTGTCTCGGAACAACCATTTACACAATCAGTGCCTGCACCAAACATAACTATAGCGTTAGCTACACTTGTATAATCTGTGCCTGCTTCTGCTGTGCCGTCTTCTGTGCTGTAGGTCACAGTTACATCTGATGTAGGTATACCACCACTTACACTGATAATAAACTCAGCACTGACACCTGCACTCTCTGTAACATCAACAGCATTAGATATGCTTACACTCAACGGGTCTGATGCTGATATCACTGTGTTTACTGATATAGTTGCACCATCTGGAGCGGTAACTGTAAACAATACAGACTCTGCACCTTCACTCAATACATCATCTACTACTGTAACTTTTACTACCGTTTGACCTATAGCAGTTAACATAAACACACCTGATAAACCTATGCCACTTATATCATCTGCCTGTATACCACTCACAGCATATGTGTATACACCTGCAACACCAGATATAGTCAACTCTACAGTATCGCCCTCGTTTACCTTATCGCTAGATAGCACTACACTAAATGTTACAGGCAATGCTGGACTCACATCTTCACTAACTATAGTAATAGTAGCCTCTGTAGTGCCAAATACAACATTAGCAGGTAACTCACCAGATATAGATACTTCTACACTCTCGGCAATCTCAATATCAGTATCGTCTATAACTTGTATACTGAAACTCTTACTCTTATTACTATCTGTTAGTGTGATAACTGCAACACTACTAGCTAACTCTATAAGATCATAGTCAGTATTTATAGTAGCACTACCACTTATATTTACACTCACACTTATGCCACTTGCGGGCACTACTCCTATAGCCTCTACTGTAAACGTAGCAACTGACATAGCAGAACCTTCTGTAATACTATTAGTGTCTACGTTTATGTTCACTACTCCATCATTATCTACGATGCGGGCAATAGCTGTGTCAGTAGATATAGTAGGTGAATCGCTGTGTCCACCACCTGTAGCACTGTTTATCCTTACACTGAACTGCTTTAGATCCTCTAATATAGTGTCGTCTATTATTGACACTGAGACTGTCTTATCACAACTACTTACACAATCAGTGCTTGCACTAAACGTAACTATAGCGTTAGCTACACTTGTATAGTCTGTGCCTGCTTCTGCCGTGCCGTCTTCTGTGCTGTAGCTCACAGTTACATCTGATGTAGGTATACCACCGCTTACACTGATAATAAACTCAGAACTTACATTATCACCCTCTGTAACATCAGACGCATCCGATACGCTTACACTCAAAGGGTCTGATGCAGATATCACTGTAGTAGCTGATAACGTTACACCAGCTGGAGCAGTAACTGTAATCTCTACAGTCTCAGCACCTTCACTCAATACATCATCTACTACTGTAACTTTTACTACCGTTTGACCTATAGAGGATAACATAAACATACCTGATAACCCTATGCCACTTATATCGTCTGCAGTTATGCCACTCACAGCATAGGTGTATACACCTGCAACACCAGATATAGTCAAATCTACAGTGTCACCCTCGTTTACTTTATCACTAGATAGCACTACACTAAACGTTACAGGCAATGCTGGATCCACATCTTCACTAACTATAGTAATAGTAGCCTCTGTAGTGCCAAACACAACATTAGCAGGTAACTCACCAGATATAGATACTTCTACACTCTCCGCAATCTCAATATCAGAATCGTCTATAACTTGTATACTGAAACTCTTACTCTTCTTACTATCTGTTAGTGTGATAACTGCAACACTACTAGCTAACCCTATAAGATCATAGTCAGTATTTATAGTAGCACTACCGCTTATATTTACACTTACACTTACACCACTAGCAGGAACAACTCCTATAGCCTCTACTGTAAACGTAGCAACTGACATAGCATTACCCTCTGTAATACTATTAGTGTCTACGCTTATGTTCACTACACCATCATTATCTATGATGCGGACATTAGCAGTGTCAGTAGATATAGTAGGTGAATCGCTGTGTCCACCACCTATAGCACTGTTTATCTTTACACTGAACTGCTCTGTGCTCTCTGGGTTAGCGTCATCTATTATTGACACTGATACTGTCTGAACACAACTACTTACACAATCAGTGCTTGCACTAAACGTAACTATAGCGTTAGCGACACTTGTATAGTCTGTGCCTGCTTCTGCTGTGCCGTCTTCTGTGCTGTAGGTCACAGTTACATCTTCTGTAGGTATACCACCACTTACACTGATAATAAACTCAGCACTGACACCTGTACTCTCTGTAACATCAGACGCATCCGATACGCTTACACTCAACGGGTCTGATGCTGATATCACTGTGTTTACTGACATATTTGCACCATCTGGAGCAGTAACTGTAATCTCTACAGACTCTGCACCTTCACTCAATACATCATCTACTACTGTAACTTTTACTACCGTTTGACCTATAGAGGATAACATAAACACACCTGACAAACCTATGCCACTTACATCATCTGCCTGTATACCACTCACAGCGTAGGTGTATGAACCTGCAACACCTTGTATAGTTAACTCTACACTATCATCCTCTGACACTGTAACATCACTCACACTTACACTGAACGGTAGTGTGTCACTGTCTTGGATTGTGCCAACTCCTGTAGCATCAACTATTACAGGTGGCTCTGAATGTCCCCCACCTGTAGCACTGTTTATCTTTACACTGAACTGCTCTATATTCTCTAATATAGTGTCGTCTATAATAGACACTGATACTGTCTCGGAACAACCATTTACACAATCAGTGCTTGCACTAAACGTAACTATAGCGTTAGCTACACTTGTATAATCTGTGCCTGCTTTTGCCGTGCCTTCTTCTGTGCTGTAGCTCACAGTTACATCTGATGTAGGTATACCACCACTTACACTGATAATAAACTCAGCACTGACACCTGTACTCTCTGTAACATCAGACGCATCCGATACGCTTACACTCAAAGGGTCTGATGCAGATATCACTGTGCTTACTGATATAGTTGCACCATCTGGAGCAGTAACTGTAAACAATACAGTCTCAGCACCTTCACTCAATACATCATCTACAACTGTAAACGATACTACTGTTTGACCTATAGAGGATAACATAAACACACCTGACAAACCTATGCCACTTATATCGTCTGCAGTTATGCCACTCACAGCATATGTGTATGAACCTGCAACACCAGATATAGTCAATTCTACAGTATCGCCCTCGTTTACCTTATCACTAGATAGCACTACACTAAATGTTACAGGCAATGCTGGACTCACATCTTCACTAACTATAGTAATAGTAGCCTCTGTAGTGCCAAACACAACATTAGCAGGTAACTCACCAGATATAGATACTTCTACACTCTCGTCAATCTCAATATCAGGATCGTCTATAACTTGTATACTGAAATTCGCACTCTTCTTACTATCTGTTAGTGTGATAACTGCAACACTACTAGCTAACCCTATAAGATCATAGTCAGTATTTATAGTAGCACTACCTCCTATATTTACATTCACAGTTATACCACTTGCTGGAACAACTCCTGTAGCCTCTACTGTAAACGTAGCAACTGACATAGCATTACCCTCTGTAATACTATTAGTGTCTACGCTTATGTTCACTACTCCATCATCATCATCCAATATAATAGCAACTCCTGTAGCATCAACTATTACAGGTGGCTCTGAATGTCCACCACCTGTAGCACTGTTTATCTTTACTCTGAACTGCTCTGTATTCTCAGATACGGTGTCATCTATAATAGACACTAATACTGTCTCGGAACAACTACTTACACAATCTGTGCCTGCATCAAAGGTAACTATAGCGTTAGCTACACTTGCATAATCTGTGCCTGCTGTTGCCGTGCCGTCTTCTGTGCTGTAGTTCACAGTTACATCTTCTGTAAGGCTACCACCACTTACACTGATAATAAACTCAGAACTTACTCCAGCACTCTCTGTAACATCAACAGCATTAGATATGCTTATACTCAACGGGTCTGATGCAGATATTACTGTAGTAGCACTACTCTGCGATATCACAATATCACTAGCAGCAAATCCATAAGAAGAGACACTAGATAACTCTATAGTTACACGCTCAGAGCCTTCAGTGTCAGTATCATCAGTAATCAGTAGAGATATTTTACCCTCTTTATTACCCACAATAGATAGACGTGTTGATGTAGTTGGGGTAACCATATAGTCCGATGATTCAACATCGCCTGCTATAGCCCAATCAACCTCCGCATTCCTAATATAAGGAGCAGGATTGGACAAAGTTACAGAGAACTCTGCAGTACCGCCCTCTGATACATTGCTAGATACAGACGATACTTCTACATTTAAATCATATGCATCGCTACAATTACTACTTGTATTACGGTTAAAGAGCCTATCACTGCCAGCATTATACAGAGATACTGTATCACTACCATCCTGATTCCATATATTAGATACTCCGAATGCATGCACCACACCAGCCGATGTAATACTGTATACACGCACAAACTCACCAGTCTCTACATACGTACCAGATGGAAATACATATGATGCAGGATTTTGCTTGCCAGCCTGCACTTCTCGTAACTCCCAACCTGATAACGATATACCAAATTGATTATTATTCTGTAATATCACTACTTCGTTTGTTCTATCTGCACATAATAGCCCTACTTTTCCATCATTATCTTCTACAAGTAACTCTAATGGAAAAGTAGTATCTAATACAGTATTCATAGGAGGAGTTACAGAAACAACTACTCGTTCAGTAGCTTCAAATGCAGTATCATCAATCGCACGTATACCTATAACAGTCTCGCCAACACCTCCTACAGCAGCAAGGGTTACAGATACAACTTCTATCACTCTAGAACCCAATAATACCTCATAGTCTCCTGTAGTTCCAACAGCACCTATCTTTTGTGAGGCACTCCCACTCAAGCCAACATTAACCTCTACCACATCTGAACTTAGACTATACAACTTCAATGTCAACAATGCAGTTGAGATTGTTGAACCCTCTCTAATAGTACTCAGAGAACTAGATATAGATAATGTAGGAACAGTGCTAATAGTAGTACTTATAAAGTCAGTGCTTCTGTTAGCACCATCTGTAGTATATATGGATAATGTAACACTTAATGCCTTCACTGCACTAACAGATAACACATTACCACTGACAATGTTAGCACTCAACCCTGTATCACCTGTATCACTCACTACACTATAACTCAACACTGCATCGTCATCATCTTGATCTGTAAAGTAACCAGATAGTGATACTCTTACAGTAGTACCTACTGCCAACGGTAGGGAACTAGCAAACTCCTGCCCAGAAACACGAGTCGGACGGTAGTCGTTATCTAATATAGTTACTACACCTTTGGAAATAGTAGGCGCATCAGGATGACCACCAGTACCTAACAGTAATCCTTGAACACTAAACTGCTCTGTGTCTTCTGCTAGATTATCACCTAACACTGCAAATGTTAGAATCTCTGTACAAATCAAGGACAATGCACATTTACTATAGTTAAACACAATATTAGTACTAAAATCTACATCTAAGTAGTCTGCCCCGGCTGTACTGCTACCTTCATCAGTGATTGGGTGGAATGTGATTGCATCTGTGGGTATACCTCCGATAACAGATACTGCGACTGTTACATATGTAACATCGTTAGGTTCACCTTCAGCAACTTCAACATCTGATATGCTTATACTCAACGGGTCTGATGCAGATATCACTGTGTTTACTGACATATTTGCACCATCTGGAGCAGTAACTGTAATCTCTACAGACTCTGCACCTTCACTCAATACATCATCTACTACTGTAACTTTTACTACCGTTTGACCTATAGAGGATAACATAAACACACCTGACAAACCTATGCCACTTACATCATCTGCCTGTATACCACTCACAGCATAGGTGTATGAACCTGCAACACCTTGTATAGTCAATTCTACAGTATCGCCCTCGTTTACTTTATCACTAGATAGCACTACACTAAACGTTACAGGCAATACTGGACTCACATCTTCGCTTAATATACTAACAGTAGCCTCTGTAGTGCCAAACACAACATTAGCAGGTAACTCACCAGATATAGATACTTCTACAGTCTCGGCAATCTCAATATCAGGATCGTCTATAACTTGTATACTGAAACTCTTACTCTTATTACTATCTGTTAGTGTGATAACTGCAACACTACTAGCTAACCCTATAAGATCATAGTCAGTATTTACAGTAGCACTACCGCTTATATTTACACTCACACTTATGCCACTTGCGGGCACTACTCCTGTAGCCTCTACTGTAAACGTAGCAACTGACATAGCATTACCTTCTGTAATACTATTATTATCTACACTTATACTCACTACACCATCATTATCTATGATGCTAGCAGTAGCTGTGTCAGTAGATATAGTAGGTGAATCGGTGTGTCCCCCACCTGTAGCATTGGTTAGCCTTACACTGAACTGCTCTGTATTCTCAGGTGTGGCGTCGTCTATAATAGACACTGACACTGTCTGAACACAACTACTTACACAATCACTCCCAGACCTAAACGTAACAACTCCACTAGTAACAGATACGTAATCTTTACCACCCTCCGTAGTAATGTCTTCTGTCCTGTAAGTAACCATTACATCTTCTGTAGGTTCACCACCACTCAATGTAATACTGAATACAGAACTTACATTAGAACCTTCTGTAACATCATCAGCATCCGATACGCTTACACTCAACGGGTCTGATGCTGATATCACTGTGCTTACTGATATAGTTGCACCATCTGGATTAGTAACTGTAATCTCTACACTCTCAGCATCCTCAGTAAAGTTATCATCTGTAGCAGTGAATACTACTATAGTCTCACCTCTAGAAGGAACTGTAAACACTCCGCCAGACAGAACTATAACACTTATGTCTCCATCTGTAATACTACCACTCACAGCATAGGTGTATATCCCAGATGCACCTGCAAGTGTCAAGGTTACACTATCACCCTCACTAACTGTAACTGCACTCACACTTACACTAAACGGTGCTATGTCTTCACTTAATATAGACACACTAGCAAGGCTAACTCCATACACAAACCCTAATGGCAATGCACCACTTATAGACACTTCTACACTCTCAGCATCTGGCTCAAACATATTATCGTTTAGAACTCTTATGCCAAATGTCTTACTACTCTCAATACTACTTAGTTCAATAACTCTGTTAGATGCTAAGCCTTCAACTACATAGTCTACACCCTCGGTAGCACTACCGCCTATAGACACACTAACACTTAATCCAGTAGCAGGAACAACTCCCATAGCTGATACTGTAAACGTAGCTAATGACAGAGCATCACCCTCTGTAATACTAGCATCATCTACGCTTATATTCACTATTCCATCATCATCCAATATACGAGCAACTCCTGTAGCGTCAGTGATTACAGGTGGTTCACTGTGTCCACCTCCTACTGCACTACTCAACAACAACGCATAACTCTCTACGTAACTCTCACCTGTAGCATCATCTATTATTGACACTGACACTGTCTGAACACAACTACTTACACAATCACTCCCAGACCTAAACGTAACAACTCCACTAGTAACAGATACGTAATCCTTACCACCCTCCGTAGTAATGTCTTCTGTGCTGTAGATCACTCTTACCTCTTCTGTAGGTTCACCACCACTCAATGTAATACTGAATACAGAACTTACTCCAGCACTCTCTGTAACATCAGAGGCATCCGATACGCTGACACTCAACGGGTCTGATGCTGATATCACTGTGCTTACTGATAATGTTGCACCGTCTGGATTAGTAACTGTGATCTCTACAGTCTCGGCATCCTCAGTAAAGTTATCATCTGTAGCTGTGAATACTACTATAGTCTCACCTCTAGAAGGAACTGTAAACAAGCCCGATAGGTTAATACCACTTATGTCTCCATCTGTAATACTGCCACTCACTGCATAGGTGTATACCCCAGATGCACCTGCAAGTGTCAAGGTTACACTAGCACCCTCACTAACTGTAACACTACTCACACTTACACTAAACGGTGCTATGTCTTCACTTACTATAGACACACTAGCAAGGCTAACTCCATACACAAACCCTAATGGCAATACACCACTTATAGACACTTCTACACTCTCAGCGTCTGGCTCAAACATATCATCGTTTACAACTCTTATGCCAAATGTCTTACTACTCTCAATACTACTTAGTTCAATAACTCTGTTAGATGCCAAGCCTTCAACTACATAGTCTACACCCTCGGTAGCACTACCTCCTATAGACACACTAACACTTAATCCAGTAGCAGGAACAACTCCCATAGCTTCTACTGTAAACGTAGCTATTGACAGAGCATCACCCTCTGTAATACTAGCATCATCTACGCTTATATTCACTATTCCATCATCATCCAATATACGAGCAACTCCTGTAGCGTCAGTGATTACAGGTGGTTCACTGTGTCCACCTCCTACTGCACTACTCAACAACAACGCATAACTCTCTACGTAACTCTCACCTGTATTGTCATCTATTATTGACACTGATACTGTCTGAACACAACTACTTACACAATCACTCCCAGACCTAAACGTAACAACTCCACTAGTAACAGATACGTAATCCTTACCACCCTCCGTAGTAATGTCTTCTGTCCTGTAAGTAACCATTACATCTTCTGTAGGTTCACCACCACTCAATGTAATACTGAATACAGAACTCACTCCAGCACTCTCTGTAACGTCAGAGGCATCCGATACGCTGACACTCAACGGGTCTGATGCTGATATCACTGTGCTTACTGACATAGTTGCACCATCTGGATTAGTAACTGTAATCTCTACAGTCTCTGCATCCTCAGTAAAGTTATCATCTGTAGCTGTGAATACTACTATAGTCTCACCTCTAGCAGGAACTGTAAACAAGCCCGATAGGTTAATACCACTTATGTCTCCATCTGTAACACTGCCACTCACAGCATAGGTGTATACCCCTGATGCACCTGCAAGTGTCAAGGTTACACTAGCACCCTCTGACACTGTAACACTACTTACACTTACACTAAACGGTGCTATGTCTTCACTTACTATAGACACACTAGCCAGGCTAACTCCATACACAAACCCTAATGGCAATACACCACTTATAGACACTTCTACATCCTCTGCCATAAACTCAAACATATCATCGTTTAGAACTCTTATGCCAAATGTCTTACTACTCTCAATACTACTTAGTTCAATAACTCTGTTAGATGCCAAGCCTTCAACTACATAGTCTACACCCTCGGTAGCACTACCTCCTATAGACACACTAACACTTAATCCAGTAGCAGGAACAACTCCCATAGCTTCTACTGTAAACGTAGCTATTGACAGAGCATCACCCTCTGTAATACTAGCATCATCTACGCTTATATTCACTATTCCATCATCATCCAATATACGAGCAACTCCTGTAGCGTCAGTGATTACAGGTGGTTCACTGTGTCCACCTCCTACTGCACTACTCAACAACAACGCATAACTCTCTACGTAACTCTCACCTGTATTGTCATCTATTATTGACACTGATACTGTCTGAACACAACTACTTACACAATCACTCCCAGACCTAAACGTAACAACTCCACTAGTAACAGATACGTAATCCTTACCACCCTCCGTAGTAATGTCTTCTGTCCTGTAAGTAACCATTACATCTTCTGTAGGTTCACCACCACTCAATGTAATACTGAATACAGAACTCACTCCAGCACTCTCTGTAACGTCAGAGGCATCCGATACGCTGACACTCAACGGGTCTGATGCTGATATCACTGTGCTTACTGACATAGTTGCACCATCTGGATTAGTAACTGTAATCTCTACAGTCTCTGCATCCTCAGTAAAGTTATCATCTGTAGCTGTGAATACTACTATAGTCTCACCTCTAGCAGGAACTGTAAACAAGCCCGATAGGTTAATACCACTTATGTCTCCATCTGTAACACTGCCACTCACAGCATAGGTGTATACCCCTGATGCACCTGCAAGTGTCAAGGTTACACTAGCACCCTCTGACACTGTAACACTACTTACACTTACACTAAACGGTGCTATGTCTTCACTTACTATAGACACACTAGCCAGGCTAACTCCATACACAAACCCTAATGGCAATACACCACTTATAGACACTTCTACATCCTCTGCCATAAACTCAAACATATCATCGTTTAGAACTCTTATGCCAAATGTCTTACTACTCTCAATACTACTTAGTTCAATAACTCTGTTAGATGCCAAGCCTTCAACTACATAGTCTACACCCTCGGTAGCACTACCAGAAATATCCACACTCACACTTAATCCAGTAGCAGGAACAACTCCCATAGCTGATACTGTAAACGTAGCTAATGACAGAGCATCACCCTCTGTAATACTAGCATCATCTACGCTTATATTCACTACTCCATCATCATCCAATATAATAGCAACTCCTGTAGCATCAACTATTACAGGTGGTTCACTGTGTCCACCTCCTACTGCACTACTCAACAACAACGCATAACTCTCTACGTAACTCTCACCTGTATTGTCATCTATTATTGACACTGATACTGTCTGAACACAACTACTTACACAATCACTCTCAGACCTAAACGTAACAACTCCACTAGTAACAGATACGTAATCCTTATCACCCTCGGTAGTAATGTCTTCTGTCCTGTAGATCACTCTTACATCTGATGTAGGTTCACCACCACTCAATGTAATACTGAATACAGAACTCATTCCAGCACTCTCTGTAACATCAGAGGCATCCGATACGCTTACACTCAACGGGTCTGATGCTGATATCACTGTGCTTACTGATATAGTTGCACCGTCTGGATTAGTAACTGTGATCTCTACAGTCTCTGCATCCTCAGTAAAGTTATCATCTGTAGCTGTGAATACTACTATAGTCTCACCTCTAGCAGGAACTGTAAACACTCCACCAGACAGAACTATACCACTTATGTCCCCATCTGTAATACTGCCACTCACAGCATAGGTGTATACCCCAGATGCACCTGCAAGTGTCAAGGTTACACTAGCACCCTCGCTAACTGTAACACTACTTATACTTACACTAAACGGTGCTATGTCTTCACTTAATATAGACACACTAGCAAGGCTAACTCCATACACAAACCCTAATGGCAATGCACCACTTACAGACACTTCTACATCCTCTGCCATAAACTCAAACTCTGCATCATCTAGAACTCTTATGCCAAATGTCTTACTACTCTCAATACTACTTAGGTCAATAACTCTGTTAGATGCCAAGCCTTCAACTACATAGTCTACACCCTCGGTAGCACTACCTCCTATAGACACACTAACACTTAATCCAGTAGCAGGAACAACTCCCATAGCTTCTACTGTGAACGTAGCTATTGACATAGCATCATCTTCTGTAATACTAGTATCATCTACGCTTAGACGCACTACTCCATCATCATCCAAGATGCGGGCAGTTCCTGTAGCGTCAGTGATTACAGGTGGCTCACTGTGTCCACCTCCTACTGCACTACTCAACAACAACGCATAACTCTCTCGGTAACTCTCACCTGTATTGTCATCTATTATTGACACTGACACTGTCTGAACACAACTACTTACACAATCACTCTCAGACCTAAACGTAACAACTCCACTAGTAACAGATACGTAATCCTTATCACCCTCGGTAGTAATGTCTTCTGTGCTGTAGATCACTCTTACCTCTTCTGTAGGTTCACCGCCACTCAATGTAATACTGAATACAGAACTTACTCCAGCACTCTCTGTAACATCAGAGGCATTCGATACGCTTACACTCAACGGGTCTGATGCTGATATCACTGTGCTTACTGACATAGTTGCACCATCTGGATTAGTAACTGTGATCTCTACACTCTCAGCATCCTCAGTAAAGTTATCATCTGTAGCTGTGAATACTACTATAGTCTCACCTCTAGCAGGAACTGTAAACAAGCCCGATAGGTTAATACCACTTATGTCCCCATCTGTAATACTGCCACTCACAGCATAGGTGTATACCCCAGATGCACCTGCAAGTGTCAAGGTTACACTAGCACCCTCTGACACTGTAACACTACTTACACTTACACTAAACGGTGCTATGTCTTCACTTAATATAGACACACTAGCAAGGCTAACTCCATACACAAACCCTAATGGCAATGCACCACTTACAGACACTTCTACACTCTCAGCTTCTGGCTCAAACATATCATCGTTTAGAACTCTTATGCCAAATGTCTTACTACTCTCAATACTACTTAGGTCAATAACTCTGTTAGATGTCAAGCCTTCAACTACATAGTCAGTACCTACGGTAGCACTACCGCCTATAAACACACTAACACTTAATCCACTAGCAGGAACAACTCCTATAGCTTCTACTGTAAACGTAGCTATTGACAGAGCAGAACCCTCGGTAATACTAGTATCATCTACGCTTATGTTCACTACTCCATCATCATCCAAGATGCGGGCAGTTCCTGTAGCATCAACTATTACAGGTGGCTCTGAATGCCCACCGCCTACTGCACTACTCAACAACAACGCATAACTCTCTACGTAACTCTCACCTGTATTGTCATCTACGATAGACACTGACACTGTCTGAACACAACTACTTACACAATCACTCTCAGACCCTAAACGTAACAACTCCACTAGTAACAGATACGTAATCCTTATCACCCTCCGTAGTAATGTCTGCTGTCCTGTAGATCACTCTTACCTCTTCTGTAGGTTCACCACCACTCAATGTAATACTGAATACAGAACTTACATTATCACTCTCTGTAACATCATCAGCATCCGATACGCTTACACTCAACGGGTCTGATGCTGATATCACTGTGCTTACTGACATAGTTGCACCGTCTGGATTAGTAACTGTAAGCTCTACACTCTCAGCATCCTCAGTAAAGTTATCATCTGTAGCTGTGAATACTACTATAGTCTCACCTCTAGAAGGAACTGTAAACACTCCACCAGACAGAACTATAACACTTATATCTCCATCTGTAATACTGCCACTCACAGCATAGGTGTATACCCCAGATGCACCTGCAAGTGTCAAGGTTACACTAGCACCCTCTGACACTGTAACACTACTTATACTTACACTAAACGGTGCTATGTCTTCACTTAATATAGACACACTAGCAAGGCTAACTCCATACACAAACCCTAATGGCAATGCACCACTTATAGACACTTCTACAGCCTCGGCAATCTCAATATCAGGATCGTCTATAACTTGTATACTGAAACTATTACTCTTCTTACTATCTGTTAGTGTGATAACTGCAATACTACTAGCTAACCCTATAAGATTATAGTCAGTATTTATAGTAGCACTACCGCTTATATTTACACTAACACTTAATCCATTAACAGGAAGAACTCCTATAGCTTCTACTGTAAACGTAGCTATTGACATAGCAGAACCCTCTGTAATACTAGTATCATCTACGCTTATATTCACTACTCCATCATCATCCAATATAATAGCAACTCCTGTAGCATCTACTATTACAGGTGGTTCACTGCGTCCACCACCTACTGCACTACTCAACAACAACGCATAACTCTCTACGTAACTCTCACCTGTATCATCATCTACGATAGACACTGATACTGTCTGAACACAACTACTTACACAATCACTCTCAGACCTAAACGTAACAACTCCACTAGTAACAAATACGTAATCATTACCACTCTCGGTAGTAATGTCTTCTGTCCTGTAGATCACAACTACATCTGATGTAGGTTCACCACCACTCAATGTAATATTGAATACAGAACTTACATTAGTACCCTCTGTAACGTTATCTGCATCCGATACGCTTACACTCAACGGGTCTGATGCAGATATCACTGTGCTTACTGACATAGTTGCACCAGCTGGATTAGTAACTGTGATCTCTACACTCTCAGCATCCTCAGTAAAGTTATCATCTGTAGCTGTGAATACTACTATAGTCTCACCTCTAGAAGGAACTGTAAACACTCCACCAGACAGAACTATAACACTTATGTCTCCATCTGTAATGCCTCCACTCACAGCATATGTGTATACCCCTTCAACACCAGATATAGTCAAATCTACAGTATCGCCCTCGTTTACATTATCACTAGATAGCACTACACTAAACGTTACAGGCAATGCTGGATCCACATCTTCACTAATTATAGTAATAGTAGCCTCTGTAGTGCCAAATCTAAACCTTGAAGGTAACGCATCCGCAGATATAGATACCTTTACATCTTCCTCTATCTCAATATCAGTATCGTCTATAACTCTTATACTGAAACTTTCACTCGTACCGCTGTTTGTTAGTGTGATAACTGAAACACTAATGCCAACAAACTCATAGTCTTCACCCGCCAATGCTGTGCCAGATACCTGCACAGCCACAGTTATACCATCAGAAGGCAAAGAAACCACATTCCCAACGCTAACAGTGAACGTTGCTATAGAACTTACTTCACCCTCTTCTATGCTTGCTTTATCAACTGATATATCTATAATCGTATCGTTATCTTGTACAGTTAGCTCAGACTGATAATCTATAGATGAGACAGACACATCAGAAGCTACAACAGATGGATCATTTATTGATATACCATCCACCCTTACTACATACAAAGTATCTCCAGTAGGTAGTGGAGCGTCCGTAACAGGCACGCTTACACTTATAGTCAGAGTATTTGCAGGTATAACAGCATTAGTAGATGAATAAACTCCTACTGTATCTATATGACTCTCTAAAGCAGGGTAAGGTGATGTAGGTAACAAAGGAACAGTAATACTGCCATCATCATAACCTGCACCCCAACAGAATACGTTACCATTATCAGCACGTACTGCACAGTTGGCACGATCATAAGTCCCAATATCAGTAACCTTAGTATTTGTATAAGATGCAGGTACGCTAGCTCCAGAACCTACTACTCCTATATCACCGAAACATTGTAAGGTTCCATCAAGCCTTATACCGCAGGTATATCTATCGCCTACCGCTATCTTTGTAAATGTAGGGTTCCCTAGAGGTATAACGTATGAATTAACACCCCAGCACTGCATTGTATCTTCATCAGTCAATCCACAAGTGAAGAATTGACCAGAATATATGGATTTGAATGTAACCCCAGAAGGCACGGATGTTGCGACGCTACTAAAGCCCCAGCAATCTACACTACCATCCTCTTTTAGACCGCATGTGTGGAAACCCCCAACAGCTAGAGACACAAAGTCGTTACCAGAAGGTGGAGTGGCTTGACCAGAGGTATTATGCCCCCAACAATTCACTTCATCAGATAACAGTATACCGCAGACGTGCAATCTTCCTACTGATATATCCTTGTACTTCTCAACAGTAGGTCCTGTGATTATTTCACCTAAATCGTCATCACCCCAGCAACGTATAGAACCAGTTGTATCAATCCCACAAGTATTATCACTAGTAACACTTATCTTAGTGAACTTTATGCCTGCAGGAGGTACATGTGCATTGCCTGCACCGTTACCCCAGCACTGCACAGTTCCATCTCCAACTATACGGCAGGCATAACCATCACCAACACCTACACTAACTTGAGGTGCTATAACACTCCAAGATACAGCTATGCTACTAGGCACCGACTCAGATAATGCAAACTCAAAGTTTATAGTACCAACATCTTCAAACACAGATACATTTGCAGGTACAATACTTACAAGAATAGGTCGGTTTAATATAGTAACACTAACTGCTCTAGTGCCAAAACTAAGACCTACAGGTAGGTTACCAGATATAGATACTTCTACCGTTTCTTTATCATCTTCAATATCATCGCTTATAGCTCTTATGCTAAATGTCTTACTACTCTCAACAGAGGTTAGTGTGATAACTGCAACACTACCTAGCCCGCTAAGAGCATAGTCAGTGTCTAAAGTAGCGCTACCACTTATATTTACACTAACGCTTATGCCTTCTACTGGCACTACTCCTATAGCCTCTACTGTAAACGTAGCAACTGACATTGTACCACTCTCTGCAATGCTACTCTCATCTACGCGTATACTCACTACACCATCATTATCTAGGATGCGGGCAGTAGCAGTGTCAGTAGATATAGTAGGAGAGTTGCTATGTCCACCACCTGTAGCACTGTTTATCCTTATACTGAACTGCTCTAGTGCCTCTAATACAGTGTCATCTATTATTGACACTGAGACTGTCTTGGCACAACCAGAAACACAATCAGTGCTCGAAGTAAACATAACTACACCATTTGTAATACTTGTGTAATCTTCACTTGAGTCGGCTGTAGCATCTTCTGTGCTGTAGCTCACAGTTACATCTTCTGTAAGTATACCACCACTTACACTGATACTAAACTCAGCACTGACACCTGCACCTTCTGTAACGTCAGACGCATTAGATATGCTTACACTCAACGGGTCTGATGCAGATATCACTGTGCTTACTGATAATGTTGCACCAGCTGGAGCAGTAACTGTAATCAATATAGACTCTGCATCCTCGGTAAAGTTATCCTCTGTAGCTGTGAATGCTACTATCGTTTGCCCTCTAGCAGGAACTGTAAACACTCCACCAGACAGATCTATAACACTTATGTCGCCATCTGTAACGCCTCCACTCACAGCATATGTGTATACTCCTGTAACACCTTGCAGTGTCAAGGTTACACTATCACCCTCTGACACTGTCAAAGCACTTACTGTTACACTAAACTCTGCTAAGTCTTCACTTACTATAGACACAGTAGCGATGCTAACTCCATACACAAACCCTAATGGCAGAACTCCACTTAGAGACACTTCTATACTCTCAGCATCTAATTCAAACTCTGCATCATCTAGAACTCTTATGCCAAATGTCTTACTACTCTCAGTACTACTTAGTTCAATAACTCTGTTAGCAGCCAAGCCTTCAACAACATAGTCAGTACCTACGGTAGCACTACCGCTTATATTTACACTCACAGTTATACCACTTGCTGGAACTACTCCCATAGACTCTACTGTAAACGTAGCTATTGACATAGCAGAACCCTCGGTAATACTATTACTGTTTACTCTTATACTCAATACACTACTTTCGTCATCCAATATGAGAGCAACTCCTGTAGCATCAACTATTACAGGAGTTTCTGAATGTCCACCACCTACTGCACTACTCAATAACAACTCATAACTCTCTATGTAACTCTCAACTGTAGCATCATCTATTATTGACACTGTTAATGTCTGAACACAACTACTTACACAATCACTCCCAGACATAAACGTAATAACTCCACTAGTAACAGATACGTAATCCTTACTTCCCTCGGTAGTAATGTCTTCAGTCCTGTAAGTAACCATTACATCTTCTGTAGGTTCACCACCGCTTACACTGATAATAAACTCAGAACTTACATTAGCACCCTCTGTAACATCAGACGAATCCGATATACTGACACTCAACGGGTCTGATGCAAATATCACTGTGCTTACTGATATAGTTGCACCAACTGGATCGGTAACTGTAATCTCTACAGACTCTGCATTCTCACTCAATACATCATCTACTACTGTAAACACTACTACTGTTTGACTACTAACAGGAACTGTAAACAAGCCCGATAGATTAATACCACTTATGTCTCCATCTGTAATGCCTCGACTCACAGCATATGTATATACACCAGGTGCACCTTGCAGTGTCAAGGTTACAATATCACCCTCGCTAACTGTCAAAGCACTTACTGTTACACTAAACAATTGTATATCTTCGCTATCTATCAACACACTTACACTACTAGTGCCGTAACTGAACCCTAATGGCAAATCACCACTTATAGACACTTCTACACTCTCAACATCTAACTCAAATACGGCATCGTTTACAACTCTTATGCTGAATGTCTTAATACTCTCTGCATTACTTAGTTCAATAACTCTGTTAGAGTCCAAGCCTTCAATCTCATAGTCAGTACTCTCAGTAGCATTACCTACTATAGACACACTTACAATTACACCTCTAACAGGAAGAACTCCTATAGACTCTACTGTAAACGTAGCAACTGACATAGGATCACCCTCTGTAATACTAGCATCATCTACTCTTACACTCACTACACCATCATCATCCAATATGAGAGCAACTCCTGTAGCGTCAGTGATTAGAGGTGGTTCAGAATGTCCACCACCTACTGCACTACTCAACAACAACTCATAACTCTCTATGTAACTCTCACCTATAGCGTCATCTATTATTGAAACTGATACTGTTTCAACACAACTACTTACACAATCACTGCCAGAGGTAAACGTAATAACTCCACTCGTAACAGATACGTAATCCTTAACACTCTCAGTAGTAATGTCTTCTGTCCTGTAGGTAACCATTACATCTTCTGTAGGTTCACCACCGCTTAATGTAATACTGAATATAGAACTTAATCCTGCATCCTCTGTAACATCATCAGCATCCGATATGCTGACACTCAACGGGTCTGATGCTGATATCACTGTGCTTACTGATATAGTTGCACCATCTGGATTAGTAACTGTAATCTCTACAGACTCTGCTCTCTCACTCAATACATCATCTATTACTGTAAACACTACTATAGTCTGCCCCCTAGCAGGAACTGTAAACACCCCGCCAGATAGGTCTATACCACTTATGTCTCCATCTATAACACTTCCACTCACAGCATAGGTGTATACTCCTGCAACACCTTGCAGTGTCAAGGTTACACTAGCACCCTCACTAACTGTAACAGCACTAACACTTACAGTGAACGATTGTATATCTTCGCTATCTAGCAACACACTTACACTACTAGTGCCATAACGCAACCCAACAGGTAACCCACCACTTATTGACACCTCTACATCCTCTGCCACAAACTCAAATTCTGCATCATCTATAACTCTTATGCCAAATGTCTTACTACTCTCAGAACTACTTAGTTCAATAACTCTGTTAGATGCCAAGCCTATAACCTCATAGTCTGCACCCTCTGTAGCAATACCACCTATAGACACACTCACACTTACACCACTAGCAGGAACTACCCCAGATGTACTACGCAATGTAACTACAGCTATAGAATCAGGAGAACCCTCCAATAACCGAGCTCTGTCTACTTCTACATACACATACGTGTCATTGTCTACTATACTCACTCTCAACTCGTCAGAACCATCAGCAATACTTACTCCAAAAGGCAAGTTCAAACCTCTCAGCTTTGCAACAACCTCCTCAGATAACTCCGCCAATGAATCATCCACTAATGCCAACGCATACGTTAAAACACTAACATCTCTGCTTAACGTAACTATACTCACAGAAGAAACAGGCACAGTGTAATCTAATCCTATACTAGCAGTGCCTGATAACTCTAACTCCACAGCAACACTAACACCCACAGGCAACATAGTTCCAGATAACTCTACACTCAACAATGCCACTGATCCACCACCAGATTCAAACAACTCTTCTTTGTCCACGCTTATACTTATACCTGTATCGTTATCAGATATAATCACAGTTGCTGAAGATACTCTACTATACTCAACTCCCATAGGTAGTTCACCAGAAACACTGACCACCAACTCCTCACTCGGATCAAATATACCATCATCTATAGTAGATACACTAAACTCACGCATATAGTTACTACTATTTAGAACTAACATATCACCAGCAGGTAGCCCTGACGCTGTATAGTCAACTCCACGACTTGCATCCCCACTAAACAATACTGTAACTGTAACCGCTTGAGCATCTATAATACCAAACAGATCATTGTCCACAAAACCAACAGCAAACGTAGTCATTGGTACATTAGCACCCTCTGATATCTCTGATATACTCGCAGAAATATACACATCGTTATCATACACATCTACATATGACACACTACTACGCTCGAAACTACCAGTAGGGTTAGTACGCAATAGATACAGACCACTAGCAGACGATATATCGTCATTCTTGAAGTTCAGCGATATTACTGCACTACTACTACCTTGAACTAGCACAACACTACCTGTTAACTGCGATATACGATCGCTAGAAGGTAGAATTACAGGAAACTCAGGAACAGAATACTTCACTGGATTCTCGTTTATAAAGCAAGAAACACCACCATCAGAAGACTGTATACCACACGCATAGTTGTTACTAGGCTCTTTCTTTAGTGATATGGCACTGTAACCAGTGCTATAGATATCACTTACAGAACCCCAACAATTAGTATCACCATTATCTACTCGTATACCACAAGTATAATCTGCTCCAGCACTTATAAATCGCAACTCACCAGAAGGAGCATTCAATTGTCCCTGGCTGTTATCACCCCAACACAACACCGAACCATCCGATACCCTCAAACCACAACTGTGGCTGGAACCTAACGATAACTTACTGAACTTCTCACCAGATGGAGGCGTAGACTCGCCAAACAAGTTCGCACCCCAGCAGGTAACACTAGAATCCTCTAACAACGCACACGTATGATGCTCTCCAGCACTTATAGCACTCACAAATGTCTGTATACTCAGAGGTGGAACCGCCTGATCATAGTCAGTAAAACTCAATCTACTCTCATCAACATTTGGATCAGAGCCAATACCCCAACACACAACTCTACCATTAGACAGAACACCACAAGCATGTGCCTCACCCACACTTATACCTACAAACGGACGAGTTGTAACAGGAACATCTACTATGTCAAATAGATCATCCTGTGCCTGTGCATGACACTCTACACTACCATCTAACAACAAACCACACACGAAGTAACCACCCATAACTACACTCTCCAACAGAGTAGTAGAATCCCAAGGAGATACAAAGTTACTGTTACTACTTAACTTACCCCAACACCTTGTTTTACCATCAAACCGCACTCTACACACTGCATTGTCTGATACTGCTATCTCTGTAGTACCCAGCGTCGTAATCTCATAAGGTATCGTAACATCCTCAGTCAAAGCACTAGGTAAGGAAACATCAAAAGTAACCTCTCTAGCACTCTCCAAAAAACTAATCTCTACTGGTGAGAGTTCCAGTGATACAGAATCGCTAAATAGTATCACAAAATTACTATTCTCAAATCTAAAATCAAGACTGTCTGGTGATACACCTACAAGAATTACTGTCTCATCATGTTCAAAATCTTCATCATCTACTGTGTCCAACGTAAACGTTACCACTGTAATGTTACTAGTAAACGTTACTACTTTGTTAGCAGGTAGATCCGATAATACATAGTCAACACCCTCAGTAGCACTACCTCTAAACTCAATTGTTACATCCAGATCACTAGTAAGTGGGGCTCCGAAATACTCTAATGTATACACCGCAGAAGATAACGATTCCTCCGCTAACTGTGAAGGTTCAACAGAGGCTATTATCTGCGTATTATCTAAGATACTAACCTCAGTCTTAGACGTATCACTAAACTCAGTCCCTACAGGTAGCTCAGCTATAGATAATACTATCGTCTCACCGCCCTCAAACACAATGTCTTCTATGATTGTAAACGCATATGTGATAATATTGCTCTCCGTCAACGTAACGCTACTGATCAAGGGGGAAGAGGTAGTATAATCCTCAGATTCTACAGCTGTCCCAAGTACTGCCACAGTAAACGTAACAGAACCACCGGGCAGTGAACCTTCCGCCGTTATAGTGAATGTTGCAACAGATATAGCATCACCCTCACGCAGTACAGGGTTGTCAACATCTATGGAGATACCCGCTTGTTTATCATCCACCATAGTAACCGATACACTAGGAACAGTATACTCAACACCACTTGGCAGTGTATCACTTAGAGTTACCACTATCTGCTCATCAGGTTCAAACACAGTGTCATCAATAGGCACTATAGTAAAGGTATCTTGAAGATTATTGGTATCCAATACCACCACATTAGCAGTAGTTAGCCCTGACATTGTATAGTCAGTATCAATAGTTGCACTACCGCTAAACGATACCGTGAACGTTACTTCACTAACACTTATAACCTCAAATATACGGTTATCAATAAAACCAACAGTAAACTCTATTCCTGCTGTATCAACCTCCGATACCTCTTGCAAGTCAGATGATAAATTAATATCGTTATCAAACACTTCTACATACGGTAAATTCGTTTGCCTCAAGCTAGGAGCAGAACTGCCAAGCACATTCAATAGATACAAACCACTAAGCGAGGATAAATCATCATCCTTATAGTTTAGGGTGAACGTGCCAGTAGTGCTACCTTGTGGTATACTAACACTAACAATAGACTCCTCAACACGTCTACCCTCAAATAGTGCAACAGGGGAGATAGAAGGCACAACAAATCCAACAAATTCGGCACTAGTAACAAAACACTCCACGCGACCGTTATCCCGACGTATACCACAGTTGTGTGCCAAACGCACAAAGGGGTTATATAAGGGATATGAATCGCTACCCAATGCACTATACTCTGTGCTTCCACCTGTGTGGGAAAAATCGTTCCCATTACTCCAGCATGTAACACGACCGTTATCCCGACGTATACCACAGGCAGAGATGCTAAAGTTAACAGATATATCTGTCATAGGTACATCATTATATGCGCCGGGGTTAGCAATAAAATCGTGCCCCCAACATAAGGGTGTACTATCCTCAAGCAGTAGCCCACAGGCTCCAAACCCACCTACGGATACCTCACTAAAGAGTCTATTCTCAGGCTGGGGATATGCAACTGGATCAAGCAAAATAAATTGTTGGGCGAAGAAGTCCCAGCCCCAGCACTCTAAACTATGATCATCTAACAACACACAGGTTTGATTACCACCAGCACTAAGCCTAATCACACGCCCTTGAACACTAGCAGGTGGTAATGCCTGGTTTCTATCTATTATGTAAGCTAGAAAGCCATTATAATTATTTGCATCATAAGGAGTAGTTTCATCAAGCCCAGGTTGTGAACCCAAGCCCCAACACTCTATGCTACGGTTGGATAGAAGACCACACATATGTGCCCCACCTCCATCAATAGAGGTGTACACCGCATTAGTTACAGTAGGAACAGACGCTATATTGACTGTGTCAGTGCCATATGTTAGGCACTCTACGCTACCATCTAAATGCAGACCACATATATAGTAATACCCCACAACTACACTACGCAGAGGTGTATCGCCCCAAGGCGCTGATGGCAAATCACCTGCAAGAAGAAAAGACCCCCAGCACTCTACTCTACCATTGAACAGCACCCTACAGGACCCATTCAAATATACGGATAATTCCGTTGTGCCCGGTGTAGCAATCGCAATGGATACACTAACAGCCTCATTTACTGCAGAAGGTATTGATACCGTAAACGTTAGCAGTTTATCCTGCTCTCCAAACGACTCAGTGAGAGGTGTTATGTTTAAGTTTATATCCTCATCAGATGATATAGTAACCGATACAGTAGAAACACCGTAACGGACATTTGTCGGTAGAGTACCTAGTATAGATACATCTACACTTTCGTTTGATTCAATAACTACATCATCTATAACCTGTATACTGAAACTCTTACTCTTAGCACTCTCTGTTAGTGTGATAACCGCAACACTACCTATCCCGATAACCTCATAGTCAGTACCTAAGGTAGCACTACCTACTATAGACACACTAACACTTACACCACTAGCAGGGATAACTCCCATAGCCTCTACTGTAAACGTAGCAACTGACATAGCAGAACCCTCTGTAATACTAGGTTCATCTACGCTTATACTCACTGATGCGTCGTTATCTAATATGCTTGCAGATCCTGTAGCAACGCTGATAACAGGTGGTTCTGTGTAGCCGCCTCCTGTAGCATTACGCAACACTAACTCATAACTCTCTGTAGAATTATCTACAATTTCGTTATCTATAACACTGACGCTTACCGTCTTTATGCAACCGCTTACACAATCAGAATCAGCAGTAAAGGTAATCACTCCATTTGTAACTATTTCGTAGTCTTCACCTGCTGTTGCAGTGCCGTCTAATGTAATGTAGCTCACTGTTACATTTTCTGTAGGTATACCACCGCTCAAACTGATATTAAACTCTGAAGCTGCGCCTGCACTTTCTGTAACGTCAACTGCATTAGATATGCTTACACTCAACGGGTCTGACTCACTTATCACTGTGCTTACTGATAACTCAATACTGTCTGGGGCAGTAACTGTAATCATCAGGCTCTCAGTACCCTCAGACAGAACATCGTCTACTATCGTAACATCAAAGGCACTCTTATCTGGCACTCCTACTGATACAGTACCTAACAAGGCAATGTTTACATCGCTTGCAGAAACACCACTAATAGCATATGTGTATACTCCTACAGCACCTTGTATAGTCAAGGTTACTATATCACCCTCTGTAACTGTAACAGAACTTACTGTTAAACTGAACGATGCTAAGTCTTCACTGGTTATAGACACACTTACACTACTAGTGCCGTAACTGAACCCTGATGGCAAATCTCCACTTAGAGACACTTTTATACTCTCAGCATCTAGCTCAAACATATCATCATTTATAACTCTTATGCTAAATGTCTTACTACTCTTAACAGAAGTTAGTGTGATAACTGCAACACTATCTAGCCCGACAAGAGCATAGTCAGTGTCTAAAGTAGCGCTACCACTTATATTTACACTAACGCTTATGCCTTCTACTGGCACTACTCCCATAGCCTCTA
The DNA here is from genome assembly GCA_964274945.1 of Dehalococcoidia bacterium. GTDB lineage: Bacteria > Chloroflexota > Dehalococcoidia > Lucifugimonadales > Lucifugimonadaceae > CAXXBX01. The sequence continues at coordinate 1,750 of CAXXBX010000034.1, read as the reverse complement.
CTGTGAACGTAGCTAATGACATAGCAGAACCCTCTGTAATACTAGCATCATCTACGCTTATACTCACTACTCCATCATCATCCAATATAAGAGCAACTCCTGTAGCATCAACTATTACAGGTGGCTCAGAATGTCCACCACCTACTGCACTATTCAACAACAACTCATAACTCTCTATGTAACCCTCGCCTGTAGCATCATCTATTATTGACACTGATACTGTCTGCATACAACCAAAAACACAATCAGTATCAGAGGTAAACGTAATGACTCCATTTTTAACTACTTCATAGTCTTCACCTGACATAGCAGTACCATCTTCTGTGCTGTAGCTCACTCTTACCTCTGATGTAGGTATACCACCGCTCAAACTGATATTAAACTCAGAACTCTCATTATCACCCTCTATAACGTCAGCCGCATCCGATATGCTTACACTCAACGGGTCTGATGCAGATATCACTGTGCTTACTAATAACATTGCACCGTCTGGAGCAGTAACCGTAAACAATACAGACTCCGCACCTTCACTCAATACATCATCTACTACTGTAAACACTACTATAGTCTGACCTGTAGCAGGAACTGTAAACACTCCACCAGACAGAACTATACCACTTATATCACTCACATCTACACCACTCACAGCATATGTGTATATTCCAGATGCACCTTGAAGTGTCAAAGTTACGATATCACCCTCGCTAACTGTAACATCACTTACTGTTACACTAAACTCTGCTATGTCTTCGCTATCTATTAGAACACTAACCGCTCTAGTGCCGTAATTGAACCCTGATGGCAGAACTCCACTTATTGACACTTCTACAGTCTCGGTAAACTCAGGAGCATTATCATCTATAATCTGTATACTGAAACTCTTACTCTTTTCACTCTCTGTTAGTGTGATAACTGCAACACTACTTAACCCGATAACCTCATAGTCAGAGCCCTCAATAGCACTACCTACTATTGACACACTTACACTTACACCACTAGCAGGAAGAACTACCATAGCCTCTACTGTAAACGTAGCAACTGGCATAGCATCACCTTCAGTAATACTAGACTCATCTACTCTTATACTCACTATACCATCGTTATATAAGATGCTAGCAGTAGCTGTATCTGTAGCTATACTAGGTGCATTACTGTGACCTCCTCCTATAGCACTTATCTTTACCCTAAATTGCTCTGTATTCTCAGATACGGTGTCATCTATTATTGACACTGAGACTGTCTTGGAACAACCAGAAACACAATCAGTGCTCGAAGTAAACATAACTACACCATTTGTAACGGATACGTAATCTTCACTTGAGTCGGCTGTAGCATCTTCTGTGCTGTAGCTCACAGTTAGATCCTCTGTAAGTATACCACCACTTACACTGATACTAAACTCAGAACTCTCATTATCCCCCTCTGTAACGTCAGCCGCATTAGATATACTTACACTCAACGGGTCTGATGCAGATATCACTGTGCTTACTGATATAGTTGCACCATCTGGAGCGGTAATTGTAATCTCTATAGACTCTGCATCCTCGGTAAAGTTATCATCTGTAACTGTGAATGCTACTATCGTCTGACCTCTAGCAGGAACTGTAAACACTCCACCAGACAGAACTATAACACTTATATCTCCATCTGTAACACTGCCACTCACAGCATATGTGTATACTCCTGCAACACCTTGCAGTGTCAAGGTTACACTAGCACCCTCGATAACTGTAACAGCACTTACTGTTAC